>MGLK01000042.1:338892-339748 GCA_001794825.1 Caulobacterales bacterium RIFCSPHIGHO2_01_FULL_70_19 | reverse complement strand
TCCTTTGTGAATCCTTTGTGCCCGTTGTGATGAACCAGCGGCGCCAGACCCCATCCCCGGCGCCGGGAGTTAGTGTTTAAATCCCCTATCTCGCGCACATCGCCCGCTGTTTTCATTGAGCAAACACCGACAGGCAGCGTCATTTCCCCGCCATAGGAAGAACCACCTCCACACTCTCCCCATCCCGTCGATGGGGAGGGCGTCGGATCCACGACCTCGGACGGCGGGCTGTGGTCGAGCGATGAAGCCGGGGCGACGGGCAGTCCCGGGTCCTCGCCGGCAGGGAGTGGATCCTGCCGCTTGCTCGCCGCGCGCCAATGGAATGCGGGCTGCTGTCGACGTCTGAAGAGCGCCGTCATGTCCGCGCCGCGTCGAAGGCAGCAATGTCCTCGGCGGAGATCCGGCCAGGCTCGAATGTCAGGGCCGCCAACCGGAGAGCGCGCGACCCAACGACCGCGCGGGGCGTCAGCTTCGTCGAAACGGTACTACCTCACAGACCGGGCGAGGCCCGGCGCCCCGCTCCCCCCCGCCTCACCGCTTCACCCGAAGCGGCGAACAGACGCGCCTGCCCTTCAACCCCCGCCCCCAACGCGCTAACTGCAGTCCATGGCCGCCGCCGAAACCCCCGCCGAACTGTTCAAGCGCGCCCTCGCCCACGCGGCGCGGGCGCTGGCGGAGCAGTCGGAGCTGGAGGTGGCCTTCGGCTCGGACGGACCGAAGCTGGCCAACGGCGTGCTCACCCTGCCCCACCCGCCGCGGGACCCCGCCGGCCCGGAGAGCGCCGCCCTGCGCGGCCAGGCCGACCGGCTGGCGCTGCGCCTCGCCAACCACGACGACGCCGTACACGCCCGGACGC
>MGLK01000042.1:337292-338884 GCA_001794825.1 Caulobacterales bacterium RIFCSPHIGHO2_01_FULL_70_19 | reverse complement strand
GCCGAGGTCTTCGAGGCGGTCGAGCAGACCCGGGTCGAGGCGGTCGGCGCGCGCGTCCTGGCCGGCGTCCGCGCCAACCTCGACGCCGCCCTGCTCACCCGGCTGGAAAAGACCGGCGCCTTGCGGGCGACCGAGGCCGATCGCGTGCCGCTGGCCGAGGCGGTCGCCCTTCTGGCGCGCGAGCGCCTGACCGGCCGGCGACCGCCCGATGGCGCCGGCGCCCTGCTCGACCTCGTCCGACCGGAGCTGGAGCGCAGGGCCGGACCCCAGTTCGACGCCCTCGCCGAAGTCGCCGACGACCAGGCCGCCTTCGCCGGCCGGCTGAAGGCGGTCTTGCGCGCGCTTGATCTCGACCCGGGCGACGGCCAGGGCGACGACGCCTCCGAGGACGAGGGCGAGGACAAGCCCGAGGAACAGCAGCCCGACGCGGCCGACGAGCAGGACGAGGAAGAGGAGGACGCCGGCGGCGGCGAGGGCCAGTCGATGGACGGCTCCACCGACGACCAGACCGCCGGCGACGAGCGCGAGAGCCGCCCCGACGGCGCTCCGGCCGAACCGCAGGGCGACGCGACCGACGAGGGACCCGACCTCGACGAAGGGGCCCTGCCCAATCGCCAGCAGAGGGCCGACGACGGCCGCGCCGTCGACGCCTATCGGGTGTTCACCTCGGCC
Source organism: Caulobacterales bacterium RIFCSPHIGHO2_01_FULL_70_19 (assembly GCA_001794825.1). Classification (GTDB taxonomy): domain Bacteria; phylum Pseudomonadota; class Alphaproteobacteria; order Caulobacterales; family Caulobacteraceae; genus Brevundimonas. The sequence continues at coordinate 338,212 of MGLK01000042.1, read as the reverse complement.
TACGACGAAACCATCGACGCCGCCGAACTGTGCGATCCCGGGGAGCTGGAACGCCTGCGCGCCCTGCTCGACCAGCAGCTGACGGCGCTCAGCTCGGTGGTGGCCCGGCTGGCCAACAAGCTGCAGCGTCGGCTGATGGCCCAGCAGAACCGCAGCTGGCATTTCGATCTCGAGGAGGGGGTGCTCGACACCGCCCGCCTGACGCGGATCGTCGTGGACCCGACCAGTCCGCTAAGCTTCAAGGCCGAGAGCGAGAGCCCCTTCCGCGACACCGTCGTCACCCTGCTGCTCGACAACTCCGGCTCGATGCGCGGCCGCCCGATCATGGTCGCCGCCGTCTGCGCCGACATCCTCGCCCGCACGCTGGAGCGCTGCGGCGTCAAGGTCGAGATCCTCGGCTTCACCACCCGGGCTTGGAAGGGCGGCCAGTCGCGCGAGGCCTGGATCAGCGCCGGCAAGCCGGCCAACCCGGGCCGTCTGAACGACCTGCGCCACATCATCTACAAGGCCGCCGACGCGCCGTGGCGCCGGTCCAAGAAGAACCTCGGCCTGATGATGCGCGAGGGGCTGCTCAAGGAAAACATCGACGGCGAGGCCCTGCTGTGGGCTCACGAGCGGCTGCTGGCCCGGCCCGAGGCGCGGCAGATCCTGATGGTCATTTCGGACGGTTCGCCCGTCGACGACTCGACCCAGTCGGCCAACGCCGCCCTCTATCTCGACAAGCACCTGCGCCAGGTGATCGAGCAGATCGAGACGCGCTCGCCGGTCGAGCTGATCGCCATCGGCATCGGCCACGACGTGACCCGCTGGTACCGCCGGGCGGTGACTCTCGTCGACGTCGAGCAGCTGGGCGGGGCCATGATCGAGAAGCTGGCCGAGCTGTTCGAGAGCCGGCCCGCCGAGCCCGCGACGCGGCCGCG
>MGLK01000042.1:306720-337269 GCA_001794825.1 Caulobacterales bacterium RIFCSPHIGHO2_01_FULL_70_19 | reverse complement strand
TCAGAGGCGCTCGGAGACCTTGATCGCCGCCCGGCAGCCCGCCCTGATCACCGCGCTGAGCAGGGCGTAGCCGGGGGCCTCGCGGCTGCCGTGGGCGACGGCGTGGTCGTGGTGGGCCAGCTCCTCGTCGCGGAACCGCGCCAGCTCCGCCGCCAGCTCCGGATCCTGCTCGCGCACCTCGGCGATCTGGTCCGCGTAGTGCTCCCCGATGACGCTCTCCACCGCCTCGGTGCAGGCGTGCGCCGCCTTCTCGCCGAGCAGGGCCGTGCCGGCGCCCAGCCCCAGCGCGGCCAGGCGCCACACCGGCGTCATCGCCGTCGGCCGCACCTTCTCCGCATTGAGCAGGGCGTTGAAGCGGTCCAGATGCACCTGCTCCTGGGCCCGCATCTCGGCCATGTCCGCGGCGATCCGCTCCTTGCCCGGGCGTCCGGCGAAGACCGCCCGCTGGGCGCGATAGATCTGCACCGCCGCATACTCCCCGGCGTGGTCGACCCGCAGGATCTCGTCGCGCCGCCGCTTGCTGGCGCCCCGTCCGGGGCGGGCCAGCGGCGTGCGACGTTCGGTCGGGTCAGATGCGGGGTGCGCGGGCATCCTTGGGCCTCTTGGCGGCGAGCAGGCTGAACACGGCCAATGCCGCGGAGATCAGGGCGTTCCACCCTGCCATGCTCAGGCCGAGGAAGCTCCAGACCACGGCGTCGCACATGGCCGGCCGCTCGACCGGGCCGGTGCCCAGGGCCAGGGCCGTCAGGCTCTCGAGGTCGACCTCCCCGCCGCCGGCGCAGGCGGCCGGCAGCGACCACCAGTCCAGTTCGCCGCCCATGTGGAACACGGCCGTGACGGCGCCGGTGGCGAAGGTCACCGCCAGCAGGAAGGCGGCGATGCGCGGGGTTCCGCGGCTGCCGCGGCTGACCAGGTGCCAGACGGTGGCCACCAGGGCGATGGCCGCGGCGCCCCAGTAGACCTCGCGCTGCTTGAGGCACAGGTTGCACGGGGCCAGCCCGCCGAAGCGCTCGAACGCATGCGCCGCCGCCAGCATGGCCAGCGAGGCCGCAAGCGCGAAGGCGGTCCACCACCGCGTCAGGATTCGGTACAGGCCTCTCATCGGACCTCGTTCATAGCGGCGCCGCAGCGCCGCGTCGATTGGGCTCAACCGCCGAGGCGCGCGATCAGCGAGACAGCCCAGCCGGCCCCGACGAAGAAGCCTATGCCCACGGCCGCCAGAGCCGCCGCCCAGCCCGTCGCCACCGCCGCGCCCGCCGCCACGAACAGGCCGTCGCGCTGGATCAGCCCCACCGACAGCAGGGTCAGCGCCACCGAGGGCACGGTGTTGGTCATGGGCAGGACGATGGTCAGGGTGGCGAGGATCATGAAGAAGGCCGCCGCCCGTTCGGCCCAGCCCTCGGCGAAGACGGTCAGCCGCGGCCGCGACAGGCGCTCGAACCAGCCCATGCGCTTCGTGGCGAAATCGGCCATGCGCTCCAGCCAGGCCTTCGAGACGCGGCGCTGCAGCACCGCGTCCGGGAGCCACGGCTCCACCCGCCCGGCCAGCATCTGCACGGCCAGGATCAGGATCGGGATGCCGACGATCTGGGGCACGCCGTAGAGCGCCGGCACCAGGCAGGGGATGGCGAGGATGAGGATCATCAGACCGAAGGCGCGCTCGTCCAGCCGGTCGCGGATCTCCAGCAGGGTCAGGCCGTCCGGCCCGCTGATCGCAGCCAGGTCAGCCACCAGGGCGATGAACCCCTGCTTCGGATCGTCGGCGTACTGGTTCCGGGCTTCGTTCATCGGTCTCCCCGCGGGTCGAGGCGGGTGGGTAGCCGGAAAGCGGGCGGATGACGAGGGGGCGGAAACCGCCTGTGAGTCGCCGTCACGCCCGTGCGCCGCTATAAGGCGGGCCCTCCCCCTTCGAAACCGACCGAGTCCATGCGCTATCTCCACACCATGGTCCGCGTGGCGGACCTCGACGCCTCCCTGCGCTTCTGGCGCGATCTGCTCGGCCTCGAGGAGGTCCGGCGGATGGACAACGAGGCGGGCCGCTACACTCTCGTCTTCCTCGCCGCGCCGAAGGATCGCGCCCGCTCCGAAGCGGAGCGCTCGCCCGAGGTGGAGCTGACGTACAACTGGGACCCGGAGACCTACACCGGCGGTCGCAACTTCGGACACCTGGCCTACAAGGTCGACGACATCTACGCCGCCTGCCAGCGGCTGATGGAGGGCGGCGTGACCATCAACCGCCCGCCGCGGGACGGCCGCATGGCCTTCGTCCGTTCGCCCGACGGCATCTCGATCGAGCTACTGCAGGAGGGTCAGCCGCTCGCCCCCGCCGAGCCCTGGGCCTCGATGCCGAACACCGGGAGCTGGTGATCTTGAAGCGCCTCGTCGTCCTGCCGCTGGTTCTGTCCGGCCTCGCCGCCTGCGCCTCCACCTCGGAGACCTATCCGTCGCGGACCGCCACCGAGCAGCTGCTCGTGGCCCGCGCCGCCGATCGGGCCGTCGAGGGCCTGACCCTGCCGATTCCCGGCGGTTCGCGCGTCTACGTCGACGACGCCTACTTCCGGGCCGAGGCCGCGCCCTACGCCATCAGCGCCATCCGGGCGGCCCTGTCCGAGGCCGGCTACGCCCTCGCCCCGTCCAAGAACGACGCCGACGCCGTGCTCGAGGTTCGCGCCGGCACCCTGTCGCTCGAGCAGATGCGCCGCGTCTTCGGCCTTCCCGACATGCGCGTGCCGATCAACGACAGCTTCAACGTCGTCTCGATCCCCGAGCTGTCCGTCTACAGCCGCCGCGACCGGGTGGGCGTGGCCGAGTTCTCCGGCTTCCTCTACGAGCCGCGCACCGGCGCGCCCCTCGGCGCCATCGTGCCGATGACCGGCGAGTTCCGCATCCGCAGCCACAAGCTGCTGATGATCGTCTCCTGGGGCCAGCAACGCGTCGACCCCGGCGAACGCGACCCCGGCGACAGCTGGCGGGAGTTCTAGGAGACGCCTTGCGCCGCGGCGCCGGAGCGGTGAAGGTCGCGCCTTCTGTGTTCCGGGAGGGTCCCATGCGTCGTCTGCTCGTCTCCACAGTCGCCGCCGCCGCGGTGCTGGCCCTCGCGCCTGCCGCGCTGGCGCAGGACGCCCACGCCGGACACGCCGATCATGCGGCCCATCAGGCCGCGGCGCAGGGCGAGGACGCGCGGCTGGCCGCCTTCTTCGAGCAGGCCTTCCAGGAGCGGATCGCCCTGTCGCCCCAGACCATGACCTCGCTGGGCATCAAGCGCGACTACGGCCGCCTCGACGACGGCACCGATGCGGCGGCGGAGCGGGCGCTCGCCCTGGCCGAGGCGCAGCTGGCGCGGATGAAGGCCGGGTTCGACCCGGCGAAGGTCAGCGCCGACAGCCGGATGTCGATGCGCCTGTTCGAGTACGGCGTGGAGCAGGCGCGGCTGCAGAACCGCTGGCGCGACTGGGGCTTCCAGTTCGCCGCCAACGGCAATCCGACCACGGGCCTGCCGGTGTTTATGATCAACCAGCACCGGGTCGACAGCGTCGAGGACGCCGAGGCCTATGTGTCGCGCCTGCGCGACGCGGAGCGGGTGATGCAGGAGATCGCCGCCGAGCTGCGCCAGCGCGCCGCGGCGGGTGTCATCTCCCCGAACTTCGTCTTCGAGCCGTCGATCGAGAATACCCGCAACATCATCGCGGGCGCGCCCTTCGACGACGGCGCCGACAATCCGGTCTGGGCCGACTTCCAGAAAAAGATCGAGGCGCTGGAGGCCGACGAGGGGACCAGGGCCCGGCTGCTGGCCGAGGGACGGGCGGCGCTGACCGGCGAGTGGAAGCGCGGCTACGAACATGTGCTGGAGGCCCTGGCCGAGGTGCAGCAACAGGCGGCGGCCATGCCGGACCGCGACGCCGGCGTGTGGCGGTTGCCGGACGGCGAGGCCTACTACAACGCCCGCCTGCAGCTCTCGACGACCACCGACCTGACGGCGGACCAGATTCACGATATCGGCCTGAGAGAGGTCGAGCGCATCCACGCCGAGATGCAGACGATCATGGACCAGGTCGGGTTCGAGGGCTCGCTGCAGGAGATGTTCGCCCTGCTGAAGACCGACCCCCGCTTCCAGTACCCCAACACGCCCGAGGGCAAGGAGCAGTATCTGGCCGACAGCCGCGCCTTCATCGCCCAGGTGATGGAGGCCGCGCCGCGCTGGTTCTCGGACCTGCCCGAGGCGGCGCTGGAGGTGCGGGCGGTGGAGCCGTGGCGCGAGGCGACCGCCTCGATCGCCTTCTACAACGCCCCGGCCCCCGACGGCTCGCGGCCGGGCATCTACTACGTCAACCTGTCCGACATGACCCAGGTGCTCAAGCCGCAGATCGAGGGGATCAGCTACCACGAGGGCGCGCCGGGACATCACTTCCAGATCGCCTACGCCCAGGAGATGGAGGGGCTGCCCTCGTTCCGGCGCTTCGGCGGCTACGGGGCCTACGCCGAGGGCTGGGGTCTGTACGCCGAGCGGCTGGGCAAGGAGATGGGCTTCTACCAGGACCCCTACTCCGACTTCGGCCGGCTCTCGACCGAGCTGTGGCGCGCGGTGCGGCTGGTCACGGACACGGGGCTGCACGCCAAGCGCTGGAGCCGCGAGCAGGCGATCGACTATTTCCGCCAGAACTCGCTTCTGTCCGAGCGCGACATCGTCAAGGAGGTCGAGCGCTACATCACCAATCCGGGGCAGGCGACCAGCTACAAGATCGGCGAGCTGAAGATCATGGAGCTGCGCCAGCGCGCGCAGGCGGCGCTGGGCGACCGCTTCGACATCCGCGACTTCCACGCGGTCGTGCTGGGCTCGGGCTCGGTGCCGCTGGACGTGCTGGAGGACCAGGTCGACGCCTGGATCGCGGCGGGCGGCGGGGCTCCCGCCGCCTGACCGGAGTCAGTGCGAGGACGCGTCCCGGGCGGCCGGGCTGTGGTATTCGCTCTCGGCCTTGCGCTTCTTGCCAAGGACGAAGCGGCGGTCGCAGTAGCCGCACTCGACGAAGTCGTCGTCGCCCATGTCCATGTAGACCAGCGGATGGCCGAGCACGCCCCCGCCGCCGTCGCAGGCCACGCGCTTGGAGGTCACCACGATCTCTTCCGGCGGCGGGACGATCTCGGTGGTCGGACGCGGGGGCATTCGGCGAGCTCTGACTTGGCTATCGGGGCGGGCGCACATAGGTATGCGCCGCCGCTCCTTAGCGTCAAACGGGGCGGCCCGGAACACCCGAAAGCATGCGAATGACCGAGACCGAAGCCCTGCCCGTCAACGCCATCGAGGTGCGCGGGCTGGAGAAGACCTACGCCGGCTCAAAGAAGGCGCCGCCGAAAACGGCCCTCCGCGGCGTCGACCTGGTCATTCCGCGCGGTTCGATGTTCGGCCTGCTGGGGCCGAACGGAGCCGGCAAGTCGACCCTGATCAACATCCTCGCCGGCGTGGTCAACAAGACCGGCGGGACGGCGAAGATCTGGGGTCGCGACATCGACCGCGAGCCGCGCGACGCCCGGGCGGCGCTGGGCGTGGTCGCCCAGGAGATCGTCGCCGACGTCTTCTTCACCCCGCGCGAGTCGCTGGAGGTGCAGGCCGGCTACTACGGCGTGCCCGCGAAGGAGCGGCGCTCCGACGAGCTGCTGGCCGCGCTCGGGCTCTCCGACAAGGCCAACGCCTACGTCCGGTCCCTCTCGGGCGGCATGAAGCGGCGGCTGATGGTGGCCAAGGCGCTGGTCCACAATCCGCCGATCCTGATCCTCGACGAGCCGACCGCCGGCGTCGACGTCGAACTGCGCCGCCAGCTCTGGGACTACGTCCGCCGGCTGAACGCCGAAGGCGTCACCATCCTGCTGACCACCCACTACCTCGAGGAGGCGCAGGAGCTCTGCGACACCATCGCCATCATGAACCGGGGCGAGGTGGTGGCCTGCGAGCCGACGCCGCAGCTGCTGCGCCGCCTGGACACGCGTCATGTGGTGGTCAGCCCGGAAGGCGAGCTGCCGGCCCCGCCGGTGCTGCCGGGCTTCGAGGTCACGCCGCGCCCGAACGGCGCCTTCGCCGTCTCCTACAGGAAGGGGCAATCGTCCGTGGAGCAGGTGCTGGCCGCCGTCCGGGCGGCGGGCGTGACCATAGCGGACATCGCCACCGAAGACCCCGATCTCGAGGACGTCTTCCTCGCGCTCACGTACGGCGACGCCTCACAGGCCGACCCGACCAGGGACTAGGCGGCAAGGCCGCCGGAGCTCGCGAGCGGTCAGGACGCCGGCGCGCGGCGAGTCCCGCGCGGTGTCGCCCTGCCGTCCAACGCCTGCTGGCTAGACCACCATCACCGTGCCGATCAGCAGCCGGGCGCCGCGCCGGCCGAGGGCCTGATCGGTGGCGGCCTGCAGCGAGGCGACAAGGCGCTCCACGTCGGGCGGGTGACCCGGCAGCAGCGCATTGGCCGCGGCCTGCACCACGGCGGCGTAGGCGGCCCGGAGCCGCGGGGCCGACTGGGCGGCGCGCGCCCGCAGGGCGGCGTCGGGCGTATCGATGCCGGTCTCGACCGTCATCACGCCCCGACGGCCGTCCGGCCGCCGGACGTTGGCGGTGATCGTGGGCAGGCGCATGTAGCTGGGCTGCGGCGCGCCGCCCCCGCCTCCGGCCGCGGCGGGCGTGGCGGTCGCGGCGGCGACGGCGGCGAGTCCGAGAAGAGCGCGGCGATCCATGCGGCCATGCTGGCGCCCGTCGCTTAACATTCCCCTGCGCCCGGCCTACCTGCAGCCGATGAGACTCCCGCGCGAGATCGACACCGGTCTGCCCGGCTTCCGCTACTGGCCGGGCGCCCTCGACGCCAGCGCGCAGGCTCTGTTGCTGGCGGAGGTTCTGGCCGCAGCGGAGCGCGCGCCGTTCTACCGACCGGTGACGCCCGGCGGCCGGCCCTTCTCCGTCGAGATGACCAACCTCGGCCCGCTGGGCTGGGTCTCGGACCGGGGCGGCTATCGCTACCAGCCGACCCATCCGCTCACCGGAGCCCCATGGCCGCCGATGCCGCCGCAGCTGGTCGAACTGTGGGCGGCCCTGACCGGCTGGCCGGATCCGCCGGAGGCCTGTCTGGTCAACCTCTACCGGGAGAAGGCCCGCATGGGCCTGCACCAGGACCGCGACGAGGCCGACCTGACCGCGCCGGTCCTGTCGATCTCCCTTGGCGACGCGGCGGTCTTCCGCATCGGCCGGGCGGAGGGCGGTCGCAGCACCAGCCTCAGGCTGACGTCCGGCGACGTCTGCGCCCTCACAGGTCCGGCGCGGCTGGCGCGACACGGGATCGACCGCATCCTGCCCGGCTCCTCCGGCCTCGTCCCGGGCGGAGGGCGCATCAATCTCACGCTTCGGCGCGCCACGGCCGCCTCACAGCAATCGTGACTCGACCGTCGCGGCGAGGACCGCCACTGTCCCGCTTTCCCAAGACGGAGGGCCTCCGATGACGACGCTGATCCGACCCGAAGGACCCGAGCCGGACGACATCCGCCTCAGCCGCCGCGCCCTGGCGACCGGAACCCTCGGCGGCCTGTTCTTCGCGGGCTACGCCCCGGCCGCCCTCGCCGCCCAGGCGGCCCCGGTGACCACCGACGCCGCCGGTCTCGTCGCCGAAGAGGTGAGCTACCCCGCCCCCGACGGCTTCCAGCTCCCGGCCTACGTGGGCCGGCCGGAGGGCGACGGCCCCTTCCCGGTGATCATCGTCGTCTCCGAGATATTCGGCGTGCACGAGTACATCCGCGACGTCTGCCGCCGGCTGGCCAAGGCCGGCTATGCGGCGATCGCGCCGGCCTTCTTCGTGCGCGTCGCCGACCCGGCGCCGCTCTCGGACATGCAGGAGGTGCAGCGCATCGTCGCCGCCGCCGGCTCCGAGCAGGTCATGGGCGACGTCTCGGCGACCCTCGACTGGGCCAGCCAGCAACTGTGGGCGCGCGGCGATCGCGTCGGCATCACCGGCTTCTGCTGGGGCGGCAAGGTGGTCTGGCAGGCCTGCGCCCGCTTCGCCGTGCTCGACGCCGGCGTGGCGTGGTACGGCCGGCTGGCCCCCGCGGCGAACGCCTCGCCGCCACAGACGGAGGCCGGCCGGCCATGGCCGGTCGATCTGGCCGACGATCTGAAATGCCCCGTCCTCGGCCTCTACGGCGAGAACGACCGCGGCATCCCGCTGGACACCGTGGAGGCGATGCGCAGCGCGCTGGCCCGCGCCGGGCAGACCGACAGTGAGATCGTGGTCTACCCCGGCGCGCCGCACGGCTTCCACGCCGACTATCGCGACAGCTTCACGCCTGAGGCCGCCGCCGACGGCTGGCGCCGGCTGCTGGCGTTCTTCGAGTCGCGGGTGAAGGCCTGAGGCGTCAGTCCTTGTCGGCCGCGGCGGCGTAGGCCGCGGCGCCGGCCGCCTGGTCGGCGGCGTTCGGCCGGGCGCTCGAGCCCTTGGCGGCGACCACCACCATGGCCGCGCGGACGGTGCGCCCGAACAGGGCGTAACCCGGCTGCAGGGTCTGGATCACCTTGCCGCCTTCCACCGTATCGGACGGCTGCTCCATCATCGCCTGGTGCAGGTGCGGGTCGAAGGGATCGCCCGGCTCCGGCGCGACCCGCTGCAGGTTGTTGCTCTCGAACGCCTGCATCAGCGACTTGTGGGTGAGCTCCAGTCCCCTGACCAGATTGGCCACGGCCGGATCCTCGCTGCCCCCCAGATCGACCGCCAGGGCCCGCTCGAGCGTGTCGGCGACGCCCAGCAGGTCACGGGCGAATTTCTGGATGGCGTAGGCGCGGGCGTCGTTGTTCTGCTGCTCGGCCCGTCGTTTGGTGTTCTCGGCCTCGGCCACCGCGCGCAGGGCGCGATCCTTCCACTGGTCGCGCTCGGCGATCAGGGCGTCGATCGGGCCAAGGTCCTCGCCCGGCGTGGAATCAAGACCGGCTTCGGCGTTGGCCTCGGTTTCCGACTCGCCGATGTCGGCGTCCAATTCGTTGGCGTCGCGGGTCTCGGGGGTGTCGTTCACGTCTCTTGTCCGTCCAGCATCCGGCCCAGCACCCGGGCGGTGTAGTCCACCAACGGGATGACACGGGCGTAGTTCAGTCGCGCGGGCCCGATGACGCCGATGGCGCCCAGCACCCGCTGTCGGCCGCTCATATAGGGCGCCGCGATCACGGCGGAACCCGAAAGCGAGAACAGCCGCGTTTCCGCCCCGATGAAGATGCGGACGCCCTGGGCGTTCGACACGCCGTCCAGCAGCCCGATCAGCTGTTCCTTCTGCTCCAGATCGTCGAAGAGGACGCGGACGCGTTCGAGGTCCTCGACCGCCTCCCTGTCCTGCAGCAGGTTGGCCCGGCCCCGCACGATCAGGGCGCGCTCGCGTTCGGCGCCGCCGGACCATGCAGCCAGTCCGTCCTCGACCAGCCGCGCCGCCGCCGCGTCCAGTTCGCGCCGGGCCGCCTCCAGCTCGGTGCGCATCTCGGTTCGCGCCTCGTGCAACGGCCGTCCCTTGAGCCGGGCGTTCAGGAAGTTCGAGGCCTCCTGCAGCGTCGATGGCGTCACCCCCGCCTTCAGCGGCATCAGGCGGTTCTCGACCGTGCCGTCGTCGGCGACCAGCACCGCCAGCGCCTGGTCATGGCCCAGCGCGACGAACTCCACATGCTTGACCCCCGCGTCGCGCACGGGACTGGCGACGATGCTGGCCCCGCCGGCGAGACCCGAGAGCAGGGTGGACGCCTCGTCCAGCGCCTCCTCGAAGCTTCGCCCCCGCCCGGCCAGTCTTGCGTCGATCTCGCGGCGTTCGTCGCGGCTGATGTCGCCGATCTCCAGCAGGCCGTCGACGAACAGGCGCAGGCCGGCGTGCGTCGGAATCCGCCCCGCCGAGGTGTGCGGCGAGGCCAGCAATCCCGCCAGCGTCAGGTCCTGCATGGTGTTGCGGATCGAGGCCGGCGACAGCGACACGCCGGTCAGCGAGAGGGTGCGCGAGCCCACCGGCTCGCCCGTCTGCAGATAGCTTTCGACGATGCGCCGGAAGATGTCGCGGGCGCGCTCGTCCAGTCCGACGAGGCCCGGGCCCTCCATGGCCGTCGAGCTCAGCAGCGGTCCTCTCATCGCGCCCGCGCCTCCCAGTCCGCCCGCATCAACCGGTGAACCAGACAGTCGTCGTCGCCGAACATGCGCCGCCCTTCGGGCCGGAAGCCCAGCCGCTGGTAGAAGCGATGCGCCTCGACGTTCGACGCGAGCGGGTCGATGACGATCCCGTGCACCTCCGGATCGGCGAAGCAGGCGTCGAGGGCCTGCCGCATCATCTCCGTGCCCCAGCCGCGGCCCAGGGCGTCGCGTGGGCCGATCCAGATGTCGATCGCCCGGAGGCCGGGTTCGATCTCACCCCAGTAGTGGGTCGGCTCGGCGTGGGGGTCGCAGATCTGCATCACGCCGATCGGCCGGCCGCCGACCTCTGCGATGCGGTAGAAGCTGATCCCGGACTGCCCGGCCAGTTCCTCGCGCCACTCGATGCCGCCGAAGGCCACCTCGGCCTCCGGATCGTCCGTCGAGCAGGCGATCACGTGCGGCTCCCGATCCCACGCGGCCAGCAGCTCGGCGTCGTCGAGCGTCGCCGGGCGCAGCCGGAGCGTTTCTGTGGACGCGGCGGGGGGATACAGGCTCACGGTTTCAGGATAAGCAGCGCCGCCATCGCTTCAAGGATTTCCCATGCGCCCGTCCGAACGCCGCCCCGACCAGCTCCGCCCGGTGACGCTCGAGATCGGGGTCAACCGCTACGCCGAGGGCTCCTGCCTCGTCTCCTTCGGCCACACCCGGGTGCTGGTCACCGCCACGGTCGAGGAGAACGTGCCCGGCTGGATGCGCAACAAGGGCTCCGGCTGGGTCACCGCCGAGTACGGCATGCTGCCCCGCGCCACCCACACCCGCGGTCGCCGCGAGGCGGCCGCCGGCAAGCAGTCGGGCCGCACCCAGGAGATCCAGCGCCTGATCGGGCGCAGCCTGCGGGCGGTGGTCGACCTGAAGGCGTTGGGCGAGCGCCAGGTGGTGCTGGATTGCGACGTCGTCCAGGCCGACGGCGGCACCCGCACCGCCGCCATCACCGGGGCCTGGGTCGCCATGGCCTCGGCGCTGGACTACCTGCGCGCCGAGGGCGTGCTGAAGACCGACCCCATCCTCGACCAGGTCGCCGCCGTCTCCTGCGGGGTGTGCTCGGACGAGCCGGTGCTCGACCTCGACTATGAGGAGGACTCCACCGCCGAAGCCGACTCCAACTTCGTGCTGACCGGAGCGGGGACCATCGTCGAGATCCAGGCCACCGGGGAGAAGCGCGGTTTCAGCCGGCCGGAGTTCGAACGCCTGTTCCAGCTGGCCGAAGGCGGCTGCGCCGAGCTGTTCGCCCTGCAGCGCGCCGCCCTCGGACGCTGAGGGTTCCTCGGCCCGGCGAACCTGCCTAAGGTCAGCTTTCCGCAACGGCCGGAGCCCGCCATGCGTCGGATCGTCCTCGCCCTGACGGGCGCCGCCCTGATCACCGCCTGCCAGCCGCCGGCGGAGACGCCCGAGGCGCCGCCGCCCGGCGTGGAGCTTCCGGCCCCGGAGATGCCCGCCGACGCCCCGCCGCAGGAGGAGGTCGAGCCTGGCCTGCCGGCGGACCTCGCAGGGCCGCCGTCGCCCGCCGTCGCCAACGACGGATCGTGCCAGTCCCAGATCGGCGAGGCGGCCGCCGCCCGGCTGGTCGAACGCTGCGTCATGGTCAGCCCGGCCACCCACCCGCCCTGCAACGTCGCCAACCCCTGCGCCCTCATCCAGGGCGAGATCGACCGGTCCTGCGCCCTCTTCGCCCCGGACCGGAAACCGGCGGAGTGCGGCGCTTAACGAATCCTGCAGGCTGAAGCCGTAGCCTCGGCGGGCCATGACCCCTGTCGCCACCCCGCCCGACCTGCGCGCACTGACCACCCTGCGCTTCCTCGCCGCCGCCTGGGTGGTGCTTTACACGGCCTGGGCCTATCTCGATTTCAGCCTCGTGCCGACGGCGGTGACGAAGGGCTACCTCGGAGTCGAGGTCTTCTTCGTCCTCTCCGGCTTCATCCTCAGCCACGTCTACCTCGAGCAGTCGGGCTCCCGCAGCTTCTCGTACGGCGGTTTTCTGTGGGCGCGGATCGCGCGGGTCTACCCGCTGCACCTCGTCACCCTGTTCGCCATGGTCGGGCTAGGGGTCGCCGCCACCCTGGCCGGCGTCGCCGTGGACGCGAGCCTGACGGACTGGCGGGCGCTGCCGGCCCACCTCAGCATGACCCACGCCTGGGGCCTGGCCCCGCTGGCCGCCTTCAACCATCCCTCCTGGTCGATCTCGGCCGAATGGTTCGCCTACCTCAGCTTCCCCGCCTTCGCCTTCGTCGCCTGGCGCCTGCGCCAGCGGCCGTGGCTCGCGGTCGGCCTGACCGCGCTGGCCGCGCTTGGCGTCTACGCCGCCTTCGAGCGGCTGGCGGGCTTTCCGCTGACGGAGGCGACCTTCCGCTGGGGAGCCCTGCGCATCGTCCCCTGCTTCGCCCTCGGCTGCGCCCTCTACCTCGTGTACCGGCGGGGGCCGATACGGCGCGCCGGGCTTGTCGCGACCGCCTGCGGCCTCGGCCTGCTCGCCAGCGCCTCGCTGGCGCTGTGGGACCCCGTCACGGTGCTGTTCGCGGGCGGCCTGATTCTCGGCCTCGGCTCCCTCGCCAACGAGCGCGCCGGAATCTTCGCGTCGGCGCCCGGGGTCTACCTCGGAGAGGTCAGCTATTCGATCTACATGGTGTGCGCGCCGGTGCTGCTGGTCATGACCAACCTCGCGGCGCGGCTGCTCGGCGCCGACGAAAAGCGGTTTCACGTTTTTGTGTGGCTGGGGATTCTGGCGGCGATCCCGGTCGCGGCCATGGCCACCTACCACCTCGTAGAACGCCCGGCCCGCAAGGCCTTGCGCGGGTTCGCGGCGCGCAGGCAGCCGGGTCAAGCCGGAGCGCCCGTCCCGGCCGATTCGCCTGAGAGGGTGCTTCAACCCTCGAAAACTATCGTCTAAGGACGAATCCGAGGCAGGTCGGGAAGCACGCCAGCATGATGAAACGGCTCCAAGCCGCCGCGGTTGCGGCGCTCCTCGGGATTTTCGCGCTGGGCTTCGGCGCGCCGTCCGTGAAGGCGGAGCCTTACTGGCAGTGCGTAACCTTCGCCCGCATGTTCTCCGGCATCGACATCTACGGCGACGCCCACACCTGGTGGACCCAGGCGCAGGGCAAGTTCGCCACGGGGGAGCGGCCGCGCACGGGCGCCGTCCTCGCCTTCCAGTCCAATGGACGCATGCGCCTCGGCCACGTCGCCGTGGTCTCCGAAGTGCTGACGGACCGGGTCATCCGGGTCACTCACGCCAACTGGGGCGGCAGCCGCGGCAAGGTGGAGGAGAACGTCACCGTGGTCGACGTCTCGGACGCCAACGACTGGTCGGCGGTCAAGGTCTGGTACAACCCGATCAACGACCTGGGCACGACCGTCTATCCGACCCACGGCTTCATCTACAACAGCCCGGACCGCCCCTCCGAGGGCCTGCTGCTGGCCGCGGCCTCGTCCAGCGTCGGTCAGCCCTGATCGCTTGACCCGGCTGCCGCCGCGGCGCTTGTTGGGCGGCCCTGTTCCCGGAGCCGTCCATGCGCCCCACCTTCGTCGCCCTCGCTGTCCTGGTCCTCGGCGCCTGTTCCGCGGAGCCTGAAACGCCCGCCGGGTCCGCGCCGGAGCCGGAGCCGGCGCCGACGCTGGCCGGCGTCGACCTGTCGCGCCCGGTGCGCCTGCTGGGCACCGAACCGTTCTGGGGCATCGACCTGACGGGGACCGAGGTCGTCTACTCCGGCGCAGACCGCCCCGAGCAGCGCGGCCCGCAGCCGAAGCCGACGGTCCAGGGAACGGTGGCCACGCTCGAGACCACCACAACCACCGGCACCCCGATCGCCGTCACCCTCACCGCCACCGAGTGCTCGGACGGCATGAGCGACCGCACCTACCCGCTGACGGCCCTTGTGGAGGTGGGCGGGGAGACGCTGATGGGCTGCGCCGCCTCGACGTCGGCGATCATGAGCGTCGGCGAGAGCGGCCGCGTGGTCGACCCGCCGACGGCTCAGCCGGTCGGCTGATCCCTCAGGCTCCGCAGGGCGCCCAGCCGCGCAAAGGCCAGCGTCAGGGCCTTGCGACGCGCCGGCGCCAGCGGCGCCAGCGGAGCGTCGCGCACCACCGCCCCGCCGAAGCCGTCGGCCACGATCAATCCCGGCTCGTCCGGCAGCGCGCCATCGGGAAATTCCGGCGCCACGGCGAAGTAGAAGGCGTCGCAGTACGGTCCGTACTCGCCCCACTTCCGGTCGACGCGATAGTCCTCGAGGCCGGACTTCACCTCGCAGATGACGATGTCGCCCTTCGGCCCCAGCGCCATGACGTCCGCCCGCCGCCCGTTCGGCAGACCCACCTCCAGCAGCGGCGCATAGCCCATGTCGACCAGCAGCCGCGCCGCCCCGCGGGTGACGGACAGGGTGGTCTCCGGGCGGCTGAAGACCAGCTCGATGTGGACGGCGGCGGCGGGCATGCGGACGTTATGTTCCGCATGTGTTCCGCTTTCAAGCGCGCTTACAGGATGAACCGGCTCAGGTCCGCGTTCTTCGCCAGGTCCGCCACCCGCTCGCGCACCTTGTCGCCGTCGAAGACGATGGTCTGGCCAGCGAGGTCGGAGGCCCTGAAGCTGGTTTCCTCCAGCACCCGCTCCAGCACCGTCTGCAGGCGACGGGCGCCGATGTTCTCGACCGCCGAGTTGGCCGCCACGGCCGCGTCCGCCAGCGCCTCCACCGCGTCGTCGGTGAACTCCAGCGTCACCTCCTCCGTGGCCAGCAGGGCCTGGTTCTGGCGGATCAGATTGGCTTCGGGCTCGGTCAGGATGCGACGGAAGTCGTCTCGCGTGAGGGCCTTCAGCTCGACCCGGATCGGCAGGCGGCCCTGCAGTTCGGGCAGCAGGTCCGACGGCTTGGCGACGTGGAAGGCGCCCGAGGCGATGAACAGCACATGGTCCGACTTCACCGGCCCGTATTTCGTCGACACCGTGGTGCCCTCGATCAGCGGCAGCAGGTCGCGCTGCACGCCTTCGCGCGACACGTCGGCGCCGCGCGCTTCGGATCGCGCAGCCACCTTGTCGATCTCGTCGAGGAAGACGATGCCCTCGTTCTCGGCCAGCAGCAGGGCCTCCTTGGTCAGGCTCTCCTGGTCCAGCAGCTTGTCGGACTCCTCGGTGACGAGCGGCCCCAGCGCATCGCGCACCGGCAGCTTCACGCTCTTCGTCCGGCCGCCGCCCAGCTTTCCGAGCATCTCGGAGAGATTGATCATGCCGACATTGCCGCCGCCGGGCAGGTCCAGCCCCTGGATCGGCGAGGTGGTGTCGGCCAGCTGGATCTCGATCTCCTTGTCGTCCAGCTCGCCGGCGCGCAGACGCTTGCGGAAGGCCTCGCGCGTGGCCGGCTGCGAACCGGGGCCGACGAGGGCGTCGAGGATGCGCTCCTCCGCCTGCCCCTCGGCGCGGGCCTTCACTCCCGACCGTCGCTTGTCGCGCACCATGACCAGCGCCGCCTCGACGAGGTCGCGCATGATCTGATCGACGTCGCGGCCCACGTAGCCGACCTCGGTGAACTTGGTCGCCTCGATCTTGATGAAGGGGGCCCCGGCCAGCTTCGCCAGCCTGCGGGCGATCTCGGTCTTGCCGACCCCGGTCGGCCCGATCATCAGGATGTTCTTGGGCGTCACCTCGTCACGCAGGTCCTCGGGCACCCGCTTGCGCCGCCAGCGGTTGCGCAGGGCCACGGCGACGGCGCGCTTGGCGTCGTGCTGGCCGACGATGAAGCGATCCAGTTCGGAGACGATTTCGCGGGGAGAAAGGTCAGTCATGCCGTCGAGATAGGACGGCTCAGCCGCCGGCGGGAGGGGGCGCCGGCGCCGCAGGCGCGGCCGGGGGCGCCGGCGGCGGCGGCGGGGCGGGGATCAGCTGCGCCAGCACGATCCTCCAGCCGCCTTCCTGCCTCTGCCACAGGCGGACGTAATGGCCGGTCCGCTCGCCACCGTTCCGCTCCCACGCGGCCGGGCCGTAGGTCCAGACGAGGTCTCCGTACGCCGACTGACCGCCGCCCTCGGTCGGGCCGAACCGGAAGGTGGCCGGCCAGCCGTCCAGCGCCCCGGCGAAGGCGTCGCGCCCGATAGCCGGCGGCCGCGGGGCCACGTACAGCCGTCCATTGTCGGCCATCACCGCCAGATGCGCCGCCTTCTGGTCGACGGCGGCGGCGCGGGCGAGTTCGGCTTCGGCCTCCCGCACCTCGGCGAGCGCCCAGTCCCCGGCGGCCGGGGCGGGAGGCCCGTCGACCGAGCCGACGACACGCAGCAGCTCCGGACCGGCTTCCAGGATCACCGGTTCGCTGTCCGGGCCCGGCACGTCGGCCGCGCTGGCGCCGGAGCCGCCGTCGTAGACCCATTTCCACGACCCGTCGGCCTGTCTCTTCCAGATGGTGAAGTAGTGTCCCGTCCGCTGTCCCCCGACCGCCACGCCGCCGGTGGTGAAGCCCAGATCGCCCGAGCGGGCGATGCCGGCGAAGTTCGGCCACCATTCGAGCAGGGGCTCGTCGGCCGGTCGCGGCCGGTCGGGATAGACCTCTCCGATGCGCTGCGCCCGGCCGCCTGCGATGACGATCGCCTCCGGCGTCGACCACTTGTTGAAGCTGCCGGCTATCCCGAGTGTCGGCGCATCGGCCGCGAACGCCCGCTCGGCGGCGACGACCGGGGCGGGGTCGGGTTGTCCGGCGGCGGCGGGCGCGCCGGCCAGCAGGGCCCCGACGAAAACAAGCGTGTGCATGCGGTGTTCCTCCGTCCGCAAGGAAGCGCAGCGGGAGGCCCGCTGTCCCGTTAAATCGGCGAAAGGTGCCCTGTCCCCGGCTCCGACCCGGATCACCTGTCCCGGCTTCGCTTGCCCAGCGACGATATCGGTGTTCTGATCGACGGCTCACAGACCGTTCAGGGGAACGCCCCATGCTGACCGTCACCTTGCTGGCCCTGGCGCTGGGAGCGCCTGAAGTCGCCTCCGGGCAGGTCGCCGTCATCGCCAACGCGCCCACCCCCGCCGAGGCTCGCCGGAGCGAAGCGGAGCCGACGACGCGCCGCGTCTGCCGCCTGGAGCGGGCGACCGGCTCCAACATGCAGCAGCGCGTCTGTCGCGATGTGCCCCGGGCCGGGTTTGTCCAGGATCAGCAGACCCGCGAATTTATGCGAGCCCAGCAGCGCGTCCGCCTGCCCGACGAGGGCGTCGCCGCCACCCCGGCCGGCCCGAACGGCTGACCCAGCCCGCTTGCAATCGTCGTTCCCTGAACGCTAGGTTGCACGATCCTCCCTGCGTCCCCAGGAGTACGCCCATGTTCGCCGCCTCGCTCGTCGCCCTGACGCTCGGCTTCTCCCCACTCCAGGCGGCCCCGCAGCAGCCTCAGGAAAGCGCGACGCCGCTGCCTCCGGTCGACGCGACCGCGGCTGAGCCCCAGCCGGAGACCCGTCGGGTCTGCCGCTTCGAAACGGTGACCGGCTCTAACCGTCGGACGCGGGTCTGCCGCAACATTCCACGCCAGGGCATGCAGGATCAGGCCACGCGGGACTTCATGCGCGACAGCCAGCGTGTGCGCACCCCGGACGTCTGACCGGACTCAGTCCGGCCAGGTCTCGCGCGCGGCCCCCAGAACCTCGCCGGCCAGGTAGAGCGACCCGCAGATCACCACCCGACCTGCGCCCAGCCGCAAGGCCTGGGACAGGGCCTCGCCGACGCTGGCGGTCGACTGTGCGCCCAGCCCATGGCCACGCGCCACCGCCGCCAGCGCCTCCGGCTCCGCCGAGGCGCCCTCGAACGGCGTCGTGAACACGGCGGCTCCCGACCCGGCCAGGGCCTCGAAGAATCCGCCCGCGTCCTTGTTCGCCAGCATGCCGACGATCAGGGACGTCGGTCGCGGCGCCTTCGCCTGCCGCTCGGCGAGCGCCGCCGCCAGCGCCCGGCCGGCGTGCGGATTGTGTCCGCCGTCCAGCCACAGCTCCGCGCCCGCAACCCTCGCCGCCTCCCCGAAGGGTCCGGCGGTCAGCCGCTGCATCCGAGCCGGCCACCGGACATCTCGAAGGCCGTGGGCGATCGCCGCCTCAGGGAGGTCAAGCTCGAGCGCGACCGCCACGGCCAGGCCGGCGTTGGCGATCTGGTGCGGCCCGGCGAGCGCCGGAGCCGGGAGATCGAGGAAGCGGGTCTGGTCCTGGAAGGCCAGGCCGCCGCGCTCGCCCCACGCATCGAAGTCCACGCCCATCACCGTCAGCGGCGCGTGCACGGCCGCGGCCGCAGCCTCGATCTCCGCCATGGCCGCCTCGGCCTGCCGCGCGATCAGACCGCGCGCGCCGGCCTTCAGCACTCCCGCCTTCTCGCGGGCGATCCCGGCGAGGGAGTCGCCCAGGAACTCCGCGTGGTCGAGGTCGACCGGCGTGATCACGCTCAGCAGCGGCCGCTCGATGACGTTCGTCGCATCGAGCACCCCGCCCAGCCCGACCTCGATCACCGCCAGATCGGCCGGCGTCTCGCTCATGGCCAGGAAGGCCGCCGCGGTGGTGCTCTCGAACACCGTCGCCTCCAGCCCCGGCGCCTCGACCCGGTCGAGGATCGCGTTCAGCCGGTCGTCGTCGATCAGTTCGCCGGCCAAACGAATGCGTTCGTTGAAGCGCACCAGGTGCGGCGACGTATAGACATGCACCCGCAAGCCCGCCGCCTCCGCGATGGCGCGGATGAAGGCGACGGTCGAGCCCTTGCCGTTGGTGCCGGCGACATGGATGACCGGGGGCAGCCGGTGCTGCGGATCGCCCAAGGCCGCGCACAACGCCCGCATGCGGTCGAGCGACAGGTCGATGCGCTGCGGATGGCGCGCGCGCAGGCGTTCGGAGATCGGGTCCATCGGCCGGTTCTAGGCCGCGCGGCGCGTCCCGCCCATCAGCATCGACAGGATCTGGCCGATCACCCGCGGCAGGTCGGCGCGGGTGACGACCTTGTCCACCATGCCCTTCTCCTGCAGGTATTCGGCGCGCTGGAAGCCCGGCGGCAGCTTTTCGCGAATGGTGGCCTCGATGACCCGCGGTCCGGCGAAGCCGATCAGGGCCCCCGGCTCGGCCAGATGGACATCGCCCAGCATGGCGTAGCTGGCGGTGACGCCGCCGGTGGTCGGGTCGGTCAGCACCACCAAGAAGGGCAGTTGCGCCGCCTTCAGCTCCTGGATGGCGAGGGTAGTGCGGGCCATCTGCATCAGCGACAGCGCGCCCTCCTGCATCCGCGCGCCCCCGGCGGCCGTGAAGCAGACCAGCGGCACGCCCCGCTCGATCGCGGCCCGGGCGGCGGCGATGAAGGCCTCGCCCGCCGCCATGCCCAGCGAGCCGCCCATGAAGGTGAAGTCCTGGACGATGACCACGGCCGCGGTTCCGCCGACGGGGCCGAAGCCGATGGCCATGGTGTCCTTGCGGCCCGCCGCCTTGCGCGCGGCCTCGAGGCGCTGACGATACGGCTTGCCGTCCGAGAACTTCAGCGGATCCTCGGGCACGTCGGGCGTCTCGATCGGCTCGTACGCGCCGTCGTCAAAGGTGAACTTCAACCGCGTCGGCGCGTCGATGCGCATGTGCCGGCCGGACGGGGTCACCCACAGGGAGGCTTCGAGGTCCGACCGGTAGAGCATCTCGCCGGTGTCGGGATCCTTGACCCACAGGTTGTCCGGCGTGTCGCGCCGGCTGACGATCTTGCGCACGCCGGGGGCGAAGCGGCTCAGCCAGCCGCCGCGCTTCTCGGTCTGGGGCTTGTTCTTGTCGACCATGGGCGGGCCTTTAGAGCATTTTCCGGTCGGATGCGAAGCGTTCGGCCTCAGAACGCTGCGTCTCTCCGTCAGACCGTCTCCGGCGTCCGTGCATGCCGGACGGCGTCGGCCAGGGCGCGGACCTTCGCCAGAACGCGCCCGGCGGGGGAAGCGTTCTCCGCCAGGGCCGCCGCCACCTCGTCGACCAGGACCGACCCGGCGACCACCGCGTCGGCGACGCGGGCGATCTCGGCGGCGCGTTCCGGCGTCTTGACCCCGAAGCCCACCGCCACCGGCAGGCCCGCGGCGCGACGAACACGTTCCACCGCGGGCGCGACCGATCCGGCCTCGGCTTCCTTCACCCCGGTCACTCCGGCCACGGAGACGTAGTAGACGAAGCCCGAGGTCCCTTGCGCGATCACCTTCAGTCGGGCGTCGTCCGAGGTCGGGGTGGCCAGGCGGATCAGCGAAACCTGCGCCGCGTCCAGCGCGCCGGTCAGCACACCCGCCTCCTCCGGCGGACAGTCGACGACGATCACCCCGTCCACGCCCGCCGTCGCGGCGTCCCGGGCGAAGGCCTCGTAGCCGTAGCTCTCGATCGGGTTCAGGTACCCCATCAGGATGAGCGGGGTGTCGGCGTCGCCCGCGCGGAAGGCCGCGGCCAGCTCCAGCGTGCCCTTCAGCGTCAGCCCGGCCTTGAGGCCGCGCAGGGCCGCCCGCTGGATCGGCGGCCCCTCGGCCATCGGATCGGAGAACGGGAACCCCAGCTCGATGATGTCCGCGCCGGCTGCGGGCAGGCCGCGCAGGATCTCCAGCGCCTCCTCGCGCGACGGGTCGCCGGCCATGACGTAGGCGACGAAGCCGGCCCGCCCCTCCGCCCTCAGGGCGGCGAAGCGGGTGTCGATACGGGCGGTAGTCATTGCTGGGGAGCGGGCGCCGGGGCGGACTGTTCGGCGCAGACGTCGCCGGGAATCGGCCCGAAGCCGAGGTAGCCGATCGCCTCGGGCCCGGCCGGACGGGAGGTGTCGTAGAAGGCCTGCATCTGCAGGCCGTCGCAGCCGCCGCCGTCGCGGCGGCGGACGAAGACCACGCGATTGTCCTCGCCGCCGGCGGGGATCCAGCCCCTGGTCTGCAGGTCGGCCACATAGGCGTCGGCCAGGGCGCCGATGCTCGCCAGCGGCGCGCTGACGCAGAAGGCGCGTCCGGCGAGGCCGTACAGGTTGCCGCAGTCGGGGGCGAGGGTCGCGCCCGGCAGGACCATCTGCTCCGGCGTGGCCGGCGCGTCCTGGGTCGGCGGCGCGGCGAGGAGAGCCGCCGCGGCGGCGAGGATGAGGGTGTTCATGATGTCCTAGAGCTCCACGCCCAGATGCTTCGCCACGGCGAAGATGTCCTTGTCGCCCCGCCCGCACATATTGAGCACGACGTCGCCGCCCTTGCCCACCTCTTTCGCGATCTCTCCGACCCGGGCCAGCGCGTGGCTCGGTTCGAGGGCCGGAATGATCCCCTCCAGCCTCGCGCACAGCTGGAAGGCCTCCAGCGCCTCCTCGTCCGTGGCGGCGCGATACTCGGCCCGGCCGATGTCCTTCAGCCAGGCGTGCTCGGGTCCGATGCCGGGATAGTCGAGGCCGGCCGAGATCGAATGGCCCTCGACGATCTGGCCGTCGGCGTCCTGCAGCAGGTAGGTGCGGTTGCCGTGCAGCACGCCGGGGCGACCGCCCTGGATCGAGGCGGCGTGGTCCGGCGTGTCGAGCCCGCGCCCGGCCGCCTCGACGCCGATCAGGCGCACGCCGGCGTCCTCGATGAAGGGGTGGAACAGGCCGATGGCGTTGGAGCCGCCGCCGATCGCCGCGACGCAGGCGTCGGGCAGTTTCTCCCGACGCGCCAGCATGGCCGCCCGGACCTCGCGCCCGATGACGCTCTGGAAGTCGCGCACCATGGCCGGATACGGGTGCGGGCCGGCCGCGGTGCCGATCAGGTAGTAGGTGTCGGCGACGTTGGTGACCCAGTCGCGCATCGCCTCGTTCATCGCGTCCTTGAGCGTGCCGCGGCCCGAGGTCACCGGCACCACCTCGGCGCCCAGCAGCTTCATGCGGAAGACATTCGGCGATTGCCGCTCGACGTCGGCGGCGCCCATGTAGACCACGCAGGGCAGGCCGAAGCGGGCGCAGACGGTGGCGGTGGCCACGCCGTGCTGGCCGGCGCCGGTCTCGGCGATGATCCGGGTCTTGCCCATGCGCATGGCCAGCAGGATCTGGCCCATGCAGTTGTTCACCTTGTGGGCGCCGGTGTGGTTCAGCTCGTCGCGCTTGAACCAGATGTCGGCCCCGCCATGGTGCTCGGTCAGGCGTTCGGCAAGGTACAGGGGGCTGGGCCGGCCGACGTAGTCGGTCAGGAAGCCGTCCAGCTCGGCCTGGAAAGTCGGATCGGCCTTGGCCGCCTCGTACGCCGCGTCCAGCTCGTGGATCAGCGGCATCAGGGTCTCGGCGACGAAGCGGCCGCCGTAGGGGCCGAAACGGCCCTCGGCGTCAGGCCAGGCGTAGGCGTTGGGGAGGATTGCGTTCACAGGCGGAGACTCGCGCGGGGGAGCGGCGGAAATCAGGCCGACCTCGCCGCCTCCAGAAAGGCCGCGATCCGGCCGGGGTCCTTAACACCGGGCGCGCTTTCGACGCCAGAGGACACATCGACCGCAGGCGCGCCGGTGATGCGCACCGCCTCGCTGAGGTTGTCCGGCGACAGGCCGCCGGCGAGGAACCACGGCTTCCCGAACGCCCGGTCGGCCAGCAGGGTCCAGTCGAAGGCGGCCCCGACGCCGCCCGGCAGAGCCGCGTCCGCGGGCGGCTTCGCATCGAACATCAGCCAGTCGACCACCGGCTCGAAGGCCGCCGCGGAATCGACGTCGTCCGCCGTCCGCACCGGCAGGGCCTTGATGATCCCGGCGCCCGTGAGCATCCGCGCCCGCATCGCCCGTTCGGGCGTCTCCGAGCCGTGCAACTGTACGAAGTCAGGCCTCAGGATGAGAGCGATTTCGGTGAGCAGGGCGTCGTCGGGGTCGACGGTGACCGCAACCACCCTGGCCCGGCCCCGCGCCCGCTCGAACAGGGCGGCGGCGGCGATCAGCTCCAGGTGACGCGGGCTCCTGGGGAAGCTGACCGCCCCGACGAAAGCCGCGCCGCCGGCCAGGGCGGCGTCCAGGGTCTCGGGGGTGGTCAGGCCGCAGATTTTGGCGAGTACGCTCATACGGCGAAGATGGCGGCGATTTCGCCGTCGTCCAGCAGCCGCCATTCCCCCGGCGCGAGGTCGGCGGGCAGAACCAGTCCGCCCAGGCGTTCCCGGTGCAGAGCCTCGACATGGTTGCCCACGGCCGCGAACATTCGCCGCACCATGTGGTAGCGCCCCTCCGTGACCGTCACCCGCGCCTCGGTCGCCGACAGCGCCTCGAGCCCGGCCGGCTTCAGGGGCCGGTCGTCGCCCTCCAGCATCAGCTCGCCCGAGGCGAACAGCGCCGCTTCAGTCCCGGCCAGGGGCCGCGCCAGCGTGGCGCGGTAGATCTTGGCGACGTTCTTCTTCGGGCTGATCACGCGGTGCAGCAGGTCGCCGTCGTCGGTCATCAGCAGCAGGCCCGAGGTCTCCTTGTCGAGCCGCCCGATGGTCGAGATGGCCGGATCGCGCCGCCGCCAGCGGTCCGGCAGCACGTCATAGACCAGCGGCCCGTCCTCCTTGTGGGAACAGGTCATCCCGACCGGCTTGTGCAGCATCAGCACCAGCCCGTGCGACGGGTCGAGCGGCTCGCCGTCGACCTGCATTCGCGACGGCAGGTCGGGCGTCACCGGTATCCGACGCGACACGTCGTCGACCTCGACCCCGTCCAGCGTCACGCCGCCGGCCCGGGCCAGCCTCGCCATCTCCGCCCGCGAGCCGTAGCCGAGCGAGGACAGCAGCTTGTCGATGCGGGCGGTCGGAACCCTGCTCACTTCACCGCCTCGAACACCTTGTAGCCGCCGGCGTCCGCGACCATCCGCACCCGCTTGAACGCGGCGTCGAGCTCGGCCTCGTAGGGCAGGTGCCGGTTGGCCACCAGCCACAGAACCCCGCCCTTCTTCAGCAGGCCGGCGGCCTTGCGAATGAAGGCCTGGCCCAGCCGCCGGTCCTCGGCGCCGCCGTCGTGGAACGGCGGGTTGGTCACGACGAAATCCAGATCGGCCGTCTCGGGCAGGGTGCGCGCATCGGCCCACTCGAAGCTTGCGCGGGCGTCCGTGACGTTGCGGCGCGCCGCATCGACCGCGCGGCGATCCAGGTCGACCAGCCGAAGCGCCGTCACGACCGGCGATCGCAGCGCCACCGTCGCGAGAGCGCCATAGCCGCAGCCGAGATCGACGCCCGCCCCCTTCAGTTCGGGCAAGGACCGCGCCAGCAGGGCCGATCCCGGGTCGATGCGGTCCCACGCGAACACGCCCGGCTGCGACCAGGCGTCAAGGCCGGGCACGATGCGCCGGCCGCCGCCGGCGATCGCCTGCTCCAGCTGCGGCAGCGGCCCCTCGGGCCGCACGGCGACGCACCTGCGGTGGTGGGCCTTGGCCGTCTCCGCGACCTCCAGCCCGAAGGCCTTCAGTTCCTTGCCCAGGCGCGACCCACCCTTCCCCTTCGGCGCCATGACGTCCAGTCGCCCGCCGGTCTTCAACGCCCGCAGCGCCAGGGCGAGAACGTAGCGACGCTCAAGGACGCCGGGCGGGGCGTAGACGGTCACCGCGTCGGCCGAGCCTTCGGGGATGTCCTCCAGGGCGGCGGAGCCGGGGATGAGCGGGGAAGTCTGGACGGCGTCGCCGGGCGGATCGAAGACGGCGGGCGGCCGGCCGTAGAGCAGCATGGTCATGCGGCGCCTATAGCCTTATCGGACCGGCGCGCGAAGCCGGCGACCGGCTCAGACGCGATCGTCCGGCAGGTCCGAGCCGACCGGAGCGCGGTAGCATTCGCAGGCCGCGCCTTCGAGCGCCGCCCGGTCGACGACGGTGATCCGGCCGCGGGCGTAGCGGATGGCCTTGCGGTCGACGAGCGCCTGGGCTCCCTCGTTCACGGTCGTGCGCTGGGAGCCAAGCATGCTGGCCAGGTACTCCTGCGTCAGCGGCAGGACCTCGCGGCGGACGCGGTCGTGACAGCGCAGCAGCCACTTGGCCAGCTTCTGGTCCGCCCGGTGCAAGGCGTGGCAGGCGGCGCTCCGCTCCAGCTCGTGCTGCAGTCCCGTCTGGAACCGCAGCAGCGCCTCGCGGAGGGCAGGCCGAACTGCCGTCAGCTCCCGCATGCGGGCCGCCTCGATGCTAAGGCAGGAGCCGGGCACCTGGCAGGTCATCCGGGTGGCCGCCCGCGCCGGAATCAGCGCCGCCTCGACCCCGGCCGCGCCTTCGTGGCCGATCATGAACACCTCGACGGAGCGGCCGTCCCTCATCTCGCCCACGGCGGAGATGACGCCCTCGAGCACGAAATGCACGCCGCGGATGGTCTCGTCGGGCGCGCAGAACTCCTCGTCCAGGGTCATTGTGCGCCGCGTGCAGAAGCCGAGCACGGCGGCCCGGTCCTCATCGGAAAGCGCGTCCAGCAGGCGGTTTGACGACGGCTCGGCCATGGTTCCGGAACCGGCCGCCACCGCGAAGGTTCCGGATCACCCCCGCCGGTCGTCCCGCACGGACGCCGTGGCGCGGTAGCATTCGCAGGCGACCCGCTCGAGCGCGGACCGGTCGAGCACCCGGATGCGGCCACGGGAATAGGCGATGGCGCCCGCCTTCTGCAGCCCCTGCGCCGCCTCGTTCACGGTCGTGCGCTGGGACCCGAGCATGGAGGCCAGGTATTCCTGCGTCAGGTTGATGGTGTCCGCCTCCACCCGGTCGTGACTGCGGAGCAGCCACTTGGCGAAGCGCTGCTCCGCCCGGTGCAGCGCGTTGCAGGCCGCCGACTGCTCCAGCTCGCCCTGCAGGTGGGCGGCGAAGCCGGCGATCGCCTCGCGGATACCAGGTCGGGTCGCGCACAGCTGACGCAGGCGTGCGGAGTCGATGCGACGCGAGGCTCCATCCACCTGGGCGGCGTTGCGGGTGAAGGCCCGGTGCGGAACGATGGCGGCCGCGGACCCGGTCAGACCTTCGGGACCGATCATCACCGTCTCGACCGTGCGACCGTCCTCCAGGACCGCAACGGACGACGCGATGCCGCTGTCGATGAAGTGGATGTGCTCGATCTCGTCGCCCGGCTCGAAGAACACGAACCCTTGGGCAAACCCGGTGCGCGTGCAGTGCTGGAGCAGCGCCTCCCGGTCCTCGGCGCCAAGAGCGTTGATCAGGCGATTGCCCGGCGGAAATCCGTTCATTTCGCGCGCATAGGGCGATCCGACCGGGCCGTCTGCCGGAACTCGACTTAGCGTTGCGGCCGCTTCGCCGGGCGCCAGGAGCCGGCGCGAAGGGACCAGGCGTCGGGGGTGCGCGCAGCAAGGAGCGGCGGGCCCACAGGCAGGACCTCCGACCGGGCGCGTTCCATCCGGATCACCAACCGGTCGCCCTCCCAGATCTCGACCCCCATGGCGCTGCCATGCTGTCCGAGCTGACTCATGCCCTCGCGGACAGCCTCGCCGTCGTCGGCGCAATCCGAGAAATCGAGCGTCGGCCGGTCTCCGTAGGCCCCGATTAAGTGGAACTGATACAAAGACATCCGCGCCTCCGCTGGAGAGACGCTGTTACGCGTATCCGTGGGGCCCGTCTGTCCGTTGGACGACGCCGGTCCTCAGGTCCTGCGGCGGGGTCCGGCGGAACGATTGGCGTCGCACAACGGCCGCTCGGCGGCCCCGAAGAGTCCGCGGGCGGGGACCCAGCCGCGCATCCGCCGGAAACGGACCTCGCACCATCCCTCCTCGCAGTCCTCGAGCGAGATCAGCGACCGCGGCGCAAGGCGGGCCCTGACCGGCGCGTCCGGCGACCGGGCTGTCCGGACCGGGACCTCGCGCGCCTCGGGGTTGAACAGGCTGCGCCGGCTGGAGACCACGCTGCGGTGAACCCAGGCGACCGATCCCTCCGGATCGCAGATCTTCCGCCACTCGCTTGTCTCGGCGATGACCTGGACCGGAAGTCCGGCGGCTCGGTATTCCCAGAGGATGCGGTAATCCAGCCCGGGCCCCTGCCGGGCGTGGACCTCATCCGACTTCAGCGACAGCCAGCGCGGCACAGGCTGGCCGCTCGGCGTCGGACGTCCATCGGGCATGCGGTCTCCGGCGGCGGCCAGGACGGCGACCACAAGGGCCGCGGCCACGGTCGCCGAACGGACAAGACCATCAGGTGCTTTGCGGGGCGAGAGGTTGGCCATTAAACGGGGGCGAGCGGAGTGAAGCCCCGAATGTCGACATCCAGGCTTAAGGTCGTATTAACCAGGCGCCTCCCGGACGCCGTCGAGACCCGTCTCCGCGAGCTGTTCGACGCCGAGCTGAACCTCACGGACGCGCCGATGGACCGGGCCGCCCTCGAGGCGGCGGTGCAGCGCGCCGACGTCCTGGCGCCCACCATCACGGATCGGATCGACGCCAGCCTGATCGCGCAGGCCGGCGAGCGCCTGAAGATGATCGCCAACTTCGGGGCCGGCGTGAATCACATCGACATCGAGGCGGCGGTCGAGCGCGGCATCGTGGTCACCAACACCCCCGGCGTGCTGACGGAAGACACCGCAGATCTGGCCATGGCCCTGATCCTGGCGGTCAGCCGCCGGATGGTGGAGGGCGCCCGCGTCGTCGAGGAGGGCCGATTCGAGGGCTGGACCCCGACGTGGATGTGCGGCCGCAGGCTGGGCGGCAAGCGGCTGGGCATCGTCGGCATGGGCCGGATCGGCCAGGCCCTGGCGCGCCGCGCCCGGGCCTTCGGCATGCAGGTGCACTACCACAATCGCAAGCCGGTCCCGGAGCTGGTGGCCGAGGAGCTGGGCGCCACCTGGTGGGACGACCTCGACCAGATGCTGCCGAGGATGGACGTGGTTTCGCTGAACTGCCCGGCCACGCGCGAGACGCATCACCTGATGTCCGCCGCCCGACTGGCGCGGCTCAAGCCCGAGGCCCTGCTCATCAACACCGCGCGCGGGGAGCTCATCGATGAAGCGGCGCTCGCCGCGGCGGTGGCGGCCGGCGCCATCGCAGGCGTGGGCCTGGACGTCTTCGAGCACGAACCGGCCGTGCACCCCGGCCTCGTCGGCCGCCCCAACGTGGTCCTGCTGCCCCACCTCGGCTCATCGACCATCGAGGCGCGGCAGGACATGGGCGAGCGGGTGATCGCCAATATTCTCACCTTCGCCAACGGCCACCGCCCGCCCGACCGCGTGATCCCGGCCATGCTCTGACGAGCGCTTGACGCGACGTGCAGCCTCCGGTTGGCTGGTCGGCGAGTCGGGGGGAGTACGATGTCGAAGGGATTTACGCGCGCCGCCGCGGCGGCGCTGTCGCGGCGCGGCCTGCTGTTCGGCACGGGGGCCCTGCTGGGGGCCGCGACTCTGGGCGGCGGCTCGCCCGCTGTTGCAAGAGCGGCGCCCTACGCCCTGGACGCCTTCTTCACGCCGAGCCGCACACGCGCCGCGGTGCTGTCGCCCTCTGGTGGACGGATCGCCGTGCTGGAGCAGCTGGGGACCGAGGACGAGCCGGAAGGCGTCATCGACATCATCCAGGCCGACGACCCCGAAGGCGCACGCCGCCGCATCCAGCTCGGCCGGATCGAGGCCGAGGCCATGGAATGGGGCAATGACGATCGCCTGCTGGTGCGGGTGGCGATCACCGATTCCACAGGCGCCCGGGCGGCGATCGGATCGAACATCCGGCGGCCCGGAATCGAATTCACCTCGCGGAGAATCCTTTCCGTAAGCGCGACCACCGGAGACGCGGTCGTGATGTTCCAGGACCAGCGCCAGAGGCTCCGCCACTCGCTGGACATGGGCCGGGTGATCGACCTTCTGCCGCAGGACCCGGATCACGTCCTGATGATCGCGTGGGAACGCGACGGAGTGCTGGGCCTGCACCGGGTCAACATCAACGACGGCAGGGCCGAACGGCTCGAGCGGGGGTCCGCCGGCACCTTCGGCTGGAACACGCAGAACGGCGTGGCGGTGATGCGTCACGACATCAACTCCCGCGGGACGGTGGAGACCGTCTACGGCCGCGCGCCCGGCGAGCAAGACTGGAAGATGATCCGGCGCACCCGCGTCAACGATGCGCCCGATTTCTCCTGGGTCGGCAGCACCGACCGGCCGGGCGTGGTGCTGGTCTCCGCGCGCGTCGAGGGCGAGGATGTCGAGGCCGTGCGCGAGCTCGACCTCGCCTCGTTGAGCTTCGGACCGCCGATCAATGCGCGCGAAGGACGGGACGTCCTGTACGGCCTCCGGGATTCGGCAGGGCGCTACGTGGGCGCGGCCTACTACGGGCAGCGCCTCGAGTACGAGTTCAGCGAACCGGCCCTCGGCGCCCACCATCGCGCCCTGAACCGCTTCTTCGGCGACGAGTGCGACGTCCACCTGTCCGACATCGACACGGCGCGGAACCGCTTCATCGCCGTGGTCACCGGGCCGCGTGAACCCGGAGCCTGGTTCTTCTACGATCGCACCGCCCGCGCCATCGTTCCGATCGGCGCCGCGCAGACGATGGACGTCGAACGCCTCGGCCCGACCGAGACGCTGGCGGTCCGGACCCGCGACGGGGCGACGATCGAGGCCTATCTCACCGCGCCGCCGGGCGCCGCGCCGGGGCCGCTGGTGGTTCTGCCGCATGGCGGGCCCGAGGTGCGCGACACCCTGGCGTGGGACCGGCAGGTGCAGGTCCTCGCGGCCCAGGGGTGGTGGGTTCTGCGACCGAACTTCCGGGGCTCCGGCGGCTACGGCCTCGGCTTCGCCAGCCAGGGCTGGACGCGCTGGGGCGACCGGATGCAGGAGGACGTGGAGGACGCCGTCGCGCACGCCGTGGCGCTGAAGGGGCTGGACTCCGGGCGGATCGCGATCATGGGCACGAGCTACGGCGGCTATGCGGCCCTGATGGGGGCGGTCCGCCGGCCGGAACTGTACAAGGCGGCCATCGGCATCTGCGGCGTCTACGATCTTCCGGACATGATGGCCTGGGAGCGACGCGAGGACGATACGCCGGGGCAGATGATCTACGAGTTCTGGACGCGCCGCATCGGCGATCCCGAGGCGGCTGGTCCGGCCCTCGAGACGGCTTCTCCGCGGCGCCGGGCCGCCGAGGTGTCGTGCCCCGTCTTCCTTGTGCATGGCGTCGAGGATCCGATCGTGCCTGTGATCCAGTCACGCCGGATGCGCGACGCCCTGCGCGGCGCCGGCAAGTCGGTCGAGCTGTTCGAGGTCAGGGACGCGGGCCACGCAGACTGGCCCGACGCGACCGAGCGGGACCTGATGACCCGCTATGTCGAACTGCTGCGACAGGCCTTCGCCTGAGCGGGGTCCGGAGCCGCCGGGCGGCTTGACGCATTCCGCGCCTCCCGCTTGTGTGCGCATACAAGCATCGGGGGATTGCATGAAATCGAAGGAGGCGGCGGCCGGGGCCGCGGGCGCGCGCCTTCGCGCGGGTTCAGGTCTGCGCGCGCGGATCATCGCCGCCCTGGCCGCCGTCCTGCTGGCGGCTGCGCCGGCGGCGGCGGCGGACC
>MGLK01000042.1:288624-306710 GCA_001794825.1 Caulobacterales bacterium RIFCSPHIGHO2_01_FULL_70_19 | reverse complement strand
CTTCGTCGAGCCGGCGGCACTGGGCAGCGCCAGCCTGTCGCCGTCCGGCCGCTATCTGGTCTGGGTGGTCCGCACCGGTGAAAACAGCGAGGTGCACGTGCGCGACCTCGAGACCGGCCACATCAGCAGCATGTCGGCCGGCTCCGCGCGCGAGCACTTCGGCGGCGTCTATGTCGACTGGATCGAGTGGAAGACCGACGACCGACTGCTGATCGCCCTGACCCGCCTCGAGCTGCGCCGGAGCGGCAACCGCGAGAACGGCCGCGTCCGCTCGATCCGCTACGGCCGTTCCGTGCTGTCTTTCGCCCGGGACGGTTCGGGCACCATCCCGCTGAAGGCGCCGCGGGCCGACGACGCAGACCCCGGGGAAGTGCTGGACACGCTGCCGGATGATCCCGACCACATCCTGATGACCTACCGGAACGCGGGCGGCGGCCTCGACGTGGCGCGGGTCAACGTGGTCACCGGCGAGGCGCAGAAGATCCTCGGCGGCCACCGGCGGGTGCTCGACTACCTGACCGACAGCACCGGGGCGGTCGTGGGGCGGATCGCCTACCGGGGCCTGACAGGACGGGTGGTCCTGCTCGAGGCGCTCGAGGCGGACGGCGGCTGGACCGAGGTTCTTCGAATTCGGCGCGACGAGGTCCGGAACCTGCCCGACTACGACTTCCTGGGGGCCACGTCCGAGCCGGGCAAGATCTATGTCGCCGTCCAGCCGGAGGCGGCCGAGGGCGGCGACACGGCCGGGGTGCACATCTTCGACTTCAGGACCCGCAGCATGAGCCCGGCCATCTGGCGGCATGAGCTCTACGACGTCGACAGCGTCGTGCTCGACGCCGACTCCCGCGAGTTGCTGGCGGGCTGCTACTGGGCCGACATCTACCGTTGCGACTTCAATGATCGGACGCAGGACGCGGTGATGAACGGCATCCGGCGCTTCATGGGCGAGGGGTGGAGCATCTCGGTCGTGTCGCAGGCGCGGGACGCCTCACGGTGGCTGGTGCAAGCCAGCGCGCCCAATAATCCGGGCGAGTACTACATCTTCGAGGCGGCCGAGCGGCGCATGGAGTTCGTCGGCTCGATCTACCCCCGGCTGCCGGAGGCGGCGCTGGGAACGATGCGGCGGGTCGACTACGTCGGTTCGGACGGACAGGCCCTGTTCGGTTACCTGACCCGACCCGCCGGGACGGCGCCCGACGCCGTCCTGCCCCTCGTGGTGCTGCCCCACGGCGGACCGGAGGTGCGCGACGTGCTGGCCTACGACATGTGGGTCCAGTTCCTGACCACGCGGGGTTACCAGGTCTTCCAGCCGAATTTCCGGGGCTCCTCGGGTATGGGGCGGGCCTTCGCCCAGGCCGGCTACCGGCAGTGGGGCTTGCGGATGCAGGACGACATCACCGACGGCGTCGAGCATCTGATCCGGGCCGGCCTGGCGGAGCGCGGGCGCGCCTGCATCGTGGGCGCGAGCTACGGCGGCTACGCAGCGCTGCAGGGCGGCGGAGCGCAGCCGGACCTCTACGCCTGCGCCATCTCCATCGCGGGCCCGACCGATCTGATGGCGATGCTGCGCCACGAGCGTTCGCAAGGCGGCTCCGACTCGGACCGGTACGAGTACTGGGTGCGCTCGATCGGAGACCCCGCCGCCGACCGCGCCGCGATCGAGGCGGCCTCGCCGGTGGGGCGGGCGGACGACTGGCGTATCCCCCTGCTGCTGATCCACGGGGAGGACGACGAGGTGGTTCCGTTTTCCCAGTCCCGCGCCATGGAGCGCGCCATGGAGCGCGCCGGGAAGCCGGTCCGGCTTGTCGAGCTGGAGGACGAGGGCCACAACGGCTGGTCCTCCGGAAACGAGACGGCGGTCCTGACGGAGATGGAGAGTTTCCTGCGCCAGCACTTGCCGCCGGCGGCCCCCCTGCTGGCGGAAGCTCAGCCGGCGTCGCGCTGACCGCAGGCCGGACAGGCAGGGTCGGGGGCGATACGGACCGTTCGCGCCGCCCCGGCGAGACCGTCGTAGATCAGCAGCCGCCCGACAAGCGGCTCGCCCGCGCCGACGATCCGCTTGACCGCCTCCAGCGCGGCTATCGAACCGATCACGCCGGCCAGGGCGCCGACGACCCCGACGCGGGCGCAGGTCTCGGCGTCCGGCGGAGTCGCGGGAACCAGGCAACGGTAGCAGGGACGGCCCTCGAAGATCCCCACCTGTCCGCTCCAGCGCCCCAGGGCCCCGGAGACGAGGGGCAGGCCCAGCGCCAGACAGGCGTCTGAAACGGCGAAGCGGGTCGTGAAGTCATCTGTGCCGTCGATGACGAGGTCGCAGCCGTCGAGCAGCCGCCTGGCGCTGGCGGGAGTCAGCCGTTCGGAGCGCGCCTCGATCACGACGTGAGGATTCAGGGCCGTCAGGGTCCCGGCGCCGGCCTCCGTCTTGGTCCGGCCGACGTCCGCGGTGGTGAAGGCGACCTGGCGCTGCAGGTTGGACACGGCGACGACGTCGTCGTCGATGAGCCGCAAGGTCCCGACCCCCGCAGCGGCGAGGTAGAGGGCCGCCGGAGCCCCGACGCCGCCGACGCCGACCAGCCCGACCCGCGCGGCCTTCAGCCTTTGCTGGCCGGGGCCGCCGATCTCGGCGAGCACCAGGTGTCGCGCATAGCGTTCGATTTCGTCGTCCGAGAAGCTCACCCCGCCCCTGTTAGGCGGCGACGGCCGGTCCGTCACGCCCTCAGGCTGCGCAGCGCAGGTCCAGCATGACGTCGGCGTCGTTGGCGGTGACCTGTGACAGGCAGGGCAGGCCGACCCGCTCGAGCAGCCGCGCGGGTTCCCCGCACAGGTCCATGGGGTGCTCGATCCGGCGGGCCGCGATCGGCGTGTCGCTGAGAATGCGCACGGCGGTGTGCCGCGGATCCGCGCGAACCCGACGCATCAGACGGTCGAGATCGGTACGTCCGCCCTCGACCACCTGCAGGATGTGGCCACGATGGAACATCATGCAGCCGGTGATGTGGTCGCGACGGTTGTTGGCGACGGAGACGCCGAGGATCTGGGCGATGGACAGGACGGACTTCCCCGTCGCGCCGACAGCTTCGCTGGCGAAGATCACGCGATACAGCAAAGCTCTTGCCTCATTCATCTCGAAAGGGGTGAGTTTTCTCGTGTAAGTGCTTACATCGGCATCAATGTGGCCGAGGCGAGCGGTGCGATTTCAGCGCCTTCCGCTTGCCGCGCCGCATTTCCGACGCCATCTGGAAGGGATGACGAACTCTCCCTTTCCCGACTGGCACGGCACCACGATCCTGGCGGTGCGCAAGGACGGCCGAACGGTGATCGCCGGCGACGGCCAGGTCTCCATGGGCCAGACCATCGTCAAGGGCGCGGCGCGGAAGGTCCGCACCCTGGCGGGCGGTCGTGTGCTGGCCGGTTTCGCCGGCGCCACCGCGGACGCCTTCACTCTCATCGAGCGCCTTGAGGCCAAGCTGGAACAATACCCCGACCAGCTGGCGCGCGCCTGTGTGGACCTGGCGAAGGACTGGCGCACCGACCGCTACCTGCGACGGCTGGAAGCCATGCTTCTGGTGGCCGACCGCCACAGCATCCTGACCGTGACCGGCGTCGGCGACGTGCTGGAGCCGGAGCACGGGGTCGCGGCCGTGGGCTCGGGCGGAAACTACGCCCTCGCGGCGGCCCGCGCCCTGTACGACCATACGGAACTCGACGCCGGGACCATCGCCCGGCGGGCGATGGCCATCGCGGCGGACATCTGCGTCTACACCAACGGGAACCTGACGGTGGAGACGCTGGAATAGGTTCGGCGGGCCCGGGCCCGCCGACGTCTCCCTCGTGTGGCGAGACTCAGGCGGCCGCGGCGATCCCTGCCTCAGCCAGCCATTCGACGATCTTGCCCTTGGGCATCGCGCCGACCTTCATCGAGGCCATCTGGCCGTCCTTGAACAGCATCAGGGTCGGAATGCCCTTCACGCCCAGCCGCGACGGGGTCATGGGGCTGTCGTCGATGTTGATCTTGGCGATGATCACCTTGCCGGCGAGATCCTCGGAAATCTGCTCCAGCGCCGGGCCGATCTGCTTGCACGGCCCGCACCACTCGGCCCAGAAGTCGACCAGCACCGGCTGGGACGCCTTGAGCACGTCGGTTTCGAAGCTGTCGTCGGTGACCTTGACGGTGGCCATGTAATCTCTCCGTCGGCCGCGGACCTCGCCGCGGCGCATCTGCAGGGGCCGGACACTCTGGAGTGATTCCGGCGGTTCGCAGCGGATGTGGGGCGATCCGCCGCGCAATTCAACGCGCCTGCGCCGCCTCCAGCAGGGCGGCGGGCACGGGCGTGAGGCGGGGACCATCGGTCCACACCAGCGCCGCCTCCACCGGGCGGTCTGGATAGAGCCGGCCCAGCACCGAAACATAAACCGCCAGCTGCAGGAGGTAGGCGGGGTCCGCGTCCTCGGCCCGCTCCGGCGCCGGCCGGTTCGTCTTGTAGTCCACCACCAGAACCCGATCGGGGGTGACCACCAGCCGGTCGATCCGCCCGGAAACGGGGACGCCCCCGAACTCGCCGGCGATCGCCACCTCGGCCCGCGAGCCGGGACCGAACACCGGGGCGAACCGGTCGTCCTCGAGCACCCGCAGGGCGGCCGCGATCATCTCGTCGCGCCGGGCCTCGCTCACGTCGCGCTCGCGGGACAGCAGCCGTTCGGCCGTCTGACGCCAGCGATCGGGAGGCAGGTCCGGCAGTCGTTCCAGCAGGCGGTGGATCAGGTCGCCGCGACGGAAGCGTCCCAGCGGAGCGCCGGCGCCCTCCGCCGTCGCCAGGGGCGACGGGGCGGGGATGCGCAGCGCCCCGTCCATGCGCGACGGCGCCGCGACGCGGGCCGCCGCGTCCTCGGGAGCCGATCGCCGCGCCCAGGCCGGCAGCCGGTCGGAGTCGGCGTCCGGCGCGGCGGCCCGGACCGTCGGGGCGGTCTCGACGCCGAAGCGAAGACGGCCGTCCGCCAGGGTTTCGACCGTCGCCGGACGTTCCGCCCGCAAGCGTTCGAACGTTCCGGCGATCACGTCCCACCAGCTGCCGGGATCGAAGCCCTCCTTGGGCTTGCCCAGCTTGCGGCCCATGACGATCAGGCGATCCCGGGCGCGGGTCAGGGCCACGTAGAGCAGGCGCAGGGACTCGGCGTCGGTGCGGTCGACGCGCGCCTGACGCACGGCGGCGGAGGCGGCGCAGTCCTGCTTCGAACTGGAGGGGCACATCAGCCAGGCCTCGCCGCCGGTGTCGAGCGGGACCGGCATCAGCGTCGGCCCCTGCGGCTTCGCCCTGGAGGTGGTGTCCGGCAGGATGACGACCGGCGCCTCCAGACCCTTGGCCCCGTGCACGGTCATGACCCTGACCTCGTCGCGGGCACCCTCCATTTCCCGCTTCACCTCGACGTCGGCCTGCTCCAGCAGGGCGAGGCAGGTCTCCAGATCGTGGCCGCCGCGCGCCTCGGCCGCGAGCACCTGGGCGAGGGTTTCGTCGATGGCCTCCTCGGCCTCGCGGCCCAGCCGGTCGAGAATGCGCGCCCGGCCGGAGCGGCCGTCCGGCCCGACCCGGTTGAGCGCCGTGGCGAAGAAGGCGAACGGATCGCGGCCGCGGGCCGCGATCAGGGTCCGCAGCAGCTCGCGCGCCGCCGCCCACGCCGGTTGCTCGTCGCCCCGCCGCTGCAGCTCCCGCCACAGCGAGCGGCCCGCGCGCGCCTCGCCGTCGGCCAGCGGATAGAGGGCGTCGTCGGGTCCGAAATCGGGCAGATCGCAGAACGGGCTGCGCAGGATCTCGGCCAGCGACAGGTCGTCGTCCGGAAACAGGGCGAAACGGGCCAGCGCCATCAGGTCGTCGAAAACGATGTGGGCCTTCAGCTTCAGCCGGTCGGCGCCGGCCACCGGCACCCCTTCGATCTTAAGCGCCCGGATGACCTCCTCGAAGGTGGCGTCGCGGCGGCGCACAAGCACGAGGAAGTCGCCGTACCGGGCCGGGCGGTGAACCGGTCGCTTCTCCGCGTCCGTCGTCCACACTGAAGCCCCGACCTCGACGTGCCGTCTGATCTCCCGCGCCAGCGCCTGGGCCAGCTGCTTGCGGGCGCTGCGGGCGTCCTCCTTGTCGACCGGCGTGTTCCACGCCTCGCGCTCGGGCGCCGCCGGGTCCTCGAACAGGGGCCACAGCTCGACCGAGCCGTGCTGGCCGAGACGGGCGGGGCGGTGCACGGCGATGTCGCCCGTCTCGCCGGTCAGGGCGCGGGTGCGTTCCGGTCCGTCGAAGGTCGCATCGACAAAGGCCAGCACCTCCTCGGTCGAGCGGAACGAGGTGTCGAGCGGCACGTGTGCGAAGCGATCCGGGGGGACCAGCGCCGCGTGGGCCTGCGCCTCCTGGCGGAGACGCTCGGGACGGGCGCCCTGGAAGGAGTAGATCGACTGCTTCTCGTCGCCCACGGCGAACACGGTGCGCGGAATGGCGGCGGCCGCGCGCTCCACGCCCTCGCCGGCGAAGAAGGGCTCGGTCAGGGCGCGCAGGATGTCCCACTGCTCGGGGGCGGTGTCCTGGGCCTCGTCGATGAGCACGTGTTCGACGCCGCCGTCGAGCTTGTAGAGCACCCAGGCTGCGGTCGATCGCCGGGTGAGCAGTTCGACCGTACGGGCGACCAGATCGGTGAAGTCCAGCGCGCCCAGCTGACGTTTGCGCGTCTCGTAGAGGGCGGCGTGGACGCGGGCGAGGGTCAGCACCTTCTCGGTCTCGTCGGCCACGCGGGCGGCCCTCATCCGGTCGAGAGTCGCGAGGAACCTCAGCGACACGTCGGCCAGATAGGTCGAGGCCGCCGGCGGCGCCTTGGACGTCCCGAACCGGTCACGGGCGGCGCCCCTCGAGTCGATGAAGATCGGGGTCATCGCCGCTACGCTGGTCTCGGGCGGCGCGACGTCCCGCATCTGCGCGGCGAGCTTCT
This sequence comes from Caulobacterales bacterium RIFCSPHIGHO2_01_FULL_70_19, assembly GCA_001794825.1. Classification (GTDB taxonomy): domain Bacteria; phylum Pseudomonadota; class Alphaproteobacteria; order Caulobacterales; family Caulobacteraceae; genus Brevundimonas. Next base: position 299,741 of record MGLK01000042.1, on the reverse strand, counting down.
GGTCGTTGGCGCTTCCGGTCGCGAAGCCGGCGGCGGCCGCCAGCCACTCCGAAGGGTTCAGCCAGGAAAGGAAGTCCGCCTCGATGGTCTCCGGCCGCTCATCCGGGCCGACCCCGACGAGGGCGCGGGGCTCCGGGGCCCTGCCCGCCTCGACCCGGTTCACGTAATCGAGAAGCGGCTCGCGCTTCGCCTCGAGGGAATCGAGCAGCGAGTGGAAGGCGTCCCAGCTCAGCTCGACCGCGAAGTGGGCGTAGGCCCGCCCGAGAGCTCCATCGCCGTCCTCCAGGGCGTGGCGGGCGAGGTCCTCGCGGGCGGCATGCGAAAGGTTGCGCGCCGCCTGGTCCTCCAGCACCTCGAAACCGGGCAGCACGCCGGCCTCCAGCGGGAAGCGGCGGAGCAGCTTCTCGCAGAAGGCGTGGATGGTCTGGATCTTCAGTCCGCCCGGCGTCTCCAGTGCGCGGGCGAACAGCCGCCGGGCCTCGGACAGTTCGGCGCCGGACAGGGACGTCGGGTCGCGCCCGTCCAGGCCGGCCAGCTCCTGCGCCAGCCGGCGATCGTCGGCGACGGCCCAGCGCCCAAGCTTGTCGAACAGGCGCGCCTGCATCTCGGCGGCGGCGGCCTTGGTGTAGGTGACGCACAGGATCTCGCCCGGCTTCACCCGCTGCAGCAGCAGCCGGGCCACGCGGTTCACCAGGGTGGTGGTCTTCCCCGAGCCGGCGTTGGCGGTGACGAAGACCGACAGCGCCGGGTCCGCCGCGGTCGACTGGTGGACGCGGGCCAGGTCGAGGGCGTCGGTCATTCCGGGGCCTCGTCCTCGCCGCCGACCACATGCCACTCCCAGACGCGGGCGAGGTGATCGTAGTTGCCGCCGAAATTGCCCATGAACTGGGGCGCCATCCACGAGGTGTAGGGGGTCGTTTCGTCGTCGAACAGGGCGACGCCCGCCTTCAGCCGCTCCAGCTCGCGCTCCGCCAGCTGCGAGGCGGTCAGGGCGTTGTTCTTCGACGGCCGCGCCACGTCGTCGACCTTGGCGGGATCGCGTCGGCCGGTCAGGCGCACGTAGAGCAGCTCGGTCGCCTCCGTCGGCGGGGCCGGGAAGCCGCCGGCGGCGAGGATGGCCGCGGTCAGGGTCAGCTGCGGCGCGAAGCCCTGCACCACCTGGGACTGGCTGGGTGCGGCGCCGGTCTTGAAATCGAGCACCGCCGCCCCGTGCGCGTGCAGCTCGATGCGGTCGGCGCGGGCGGTGAGAGTGAAGCGTCCGCCGGGGGCGTCGAAAGCCAGTTCGCCCTTTTGCTCTATGAGCAGCGTCACGCCGCGGGCGCGCCGCTCGCGCTCGAACCGCTCCAGCCAGCGGGCGCAGTTGCGGGCCAGCGGCCGTTCGCGCGCCATCGCCGCGTCCCCGAAGCCGGCGTCGACGAGGGCGTCGTGCAGGAAGCGCTCGATCTCGTCGGCGCAGTCCTCGGGCATGACCTCGGGCCAGGTGTGCACCACCCGCTCGACCGCGGCATGGATCGCCGTTCCGCGCGCCAGCGCCTCGGCCGACTCGCCCGGCCGGTCCAGCTTCCTCAGCCCGAGGATGCGGTCGGCGTAGACCGCGTACGGGTCGCGCACCCAGCGCTCGATCGCGGTCACGGGCAGGGCGCGCGGACGGCGGCTCACCGGCGGCCGCGGGGCCGGCCGTCGGGCGTAGGCCGGCGGCGGAGCGGCGGGCGCGTCCAGCAGGCGCGTCCACGCCGCGACGCCTGCGGGCGGGGCGATCCGCACCGGCGTCTCGGGCGCATCGGCGCCGCGCGTGAGCATGTCCAGCCGCCACAGCCAGCGCGAGCGCACCGCCGGCTGACCGCCGCGGCGCTCGCTGTGCACCAGCACCGCCTCGTCGGCGCAGGCGGCCTGGATGAAGTCCTGGGCGCTCTGGCCGATGCGGCGCTCAGGCGGCGGCAGACCCAGCGCCGCCCGCATCGGGCGCGACAGAAAGGGATCGGTCGGCGCAGCCTGCGGCCAGACGCCCTCCTCCAGCCCGGCGAGGATCATCCGGTCGGCGCGGACCAGCCGCGCCTCGATGGCCCCGAGGATGCGCAGGGAGGGGTGCGTCGCGCCGCCGGTGCGGACCACGGCGTCCGCCAGAAGATCGTCGACGAGATCCACGAGTTCGCCAGGCTCGACCCTCCCGAGGGAGGCTCCGCCCTCGATCAGCGCGGACAGGGTCTGCGCCGCTGTCTCGCCATCGGGACCGGCCCATGCCCCCTGCCCCGCGAGACCTTCCACGAGCCCGGTCAGCTCCCGGGCCGCAGCGTCCAGCGGAACGCCGGCCATCAGTCGCGCGGCGACGGGTTCGATGCGGGCGCGAAGCTGCCGGGCGAGGGCGCGGGCGGTCTCGATGCGGCCCAGACGGCCGACCGACGGCGGCTTGCCGTCCCGGTCCGGAAGCGCCGCGCGCTCGAGCCGGAGCATCAGGCCATCGAAGTCGGCCGGCCGGGGCCCCCGGAGTGCGTACCGCTCGAGGTCCCGGGCGGCGGCGCGAATGTCCTGCTCGCCGGCGTCGAGCTGGACCAGCGGGTGTTTCAGCAGGCCCAGCAACGTCTGCGGGTCCGTCGGATCGGCGATCCAGCGCGCGCACAGACCGACCAGCACCCCGGCCGGCATGCGCTCCAGCGGCTGGCCGGCCGAGGCGTCCGCGACCACGCCCCAGCGCTCCAGCCGCGCTGCGACGCGGCGGCCCAGCTCCTGGTCAGGCGTGACCAGGGCGCAGGTGCGGCCCGGCGTCTCGAGCGTCTCACGCATCATCAGGGCGATGGCGCCGGCGGCCTCCTCCTCGTGCCGCAGGCTGAGGACGGACAGGCCCTCGAGGCCGTCCGCGATGGGATCGGCCGCGGTCCCCGCTCCGGCGGCGCGCGCGCGGATTTCGCGGATGGCGTCGCGCCAGTCGCCGGTCGCATCGGCGGGTCGGAGGGCCTCGTTGAGCAGGCGCTGACGGGCGCGGCCGCGGCGGGCGGCCGCAGCGTCCTCCGCGGGCTGGAACCAGGGCCGCACCGCGGCGCGGGAGACGTCGTGCCGCTCGAGCAGCCGCTTCAGGGCCCTCTGCGGGTGCTGCTCGCTGTCCGCGTCGATCTGGGCCCAGACCGCCTCGTCGAGTTCGAGGTCGAGGCCGGGCAGGACGACGCAGCCTCGCGGCGCGCGCGCCACCGCGCCAAGAACGGCGGCGGCCGCGGGCACCGAGCCGGTCGAGCCGGCGGCGATCACCGGCTGTTCCGGCGGACGCGCGTCCCACTGTTCGGCGAGGCGGCGCAGCAGGGTCGCGCGACGCCAGGCCGGATCCACCAGACCGAGCTCCGCCAGCCGCGCCGGCCACGCCTCCACAGCGAGGCCGAGGAAGGCCGCGGACCGCTCCCAGTGCTCGGCCATCTCACCCTCGACCAGACGGGCGACCCGCTGCGGTTCCGGGACTTCCTCCAGCTGGCAGGAGTCGAGGAAAGCCCCGAGGGCGTCGGCGAGGTCCAGGGCGCGCACCGGCGTCAGGGTGGAATCGAAGCGCTCCACGATCATCCGCGCCATCTCGAAGCGGCGGGTCAGGGGCGTGATCGCGGGCGGCAGGTCGAGGCCGACCTCGCCAGGAGCGAACGGCGGCTCGTCCTCCTCCAGGTCCCCCAGCGGCCGCACCTGGGGCAACAGCACCGCGCGGCCGCCCGCCGCCTTGGCCAGCGCCGCTCCGAAGGCCCGCGCGGCGCGCCGGTTGGGCAGCAGCACCACCGCGTCGGACAGCGTCTCCGGCGGCCGGTCCCCCAGCCAGTCCAGCAGCCCTGCGGCGAGATCGTTCAGGAACGGCCGTCGCGCCTCGATCGCGCACCAGCGCGGAGCCTCGCCAGCGAAGGGATCGAAGCGCCCGCTCATTCGCCGGCCAGCCGCGCCTCTGCGGCGTCACGGGCCTGGGGATCGCCGACGTGCATCCAGTCCCCGTCGAGAACGCAGCCGTGAAGGCGGCCGCCGGCGGCGGATCGCCGCCACAGGGCGCTCAGCGAGAACGGCCCCTCGGGGCCGGCGGCGACGTAGTCGGGCCGGCAGATATGCACTCCCATGTAGGCGAACGGCGCGGCGGGGGCCTCGCCGCGGAAGACCAGCCGCCGGCCCTCCTCGAGGAAGAAGTCGCCGTCGCCTTCGAAACCGATGGAGCCCTCGCGTCTCGCGAGAAGAAGCGCTGCATCCATGATTGACGGATTCCACAGGCGCGCGAGTTGATTCAGCGCGTCGCCGCGGTCGATCCAGACGCTGTCGATGTTGGCGACGAAGACCGGGTCATCGCCGAGCAGGGCGCGGGCCTTCTTGAGGCCGCCGCCGGTCTCCAGCAGCTCCGCCCGCTCGTCCGATATGGCGATCTCGGGGCCCCGACCGCGGGCGGCGAGGTGGGCCTCCAGCCGGTCGGCGAACCAGTGCACATTGACCACCGCCCGCTCCACGCCGACGTCGGCCAGCCGGTCCAGCACATGGTCGACCAAGGCCTTGCCGCGGACCTCGACCAGGGCCTTGGGCCTGTCGTCCGTCAGCGGGCGCATGCGCGTGCCGAGGCCGGCGGCCAGCACCATGGCGGTCTTCGGCGTCATGTTCGTCTCTCTTGCGGGACATGCCGGGCGAACCACGCCGACACCGCCTCCATACCGGGTTCGCGCAGGTTGCGGTTCAGGTGGTCCCACATCCGTGGCATGAACTGGCGATACCGCGGCTTGCCGTCGCGGACGATCAGGCGGGCGAAGACGCCGAGAATCCGCGCCTCGTTCAGCGCCGCCAGGGCGACGTAGTCCCGCCAGTAGGACTCGCGGTCGACCATCATCACCTCGCAGTAGTGACCGAAGGCCACCGCCTCGAGTTCGGGGGGGACGTCGCGGCGGGCGTCCTGCAACAGGGAGTGCAGGTCCCAGACGGGGTGGGCCAGCACCGCGTCCTGGAAGTCGATCAGCCCGACCCGCTTCTGGTGCGGCCGATCCGGCAGCCAGATCAGGTTCTCGGCGTGATAGTCGCGGTGGGCGATGGTCCAGGCCTTCTGCTCGCCCATGGCGACCACGGGCGCCCAGGCGGCGCGCCACGCCTCCTGCACCTCCGGTCCGAACTCGAGATCGGGATGCAGCTTCGGCAGCCACTCGATGAACAGGTCCGCCCCGCCCTGCAGGGCGACGGCGTCGTAGGTCAGCAGCGGCCAGTCGCCGGCCGGGCCCTGCATGACCTCGGGCAGCAGGGCGGCCATGTGCAGCCGGGCGACGGCGTCGACCGCGGCCAGGTAGAGCGGCGCCTGGGGCTCGCCGTCGGCGATCACCCGCGCGAACAGGTCGTCGCCGAGATCCTCGATCACCGCCAGTCCGTTGGCGGCGTCCACCGCCACGATCTCGGGCGTCGACAGGCCCGCGTGGCGGAAGTGCTCGGCCACCGCCGCGAAGGCCTCGATCCGGCCGGCCGACAGGCGGGCGACGGCGTTCCAGCCGGCGGCGCGGCGCTGTTCCGGCGTCCAGGCGGGATCGCAGGGCCGGGACTCCGTGGCCGGCGGCTGATCCATCAGCATCAGCGTTGCCCCCGCGGGCGTGGTCAGCCGCTCGTAGCGGCGCGTCGAGGCGTCGCCGGGCAGGGGCGCGCGCGCAGCCTCGCCGAGGCCGGAGGCCGTGAGAAAGTCCCGGCGGAGCTGTTCGCGGTCAGACATGCAGGTCCATCACCTTGCTCTCCCACGCCCCTGCGCCAGAAACGGTCGCACGCCGTCCGTCGCCAGTCTCGGCGAGGGCGACGGTCAGCCGGTCCGGTCCCAGCCAGACGGCCGGATCGTCGCCCAGCCGCTCGGGCCATTCGATCACCGCGCAGCCCTCGTCCAGCGCCTCGTCGAGCCCGATCTCCGACGCTTCCTCCGGACGCGTCAGACGGTAGAGGTCAAAGTGCGCCACCGGCGGCTCGCTTTCGTAGAACTGCACCAGGGTGAAGGTCGGCGACGGCACGTCCTCATCCGGTCGAGTCAGGGCGCGGATCAATCCGCGGGCCAGCGTCGACTTGCCCATGCCCAGCGGCCCGTACAGCAGCACCGCCTCGCCCGGCGCCAACAGGCGCGCGATCGCGGCGCCGAGGCGGTCCGTGGCGTCGGGATCCGGAAGGTCGAACACGGCCTCAGGCAAAGTCGGCGTCCGGCTGACCGGGAAGCACCCGCTCGGTGAAGGCCTTCAGCGCATAGGTCGCCTTGCCCGCGTCGATGTCCAGCCGTCCCGGGGGGATCGGCTTGCCCACCTTCAGATGGAAGGGCTTGCGGCGCTTGTTGAGCAGTTCGTGGAACAGGGTCACGTCGCGCAGTTCCTGCGACACCCGGTCGAAGGCGTGGAACAGGCGCGAATAGGGCCCCGAGACGTGGACCGGGACGACCGGAGCATCGTACTTGCGCGCCAGCGACGCCGCCGTGGGGGCCCATTCCGGATCGGTGACCGACCCGTCCCTGGCGACCCGCGCCAGCCGTCCGGCGGGGAACATGACCACGCAACGCTCGGCCTCGAACGCCTCCTTCGCCGCCTGCAGGGTGGCGCGGGTCTTTTCGCGTGTGCGCTTCGCGACCACCCACTCCACCGGGATCACCGCCTCGCCGAGCCGCGGCGAGACCCGCAGGGCGTCGGCGTTGGCGAAGAAGACGGCGTCGTCGCGACGCGCGGCGACCACGTCGTAGACGGCGATGCCGTCGGCGATGCCGGTCGGGTGGTTGGCCACCACGATGCAGCGACCCGACTCCGGGATCCGGTCGGCGTTGAGGACCGACACCTTCAGGTCCAGCAGGTCGCTCATATAGGCCAGGGCCTCGGCCCCGGAGAGCGGCCTGACCGCATCGGCCATGCGCACGGCGTGGCGGTAGTTCAGCAGCCGGTAGAGGGCCGGCCGCAGCACCGGCCAGAAGGGAGACGCCGTCAGCCGCGGCGCGCGCTCGGCGATCAGCACGTCGCAGATGTGCGGTTCCGGACGGGTGCTGGGCGTGAGGGCGTCGGCGGTCATTCGCATGGGTTGTCGCCGCTCCCGCGATGCTCCGCAAGCGCCCGCAGCACCCCCCGCCATTGACGGCCGGACGGGACGGCGCCACGCCTTCGCCCCGAACGATCTCGCCCGCAGAGGATGCCCGCATGTCCCGAATGACCCGCCTCCTGACCAGCCTGAGCGCCGCGGCGCTGCTGGGGGCCGCCCTGCCCGCCCTCGCCGAGGCTCCGGTCGCGCCGGTCGCGCCGGTCGCCGCGGCGCCCGCGCGACAGCAGGAAGCCTTCGACTACCGGGCCATGATCTCGGCGAACCGCCTGGGCGACCCGCAGGTCTCGCCCGACGGGCGGTGGGTCGTCTACTCGGTGACCACGACCGACGTGGAGGCCAATCGCCGCTCGGGCGCCCTCTACATGATGGACCTCCAGAATCCGGGCGAACCGCGCCGGCTGGCCATCAATGAGGGCGGCGCCAACACCGCCCGCTGGGGCGGCGACGGCAAGCTGTACTTCCTGTCCGGTCGTTCGGGATCCAGCCAGGTCTGGCGCGCCGACGCCGACGGCGCCAACCCGGTCCAGGTCACCCGCCTGCCGCTGGACGTCAACGCCTACCGCCTCAGCCCCGACGCCTCGAAGGTCGCCGTCTCGCTGGCGGTGTTCCCGAGCTGCGGCGATCTGGCCTGCACCGTCGACCGCCAGAAGGCGGTGGCCGATGACCCGTCGACCGGCATGGTCTACGACCGGATGTTCGTGCGCCACTGGGACACCTGGAACGACGGCACGCAGAACCACCTGTTCGTCGTCAACGCCGACGGTTCGGGCGAACCGGTCTGGGCGACCCGGAACTTCGACGGCGACGTCCCCTCCAAGCCCTTCGGCGACGAGAGTGAGTTCACCTTCACCCCCGACGGCCAGGGGCTGGTCTTCTCGGGCCGCGAAGCCGGCCGCTCCGAGCCGTGGAGCACCAATTTCGACCTTTACGAGGTGTCGCTCGCCGAGCCCGGCCGGCTGACCAACCTGACCGACGACAACGACGCCTGGGACACCGGCCCGGTGTTCTCGCCCGACGGCCGCACCCTTGCCTACCGGGCCATGGCGCGGCCCGGCTTCGAGGCTGACAAGTACGGTGTCTTCCTGCGCGACATGGACACCGGGCAGGTGCGCCAGATCGCCGCCAACTGGGACCGGTCGGCCGACACCCTGCAGTGGTCGCGGGACGGGAACACCCTCTACACCACCGCCGGCGACGTCGGTCAGACGCGGCTGTTCGCCATCGACACCCGCAACGGCGTGGTCACCCCGGTGACCGGCGAGGGTCACGTCTCGGCCTTCCAGCAGACGCCCTCCGGCTTCGTTCTCGCGCAGGACAGCCTGACCCGGCCGAGCGAGCTGTATGTGAAGACCTTCCTGGGCCGCGAGATGCCGATCCGCATCACCAATGTGAACCCGCAGCTCGACAGCCTCGCCTTCGGCGAGGCCGAGCAGTTCAGCTTCCCCGGCTGGAACAACGAGACGGTGCACGGCTATGTGATCAAGCCGTCCAACTACGTCGAGGGCCGCAAGTACCCGGTCGCCTTCCTGATCCACGGCGGGCCGCAGGGGTCGTTCGGCAACAGCTGGTCCTACCGCTGGAACCCGATGACCTACGCCGGGGCCGGCTACGCGGTGGTGATGATCGACTTCCACGGCTCGACGGGCTACGGCCAGGCCTTCACCGACTCCATCAGCCAGCACTGGGGCGACCGCCCGTTCGAGGACCTGCAGAAGGGCTGGGCCTTCGCCCAGTCACGCTACGACTTCCTCGATGGCGACAACGCCTGCGCCCTCGGGGCCTCTTACGGCGGCTACATGATCAACTGGATCGCCGGCAACTGGCCCGGCGAGTTCGATTGCCTCGTCAACCACGACGGGGTGTTCGACACCTTCAACATGGGCTTCGCGACCGAGGAGCTGTGGTTCACCGAGTGGGAGAACGGCGGCACCCCCTGGGAGAACCCGCGCGGCTACCAGCAGTTCAACCCGGCCAACCACGTGCAGAACTGGCGCGACCCGATGCTGGTGATCCAGGGCGACCGGGACTTCCGCATCCCCACCTCGCAGTCGCTGTCGACCTTCACCGCCCTGCAGCGCCAGGGGATCGACAGCCGCCTGCTGGTCTTCCCCGACGAGAACCACTGGGTGCTCAGGCCGGCCAACAGCCTGCAGTGGCACACCGAGGTCTTCGGCTGGCTGGAGCGACACCTGCGCCCGGCGGACTGACCGGTCTCCGGAATCCGGAGAACAGGGGCGCTCCGCGGGGAGCGCCCCTTTTTTACGCCCGGATCAGGAAGCTTCGCGAGGGTGGGCCGTGCGGGCGAGCGAGGCGGCCCGCTGGTAGCGGACGTGCTCCTGCTCGGTCATGCAGCGCGGCGCCTCCCAGGCGGGTGTGTCGCGCCGGACCTGCTGCGCCTCGCGGGCTGTAATGAACACCGGACGCTCGCCGTAGCGCCGCACGAAGGCTCGCCGCGACGCCGCGTCCTGGGCGCAGACCACCACGCCGCGCGCCTCGGCCGGCCGTTCCCGGGCCTGCGGCGCCTGCCCCGCCCCGGCCGAGCTGGCTGCGGAAGCGACGAGAAGGGCGGCGACGCCGCCCGTGATAACGCGTGAAAGTGGCATGACAGGCCTCCTGAGCGCCGGGAAATTCCTCCGTTCCCGGAGCAGAGAATGCACCCATGCGGCCGAATGTAAAGAATCTACGACAGATTGAAGTATGAAATTTGACATGCACGGTCACGGGCGGCGGATGAGCCTTCCCGGTCATTGCGCGTTCCTCCCCCGCCAGGGAGCCGCGCCTCGTGCAGAACCCCTTGAAGGACAATCGAAACTGGCTCGTCGTGCGCGAGCGGGCCCTGGTTCCGGCCGGTGCGCGGCTGCGCGGCTGGCGCGACTGGGTCGTAGCCAACGATCCGGTGTACGCCGCCGCCCGCCGCCCGGGCGCTCCGGAGAAGATCGCCGCCAGCGTCACCCTGGCGCTGATCGCTGCGGTCCTGCTCTTCCTCGCCCTGTTCGACTGGAACCTGCTGCGCGGCCCGATCGGGCGCTGGGCTTCGAACCGCTACGACCGCGAGATCGCGCTAAACGGCGATCTCGACGTCCATCTGTTCAGCTGGACACCCTCGATGCAGGTGCGCGACGTGCGCGTCGGCGGGCCCGACTGGGCTCGCGAGCGTGACACGCTCCGGGTCGGCGACCTGCAGGCTTCGGTGCGGCTGCGGTCGCTGCTCGCCGGACGGATCGAGATGCCGCGGGTCGCCATCGCCCGCGCCGAGGCGGTTATGATCTCGACCGAGGACGGCCGCAGGAGCTGGGTGCTGGACCCCGACGCGCCCGACACCGGCGAGGGCGTGAAGCTGCCGCCGATCCAGCGGCTCATCATCCGCGACGGCCGCATCTCTCTGGACGAACAGGGCCGCGACATCCGCCTCGACGCGACCGTCGACGCCCGCGAGGGCACGGACGGCGAGGCCGGATTCCGGCTCGACGGCGAGGGCACGATCAACGGCACGCCGTTGACGGTCCAGGTGCGCGGCGGCCCCTTCCTCAACGTCCGTCGCGACCGCCCCTACGCGTTCCACGCCGAGGTGAACGGCGCCGGCACGCGCATGGTCGCCGACGGCTCCATCACCCGCCCCTTCGATCTCGGCCGGTTCACCGCCGAACTGAGCCTGCGCGGCCGGGATCTGGCCGACGTCTACCTGCTGACCGGCATCACCACGCCGAACACGCCGCCGTACCGGCTCGAGGGGCGACTGACGCGGGACGACGCCCGCTACACATTCGACGACTTCTCCGGGCGGGTCGGCTCCTCCGACCTCTCCGGCGATCTCGTGGTCGACAAGGCCGGCGACCGGCGCCGGGTCGAGGCCGACCTGCGGTCGCGCCTGCTGGACATCGACGACCTCGCGGCCGTGCTGGGCGCCGAGACCCGGGTGACCGGCGGCGGCGACAGCCGGGTGAGCTCCGGCCGCCCGGGCCGGCTGCTGCCCGACGCGCCGCTGAACGTCGAGCGCCTGCGGGTGATGGACGGCGAGCTGCGCTACCGGGCGGCGCGGGTGAAGCGCAACACGCTGGACGTCCGCGAGGTCGACATCGGCGCGCAGCTGAGGT
>MGLK01000042.1:258439-288610 GCA_001794825.1 Caulobacterales bacterium RIFCSPHIGHO2_01_FULL_70_19 | reverse complement strand
GCCGTCGACCTGCAACTGCGCGGTTATCCGCTGGAGTCGATCATCCCGGCCCGCGGCGGCGCGCCGACGGTGACCGGCAGCGCCCTCGGCCGCGCCCGTCTGGAGGGGCCTGGCGCCTCCATCCACGACTTCGCGGCCGGCTCGAAGGGCACGCTCAGCCTCGTCGTGCCGCAGGGCCGGATGCGCGCCGCCTTCGCCGAACTGCTCGGCATCAACGCGACGGCCGGCCTGTTCAAGCTGCTCGGCGGCGACGAGTCGACCTCCGAGATCCGCTGCGCCGTCGCCAGCTTCGAGGTCGCCGGCGGCACAGCGACGGCGAAGACCTTCGTCATCGACACCACCCCGGTGCTGGCCCGCGGTTCGGGAACCATCGACCTCGGCGCGGAGGCGATGAACCTGCGCATCGACGGCGAGACCAAGGAGGCGCGCCTGGTCCGCCTGTGGTCCCCGATCACCGTACAGGGGCCGCTCACCCGCCCCCGGATCGGCGTCGACGGCGGCTCCGTGGCCGGGCAGGTCGGCCTTGGCGCGGCGCTCGGGGCGCTGATCTCGCCGCTCGCGGCCCTGTTGCCCTTCGTCGACCCCGGACTGGCCGAGGACGCCAACTGCGGCGCCCTGATCTCCTCGGCCCGATGAGCGGTTGAGCCTGCGCCGGATTCCGTGCGAGGCGTGATCCTCTCGCCGCGCCCGGACGTAGGGACCCCATGACCCGAAGAGGCCTGTTCGCTCCCCTGCTCGGCGCCGCCGTGGCGGCGTGCTCCCCGCTCGGACTGCTCAACAGCCTGGGACCGCGCGACCGCGGCGCCGGCCGGGTGGCGCGCGACATCGCCTACGGTCCCGAGCCGCGCCAGCGGCTGGATGTCTGGGCGCCGGACGGGCCGCCGCCGGCGGGAGGGTGGCCGGTGCTCACCTTCTTCTACGGCGGCGGGTGGGATAGCGGCGACAGGACGCTCTACGGCTGGGCCGCCCAGGCGCTGGCCGCGCGCGGCTTCGTGGTCGCTGTTCCGGACTACCGGCTGGTCCCCGGCGTGCACTTCCCGGCCTTCGTCGAGGACGCCGCGGCGGCCACGGCGCTCGCCGGCCGGATCGCGCCGGACCACGGCGGCGACGCCGCGCGGCTGGGCGTGATCGGCCATTCGGCCGGAGCTCACCTGGCGACGATGATCGCGCTCGACCGCCGCTACATGGAAGGGGTCGGCGCGCCGGGCCTGATCCGCGCCGCCGCCGGCCTGGCCGGACCCTACGACTTCCTGCCGTTCGACGCGCCCGCCGCGGTCAACGCCTTCGGCCGCACGCCGGACCCGACCCTGACCCAGCCGGTGGCCTTCGTCCGCCCCGACGCCCCGCCCCTGTGGCTCGGCCACGGCACGGCCGACCGGGTGGTGCACGCCGAGGACACCGTGATCCTGTGCGAACGCCTGCGCGCCGTCGGCGGCGAGTGCGAGACCCGGCTCTACGAGGGCCTGTCGCACGCCGATCTGATCGCGACCTTCTCGCCCCTGTTCCGCGACAAGGCCCCGGTGCTCCGGGACGCCACCGATTTCCTGCGCCGGGCGCTGGCCTGAGCCCTGTCTCGCCGGTGTCTCGCCAACGTCGCCGTCCTCCGTTAAGGGAGGCCATGACAGACACGATGACAGCACAGGCGGCGCTGGACCGCCTCGAAACCCGCTACCAGCAATCCGTCGCCAACCTCCGCGCGGCGGTGAAGACCTTCCTCGACACCGGCGAGCGTCCGCCCGCCGAGGCCCGGGCGCAGGGACTGTTCGCCTATCCGGAGCTGCGCGTCAGCTGGTTCGGCGAGCGCCCCGCACACCCGGCGACGCGCGCCTACGCCCGCCTGTCGCGGCCGGGGATCTACGCCACCACCATCACCCGGCCGGAGCTGTTCCGACCCTATCTGACCGAGCAACTCCGGCTGCTGGAGGAGGACTACGGCGCCACCTTCGACGTGCGCCCTTCCCAGCAGGAGATTCCCTTCCCCTATGTGCTGGACGGCTCGGACGTCAGCCTCGATCCGTCGAACACCGCCGCCATCGCCCGGCACTTCCCGACCACCGACCTGGCCCACATCGGCGACGAGATCTCGGACGGCCTGTTCGACGTCGCAGAGGACTTCCCGCTGGCCCAGTTCGACGGCCTGCGCACCGACTTCTCCCTGGCCCGGCTGCGCCACTACACCGGCACGCCGGTGGAGCACGTGCAGTCGTATATTTTGTTCACGAATTACAACAGGTACGTCGACGAGTTCGTGCGCTGGGCGCTGGCCCAGCTGCAGGATCCGGACAGCGGCTACGACAGCCTGTCGACGCCGGGCGGGGTGGTGGTCACCCGGGATACGGCCGATCCCGAGGCGGCCATCGCCGAGTCGGCCTGGAAGAAGCACCAGATGCCGGCCTACCACCTGACCGCGCCGGGCTGGAACGGGATCAGCCTGGTCAACATCGGCGTCGGCCCCTCGAACGCCAAGACCATCTGCGACCACCTGGCCGTCACCCGGCCGCACGTCTGGATGATGATCGGCCACTGCGGGGGTCTGCGCGACAGCCAGACGGTCGGCGACTATGTGCTGGCCCACGCCTATCTGCGCGACGACCATGTGCTCGACGCCGTGCTGCCGCCGGACATCCCGATCCCGTCGATCGCCGAGGTCCAACGCGCCCTGTACGACGCCGCCAAGGCGGTCTCGGGCATGCCCGGCGAGGAGATCAAGCGGCGGCTGCGCACCGGCACCGTGGTCACCACCGACGACCGGAACTGGGAGCTGCGCTATTCGAAGTCGGCGCTGCGCTTCAACCAGAGCCGGGCCGTGGCCATCGACATGGAGAGCGCCACGATCGCCGCCCAGGGCTACCGCTTCCGGGTGCCCTACGGGACTCTGCTGTGCGTGTCGGACAAGCCGCTGCACGGCGAGATCAAGCTGCCGGGGCAGGCCCATCGTTTCTACGAGGGCTCGATCTCGGAGCACCTGCAGATCGGCATCCAGGCGGTCGACCTGCTCCGCGCCGAGGGCGAGCGCCTGCACTCCCGCAAGCTGCGCGCTTTCGACGAGCCCCCGTTCCGGTAAGGGTGAAGAGTGTTCGTGAGCGAAGGGGTGAGCCGGTCGTGGCTCAGCTCTCGCTCACTGTTCACGCCCTGCTCACTCGGCCGCGTTCCTCAGCCGCCGTGCGTTGGCCGTGGCGGCGGCGTGGATCGGCTGCAGGGCGTCCGCCTGCAGCTTGAGCATGGCCGCGCCCAGCGCCCAGCTGTCGCGGAGCGTCCGGTTCCAGGCGTTGAGCGCCCACAGGCCCTGCGCCCCGGCCGCCTCGATGGGCGTGCGGGCCGCCGCCATGGCGTCCAGCGCCTTGCGGGCCGCGACGCCCTCGCGCTGGGCGGCCCGGCGGACGGTCTCCGCCGCCCGCAGCGCCCCGGAAACCCCGATCGCGGCCGAGGCGGTCAGCGCCTCGACCTTCTCCGAGCCCATCAGGGCCAGCTCCGCATAGTCGGCCTTCAGCGGGTCGCGCACCGCCTCGGCGATGATCTCCAGACGGCGGGCGACGACGTCGCCGGAGGCTTCCATCAGCTCCTGGCTGGCGCGATGGGTGCGGGCGGCGTGGCGGGCGTGTTTCATCGGCGGACCGTGCGCCCCGCCCGGCCCTACGGCAAGCGTTCGTTCGAGAACTCGGCCACGTCCTTCAGCAGGGCCGGAACGGCGGCCTCGATGATCTGCCGGCCCTTCTCGGGGCTGGCCTGCAGCGGGTCGGAGCCGATGCGCCCGTCAGGGAACCGCGCCCGGTAGTCCAGGGCGTCGCGGATCGGGCCGACGGGGGCGATCTTGGGGTCCAGCTCCGCCGTCTTGACCCGCTCCGGATAGGCCGCCTGGGTGACGGCGATCTCGGACGGGGTGGCGTGCATGCCGTGGCCGGTCGGGAACATGTTCGAGCAGAAGGCGTGCACCCCGGGCAGGTCCCACCAGTTGCGCAGCTTGAGGACGAACGGCGGCTGCTCCTCGACGAAGGACCACTCCGCGTAGATTTCGGCGAAGGTCGCCTCGATGGTGGCGACGTTGCCGCCGTGGCCGTTGAGGAAATAGATCCGCTCGAAACCGTGCCGCGAGAGCGACGACACCCAGTCGGTGATCGCCGCCATGAAGGTCGAGGGGCGCAGCGAGATGGTGCCGGCGAAGGCCAGATGGTGCTGGGCCATGCCGATGTTGAAGGTCGGAGCGACGACCAGGCTCTCGTCCTGCTTCTCCGCCGCGTGGGCGATGATCTCGGGGCACAGCCAGTCGGTGCCGAGCAGCCCCGTCGGCCCGTGCTGCTCGTTCGAACCGATCGGCACCACCACCGTCTTCGTGGTCTTTAGCCGCGCGTCGATCTCGGGCCAGGACGACAGATGGATCAGCATGGGGAACTCCGGAACTTTCCGCGCCCGTCTAGGCCGATTGGCCGCCCGAGCCAACCGTCAGGGGGCGAAGGCGCGCAGGAAGCGCCGCGCCGCCTCGGCCGCCCGCGCCGACCTGTCGAACGGCGGGTGCGGCAACCCCAGCAGGCTGCGCAGATGCCCGTGGCCCAGCACCATGCCGGAGAACATTTCGGCCGCCGCGTCCGGGTCGGGGATCGACAGCGCGCCGGCCCGATCCTGCGCCGCCAGCCACGCCGACAGTCGGCGCAGCCCCTCGGCCGGCCCTGCCTCGTAGATCGCCCGCGTCAGCTCCGGCGCCTCCGGCGACATCAGGGCGACGCCGCGCATCGAGCCGCCGCCCTCCGGCGCGCACAGCTTCTCCAGCAGGGTTGAGGCGACGGCGGTCAGCACCGCCTCCGGTCCCCCGCCTTCGCGCAGGGGCGCGCTGACCGCATCCGAACGCCGCGCCGCCAGCGCACGGCCGATCTCCACCTTGGACGGGAAGCGGTTGTACAGGGTCTGACGCGAGACCCCGGCGCGACGGGCGATCGCCTCCATCGAGGCGCGCGCGCCCATTTCCTGGAACAGGACGAGCGCGGCGTCGAGGATCGCCTCGGTCTTGCTCTCGTCGATCTGGCCGGGGCTGCGAGGCATCAGTGGGCGTCCGTCATCGGAGGGGCGGTCCTCACCGGTTTCGATAGCAGGGTGACGAAGGCCGCGAAGCCGCAGGCGATGGCCAGCATGGCGAAGGCGTCGCCGAAGGCCAGCGTCGTCGCCTGCCGCTCCAGCATGCCGTAGACCGCCTTCATCGCCGCCCCGGCCGGGTCCATCGACCCGGCGAACCGCGCCTGCAGGCCCGTCAGCAGATCCTGCATGCCGGCGTCGGAGGTCGGGATGGCCTGGGTCAGCTCGTTCATGTGCAGCGCCGTATTGTGCGTCAGCGAGGTGTTGAGCAGGGCGAGCCCGAAGGCGCCGCCGACGTTGCGGCTCAGATTCACCAGGCCGGAGGCGTTCTTGACCATGTGCGGCGGCAGGGTCGACATGGTCACCTGCTGGGCCGCGATCATGGCCAGCATGACCCCGGCCCCGCGCAGGGCCTGCACCCCGGCCAGCTCCCAGAAGCCCCATTCCGAGGTCAGGGCGTGGGCGTCCCACATGCCCCAGGCGCACAGCATGAAGCCGCCGAACATCAGCACGCGGGCGTCCAGCTTGCGCACCAGCCGCCCGGCGAACGGGCCGGTGGCGAACATCGCCAGGCCCGAGACGACCATGGTGGTGCCCACCTCGGCCGCCGAATAGCCGCGCACCCGCGACAGGAACAGCGGCATCAGGAAGGTGCCGCCGAACAGGGCCGCCCCGACGGTGAAGGTCATCACCACCCCGACCATGAAGTTGCGGTTGGCGAAGGCGCGCAGCTCGACGATCGGGTTGCGGTAGCTCAGCGCCCGCC
Organism: Caulobacterales bacterium RIFCSPHIGHO2_01_FULL_70_19; assembly: GCA_001794825.1. Classification (GTDB taxonomy): domain Bacteria; phylum Pseudomonadota; class Alphaproteobacteria; order Caulobacterales; family Caulobacteraceae; genus Brevundimonas. Next base: position 282,780 of record MGLK01000042.1, on the reverse strand, counting down.
ACACGAAGGCGGGCCCGGTCACCGCGGCGGTGACCGCCAGCAGCAGGATCAGGTCGTCGGCGAACCAGTCGTTCTTCGCCCCTTCCTCCAGCACGAACTGGAGGCTCATCAGGAACACGGCCATCAGGCCCAGACCCCACCAGTCGAAGCCGCGCGCCAGCGACGGATCGCCCCTGTCGAAGTCGGCGTATCGGGCGACGAGGAACAGCACCGCCAGCCCGGGCGGCACGTTGATGAAGAACAGCCAGCGCCAGTCGAGCCACTCGGTCAGGTGGCCGCCCAGGGTCGGGCCGATGGTCGGCGCCAGGGTGACGATCAGGCCCATGACCACGCTGGCGGTGACCCGCTTCTCGGGCGGAAAGGCGGTGAAGGCGACGGCGAAGACGGTCGGGATCATCGCCCCGCCGACAAAGCCCTGCAGGGCGCGGAACACGATCATCGCCTCGATCGACGACGACAGACCGGTGGCCACGCTCATCAGCATGAAGCCGGCGCAGGACACGAGGAAGACGTTGCGGGTCCCCCACAGCCGCGACAGGTAGCCCGACAACGGGATCATCACCACCTCGGGGATCAGGTAGGCGGTCTGGATCCAGCTGATCTCGTCGGCCGAGGCCCCGACCCCCGCCTGGATCTGCGGCAGGGACGAGGCCACGATCTGGATGTCAAGGATGGCCATGAACTGGCCGATGACCATGCCGGCGAAGCCGAGCAGCAGGGCGGTCCAGTTGATCTCCGGCCGGTCGCCGGCCGCAGCGACGGCGGGGGCGGCTGCGGTCACCGGCCGGCGCCCGCGCCGAGATCCGCGGTGCGCACCGGCGCGATCGCGGCCTCGGCGAAGCTCGGGCCGCCGCGGCTCTTCAGGTCGACCCTGACCTCGACCGACAGGCCGGGCCGCAGGGCGGCGGCGTCCGCGCCCTCGATGCGGATCCGCACCGGCACCCGCTGGGTGATCTTGGTGAAGTTGCCGGTGGCGTTCTCGATCGGGATCAGGGCGAACTCAGAACCCGTGGCCGGGGCGAAGCTGTCGATCCGGCCGGACAGGGTCCGTCCGGGGAAGGCGTCGGCCTCGATCTCGACCGCCTGGCCGAGGCGCAGCCGGTCCAGCTGGGTCTCCTTGAAGTTGGCCACCACATAGGCGTCGCCCAGCGGCACGATCGACAGCACCGCTCCGCCGGGCCGCACGTACTGGCCGACGCGCACGCCGCGGGCGCCGACCACGCCGGCCACCGGGGCGCGGATCACCGTCCGGTCCAGCCGGATGCGGGCGCGTTCGACCGCCGCCCGGGCCTGTTCGACGGAGGCCAGCGACTGGCTGCGGGTCGAGCCCAGCACCCCGGCGGCGCGCTGCTCGGCGGCCAGCGCCGCCTGCGCCTCGGCCACCGAGGCGCGGGCGGTCCGCACCCCGGCCCGCTCGGTCTCGATGCGCTGTTCGGACACCCAGCCCTGCGCGGCCAGCCGGCCGTAGCGGTCCACCTGTTGCGCCGCCAGTTCGGCCTGGGCCTCGGCCTGGCTCACCGCCGCCGCCCGGGCGGCGATCAGCGCCTGCTCCTGGGCGGCGCGAGCGTCGACGTTGCGCACCCCGGCCTTGAGCGCCGCCAGGTTGGCCTCCGCCTCGGCGAGCTCCGCCCGGGCGTCGGCGTCGTCCAGACGCAGCAGCACCTGCCCCGCCTCGACCCGCTGGTTGTCGCCGACCAGCACCTCGACGACATAGCCCTCAATCTGCGGGCTGACCTCGGTGGTGTCGGCCTGGACGAAGGCGTTGTCGGTCGCCTCCCAGCGCTGCTTGCCCTGCCACCAGAAGAAACCGCCCACCAGCAGGGCGAGGCCGACCACGGCGGCGACGATCAGGGGCAGACGCTTCTTGAGGACAGGATTCATGGACACGCTCGATCGGGGAGAGAACGGGCGTTAAAATGGACAGTCTCGTCCATAAATCAACCGGCTTGCTCTCGTCGGACGACACGTCATGTTTCAGCGCGTTAGCGACCCATGACCGACAGCCTCCCCGCCGCCCTCGACATCGCCGTCATCGGCGCCGGCCCCGCCGGCGTCGCCGCCGCCCGCGCCCTGCGCGGCCGCGGCCTCGCCGTGGCCGTGCTGGAGGCCCGCGACCGCGTCGGCGGCCGCGCCTTCACCCTGCAGGCGGCAGGCTTCCCGCTCGACATGGGCTGCGGCTGGCTGCACTCGGCGGACGAGAACCCGCTCGCCGCCCTCGCCGAACCGCAGGGCCTGACCCTCGACCGCACCCCGCCGCCCTGGGAGCGCCAGGCCTTCGATCACGAGATGACCCCGGCCGAGCAGGCGGAGTTCCGGGCGGCCTTCGCGGCCTTCGAGGCGCGGCTGGAAGAGGCCGCCGCCCGCGGCGAGGAGGGGCCGGCCTCGGCCCTTTTCGAGCCCGGCTGCCGCTGGAACCCGCGCATGGACGCCATCTCCGGCGCGCTGAACGGCGCCCGTTTCGCCGAGGTGTCGATCCGCGACTACGCCGCCTACCGCGACACGGACGTGAACTGGCGGGGGGTCGAGGGCTACGGGACGCTGATCGCGCGGCTCGGCTCCGGCCTGCCGGTCGCGACCGGCTGTCCGGTCAGCCGCATCGACCGCTCCGGTTCCGTCCTGCGGCTGGAGACGGCGCGGGGCGTGGTCGAGGCGCGGGCCGCGATCGTCACCGCGCCGACCGACCTGATCGCCGCCGGCGCCCTGCGCTTCGACCCGCCGCTGCCGGACCTCATCGAGGCCGCCGCCGACCTGCCGCTGGGCCTCGCCTCCAAGCTGCACCTCGCGGTGACCGGGGCCGAGGACTTCCCGCCCGACAGCCAGCTGTGGGGACGAAACGATACGGCGGAGACCGGCGGCTATCATCTGCGTCCCTTCGGCCGCCCGATGATCGAGGCCTGGTTCAGCGCCGACCTCGCCCGCGCCCTCGAGGCCGAGGGCGAAGCCGCCTTCGCCGCCTTCGCCGCCGACGAACTGGCGAACCTGCTCGGCTCGAACATGCGCCGGCGCCTCGAACCGGTCGCCGTGTCCATGTGGGGGGCGGACCCGTGGTCGCGCGGCGCCTATTCCCACGCCCGTCCCGGCGCCGGGGACGCCCGCGCCCGCCTCGCCCGGCCGGTCGAGAACCGCATCTTCCTCGCCGGCGAGGCGACCTCGCCCGACTTCTACGGCACGACCCACGGGGCGTGGCTGGAGGGGGAGCGGGCGGCGCGGCAGGCGCTGGCGGCGCTCGGCCTTGACCCGGCGCCGGGCCCCGGCGACGAGGAGGGATGAGACCGCCCAAGGCCCGCGCGAGATCCGTCGCCCCGGAACGTCCCGCCGTCCTGACCGGGCCCATGGTCCCGGTGCTGCGCTGGCCGCCGGACGAGGACCGGGTGGAGGCGATCTTCGCCCGCCTGTCCGGCGTCATGCCGGACCCGAAGACGGAGCTGAACTACACCAACCCCTTCACCTTCGTGGTCGCCGTCGCCCTTTCGGCCCAGGCCACCGACGTCGCGGTCAACAAGGCCACCGCGAAGCTGTTCGCCGTCGCCGACACGCCGGAGAAGATGCTGGCGCTGGGCGAGGCGGGGCTGATCCCCTTCATCGCCTCGATCGGCCTGTACCGGAACAAGGCGAGGAACGTCATCGCGCTGAGCCGCATCGTCCTCGAACAGCACGGCGGCGAGGTTCCGCTGACCCGCGAGGCGCTGCAGGCCCTGCCGGGCGTGGGGCGCAAGACCGCCAGCGTGGTGCTCAACGAGCTCGGCGTCGAGCCCGCCATCGCGGTGGACACCCACGTGTTCCGCGTCTCGCACCGTCTCGGCCTCGCCAACGCCGCCACGCCCGACAAGGTAGAGGCCCAGCTGCACGAGGTCGTGCCGGAGGCCTGGCTGCCCAAGGCCCACCACTGGCTGATCCTGCACGGCCGCTACGTCTGCACGGCGCGCCGGCCGAAGTGCAGCGCCTGCGCGATCGCCGACCTGTGCCCCTCGCGGGCCGGATTGCAGGCGCTGGGGGAGGCGGCCTAGAGGCGCGCCTTGACCGCCGCCGCGAACCGCGCCCCGCCCTCCGGCGCCGCGCCGAGGTAGAAGTCCGGCTCGATCAGCTCCGCCTCCATCAGCCGCCAGCCGCCGTCGGGCCCCTGCGCCATGTCGATGCGCGCGTAGAGCAGGTCCTCGTCGATGGCGGCGAGGGTGCGTTCGGCCAGCTCCAGCGCCCCCGCCGGCGGCTCCGGCAGGGCGACGTAGCGGCCGCCGAACTGGGTCTGGATGCGGAAGTCGCCCTGTACCGGCCGCTTGTTCACGACGTGGCTGAGCGCACCGCCGAAGAACAGCAGGCTGGTCTCGCCCTCGCTCTCGATCGACGGCAGGTAGGGCTGGATCATGGCCGGCCCCTCCGGCGCGTCGGCCAGCCGGTCGCCGCGCGACAGGCGCAGGGTCTTCCACGCCCCGCCGGACACGCGCGGCTTCACGATCACGGTGTCGGTCCCGAGGCGGTCGAAGGCGGCGTCGACGTCGGCCTGGGCCACCCCTTCGGCCCAGATCGTCTCAGGGACGGCCACGGCCCGGTCGGCCAGCCGGCCGAGGTAGGCCTTGTCGGAATTCCACGCCAGCACCGACGGCGGGTTCAGCATCCGCACCCCGGCCGCCTCCCAGGTCGCGCAGGCCTGCATCCAGCGGGCGTGGTCGCGGTGATAGCCCCAGGCGATGACCGGCAGCACCAGCGGAAAGCCGGCAAGCCCCGCGGCGTCCGTCACATGCGCCGTCCAGGGCGTCGGCCGCGCGGTGATCCCGGCCCCGGCCAGCGCCGCCGCCAGCCGCTCCAGCACGCCGGACCACTGGCCGGCGAAGGACGGGTCGGCAGGGTCGGGGGTGAGGACGGCGATCTCGGTCACGGCGGGCTCCGGTTGAGGTCGTCCTGCCATATAAGGGCATCGTTATATGTCCAGCGGAAAGGCTGGCGCGGGCCCGCCGCAGCCGCTAAGGGCGCGCCATGACCCAGTCCGCTCCGCCCGCCGCCTTCGACGTCTGCGCCGTCGGCAACGCCATCGTCGATGTCCTCGCCCCGTGCGAACCCGCCTTCCTCAAGGCCCAGGGGCTGACCCCCGGCTCGATGCAGCTGGTCGACGCTGACCGCAGCGCCGCCCTCTACGCCGCCATGGCGGCGGGGGTCGAGGCCTCGGGCGGTTCGGCCGGCAACACCGTGGCCGGCGTCGGCAGCTTCGGCGGACGCGCCGCCTACATCGGCAAGGTGGCTGACGACCAGCTGGGCGGGGTCTTCACCCACGACATCCACGCCGTCGGCGTCCACTTCGCCACCCCGCCGCTGCACGACGGCGCCGCCTCGGGCCACGCTACCGGAGTGTGCATGATCAACGTCACCCCGGACGGCCAGCGCACCATGTGCACCTTCCTCGGCGCCGCCAACCAGCTGACCGTCGCCGACATCGACGCCGACCTGATCGGGGCCTCGGAGATCGTCTACCTCGAGGGCTACCTGTTCGACCCGGCCCCGGCCCGGGCCGCCTTCGAGGCCGCCGCCGCCGCCGCCCACGCGGCCGGGCGCAAGGTGGCCATCACCCTGTCGGACAGCTTCGTGGTCCACCGCTGGCGCGCCGAGCTGCTGGCCTTCATCGAGGCCTCGGCCGACATCGTCCTCGCCAACGAGGCGGAACTTCACGCCCTGTTCGAGACCGAGGACTTCGACCAGGCCGCCGCCCACCTCGGCCGCATCGTCGACGTCGCCGCCGTCACCCGCGGGCCGAAGGGCTCGGTGGTGTTCGGAAGCGGCGGCGCCGAGCGGGTCGAGGTCGCGGCCTGCCCCGTGGACAAGGTGGTCGACACCACCGGCGCCGGCGATCAGTACGCCGCCGGCTTCCTGCTCGGCCTCGCGCGCGGCCTGTCGCTGGAGGACGCCGGCAAGCTTGGCTCGCTGGCCGCGGCCGAGGTCATCGCCCACTGGGGCCCGCGGCCGATGACGTCGCTCGAGACGCTGGCCCGGGACGCGGGGCTGAGGCTCATCCCCGCCTGATCGTCACGTAGAGCGCCCCGTCGCCGCCGTGGTGGCGAGCGGCGGGAGCGAAGCCCGAGACCACGCCGCGCAGCGCCGGCGCCTGCAGCCATTCGTGGACCGAGGCGCGGATGACCCCCGAACCGCCGCGGCGGCCCTGCCCCGTGATGACCAGCACCGCCCGATAGCCCCGCGCCTGCGCCCCCAGCAGGAAGGCGGTCAGGGCGTCCTGGGCCTGGAAGCGGCCGTAGCCATGCAGGTCGATCCGGGCCTCGATCGGATCGCGCTCGCGCGACAGGCGGCGCTGCCGACGCGGCTCCAGTTCCTCTGGATGGCCGCGGACGCGCCGGGGCGGGGAGAGAGCGGCGGGCGTCGGGGCCGGCGCCGGCGCGGGACGGGTCGACGCCTTCGCCGCAGGCGCGACCGTTCGCGGAACGGGCGGGGCCTCGCCCGGCCTGGCGACGGCGATGCGGGCGGCCTTCTTCGGTTTCGCCGGCGTGACCGTGCCGGTCACCCGGGCCCAGATGCGGCGATCCTCCGGCGTGAGGTCGTCGCGACGGCTCATTTCGAGCCCGGGTCGTTCCCGTCGGGGTCCTCGTCGGAGCCGGGATCCTGCGGGCCGGGCGCCCAGACCAGCAGGTCGCCGGGCTGGCAGTTCAGCTCGCGACACAGGGCGTCGAGCGTGGTGAAGCGGATCGCCCGCGCCTTGCCGGTTTTCAGGATCGACAGGTTCGCCAGCGTCACGCCGACGCGGTCCGCCAGCTCGGTGAGCGACATGCGGCGTTCGAGAAGGATGCGGTCGAGCTGGACGCGTATGGCCATGAAGAGCTCTCTATACCGGCGCCGGGCGGGTCGGGAAGGCGGCGGCTCAGATGGTGAGTTCGGATTCGCGGCGCAGCCGGGCGCCTTCGCGGAACACCTGGGCGAGCACGAAGACCACCAGCACCGAGAAGGTCGGGGTGACCAGATCGAACAGGCTGGGCGGCTCCAGCGCCCCGCGCACCAGCCGCGACACCAGCGTCTGGCCGACCCAGGCGCCGCCGGTGACCGTGGCCAGGGTCAGGCCGATCTGCTTGAGGCGGCTGACGTTGTCGGGATGGAAGGGATCGCCGATCCGCAGAGTGTGCACCATGGCCCTGAGATTGCGCAGGATCAGCGCGAAGCCGCCGAGGTAGGCGATGATGGCGCCCAGGGCGAACAGGACATAGGCGCGCGGCACGGGCACGCTGGTGCCCTCGTCGCCGGCGGTGACGGTCAGGCCGAGCGGGCCGAGCGGCACAAATGTGGTGAAGATGAAGGCCAGGACGACCGCGCAGGTGGCGATCACCAGGGCCCAGAAGGCCGCCCCGAGGGCGACGCCGAGCAGGCGGGTGATGGGTCCGGGCCCCAGCGCCGGGAGGGCGGCGGTCCGGACGACAGGCAGGCGGATCCCGAGCGATGGCGTCTTCGGGAAGCGCATGGGCGCGTGGCCTTTCAGGCCGGAAGTCGGGGCGCGATCGCCGCGCGGGGTCCGGCGAACCCTCGCGCGGTCTTATTCATCGCGGTTGTCATGCAGATCGTCAAAGCTCCTGCGATCGCCAGAAGGATGATCACAGGAACTGGACGATGGTGGCGACCAGGGCGGTCGGCATGGCGGCGAGCAGGAAGGCGTTCAGAATGCCGTGGCCGACCTTTTCGATGAAGTAGGAAGCGTTCATGGTGTCCATAGTCTTTCTCCGTCAGTCCTGAGAAGGGGCGTTTTTGCCCCGGTTGTCCGTTACCGCTGCAATGATCGTCCGGCTTTGCCTTGGATCAAGGAACGGTGCGGCCTCCGTTCTTGGGATAATAGATAGGCTCTGCCCCGCCGGAAATCACGTTACATATCGTTTAACGATATTAAACTTGTGCAATGAAACGTAACAGCGACGCCTGAGGCCAGAATGTTGAAGCTTGTCAGAGGGATGCGGCTCGTGGCCGCGACCCACAACCCGGGCAAGGCGCGCGAGATCGAAGCGCTGCTGGACGGACATTACGCGGTGGTCACCGCCGGCAGCCTGAATCTTCCCGAGCCCGACGAAACCGAGAGCACCTTCGCCGGCAACGCCCTGCTCAAGGCGCGGCACGCCGCCGAGCGTTCCGGCGAGGTGGCGCTGGCGGACGACTCGGGTCTGTCGGTAGCGGCGCTGGGCGGAGCGCCGGGCATCTTCTCCGCGCGCTGGGCCGGCCCGGACAAGGACTTCGCCTTCGCCATGCGCCGCGTCGAGGAGCGGCTGGAGGAGACCGGCTCGGACGACCGGCGGGCGTGGTTCACCTCGGCCCTGGCGGTGGCCTGGCCCGACGGCCCGGCCGTGGTGGTCGAGGGCCGGGTCGACGGAACCCTGACCTTTCCCCCGCGCGGCGATCGCGGCTTCGGCTACGATCCGATCTTCATCCCCGAGGGCTACGGCGAGACCTTCGGCGAGATGGACCCGGCGCTGAAGGATTCGATCAGCCACCGCGCGCGAGCGTTCGCCAGGCTGAAGGCGGCGCTGATTGACTGACCCGGCTCCCGGTCCCGCCAGCGACGTCGCCCTTTACGTCCACTGGCCGTACTGCAGCCGCATCTGCCCCTACTGCGACTTCAACGTGGTGCGCGATCGGGGGCGGGCGGAGGAGCAGGCGGCGCTGGTCGCGGCGATTCTCGACGACCTTGAGGCCCAGGCGGCGCTGGCCGGTCCGCGCCGACTGGCCTCGATCTTCTTCGGCGGCGGCACGCCCTCGCTGATGGACCCGGCGGCCGTCGCGGCCGTCATCGACCGGGCCCGCGCCCTCTTTCCGCCCGCGGGCGACATCGAGATCAGCCTCGAGGCCAACCCAACCGACGCCGAGGCCGACCGGTTCGCGGCGCTGGCCGCCGCAGGGGTCAACCGCCTGTCGATGGGCGTGCAGGCGCTGGACGACGCCGCCCTGACCCGTCTCGGCCGCAACCACTCGGCCGACGAGGCCCGGCGCGCGGTCGCCGTGGCCGCGCGGGCCTTCCCCCGCCTGTCCATCGACCTGATCTACGCCCGCCCCGGCCAGAGCGTCGCCGCCTGGACCGCCGAGCTGCGCGAGGCGCTGGACCTCGGCTTCGAGCACGTCTCGCCGTATCAGCTGACCATCGAGCCCGAGACCGCCTTCGGCCGCGCCTTCCGGCGAGGAACCCTGGTCCCGCCCGACGAGGACCTGGCCGCCGCCCTGTACGAGGCCACCCAGGCGGTGCTCGAGGCCGCCGGCTTCGAGGCCTACGAGGTCTCCAATCACGCCCGCGGGATCGCCGCCCGGTCGGCCCACAACCTCCACGTCTGGCGCGGCGGCGACTATCTCGGCGTCGGTCCCGGCGCCCATGGGCGCCTGACCCTCGACGGGACGCGAACCGCCACCGTCGCCTGCCGGGGCATCGCCAACTACATCGCCGGCGTCGCGGCCGGGACGCCGTGGAGCGAGCGAACGGCCCTGTCGCCGGCCGAGGCCGCCGAGGAGCGGGTGCTGCTCGGCCTGCGCACCGTGGAGGGTGCGGCGCTGGCCGATCTTGAGACGCTGGGCCGTAGTCCGGATCGTTCGCCGCTCGCGGACCTTCTGGCCGACGGCTTCCTCGCCCGCCGGGGCGGCCGCGTCGCCGCCACGACCCGCGGCCGCCCGGTGCTGGACGGTGTGCTGAAGGCGCTGCTGGCGTAATAGCGGTGAGCGAAGGGAGGCCCGTATGGACGAGCAGAAGCGCACGAGGGTCGTATGGCTTTGGCTCGGACGTGCCGGAGCGACGTTCCTGATCGTCGTCGGCCTTCACGCTATCAGCACTGTCGTTGACGTCGCCCCATACTTGGGGACGCCTCAGATCGACTATCCCGCCTTCGATATCGACCTTCCGTTCTGGCCGCAGTTCCTGTTTGGCTATGGCGGGCCGGGACTGGCCGGCGCGTTCGTTGCAGGCCTGGCCCTTTACCGACTTTCGACGGCCATTTCCCTGCCAAGGCTGGGCGTCATCATTTTAGGCGCCGTGACGGCGGGCCGGCTCGGGTGGGATGCATCCCTCTATCCCCTGCCGTGGAGCGCCGCGGAAACCGTCTGGAGAGCGAGGCATGCCGCCGTGAACGGACTGGCGTCAGCCGCGGTCGTGGTGATCTGCTACGGGGTCGTACGGCTGCTGCTGCATCGAACTCCGCGCAGTCCTCCATGGTTCAGGTTCCTCACCTGGTCGGCGTCGACCGCGAGCCTCTTCCTCGCGACCGCTGCCATCCTCGATCTGGCGGGCGGTCTGCTCGGGCCCGGATGGGTCAAGGGAGCCCTCCTGATCTCGGCCGTAACGGCGCCGGTCATTGGCATCCTCGCGGCTACGGCACCTGTTCCTGTGGGGGCCGTCGCAAGGGGTTGAGCCAGTTACCCGCCGCTGGCACGGTCCGCCCGATGTCCGAGCCCGCCGCCTTCCCGCCCGCCGTTCCGCCGCCGCGTCCGGTGGAGCCGGGCCTGTATCTGGTGGCCACGCCGATCGGGAACCTGCGCGACATGACCCTGCGCGCCCTCGACGTTCTCGCCGCGGCCGACCTGGTGCTGGCCGAGGACACGCGCGTCACGGCCAAGCTGCTGTCGGCCTACGGCCTCAAGGCGAAGCTGGAGCGCTGCGACGACCACGCCGCGGCCCGCGCCGCCGAACTGGCGATCGAACGCCTGAAGGACGGGGCGGTGGTCGCCCTCGTCTCCGACGCGGGGACGCCCATGGTTTCGGATCCCGGCTTCGTGGTCGCCCGCGCCGCCATCGCCGAGGGCCTGCCGGTGCACCCGGTGCCCGGGGCCTCCAGCCTGCTGGCCGCCCTGTGCATCGCGGGGCTGCCCGCCGACCGCGTGCTGTTCGCCGGCTTCCTGCCGCCGAAGTCCGGCGCCCGTCGCGCAGCGCTGGAGGAGCTCCGCCCCGGACGGCAGACGCTGGTCTTCTTCGAGAGCGGCCCGCGGCTGGCCGACAGCCTCGCCGACATGGCGGCCGTGCTCGGGCCCCGCCCCGCCGCCGTCGCCCGCGAGCTGACCAAGCTCTACGAGGAGTGCGTGCGGGGCAGCCTGCCGGAGCTCGCCGCCGACCCGCGCTGCCAGTCGCCCAAGGGCGAGATCGTGATCGTCGTCGGTCCCGGCGCGGCGGAGATCGCCTCCGCGGCGGACGCCGACGCCGCCCTGTCCGAGGCCCTCACCCGCCTGCCGCCGGGCGAGGCCGCGGCCGAGGTCTCGAAGGCGCTCGGCCTGCCCCGCAAGCCGCTGTACCGCCGGGCGCTGGAGTTGCAGGGCCGGTGAGCGCCGCCCGGCCCGCGCCGCGCCTCAGGCCGGTCCGGGTCGCCCGCGCGCGCCGCCCGTGGCGGGTGGCGCTGGGGGCCCTGTCGCACCGGCTGGGCCACCGCTCGGAATGGCTGGCGGCCGCCTTCCTGATGCTGCGCGGCTACCAGATCCTCGGCTTCCGGCTGAAGACCCGGGCCGGCGAGATCGACATCCTCGCCCGCCGCGGCCGCACCCTGGCGGTGGTCGAGGTCAAGCGCCGGGCGACGCTCGCGCTCGCCCTCGCCGCCCTCAGGCCGGCGCAGCACGAGCGTCTGCTCGCCGCCGGCCGCGCGGTGCTCCGCCAACGGCCGGCCCTGGCGGGCCACAGGTTGAGAATCGATATTGTGGCGCTGGCCCCCGGGCGATTTCCGCGTCATCGTCGGGGCGTGACCGGTCCGGAGCGGACATGACGCGCGAAGACGCAGAGACGGTGCTGACCGAGGCCGGACAGGCCGGGGACGCCGGTTTCCCGCTGCTGGAGGCGGCGATCGCCTGCGCCATCCACGACTATCCGTTCCGCGATCCCGAGCCGGTGCGGGTGCTCGCCCGCAACGCCGCCGAGCGGCTGGCGGAGCGCATCGGCGGCGAAAGCCCGGACGAGGCCCTGGCCGAGACCATGGCCGCCGACCTCCGACTGAACGGCGACCTGCTCAACTACGACCACCCCGGCAACACCGACGTCATCGACGTCGCCGAGCGCCGCCGCGGGCTCTCCGCGGCTCTGTCGGTCTTCTACCTCGACGCCGCGCGACGGGCGGGGGTGAAGGCGCAGGGCGTCGACTTCCCCGGCCATTTCCTGGTCCGCGTCGAAACCCCGGAGGGCCCGGTGGCGCTGGATCCGTTCAGCCAGGGGCGGCTGGTGCTGCCGTCCGAGCTGACCCGCCGGGCCCTGCGGGCCGGCCTGACCCCGCACGTCGCCGACCGGCTGGACGTGCTGATGGCGCCGGTCACCGAGCGACAGGCGCTGATCCGGCTGCAGAACGTGCTGTTCACCCGCGCCCTGCGGGCCGGCGACTACGAGGGCGCCGAGCGCTCCGCCCTGCGCCGGGCTCTGCTCGATCCCGACGACCACCGCCCGTGGCTGGACGTGGCCTCGGCGCGCGAAAAGCAGGGGGCGCTGGCCGGGGCGCTGGAGGCCCTGTCGCGCGCGCGCACCCTCGACGATCCGGCCGAGACGCAGCGGAAACTGTCGATGGATCGTGTTCGGCTGCAGCTGAACTGACCTTGCGCCGCCCCGCCGCGGCGCCCATTAGCCAAGCTGGTCAAACGCAGGAACGCCCGATGCTCAGAGTCGCGATCCAGATGGACCCCATAGAGGGCGTCGACATCGAATCCGACACCACCTGGCTGCAGGCGATGGAGGCCCAGAACCGCGGCTATCCGTTGTGGGTCTACGACTTCCGCACCCTGGCGCTGGAGGACGGCCGGCTGTTCTGCCGCGCCCGCCCGGTGACCCTGCGCCAGCAGCGGGGCGATCATGTCGTCTTCGGCGACTGGGAGAAGCTGGATCTGGGTTCGGATGTCGACGTGATCCTGATGCGTCAGGATCCGCCGTTCGACATGGCCTACGTCACCGCCACCTACCTGCTGGAGACGGTGCACCCGCACACCTTGGTGGTGAACGATCCGGCCGAGGTCCGTTCGGCGCCGGAGAAGCTGCTCGCCACCCGCTTCCCCGGGCTGCAGCCCCCGACCCTGATCAGCGCCGACCCCGTCGCCCTCGACGACTTCCACGTGCGCCACGGCGACGTGGTGCTGAAGCCCCTGCACGGGGCGGCGGGGTCGGGCGTGGTGCGGCTGAAGGCGGAGGATCCCAACCTCGGCGCCCTGGTCGAGATTCACGCCGCCGCCAGCCGCGACCCGCTGGTGATCCAGAAATTCGTGCCCGCGGTCTCGAAGGGCGACAAGCGCATCATCCTGATCGACGGAGAGCCGGTCGGCGCCATCAACCGCATCCCGGCCGCGGGGGCGGTGCGCTCCAACCTGCGCGTCGGCGGCGTCGCCGCCCCGGTCGAGCTGACCGACCGCGACCGCGAGATCTGCGCCGCTATCGGGCCGACGCTGAAGGACCGCGGCCTGATCTTCGTCGGCATCGACGTCATCGGCGACTTCCTGACCGAGATCAACGTCACCTCGCCCACCGGTGCCCAGCAGCTGAAGCGCTTCACCGGCGTCGACGCCGCGGCGCTGATGTGGGACGTGATCGAGCGCAAGCGCACCGCGTAACATCGGTCTTGCACCCGCCCCGGGTTCGTGTTTTGTTCTCTTCCGGATGACGGGAGGGAGCCATGCACGCCAGCGTGGTGACAGTCGCGTTCGAGGGCGTCGACGCCCGGCGGGTGGACGTGCAGGTCCAGCAACTGTCGGCGGACCAGCCGTCCTTCACCATCGTCGGCCTCGCCGACAAGGCGGTGGCCGAGAGCCGCGAGCGGGTGCGCGGCGCCTTCGCCGGCATCGGGCTGGCGCTGCCGTCGATGCGGATCATCGCCAACCTCGCCCCCGCCGACCTGCCCAAGGAAGGCAGCCATTTCGACCTGCCGATCGCCCTGGCCCTACTGGCCTCGATGGGGGTGATCCCGCCGGACGCCCTGTCGGGCTGGGCCGCGGTGGGGGAGCTGGGGCTGGACGGACAGATCGCCCCGGTCGGCGGAGCCCTGCCGGCGGCGGTGGCGGCCGACGCCATGGGGCTGGGCCTGATCTGTCCCGAAGCCAACGGCCCCGAAGCAGCCTGGGCGGGAGACGCCCCGGTGCTGGCCCCCCGCTCGCTGATCGGCCTGGTCAACCACTTCAAGGGAACCACCGTCCTGCGCCGCCCCGAACCGGGCGCGCTGCGCTCCGGCGAGCGGGTCCCGGACCTGCGAGAGGTCAAGGGGCAGGAGAGCGCCAAGAGGGCGCTGGAGATCGCCGCCGCCGGCGGCCACAACCTGCTGTTCATCGGCCCGCCGGGCTCGGGCAAGTCGATGATGGCGGCGCGTCTGCCCGGCCTGCTGCCGCCGCTGACCTCGAAGGAGTTGCTCGAGACCTCCATGGTCTGGTCCGTGGCGGGGCTGATCGAGCGGGGCGCCCTGACCCGCGACCGGCCGTTCCGCAGTCCGCACCACTCCGCCTCCATGGCCGCCCTGACCGGCGGCGGCCTGCGGGCCCGGCCGGGCGAGGCCTCGCTGGCGCACAACGGCGTGCTGTTCCTCGACGAACTGCCCGAGTACAGCGCCCAGGCGCTCGACTCGCTGCGCCAGCCGCTGGAGACCGGCGAGATCGTCGTCGCCCGGGCCAACGCCCATGTCCGCTACCCGGCCCGTTTCCAGCTGGTGGCGGCGATGAACCCCTGCCGCTGCGGCGTCGGCGGGCCGGGCAAGGGCGCCTGCGGCAAGGCTCCGCGCTGCCAGCGCGACTACCGCAACCGCATCTCCGGTCCGATGTTCGACCGCATCGACCTGACCGTCGAGACGCCGCCGGTCACCGCCTCCGACATGGCCCTGCCCGCGCCGGCGGAGGGCACCGCCGAGGCGGCGGCCCGGGTGGCGACCGCGCGGGCCATGCAGGCCGGGCGGCTGCGGTCGGCGGCCCTGGACCCCGAGGCGGGCTGGGACCAGACCGTCAACGCCCGCGTCTCCGGCGAGGCGCTGGAGCGCTTCGCCACGCCCGACGAACCGGGGCGCGCCCTGCTGATGCGGGCGGGCGAGGCCGGCGGCCTGACCGCCCGCGGCTGGACCCGGACGCTCAGGCTGGCGCGCACCATCGCCGATCTCGACGGCTCGGACGGGGTGCTGCGCCGCCACGTGGCCGAGGCGCTGATCTACCGGCCGCCCCCGGCCGCGGAGACGGAACGCCGGCAAGCCCCGGCCGGATCGATCCCCGCCTGGTGAGCTGCGGCGCCATCGACGATTGCTTAACCGGACCGGTTGAGCCGGCCTTAAGGGATTGTCGCCACCCTGCGGAGACGGAGGTGGGCATGGCGCGACGGCGAACCGGCGACGAGACCACGGAACGGTCGGCCGAGCCCCCGGCGGAGCAGCAGTTCCTGCGCCTGATGAGCCACGAAATGCGCACGCCGCTCAACGGCGTCATCGGCATGCTCGGCCTGCTGCAACGCACCCGCCTCGACGGCGCCCAGCGGGCCTATCTCGACAGCGCCCGCACCTCGGCCGAGCACCTGCTCGGGCTGGTCAACGACCTGCTCGACTACGCCCGCCTGGAGGCCGGCAAGCTGGAATTCGATGCGGCGCCCGTCTGCCTGGAATCGCTGGTGCGCGGCGTGGCCGAACTGCTCAGTCCGAAGGCGCACGACAAGGGGCTTGAAGTGGCGTGGTCGGTGGCCGCCGACGCGCCCGACGTGCTGGCCGACGAGGGCCGCCTGCGCCAGGTGCTGTTCAACCTGGCCGGCAACGCGGTCAAATTCACCGAAACCGGGGGTGTGCGGATCACCGTCGAGCGCGCCGGCGGCTCCGGACGCGCGCCGAAGCTGGCCTTCATCGTCGACGACACCGGGCCCGGGGTGCCGCCCGAGGCGCGTGAACGCATCTTCGAGGAGTTCGGCCACGTCGACGCCTCCGACGCCAGCCGCTTCGGCGGCGCGGGGCTGGGTCTCGCGGTGGTGCGCAAGCTGGCGACGGCCATGGGCGGCAAGGTCGCTGTGGGCGACCGGCCGGACGGCCCCGGCGCCCGCTTCCGCTTCGAGGCGGTGTTTCCGGCGGCGCCGGGCGGCGCCCGCGAGGCGCCCCTCGCCGACCTGGCGGTCGAGGTGGTGTCGCCCGACCCGTTCGTCGCCACCGCCGCGACGGCCCAGATCGTGGCGTCGGGGGGCCGGACGGCCCGCGGCGCCCCGGTGGTCCTCGTCGACCACGCCGCCCGTGGGCCGGGCTGCGGCCTCGCCACGGCGCCGGCCGGCCGGCGGGCCATCGTCCTGCTCAAGCCGTCCGAGCGCGACCTGATCGCCCGCTACCGGTCCGCGGGGTTTCACGGCTACCTGATCAAGCCGCTGCGCCGCGCCTCGCTCGCCGAGCGGGTGCTGGCCGCCGCCGGCGCCCTGAGGAGCGAGCGGCCCGGCGCGCCCCCGCCGCCGCCGCCGGACGACGACCGCGTGGTCGCCGGCCGCTTCTCCGGCACCCGGGTGCTGCTGGTCGAGGACAATCCCGTCGGCGCCCTGCTCGCCTCGACCCTGCTCAAGCGCGAGGGCTGCGCCGTCGAAACCGCCGCCAGCGGCCACGAGGCGCTGGATGCCATGAAGCGCGCCCGCTACGACCTGGTGTTCATGGACATGCGCATGCCCGGCATGGACGGCCCCACCGCCGCCCGCCAGCTGCGCGCCCGCGGCGACCGGACGCCCATCGTGGCGCTCACCGCCAACGCCTTCGCCGAGGACCGCAAGGCCTGCCTCGAGGCCGGCATGGACGACCACCTGGTGAAGCCGCTGGAGCTCGCCGCCCTCCGCGCCGCCCTGACCCGCTGGACGAACCGCGAAGTCCGCGCCAAGGTCGCCGCCGGATAGCGGGGCGCAAGGGGGCGTCGCCGCCGAGGGACGCCAGATGACTGACAGCAGCGCCGCGAAGCCCGCGAGCCGCAAGGCGAGGACGGGCGACGTTCTCCGCGCGCTCGGCCGCACCCGCGTTCTCATCACCCTGATCCTGGGCTTCGGCTCCGGCCTGCCCTTCCTGCTCACGGGCGCGACGCTGAGCATCTGGCTGGCCGAAGGGGACGTGACCCTGTCGGCGATCGGCTTCATCTCGTGGGTCGGCCTGGCCTATTCGTTCAAATTCCTCTGGGCGCCGGTCGTCGACCGCTTCGACGTACCCTTGCTCGGGCGGCTGGGCCGCCGGCGCGGCTGGATGCTTCTGTCCCAGCTGGTGGTCGGGGGCGCCCTGATCGCCATGGCTCTGATCGGTCCGGAGGGCGGGCTCACGGCGCTGGGGGCGGCGGCCCTCGTGACCGCGTTCGCTTCGGCGACCCAGGACATCGTCGTCGACGCTTGGCGGATCGAGAGCGCCGAGAACGACGAAGACATGGGTCTGCTGACCTCGGCCTACCAACTCGGATACCGCTCGGCGATCCTGGCCGGTAACGCGTTGATCCTGTTCTTCGCCAGCTGGTTCGGCTGGAACGGCGCCTACGCGATCTGGGGCGCGGCCATGGCCCTCGCGATCGGCGCGACCCTGTTTGCCAAGGAACCGGTCGATCGGCAGGAGATCGCGGCCGCCACCGGCGGCAAGGCCCCGTGGACCCTGCGCGGCCTGTTCGATGTGGTGGTGGGCCCGTTCGTCAACTTCCTGAAGACCCACCGGATGGCCGCCTTCCTGATGCTTGCGGCGATCAGCCTCTATCGGCTCCCGGACTTCGTCATGGGCCCGATGGTCGGCCCCTTCTACATCGACCTGGGGCTGACCAAGGAAGCCATCGGCGCCATGCGGCTGAGCGTCGGCCTGGTGGCGGCCTTCGTCGGCATCGCCGCCGGCGGGCTCAGCGCGGTGCGATTCGGCTTCGGCCCCACGCTCCTGCTCGGCGCCCTCATCGGCCCGATGTCGAACCTCGGCTATACCTTGATGGCGGTCGCGGGTCTCTCGACGCCCATGTTCGCGGGGGTGCTCTTCGTAGAGAACTTCTCCGAGGGCTTCGCCGGCGCCGCACTGGTCGCCTACATGTCGAGCCTGACCGGCATTGGCTACACGGCCAGCCAGTACGCCCTGCTGAGCTCGTTCTACGCCCTGCTCGGCAAGTTCCTGAAAGGCTTCTCGGGCGTGGTGGTCGAGGGCCTCGAGCAGGGCCATTCCCTGATGACCGCCTACGCCCTGTTCTTCGCCGGCACAGCGCTCGTCGGCGTTCCGGCGGTGGTGTTGTGCTGGTTCCTCGAACGCAGGAATCAGCGCCTGAAGAGGGAGGCGGCCGCGGCCGGAGCGCCTCCGGCCTGACCCGGGCTCACTCCTCTCCGGCCGCCGCGCCCTCCTCGTAGGCGGCGAAGGTCGCGGCGGTGAGGATCTCGCTGACCGAGGCGCCCAGCGAGACGATCTGCACCGACTTCTCCAGCCCGACGAGCAGGGGGCCGATCACCGTCGCCCCGCCCAAGGCCTGGACCAGACGCGTCGAGATGGCGGCCGAGTGGATCGCCGGCATGACCAGGACGTTGGCGTGGCCGGTCAGGCGCATGAAGGGATAGGCGGCGCGGGCGTCGGGATCGAGCGCCAGCTCCGGCGGCATCTCGCCCTCGTACTCGAAGTCGACGCCGCGCTGGTCGAGGATGCGGATCGCCTCGCGCACCTTCTCGCCGCGGTCCCCCGGCGGATTGCCGAAGGTGGAGTAGCTGAGGAAGGCGACGCGCGGCGTCTTGCCCAGCTTGCGCACGGTCTCGGCGGCCTGCACCGCGATTTCGGCCAGCTCCTCGGCGTTGGGCAGTTCGTGGATCGAGGTGTCGGCCACGAACAGGGTCCGACCCTTGGCCAGCAGCACCGAGAGGCCGATCATCCGCTCCTTCACGTCCAGGACCCGACGCACCTCGCGCAGGGCCATGTTGAAGTTGCGGGTCACGCCGGTGACCATGCAGTCCGCCTCGCCGCGCGCGCACATGGTGGCGGCGAAGTAGTTGCGGTCCTGGTTGATCATCCGCTGCACGTCGCGGCGCAGGTAGCCGCGGCGCTGCAGGCGCTCGTACAGCCAGTCGGTGTACTCGGCGTTGTGCTCGGAGACGCGGGCGTTGACGATCTCCATGCCGAGCTCGTCGAAGTTCAGCCCCGCCTCGGCGGCGTTCTGGCGGATCAGCTCCTCGCGGCCGATCAGGACCGGCGTGCCGAGCTCGGCCTGTTTGAAGGCCCAGGCGGCGCGGATCACCGAGGTCTCCTCGCCCTCGGCGAAGACCACCCGCTTGTTCGGCGCGGCGCGCACGGCGGCCGAGATGTTCTGCATCAGGGCGGCCGACGGGTCGAGGCGGCGCCGCAGCGAGGCGCGGTAGGCGTCCATGTCCTCGATCGGCCTGCGCGCCACACCGGTGTCCATGGCGGCCTTCGCCACGAAGGGCGGGATGTACCAGATCAGCCGCGGATCGAACGGCGTCGGGATGATGTAGTCGCGGCCGAACCTGAGCTTGCGACCCCGATAAGCGGCGGCGACCTCGTCCGGCACGTCCTCGCGCGCCAGGGCGGCCAGCGCCTTGGCGCAGGCGACCTTCATCTCGTGGTTGACCTGCCGGGCCCGGACGTCCAGCGCGCCGCGGAACAGGTAGGGGAAGGCCAGCACGTTGTTGACCTGATTGGGATAGTCCGACCGGCCGGTCGCGATGATGGCGTCGGAGCGGACCGACAGCACGTCCTCAGGCGTGATCTCCGGATCCGGATTGGCCATGGCGAAGATGATCGGATTGGGCGCCATGGAGGCGACCATCTCCCTGGTGATGGCGCCCTTGGCCGACAGGCCGATGACCACGTCGGCGCCGACCATGGCCTCGGCGAGGGTCCGGTGGGGCGTATCGGTGGCGTGGGCCGCCTTCCACTGGTCGACCCCCGGACGGCCGCGGTAGACGACCCCGTCGCGGTCGACGATGACAGTGTTCTCGTGGCGCACCCCGGCGGCCTTCATCAGACCGATGGACGACAGCCCCGCCGCCCCCGCGCCGCTGAGCACGACCTTGATGTCCTCGAGCTTCTTGCCCGCGATCTCGCAGGCGTTGATCAGCCCGGCGGTGGAGATGATCGCGGTGCCGTGCTGGTCGTCGTGAAACACCGGGATGTCGAGCAGGTCCTGCAGCTGGCTCTCGATCTCGAAGCACTCCGGGGACTTGATGTCCTCCAGATTGATGCCGCCCCAGGTGTCGCCGATGTTCTTCACCACGGTGATGAACTCGGCCGGATCGGTGGTCTTCACCTCGATGTCGAAGCTGTCGACGTCGGCGAAGCGCTTGAACAGCACCGACTTGCCTTCCATCACCGGCTTGGACGCCATGTGGCCGAGATTGCCGAGCCCGAGGATGGCGGTGCCGTTCGAGATGACCGCCACCAGGTTGCCCTTGGAGGTGAAGTCGTAGGCCTTGTCCGGATCGGCGGCGATGTCGAGCACCGGCACGGCCACGCCCGGCGAATAGGCCAGCGACAGGTCGCGCTGGGTCGCCATCGGCTTGGTCGGGGCCATCGAGATCTTCCCCGGCGTCGGCACGCGGTGGAAGTCGCGGGCGTCCTCGTCGGAGAAGGTCTGCTTGTCGGTGATGTCGGGCATGCGGGTATCCGGGGGTTCGGCTCCGTTCCTAGTGCCCGCCGCGATAGGGGACAACCGGCCAGCGGCTGACACCCGGGAACAAATGAGGCACAAGGCCCGCATGTTCGCCGACTCGACCCTCGTGCCGCCCTCGCCGACCCTGGCCGAGGCGCGGGCGACGCTGGAGCGGGTCTGGGGCCACCCCGACTTCCGCGGCCTGCAGGCGGCGGTCGTGGCGGAGATTCTCGCCGGCCGCGACGTGCTGGCGGTGCTGCCCACCGGCGGCGGCAAGTCGGTGTGCTACCAGGTCCCCGCCCTGCTGCGACCCGGCCTCGGCCTGGTCATTTCGCCGCTGATCGCCCTGATGACCGACCAGGTCGAGGCGCTGAAGCAGCAGGGCGTGCGCGCGGCGCGACTGGACTCCGGCGTCTCCCTCGACGACCGCTCGGCCATCTGGCGGGCGGCGCGCGCCGGCGACCTGGACCTGCTCTACGTCTCGCCCGAAGGGCTGGCGTCCGGCGCCATGCTGGACCGTCTGGCCGAGCTGCCGCTCAGCCTCATCGCCATCGACGAGGCCCACTGCGTCAGCCAGTGGGGCCACGATTTCCGCCCCGACTATCGGACCCTCGGCCGCCTCGCCGAGGTCTTCCCCGGCGTGCCGCGCATCGCCGTCACCGCCACCGCCGACGCCCGCACGCGCGAGGACATCGTCCGGTCGCTGCGGCTGGAGGGGGCGAAGGTCCTGGTCGACAGCTTCGCGCGGCCGAACCTGCAGCTCTCGGCGGTGCGCAAGGAGAGCGGCTCGCGGGCGAAAACCGACGCGGCGGTGATCGCCCTGGTGCGCGAGCGGCGCGGCAAGTCCGGGGTGGTCTACTGCGGCAGCCGCGATGGCTGCGAGCGGGTGGCGCAGGCGCTGCAGGAGGCCGGGACCAACGCCATCGCCTACCACGCCGGCATGGACGCCCGCGAACGCGACCGGCGGCTGGAGCGGTTCCTGGCCGAGGACGGGGCGGTGATGGTGGCGACCATCGCCTTCGGCATGGGTGTGGACAAGGCCGACGTCCGCTTCGTCATCCACGCCGATCCGCCGGGCTCGCTGGAGGCCTACTGGCAGGAAATCGGGCGCGCCGGCCGCGACGGCGAGCCGGCCGAGGGCGTCACCCTCTACGGCCCCTCCGACATCGCCTGGAGCCTGCGCCGGCTCGAGGGGCGGCCGATGGCAGAGGAGGTCAAGGCCGCGCAGGTGCGCAAGGTCCGGCAGCTCTTCGCCATGCTGGACGGCGCCGTGTGCCGCCCGCAGGCGGTGCGCCGCTACTTCGGGGAGACCGACGCGCAGCCGTGCGGCGTCTGCGACATCTGCCAGGACCCGCCGGCCATGTTCGACGCCACCGTCCACGCCCAGAAGGCGCTGGCGGCGGTGCAGCGGCTGGGCGAGCGCTTCGGTCGCGGGCGGGTGATCGATCACCTGCTGGGCAGGACGAAGGACGTCCAGCCGTGGGAGACGGCCCTGTCCACCTGGGGAATCGGCGCCGAGGCCCCGCTGCACACCTGGCGCGACGTGCTCGACCACCTGATGTTCGAAGGCCTGCTGGTCGAGGATCCCAACGACGGCAAGCCGCTGGTGATGCTCGGCGATGCCGCGGCCGTGCGCGCCGTCTATCGCGGGGAGCGCACCGTGGAGGTGCGCCTGACCCCCGCGCGGGTGTCGGCGCCGCGCGCCCGCACCGGCCGCAACGCCGCGCTGGAAACGCTCGACGCCGACGTTCGCGCCCGCTTCGAGGCCCTGCGCGCCTGGCGCCGCGAACGGGCGGCCGAGCAGCGGGTGCCGCCGTACGTGATCTTCCAGGACCGGACGCTGCTGGAGATCGCGATGGCCGAGCCCGGCACGCTCGACGCGCTCGGCCACATCCCCGGCGTGGGTCAGACCAAGCTGGATCGCTACGGCAAGGCCGTGCTGGCGGCGCTGTCGACCGCCGCCTAGCCCCAGGGGCCGCGCCCGTGGCCGGCGTTCGGAACCGAGGTCGTGGCCGCGAAAGACGGGGCCGCCGGCGCTGGGAGGCGAGCCGCGCCGCCGCCCATCCTCATCGCCAGTTCGGTCAGCGCCCGCACCCGGTTGCCGGTGTTCGGATGGGTCGAGAACAGGTTGTCGGCGCCGCGCCCGGCCAGCGGGTTGATGATGAACAGCTGGCCCGAAGCCGGATTGCGCTCGGCGGTCGGGTTGTGGATCCGCTTGGCGTAGGCCTCGATCTTCTGCAGGGCGGACGCCAGGGCGTGCGGATCGCGGGCGATCTCGGCGCCGACCCGGTCGGCGTCGTATTCGCGCGTCCGGCTGATCGCCATCTGCACCAGGCCGGCGGCCATCGGGGCCAGGATCATCAGCGCCAGCGTGCCGATCAGTCCGCCCGGCCGCTCGCGGTCGTCGCCGCCGCCGAAGAAGAGGGCGAAGTTGGCCAGGGCGGCGATGGCGCCGGCGATGGTCGCGGTCACCGTCATGGTCAGGGTGTCGCGGTTCTTCACGTGCGCCAGCTCGTGCGCCATCACCCCGCGAATTTCGTCGCGCGTCAGCATGTCCAGCAGACCCGTGGTGGCGCAGACGGCGGCGTTGTCCGGGTTGCGTCCGGTGGCGAAGGCGTTGGGCTGGTCGCTGGGGATGATGGCGATCTTCGGCCGCGGCAGGCCAGCGTCGCGGGCCATCTGCAGCACGTCCGCGACATAGGTCCGCACCACGGCGTTGGGATGGGTCTCGTCGACCGGCTGGGCCCGGTACATGCGCAGCACGATCTTGTCGGCGTTCCAGTAGCTGAACAGGTTCATGCCGCCGGCGAACAGCAGGGCGATCAGCATGCCGGTCGTCCTGCCGATCATGTAGCCGATCCCCATGAACAGGGCGGTCAGGACGGCGAGAAGGGCGAAGGTCTTCAGGTGGTTCATCGTCGCTCGGGTCGGAAGCACTGGCGCCGGGCTGGCGAAGGCCCAATTTGTGGATCACAACGCCGTGGCTCAAGCGGAGGACGCTGTGACCGATCATCCCACCCTCGACGACGCACCGTCTCCGGCCTTCAACGCCGACGTCCCCCACGCGACTCCGGAACGGCCGCTGTCGGAGGTCGCGCGGCGGGCCCTGCTGGAGGCGGCGGAGCGCCGGCGGGCGGCGCAGGACGCGCCCATGGCAGTCGAGCACGGCGGCCCGCGCGGGCCCGAGCCGACCCGCTACGGCGACTGGGAGAAGAAGGGGCTGGCGGTCGACTTCTGAGCGAACAAAGGCGGTCGAACGGCGTTAACCCTGACCGCTTCAGGAGCTCACGCATGTTTCGTCCGTTCGTCGCAGCCGTCGCCTGCGGTCTCGCCGCCGTCGCCATCGCCGACACGGCCCAGGCCCAGAATTTCGCCCCGTCCTGGGGTCAGCCGGTCTACCTCGACGCCTGGGGACGGCCTGTGGGCGGCTCTCCGCTGTCCGAGGTCGAGACCCGCGCTTACGTGGAGACCGGCCGCTGGGCCGACGGTTATCACGAGCGCCCGCGGGTCTATGTGCCGGACCGCGCCCCGACCTACGGCCATCGGGACCGCCACGGTTATGGCTACGACCACGACCGGCGGCGGTATCGCGGACACGCCTCCTGGCGCGGCGGCCGCGGCGCCCGCCCCTGGCAGGGCTATCGCGACGCGTGGGGCTACAACGACGACCGGCATCCTTCGGCCCGTTACGGCTGGCGGGAGACGCGCCAGCGTCATCGCCACAGCGACGGGTGCGGGTGCGGCGACGTCTATCTCTACGACCGCTGACGACGGGTACGGTTAATTTTCACGCCCCTTGGCGAACCGCGCGACGCCGCTTCCCGCCCTCGGTGCAAGCGCGGGTCTTCCGGCGCCAGAGGCGGATAAGGACT
>MGLK01000042.1:252858-258407 GCA_001794825.1 Caulobacterales bacterium RIFCSPHIGHO2_01_FULL_70_19 | reverse complement strand
TGCGGCGGCGGTTGCGGTCACCAGCCCCCCCCGCCGCCGCCGCCGGCGCCCTGCTGCCATGGCGGCCCGAACATCAACGTCAACGTCAACGCCAATGCGAGCGCCCGCGCCGCCGCGAGCGCATCCGCGCGCTCCCTCATCAGCGCGCGGACCTTCGATGTCGGCGCCGTTCGGCGCGGCCATGCCGGGGGCGGCGTGGTCTATGTCGGCGGCGGCTACGGCGGAGACTTCGGCGGCCACCTCGGCGGGCCGGCCTACTACGGGCCGATCGAGACCCTGGGCCCGGCCTGCCCCTCCGCCCCGTTCGGCTACATCGTCACCGGGTTCGGGCGCGACGACCTCCGGCCGTCGCGGTGCGGCTATCGCTACGAGACCCACGATCGGGGCGGCCGCTACGGCTACAGCGCGCGCCGCGAATCCGTCGCCTACGAATCCCTCGAGACCTACGAATCCTACGAGGAGTACGGCGCGTGGGAGGAGGGCTACCGGGTCGAGGACGACGGCCGGCGCGGCGACTGCGACTGCCATGGGGACCGGCCGCCGGCGCCCTATCCGCCGCCCTACCTGCCCGAGCCCCCCCGCTACGAACCGCCCCGGCACGAACGGCCGCGCTCGCATCGCCCGGAACGCCCGCGCCGCAGCCAGCCGCCGCGGCAGGAATACCACCAGGAGCCCGGCGAACGGGGCTGACCCCAGGGCGCTCGACATCGGGCGCCGCACCGGCGTCTTCGCTGCGGCGGGAGACGAGGCCCGGCGACCGTCCCTGGTCCGGAAAGCAGGAAAGGCCCGGCGGGAGCCGGGCCTTCTTCGTGTCCGGGCTGGAGCGGGCGAGGCGATTCGAAGGCCCGGCCCTCACCCCTGGCGATCCGGCGGCGGCCCGGCGGCGATCCGGGCGCCGAAAACAAGAAAGCCCGGTCCGAAGACCGGGCTCTTTGCAGTTCCGACTGGAGCGGGCGAGGCGATTCGAACGCCCGACCCTCACCTTGGCAAGGTGATGCTCTACCCCTGAGCTACGCCCGCGCTTCAGTCGAGGGCGGGCCTATACCGGACCGCGGCGGACCCTCGCAAGCCCCCTTGAGCACAATTCTGCGCTCAGGCAGCGAGGCTCCGCAAGCCGCGCGACGGCGCCCGCTCGCGCCTCAACGCGGCGCGAGGCGAATTGCGCCGTCCAGGCGGATGCATTCCCCGTTGATGTAGACGTTGCGGGCCAGCTCCAGCACCAGCGAGGCGTAGTCGGCGGGCGTGCCCAGCCGGCTGGGGAAGGGGATCATCGCCGCCAGGGCGTCCTGGATCTTCTGGTCCATGCCGGCCATCATCGGCGTCCACATGATGCCCGGCAGGATGGTGTTGCAGCGCACCCCCTCCTGGGCGAGGTCGCGGGCGACGGGCAGGGTCATGGCGTAGACGCCGCCCTTGGACGCCGAATAGGCGGCCTGGCCGATCTGGCCGTCCTGGGCCGCCACCGAGGCGGTGTTGACGATCAGTCCCCGCTCGCCGTCCTCCATCCGGTCCAGCGTCACCATGCCGGCCGCCGACTGCGACAGGACGCGGAAGGTGCCGAACAGGTTGACCCGCACCGTGCGCTCGAACTGGGCCATGTCGTGAGCCTTGATCTCGCCGGTGTCCTTTTTGCGCGAGACCGTCTTCATCCCCGTGGCGATGCCGGCGCAGTTGACGGTCAGCCGCTCCTGGCCATGGGCGGCGCGGGCCTTCTCGAATCCGGCGGCGACCGAGGCGTCGTCGGTGACGTCCACCTTGCAGAAGACGCCGCCGATCTCGCTCGCGATCCGCTCGCCGGCCTCCTCGTTGAGGTCGAACAGGGCGACCTTCACCCCCTGCGCCGCCAGCGCCCGGGCCGTGCCCTCGCCGAGGCCGGAGGCCCCGCCCGTCACCACCGCTGCGATCGACCCGTCGAGTTTCATGGCCTCAGCCCCTATGTTGTCAGAACCTTGAGAGTGTCGCGGGGTTTAGCCGCCATGGCCGCCAAAACCAAACCTGTCTCGCCGGACGAGGCGCTGGACCCGTCCCGCGCCCTGACGCCGTCCGTCCAGCAGGTCAACGAGGTGCGGGTCGCGCGCGGCTTCTGGCCCAAGGTGCGGCGAACCGCCGCGCGCATCCCGTTCGCCGACCAGCTGCTGTCGGTGTGGTTCGCCGCCCGCGATCCGCAGACGCCGACGACGGCCAAGGGGATCATGCTCGGGGCCCTGGCCTATTTCGTCCTGCCCACCGACGCCATTCCGGACGTCTTCGCCGGCATCGGCTTCACCGACGACGCGGCGGTGATCGCCGCCCTGCTGGCCACCCTCGGCGCCCACGTGAAGCGCCGCCACCGCGAACAGGCGCAGGCGGCGCTGGAGCGGCTGAAGACCGACGCCGGCTGAGGCCGGTCAATCCGCCACCGTCACCACGATCTTGCCCATGGCGCTGCGCTCGCCCAGGGCGCGGATCGCTTCGCCCGCGTGCTCCAGCGGGTAGCGGCGGCTGATCCGGGGCCGGATCCGACCCTCGCCCCACAGCCGGAACAGGTCGGCCATGTTGGCGGCGTGCGCGGCGGGGTCGCGCATCACCGCCGCGCCCCAGAAGACGCCGACGATGGAGATGGATTTCAGCAGGGTCAGGTTCAGCGGCGGGGCCGGGATGCCGGCCGGGAAACCGACCACCAGATAGCGGCCGTCCCAGTTCATGGCCCTGAGCGCCGGCTCGCAGTAGGCGCCGCCCACGGCGTCGTAGACCACGTCCGCGCCGTCGCCGCCCAGCACCCGCTTCAGTTCGCCGGAGAGCGCCTTCTGCTGATCGCGGTCCAGCGGTCCGCGCGGATAGATCACGGCGTCGTCCGCCCCGGCCGCACGGGCGAACTCGGCCTTGTCCTCGCTGGAGACGGCCGCGACCACGCGCGCGCCCATGGCCTTGCCCAGCTCCACCGCGGCGACGCCGACGCCGCCGGCCGCGCCCAGCACCAGCAGGGTCTCGCCCGGCTTCAGCCGCGCCCGGTCCTTCAGCGCGTAGTAGCTGGTCCCGTAGGTCATGGTCAGGGCCGCGGCGGTGGCGAAGTCCATGTCGTCCGGAATCTTCATCAGCGAGGCGGCGGGAACCGCCAGCTTCTCCACCATGCCGCCCCAGCCGGGCACGGCGATGACGCGGTCGCCGGCGGCCACGCCTCCGGCCCCCTCGCCCAGCGCCTCGACGACGCCGGCGATCTCGCCGCCGGGCGAGAACGGCCGCTGCGGTCTGAACTGGTAGCGGTCCTCGATGATCAGGGTGTCGGGAAAGTTCACCCCCACCGCCTTCACCGCCACCAGCGCCTCGCCCCGGCCGGGCGCCGGGTCGGCGACCGTCTCCAGCCTCAGGGTCTCGGGGCCGCCGGGGGCGGTGGACAGGATGGCGCGCATGAAAAAATCTCCGGCAACGCCCAGTGGCGTCCTTCGAGCCGGAACGCTAAGCAGCGCCCCGGCCTTTGCAAGGGCTTGAGGAGATCCCGCCGCATGACCGCTCTCATCCTCCACGGCGGCGCCGGCGCCCGGCGCGGCGTCAACTACGACCGCGAGGTCGTGCACATGCGCGAGGTGGTGGAGGCGATGAAAGCCCGGCTGGACGCCGGCGCTCCGGCGCTGGACGTGGCCGTCGAAGCCGTCGTCATGCTCGAGGACTCCGGCCTCTACGTCGCCGGGCGCGGCGCCTCGCCCAACCTCGCCGGCGCCTACGAACTGGACGCCAGCCTGATGGACGGGCCGACCCGCCGCGCCGGCGCCGTCGCGGCCCTGCAGGGCTTCCGCAACCCGATCCGCGTCGCCCGCGCGGTGATGGACCGCACGCCGCACGTGATGCTGGCCGGAGAGGGCGCGGCCCTGTTCGCGGCCGAGCAGGGGCTGGAGCCGATCGGCGACGAACCGGCCTGGTTCACCCACGCCGGCCAGGGCGACGACAATCATCCACCCAAGGCGATGAGCCACGGCACCGTCGGCTGCTGCGTGCTGGATCGCGACGGCCGCCTGGCGGCGGCCACCTCGACCGCCGGCGTCTTCGGCAAGATGCCCGGCCGGGTCGGCGACACCCCCTTGCCCGGGGCGGGATCGTGGGCCGACGACCGCGTCGCCGTCTCGGCCACCGGCGTCGGGGAATACTTCATCCGCACCGTCGCCTGCGTGCAGACCGCCTGGCGCGCGGCCGCCGGCCAGTCGCTGGCCGAGGCGGCCCAGGCGACCATCGACGACGTCGGCTCGCTGGGCGGCGACGGCGGGCTGATCGCGCTCGACCGCGACGGCAATCTCGCGCAGCCCTACAACAGCGAGGGCATGAAGCGGGCCTGGCTGACGACCGGCGGCGACATCGGCGTCGAGGTGTTCGGGCGCTGAGGCGCGCCGGGTTCGGGACTGGGCAAGGGGGCGTCCCGGGTCCCGTAAGTCCCGAACGGCCGTGCCTTCCTTGCCCCGGGCGGCCGACCTGCCCTGGGGCGATCGCGCAATGACGGAGCCGCCCGCCGGAATCGGTCGCCAGACCCGACGCATTGCGGAGATTTAATCTGCAGGCGAACGGCGTTCATTCGCGGTTCACCGCGCCGGTCGCCTAAGCGTCGCAGGAACCGGAGGGCCCCCATGAAATCGTCTGTCGTCGCCGTCGCCGCCGCCGCCCTGCTCGCCACGGCCGCCTGCGCCCCCGTCATCGAGGGCGGGCCGCCCATGGATCTGCCGCCGGGGCTGCAGGAGACGGCGCAGCTGGGGTCGGTCATCGTCTCGAGCGACTGGCTCGAGGCGGAGGAGGACTTCTCCGACACCTTCTCCGACGAGGTCGGCGAGGAGCTGGCCCGCTGCATGCACGGCACGGCGCCGGTCGACGTCCGCATCCACCTGGACGATCTGGACCGGGCCGGGCGGCTCGAGACCCTGCTCCGCGGCGACGGCGTCCACACCCTGAGCGGCACGGTCGAGTTCGTCCTGCCGGGGCCGGAGCGCCGGGTCGTCGGCCGGTTCCCGGTCGAGGTGGGGACCAGCGCCCAGGGACGGCTCGGCGGCCTGCTCGGCGATCGGCAGATGATGGTTTCCGAGGAGTTCGGCCGGGCCGTCTGCGACCAGGCCTTCGGCCGCAACCCCCGTACGCGCGGCCCGCACAACGCCACCCGCGGGTGAGCGCATTGCAGCGAATTCACTTGGTCGAGCCACGGCGGCCGCCAGACTGAGCCGATGAAAGCGGTCCCCCTTCTCTCGCTCTGCCTTGCCTCGCTGCTCGCCGCCTGCGCCGCGGGCCTCGACGACACCTCGCCGCTTGCTTCGCCAGCCGACGCCGGCGAAACGCTCCGCATCGATCGGGTCGAGGTTCGCAGCAGCTTCTACAATCCGCGCGACGCCTTCCACGAGGCGTTTGAGGCCGGGGTGCGGCCGGCCCTCGACCGCTGCGCGACCGGCGACCGGCCCGTGACCCTGCGCGCCTGGATTCACGACCTCGACCGCAGCGGCTCGCTGCTGCGCGACGACGGGCGCGTTCACCTTCCGGGGACTGTGGAACTGGTCGAGCGCGGGCGTGTGATCGCCCGGGCCGACGTCTCCGTCGACGTG
>MGLK01000042.1:249141-252831 GCA_001794825.1 Caulobacterales bacterium RIFCSPHIGHO2_01_FULL_70_19 | reverse complement strand
GGATCGCTCCGCCGGCCCCCGACTGTCTGGCTATGGGACGGCCTATTCCGCCGCGACCGCTTCCGGCCCGCGGGCCAGGTTGCGCAGCACATAGGGCATAACCCCGCCGGCCTTGAAGTAGTCCAGCTCGGTCTGGTTATCGATGCGGCAGCGCACCGGGAAGCGGGCCATCTTGCCGTCCGACGGGCGGAACAGCTCGACCCACAGGTCCTGGCGCGGCTTCAGCTTGCCGATGTTGACGTCCGACAGGCCGCGGATGGTGACGATCTCCTCGCCGGTCAGGTTCAGCTTCTGCCAGCCTTCCTGCTTGAACTGCAGCGGGACCACGCCCATGCCGACCAGGTTCGAGCGGTGGATGCGCTCGTAGCTCTCGGCGATGACGGCGCGGACGCCCAGCAGGCGGGTGCCCTTGGCCGCCCAGTCGCGCGACGAGCCGGTGCCGTATTCCTTGCCGGCGAAGACGACCAGCGGCCGGCCTTCCGACTGGTAGCGCATGGCCGCGTCGTAGATCGGCATCACCTCGCCGGACGGGAAGTGCTTCGTCACCCCGCCCTCGATCTCCGGGGTGATCCGGTTGCGGATGCGGATGTTGGCGAAGGTGCCGCGCATCATCACTTCGTGGTTGCCGCGGCGCGCGCCGTAGCTGTTGAAGTCCAGGGCCTCGACGCCGTGCTGGGTCAGGTAGGCGCCGGCCGGCGAGGTCTTCTTGATCGAGCCGGCCGGGGAGATGTGGTCGGTGGTGATCGAGTCGCCGAAGATGGCCAGCACGCGGGCCTCGACGATGTCCTTCACCGGCGCCGGCTCCATGGTCAGGCCGTCGAAGTAGGGCGGGTTCTGGACGTAGGTGGAGCTGTCGTCCCATGCGTAGGTCTGGCCGCCGGTGACCTGGATGTTCTGCCAGTGCCGGTCGCCCTTGAACACGTCGGCGTAGCGCTTGGCGAACATCTTCGAGGTCACCGACTTCTTCTGGATGGCGGCGATCTCGGCCGTGGTCGGCCAGATGTCCTTCAGGAAGACGTCCTTGCCCTTCTTGTCCTGGCCGATCGGCTGGGTGGCGATGTCGATCCGCATCGAACCGGCCAGGGCGTAGGCGACGACCAGCGGCGGCGAGGCCAGGTAGTTGGCCTGCACGTCCGGGTTCACGCGGCCCTCGAAGTTGCGGTTGCCGGACAGCACCGAGGTGGCCACCAGGCCGTTGTCGTTGATCGCCTTGGAGATGGCCGGGTCCAGCGGGCCCGAGTTGCCGATGCAGGTGGTGCAGCCGTAGCCGACGAGGTTGAAGCCGAGGGCGTCGAGATCCTTCTGCAGGCCCGCGTCGGTCAGGTAATCGGTGACCACCTGCGAGCCGGGGGCCAGCGAGGTCTTCACCCAGGGCTTGGGCTTCAGACCGAGCGCGTTGGCCTTGCGGGCCACCAGGCCGGCGGCGATCAGCACCGACGGGTTGGAGGTGTTGGTGCACGAGGTGATGGCGGCGATGACCACGTCGCCGTCGCCGAGATCGAACTTCTCACCCTCGACAGCGACGCGGGCGGCCTCGGCCGGGCGATTGAAGGTCTCGACCAGTGCCGACTCGAACGAGGTCGCGGCGGCGGTCAGCTCGACCCGGTCCTGCGGCCGCTTCGGGCCCGCCAGCGACGGCACCACCGTCGACAGGTCCAGCTCGAGGGTGTCGGTGAACACCGGGTCTTCCGAGGTCTCGTCGACCCACAGGCCCTGGGCCTTCGCATAGGCCTCGACCAGCGCCACGCGCGCCTTGTCGCGGCCCGTGGCGGTCAGGTAGTCGATGGTGGCGCGGCTGACCGGGAAGAAGCCGCAGGTGGCCCCATACTCCGGGGCCATGTTGGCGATGGTGGCCTGGTCCTCGATGGTCATCGAGGTCAGGGCGTCGCCGAAGAACTCCACGAACTTGCCGACCACGCCCTTCTTGCGCAGCATCTGGGTGACCGTCAGCACCAGGTCGGTGGCGGTGGCGCCTTCGGGCATGCGGCCGGTCAGGCGGAAGCCGATGACCTCGGGGATCAGCATCGGGATCGGCTGGCCCAGCATGGCCGCCTCGGCCTCGATGCCGCCGACGCCCCAGCCCAGCACCGCAAGGCCGTTGATCATGGTGGTGTGGCTGTCGGTGCCGACCACGGTGTCCGGATAGGCGACGGTCTTCTTGCCCTCCTCGAGGGTCCAGACGGTCTGGGCGAGGTGCTCCAGGTTGACCTGGTGGCAGATGCCGGTGCCCGGCGGCACGACCCGGAAATTGTTGAACGCCGACGAGCCCCAGCGGAGGAAGTTGTAGCGCTCGATGTTGCGCTCGTACTCGCGCTCGACGTTGCGTTCGAAGGCCTTGGGATCGCCGAAGTGGTCGACCATCACCGAGTGGTCGATGACCAGGTCCACCGGGTTCAGCGGGTTGATCTTCGACGGATCGGCGCCGAGGCTGGCCATGGCGTCGCGCATGGCGGCCAGGTCGACCACCGCCGGGACGCCGGTGAAGTCCTGCATCAGCACCCGGGCCGGACGGAAGGCGATCTCGTGCTCGACGGCGCCCTTGTTCTCCAGCCAGGCGGCCATGGCGCGCAGGTCGGCCTCGGTGACCGAGACGCCGTCCTCGTTGCGCAGCAGGTTCTCCAGCAGCACCTTCATCGAGCGCGGCAGGCGCGAAATGCCGGTCAGGCCCGCTTCCTCGGCGGCCGGAAGGCTGTAATAGGCGTACTTCTTGCGCCCGACGGAGAGATCCTGGCGGGTCTTGAGGCTGTCAATCGACGGCATGGAGAGGGTTCCTCTGGTCAAAGCCGCCCGACAATCCGGTTGCACGTTCGCGCGATCGTCGGCGGGGCGCACAGGTCCCCGACGCGCGCGGCGAACGCCTGCTGCGGCCGGCCCGGATATAGCGACGGCGTTCGGCCCCGTCCATGTATCCACGACGCCGTCAGGGTCTTTGCGATCAGCTCTTAACTGGACCGTCGCATGCTGACCGTCTCCGGCCTGACCCTCACCCGCGGCGAGCGCGTCCTGTTTCGCGGCTTCGACCTCGCCCTGGCCTCGGGAGAGGCGGTCGCCCTGACCGGCGCCAACGGGGCCGGCAAGACCAGCCTGCTGCGCGCCCTCGCCGGCTTTCTCCGACCCGAAGCGGGCTCGATCGCCTTTGCGGACGTGGACCCCACCGAGGCGCGGGCGAAACACATCCACTGGCTGGGGCACCTCGACGGGCTCAAGGGCGCCCGCCGCGCGCGAGAGGAGCTGAATTTCCAGGCCGCCTGGCTGGGCGCCGACGCAGCGGGGATCGCGGCCGCCGTCGACGTGCTGGCGCTCGAGCCCTTGCTCGACCTCGAGGTGCGCAAGCTGTCCGCGGGCCAACGCCGCCGCCTCGCCTTCGCGCGACTGATCGCGACGCCGCGTCCGATCTGGCTGCTGGACGAGCCTTTCGCGCCGCTCGACGCCCGCTGGCGCGCCGCCCTCGGACTGATCATGCAGGCCCACCTGGAAAAGGGCGGCGCCATTCTCGCCGCCGTCCACGACCCGCTGCCGGTCCCCGCCCGGGCGGTGGAGATCGGCCGATGAGGGCGCTGCTGATCCTCTGGCGGCGCGAGCTGGCGCTGGCCTGGGGCGGCGGCGGGCCGCTGCTGGCCTGCGGCTTCTTCCTCTGCCTGACCGCGCTGGTCCCGCTGGCGGCGGGCGGCGACCCGGCCGGGCTGCGGC
>MGLK01000042.1:248003-249134 GCA_001794825.1 Caulobacterales bacterium RIFCSPHIGHO2_01_FULL_70_19 | reverse complement strand
CGGCGGCATCGCGTGGCTGGCGCTGGCCCTGTCGTCGATCCTGTCGCTGGAGCGCCTGTTCGAGCGCGACTTCGAGGACGGGGCGCTGGACCTGATCGCCCTCGGCCCGGCGCCGCCGGAGCTGGCGGTGGTCGTCAAGGCCCTGGCCCAGTGGCTGGCCGTCGGCGGGCCGCTGGCGCTGACGGCCCCGCTCGCCGCCATCACGCTCGGCCTGCCGCCGGCGCACGCGCCGCTGGTCGCGCTCTCGGCCCTGATCGGGGGCCTCGGCTTCGCCCTGACCGGGGCCCTCGGCGCGGCGCTGGCGCTGGGGTCGAAGCGAGGCGGACTGCTGATCGCCGTCGTCGTCCTGCCGCTGTTCATTCCGCCGGTCGTGTTCGGGGCCGGAGCCCTGGAGCGCGCCGCAAACGGAATGTCCCCGGCCCCGGCGCTGGCCTTCCTCGCGGCCTACGTCCTGTTCGCCGCCGTGGTCACGCCGTTCGCCGGGGCCGCGGCCATACGCAACGCCCAGGGGTGAGCCCGCGGCTCAGGCCTTCTTGACGAACTCGGTGCGCAGGACCAGGCCGCGCACCTTCTCGACGTTGGCCTCGATCTCGTCCGGGTCGCCGGTCAGGCGGATGTTCTTCACCAGCGTGCCGCGCTTCAGGGTCACCCCGCCCGACCCCTTGACCTTGAGATCCTTGATCAGGGTGACGCTGTCGCCGTCCGACAGCCGGTTGCCGTTGGCGTCCTTGACGATGTCTTCGCTCATGGACGGCCCCTAGCGCTGCGCGGCGGCGACGTCGAGCCCGGCGATCCAGGACTCTATCCCCGCCGTGTCGGACAGGGCGCCGGTCCAGAGATGGTCGGGCGTCCAGGTCTCGTTGTTGCCGCGCGCCCGCCCGCGATAGACCTTCATGGGCACGCGGGCGGTGACCCGGCCGCCCGGCAGGACCTCATCGCGAACCTCCATATAGACCGTGTCGCCCGAGGTCTCGAGGCCGACGTGGGTCGCGCCGAGCGCCTTCAGCAGATCGACGGCGTCGAGGCAGGCCGAGGCGCAGCCGGAATCGGTCAGCACATATGGCCGCGCCCGCATGGGCGAGGGCGTCGCCGGCTCCACGGGCGGCGCCTCGTCAGCGTCGGCCTGCCGCC
>MGLK01000042.1:241257-247995 GCA_001794825.1 Caulobacterales bacterium RIFCSPHIGHO2_01_FULL_70_19 | reverse complement strand
GCCGAAATCTCGTCCAGCCAGGCCATGGCTTCGGGGTTCGAGCCGAAGATGGCCTTGTAGCTCTCGATCGTCGCCAGGTTCTTTTCGGAGGCGCGCCAGTCCACCGCGGTCGATTCCGGCTGGCGGAACTTCACGTGTTCCTCGCCCCACAGCGCGCGCGCGATGGCGTAGATCCAGGCCGAGGAGCCGCCGCCGTTGCCGCGCAGGTCGAACACCACGGCCGGCGCGCTCCGGATGGCGTCGGCCCGTTCGGCGACCTGGGCCTGAAGCGCCGTCAGCTTCACGCCGTCCTCACTCGCCGGGTCGGCACTGAAGCCGCCGAGGCTGATCCACTGGCCGCCCGCCCACGGGCGCAGGCCGATGTCGGTGACGAAGCGCGGGCTGCGCGCGGCCGCGAAGCCCTCGTCCCGCACCGCGTCGGGCAGGTCGCGCCAGGTCAGCCGGTAGGACCGGGTCTCGCCCTCCACCCGGAACTCGCAGTGCTCCGGCCGGCGGACCCACGGATTGTGCTGGTCCACGAACAGGGTCCCCGCATAGGCCGCCCTCCGGGAGGCCATGCTCCAGCGCCCGGCGCCGCGGCCGATCACCTCCGCCGACAGCGCGCCGGCGTCGCGGCCGTCGCAGCCGATCAGCACCGCCCCGAGGGGCGGCGCGGCCTCGTCGCGGCGGAACACCACCTCGTGCCGCTCACCCTCGGGCGCGGTGCGAAGCCCCGTCAGGAAGCCGGGCCATCCAGCGGTCCACGCATGCCCCATGGGGGCCCAGTCCTTAAGGCCGAGGTGGCCATCGTCGAAGGAGGCGACGTATTCCTGCAGGGCGAAATACCAGTGTTCGTAACTGTCTGCGGTCCGCGCGCGATCCAGCGCCCGGTCCAGCCCGGCCTCCAGATGGGCGGTGAAGCCGGGGTTCTCGACATCCACCGGTCCGGGATGACTGTCGGCGATGACGTCGTGAAAGGCGCGCGCGTCCTCGGCCAAGGCGGCGCCCCAGTCGGCGGGAGCGGAAATCTCCGACTCCTGGGCCCGGGCCGCCGGTGCGACGAGGAAGAGGATGGCCGCGGAAGCGGCGGACGACAGGTTCTTCATTTTGGAACGGCTCAGTTTGACGTCCGCCTCCTCTACGGAGCGGTGTTCGCCGACGCCACTTAAGCCTTGGTAATGCGACGCGCCGCCCGCTTGCCCGCGCCGACGGCGACGCGTAATCGCAGGCCGATGTTCGGCCTCGCCAACCCTGATCGCTTCCTGCGCTTCACCCGCCCGCTCACGCCGGCGCTGTGGATCGTGGCCGTCGTCCTGCTGGCCGTCGCCAGCTGGCTCGCCTTCGCCGCGCCCGAGGACTACCAGCAGGGCGACACGGTGCGGATCATGTTCGTGCACGTGCCGGCGGCCTCGCTGGGGCTGATGGCCTATGGCGCCCTGGGCGTCTCCAGCTTCTTCGCCCTGGTGTTCCGCCACGCCCTCGCCGACGCGGCCGCCCGCGCCGCAGCCCTGCCCGGCGCCGCCTTCACCTTCCTCGCCCTGGTCACCGGCAGCCTGTGGGGCAAGCCGATGTGGGGCGCCTGGTGGGCCTGGGGCGACGCCCGGCTGATGTCGGTGCTGATCCTGTTCCTGTTCTACCTCGGCTACATGGCCCTGCGCGCCTCGATCGACGACGAGCAGAAGGCGGCCCGCGCCGCCGCCGTGCTGGGCCTCGTCGGCCTGATCAACCTGCCCATCGTCAAGTTCTCGGTCGACTGGTGGAACACCCTGCACCAGCCGGCGTCCCTGTTGCGCGTCGGCGGTCCGTCGCTGACCGCGGAGTTTCTGACCCCGCTTCTGACCATGATGGCGGCGTGGGCCGCCCTGTTCCTCGCCCTGTGGCTGACCGCCATCCGCACCGAGATCGTGCGCCGCCGGGTGCTGGCCATCCGCACCCGCCGCGCCCTGGAGGCCTGAGCATGCTCGATCTGGATATGGGCAAGTACGCCGCCTTCGTGTGGCCGGCGTGGGGCATCGCCGCCGTCGTGCTGGCGGCCCTCGCCGCCCGCGCCCTGCTCGCCGCCCGTCGCTGGTCGGCCGAGCTCAGGCGACTGGAGACGCCCGGGCAGGGAGACCGCCCGTGAACCGCTGGCTCGCCATCGTCCCGCTCGTCGTTCTGGCGGCGCTCGCCGCCCTGTTTATCGGCTGGTCGCTGAAACGCGACCCGGCGGTCAAGCCTGACGCCCTCGTCGGTCAGCCCGTGCCCGAAACCGTGCTGCCGATGCTGACCGGCGCCGAGGCGGGCCCCGGCCACGTCGATCTCAAGACGGCCGGCGTCGGCAAGCCGATGCTGATCAACGTCTTCGCCAGCTGGTGCGCCCCCTGCCGCGTCGAGCACCCGAAGCTGATGGCGCTGAAGGAACGCGGCGTCGCGGTCGTCGGCGTGGCCTGGAAGGACGATCCGGCCGACACCCGCGCCTTCCTCGACGAGCTGGGGGATCCCTATTCGATGGTGCTGGTCGACCGCGACGGCCGGGCCGGGCTCGACCTCGGAATCACCGGCGCGCCCGAGACCTTCGCCGTCGACGCCATGGGCCGCGTCGTCGCCAAATTCTCCGGGCCCCTGGTCGACGACGCCGAGGTCGAGCGGCTCGTCTCCGCCATGCAGGCCCCGCCGCGCCCCCTGCCGACGGCGACGCCGCGCCCCGGTTAACCTTTCGTAGACCAGGTTCGTTAACCCTGCCGGCATGAGCGCGATTCGCCCGCCTGTGCCCTCGCCCCTGTTCCCGACGCAGACGCCGTCGCCGCCGGCCCGTCCCGGACGCGCCTCCTTCTTCCAGGCGGCGCTGGACGGCCTGAAGGCCGCCGCCGTCGACGCCGCGCCTGCCGCAGGCGAATCTCTCCCCGTCGCGCCGCCGGCGGCGGCGGCGACGCCGGACCGGTCCGGCCGCCCCGGGGCCCTCCTCGACATCCGCATCTGACCCCTCACGCGAAAATGAGGCGCGCCGTCCGCGGCCCCGTGATTAAGGTGCGCGCCATGCGCTTCCGGGGCTGGATCTTCCCTGCGGCGGCCGGACTGGCCGCCCTGTTCGCGGCGGCCTCCTCGGCCCAGCCGTCCGCTCCGCGCACGGCCGCGCGGGAGGCCCCGGCCGAGCCGGTGGTGGTCGAGCTGTTCACCGCCCAGGGCTGCGCCGGCTGTCCGGAGGTCAACGACCGCGTGGAGGCCCTGGCGGCCGAGCCCGGCGTCATCGCCCTGACCTACGCCGTCGACTACTGGGACTACCTCGGCTGGGAGGACACCTTCGCCCGGCCCGAATTCGCCGAGCGCCAGCGCGGCTATCGCCGGCCGCTGCGTCTGCGCGCGGTGTCCACCCCGCAGGTGGTCATCGACGGCCGCCGCACCGCCCCCGTGGCCGGGGCCGAGGCCCTGCAGGCGGTGGTCGAGGAGGAGGCTGCGCGCCGCGTCTTCCCGCCGGAGATCGAGTTCCGCGAGACCGGCGACCGCGTCGGGGTCGGCTCGGGTCGTGCGCCCGCGGGCGGCGCGGAGGTCGTGGCGGTGATCTACAAGCCCGGCCCGCAGACGGTGGAGATCGGCGCCGGCGACAATCGCGGCCGGACGGTGCGTCAGGTCAATGTCGTACGGGCGGTCCGGGTGCTCGGCGGCTGGACCGGACGCCCCGGCCTCTATCGCCTTCCCTCCGGCGTGGCCGAAGACGAGGCCGTGGCCGTGCTGGTCCAGGCCCGCGCGGACCGCCGTATCCTGAATGGCGCGGTGCGGACGCCGCACTGACGTCGTCAGCTTCCGTCACTGGCGGCTTGATGCCCCGGCGCGACAGTGCAAGCTTCGCTTTTGCTCCACCGGGATGCAGATGACGATGCGATCGGCTTTCCGCCTTCTGACGATTCTCGGCGCCGGCGCCGCCTGCATCCTCGCCAGCGCCGCTGCGCCGCTCCCCCGCGAAGAGCCCGCGGCCATCGAAACGCCCGAGGCCCGGGGCGTGGGCCGGGCCGTAATGGCCGCCGAGCTCGCCGCCTGGGGCCGTGAGCGGGGCAGCGCCGAGGCCCTGCGGCTTGCGGCGACCATTCTTGATGAAGTGCCCCTCCGGCCCGGGCCGGACGGCGACGTCGACGTCGAGCCGGTGCTGTCTGCCGCCGCCTTCCGTCGTCAGGCGGCCGAACTGGAGGCCGCCCGCGCCGCCCGGGACGAGATCGTGGCAGGCGGCGCCCGACGGCCGCAGGCTCCGGCCGCGCCGCCGCCACCCCCGCCGCCTCCTCCGCCTCCGCCGCCGCCCCCGCCGCCGCCGCCCGGGGCTCCGCCGCCGCCGCCCGCCCTTGGCGTGCGGTCCTCGCCGTTCGGGGCGGGGCCGGTCTCGACCATCAAGAGGCTGGCCTCACGCGAGAGCTGGAGTTTCGACGTCGACGCCCGCGGCGCGGAGATCCTCCGGGTCGCGGTGGTCGGCGACGGCGACGCCGCCATCGACCTGGTGGTGCGCGACGCGGCCGGCAAGATCCTGTGCGCCGACGGTCTGGGAGACCACTATCCGGTCTGCACCCTCGCGCCCCGCGCGCCGGCGCGCCTGCGGATCGGCGTGGTCAACCGCGGCGGCGTATGGACCCGGGTGCAGGTCATCACCAACTGAGGCTTCAGGCCCCGGCCCGTTTCGCGAACGACAGGGCGGCCTCGGCCAGGACCGGGGCCTGCTCGCCCATGGCCCGGGCCTGGGCCGAGGCGGCGGTGCCGTCACGCACCCGCCCCGCGATGCCCTGGCAGATCGCCGCCAGCCGGAACAGGTTGTAGGCGAACAGCCAGTCGAGGTTCTCCGGAGCCGCGGTTCCCGTCTGCGCTGCGTAGCGCGCCACCGTCTCCTGCACCGAGGGAATCCCCAGCGCGGGCAGGTCGGCGCCCGCCAGGCCGTTGCGCTCCGTCGCCGGGATCACCCAGGCGATCAGCAGGTAGGAGAAGTCGGCCATCGGATCGCCTAGGGTCGACAGCTCCCAGTCCAGCACCGCCCGCACCTCCGGCGCCTTGGGGTCGAGGATCAGGTTGTCCAGCCGGAAGTCGCCGTGGACGATCCGCGTCGGCCCCTGCGCCGGCAGGGTGGCCGGCAGGAATTCGATCAGCCGGTCCATGGCCGGGATCGGCGTGGTCTCCGAGGCCCGGTACTGCTTGGTCCAGCGGCCCACCTGACGCTCGAAGTAGTTGCCCGGGCGGCCGTAGTCGCCGAGCCCGATGGCCTCGGGATCGAAGCGGTGCAGCGCGGCCAGCGCGTCGACCTGGGCGTCGTAGATCGCCCGCCGCTCCGCCGGCTGCATCCCCGGCAGCTTGAGATCCCACAGAATGCGGCCGTCGACCTTGTCCATCACATAGAACATCGAGCCGATGACGCTGTCGTCGGTGCACAGCGCCCACGGCCGCGCCACCGGATAGCCCTGGGCGTGAAGGGCGGAGATGACGCGGAACTCCCGGTCCACCGCGTGGGCGGAGGCCAGCAGGGTCCCCGGCGGCTTGCGGCGCAGCACATAGGTGCGGGCCGGCGTGGTCAACTCGTAGGTCGGGTTCGACTGGCCGCCCCGGAACTGCCGGATCGCCAGCGGCCCCGAGAAGCCCATGACGTTGTCGGTCAGCCATTCGGACAGCCGCGCCTCGTTCAGGGCGTGGCGCGGGTCGACCTCCCGGGTGCCGGAGAAGGTCGCTTGCGGGTCGGCGAAATCGGTCTGGCTCATCGGGCGGCGATGATGGCCGCCTTCACCGCGCGCCGCCAGCCCTCCAGCAGCGCCTCCCGCTCGCCGGACCCCATGCGCGGCTCCCAGCGGGCCGGGGCCTCGACCGGCCGGTCCTCCAGATCGCCGATGAGACCGACCCCCAGCGCCGCCAGCCTGGCCGCGCCCAGCGCCGTCATCTCCTGGAAGGCCGGCCGTTCGACCACGACCTCGCAGACGTCGGCGACGAACTGCATGGCGAAGGCGTTTGCGGTCACGCCGCCGTCGACCTTCAGCACCGACAGGGCCGGCGCTCCATCCTTCGCCAGGGCGTCCAGCAGGTCGCGGGTCTGGTAGGCCAGGCTCT
Source organism: Caulobacterales bacterium RIFCSPHIGHO2_01_FULL_70_19 (assembly GCA_001794825.1). Lineage (GTDB taxonomy): Bacteria > Pseudomonadota > Alphaproteobacteria > Caulobacterales > Caulobacteraceae > Brevundimonas. The sequence goes on along the minus strand of MGLK01000042.1, from coordinate 241,971 downwards.
CCAGCGCCGCCCGCACCAGATGCGCCGGCCCTGAGTCGCGGGTCAGGCCGGTGATGGTCCCGCGCGCCTCGGGTTCCCACCAAGGGGCCCCCAGCCCGGTGAAGCCGGGCACCAGATAGACGCCGCCATTGTCCTTCAGCCCCGCCGCCATGGCCTCCGACTTGCGCGAGTCGGAGATCGCATGCAGTCCGTCGCGCAGCCACTGGATCGCAGAGCCCGCCGAGAAGATCGATCCTTCCAGCGCCCAGGCCGCGTCGCCGCCCGCCGCGTAGGCCAGCGTGCCGAGCAGCCGGCTGGTCGAGGCCACCGGGGCCGGGCCGACGTTGGCGACGAGGAAGGCTCCGGTGCCGTAGGTGATCTTGGCGTCTCCGGGCCTCAGAGCCCCATGTCCCACCAGTGCGGCCTGCTGGTCGCCGGCGCAGCCGTGTATCGGCAGGGCCGCCCCCAGCAGCGACGGGTCGCAGTCGCCGAGGCGGTCCGCGCAACCACGGATCTCCGGCAGTCCCTCGATCGGGACATCGAACAGCTCGCACAGGTCCGGTCGCCATGCGCGGGTCGCCAGGTCCATCAGCGAGGTGCGGCTGGCGTTGGTGGCGTCGGTGACGTGCCTCGCGCCGCCGGTCAGCTTCCAGACCAGCCAGCTGTCGATGGTGCCCAGCTTCACCTCGCCGCGCACGGCTCGCTCGCGGGCGCCCGGGACGGCGTCGAGCAGCC
>MGLK01000042.1:209381-241247 GCA_001794825.1 Caulobacterales bacterium RIFCSPHIGHO2_01_FULL_70_19 | reverse complement strand
CCGTCCGCCGCGAGCCGCGCGGTCGCGTCCGCCGTCCGTCGGTCCTGCCAGACGATGGCGCGGTGCAGCGGTTCGCCGGTCGCGGCGTCCCAGATCACCGCCGTTTCGCGCTGGTTGGTGATTCCCACCGCCGCGAAACGCCCGACGCCGCCCGCCTTGCGCACCACCTCGCGGCAGGTCTGAAGCGTCGCGTTCCAGATCTCGCCCGCGTCGTGCTCGACCTGGCCCGGCTTCGGGAAGTGCTGCGCCAGTTCGATCTGGCTGACCGCCGTCGGTCGCAGGGCGCCCTCCGCGGTGCATTCAAAGGCGACCGCCCGCGTCGAGGTGGTGCCCTGGTCGATGGCGAGGATCAGCTGGCTCATGCCCGGACGCTAGACCATTCCTCCCCCGCAGGGGGAGGGGGACCATGCGAAGCCGAAGGCGGAGGATGGTGGAGGGGCTTGGGAGAGCGCCGTCGCCCCCTCCACCGCCCCGCCGGCGGTCCCCCTCTTCCTCGGAGGGAGGAATGAGCTATGCCTGTCCCATGCACACCGCTTCCTTTGAAGGCGTCAGGGACGCCGCCCGCCAGATCGCCGGCCACGCCGTCCGCACCCCGCTGATCGAAAGCCCGGCCCTCAACGAACAGATCGGCGGCCGGGCGCTGCTCAAGGCCGAGAACCTGCAGCGCGCCGGCGCCTTCAAGTTCCGCGGGGCGTGGAACCGCATCAGCCGCCTGACGCCCGACGAACTCGCCCGGGGCGTCGTCGCCTACTCCTCCGGCAATCACGCCCAGGCCGTGGCCTGCGCGGCCCGGATGATGGGAACCCCGGCGATCATCGTCATGCCCGCCGACAGCCCGCGGGTGAAGGTCGAGGGCGTCATCGCCTTCGGCGGCGAGGTGCGCATGTACGACCGCTACCGCGAAAGCCGCGAGGCCATCGGCGAGGAGATCGCCCGCACCCGCGGCTCGGTGCTGGTCCGCCCGTTCGACGATCCCTTCGTCATAGAGGGCCAGGGCACGACGGGGCTGGAGATCCTCGAGCAGGCGGACGGCCTCGGCGCCCGCATCGATCAACTGCTGTGCGGGACCTCCGGCGGCGGGCTGATCGCCGGAATCAACCTGTCGATGGCGGCCCTTTCGCCCGACGCCCCGGTGATCGGCGTCGAGCCGCAGGACTACAACGACACCCAGCTGTCGCTGGCCGCGGGCGAGCGCCTGACCCACGCCCCGGCGCCGGGCACCATCTGCGACGCCCTGATGACCGACCGGCCGGGCGAGCTGACCTTTCCGATCAACCGCCGCCTCAAGGCGGTGGTCGCCGTCTCCGACGCCGAGGTGGCCGCAGCGGTGCGCTTCGCCTTCCGCACCCTGAAGCTGGTGGTCGAGCCGGGCGGCGCCGTGTCGCTGGCCGCCCTGCTGGCCGGCAAGGTCGAGGCGAAGGACCGCACCACCGCCCTCGTCCTGTCCGGCGGCAATGTGGACCCGGCCCTGTTTTCGGCCATCATCGAGGACCGCTTCGACCCCGCCGACTGGAGGAAGGCCGCATGAGCCGAACTGAACGCAAGGGCGCGCCCACCCCGGTCGCCGACCTGCCGGACCTGATCGGGCAGGAGATCGGCGTCAGTCGCTGGTTCGAGATCGACCAGGCCCGCATCGACGCCTTCGCCGGGATCACCGAGGATCGCCAGTTCATCCACGTGGACCCGGAGGCGGCGAAGGCGACCCCGCTCGGCGGAACCATCGCCCACGGGTTCCTGACCCTCAGCCTCGCCTCGGCGATGAGCTACGACGCCGTGCCGCCGCTGCAAGGCGTGGCCATGGGCCTCAACTACGGCTTCGACAAGCTCCGCTTCCTCGCCCCCGTGCCCGCCGGCTCGCGCGTCCGCGGTCGCTTCCGCCTGCTCTCCGCCGACGACAAGGGCGGCGGCCGCTGGCTGCTCAAGCACGAGCTGACGGTCGAGATCGAGGGCGCCGACAAGCCGGCGCTGGTGGCGGAGTGGCTGTCGATGCAGGTGGTGGGCTGAAGGGCGGGGCCCCGTCGCCGTCGCCGCTCAGAACGTCTGCGCCTCCCCGAACCCCGGATCGTTCGCGCGTGCGCGGGCCCATGCCGCTTCATCGCCTTTCAGCCACCGATCCAGCCAGGCCACGGTCAAGGCGTTGAGGCGGTGCAGGGTCAGACCGGGCTCCGCGGGACCAAAACGGTTGTAGCGGCGCTCCGGCGGTGCGGCGTCGGAGATCAGGCTCAGGTCGGTGGCGTCGAAATGGCGCATCTCGGCCAGCTGCAGGGCGACCGCTTCGGGAGACCCAGCCGACACCGTGGCCCACACACCGCGCCGCCGCTCGCGGCTCCGGTCTGTCTCGCCGTCGGTCGTCCCGATGAGATAAAGCACCGGCCCGGCCGCGGGCTGCGCCGCCGCGCCGGCGAAATCCCCATCCAGATTGACCGCCACGGACCCCTCGGGCGCGGACGCCAGCGCCAGGACCGAAGCCGCGCCGCCCAGCGAATGGCCGACCAGACCTACCGGACCAGGCCGGATCCAGTCCGCCCACCCGGTGTCCGGCGCGGTCAGGAACCCGAGTGCGGTCGCGATCTCGGACGCCGCTTCGCCATAGCGTCCGGCCGACGGGCCGGGACTCCCATCGGGATGCAGCAGGGCGACGACGTAGCCGTGGGCCGCGAGGTCTTCCGCCAGGCGCCGGTAGGAAGAGCCGCCCATGTTGGCTCCCGGGGTCAGGATCACCAGCGGCGCCGGAGGTCCGCCGAACGACGCATCCCCGGCGAGGGCGTAGGGCAGCGCGACGAACTTTCCGGCAAGCTCCTCGCCGAAGCGGCGGGCGATCGCCGCCGTGGCCGCCCCGGACGGACCGGGCCCCGGCCGGGCGGCGGCGCCCCGGACGACCGGATGGATCAGCCATATCTCGCCAAAGGTCGGATGGGTCAGCACCCGCAGACCTGCCCGCGCGTCCACGGTCCCGGTCGGGGCGGGACCTGGGGACGCGGCCCGGTCGGCGGCGCAGAGAAACAGGGCGGTGAAGAGGATCAGGAGCCGATGCATGAGCGGACGCTAGTCCGGGCCCGCCGGCGCGCGAAGTTAAGCTTGCGTCATCCGCGGCTTCACTCGCCCAGACACCTCAACGCCACCTCGAGGTTGCGCAGCCCGTCCTCGCCCGTGACCGCCGGCGGCTCGCCGGTGCGGATGGCGCGGGCGAACTCCTCCAGCTCGCGCTTCAACGGTTCGGCCGGCCAGCTGTTGACCGCCCGGGTCTGGTAGCTGCCGTCCGGCTGCTGGCCGAAATATTCGGTGACCTGGCGGGTGATCAGGTCGGCGACCACGAAGCGGTTCATCGTCGCCACCTGCAGGGTCCGCACCTTGTAGGGCGTCACCCAGTTGGTGGTGATGTGGGCGATGGTGCCGTTCGCCAGTCGGAACTGGAGCAGGGCGGTGTCCTCGCGCTCGGCCTTGGTGCGGGCCAGCTGCGGCTGCACCTCGACGATCTCCGATCCGGTCAGGTGGCGGATGATGTCGATGTCGTGCACCGCCAGATCGATGACCACCCCGACCTCGCCCATACGCGGCGGGAAGGGACCGACGCGGGTGATCTGGATCGAGATGACGTCGTCGCCGTCGATGGCCCGCTTGACGGCCTCGACCGCCGGATTGAAGCGCTCGACCTGGCCGACCATCAGCACCCGGTCGTTGGCGCGGGCGGCGTCGATGATGCGTCGCGCGTCCTCGACCGTGGCCGCGATCGGCTTCTCGACCAGCACATGGACGCCCTTCTCGAGAAGGGCGACGGCGAGGTCGGCGTGGGTGCGGTTGGGCGTGGCGACCACGGCCGCGTCCAGGCCGGCCTCGACGAAGGCTTCGGCGGTCGTCACCGGCGTCGCCCCGTAGGCGGCGGCCACCCCCTCGGCGGTCACCGCGTCGGGATCGAACACATGGGTCAGCTCGACGTCGCGGATGTCCGACAGGACCCGGGCGTGGTTGCGTCCCATGACGCCCGCGCCGGCGACGCCGAACTTCAGAAGCGGCTGGTGCTGGGTCATCGGGTCAGCCCTTGAAAGACGCCACGGCGGCGATGATCCGGTCCTGCGTCGCCTCGTCCAGATCCGAGTGCATTGGCAGGCTGATCACCCGCTCCTTCAGCCGCTCCGTCACCGGCAGGCCGCCCGCCCCGCGCGGGAAGCGCTCGTAGGCCGGCTGCAGGTGCAGCGGGATCGGATAGTAGACCGCGGTCGGCACGCCCTGCGCCTTCAGATGGGCGGCCAGTCCGTCGCGATCCTCGTGCTCGATGGTGTACTGGGCCCAGTTGGAGACATTGCCCGCCGGCACGTCCGGCACGGCCGCCACGTGCGGGCGCAGGCCGTCGTTGTAGCGGGCCGCGATGCGGTTGCGCCACTCGATCTCCTGCGGGAAGACCTTCAGCTTCTCGATCAGCACCGCCGCCTGGATGGTGTCCAGGCGGCTGTTCAGGCCGATGCGCATGTTCAGGTATTTGGGGTCGTGCTCGAAGGTGCGGTCGCGCAGGTCGACCTCCACCGCCTTGCCATGCACCCGGATCGAGTCGATCAGCTGGGCCAGCTGGTCGTCGTTAGTCAGCACCGCCCCGCCGTCGCCGTAGCAGCCCAGCGGCTTGGCCGGGAAGAAGCTGGTGGTGGTGATGTCGGCCCACTCCAGCGGGTGACGGCCGTCGATGGTGCAGCCGAAGCCCTGGGCCGAGTCCGCGATCAGCTTCAGGCCGTGACGGTCGCAGATCGCCTTGATCGCGGGATAGTCGGCCGGCTGGCCGAACAGGTCCACGGCGATGACCACGCGCGGCTTCAGCCGCCCTTCCTTCACCACGCCCTCGATCGCCGCCTCCAGCGCCGCCGGATCCATATTGTAGGTCTTCGCGTCGACGTCGACGAACACCGGCACGGCGTGGAACCACGGCACGACCTCGGCGGTGGCCGCGAAGGTGAAGCTGGGCACGAACACCGCGTCGCCGTGGCCGACGTCCCAGGCCATCAGCGGCAGGGCCAGGGCGTCCGTGCCGTTGGCGCAGCCCAGGGCGTGCTTCGCCTTGCCGAAGGCGGCGAGGTCCTGCTCGAACTGGCGCACCTGCGGGCCCATCACCCAGGCGCCGCCGACCACCGCCTCCTGCACGGCCGCCTCGATCCTGCCGGCGAGACGCAGCCGCTGGGCCTGCAGGTCGATGAAGGGGATGGTCATGGGGAGGCTCTCCGGCGTCGGAAATCGCGGGCTCGGCGGGAGTCGAACGCGCCGCATGGTCGCGCGCTCCCTACCAAATCGCCCGCGCCCGCGCCAAACCCGGCGCGGTCACATCGGGTGAGGGATTGCAACGGTCGCCGGGGGCGCCGTATCGCAGCGACCATGAACACCGGCGTCCCCGCCGTGTTCCTCGACCGGGACGGCGTGCTGATCGAGGACACCGGCTATCCCCATCTCGAAGAGCACCTGCGCATCACGCCCGGGGCGATCGCCGCCGTCGGCCGGCTGAACCGGCTCGGCTACCTGTGCGTGGTGGTCACCAATCAGTCGGGCGTCGCCCGCGGCCTGTTCAGCGAGGAGCAGATGAAGGCGTTCAACGCCCTGCTGGTGCGCCGCTTCGCCGCCGGCGGCGCGCGCCTGGGGGCGGTCTACGCCTGCCCCTACCATGCCGAGGCCCGCGAGGAGCGCTGGCGTCATCCGGACCATCCGGACCGCAAGCCCAATCCCGGCATGATCCTGCGCGCCATCGCCGACCACCACATCGATCCGGCCCGCAGCTTCCTCATCGGCGACCAGGACAGCGACCTCGAGGCGGCCCGCCGCGCCGGGGTGCCCGGCTTCCGCTTCGAGGGCGGCGATCTCGACGCCTTCCTCTGTGAGCTGCTGGGCCACTGAGCCGCGTCAGCCCAGGTCGGGTGGATTTCCTCGTCCGATGAAATACCCTGCGCGGCGACTGCCCCGGAGTTTCCCATGACCGCCTTCGTCGACCGCCACTGGACCAGCGCCGACGGCCTGCACCTGTACGCCCGCGACTACGCCGCAGCCCCCGGACCGGCGAAGCTGCCGGTGATCGCCATCCACGGCCTGACCCGCAACTCGGCCGACTTCGAGGCCATCGCCCCGCTGATCGCCCAGTCCGGCCGCCGGGTGCTGGCCGTCGACGTGCGCGGCCGCGGCCGCTCGGACCGCGCCCCCGATCCGATGACCTACCAGCCGGCGGTCTATGCGAAGGATGTGCTGGAGCTCCTGCGGCAAGCCGGCATAGAGCGCGCCGTCTTCCTCGGCACCTCCATGGGCGGGCTGATCACCATGGCGCTGGCCGCCCTCCGATCGAAGGTCATCGCCGCGGCGATCATCAACGACGTCGGGCCCGAGGTGGCGAAGGAAGGCCTCGCCCGCATCGCCGCCTACACCGGCCAGCCGGTCGAGACCCCGACCTGGAAGGAGGCCGCGGCCTACGCGAGGCGGACCAACGAGGTCGCCTTCCCGCACTATACCGACGCCGACTGGGCCGTCTTCGCCCGCCGGGTGTTCACCGAAGGCCCCGACGGTGCGCCGATCCTCAACTACGATCCGGACATCATGGTCCCGATCAAGGCGGGGGGGACGAAGGCGCTCGTCCCCAGCCTGTGGCCCATGTTCGGCCGGCTGGCGCGCGGCCGCCCGGTGCTGCTGGTGCGCGGCGAGACCTCCGACCTGCTCAGCCCGGCCATCGCCGCGAAGATGAGGAAGCGCGCGCCGAAGATGGATTATGTCGAGGTCCCCGGCGTCGGCCACGCCCCCATGCTGGACGAACCCGAGGCCAAGGCCGCGATCTTCCCGTTCCTGGGGGAGGTCGACTGACGGAGGCAGCAGGCAACAGGCAGTAGGCATTAGGGCGCGAGAGCCCAGCCGGTGCGCGATTCTTCCTGTTGCCTACTGCCTACTGCCTACTGCCTCAGTCCGGCACATTCGCTTCCAGCTCATCCAGCCACACCCGCGCCGTGGCGTCCGACGGCGCGCGCCAGTCGCCGCGCGGGCTCAGCGAACCGCCGGTGACCACCTTCGGCCCGTTCGGCAGAGCCGAGCGCTTGAACTGGGCGGTCTGGAAGAAGCGCACGAGGAACTTCCGCAGCCAGGACTTGATGGTCGCCAGGTCGTATTCGACCTTCTCGTCCTCCGGCGTGCCGGCCGGCCAGTGGCCCCGCGATGCATCCTTCCACGCCTCGTGGCACAGGTACGCCGCCTTCGACGGCTTCAGTCCATAGCGGGTGATGTAGAACAGGAAGAAGTCGTTCAGCGGATAGGGACCCACGGTCCCCTCGGTCGACTGGATCTTGCCGTCCGTCGCCGGCACCAGCTCCGGCGAAATCTCGGTGTCGAGAATGCCGCGCAGCACCGGCACGGCCTCGGCGCCCACCACCTCGCGGTCGGCCACCCAGCGGATCAGGTGGCGGATCAGTGTCTTCGCCACCCCGCCGTTGACGTTGTAGTGGCTCATGTGGTCGCCGACGCCGTAAGTGGCCCAGCCCAGCGCCAGCTCCGACAGGTCGCCCGTGCCGAGCACGAAGGCCCCGTGGTGGTTGGCCAGCCGGAACAGGTAGTCGGTGCGCAGCCCCGCCTGGACGTTCTCGAAGGTGATGTCGTGCACCGGCTCGCCGCTGGCGAACGGATGGCCGATGCCCTCCAGCATGGTCATGGCCGTCGGGCGGATGTCGATCTCCTCGCCCGTGACCCCCAGCGCCCTCATCAGCGCCCAGGCGTTCGACTTCGTCCCCTCCGAGGTGGCGAAGCCGGGCATCGTGTAGCCGAGGATGCCGGTGCGCGGCAGGCCCAGCCGGTCGAAGGCGCGGCAGGCGACCAGCAGGGCTTGGGTCGAATCAAGTCCGCCCGAGACGCCGATGACGAGGCGCTCGCCATTGGTCGCCTTCATCCGGCGCATCAGCCCCTGCACCTGGATGTTGAAGGCCTCGTAGCAGTCCTGGTCCAGCCGCGCCGGGTCGTCGGGCACGAAGGGGAAGCGGTCCAGCGGGCGGCGGACCGGTCCCTCCGTCCGCGCCTCGCCGGCCTCGAACAGCACCCGCTCGAACACATAGCCGTCCAGCTCGTCGCGGGCGCAGTCGGCGAAGGTGCCGTTGCGCAGCCGGTCCAGCCCGATGCGCTCGATGTCGACGTCGGCGATCGTCAGATGGCTCTCCAGCGCGAACCGCTCGCCGCTGGCGAGGCAGGCGCCCAGTTCGTGGATCGTCGCCTGTCCGTCCCAGGCGAGGTCGGTGGTCGACTCGCCCCAGCCCGAGGCGGCGAAGACATAGGCGGCCATGGCCCGCGCCGACTGGCTGGCGCATAGCAGGGCCCGTTCGTCGGCCTTGCCGATGACGATGTTGGACGCCGACAGGTTCAGCAGGATGCGCGCGCCCGACAGCGCCATCCGCGTCGAGGGCGGCAGCGGGGCCCAGTAGTCCTCGCAGATCTCCACCCCGAAGACGAAGCCGGGCCGGTCCGCCGCCTCGAACAGCAGGTCGGTGCCGAACGGAACCTCCTCGTCGCCCAGCGTCAGCGCGCCGTCGTGGCTGGAGACGTCGCCGCCGGCCGAGAACCAGCGCTTCTCGTAGTATTCCCGATAGTTGGGCAGGTAGGTCTTGGGGACCACGCCCAGCACCCGGCCGTTCCCCAGCACCACGCCGCAGTTGTAGAGCCGGTCGTCGCGGCGCAGGGGCGCGCCGACCACGGCGACGACGCCGGTCTCCGCCGTCAGGGGAGCCAGAAGAGCGACCTGCCGCTCCACCTCGTCCAGCAGCGCCCCCTGCATCACCAGGTCGTCGATGGCGTAGGCGCTCAGGCTGAGCTCCGGGAACACCAGCAGCTCCACCCCTTCGGCGGCCGCGCGCCGGATGAGGGCGGCGTGTTCGTCGGCGTTGGCGACAGGGTCGGCGGTGTGGACCACCGGCGTGGCGGCGGCCACCCGCACGAAGCCGTGGGTGGTGGGGGAATGGAACGGGTGGGCGTCGGCCAAGGCGCGGTCCTTCCTGCGGTCAAGCTCGTATAGGGCCAAAGCGGCGGGCTCGCCACGATTGGCCGTGACCTGCAAACCCTTGGCCGCTAAAGCGGGTTCATGACCGACACCGGGAAAAAGGGCTGGTTCTCGCGCCTGACCGAGGGCCTCAGCCGCTCCTCGAAGCAGATGACCGACCAGGTCGTCGCCGCCTTCGTCAAGGAGCCGCTCAGCGAACGCGCCCTCGAACAGCTCGAGGAACACCTGCTGGAGAGCGACCTCGGCCCGGCCGCCGCCGACCGCATCGTCGAACGCTTCCGCGAGCTGCGCTTCTCCGCCGGGGCCGACGAGCGCGAGGTCAAGGAGGCGCTGGCCGAGGCGGTGACCGCCGAGCTTATCGGCCACGAGGCCCGCTACGAACCGCTGGCGGGGCCGAAACCCTTCGTCACCCTGTTCGTCGGCGTCAACGGCTCGGGCAAGACCACCACCCTCGGCAAGATCGCCGCCGACCTGACGGCGCAGGGGGCCAAGGTGATGATCGTCGCCTGCGACACCTTCCGCGCCGCCGCCCGCGAGCAGCTCAAGGTCTGGGCCGAGCGCGCCGGCGCCGCCTTCGAGAGCCGCCGCGACGGCGCCGATCCCGCCGGTCTCGCGTTCGACGCCTACACGCGGGCCCGGGCCGAGGGATTCGACGTGGTTCTCGTCGACACCGCCGGGCGACTGCAGAACAAGCAGGCTCTGATGGACGAGCTGCTCAAGATCGTCCGGGTTCTGAAAAAGATCGATCCCGAGGCCCCGCACGAGACCCTGCTTGTGCTCGACGCCACCGTCGGCCGCAATGCGCTGGAGCAGGAGAAGATCTTCGGCCGCACCGCCTACGTCTCCGGCATTGTGATGACCAAGCTGGACGGCACCGCCCGCGGGGGCGTGCTGGTGCCCGTGGCCCAGGCGTCCGACGCCCCGATCAAGCTGATCGGCGTCGGCGAGGGGATCGAAGACCTGCAGCCGTTCGACGCTCGCGCCTTCTCACGCTCCCTCGTGGGGCTCCAGGACTGACCATGGCCGACGCCTCCTCCGCCAGCGCCCGCCGGCGCGCCAACATCCGCCAGGCCGTCGACTTCGGCGCCCTGGTCGCCTTCATGGTCGCCTATGCGGTCAACCGCTTCGTTCGCGATCTCGACGGGAACGAGGCCCTGGTCCAGGCCACCTGGGTGCTGGTCGGCGCCTCGTTGCTCGCCCTCGTCGTCGGCTGGATCGCGGAGAAGCGGCTGGCCCCCCTGCCCCTGCTCACCGGCGGCTTCGCCCTGGTGTTCGGGACCCTGACCCTGTTCTTCAACGACCCGACGCTGCTGAAGCTCAAGCTGACCATCCAGAACGGCGTGCTGTCCGTGGTCCTGCTCGGCTCGCTGCCGCTGCGCCGCTATCCGTTCAAGTACCTGCTCGGCGAGGCGATCCGCATCACCGACGCCGGCTGGCGCGGCCTCACCCTCCGCTACGGCCTCTACTTCGGGGCGGTGGCGATCGTGAACGAGATCATCTGGCGCACCCAGTCCGACGACGTCTGGGTCGCCTTCCGCGGCGGGCTGTGGGTCGCCTCGGCCGCCTTCGGCATCTGGCAGGTCTTCTTCATCATGAAGCACCTGATCAAGGACCAGGAGCCGGCTGAACCGGTGTCGCCGGACACCGGGCTCTGAAGCCGGGTCGGCGACGAACGGATCGTCCGTCGTCAAACCGTAAAACCCGGCTGCTAGCTGTGGCGGGGCAACCGAGGGGATACGGTTCATGGTCAAGTCCGGCGACAAGACGAAGCGGCCGCCCGGCCTCGACGGCTCTCCCAGCCATCTGATGCACCGCGCGCTGCAGCTGGCGCTCGACATCTACACCGAGGAGGCCGGACCCGCCGGCCTGACCCAGCGCCAGTTCGCGGTGCTCGAGGCGGCCAGCCGCAAGGCGGGCCTGACCCAGACCGACCTGGTCCGCGCCACCGGCATCGACCGCTCGACCCTGGCCGATCTGGTCGCCCGCATGACGGCGAAGGGTCTGCTCGAGCGCGAGCGCTCGACGCTGGACGCCCGCGCCAAGGCGGTGCGGCTCTCGGCGGAGGGCGAGGCGGCGCTGGCGGCGGCCCGGCCCCGCGTGGAGGCGGCCGACAAGCGCATCATGGCCCTGCTGCCCAAGGGCAAGCGCGGCGCCTTCCTCGATCTGCTGGCCGCGCTCGCCGGCGAGGCCGACGCCGCCCCCCTCAAGGCGAAGGCCGAGGCCAAGGCCGCGAAGAAGGCCGAGCGCGAGGCGAAGAAGGCCGCCAAGGCGGAGAAGAAGGCCGGCAAGCCGAAGAAGGCCAAGGTCCTGGCGGCGGCCTAGCTCCTTCTCCCCAGGGGGAGAAGGTGGCTCGCGGAGCGAGACGGATGAGGGGGCTTCCCGCCAGAGACTGGCTGACAGCCCCGCTCGTCCACGACCTCCCCCTCATCCGAGCGGCTTCGCCGCCCACCTTCTCCCCCGAGGGGAGAAGGTCTCCGTCTCTCAGTCCATCAGCTGCTGCGCCAGATAGACGTAATGCCGCGCCCAGCGCCGGGCGTTGGCCAGCGGGTCGGCGTCGTTGGAGTGCCCGCCCGCGGTCTCCTCGTAGTACAGGTGATCGTGTCCCATTTCGCCCAGCCGGGCCGCGAACTTGCGCGCGTGGCCCGGATGCACCCGGTCGTCGCGGGTGTTGGTGGTGATGTAGACGCGCGGATATTCCGTGTCCGGACGAAGCTGCTGGTAGGCCGAATAGCGGGCGATGTACGCGGCTTCTTCGGGGATGCGCGGGTCGCCGTATTCGCCGATCCACGAGGCCCCGGCGGGCAGCTCGTGATAGCGCAGCATGTCGATCAGCGGGCTCTCGATCACCGCCGCGTTGAACAGCTCCGGATGCTGGGTGATCGACACCGAGGTCAGCACGCCCCCGTTCGACCGGCCGTAGATGCCGGTGTGCGCGGGCGAGATGATCCCCCGCGCGTGGAGGTCGCGCGCCACCGCCGCGAAGTCGTCGAAGGCCAGCTGCCGGTTCTCCTTCAGCACCGACTGGTGCCACTCGGGCCCGAACTCGCCGCCGCCGCGGATGTTGGCCTGCACGAAGACCCCGCCGTTCTCCAGCCAGAGCTTGCCCATCTCCGGCTTGTAGGCCGGCGGGAACGAGACCTGGAATCCGCCGTAGCCGAACAGGATGGTCGGCGCGGTCCCGTCCATGGGGAGGTCGCGCGGGCGGGTGACGAAGTAGGGGATCTTCGTCCCGTCGGAGGACGTGGCCTCGAACTGCTCGACCACGTGGGTGGAGGCGTCGAACTTCGCCGGGGCCTGGCGCAGCGTCTCGAGCGACCCCGCGCCCGCGTCGGCGAGGCTGAGCGTCGGCGGCGTCAGGAAGCCCTGGGCCGAGACGAACACCTGCCCCCGCGACTTCGAGCTGTCGCCGAGGTTGACCGCCAGATTGTCGGGCGTGGCGATGTCGGTGCGGACCCAGCCGCGCTCGCCCCGGTCCTCGAACACGGCCAGCTTGCCGACGACGTTGTCGGAGTAGCCGACCATCACCCGGTCGTGCAGCACCCGGACGTCGGACACCGCCTGCCGCTCGCCCGGCGCGAAGATCCGCACCGCGCGATTGGCGACGGCGGTCTCCCCCTCCGGCAGCGGCCGGCGCAGGCAGATCAGGCACGGCGACAGCAACGAGCCGGCCTCGTAGGTCTCGCCGAGATGGGTCCAAGCCTCGTCGTTGGACAGGATCAGCGAGCCATGGACCACCCCGTAGATGCTCAACCGCTCCGGCACGTCCAGCCGCACGGGCGCGCCGTCGACCAGCTCCCAGGTTTCGCTGCGGAAGGTGTCCAGGGGCCGGGTGATGATCACCGCCTGCACCGCCCCGTCCCTGTCGCGGTAGACGCTCGGGCTCACGCCGTAGCCGCCGTCGCCCTGTTCGCCGCGATAGACTTCAGTCGCCTGGTCCAGCGTCTGCCCGCGCTTCAGCGCCTTGACGATGTAGGGATAGCCGCTCTCCGTCAGCGTCCCCGGGCCGAAGTCGGTGGCCACCAGGAGGGTGTCGCGATCCAGCCACTCGATGCGGTGCTTGCCCTCAGGAAGGACGAATCCTCCGTCCACGAACGATCGGGTCGTGGTGTCGAACTCGCGCACCACCACGGCGTCCTTGCCGCCGTCCGACAGGTAGACAAGGCAGCGCGTCTCATCCGGGGCGAGGCAGTCGGCGCCCTTCCACACCCAGTCCTTGCCCTCGGCGCGCGCCAGGGCGTCGACGTCGATCAGGGTCTCCCACTGCGCCTCGGCCGAGCGGTACGATTCCAGGCTCGTACGCCGCCACAGGCCCTTCGGGTTGGCCGCGTCCTGCCAGAAGTTGCCAATGCCGTCGCCGAGGAAGACGGGGCTCGGGATCCGGTCCGTGGCGGTGAGGATGGCCTCGGCCTGGGCCCGGAAGGTCTCGTAGCGGCGATCCCCCTCCAGCGCCGCCAGCGCCCGACGGTTCGACTCGGCCACGAAGGCCATGGCCTCGGCCCCGTCGACCGCCTCCAGCGCCAGGTGGTCGTCGGCGGCCCGCACCCCCGCCGGCGTCAGGTCGGCGGGGAAGTGGGGCGGCGGGGTCGTGGCGACCGCCCCGGCCGGGTGGTGTCCCGTGTGCTGGGCGGCGGCCGGCGCGGCGGCCAGCAGCAGGGCGGGGACGGCGACGGACAGGATCAGGTGACGCATGATTACTCCGCTTGCTCCGCAGCGGGCTGATCCATCAGCCGCCGGGTCAGATAGGTGTACTCCAGCGCCAGCCGCCGGGCCGTCTCGCGCAGGTTGGCCCCCGCCGCGTGGCCGCCGTCGGTGTTCTCGTAGAACAGCACCGGATAGCCCAGCTCCTCCAGCCGCGCCGCCGCCTTGCGGGCGTGGCCCGGGTGGACCCGGTCGTCCTTGGTCGAGGTGTGGATGAACACCTCCGGATAGGGCTGGCCTGCGGCGAGGCGCTGGTAGGGCGAATACTGCTCGATCCAGGCCCGCTCCTCGGGGATGTCGGGGTTGCCGTATTCGGCGATCCACGAGGCGCCTGCGAGCAGCTTGTGGAAGCGCAGCATGTCGAACAGCGGCACCTGGATGACGGCCGCGTTGATCAGGTCCGGCCGCTGGGTCAGCATCGCCCCCATGAACAGCCCGCCCTGCGACCCGCCCATGATCCCGAGGTGCGGCTGGCTGGTGATCCCGCGCGCGATCAGGTCCTCGGCCACGGCCTGGAAGTCCTCGTGCGCCCGCTGGCGGTTCTCCTGCAGGGCCGCCTGGTGCCAGCGCGGGCCGAACTCGCCGCCGCCGCGGGTGTTGGCCACCACATAGACCCCGCCGCGCTCCAGCCACAGCTTGCCGACCGTGGCCGAATAGCCGGGCAGCAGGGACACCTGGTAGCCGCCGTAGCCGTACAGCAGGGTCGCGTTCGAGCCGTCCAGCGCCATGTCCGCCTTGTGGACCACGAAGTAGGGGATCATCGTCCCGTCGGCCGAGCGGGCCTCGAACTGCTCGACCGTCATCCCCGTGGCGTCGAACTTGGCCGGCAGCTCCTTGACGATGTCGGCGGATCCCGCGGCGGCGTCGGCGAGGTAGAGGCTGGACGGGTTCAGGTAGCCGGCCACGCTGACGAACACCCGATCGTCCCGCTCGCTGGCCGAGCCGACCCCGACGGTCACGTTCTCGGGCAGGGCCAGCCGCGTCCGCGACCACGCCCCGGCAGGGTTGGGCTCATAGACGTAGACCGCGCCGCGCACGTTTTCGGTCATCGCCACGACCAGCTTGTTGCGGGTGTTGCTGATGCCCTGGATGGCCTCGCGCTCGCCGGGCCGGATGACCAGCTGCGCCGGCGTCGCCGGGTCGGCAAGCCAGCGGTCCAGGTCCCAGGCGATGACGTCGCCGGTGCGGAACTCCTGACCCGAGGGCGCGGTCCAGTCCTGGTCGGTGGTCACCACCAGCTGGCCCCGCACCAGGGCGTTGATGCTCGACTTGGCCGGCAGCTCCAGCTTCGTGGTCGTGCCGTCGGCGTTCAGCCGGTGCGTCTCGCCCTCGTAGAAGTTGATGCCGCGGTTGATCAGGGTGGCGCGGACGTTTCCGTCGGCGTCGCGCAGGGTGTAGCCCGACACCGAGACATCGGTCGGCTGGCCGGTGAACACCGTCTGCGCCTGGTCCAGCGTCTGGCCGCGGCGCAGCACCTTGACGATCATCGGATAGCCCGAGGTCGTCATCGAGCCCGGACCGAAGTCGCGCGACACCAGCAGGGTGTCGGCGTCGACCCACGAGGCGCCGCCCTTGGACTCCGGCAGGACGAAGCCGCCTTCGACGAAGGTCTTCGTCGTCCGGTCGAACTCGCGGATGGTCACCGCGTCCTTGCCGCCGTCGGACAGGGAGACGAGGCAGCGGGTCTCCTCCGGCGGCAGGCAGGTCGCGCCCTTGTAGACCCAGTTCTTGCCCTCGGCCGCGGCCAGGGCGTCGAAGTCGAGGATGGTCTCCCACTGCGGCTCGGCCGAGCGGTAGCTGTCCAGGGTGGTGGTCCGCCACACGCCGCGCACGTGTTCCGCGTCCTGCCAGAAGTTGTCGATCGTGCCGTCGCGGTTGAACCCCGGCGACGGGATGCGGTCGCGGGACTCCACGATCTCCAGCGCCTGCCGGTGCAGGGTCTCGAAGCGGGGGTCGCCCCGCAGCACGCCCAGCGAGCGCTCGTTGTGCTGGTTGACCCAGTCCATGGCCCGCTCGCCCTCGATCTCCTCCAGCCAGATGTACGGGTCGGCGGCCTCGGAGCTGGCGAAGCCGCCGGCGGGCGAGGCCGAGGAGGCCGGAGACGAGGTTTGGGCCATGGCGACGCTCGACAGGCAGGTGGTGGCGAGAAGCGCGGCGAGCGCGGCGGCGGTGCGGTTCATGCGGATGTCCCCGACGGATGGTCGGCCGGCACCTTACCCGGGGGCGGAGAGGCGGCAAGGCGAGGCCGCGGGAGGTTACGGATTTGTCATCCGCTTCACCGGCCCTCGTCGGGAATGCACAGCAGGTTGCCGCAGGCCTTGCAGTGCACGGCGTCCGGATCATGCACCTGCAGCCCGCACCGGTCGCAGGGGTGGCGCACCTTGTGGGGACGCAGCAGGGTCTGGCCGAGGCGGACGAACAGGGTCACCCCGACCAGCATGATGGCGATGGAGACGATCCGGCCCCAGGCTCCCGGCAGCAGGATGTCGCCGTAGCCCGTGGTCGTCAGGCTGGTGACGGTGAAATACAGGGCGTCGATATAGCCGGACATGCCTTCCGAGACGCCGACGAAGCTGGTGTAGACGAACCCGGTGGCGACGAAGACGAAGGTGATCAGCGCCACCACCGCCTTGGTCGTCTCCTCCACCCGCGTGTCGTCGTAGCGCCGCCCGATGGTGCGCCAGAAGAAGTCGGAGTTGATCAGGGTCCACAGCCGGAGAACCCGCAGGAAGCCGAGGTTGAACATCCACGCCGGGAACAGCAGCGTGGCGAGGATGAACAGGTCGACCCAGACGATCGGCTTCTTCAGCCAGTCGCGGATGTCGGAGTAGGCGGACGCCCGGGCCGCGAGATCCGCCGCCAGGACGGCCGCGATCACATAGTCGATGATGTAGAAGACGATGCCGCCTTCCCGCAGCAGCGGCGCCGCGATGAAGAAGGCGATGATCGCCAGGTCGATGATCAGCACCGCCAGCCGGAAGCGGACGGCCGTCGGCGACGCCCCGTGGTACAGGGCCCGCAGGCGCGCGCGGAGGCGCAGCCCCTCGGACTTGTCCGGATTGTTCGCCGCGGCGTCAGGTCGACCCATGTCGCAGCGATAACGCGCGTCGCTCGCCTGAGGAACCGCCGAACGCTATATCCCCTGAATGGGTCGCCCCTTCCTCAAGATGAACGGCGCGGGCAACGACTTCGTCGTCGTCAATGCGCTGGAGACGCCGTTCACCCCGACGGCGGAGCAGGCGCGCGCCATCGCCGATCGCGCCACGGGTCAGGGCTGCGACCAGCTGATCGCGATCGAGCCGTCCGACAGGGCCGACGCCTTCATGCGCGTGTGGAACGCCGACGGCGGCGTGGTCGAGACCTGCGGCAACGCCCTGCGCTGCGTCGGTCAGGTGCTGATGCAGGCGACGGGAAAGGACCGGGTGGTCATCGACACCGCCGCCGGCCCGACCGCCGCCGCCCGCGCCGCCGACGGACAGGTCCGCGTCGACATGGGCCCGCCGCGCCTGGACTGGACCGAGATTCCCCTCGCCGAGGAGATGGACACGCGCGGCATCGAGCTGCAGGTCGGGCCCATCGACGCCCCGCTGGTGCACACCCCCGGCGCCGTCTCCATGGGCAATCCGCACGTGGTCTTCTTCACCGACCGCCTCGACGACGCCTTCGTGCGCGGAACCGGCTCGCTGATCGAGCACCACCCGCTGTTCCCGGAGGGCGTCAACGTCGGCTTCGCCCGGGTGCTGGCCCCCGACCACATCCGGCTGCGCGTCTGGGAGCGCGGCGCCGGCCTGACGAAGGCCTGCGGCACCGGCGCCTGCGCCGCACTGGTCGCCTGCGCCCGCCGCGGACTGACCGGTCGTTCGGCTGCGGTCGACCTCGACGGGGGACGCCTGTTCATCGAATGGGACGAGGCGACGGGTCACGTCTTCATGACCGGCCCGGTGGAGCTGGAGCGCGCCGGCTCTCTCGAGCTGTGAGCCTCGACGTCCTCACCTTCGGCTGCCGTCTCAACGCGGTGGAGAGCGAGGCCATGCGGGCGCAGGCCAAGGCGGACGGCCTGTCCGACGCCGTGCTGGTCAACACCTGCGCCGTCACCGCCGAGGCCGTGCGTCAGGCGCGCCAGGCCATCCGCCGCGCCCGCCGTGAGCGCCCCGACGCGCCGATCCTCGTCACCGGCTGCGCCGCCCAGACCGAGCCGCAGACCTTCGCCGCCATGCCCGAGGTGACGCGCGTCATCGGCAACGCCGCCAAGGCCGCCCCGGGCGTCTACCGCCTCGACCCCGCCGCGCCCCGCGCCGCCGTCGGCGACATCTTCGCCGCGCCCGCCGCGCCCGCCGCCGCCCGACCGCTCCGGGACCGGGTCCGCGCCCATGTCGCCGTCCAGACCGGCTGCGACCACCGCTGCACCTTCTGCGTCATCCCCTATGGCCGCGGCGACAGCCGCTCGGTCCCCGCCGGCGCCGTCGTGTCCCAGGTTCGCGACATGGCCGCGCAGGGGGTGAAGGAGGTCGTCCTCACCGGCGTCGACCTGACCAGTTGGGGCGCAGACCTGCCGGGCCGCCCGCCGCTCGGCCGGCTGGTGCGCCGCATCCTGGTCCACGTCCCGGAACTGCCGCGCCTGCGCCTGTCCTCGATCGACGCCGCCGAGATCGACGACGAACTTCTGGCCTGCTTCGCCGACCACGAACGGCTCATGCCGTACCTGCACCTGTCGCTGCAGCACGGCGACGACCTGATCCTCAAGCGCATGAAGCGCCGTCACCTGCGCGCCGACGCCCTCCGGCTGGTCGAGCGGGTCCGCGCCGCCCGGACCGACGTCGCCTTCGGCGCCGACCTCATCGCCGGCTTCCCGACGGAGAGCGAGGCCGCCTTCGACAACCTGGTTTCGCTGGTCGACGCTGCGGATCTCGCCTTCGTCCACGTCTTCCCGTTCAGCCCCCGACCCGGCACGCCCGCGGCCCGTATGCCCCAGCTGCCCCGGCCGGAGATCAAGGCCCGCGCCGCCGCCCTGCGGGAGGCCGCCGACCGCGCCCTCGCCCGACACCTCGACCGCCGCCTCGGCGTCGAAGTCGAGGCCCTCGTCGAGAACGGCGGCCTCGCCCGCGCGCCCGACCACACCCCGATCGCCTTCGATGGCGCGCCGGGAACGCTCGTCCGTCTGACCCCGGCCGCCCACGACGGCCGGCGCCTGCTGGCGTGACCGCCGTCCCCGTTTCGGCCGGCATCGCTGGTTCATCACGAAGGACACGGAGGGGGCACGAAGAACACCAAGAGAGCGCGCCCGTCCCAGCCCCCCCGCGTGCCGCAGCCCGCCATCTGGATCGAAGGCGTCGCCCTGCGGGCGCCGCAGAAGCCGCCGGCCCCGTCGTGTCCTTTGTGAATCCTCTGTGCCCGTTGTGATGAACCAGCGGCGCCAGACCCCGTCCCGGGCGCCGGGAGTTGATGTTCAAAGGCAAGGCCCGACGCCCCGCTCCCTTCCCCCTCACCGCTTCCCCCCGGAAGCGGCGCAGAATCACGCCTTCTCTCCTTCCCCGAGGGGAGGGAGAACCGCCGCCGCGCACTCAGAGAAAGGAGTACGGATCGACGTCGACGTTCAGCCTCACCGAGGCGGGGATCTTCACCCGGCCCAGCCAGGTCCGCAGGAAGGCCTGCAGGTCGACGTCGCGGTCGGCGCGCACCAGCAAACGTTTCCGCCGGCGCCCCCGCACCAGGGCCAGCGGCGCGTCGGCGGGCCCGTAGACCTCCAGCCGCTCGGCATTGGGGATGGCTTCGGCCAGGTCGCGCGCCGCCTTCTCCACCGCCTGCGGGTTCTCGCCGGACAGGATCAGCGCCGCCAGCCGGCCATGCGGCGGCAGCGAGGCCGCCTCGCGCTCGGCCATCTCGGCCTCGACGAAGGCGTCGCGGTCGCCGGCGGCCAGCGCCTGCAGCACCGGGTGCTCCGGGGTCCAGGTCTGAAGCAGGGCGCGGCCGGGCCGCTCGGCCCGGCCGGCCCGGCCCGTCGCCTGGGTGAGCAGCTGGAAGGTGCGTTCCGCCGCCCGCAGGTCGCCGCCCCTCAGGCCGAGGTCGGCGTCCACCACCCCGACGAGGGTCAGGTGGGGGAAGTTGTGGCCCTTGGCCGCCGCCTGGGTGGCGACGAGGATGTCGATCTCGCCCTCGGCCATGCGGCGGATCAGCTCGCGGGCCGAGCGCCCGTCCGGCACGGTGTCCGAGCTGAACACCGCGGTGCGCGCCTCGGGGAACAGCTGGCGCACCTCCTCCTCGACCCGCTCGACGCCGGGCCCCACCGACACCAGCGAGTCCTCGGCCCCGCAGGACGGGCACAGCTTCGGCCGCGGCATGGAGAAGCCGGTCAGGTGGCAGACCAGCCGGCCGGTGTAGCGATGCTCGACCAGCCAGCTGTCGGTGTCCGGCGCGGTCAGCCGGTGGCCGCACGCCCGACACAGAACCACCGGGGCGTAGCCGCGCCGGTTGAGGAACAGCAGGGTCTGCTCGCCTTTCAGCAGGGTCTCGCCGATCGCCTCGCGCAGCGGCTGCGACAGCCAGGTCTGCGGGTCGGGCGGGCATTCGCGCAGGTCGACCAGACGGATCTCGGGCAGCACCGCCGCCCCGTGCCGCGCGCCCAGCTTCAGCCATCCGTACCTGCCGTGGCGCGCGTTCCAAAGCGTCTCCAGCGACGGCGTGGCCGAGGCCAGGATCACGGTCGCCGCCTCGATCCGCGCCCGCGCCACGGCGAGGTCCCGGCCATGGTAGACCAGCCCCTCCTCCTGCTTGAACGAGCCGTCGTGCTCCTCGTCGACTACGATCATCCGTAGACGGACGAACGGCAGGAACAGGGCCGAGCGGGCGCCGACCACGATGTTGCAACGCCCGGCCCGCACCGCCTCCCAGACCTGGCGCCGGCGCGGCGGGGCGACGCCCGAGTGCCACTCGGCCGGGGCGGCGCCGAAGCGGGCGGCGATGCGTTCGATCACCGCCTGGGTCAGGGCGATCTCGGGCAGCAGGATCAGGATCTGGGCCTCGGGATCGGCCTTCAGCGCCCGCGCCGCCGCTTCCAGATAGGCTTCCGTCTTGCCCGAGCCGGTGACCCCGTCGAGCAGGAAGGGAGCGAAGCGCCCGGCGGCCACCGCCTCCGCCAGCGACCGGGCAGCCGCGGCCTGGTCGGCGTTCAGCACCGCGGGCGCATGATCCGGGTCGGGTCGATCAAAGGCCGCGAGCGCCCCGATCTCGACCACTTCCAGCACGCCTTCGTCGACCAGCCCCTTGACCACGCTGGACGAGACGCCGGCGACGCGGGCCAGTTCGGCGGCCGCGAGGGATCGGTCGCCCAGCGCCTCCAGCACCGCGGTGCGCGCCGTCGTCGGCCGGGCGGGGGCCCGGTCCCGCACCCGCCGCACCCGCCGCTCTGGCCGGGGCCGGGGCGCGCGCAGACCCTTCAGCGCCGCCGCCGCCATCTCGCCCGGGGCGCTCAGCGTCCAGCGCGCCGCCCATTCGACGAAGTCGACGGTCCGTTCCGGCAGCGCCGGCTCGTCCAGCCGCCCGGCCACCGCCTTCAGCCGCCGGTTCGAGCCCGTGGTCTCGCGCACCTCCGAGACGATGCCGCGCACCAGCCGCGGCCCCAGCGGCACAGAGACCTGGTCGCCGCGCGCGACCTCCAGCCCCTCCGGGACCTCGTAGTCGAAGGCCTCGGGCACCGGCAGGGGAATCAGGACGGAGGCGACTTTCACCGGCGGCTCCGAAGGGCTAGAAGCCCGCGCATGAAACTCTTCCTCGACACCGCCGACGTCGCCGTCATCCGGGACATGGTCCCCACCGGGATGGTGGACGGCGTCACCACCAACCCGTCGCTGATCGCCAAGTCCGGTCGCAACATCGCCGAGGTCATCGCCGAGATTTGCGCCCTCGTCGAGGGCCCGATCTCCGCCGAGGCCGTCGCCACCGACTTCGAGACCATGGTCAGGGAGGGCGAGAAGCTGGCCGCCATCGCCCCCAACGTCGTGGTCAAGCTGCCCCTGACCTGGGACGGCCTTCGCGCCGCCCGCGCCTTCGCCGACAAGGGCGTCCGCACGAACGTCACCCTGTGCTTCTCCGCCGCCCAGGCCATGCTGGCCGCCAAGGCCGGGGCCACCTTCATCTCGCCCTTCGTCGGCCGGCTGGAGGACCACGGCGCCGACGGGGTGGCGCTGCTGGAGGAGATCCGCACCCTCTACGACATCCACGGCTTCGAGACCGAGGTGCTGGCCGCCTCCCTGCGCAATCCTTCGCACGTCTCGGCCGCGGCGCTCGCCGGCGCCGATGCGGCCACCATCCCGGCCGACGTTTTCAAGGCCTTGGTCAAGCACCCGTTAACCGACAAGGGGCTTGATGCCTTCCTGGCGGACTGGGGCAAGACCGGTCAGTCCATCCTCTAGCCTGCCTCGGGAGAGGTCCCCTCGTGAGCGCTTCACCCGACCTCTCCGCCGACCTCCCGGGCGAGCCCCACTGGCCCGAGATCCGGGCCTGGCTGCAGGCCAATCCGCAGACCCTGCTCGACGACCGCTCCCTGCTCGAGGAGATCGGCCTCAAGCCGCACGGCCGCAACGTGGTCGACTTCGGCCGCGCCGCCCTGACCCGGCTCGAGGAGGCCGCCGAGCGCGAGGCCGACGCCCGCAAGCGCATCGAGGCCGTCGCCCGCGCCAACTTCGCCGCCCAGACCCAGACCCACGTCGCGGCGCTGGACCTGATGGAGGCGCGCAACCTCTCCGACCTGGCCCGCCGTCTCGACGCCGTCGCCCAGGGTCGCTTCGGCCTCGCCGGCGCGGCCGTGGCCCTGGAGAAGCCGGGCCCGGCGCCGTTCGGGTGGAAGGCGCTGGAGCCGGGACGGGTCGACGCCCTTCTCGGCGAGCACGGCCTGACCTGGCTCGGGCCGCATTTCGACGGCCTCAACCTGTTCGCCGGCGCGGCCGACGAGGTCCGTTCCGTCGCCCTGATTCGCATGACCCCGCACTTCCCTGCCTCGGAGCCGGCCGCCCGCGCCGCCCTGTGCGCCTTCGGCTCGACCGAAGAGGACGGCTTCACCCCCACCATGGGCTGCGAGCTGGTCGCCTTCATCGCCCGCGTGGTCGAGCGCACGGCCGAGCGATGGCCGATCCTCAACTGACCGCCGACGCGGCGCTGGCCGCCTGGCTGGAACATCTCGCCCACGAGCGCCGTCTGTCGCCCCGCACGCTCGAGGCCTACGGCCACATCGGCCGGCTCTACCTCGCCTTTCTCCAGCAGCACCGCGGCGAGGGCGACCTGCCCCTGTCCGGGCTTGCAACGGTGACGGCGGCCGAGGTGCGGGCCCACCTCGCCGCCCGCCGCTCGGGCGACCGCCCGCTGAGCCCCCGCTCGATCGGCCAGACCCTGTCGGCGATCCGCACCTTCCACGTCTTTCTCGACCGCCGCCTCGGCGTCGCCGCCCCCCAGCTGGCCCTCGTCCGCGGCCCGCGGGTCAAGGCGTCCCTGCCCCGCCCGGTCAGCGAGGACCAGGCGCGCGGCCTGCTGCAGGAGACGGAGGCCGACCCGGACGCCGAGCCATGGGAAGCCGCCCGCGACCGGGCGGTGCTGACCCTGCTCTACGGCTGCGGGCTGCGCATCTCCGAAGGCCTGTCGCTGACCCGCGCCGACGCGCCGCTGCCCGAAACCCTGCGCATCACCGGCAAGGGCGGCAAGACCCGGCTCGTGCCCGTGCTCCCGGCGGTGCGCGAGGCGGTCGACGCCTACCTCGCCCTGCAGCCCTTCCCCCTGGCGCCCGGGGACGCCCTGTTCCGCGCCCGACGCGGCGGTCCGCTGGGGCCGCGCCAGGTGCAGGCGGCGATGCAGCGACTGCGCGGCCGGCTCGGCCTGCCCGCCGGCGCCACCCCCCACGCCCTGCGCCACAGCTTCGCGACCCACCTGCTCGGAGCCGGGGCCGACCTGCGCTCGATCCAGCAGCTGCTCGGCCACGCCAGCCTGTCGACGACCCAGAAATACACCGCGGTCGACGCCGCCCGCCTGCTGGACGCCTACGCCGCCGCCCATCCCCGGGCGTGACGACGCGACTGGCCAGACGCTGTATTCCGCGCCTAGAGTATTTTTCTTGGGAGCGCGCTGGGGGCGGCGTCGCTGGAGTTCGGACTGCATGACAGGACTGGATCGGCGCCTGCTGCTGGCCGGGCTCGGCGCAGGCGCGGCCTCGGCGGCCTTTCCCGCGCTGGGTCAGGAACCCGAGGTTCCCGAGCGGCCGATCCAGCTGCTCGCCAACCTGTTCACCCGGGTGGGCGCCGGCGTGACCATCAACGGCCGGGGACCCTTCACCTTCGTCATAGACACCGGAGCGGCCGCCACCTCCATCTCCGACACCGTCGCCCGCGAACTGGCGCTGCCGGCGCGCGATCCGGTGCTGGTGCACGGCATCACCACCGCGACCCGCACCGACAGCGTCTCCGTCGACCGCCTCCAGCTCAGCGGCCTGAACTTCTACGACCTGCGCTGCCCGGTCCTGCCGGCCGCCAACCTCGGAGCCGACGGACTGCTGGGGCTCGACGTCCTCGGCCGCTTTCGT
Organism: Caulobacterales bacterium RIFCSPHIGHO2_01_FULL_70_19; assembly: GCA_001794825.1. Lineage (GTDB taxonomy): Bacteria > Pseudomonadota > Alphaproteobacteria > Caulobacterales > Caulobacteraceae > Brevundimonas. The sequence goes on along the minus strand of MGLK01000042.1, from coordinate 217,005 downwards.
CTCAGCTTCGACGTCGAGCGACGCTCCGCCAGCCTCGCCGTCCGCGGCGTGCGCATCCTGATGGGCGGAGCCGACATGGAGACCGGGACGCGCCTGAGGCGCGGCGGAATGCGTACGGCCCGTGGTCGCTTCGGACAGCTGATCCTCACCCAGGTGGCGGTGGAGGGCCTTCCCACGGCCGCCTTCATCGACAGCGGCGCCCAGTACTCGATCGGCAACACCCTGCTGCGACGGGCTGTGGCCTCCCGGCTGCGCGAGAACGACCGGCTCGCCCGTCGCGTGCCGCTCTACGGGGTGACGGGCCAGAGCCTGTCCGCCGACCTGGCGCGCGTCTCGGACCTGCGCCTCGGCTCCATGCGTCTCGGACCCACGCCGCTGCTGTTTGCGGACCTGCACTGCTTCGAGACGCTGGAGCTGGCGGACCGGCCGGCCCTGCTGATCGGCGCGGACCTGCTGGGCCGCTTCCGGCACGTCGTGCTCGACTTCGACTCAGGCGCGGTCACCTTCCGCGGCCTGCGTCGTCAGACCACCCGCACCATCGAGGACGAGTTGCGGGGCTGACCGGAGATCAGGCCTGCATGGTCCAGCCCTCGACCCCCATCGCCGCCTGACGGACGGCCTCCGAGCGGGTCGGGTGCGGGTGGCAGACCCGGGCGACGTCTTCCGAGGCGCCGCCGAAGGCCATGGCCACGCACGCCTCGCCGATCATCTCGCCGGCCTGCGGACCGAGGATGTGCACCCCCAGGATGCGGTCGGTGGCGGCGTCGGCCAGCACCTTCACGAAGCCGTCGGTCTCGTGGTTGATCTTGGCGCGGCTGTTGGCGGTGAACGGGAACTTGCCGGTCTTGTAGGCGACTCCCGCCTCCTTCAGCTGCTCCTCGGTCTTGCCGACCCAGGCCACCTCGGGGGCGGTGTAGACGACGCTCGGCACCAGGTCGTAGTCGACGTGCCCGGCCTTGCCGGCGATCAGTTCGACCGCGGCCACGCCGTCCTCCTCGGCCTTGTGCGCCAGCATCGGGCCATGCGTCACGTCGCCGATCACCCAGACGCCGCCGGCGTTGGTGCGGAAGTGGTCGTTGCCGATGAAGCCGCGCTTGTCCGGTTCGATCCCGACCGTCTCCAGGCCCAGTCCCTCGGTGTAGGGGCGGCGGCCGATGGCCACCAGCACCACATCGCCCTTCAGGGTCTCGGCCGCGCCGCCGGCCGCCGGCTCGACGGTCAGCTCGACCCCGTCCTTGCCGGACTTCGCCCCGGCGACCTTGGCGCCGAGCCGGAAAGTCATGCCCTGCTTGGTCAGGGACCGCTGGAAGGCCTTGGCCACGTCCAGGTCCATGCCCGGGGTGATGCGGTCGAGGTACTCGACCACCGTCACCTCGGAGCCGAGGCGGCGCCAGACCGAGCCGAGCTCGAGGCCGATGATGCCGGCCCCGACCACGATCAGCTTCTTCGGCACGGCCGGCAGCGACAGGGCCCCGGTCGAGTCGACCACCTTGCCCGCCTCGAAGGCCACGCCGGGCAGCGGGGTCGGCTCGGAGCCGGTGGCGATGATGATGTTCTTCGCCGACAGGGTGGTCGCGGCGCCGTCGGCCGCCGTCACCTCGACCGCGCCCGGCCCGGTGATCCGGCCGCGGCCCTTGATCCACTCGACCTTGTTCTTCTTGAACAGGAATTCGATGCCCTTGGTCAGGGCGGCCACGCTCTCGGCCTTCTGATCCATCATCTGGGACAGGTTCAGCTTCGGCGCGCCGACCTCGATGCCCAGCTTGGGGAACTCCTTCGCGGCGGTCTCGAACAGCTCCGAGGCGTGCAGCAACGCCTTGGAGGGCATGCAGCCGACGTTCAGGCAGGTGCCGCCCAGGGTGTCGCGCATCTCGACGCAGGCGACCTTCAGGCCCAGCTGCCCGGCGCGGATGGCGGCGTTGTAGCCGCCGGGCCCGCCGCCGATGATGACGACGTCGTAGGAAGCGGCTTCGGCCATGGCTGTCTCTGGGCTGCGCGTACGGGGAAAGGCGGGCGGAACCTAGCGGCCCCGCCGCGCCGGTCAACCACGCGCGACGCCGCGTCCGCTCAGTAGGCGAACTGTCCCGGCAGCCGTTTGCGGCGGATGCGCCGGCTGGCGACGATCACGAGCGCGCCGAGCAGCAGCAGGCCGCCGAGCGCCAGCCACAGGGGATCAAGCGGCAGGCCCGCGGTCTCGCCGGCGGCCGACGCCGCCCTGGTCTCGGGCGCGGTGAAGATCTCCGCCGGCGCGCGACCGTCGATCGCCAGCCGCAGGGCGGCGTCGGCGATGAAGCCGAGGAAGTAGGCCAGCGCAGCCTTCGAATTGCCGGACCCGAGCATCAGGGCCGCCACCACATAGAGACCGACGGCGGCGGCCAGCAGGGCCCACGGCGGCACGACCCCGAACAGCGGCGCGCCCGCCTCGGCGGAACTGCGCATCGCCCCCCCTCCCGCGGGGGGCGCCATGCCCAGCAACGGGGCGATCCACGGCCACGCCAGCCAGCCCGCATAGGCCAGCACCGCCGCCACGACGAAAAACCGAAGCATTTTCATCACCGCACTCCCTCTCCCTCGTTAACCAATCTACACCGGGAGCAAGGGGGAGGCGATAGGGCGCCTCAGGCGGCTTCGGGCAGGGTGATGGAGACCTCGGCGCCGCCGCCGGGCGCCGCGTCGATCGAGAGCGTCCCGCCCGACTGGCGGGCGAAGGCGTAGGCCTGCGAAAGGCCGAGCCCGGCGGCGCCCGTGCGGGTCGTGAAGAAGGGCTCCACCGCGCGCGCCGCCAGTTCGCGATCCATGCCCGGGCCTGTGTCCCGCACGCTGAGACGCAGTCCGCCCTTGAGCTGGACCTCGAGACGCACCGCGACGGATCCACGGCCGCCCACCGCCTCGATGGCGTTCTGCGTCAGCGCCCGCACCGCTCCCTCGAAGGTGACCGGGTCGATCCGGGCCATGGCGCTCTGCGACGGGCCCTCGATCATCAGGTCGATCTCCGGTCCGGCCATGGCGCGCAGCCGGCTCTCCATCCCGCGCAGCAGCACGCCGGCGTCGAGCACCTGCGACACCGGCTGGTCGTCGCCCTGGGCGAAGGCCGTCAGGCGGCGCGTCAGCGCCTCGCCGCGTTGGCCGGCGGCCAGCGCCGCCTGTCCGAGCCGCCGGACCCGCGCCGGGTCGTCCGCCTGCCGCAACATCATGTCGAGCGCGCCGGTCATGACGCCCAGCAGGGCGTTGAAGTCGTGGGCCAGTCCGCCGGTGAGCCGGCCGACGCTCTCCAGTCGACGGCCGCCCTGCAGCTCGGCCTCGGCCTCGGCCTGCGCCCGGCGCGCGGCGGCCTGCGCCGCCTCCGCCTCTGCGCGGGCGGCGGCCGCTTCGGCCATGGCCGCATCGGCCGCCCGGCGGGCCTCCTCGACCGCGGCCTCGAGATCGGCGACGTCCGGCGTCGTCTCCGCCGGCGGCGGAACTTCCCCGGGGCCGGCGACGACCTCGACCGGCGCGGCCGCCGTTTCGGCGCGCTCGCCGGCCAGCAGCAGGGCGTCCGCCTCCCCGTCCGCATCAGCCAGGGGCAGCATTGTCCAGCGGATGCCGCCGGACGGTCCGCCATGCGACACGATGGGGGCTGCCTCCCCCGCAGGCGCGGCGAAGGCGGCGCGAAGCGCCTGACGCCCTTCCGCCCGCTCGTCCTCGGCGAGGAACAGGTCCGCGAAGTCGCCGTCCGCCGCATCGCGGCCCAGCACCGCAAGGGCGGTGCGGTTGGCGTCGCGCACGGCGCCGTCCGGCCCGACCACCACCAGGGCGCTGGAGGCGGCGTCGAACACGCGACGGGTGATCTCATCGCCCGGACCGGGGCTCGGGGCCTGCGGCGACGCCTCCGGCGTGCGCAGACCTTCGGCCTCGACGATGGCCGCGGTCGAGCCGGTGATCTCGCCCCATTCATTCTCGATCGGCATGGCGGTCACGGCGACCAGCATCTTCTTGCGCGTCGCGGGGTTGGCCAGCAGGTGCTGGAAGCCCTTCACCGTCTGGCCGCGCAGCGCCCGGGCGCTGGGCAGCAGGTCGGGCGGGATCGGCCGTCCGTCGGGAAAGGTGATGCCCCAGGTGGCCGAGTGGAAGCGCAGGCCGATCAGCTCGGCGTCGCGCCGGCCCAGCAACTGGTGGGCGGCGCGGTTGGCGAAGACGAACTTGCCCTGCTTGTCCGTCTCGACGAGCGCGACCGGGATGGCGTTGAGCGTTTCGAACAGCCGCTTCTGCGAGTCCTCGGCGACGCGCTGGACGAGGTCAAGCTGGCCGGAAGCGTCGACGTGCCGCGACCGGTTGGTCCAGGCCAGCCACAGGGCGGTCAGGCCCACCAGCCAGCCAGCGGCCGCCAGGCCGCCCAGAACCCACACCCAGTTGATCTGGCCCTCGAGAAACATACGCCCTGACTGTCCCGTTCTGGCGCCGCTGCGCCCGTCCGGGAGACACCTTGCAAGGGGCGAACCGGAACAGCCCGCATTCGCCCCATAGGCGACCTAGCCGCGGTTTCCGGGGCGGTCCAGCCGGAAACCTTCCGGCCGGACCGTCGCCAGGTCAGAACGTGGCCCGCACCGTCAGCTGGTACAGCACGCCCGAGCGCTCGCTCTCCAGCTCGAACTCGTCCAGGTCCCCGTTCGCGCGGTTGTCGAGGATCTCCTCGACGGAGTCGCCGTCGTACTTCCAGAACGTCTCCCGCTTTTCCTTGTCGAGCAGGTTGATGGCGGAGAGGCGGACCACGATGCGGTCGCCGAAGCGCTTCTCCACGAACGCCTCGAGGTCCTGGTCGTACTCGACCTCGACCAGCTCATCGAGACCCGACTCATAGCCCTCGTCGCGGCCGTACAGGCTGGCGCCGAAGCTGGCGCCCCACGACGGGAGGTTCTGGATGAAGCCGAGGTTGTAGACGTTCGAAGGCTGGTTGCGGAACTGACGCTCGACGCCGGTCCAGGGGTCGACCACCTCGCTCTCCAGCCAGGTGTAGTTGAAGAACACCCCGGTCTCCGGCAGGCCGACGAAGTCCAGCGGGGCCGAGAAGTCGACCTCGACGCCCCAGGTCGTGCCGTCGCCGATGTTGCGCGGCTCGAACAGATTGTAGACGTCGTCGCCGGCGGCCGGCGGATCCCCGTCCTCGTTGACCTCCAGCCCCGTGTCGACCAGCTCGATCAGGTTCTCGATCTCGCGGTAGAACAGGTTCACGCCGAAGACGCCGCGCCGGCCGATCCGGCGCTCGTAGCCGAGGTCGAAGCCGGTGGCGAACTCGCTCTCGAGCAGCGGGTTGCCCTGCAGGCCGTCCTCGTCGCCGGGCTCTTCGTCGGCGAAATACGGAGCCAGGAAGCTGTAGTCGGGCCGGCGCTGGGTCCGCGCCCAGGAGGCGCGGAACTGGTCGCGGCTGGTGGGCGACCAGGTCAGGTGCGCCGACGGGAAGAGCTCGCTGGCGTCGGACTCCGCCGTCCCGAGATCGCTGGTCACCTCCCGGTCCATCGACTCGTAGCGCAGGCCGACGTCGAGGGTGAGGGCGGGGCTCAGCTCGAAGGTCCCGCGCACGAACGGCTCCAGCCGCGTCTCCTCGATGCGGTAGATCGCGCCCGGCTCCGGATCCGGATCGTCGACCATGCCGCCCGAGATGTCGAACTCGACCTCGGCCGCGTCCCGCTCCTTGATCAGGTAGTCGGCGCCGAACTTCAGCCGGAAGGCGCCCTCGCCCAGGGTGTAGGCCGCGCCGAACTCGTACTCGTCGTCGGTGATGTCCAGCTCGACGTATTCGTCCAGCTCCAGCGGATCGCCGGGATCGGCCACGTCGGTGCGGCTGCTGCTGTCTTCCCGGAAGCCGGACCAGCCGGCCTTGAAGTCGAGCTCGCCCGGTCCGACGTCGAACTCGCCGTCCATGCCGAGGGCGTAGGTCTGCTGGCTGATCCGCTCGGCCTGCACCTCGGTCTCGTCCAGCTCGTCGAACACGCCGGAGCCGTTGTCGACGTAGGTCAGCGAGGTCTCGTCCTCGTCGCGATCGGTGTCGACCGCGAGGCCGTTGAAGCGCAGCCGGCCGTTGTCGAAGCGGACGGTGAACTCGGCGTTGGCCGACAGGTCCTCGCCGTCGCGGGTGTCGTCCTGCAGCTCGATGTTGTCGAGCGCGCCGCCGTTCGCCGGATCGTCGTCATAGCGCTCGGACCGCTTCTCCTTCGGATTCCGGCGGCCCTGGTAGTTGAGCGCCACCCAGAGCGAGGTGTTGTCGGTCCCGCCCGCCCAGGCGACCGAGCCGGCCCCGCGCGCCTCGCCGTCTTCGTTCACAAGCACGCCGCCGCGGACCACGCCGCCTTCCAGCTGGGCGCCTTCCTTGAGCACGATGTTGAGGGCGCCGGCGACGCCGTCGGACGGCTGGTCGGCGCGGGGGCTGCGGATGATCTCGATGCGCTCGACCAGCTCCGCCGGGATGCGGTCGACGAAGAAGGCGCCGTCGTCCTCGCCGCCCGGGGCGCGACGGCCGTTGATCAGGACGTTGGTGTAGCCGGGCGGCAGGCCGCGCATCGACACGCCGTCGAACTCCAGCACGTCGGAGGTGAAGGTCACGCCGGGCACGCGCTTCAGCATTTCGCCCACCGACACCGGCTCGAAGCGCTGAAAGTATTCGAGGTCGTACGAGAGGATCGGGTTGGCTTCGGCGGTGCGGTTGCGGAAGACGATGTCGCCGGTGACCACCACGTCCTCGATGCGGACGGGCTCGGCGGAGCGGGCGTCCTGTTCCTGGGCCTGGACCGCGCCGGCGAGGGCGAGGGGCGCCAGGGCGGCCCCGAGGAGAAGAGCGACTTTCATGAGGTGCATCCCGATGGTCCGGCCAGCCCCCCGGCCGCCGGTTCGGGTCATCGAGCTAGGCGGCGGCCGCGACGGGGCCGCGACGGTTCGACGAACCCGCCTTGGCGTTTTCTCGACGGCTCTGCGACCGACGTTCCCCGCCCGGATCGCTTGTCACCGGATCGACGCTGAAGCGTCACCGTTCGCGCATTGACCGCGCTCGCCCCGGCATGGCCAAGCCGGGGAAGGCCGACCGCCGGAGGAGCCCCCGATGACCATCCGCCATCTGATCGTCGCCGCCGTCCTCGCCGCCCTGACCGGCTGCGCCGCCTTCGACGGAGAGCCCCAGGGCCTGGGCGTCCCGGTGCGGGCGACGCTGGAGACGCCTTCGGTCGGCACGACCGGCGACGACGCCGCCGATGATCCGGCCATCTGGGCGTCGGCGACTCCGGTCATGTTCGGGGACCGCCCGATCCGGGGCTTCGTCGCCGGCACCGACAAGAAGGCCGGGCTCTACATCTACGGCCTCGACGGCGCGGTCCTCCAGTTCCTGCCCGAGGGGCGGCTGAACAACGTCGACGTCGTCGACGGTGTGGTCATCGGCGGCCGTCCGCAGGTCGTGCTCGGCGCCAGCGACCGGACCGAGGGCCGGGCCGGCGTCGCCCTGTACCGCTTCGACCCCTCCGCGGGCGCCGGTTCGGAGGTGGCGGTCTGGGGTCACATCCCGACCGACGTCGTGGAGCCCTACGGCTTCTGCATGGTCCGGCGCGGGACCGAGGTCCACGCCATCCTGCTGGGCCACGAGGGCGAGCTGCGCCAGTACCGG
>MGLK01000042.1:205289-209360 GCA_001794825.1 Caulobacterales bacterium RIFCSPHIGHO2_01_FULL_70_19 | reverse complement strand
CGCCCGCGAGATTCGCCGGGCCGAGGTCGGATCCATCTCCGAAGGCTGCGCGGCCGACCCGGGGTCGGACTCGCTCTATGTCGGCGAGGAAGGCGTGGGCGTGTGGCGCTACGGGCTGGATCCGTCCTCGGGCGCGGCCCGGACCCTGCTGCAGGGCGTGGCGGCCGACGTCCTGGTCGCCGACGTCGAGGGGCTGACGATCCTTGAGGACCGCGGCGCCCGCTACCTGATCGCCTCCAGCCAGGGCGACTCGACCTTCGCCGTCTGGCGGATCGACGGACAGGAACCCGCTTTCGTCGGCCGGTTCGTCGTCGCCGAAGGCGCCGTCGACCGGGTGACCGGCACCGACGGGCTGGACGCCCTCGGGGGTCCGGTCGGCGACGCCTTCCCGGAAGGGCTGGTGGTCGTCCAGGACGATGTGAACGACCGCGGCACCCAGAACTTCAAGTTCATCGACTGGCGCGAGATTCGCGCGGCCCTGTCCCCGGCCGCCGCGCGCTAGGCGCGGATCGCCCGGCGGTCGGCCCGATCGCTCAGTGCCCTCCGCTGGGGTAGGGCGTGGTCGCGATCGAGCTGAACATCCCCGGAATGGCCTCGGCCAGGCCGGCGAGGATGAACTGGATGGCCAGGGCGCAGAGGATCAGGCCCAGCACCCGCACCACGATGGCCATGCCGACGTCGCCGAGGATGCGGCTGATCGGCCCGGTCAGCGAGAAGCAGACGAAGGAGACGAGACCGGCCGCCGAAATCGCGACCAGCGAGGCCACGGTCGCGGCCGGACCGATGCGCTCGGCCTCCCCGGCCTGGATGATGACGGCCGAGATGGCCCCGGGGCCGATCATCAGCGGGATGGCGAAGGGCACGATGAGGCGCTGGAAGCGGCGCTTGGCGTAGCCCCGCACGTCGCCGGCGTCGGCCACCGCGTCGGCGTCGGCGAACATCTTCAGGAAGTCCTCGCGGGCCATGTCGAGGCCGAGGAACAGCAGCAGGATGCCGCCGGCGATGCGGAAGGCGGCCAGCGAGATGCCGAAGAACTGCAGCAGCCCCAGGCCGGTGAAGAAGAAGAAGCCGAGGAACACCACGGCGAACAGGCAGATCAGGGCCGAGACCGAAATTCGCTGGCGCAGGGTGGCCCCGGCGGTCGCCGCGGCGAAGATCGGCAGGTTGCCGATCGGATCCACTAGGGCGAACAGGGCCACGAACAGGTTGACCCCCAGATCGACCGCGTCCATGTCCTGACCTCGCCCCCAATTCAGCTGCGCCCATAAGGGCCGAGGCGCGTCCGCGCGTCCACCCCCAAGGCGAACGGAGAGCCCGATGACCGCCGTGACCGCCGACCCGCGCCTGATCGTCGGCCTCGACCTGCCGTCGATCGACGCCGCCCGCGCCATGGTCGATCGTCTCGGGGTCTCGGTCAGCGCCTACAAGATCGGCCTGACCCTGCTGGCCCGGCCCGGCGGCGTGGCTTTCGCGCACGAACTGCGCACCGCCGGCAAGCTCGTGTTCCAGGACTGGAAGCTGCACGACATCGGCGCCCAGGTGGAGGGCGCGGCGCGCGCGGTGGCGGAGGGAGGCTGCGATCTGCTGACCGTCCACGCCGAACCCCAGGTGATGCGCGGCGCCGTCAGGGGCCGCGACGCCGCCGGTTCGGACACCCGGCTGCTGGCGGTGACGGTGCTGACCAGCCTGTCCGACGCCGACCTGGCCGAGATCGGCTACGCCGCCGGAGCCGGGGCCATGGTCGAGCGCCGCGTGCGGCAGGCGCTGGACTGCGGCATGGACGGGGTGGTCTCCAGCCCGCTGGAGGCGGCGCGGGCCTGCGCCCTGGCCGAGGCCGCCGGCCGGCCGGACTTCCTCGTCGTCACCCCGGGGGTGCGTCCGGAAGGCGCGGAGCTGGGGGACCAGCAGCGGGTGGCGACCCCGCGCGAGGCGCTCCGGGCGGGAGCCAGCCACCTGGTCGTGGCCCGTCCGGTCATCGCCGCGCAGGACCCGCTGGGGGCCGCCGCGGCCATCGCCGCCTCCATCGCCGGCGTCGTCCGCTAGCCTCCATGCCCAAGCCGGAAGGGGAAACGCGCCTCTTCCCGACCCGGCTTATTCCGGCCGCGGCGGGCCGCCGCGTGAAGCGTTGCAGTCGGGCCACAATTTAGACGGGCATCGCAGGCCTCGACACAATCTCTAGGTTGACGCACCCGGGCCCGAACGGCAGGGTCGCAGCGCCCTGATCGAGGGCTGAATGGAGACCTGCAATGAAGAAGACCATTGTGGCCGCCGCGATCGGGCTTTCGCTCCTCGGCGGTCAGGCCATCGCGCAAGGCGCCGCCACCGCGCGCGTCGCCGACCGCATCGGCGCTCCCGCCGGCGAGTCCAGCGAACTGATGGGCGCCCCCGCGGGCCTCATTTTCGCCGCCGCCACCGTCGCCGGCTTCCTGATCCTGTCGGAAGTCGCGAACGACGACAGCGACAGCGACTGACCCGCTCGAATTCTGCTGAAGGGCCCGGTCGTCCCCGCGGACGGCCGGGCTTTTTCGTGGGCGCCGGTCTGCGGCGGCGTCAGATCCGCTTCAACCGCCGGGCGTGGCCGCCGACCATGGCCAGGGCGACGGGGTCCGGCAGGTGCTTGCCGAGCGCCGCCAGCACAGTGTTCATCGCGCCGGGCGTGACCTTCGGACGGTTGGCTTCGCAGGCGCGGTAGCCGACCCCGGCCACGTGCGCCGCGGTCTGCCACATCCAGCGGGGATAGGCGGCCGCCACCTCCGCCCGCGTGCCGTTGACGTCGTGGAACTCCGTCAGGGTGTAGCCGGGGCACAGGGCGGTCACGTGAACGCCCGTCCCCGACAGCTCCAGGTGCAGGCCTTGGGACGCCTTGATCAGGAAGCTCTTGATCGGCCCGTACAGGGTGTCGCCGCCGGTCGCCGGCATCTGTCCCGCGAGCGAGGCCACGTTGAGAATGCGGCCGAAGCTCCGTTCGACCATGGCCGGGGCGAACAGCCGGGCCAGCTCCACCGGCGCGGTCAGCATCACCCGGATCATGGCGGCGTGATCCGCGGGGTCGGTCTGCAGGAAGCCCGAGGTGCGGCTGAATCCGGCGTTGTTGACCAGCCCGTCGACGCACAGCCCGCGGGCGGCGATCGCATCGGCCAGACGACCCGGCGCCGCCGGATCGGACAGGTCGGCGGTCAGGACCGTGGCGGCGGCGCCACGTCCGGCGAGCTCCGTCGCCAGCGCCTCCAGCGGCGCCGGCCGCCGGGCGGTGAGGATCACATTCCAGCCGTTCGCGGCGTAGACCCGGGCCAGCGCCGCGCCGATGCCGGCCGAGGCGCCGGTGACCAGAACCGTGCGCCGGTCTCCGGACGTCACCGGCGGCGGCTCAGGCGGCGACCGGGCAGGACGAGTGCGGCTCCAAGCCCGCAAGCGACGGCGGGTTCTCGGCCAGCAGGTCGGCGATGGTGATCTTCGCCAGCGCCGCCGAGGCGGCCCGGTCGGCCGCCGTCAGGGCCTTGGCCACCTGGCGCGGGATGTGCTCGCTGACGGGACAGCCCTTGGCGCCGGCGGGCGGCGAACCCAGGTGGGCGCAGCCGTTCACCGCCTTGAGCACCTGGTCGAGGGTGATCTGTTCCGGCCGCCGCAGCAGCCACGCCCCGCCCGACGCGCCGGGACGGGTGGCGATCAGCCCGGCCCGCGCCAGCATGGCGGTGACGCGTCGCACCACCACGGGGTTGGTCGGCACCGAGGCGGCCAGCACCGCGCTCGCCGCGGCGTCGGCCGGCGAGTAGGCGCCCTTGTGGGCCAGATAGGCCAGGGCGTGGGCGGCGACGGGAAAGCGTTGGCTGTCGGACATATCGGTTCCGACGGAAGATAAGCACGGTCTGACGGTTTCACAAACCGGCGCCGCCTTCGCACGTGCAGCACGATTGAACCTGCGAAGGAAAGGGCCTAAAGGCTCGCCGCCTGTTTGATGGGGACCGCGGCTGGTGCGGACGCCCCGGAGGAAGTTCATGGCCGGGACCCTTCCCGAGACGACGGACGCCGCGTCCGCCGCCGCCAGCAGCACCCCCGCCACCGCCGACCCCG
>MGLK01000042.1:203356-205275 GCA_001794825.1 Caulobacterales bacterium RIFCSPHIGHO2_01_FULL_70_19 | reverse complement strand
CCGCACGCCGGCGGCCACGGTCCGGCTGGCGCCGGCAAGGTCGGGCTGATCGTCGGCGCCATCGGCGTCGTCTTCGGCGACATCGGCACCAGTCCGTTCTACGCCATGCGCGAGGCGCTCGCGCACAGCCGTTCGGGCGGCCAGGCCGAATTGGCGGTCCTGGGCGTGGTGTCCCTGATGTTCTGGGCCCTGATCCTGGTCGTCACGCTCAAGTACGTCGTCTTCCTCATGCGGGCGGACAACAAGGGCGAAGGCGGCACCCTGGCGCTCATGGCGCTGGCGCAACACGCCGTGGGGCGGCGTAGCGGCCTGATCTTTCTTCTCGGCGTGTGCGGCGCCGCCCTCTTCTACGGCGACGGCATCATCACCCCCGCCGTGTCGGTGCTCGGCGCGGTGGAAGGCCTGAAGGACGCGCCCGGCCTGGGCGGACGGGTCGACGGCTTCGTCCTGCCCCTCGCCGTGGGGATCCTGGTGTTCCTGTTCATGATCCAGTCGCGCGGCACGGCCAGCGTCGCCAAATGGTTCGGGCCGTTGACCACCATCTGGTTCCTGGTGCTCGGCGCCCTGGGGCTGTTCCACATCTTCGACGATGTCTCGATCCTGCGCGCCCTCTCGCCGCACTACGGCGTGCTGTTCCTCATCGACAACGGCTTTCTCGGCTTCGTCATCCTCGGCAGCGTCTTTCTCGCCGTCACCGGCGCCGAGGCCCTCTATGCCGACATGGGCCACTTCGGAAAGGCGCCGATCCGGCAGGGCTGGCTGTTCTTCGTCCTGCCCTGCCTGACGCTGAACTACCTCGGCCAGGGCGGACTGGTGCTGTCCGACCGGGCGGCGGCCGAGAACCCGTTCTGGATGATGGTGCCCGAGATGGCCTACTGGCCGGTGTTCGTGATCGCCACCGTCGCAGCCATCATCGCCAGCCAGGCGGTGATCACCGGGGCCTTCTCGGTCACCCAGCAGGCGGTCCAGCTGGGACTGCTGCCGCGGATCAGCATTCTCAACACCTCCGAGAGCCAGGCGGGCCAGATCTTCGTGCCGGCCGTGAACATGATGCTGATGGTCGGCGTGATCTTCGTTCTGGTGCTGTTCCAGACGTCGTCGAACCTGGCCGCGGCCTACGGCATCGCCGTCACCGGTTCGATGTTCGTGGACAGCCTGCTGGCCTGGTTCGTGGTCCGCAAGTTGTGGAAGTGGTCGACTCCCCTGTCGCTCGCCGTGATCACGCCGTTCGTGGTTCTGGACCTCGTCTTCCTGACCTCGAACCTGCTGAAGATCCCGCAGGGGGCCTGGTTCCCGCTCGTGCTCGGCGCGGCCCTGTTGCTGATCATGTGGACCTGGGTGCGGGGCACCCGGATTCTCACCGACAAGACCCGCAAGGACAGCCTGCCGCTGACCGACCTGATCGAGATGCTGCGGGCGCGGCCGCCTCACCGGGCGCCGGGCACGGCCATCTTCCTGACTTCGGACCCGGACATCGCGCCGGTCGCGCTGATGCACAATCTCAAGCACAACAAGGTGCTGCACGAGAAGAACATCATCCTGACCGTGCGCACCACCGACCGGCCGCGCGTCGACCCGGCCAGGCGGGTGACGATCGAGCCGATCTCCGAGGACTTCAAGAAGCTGACCCTGTCCTACGGCTTCATGGAGCAGCCCAACGTGCCCAAGGCGCTGGGGCTGTGCCGCAAGCAGGGGCTGAAGTTCGACATCATGTCGACCAGCTTCTTCCTCGGCCGCCGCTCGGTCGTGGCCTCGGCCGCCGCCGGCATGCCGTTGTGGCAGGATCGCATCTTCATCTTCCTGATGCGCAACGCCGCCAATCCGACCGACTTCTTCCGCATCCCGCCCGGCCGCGTGGTCGAGCTCGGGACGCAGGTGTCGGTCTGATGGCGGAGAACCGCGGCCGGACGCCCGCGGCG
>MGLK01000042.1:197788-203328 GCA_001794825.1 Caulobacterales bacterium RIFCSPHIGHO2_01_FULL_70_19 | reverse complement strand
CCGCGTCGCCGAGCAGGCGCGCGGGCCGCGCCCGCCCCGTCCCGACCCGGCGCGCGACGAGGCGGCCGACATCGGCGTTGAGGCGCGCCAGGCCGCTGGCGTGCTGCTCGAGGCGGCGCTGGAAGGCCGGGGCGGCCTCGACGCGGCCCTGTCCTTCCGCGAGGTGGCCGGCCTGCCGGCGCCCGACCGCGCCTTCGCCCGCGCCGTCGCCATGGCCGCCCTGCGCCGGCTCGGCGAGATCGACCAGATCCTCGACCGCCGCCTGCAGAAGGCCCCGCCGGCGGCGGTGCGCACCATCCTGCGCGTCGCCCTGGCCCAGACCCTGGTGCTGGAGACGCCGGCCTTCGCGGCCGTGTCGACCGCGGTGAAGCTGGCCGAGCGCGACCCGAAGACCCGGCCGTACAAGAACCTCGTCAACGCCGTGCTGCGCGGCGTCGGCCGCGACGGCCCCGGCCTGACCACGGCCGAGTCCAACCTGCCCGACTGGATCGCCGCCCGCTGGCGCGCGACGTACGGGGAGGCGGCTCTCGCGGGCCTGGCGCTGGCCGCGCGCGAGGAACCGCCGACGGACCTGAGCGTGAAGCCCGGCGTCGACCCGGCCGCCGTCGCCGACGTCGTCGACGGCGAGGTCCTGCCGGGCGGCGCGGTCCGCACCGGGCGGCGCGGCGACATCGCGACCTGGCCCGGCTTCGACGACGGGACCTGGTGGGTGCAGGACGCCGCCGCCGCGGTTCCCGTGCGCCTGCTGGCCCCGAAGCCCGGCGAGGCGGTCGCCGACCTGTGCGCGGCGCCCGGCGGCAAGACCCTGCAACTGGCCGCCGCCGGCGCCTCGGTCGTGGCGCTCGACCGCTCCGACAGGCGGCTCGACCGCCTGCGCCGGAACCTGGAGCGGACCGGGCTGGAGGCGGAGGTCGTCGTCACCCCCGCCGAGGACTGGAACGACCCGCGCGAATTCGACGCCGTGCTTCTCGACGCGCCGTGCACCGCCACCGGCACCTTCCGCCGCAATCCCGAGGTGCTGCGCGCCACCAAGCCAGCCGACGTCGCCAAGCTGGCCGACGTGCAGCACCGGCTGCTCGACGCCGCCGCCGCACGGGTGAAGCCGGGCGGCCGGCTGGTCTACTGCGTCTGCTCGCTGGAGCGCGAGGAAGGCGAGACCCAGATCATCGCCTTCCTGCGCCGCAACCCCGCCTTCCGCACGGCCCCGGCCGATCCGGCCGCGCTCGGCGCGCCGGACGAGTCGCGCACGCCGGAAGGCTGGCTGCGCATCCTGCCCTCGATGTGGGCCGAACGCGGCGGGCTGGACGGCTTCTTCGTCGCGCGCCTGGACCGCGTCGGCTGATCAGCCCGCCGGACCGTCCAGGACCGTGTAGGTGACCGTGGTCCGCACCCGGAAGCCCAGCGCCTCATAGAGCGCGATCGTCGCGGCGTGCGAGGCGTAGGCGTGCAGGAAGGCCTGCTCCCCGCGTTCGAGGATGCGTTGCGTCACCACCCGCATCAGCGCCCCGGCGTAGCCCCGGCCGCGGAAGTCCGGATGGGTGCACACGCCCGACACCTCGGTGAAGCCGTCGGGCCTCATGCGCTCGCCGGCCATGGCGACCAGACGTCCGTCCACCCTCACCCCGATGAAGTCGCCCAGCCGGTGGGTCTTCCCGAAGAAGGGCCCCGGCACGGTGAGGGTGGCCAGCGCCAGCATGTCGGCGGCGTCCGCCTCGCCCAGCGCTTCGAAGGCCACGTCGCGGCCGCCCGGCGTCAGCGCGGCGGCGACCATCTGCACGCAGGCCGCCTGCGCCCGCACGACGGCGCCGGCCGGCAGAGGCATGTCGCCCGCCTCGACCAGCCCCATGCCGTTCGGCGAGACGTTCAGCGCCCCCAGGGCCGTCGCGCTCTCCGGCGAGGCGTCCGCCGCCGCCGCGAAGAGGGCGTAGTCGGGGTCGAAGCGCAGGGCGCGGGCGTCGCCCCGCCCCAGCCCGGACTGGCGACTGGTCAGGGCGCTCCACACGGGTCGGTCGAGCGGGTGGGCGAGGGTCATGGCCATCGATCTGGCGCAGCGCGGGCGCGACGCCAGCCGCCGGAGCGACGCGGCGCCCGGAATCCGCTCACGCCCGCCAGAAGCCCACGATCTTCTTGACCTCGTCGACCACCGGGTCGGCGATGGCGGCGGCGCGTTCAGCCCCGTCCTTCAACACCCGGTCGACCTCCGCCGGGTCGGCCATCAGGCGGCGCATCTCGGCCGAGACGGGGGCCAGGGCCGACACCGCCAGCTCCGCCAGCGCCGGCTTGAACTGGCCGAAGCCCTGGCCGGCGAACTGCGCCAGCACCTGCTCGCGGCTGATGTCGGCGAGGGCGGCGTAGATGGTCACCAGATTCTTCGCCTCGGCGCGGCCTTCCAGCCCCTCGAGCGTCTCCGGCAGCACCTCCGGGTCGGTGCGGGCCTTGCGGATCTTGGCGACGATGGCGTCGGCGTCGTCGGTCAGGTTGATGCGCGACTGGTCCGAGGGATCGGACTTGGACATCTTGGCCGCGCCGTCGCGCAGGCTCATGACCCGCGGCGCCGGCCCCTGGGTCAGCGGCTCGGGCAGGGGGAAGAAGCCCGGAACGCCGAAGTCGTTGTTGAACTTGGCGGCGATGTCGCGGGTCAGCTCGAGGTGCTGCTTCTGGTCCTCGCCGGTCGGCACCTCGGTGGCCTTGTAGAGCAGGATGTCGGCCGCCTGCAGCACCGGATAGGTGTAGAGGCCGACCGAGGACCGCTCCTTGTGCTTGCCGGACTTCTCCTTGAACTGGGTCATCCGGTCGAGCCAGCCGAGCCGGGCCACGCAGTTGAAGATCCACGCCAGTTCGGAATGGGCCCGCACCGCCGACTGCGGGAAGATCACCGACTTCGCCGGATCGAGGCCCGAGGCCAGATAGGCCGCCGCGATCTCGCGCGTCTGGGCCGTCAGCAAGGCCGGATCCTGCCACACGGTGATGGCGTGCAGATCGGCCACGAACAGGAAGCAGGGCGCGCCCTGGTCCTGCAGCTGGGTGAAACGCTTCAGGGCGCCGAGATAGTTGCCCAGGTGCAGGGCGCCGGAGGCCTGGATGCCGGACAGGATGCGGCGGGGACCGGTGTAGGGGGCCGGGGTCTGGTCGGTCATGGGTCTTGAACTCGGGAGGAGGGCAGGGTCAGGCGCGCGCGGACGCGCGGAGGCGGCGGCGGCGGATCAGCCGCGCCATCGCCGGCCGGCGAGGATCTGTCCCGAAGGCGTCATGACGGCCCGCTTATCGCGGCCTTGGCGGTCAGTCCAGAGCGGACGGGACGGGCGACCCCGGCTCGCGCCGCAGCACGGCCTTCAGCTCCGTGACGGTGACCGCGCGGAACAGCAGCAGGGCGGCCCCGTAGACGACCGCGCCGACGCCGCAGACGACGAGGACGGCGACCTCCTTGGCCAGCAGCAGCCGGCTGAGGGTCTCGTAGCCGACGCCGGCCGCGACCAAGACCGCGGCCATGGCGGCGCTGGCCGCCAGCACCCGCGCCATGCGGCCGAGGAAGGCCGGCGAGGGCGCCCAGACGTGCTCGCGCACCAGGGTTCCGCCGAGCAGGGCCACGTTCAGCCAGGCCGACAGGCTGGTGGCGATCGCCAGGCCGATCACCCCGTCCCCGCCGCTGCGCGAGATCCAGAAGAACAGGCCCGTGCCGACGACGACGGTGAAGATCACCGCCGTCACCGCATAGATCATCGGGCGGCGGGTGTCCTCGCGGGCGAAGAAGGGCGGGGTCAGCACCTTGGCCAGCACGAAGGCCGGCACGCCCCAGGCGAACTGGCGCAGCACGTCGGCGGTGCGCGCCGCGTCGGCCGAGGTGAAGGCCCCGCGCGTCACGGTGGCGTCGATCAGGAAGTAGGGGATGGCGAACAGGGCCACGGCCGCCGGCAGGGTGAAGACCATCGCCAGGGTGATCCCGTCGTCGAGGGTGCGGCGCCCGCCGTCGTGGTCGCCGGCGACGAAGGCGCGGGTCAGGCGCGGCACCAGCGCCAGTCCGATGGCCACGCCGATCAGGCCGAGCGGCAGCTGGTACAGGCGGTCGGCGTTGTAGAGCACCGAGCGCGCGCCCTCGTCCGAGCCGGCCAGCACCTGGCTCACCACCGAGTTGATCTGCATGGCGCCGCCCGCCAGCGCCCCGGGGACGGCCAGGGCCAGGGTGCGGCGCACGCTGGGCGTCAGCCGGGGCCACGACAGATTCAGCCGCACGCCCAGCCGGCGCACGCCGCGCCACAGCAGGCCCGCCTGGATGACGCCGGACGCCGTCACCGCCGCGGCAACCCACAGCAGCACCGTCGGCTGGCTGGCGGGGAAGGCGTAGGCGGCCAGCAGCGGCGCCAGGGTGCACAGGTTCAGGAAGATCGGCACCGCCGCCGACAGGGCGAAGCGGCCGGCCGTGTTCAGCACCCCCGACAGAAGCGAGGCGATGGTCATGCAGGCCAGGTAGGGCATGGCCAGTTGCGTCGCCGTCACCGCCACCTGCAGCACCGCCGGGTCGTCGCGGTAGGTCGACAGCAGCCACGGCATGATCCACGGCATCAGCACCTGCAGCAGGATGGTGAAGCCGGCCACTACGGCGAACATGAAGGACAGGGCTTCCGAGGCGGTGACCGCCGCCGCCTCATCCCCGTCCCGCGCCCGCACCCCGCCGTACACCGGCACGAAGGCCTGGGCGAAGGCGCCTTCCGCGAACAGACGCCGGAACATGTTGGGCAGCATCAGCGCCGTGGTGAAGGCGTCCATCATCGGCCCCTGGCCGAAGCGCGCCGCGAGCGCCATGTCGCGGGCGAAGCCCAGCACGCGGCTGCCCAGCGTCAGGGACGACTGCACCAGGGTGTTGCGGGCCAGGCTCATCGGAAACTCGGAATCTTCGGCGGCGAGCGAGGCTTAGCCTGCTTCCGCGCCGGACGATACGGTCCGGTGCGGGCGACGGCGGCGGATCTCGGTGACGTCGCGCTGGCTGGCCCGGACCGGGACGGAAACCGGCGGGACGGATGGCTCGGGGCGGTCCAGGACCTGCTCCAGCGCCGCGCGCAGCCGCTCCAGCGCCGGGCCCGGCTGCGGCTTCCGCCCCTCGCCGTCGGTGACGTAGAAGCTGTCCACCGCCCGCTCGCCGAAGCCGGCGATGTGGGCCGACCGGATCGACAGGCCGTGATCGGCCAGCACGCGGGCGACGTCCGCCAGCAGCCCCGGGCGGTCCGCGCCCGACGCCTCGATCACCGCCGCGTCGGGGGATTCCTCCAGGTCGATCAGCGCGACCGGCCGCACGTCGAAGGTGGCGCGTCGCGGGCTCGGGCGGTCCGACGGCGGTGCCGCCCTCGCCTCGCCGCGCGCGGCCTTCTCCAGCGCGGCGGTGAGACGCGTCAGCCGCCTCGGCTCGGCCGCGCCATAGGGCGCTCCGGCCCCGTCCTGCAACTCGAACACGTCGATGGCCGTGCCGTTGGCCGCGGTCGCGACCCGGGCGCCGACCACGTCCGCCCCGGCCACGGCCAGCGCGGCGGCGAGGGCGGCGAACAGCC
>MGLK01000042.1:157680-197761 GCA_001794825.1 Caulobacterales bacterium RIFCSPHIGHO2_01_FULL_70_19 | reverse complement strand
TCCTCGTCGCCCTCGTCCGCCTCCCGGTCCGCCACCACCTCGGCGGCGCCGCCGCTCTCCGCCGCCCGCGCGACCAGCGCCGGGTACTCCTCCAGCGGATCGATCCGGCTGACGTCCTCCCCCCGGAACACCGCCTCTGTGCGCAGGTAGAGGTCGCGCATCAGCCGCCCCTTCCAGCCGTTCCAGACCCCCGGCCCCACGGCGCGGATGTCGGCCACGGTCAGCACCAGCAGGGTGCGCAGCCGCTCCGGGTCGCCGACCAGGCCGGCGAAGCCGCGCACCGTGGCCGGGTCCGAGACGTCCCGCTTCTGGGCGTAGTCGGACAGGACCAGGTGATGGCGCACCAGCCAGACCACGAACTCGGTGCGCCGCGGGTCCAGCCCCAGCCGGTCGCACGCCCGGCGCGCGGCGATGGCCCCGTCCTCCAGCTGCCCCCGGTCGCCGCCCTTGCCCACGTCGTGCAGCAACATGGCCAGCATCAGGGCCTCGAAGTCGGCGATGCGGTGCACGATCTCCGAGGCGTTGGGGTGCTCCGCCTTCAGCTTGCCCCGCCACAGGTCGTTGATGATCCCGACCGCCTGCAGGGTGTGCTCGTCCACCGTGTAGGCGTGGTACATATTGAACTGGGTCTGGCCGACGATCCGCCCCCACTCGGGCAGGAACCGGCCCAGCAGCCCGGTCTCGTTCATCAGCGTCAGCGTCCGGTAGGGCCGCTGCCCGTGCGCCAGGATGTCGAGGAAGGCCCGGGCCGCCTCCGGGTCGCGCCGCAGCGAGGGCGTCGCCAGCGACAACGACCGGGTCACCGCCGAGAAGGCGTCGGGGTGCAGGTCGAGGTCATGCTCGTCCGCCGTGCGGAACAGGATCAGCAGCTTGGCGGGGTCGTCGGCGAACACCTCGGGTCCGGTCACCGACAGCCGGCCGGCGACGCGCACGAAGCCCTCGATCCCCAGCTTGCGCCGCCGTCCCCGGATCAGGCGCGACAGGCTCAGCGCCTTTTTCTGCTCGCGCGCCTCCAGCTTGGCCGACATGGCCCGGGTCAGGGCCCCGACGTCGCGGGCGACGATGAAGTAGCGGCGCATGAAGCGCTCCACCGCCGGCTCGTCGCCGCGCCCGCGCCAGCCCATGCGCCGCGCCACCTCGGGCTGCAGGTCGAAGGTCAGTTTCTCCTCGGCGCGGCCGGCCACGAGGTGCAGGTGTGCCCGGGTCCGCCACAGGAAGTCGAACGACTCCTCGAAGGTGCGCCGCTCGCGGGCGGTCAGGAGGTCGTCCATCACCCGCGCGCCCAGCGGACTGTCGGGCGCCAGCGAGCGGGCGATCCAGAACAGGGTGTTGAGGTCGCGCAGGCCGCCCTTGCCATCCTTGACGTTGGGCTCGACCCGATAGCGCACCGCCCCTGCCTTGCGATGGCGCACGTCCCGCTCCTCCAGCTTGGCCGCGATGAAGGGCCGGGGGTCGGCCTTGCCCACCATGGCCCGGAACCGGGCGATGAAGGTCCCGGCCAGCTCCGCGTCGCCGGCCAGCGGCCGCGCCTCCAGCAGGGCGGTTCGCACCGTCATGTCGCGCTTCGCCAGGGCGAGGCTTTCGTCGACCGACCGGACCGCCGCCCCGACCTTCACCCCCAGGTCCCACAGGACGTAGAGCATGAACTCGACGACCTGCTCGCTGCGCGGCGGCGACTTCCACGGCCGCAGGAACAGCAGGTCGAGATCGGAGAAGGGCGCCAGCACGCCGCGGCCGTAGCCCCCCACCGCCAGCAGGCTCAGCCTTTCGGCCTCGGTCGGGTTGGGGGCCGGATAGAGGGTCTCTGTCGAGAACCGCCACAGCGCCTGCAGCATCTCGTCCGCGGCGGCGGCGTACAGCCGGGCCACCGTCACCCCGTCGGCCCCGGCCTCCAGCCGCCGCGCCGCCCGCGCCCGTCCGGCCTCCCAGGCCTCGCGCAGGATCTCCGCCGCCGCCCGGCGCACGTCCGGGGCCGAGGCCGCCGCCGCCAGCCGGGCGTCGAGGTCGTCGCTCACCGCCCCGCCAGCCCCTTGAGCCGGTACAGCGCCTCGAGCGCCTCGCGCGGGGTCAGGTCGTCCGGGTCGATGCCGGACAGGGCGTCCTCCACCGCCGAGGGTCGCGACGGCGGGGGCGGCGGCTCGGCCACGGCGAACAGGGGCAGGCCGTCGAGGCTGGAGGCGGCCTGCTTCTCCCCTTCCAGCCGGTCCAGCACCTCGCGGGCGCGGGCCACCACCGCCGGCGGCACCCCGGCGAGCTTCGCCACCTGCACCCCGTAGGAGCGGTCCGCCGCCCCCGGCGCCGCCTCGTGCAGGAACACCAGTTCGCCGTTCCACTCCTTCGCCCGCATCGACAGGTTGCAGACGTGGGCGAGCCGCGTCTCCAGCCCGGCCAGCTCGTGATAGTGGGTGGCGAACAGGGTGCGGGCGCGGTTGCGGTCGTGCAGCGCCTCGGCCGTGGCCCAGGCGATGGCCAGCCCGTCGTATGTGGCCGTGCCCCGGCCGATCTCGTCCAGCACCACGAAGCTGCGCTCCGTCGCCTGGGTGAGGATCGCCGCCGTCTCGACCATCTCCATCATGAAGGTCGAGCGGCCCCGCGCCAGGTCGTCGCCCGCCCCGACGCGGCTGAACAGCCGGTCGACCACGCCCAGCCGCATCGCCTTGGCCGGCACGAAGGCGCCGGCCTGGGCCAGCACCACCAGCAGGGCGTTCTGGCGCAGGAAGGTCGACTTGCCGGCCATGTTGGGGCCCGTGACGATCGACAGCCGAGCGCAGCCCGCGCCGGAGCCGTCCAGCCGGCAGTCGTTGGGCGTATAGGGGTCGCCCTGCGCCTTCACCGCCGCCTCGACCACCGGGTGGCGGCCCGCCGTCACCTCGAAGCACAGTCCCTCGTCGACCTGCGGCCGCACCGCCCCCACCTCCCCGGCCCACTCGGCCAGGGCCGCATGGGCGTCCAGCTCGGCCAGCGCCTCGGCGACCGCCTGCAGCGGCCGGGCCAGCGCCTGCACCGTGCGCCGCCAGGTCTCGAAGGTCTCGCCCTCGATGGCCAGCGCCCGCTGCCCGGCCTGGCTGATCTTCGCGTCCAGCTCCGACAGCTCCACCGTGGTGAAGCGCACCTGGTTGGCCAGCGTCTGGCGGTGGATGAAGGGGCTCTCGGCGGCCGGGCGCAGCAGGGGCTCGGCGGCCTTGGCCGAGGCCTCGAGGAAGTAGCCGAGCACGGCGTTGTGGCGCACCTTGAACGGCACGCCGGACTGCTGGACCGCCCGCGCCTCCAGCTCGGCCACCACCCGCCGGCTGTCGTCGCGCAGCGCCCGCGCCTCGTCCAGCTCCGGCCGGAAGCCGGCCTCCACGAAGCCGCCGTCGCGGGCGAGGTGCGGCGGCTCGGCCACCAGGCCCGCGGCCAGTCCGACAAGCAGCCGCCCGACCTCGGGCGTCAGCGCCAGCCGGTCGAGGCAGTCGGCGATCCGCGCCGGCGGTCCGGTCAGCGGGTCGCGCGCCGGCGGGAACAGGCCGGCGACGCCCTCGGCGATCGACAGGCCGGTGCGGATGGCGGCCAGGTCGCGCGGCCCGCCGCGGCCCAGCGCCAGGCGGGACACGGCGCGGGCCACGTCCGACGACGCCTTCAGCCCGTCGCGCAGGTCGCGCCGCAGGTCGCGGCGCTCCAGCAGCCATTCGACGGCGTCCAGCTGGTGGTTGATGGCTGTCGGGTCGCGCAGCGGCCGGGCGATGCGTTCCGCCAGCGCCCGCGCCCCGCCCGAGGTGACGGTGCGGTCGATGCAGGCCAGCAGCGAACCCTCGCGCTCGCCCCTCTGGGTGCGGTCGATCTCGAGGCTCAGCCGGGTGGCCGGGTCGATGGCGAGAAAGCCGCTGTCGCCCGAGCGGCGCGGCGGCCGCAGCGCCGGAACCTTGCCCGCCTGGGTCGTCTCCAGATAGGCGGCGACCAGACCCAGCGCCGCGACTTCGCACTCCTCGAAGGCTCCGAAGCCGTCCAGCGAGGCGACCCCGTACAGCCGCTCGACCCGCGCCCGGGCCCCCACCGGCTCGGCCAGCGCCTGCGGCAAGGCCTGGACGACCCCGCCGGAGCCGTCCAGCGCCGCCTTCGCGCCCTCATCGCCGAACAGGCGGTCGGGGACCAGCACCTCGGAGGGCCGGAACGAGGCCAGCGTCGCCCCCAGGTCTTCAAGACTGCAGGCCACCACGTCGACCTCGCCGGCCGACAGCTCGACCACCGCCACGGCCGCCCGCCCCCGGCGCTGCGCCACCGCCGCCAGCCGGTTGGCCCCGCGCGCGTCCAGCAGGCTGTCCTCGGTCAGGGTGCCCGGCGTCACCACCCGCACGATGTCGCGCCGGACCACCGCCTTGGAGCCGCGCTTCTTCGCCTCGGCCGGGTCCTCCAGCTGCTCGCAGATGGCCGCCTTGAAGCCCTGCCGGATCAGCCGCGCCAGATAGCCCTCCAGCGCGTGCACCGGCACCCCGGCCATGGGGATGTCCTCGCCCTGGTGCTTGCCCCGCCTGGTCAGGGTGATGCCGAGCGCGGCGGCGGCGATCTCGGCGTCCTTGAAGAACAGCTCGTAGAAGTCGCCCATGCGGAAGAACAGGATGGCGTCCGGCTGGCTCGCCTTGGCCGCCAGGAATTGCGCCATGACCGGCGTCACGCCCTCGGCGGACGGCAGGTCGGCGGCTTTCGGCGGAGGGACGAGCGGGGCGTTCATTCGGGTCTTCTTGGGGAGCGCCGCAAGGGTGAAGGAATGAGGCCACCGCCTCAAGCCTTGCCTGTCGCCGTCTCGCAGTGCGACATACAACCGGGGGAGGCGAAGATGTCTGGAAGAGCGCAGAAGGCGAAGCCGTCGATCCGGCTCTGGGGTGCAGTCCGGGTCTGGGCCTGGTTGTTCATGGCGAGCGCCGCACTCGCGGTTGTCGCGAGCGGCTATCGCGTATGGCTGCTCGCACAAATCCCCGGCGACACGCCAATGGGCGAGTATGATCTGCTCTCGGACTATGTGGTGGGTGCGGAAGCGGAACTCTGGACGAGCGCGGTCGCTGGCCTGCTCAATTTTGCGACCTACGTCGTCGCCGCCTTCCTCGTACTGAAATGGTACCTACGCTCCCTCCGCAACGCTCACGCCCTGTACGCCGGCGTCGAAACCTCGCCGAAGTGGGCGATCTGGGGGTTCATCGTCCCTGTGCTGTCGCTGTGGAAGCCCTACAGCATGACCAGCGAACTGTGGCGGTCGAGCCAGTCCGCCGAGCGATGGAAAGGGATGCCGGACCCGTCCCTCCTTCGCTGGTGGTGGGGAGCCGTGCTGGCGGGGGGCTTCTGCGGAACAGCCGCCAACATAATGGTGCGAGGAGCGCGCACCGCCTCGCAGATGCTCGCCAGCGATGCGGCGCTGATCGCCAGTTTTCTGATTTCGATCGTCGCCGGCCTGCTCTTCCTTCGCATCGGACGCGCGATTAGCTGCGGCCAGACGGAGCTCATAACCTCCGGAGGAGCCGCGCCCGCGACGAGGCTTCCCGGCTGGGCCCCCTGATCGGATTGCCTTCGCCAAGGAGCCCTGTCAGAAGCCTTGCAGGCGGTTAAGGGAACGCGGTCGAACACCGCGGCTGTGCCCGCAACTGTAGGCGGCGAGAGCGTCGTCCGATCCGGGGTTCGCCCCGGCGCCACTGGGAAACCGGGAAGGCGTGGACCCCGCTCAGCGACCCGCAAGCCAGGAGACCTGGCCGCCGACGTCGTCCGTCGCTGTCCGGGACCAGGCAGGGGCGCGGTGATCCGTCGAGGCGACCCGACCCCTGCGCCGTTCCTTCCGAACGGGTCGGTCGCCCCACATCCTCTTCGCCGCGCAGGCGGGGAGCGACGGAGCCTTCGCCATGTCGCGAACCCTTCTTCTGACCACGGCCGCGGCCGTACTCCTTCCCCTCTCCGCCCACGCCCGCGCGCCGGACGGGCCCGCCGATCCGCTGCCGGAGGTGGTGGTCACCGCCACGCGGCTGCCGGCCATCGTCCAGGACACGCCCGGCGCCCGGGTAATCGACCGGGAGGCGATCGACCGCCGCGGGGCCGTCTTCGCCGCCGACATCCTCGCCGACGTGCCCGGCCTGTCGGTGGTGCGCTCGGGCGCCTTCGGCGGCGTCGCCCAGGTGCGCATGCGCGGCGCCGGCCCGGGCAAGACCCTGGTGCTGGTCGACGGGGCGCCGGTCAACGACCCGGCCGAGGTCAACGGCGCCTTCGACTTCGGGGGCTTCGACCTCGCCGACATCGAGCGCATCGAGGTGCTGTCGGGGCCGCAGTCCTCGCTGTGGGGCTCGGACGCCATCGGCGGGGTGATCGCCTTCACCACCCGCGAGACCGACGGCGTGGCGCTGGATCTCGAGGCCGGCTCCTTCGACAGCCGGCGCGGGCGGCTGGCCGTCGGCTCGGTCGGGGCGAACCGCGCCCTCGGCGCATGGGTCTCGCACGTCGCCACGGACGGCGTCTCCGCCGCCGACGCCCGCGACGGAAACGCCGAGCGGGACGGCCTGACCTCGACCACCGTCGGGGCGAAGGGCCGCTACGCCGTCTCGCCCGCGCTCTCGGTCGACGGCTCGCTGCGCTGGACCGACGCCGAGGTCGACCTCGACGGCTATCCCGCCCCCGCCTTCGTTCTCGCCGACACGCCGGACCGCCAGGCCAGCGAGCAGTGGTCGGGCTTCGGCCGGCTGCATCTCTCCGCGTTCGGCGTCGAGCATCAGTTCAGCCTCTCCGCGCATGACCTGACGCGCGAGACCGCATCCGACTTCCCGACGCTGTTCGACGCCTCGCGGCGGGCGTGGCGCTGGCAGGCGGCGGGGGCGGCGCGCGGCGTCGACTTCGTGCTCGGGGCCGAGCGCGAGGATACGGAAGGCCGCCTCTCCACCGGCCTAACCGGAGAACTGGGGACGACCTCGGCCTTCGCCACGGCGCGGGTGGAGCCGCTCGCACGACTCAGCCTCACCGGCGCCCTGCGCCGCGACGCCACCGACGACTTCGGCGCCAGGACCACCGGCCGCCTCTCGGCCGCCTACGACGCCGGCGCGGGGGTGATCCTCTCCGCCGCCTGGGGCACGGGTTTCAAGGCCCCGTCGATCAGCCAGGCGGTGTGCGACTACTGCTTCGCGCCCCCGCCGTGGCCTGAGCTGGTCCCGGAGACCGCCGAAGGCTTCGAGGCGGCGATCGGCTGGCGCGCCGCCGACCGCCGGCTGGAGGGACGCGCCACCCTCTACCGGCTGAAGGTCGAGGACCAGATCAGCTATGTGGCCGGCCGCTACGTCAACATCGCCGAGACGGCGACGGACGGGGTGGAGCTGGAGGGGCGCGCCCGGCTGGCCGGCGGCTTCGACCTGACCCTGGCCTATGCGTGGACGGACGCGCGGGACGAGACCACCGGCGCCCGCCTGCTGCGCGTCCCCGAACACGCCGGCTCGGCGACCCTGGGCTGGAGCGGCGAGCGCCTGTCGGCTGCTGTCACGGTCCGGGCGGAAGGCGACCAGGACGACTCCGACGGCTTCGCCCCGGTCGTCCGGGACGGCTTCGTCGTCGCCAACCTGACCGGCTCCTGGACCCTGACGGAGCAGGTCACCCTCACCGCGCGTCTCGAGAACCTCACGGACGAGGCGCACCAGCAGGTGTTCGGCTACGGCGAACCGGGCCGGTCCGCCTACGTCGGCCTCAGGCTGCGCTACTGATCCGGCGAACGGTGGCGAGCACCGGGGCCGGCTGCTCCAGCTGCAGCTGGCCCCAGTCCAGCGCCGGGGCCGGGGCGTGGGCCGCGGCGAGCATGGCCCGCAGCTCGGCCGCCGAGGCGGCGCTCGCCACCACGGCCGAGGCCTGCGGCAGGCCCAGAGTATACGCCAGCACCGCCTGCATCGGGTCGACCCGCGCCTCGGCCAGACGCCGACGGATACGCGACAGCTGCGGGGCGTAGCGGTTCATCTCCGGCGGCAGGGCGTCGCCGCTCATGAACAGCAGCCCCCCGGCGAACACCGAGGACAGATGGATGTCGACGCCCAGCGAGGCCAGCTCGTCCAGCACCCCGGTGCGGTGGGCGCGCTGGTCCAGCAGGCTGCACGGCAGCTGCACCAGATCGGGCTGGAAGCGCCGGGCCAGCAGCGCCGGCCCGTCCTCGATCGTCGCGCAGAAACCGATGCGCCGGAACAGGCCCCGGTCCTTGAGCGCCTGCATCCGTTCCCACAGTTCGCGGCCCTCGGACCCCACCAGGTCGCCGGCGCTGGAGGCCAGCAGGGCGTCGCCCCGCGGCAGGCCGAGCCGTTCCAGCGAGCGCCTCGCCCGCGCCTCGACCCGGTCGACCCCGTCGGCGATGGAGACCGTGCGCACCGTGACCTGGAACGGCGACGGGAAGGGCCAGGCCTGGCCAAGCAGACGCTCGCCGTCGCCGTCGGGCCGGGTGGCGACCACCGTGACCCCCGCGTCGGCGGCGGTCTGCAGCAGGAACCGCAGCGACTCCTCGCGCGCGCCGACCGGCGCCGGCGTCGCCCGTTCGGGCGCATGCACGACGGCGAGCGCGAGCTTGTCGACCGGAGACGGGGCGCGGTTCGGGATCACCGGCGGACTCTGACGGGCAAAGCTTAAGACCCGCCTTCCAACTCCTTGCCCGAACCTTACCCGACGAGCGCCGGTATCGTCGCAATCCGGCCCTTGCATCGCCGGCCGTCTGGCCCTTTAAGCGCGCCACGGAGCCGCCGCCTCCCCGCGATCGCCCAAGGATTTCCCATGTCGTCTTCCGCGCCCGCCCCGAAGAAGGTCGTCCTCGCCTACTCCGGCGGCCTGGACACCTCGATCATCCTCAAGTGGCTGCAGACCGAATACGGCGCGGAGGTCATCACCTTCACCGCCGACCTCGGCCAGGGCGAGGAGCTCGCGCCGGCGCGCGAGAAGGCGCTGAAGCTGGGCATCAGGCCGGAGAACATCTTCATCGACGACCTGCGCGAGGAGTTCGTGCGGGACTACGTCTTCCCGATGTTCCGGGCCAACACCGTCTACGAGGGCCAGTACCTGCTCGGCACCTCGATCGCCCGGCCGCTGATCGCCAAACGCCAGATCGAGATCGCCCGCCAGGTCGGCGCCGACGCCGTCTGTCACGGGGCCACCGGCAAGGGCAACGACCAGGTCCGCTTCGAGCTCGGCTACTATGCGCTCGAGCCCGACATCCGCGTCATCGCCCCGTGGCGCGAATGGTCGTTCCGCAGCCGCGAGGCCCTGCTCGACTTCGCCGAAAAGCACCAGATCCCGATCTCGAAGGACAAGCGCGGCGAGGCGCCCTTCTCGGTGGACGCCAACCTGCTGCACTCCTCCTCCGAGGGTAAGGTGCTGGAGGATCCGGCGGTCGAGGCCCCCGAGTTCGTGCACCAGCGCACCATCTCGCCCGAGGACGCCCCCGATCGCCCGACCGTGATCACCGTCGGCTTCGAGAAGGGCGACGCCGTCTCCATCGACGGCGAGGCCCTGTCCCCCGCGGAACTGCTCACCCGCCTCAACCAGCTGGGTCACGACAACGGCATCGGCCGGCTCGACCTGGTCGAGAACCGCTTCGTCGGCATGAAGTCGCGCGGCGTCTACGAAACCCCCGGCGGGACCATCCTGCTGGCGGCCCACCGCGGCATCGAGTCCATCACCCTCGACCGCGGCGCCATGCACCTCAAGGACGAGCTGGCGATCAAGTACGCCCACCTGATCTACAACGGCTTCTGGTTCTCGCCGGAGCGCGAGATGCTGCAGGCGGCGATCGACCACAGCCAGCAGCGGGTCAACGGGACCGTCCGCCTCAAGCTCTACAAGGGCAATGCGACGGTGATCGGCCGCGAGAGCCCGGACAGCCTCTACGACCAGGAGCTGGTCACCTTCGAGGAGGGCGCCGTGGCCTACGACCACCGCGACGCCGAGGGCTTCATCAAGCTCAACGCCCTGCGCCTGCGCGTGCTGGGCAAGCGGGACGCGCGCGACCGGGGCTGACGGCGGATCCGCTCGCCCCGGCAAGCCTTCCGGACGGAGCGGCGGGCCGGGCTCCGCTGCCTTACCGCGATTTCACTTGAGGTCGAACGGCGTTGGGCGGACCTTGCGGGCCTCGCCAAGGAGCCCCCGCCATGATCAAGGCCCTGTCCCTCGCCGCCGCCCTCGCCGTCCTGCCGCTGGCCGCCGCCGCCCAGGAGGCCGCGTCGCCCGAAGCTTCCGTCGCCTCGGCCGAAGCCGCGATCGAGGCCGCCGCCGAACGCTTCGAGGCCCGCATGGAGGAGTTCGGCGAGCGCGCCGAGGCCCTCGGCGCGGACGAGAGCCTGACCGACGAGCAGCGCGAGATCCGCGTCGCCGCCCTCTGGGGCGAGTACGCCCCGGACGTCCAGGCCTTCACCGCCGTGGTCAGCGAGCACGCCGCCCAGATCGCCGGACAGGCGCTGGCGGAGGTGAACATCGAGGCCGTCGTGGCCGAGGCCATGGCCGCCGCTAACGCCTCGGGGGCCATGGCCGCCGCGGGCGGCATGGCCATGAACGGCGCCTGGGCCTCCAACGACCCCGAGCACATGGCCACCTACGGCCTGATGGCCGAATACGCCCTGGGCGGCGCCCTCGACGAGGTCGACGCCGCCATGGTCGAGATCAATGAAGCCACGGCGAAGATCGCCGCCGGGGCCGTGACCGATCCGGCCGCGCCCGCCGCCGACTGATCCCGCTTGACCGCGGGCGCGGCCGGCCCGAGAGGACCGGTCCATGCCCGCTCTGCCCGTCGATCCGCACCTCTACGCCGCCTTCCTTGGCGTGATGGCCGTGATGGCGATCACCCCCGGCCCGGCCAACGTCTTCTCGGTCGCCAACGGGGTGCAGCGCGGCCCGGCCGGGGCGCTGCTCGGCGTGGTCGGGATGAACACGGCCACCCTGGTCTGGTTCGGGGCCGCCGCGCTCGGCCTCGGCGCCCTGGTCGTCGCCTTCCCGGAGGTGTTCCGGCTGATCTCGATCGGCGGCGCCCTCTACGTCGCATGGCTGGGCCTGAACGCCCTGCGGGGCGCCTTCCGCACCGCCGCCGATCCCGACCACGCGCCGGTTCGCATGGGCCGCAGCGCCTTCGTCGACGGCTTCATGGTCCAGATCGCCAACCCCAAGGCGGTGCTGTTCTTCACCGCCGTCCTGCCCCCCTTCCTCGACGTCGACCGGCCCGCCGTCCCGCAGCTGGCCCTGTTCGCCCTCGCCACCATCGGCATGGACGTGCTCAGCATGTCCGCCTACGGTCTGGGCGGCGCGGCGCTGGCCCGGCGCATGACCGAACCCGGTTTCCAGCGCGGGTTCGCCCTGCTCACCGGCCTGCTCCTGCTCGCCGCGGCCGTGCTTATAGTCTCGCGTTTGTAAGCACTTGCGGCCGGCGGAACCGCCGTCGTTCAGCGCCCGTTCATCCCGCATGGCGCGGAATGTCGCGACAAGGAGATCCTCGATGAATCCTCGCATCCTCAAGTCCGCGGCCGTGCTGGCTTCGGCCGCGCTGGCGCTGTCGGCCTGCGCGACGGCGACCCCCTACGGTCCGGCCGGCTACGGCAGCCGCTACGGCTATTCGGAGCAGCGCGTCGACGCCGATCGCTACCGCATCAGCTTCGCGGGCAACTCGGTGACCAGTCGCGAACAGGTCGAGATGGGCCTGCTGCTGCGCGCCGCCGAGGTGACGGTGCAGAACGGCTACGACTGGTTCGCCACGGTCCAGCGCGCCACCGACCGCGACGTCCGCTACCAGGGCCGCCCGGACCCGTTCTACTACGACCGGTACAGCCCGTTCTGGGGTCCGAGCTGGCGCTACTACCGCCGCGGCTTCTGGAGCCCGTGGTACGATCCGTTCGGCCCCGACTTCGACGTCCGCGAGATCGACCGCTACGAGGCCACCGCCGAGATCGTCATGGGCCGCGGCCCCAAGCCGGCCGGCGATCCCAACGCCTTCGACGCCCGCGAGGTGATCGACAACCTCGGCCCGCGCGTGCCCCGGGCGATGTAAGGGAAGGGATTAGGTTCTAGGGACTAGGTTTTAGGGGGACGAGCGCCGCCCCGTCCTTCCCTGGCCCCTGGAACCTAGGACCTAGAACCTACCTACCCGATCCTCGGCCCCTTCAGCCGGCGCTTGTTGACGTGCGTCTCCGGCGCCTTGCCGAGGTCCTCGGGCACCTCGCCCTTGAAGTAGTAGCGCTGCCACGCCTCCTTGGCCGCCTCCGGATCGCCGGCGGCGAGGCGCTGGTTGAAGTCGGTCCGCGCCCGGTTCCAGGCCTCGAACTGGCCGTGCATGTTGGGGTTCGACTCCAGCGTGCGGATCACCGGCTCGAACTGCTCGACCTTGCGGTGCTCGATCGGGGTGATGAAGCAGAACGGCTCGCCCTTCTCGAACTTCACCCGGCCGGGCCGGGTGAAGATCCAGTTCATGGTGAAGGGGAAGGGCAGCCAGTCGGTCTCGATCAGCCCGGTCAGCGGCTGGATGCCGTCCTTGACGTGGTTGGGCGAGCCGCCGGCCAGCAGGCCCCAGCCCGGCGGCGTCCGGAACAGGTACTGCGGATGCAGGGTCAGCACCCCGCGCGAGAAGTGCGAGGTGACGATGTGCTTCAGGTTCGGGACCGGCCGCTCGGGCGTGATCGTGATGTCGTCCTGGCTCGGCCCGCCGTTCCACTCGGCGGTGAAGGTGATCGGGCACAGGATCTCCCAGCCCGTGGTGTTGGCCATGGTCAGCGGCAGGCAGCGGTAGGGGTGCCGGCTGGCGAAGGCGTCCATCCAGTTGCGCGACTGCCGCCCCGGCACCAGGTCCGGCGGCTGCGGCGTCATGGGGTAGCATTCGAGCTCCACGGGCGGTCTCCGGAAGGCTGGTCGCGACAGGTCTTCACCCCTAGCTTCGCCCCATGACCGAACACAAGCCGATGGCCGAAACGGCCGTTCCCCCCGCCTACGACCGCGACCGCCTGCTGGCCTGGCTCGCGCGACACGACATTCCGCACCTCACCCACGACCACCCGGCCGTGTTCCGCGTCGACGAGGGTCACGAGCTCAAGGCCGCCATGCCCGGCGCCCACACCAAGAACCTGTTCCTCAAGGACAAGAAGGGGAAGCTGTGGCTGATCTCGGCCCGTCAGGACACGGTCATCGACCTCAAGCGCGCCGACAAATGGATCGGTTCGGCCCGCCTCAGCTTCGGCAACGAGACCCTGCTGTGGGAAACCCTCGGCGTCCGCCCCGGCTCGGTCACCGCGCTGGGCCTGATCAACGACCCCGACCACCGCGTGACCTTCGTCCTCGACAAGGCCCTGTGGGACGCCGACATCGTCAACTTCCACCCCCTGACCAACACGGCGACGACAGCGCTGACGCAGGCGGACTTCCGGCGGTTCCTGACGCTGATCGGGCGGGAGCCGGTGGTGGTGGATTTCGGTCGGCTGGCGGAGTGATGCTTGCTTTCGGACCTTGATCTGCTCCGCTAGGTTCGAAATATGGGGGTTGCATCACCACTTCGGCGCCTGGCGACACTTGTCCGAAACGCGCGGCACATACCCGGCTCGCTAAAAATGGCGATTGAGCTGGTGGAGGCTCAGGAAGAGGTCGCTCGACACGACTATGTCGCTGCTGAGGGGCGCCTGAAACGTGTTTACGAACTGGCCCTCCCGGACAAGGTCATCGAGCGGTCTACGGCCAGTCTGTTGATGGCGTTGGTTTCCCTGAAACTTGGCAAGCCGCAGATTGCTGCCGAACTGGCTCCGGATGCCGTCCGCCACATCGACTCCATCCGCACCTATGCCAATCCGGTTGAGCGCGCCTATCTCAAGTACGCTGGCCGCCTGATCCTCGAAGAGGCAACCGACTTGATGGGCACGCCGATGACCCTTGATGTTGGCGTGGACTATGATGACCTCGATAGCGACCGGGTGCGCGGCGCACTCAGAAACGCCTTTCCGGTCTACCGTTCCCGATATGCCGACGCTCCGCCACTTCAGTAGCCGACTTCCGGAACGTCCGGATCCCATCGCTCGCACCCATAGCCTTCCCCGATTTCCGACTACTGATACACCCCGAACGGTTCTATCCTGCGGCTTCCGGTGCTAGAGCCCCGCGCGTCTCCCCGACCCCCACGCCAGACCCGGATCGCCGCCATGCCCGCCGCTCCCGACTTTCCCCCCGCGCCCGACCGCGTGGCGCCGAAGCGCGCGCTGATCTCGCTGTCGGACAAGACCGGTCTGGAGGACGTCGCCCGCACCCTGCACGGGCTGGGCGTCGAGCTGGTCTCGACCGGCGGCACCCGCGCCGCCATCGCGGCTTTAAGCCTGCCGGTGAAGGACGTGGCCGACCTGACCGGCTTCCCCGAGATGATGGACGGCCGGGTGAAGACCCTGCACCCGGTGGTGCACGGCGGCCTGCTCGGCGTGCGCGACGCCCCGGCCCACGCCGAGGCCATGGCGGCGCACGGCATCGGCGGCGTCGACCTCCTCTGGATCGACCTCTATCCGTTCGAGCAGACGGTGGCGTCCGGCGGCGGCTTCGAGGCGGCGATCGAGAACATCGACATCGGCGGCCCGGCCATGATCCGCTCGGGCTCCAAGAACCACGGCTACGTCGCCGTCGCCGTCGACGGCGAGTCCATCGCCATGATCGTCGAGGCCCTGAAGGCCGACGGGGCCACGACGCTGGAGCTGCGCAAGCGGCTGGCGGCGCGCGCCTTCGCCCGCACCGCCGCCTATGACGCCGCGGTCTCCGGCTGGTTCGCCGGCCAGCTGGGCGACGCCGCCCCGGCCCGCAAGTCGATCAGCGGTTCGCTGGCCCAGACCCTGCGCTACGGCGAGAACCCGCACCAGACCGGCGCCTTCTACCGCACGGGCGAGACCCGCCCCGGCGTCGCCAACGCCCGCCAGCTGCAGGGCAAGGAGCTGGGCTACAACAACATCGCCGACGCGGACGCGGCGTATGAGCTGGTCGCCGAGTTCGAGGCCCCCGCCTGCGTCATCGTCAAGCACGCCAACCCCTGCGGCGTGGCGGTCGGGAACGACCTCGAGGAGGCCTACGCCCGCGCCCTCGAGTGCGACGCCGTCTCGGCCTTCGGCGGGGTGGTGGCGGTCAACCGGCCGCTGACCGGCGCCGACGCCCGCGCCATCACCGGCGTCTTCACCGAGGTCGTGATCGCCCCCGGCGCCGACGACGAGGCGAAGGCCGTATTCGCGGCCAAGAAGAACCTGCGCCTGCTGCTCACCGACGGGCTGCCCGACCCGCTGGCCGAGGGCGAGGTGTTCCGCTCGGTGGCCGGCGGCTTCCTCGTGCAGGGTCGCGACCGCTCGCGCATCGCCCCGGCCGACCTGAAGATCGTCACCCGCCGCCAGCCGACCCCGACCGAAATCCAGGACATGCTGTTCGCCTTCACCGTGGCCAAGCACGTCAAGTCGAACGCCATCGTCTACGCGAAGGACGGCCAGACCGCCGGCATCGGCGCCGGCCAGATGAACCGCCGCGACTCGGCCCGCATCGCCGCCATCCGCGCCCGCGAGGCCGGCGAGGCCAAGGGCCTGGCCCATTCGCTGGCCCAGGGCTCCGCCTGCGCGTCCGAGGCCTTCTTCCCCTTCGCCGACGGCCTGCTGGAGGCGGTCGCCGCCGGGGCCACGGCGGTGATCCAGCCCGGCGGCTCGATCCGCGACGACGAGGTCATCGCCGCCGCCGACGAGGCCGGCGTCGCCATGGCCTTCACCGGGGTGCGCGTGTTCCGGCACTGACGCCGGCGGCGGTCCTCCCTGTCCCGGACTGGCCGGAATCGTCGCTCCGGGCTGGCCGGAACCGCCTGCCGACTGTTCACCGGCGGCAGTCCGGCTAAGCTGCCCCGCATGGACACCCTCGCCGCCCGCTGGGCCCGCCTTGAACCGCACACCGCCGTGGTCGGCCCCGACGACGACCGGCCGCGCCCGGCGGTGATCCTGTTTCACGGCTGCGGCGGCCTGCGCGACCACCTGCCCCGCTACGCCGCCGCGGCGAAAGCCATCGGCTGGCGCGCCTTCATCGTCGATTCCTACGGCCCGCGCGGCTGGAGCCGCACCTTCGCCATGGCGACGGTCTGCACCGGCCTGCTGCTGCGCGGCCACGAGCGGGCCGGGGACGTACTGGCGGCCGTGGACGGCGTGTCCCGCCACCGGGACGTCGACCCGTCGAAGATCGCCCTGGCCGGCTGGAGCCACGGCGGCTGGGGCATCATGGAGGCGATGAGCTCCGAACGCCGGCCGGGCATGCTCGGCCTCGCCAACCCCGGAGACGTCGCCCTCGACGGCGTGCTGGCGACCTACCTCGCCTACCCCTACGTCGGCGTCGCGGCGCTGAACCGCATGCGGCCGTGGCGGCACTGTCCGAAGACCCTCGCCGTCATCGCCCGGTCAGACCACCTGACCAGCGTCCGCAACGCCGAGCGGGTCCACGCCATGATCCGCGACTGCGGGGCCGAGGTGGAGACCTGGATCGCCGACGGCACCCACAGCTTCGACGAGCCGATGACGGCGCCGCCCATGCGCTACCACCCGGAGCTGGCCGAGGAGGCGGTGCGACGCTTCGCCGCCCTGCTGGAGGACGTCGCCGTCGCGCCTCAGGCCGCGACCGGCACCACCGCCACCGGAGCCCGGATCGAGTTGGCGACGTAGCAGGCCTCGTGGGCCCGGTGGTGCAGGTCGTCCAGCGCCGCGGGGTCGGGCCGCGTCTCGCCCGAGAAGGCGACCGCCGGCCGCAGGGTCACCGCCGTGATCGACACCTTGCCGCGCTCGTCCTTGCCCAGGACCCCGACCGCCTCGTCGCGATAGCTGTCGACGACGAAGCCCGCCCGCGCCGCATAGGCGAGGAAAAACAGCATGTGGCAGCTCGAGACGGCCGCCACCAGCGCCTCCTCCGGGTCGACCGCGGCCGGATCCGACAACGGCGCCGGCACGCTGGAGGGAGCGGACGAGCCGCGCACCACCGCCCCGCCGTCGAAGCGCCACTCGTGGGCGCGGTCGTAGCGGTTGTCGAGGAAGGGCTGGTCGCCGCGTCGCCATTCGACGGTGGCCAGGTGTTCGCTCATGGGGCTCTCCGCGGGGCTGCCCCCTACAGCTAGGCTGCTCCGTCGCGCATGGCCAGACCGCCCGGCTTGCCCCTGCGGCCGCGCCGCCGTATCCGGGAGCCATGGCCGCCCCCCTGATCTGCCCGTCCATCCTCGCCAGCGACTTCGCCCGCCTCGGCGAGGAGGTCCGCGCCCTGGAAGCCGCCGGCGCCGACTGGATCCACGTCGACGTCATGGACGGCCACTTCGTGCCCAACCTGACCATGGGGCCGGACATCGTGAAGGCGATCCGGCCGCATTCGTCCCTGCCCTTCGACGTCCATCTGATGGTGGCGCCCGTCGATCCGTGGCTGGAGGCCTACCGTGACGCCGGCGCCGACATCCTCACCGTCCACCCCGAGAGCGGTCCGCACCTGCACCGTACCCTCGGCCGCATCCGCCAGCTCGGCGCGAAGGCCGGCGTGGTGCTGAACCCCGGCACGCCGCTGAACGTGCTCGAGGAGGTCGTCGACCTCGTCGACCTGGTCCTGCTGATGTCGGTCAACCCCGGCTTCGGCGGCCAGTCCTTCATCCCCTCCTCCCTGCGAAAGATCGAGCGCGCCCGGGCCCTGCTCGACGCCGCCGGCTCGAAGGCGCACCTGCAGGTCGACGGCGGCGTGACCTCGGCCAACGCCGCCGCCTGCGTCGCGGCCGGGGCCGACGCGCTCGTCGCCGGCTCGTTCGTGTTCAAGGGCGGTCCCGGCGCCTACGCCGCCAACATCCAGGCGCTGAAATCGGCGTGAGCCCGCTCGGTCCCTTCGCCCGTTCCGAAGGCTCGGCGCCTCCGCCCGGCGAGATTCCGGGTCTGCGGGGCGCGCCGATGCGCACCCCGGTCCGCTCGGCCGGCCCCGCCGCCGGCCCCTCGCTGTGGCCCGCCATCGCCGGCCGGCTGCTGACCCGCCAGCTGTGGATCGAGCTCTACGGCCTGCCCGGCTACACCCAGACCCTGAAGGGCCGCGCCGCGCCCGGCTTCGCCTCCACGCCGCGCGACTTCCGGCCGGTGGACCCCGCCGTCGGCAAGGGCGTCCTCGGCGGCCGGTTCGCCCTCGCCGGCGCGGTGATCGAGGCCCCGGCGCCGGATGACCCGTTCAACCGCCCCAGCCCGACCCGGGCCTTCGCCGTCGACCTGCACGCCTTCGCCTGGCTGCCGTCGCTGATGCAGGAAGGCGAGCGCGGCGCGCGCGAGGCGGTCCGCCTGACCCTCATCTGGGCCCAGGTCTTCGCCCGCTGGTCGCCGTTCGCCTGGGATCCCGACATCCTCGCCCGCCGCGCCTTCAACCTGGCCTGCGCCGCGCGACGCATGGGCCAGGTCGCCAGCGAGGCCGAGCGCCTGCGGCTGGCCGACCTCCTCGGCCGCCAGGGGCGTCAGCTGCTGCGCCCGCCCGGCGGGGTGGCCACGCTCGCCGAGCGTCTGGTCGCGGCCGCCGTCGTCGGCTGCGCCGTCGCGGGTCCGGCCGGGGCCGGTCTGCGCCGGGCCGCCCTGCGACGCCTGCCGCGCGCCCTCGACCGGGCGGTGCTCCCCGACGGCGCCCACGCCAGCCGCAGCCCCGAGGCGGGGCTGGAGTTGCTCCTCGACCTGCTCACCCTCGAGGACGGCCTCGGCCAGGTCTCCGAGCCGGTCCCCGACGCCGTGAGGGCGGCCATCGGACGCCTCGACGGCGCGGTCCGCCTGAACACCCTGCCCGACGGCCGCCTGGCGACCTTCCAGGGCGGCTCTGCGTCCACGCCGGGCCGCGTCGCGGCCGCCCTGGGCGAGACGATCGACGGCGCCGGCGCCGGCCCCTCGGGCGCGGTCGGCGGTCTCGTCCGCCTGCGCACCCCGCTCCTCACCGTCGTGGCCGACACCGCCCCTCCGTCGCGAGGGCCATGGTCATCCGCCGCCTGTGCGCAGCCGCTGGCGCTCGAGATTCTGTGCGGCAAGGACCGGCTGATCACCGGCTGCGGCTGGACCCCGCGCGCCGCCGACCGCCAGGGGCTGCGCCTGCCGCCGGGCCATTCCACCCTGACGCTCGGCGAGACCACCCCCGGCGAGCCGCTCGGGGGCTGGAAGGGCGACCTCCTCGGCCCCAGGCTGGTGGGCCGCCCGCTCCACGTCGAGGTCCAGCAGCGCGATGGCGAAGGCGCGGTCTGGCTCGAGATCGAGCACGACGGCTGGGTCCACGACTTCGGCCTGCTGCACCAGCGGCGGCTCTACCTCGACCAGCGGCTGGACGAGCTGCGCGCCGAGGAGCGGCTGCATCCCGCGCCCGGCCAGAAGGACGTGGTCCGCGCCATCGCCGCCCCCTATGCGGTGCGCTTCCAGCTCGAACCCGGCGTGCAGGCCTCGCTCGCGCGGGACCGGCGCTCCATCCTGCTGCGCGGCCACTCCGGGCGCGGCTGGTGGTTCCGCACCGACGGGCCGGACGTGGCCATCGAGCCGTCGGTCCACATCGATGCGGGCCTGACGCGCCGCTCGCTGCAGATCGTGGTGCGCGGCTCGGCCCGCACCGACTCCGAAACCCGCATCCGCTGGAAGCTCAGCCCCGCCGGCGCCGGTGGCGATCCCACCTGACCTTGAGCGCCGGCGTCGGCGGGACCATCTGAGGCGCTTCCGCGTTACGACTGATCCGAACCCAGGACCGCCATGACCCTCGCCGACCCGAACGCCCTGCCCGACGACCTCATCAAGGAGGGCTCCGACGCATCCTTCA
Organism: Caulobacterales bacterium RIFCSPHIGHO2_01_FULL_70_19; assembly: GCA_001794825.1. Lineage (GTDB taxonomy): Bacteria > Pseudomonadota > Alphaproteobacteria > Caulobacterales > Caulobacteraceae > Brevundimonas. The sequence goes on along the minus strand of MGLK01000042.1, from coordinate 178,003 downwards.
TGAAGGACGTGGTCGAGGCCTCGAAGACCCAGCCGGTGCTGGTCGACTTCTGGGCCACCTGGTGCGGCCCGTGCCGGCAGCTGACCCCGGCGCTCGAGAAAGCCGTCCGCGCCGCGAAGGGCGCGGTCAAGCTGGTCAAGATCGACGTCGACCGGAACCCGGCCTACGCCGGCCAGCTGCGCGTGCAGTCGATCCCGACCGTCTACGCCTTCGTCAACGGCCAGCCGGTCGACGGCTTCCAGGGCGCCGTGCCGGAGAGCCAGCTGAAGGCCTTCATCGACAAGCTGACCGGCGGCGCCTCGGGCGATTCCGACATCGAGCAGCTGCTGTCGCTCGGCGAGGAGTCGCTGTCGCTGAACGATCTCGGCGGCGCCGCCCAGGCCTTCGCCCAGGTGCTGACCCTCGAGCCGGGCCATGAGAAGGCGATCGCCGGAATGGCGCGCGTCTATCTCGCCGACGGCGACGCCGACCAGGCGCGGCAGACCATCGCCATGGCCCCCGCCGACTCGAAGGACCCGCTGGTCCAGTCGGTGCGCGCCCAGCTGTCCCTCGCCTCGGCCGCCCCCGCCGGCGCCGACGCCGAGCTGGAGGCGCGGCTGGCCGCCGATCCCGACGACCACCAGGCCCGCTTCGACCTCGCCCAGGCCCGCGCCGCCGCCGGCGACCTCGCCGGCGCCGTCGACCATCTGCTCAAGATCGTCGCCGCCGACCGCGAATGGAACGACCAGGCCGCCCGAAAGCAGCTGCTGACCGTCTTCGAGGCGGCGGGCGCGAGTTCCGAGATCGCCCGCGACGGTCGCCGCCGCCTGTCGTCGCTGCTGTTCGCCTGAGGAGGGGCCGGTGGCTCAGGGATATGTCAGGGCCGCCGACCTGCCGCAGGTCATTCCGGTGTTTCCGCTCGACGGCGTGCTGCTGCTGCCGCGCGGCCAGCTGCCGCTGAACATCTTCGAGCCGCGCTACCTGAACATGGTCGACGACGCCATGGCCGGGGACCGGATCATCGGCATGATCCAGCCCGCCGGCGGCCCGCGCCGCCTGCCCAGCCTGTCTCCGGTGGGCTGCGCCGGGCGCATCACCAGCTTCGCCGAGACCTCCGACGGGCGGTATCTGATCACCCTGACCGGCTGTTCCCGGTTCCGGGTCCAGGGGGAGCTTCCGGTGCAGACGCCCTACCGGCAGGTGCGCGCCCAGTTCGCCCCGTTCGAGGCCGACCTGACCGCTCCGCCGGCGGGCGAAGGGGGTCTGGACCGCGAAAATCTGCTGGACGCCTTGCGGGCCTACCTCGAGACCCGCGGTCTGGATATCGACTGGGAGACCGCCGAAACCGCCCCGCCCGAGGCGCTGGTCAACAGCCTGGCCATGGCCCTGCCCTTCGATCCGCCGGAGAAGCAGGCCCTGCTGGAGGCCCCGGACCTCGACGGCCGGGCCGCCGTCCTCACCGCCCTGATGCGCATCGACGCCGCCGGCGACGGCGACGGCGACATGGGCTCGATCCAGTAGGAACCCCGAAATGTCCGACGCCTTCCACACCCCCGCCGCCGTCGATCCGCGCCTGCTGGAGGTGCTGGTCTGCCCGGTCACACGCGGCCGGCTGACCTACGACCGCGAGCGGCAGGAGCTGGTCTCGAAAGGGGCGAAGCTGGCCTACCCCATCCGCGACGGCGTGCCGATCATGCTGCCGGAAGAGGCCCGCAAGCTGGACTGAGACCTACAGGGCTTCCCCGCGCAGCAACCGCGGCAGGTCGCCCGTGGCCCCGCCGGCCTCGTGCATGAAGGTCCGGCGAAGCGGAGCGATGCGGTTGACCACCGCCATGCCCACGTCCCGGGCCAGCCGCACGGGCGGCAGATCGTTGGAGAACAGGCGCACGAAGCCGTCGAAGCCGGCCGCGAGCGCCGCATTGTCGAAGCGCCGCCAGCGGGCGTAGCGCTCCAGCACCGTCTCCGCCCCGATGTCCTCGCCCAGCCGCACGGCCTCGACCAGCACCTCGGCGAGGGCGGCGACGTCCTTCAATCCCATGTTCAGACCCTGCCCGGCCACCGGATGAACGCCGTGGGCGGCGTCGCCGACCAGGGCGATGCGGGGCGCCGTCAGCGCCTCGGCCAGCTGCAGCGACAGCGGGTAGACGAAACGGGGCCCCACGACCGAGACGTCTTCGAGAAAGTCTCCGAAGCGGCGCATCAGATGCGCGTGGAAGGCGGCGTCCGAGGCCGTCTTCAGCGCCTCGGCCCGTCGCGTGCTTTCGGTCCACACCAGGCTGGCGCGCTGTTCCGTCAGCGGCAGGATGGCGAAGGGGCCGTCCGGCAGGAAGTACTCGTGGGCGACGTTGCCGTGGTCCTGCCCGAGCGCGACTGTCGCCACCACGCCGCTCTGTCCGTAGCCCCAGCCCAGCGTGTCGATCTTCGCCGCCCGCCGCACCGGCGAGCCCCGCCCTTCCGCCCCGACCACCAGCGGAGCCTTCAGCACCGCCCCGTCCGACAGGGTCACCGTCGCCTGCCCCGGACCGACGTCGACGCCGGCGACCGATACGGGCGCCCGCACCTCGATGCCCGCGGCCGACACCGCCTCGGCCAGCGCCGACCGGATGCGCCGGTTCTCGACCATGTAGCCCAGCGGCTCGCCTCCGGTGCGGTCGCCGATCTCGTCGGCGTCGAAGCGAAGAAAGGCGGACGACGGCGGCCGGGAGGCGGCCCCCGGACGACGGCCGTCGGTGACGAGGATGCGATCCATGCGGCACGCGTGGGGCCGGAGCGCCCCCCCGACGCCGAGCGCGTCCAGCATGCGGAAGGTCGCGAAGGCGATGGCCGTCGAGCGGCCGTCGAAGGTCGGGGCCAGCTGGGCGTCGAACGGCTGCGGGTCCACCAGCACGACGCGGAGCCCTCCCTGCGCCGCGGCCAGGGCGAAGGTCGCCCCGACCAGTCCGGCGCCGGCGATGATGACGTCGTAGGGTTCGCTGCTCATGGCCGGGTTGTCGCGCCGGGACGGGTCCGCGTCCAGTGCGGCATAGGGTCGAGGGTAAATGCCCCCTTAACCCTGCCCGGGCGACAACGGCAGTCGAGTCCCGACCACCCGGAGTTTGGTCCGCATGTCCGCCGCCCTCGTCCTCGGCCAGCGCGCCTGGATCGGCGCCCGCATCCTGTGGAGCGCGCCCTTCGTGGTGCGCTTCCGCGGCGTGCTGCAGGCCCTGCTGGCGAGCCTGCTGCTGGTCGCCCTGCTGTCGTGGAACCCGGCGGACCCCAGCCTGAACGCCGCCTCGACCGCCGCCCCGACCAACTGGCTGGGCGCCAACGGCGCCCTGTTCGCGGACCTGTTCATGCAGTCGCTCGGCCTGGCCGCCTGGCCCGCCGCCCTGCTGCTGGTCGCCTTCGGCCTCGCCCGCGCCATCGGCGACGCCATCCAGCAGCGGCTGAAGCCGACGCCGGCGAAGGCCCTTTCCGCCACCGGCGGCGTGCTCGCCCTGTCGGCCGCCCTGTCCGCCCTCGCCCCGCCGGCCGCCTGGCCCCTGGCCGCGGGCCTCGGGGGCCTGTGGGGCGACGCCCTCGTGGGCCTTGTGCGGTGGGCGTGCGAGGCGCTCCGCTTCGGCGGCGGCTCGATCGTGGCCGGCCTCCTCTTCCTGCCGCTGGCGTTGTGGGGGATCGGTTACGCCATCGGCCTGCGCGTCTCCGACGTCTCCGAGGCGCTGGCCTGGAGCGGGCGGCGAAGGGCCGGACCGCGGCGCGTGGAGGCTCCGCCGGCCGCCGCCCCGCGGCCCCGCCGGCCTCGCCCCGAGCCCGAGCCGGAACCCGAATACGCCCCGGTCAGCCTCGCCCCGGAGGCGGAGGAGGCCCCGCCCTGGGACGAGCCGGCCCCCGCGCCGCGTCCCGCCCGCGCCGCGCCCGAGCCCCGGGTCGCCGCGGTGAAGGCGCCCAAGGCCTCCCGCCGCGTGGAGGACGACGCCCAGGCCGCCTTCGACTTCGCCCGCCCCGAGGGCGACTTCGACCTGCCGCCGCTGGGCATGCTGTCCAAGCCCGCCAAGCGGGTCGCCGCCGTCGACGAGGAGGCGCTGAAGCAGAACGCCAAGATGCTGGAGGGCGTGCTGCAGGAGTTCGGCGTGCGCGGCGTGATCGACCAGATCCGCCCCGGCCCGGTGGTCACGCTTTACGAGCTGGTCCCGGCGCCCGGGGTGAAGCACGGCCGCGTCGTCGCGCTCTCGGACGACATCGCCCGCTCCATGTCGGCCCGCGCCTGCCGCATCAGCGTCGTCCAGGGCCGCAACGCCATCGGCATCGAACTGCCCAACGCCAAGCGCGAGACGGTCTATCTGCGCGACCTGCTGGCCTCGGCCGAGTACGACAAGCCCTCGCACCTGCTGCCGCTGGCGCTGGGCGAAACCATCGGCGGCGAGCCCTACGTCGCAGACCTGGCGCGCATGCCCCACCTGCTGATCGCGGGCACCACCGGTTCGGGCAAGTCGGTCGGCGTCAACGCCATGATCCTGTCGATCCTGTACAAGCTCACGCCCGAGCAGTGCCGCTTCATCATGATCGACCCCAAGATGCTGGAGCTGTCGGTCTATGACGGCATCCCGCACCTTCTGGCCCCGGTGGTCACCGATCCCAAGAAGGCGGTGGTCGCCCTGAAGTGGACCGTGCGCGAGATGGAGGACCGCTACCGGCGGATGTCCAAACTCGGCGTGCGCAACATCGCCAGCTACAACGACCGCGCCCGCGAGGCCCAGGCCAAGGGCGAGCATTTCGAGCGCACCGTCCAGACCGGCTTCGACGAGCAGGGCCGGCCGGTCTACGAGAGCGAGAAGATCCGCCCCGAGCCCATGCCGTACCTGGTCGTCGTCATGGACGAGATGGCCGACCTGATGCTGGTCGCCGGCAAGGACGTGGAAGGCGCGGTCCAGCGCCTCGCCCAGATGGCCCGCGCCGCCGGCATCCACCTGATCATGGCCACCCAGCGCCCGTCGGTCGACGTCATCACCGGCACCATCAAGGCCAACTTCCCGACCCGGATCAGCTTCCAGGTCACCTCCAAGATCGACAGCCGCACCATCCTCGGCGAACAGGGCGGCGAGCAGCTGCTGGGGCAGGGCGACATGCTCTACATGGCGGGCGGCGGCCGCATCACCCGCCTGCACGGCCCGTTCGTCGACGACAAGGAGGTCGAGGCCGTCTGCAACCACCTCAAGGCCCAGGCCGAGCCGGATTATCTGGACCTGATCACCGACGATCCAGACGGCGACGGCGACAACGCCTTCGGCGACGACGAGGGCGGCGGCTCCGGCGACGACCTCTACGACCGCGCCGTGGCGGTGGTGACCCGCGACCGAAAGGCCTCGACCAGCTACATCCAGCGGCGCCTGCAGATCGGCTACAACCGCGCCGCCTCGCTGATCGAGCGCATGGAGCAGGAGGGCGTCGTCAGCCCCGCCAACCACGCCGGCAAGCGCGACATCCTCGCCGGCCCGCCGCCGATGGTCTGAGTCCCCGAGGCAACGGACAGGCTCCAACGGCGTTCGTCTGGGCCGCCGTCGGCCGCCTGAACCTGAACGGGGCTTCATCGCGGCGCCGGAATATGGTCAGGCTGGGGTCATCGCCTCGCCAGACCCCTCCGGCATGACGGCCTGATCGACAACCATCCCGAACGGGAGAGAAACCCATGACCGTCTCGCGCCGCGCCTTCGCCCTCGGCTCCGCCGCCCTCGCCGCGGTCGCCGCCCTGCCCGCCCACGCCCAGTCGAACCTGTCGGCCGAGGATCGCGCCGTCCTGCAGCGGGCGCAGACCTATCTGCAGAACCTCACCTCCGCCCAGGGCACCTTCGTCGAAACCTCGGGCGCCCAGCGGCGCGAGGGTCGCTTCTGGCTGCAGCGCCCCGGCAAGATGCGCTTCGAGTACACCCGTCCCGAAGGCCTACTGGTGGTCTCCGACGGCTCCAATGTGAAGCGCTACGATCCGCGCCTCGACGTCTTCCGTCAGGTGCCCCTCAGCCAGACGCCGCTGTCGACCTTCCTCGCCCGCAACGTGCGGCTGGACCAGGGCGTGCGCATCGATCGCATCACCCGCATGCAGTCGGGCGCCTTCGCCATCGTGGCCCGCGACTCGCGCCGCCCGAACGACGGCCAGGTGATCCTGTCCTTCGCCGGCGACCCGCTGCGGTTGCACGAGTGGACCATCGTCGACGCGCAGGGGGGGCGCACCCGCACCCAGCTGACCTCGCTGCGCCCGGCCTCCGGTCTGTCGTCCAGCCTGTTCCAGCTGCGCGACCCGACCCGCCGCCCGCGCCGCAACTGATCCCCACGCGGTCGTTTGACTTTTTCCGGCGACCGTGGCACTTTCGCCACAGATCGGCGGGAGCCGGTCGGACCCGCTACGGATTTCATCCCCTTCCCGGCGGCGAGAGAGACGAACCTTCGAGCGCCCGGTCCCGGACCGGGCGCTTTTTTGCGTCCCGACCGGCGGTGCGCTGCTACAGGCTCCGCATGCTTCGCATCGCCACCTGGAACATCAACTCGGTCCGCCTGCGCGTCGACCAGGTCGCCCGCTTCGTCGCCGAGGCCGCGCCCGACGTCCTGTGCCTGCAGGAGATCAAGTGCACCGCCGACCAGTTTCCGCGCGCCGGGTTCGAGGCCATGGGGCTGCCCCACCTGCGCGTCGGCGGCCAGAAGGGCTGGCACGGCGTGGCCATCGCCAGCCGCCGGCCGATCGCCGACGGTCCGGCGCTCGACGTCTGCCGCGAGGGTCACGCCCGCTGCGTCTCGGCCGTGATCGACGGCGTCGAGATCCAGAACTTCTACATCCCCGCGGGCGGCGATGTCCCGGACCGCAAGCTGAACCCCAAGTTCGACCACAAGCTGGACTTCTACGAACGGCTGACCGCCGAGATGGCGGCCCGCGACCGGCAGCGGCCGCTGGTGCTGGCCGGCGATTTCAACATCGCGCCCGGCGAGAACGACGTCTGGAACCACCGCTATATGTCGAAGATCGTCAGCCACACCCCGCTGGAGGTCGAGACCCTGCGCCGGCTGCAGGCGGCCGGCGGCTTCGCCGACGTGGTGCGCGAACAGATCCCCGAGCCGGTCAAGCTGGCCAGCTGGTGGAGCTACCGCGCCGCCGACTTCCGCAAATCCAACCGGGGCCTGCGTCTGGACCACCTGTGGACCTCGCCCGGCCTGACGCCGGCGGTGGTCAAGGGTTCGGCGCGCATCCACGACGACGTGCGCGCCTGGGAGCGGCCCAGCGACCACGCCCCCGTGACGATGGATCTGGACGTCTAGAAGGGGAAGAAGATCGGGATCGCGATCATGGCCGCGACCCAGGTCACCAGATTCAACGGCACCCCGACCCGGACGAAATCCAGATAGCTGTAGCCGGCCATGTTGTAGACGAGGACGTTGGTCTGATAGCCGAACGGCGTCGCGAAGGCCGCCGAGGCCGCCATCATGACGGCCACGAGAAACGGTCGCGGGTCGACGCCGAAGCTTTCCGCCAGCGCCACCGCGATCGGCGTGATCAGCACCGCGACGGTGGCGTTCGAGAGCAGCTCCGTGGCGAACAGGGTCACCCCGTAGAGGATGATCAGGGCCGCGAGCGGGCCCATGGGCCGGATCACCTCGATCAGCCGGTCGGCGCCGGTCTGGGCCAGGCCCGTGACCTCGATGGCGATGCCGATCACCACCATGCCGGCGATCAGCAGCAGGATGTCCGGGCGCAGACCGGCGTACGCCTGGTCGGCGGTCAGGATGCGCAACAGGATCAGCGCCACCGCCCCGGCGAAGGCGGAGGCGGCGATCGGCGCCAGGCCCAGTCCCGCCGCCGCCACCACGACGATGAAGATGGCCAGGGCGGTCAGCGCCGGCCGCAGCTGGAACGGCCGGTCGGCGGCGCCGAACAGCTTCACGTCGCCCAGATGGGCGTCGCCGGAGCCGTCCTCGTTGGACCGGGCCTCCCCCAGTTTCGGCAAACGGAAAAGGGAGAAGCGCCGCCGGCTGGCGAGGGCCGCGGACGCTTCGGCTTCGGCCTTCAGCCGTCGCGCCTCGGCCTCGTCGGCGGCGACGCTGCGGCCCAGCTGTCGCGCTCCCACGAAGTAGAGCCAAACCGCGCCCGCGCAGGCGATCACCAGGCCCACGGGGGTGATCTCGAAGATGCCGAACACCGGCTGGCCGGCGTTGCGGGCCATGTCGTTGACCAGCAGGTTCGTCGAGGTGCCGATCAGCGTCAGCAGCCCGCCGAGCACCGAGATATGGCTCAGCGGCATGAGGAAGCGCTTGGGCGAGAGCTCCAGCGACCTGGCGACGTCGCGCACCACCGGGGCGGCCAGGACCACCACCGGCGTGTTGTTCAGAAAGCCGCCCAGCGCCCCGCACATCCCGATCACCAGCCACAGGCCGCGCGCGCCGAGCCGGGTGCAGAGCCGCGTCGCCTGCCGGATCATCAGGCCGAGCAGGCCGGTCAGCTCGATGGCGTAGGCTATGACGAAGAGGCCGGCGAGGGCGATGATGGCCGGGCTGGCGAACGCCGCCTGCACCTCCACCGGGCGCACCACGCCCAGCAGCAGCAGGGCCGCGGCTCCGCACAGGGCCGCCACGTCGGCCCGGGCCCGACCGTGAATCAGCACGCCGACGACGGCGACGAGCACGACCAGGGCGGCGATCTGATCGAAGGTCATCGGCCGTGCAGACCCTCCCCCGGCGCCGGGGTCAACCCTTTTTCTGCGCCGCCGTCGCCTCCAGCGGATCGCGTGCTAGGATGGTTCCATGTTGATGCCGGTTCTCTCCCGCCTCCGGCCGTTCGCCGCCCTGGCGGCCACGGGTCTCGCTCTCGCCGCCTGCGATCGTGAGACGACGCCGCCGCCGGCGACTCCGGCCGAACCGCCGGCCGCCACGCCTCCTGCGCCAACCCCGGTGTTGACGCCTGCGCTCGATCGCGCCGGCCTGCTGGAGGCGCTGGCGCAGGCCGCCTCGGCCTACGCCGCCGGAAGGCCCGCCGAAGGCCAGGACGCGCTCGTCGGCCGCCAGTTCTCGATCCGCAGCGCCTTCGGCTGCGCCGGTCCCGAACCGCGCCCCTCCGAAGCGCCCGGCGACGGCGTGGCGCGCTGGAGCTGGGATGAGGCGCGCGAGACGATCCGTCTGACGCTCAATCCGGGCGACTGGTCCGACTCCGCCCTCGTCGCCGGCGCCGTCGACGGCCAGTGGGAGGCGGTCGAGGGCTTCTGGGTCCCCCGGCCGTGGATGACTGCGGAAGGGTGCCCGGGCGTCCGCCCGGACCCCCTGGCGGGCCCGCCGACGCCGTCGCCGCAGACCGCCGGCCTGGCCGCCGTGTTCGAGGCGGGCGGCTCGCGGCTCGGCCGCCGCAACGGGCGGGCTTACAGCTACACGGTGCGCGGCGAAGGCGATGCGGCGCCGGCCCGGCCGTCGGACGGGTGGCGGGTGCTGATGGAGGGCCGCTTCGTCGCCTTCCCTGACGGGCGCGCCATTCGCTGTCGCGCCGCCGGCCCCGACCAGCGACCGGTCTGCGTCGCTGCGGTGCAGATGGATCGGGTCGCGTTCCTCACCGCCGACGGCGCCACGCTCGGCGAGTGGCGAACCGGCTGATCCGCTACGGCTGCAGGCGGTAGCCGCCGGCGTCGGTGAGCAGCAGGCGGGCCTGACCCGGCTCGGGCTCGATCTTCTGACGCAGCCGGTAGATGTGGGTCTCCAGCGTGTGGGTGGTGACCCCGGCGTTGTAGCCCCACACCTCGGTCAGCAGCTCCTCGCGCGACACCGCCTTGGCCCCGGCGCGATAGAGATACTTCAGGATGTTGGTCTCCTTCTCGGTCAGCCGCACCTTCTTGCCCTTGTCGTCGACCAAGACCTTGGCGGCGGGCCGGAACTCGTACGGTCCGATGCGGAAGACGGCGTCCTCCGACTGCTCGTGGCTGCGCAGATGGGCGCGGATGCGGGCCAGCAGCACGGCGAAGCGGAAGGGCTTGGTGACGTAGTCGTTGGCCCCCGACTCCAGGCCCAGCACGGTGTCGGCGTCCGACGACTGGCCGGTCAGCATGATGATCGGCGTCGAGACGCCGTCCTTGCGCAGCAGGCGGCACGCTTCGCGCCCGTCCATGTCCGGCAGGTCGACGTCCAGCAGGATCAGGTCGGCCCGGGTCTCGCGGCCCAGCTTCACGCCCTCGGCTGCGGTCGCCGCCTGCACCGGCCGGAAGGCCTCATGCAGCGCCAGCTGCTCGGCCAGCGCCTCGCGCAGGTCGTCGTCGTCGTCGATGATCAGGATCGTCTTGGGCGTGGGCATGTGTGCAAGAATGGCGAGGCTTGACCGGTTCGCCAAGGGCGCGAGCCCCGCGGCGAAGGTTTTCAGCCCCTAGAGGGCGCGGCGGAGGGTTTTCGTTCCCCGAACAGCGCCGATCCCACCCGCACGTGCGTCGCCCCGAAGCGGATGGCGGTCTCGTAGTCGGCGCTCATGCCCATCGACAGGACCTCCAGCCCGTGCCGCCGGGCCAGCTTGCGCAGGAGCGCGAAATGCGGCCCCGCCGCCTCCTCCGCCGGCGGAATGCACATCAGGCCCTCCAGCCGGAGGCCGAGCGACAAGGCTTGCGCCACGAGCTCCGCCAGCCCGGCGGGGGCCACGCCGGCCTTCTGCGGCTCGGCGCCGGTGTTGACCTGGATCAGCACCCGGGGGGCCTGCCCCGCCTTCCGGCCGGCCGCCGCCAGCGCCTCGGCCAGCTTCGGCCGGTCCAGCGTCTCGATCACGTCGAACAGGGCGACGGCGTCGGCGGCCTTGTTGGTCTGCAGCGGCCCGATCAGGCGCAGCTCCAGGTCGGGCCAAGCCTCGCGCCGGCCCGCCCAGCGCGCCTGCGCCTCCTGCACCCGGTTCTCGCCGAACACACGCTGGCCGGCGGCCAGCGCCGCATCGATGGCCGCGTCGGGCTGGGTCTTGCTCACCGCCGTCAGCGTGACCCCGGCGGGATCCCGGCCGGCCAGGCGGCAGGCGCGGCCGATGCGGCGCCGGATCGTCTCGAGGCGCTCGGCCACGGCGCTGGACGCCGCCTGCGGATCGGGGGAAGAGGTCGTCATGAGCCGGACCGACGCCGAAATCCTGTGGGAGGTCGCCTGCGGTCTAGCCCGGACCGCCGCCGGTGTCAGCCGCCGCCCTGGCGCCGCCCCGGCGCTTCCGCCGCTGCTGTTCTTCACCGACCCCGCCCGAACGCCGCGGCCGTGGGAGACCGCCGCCCGCCTCCCGGCGGGCGCGGGCGTGGTCTTCCGCCACTTCGGCGCACCCGATGCGCATGCGGTCGCCCGGCGCCTGCGCGAGACCACCACGGCCGCGGGCGTCCGGCTGCTGATCGGCCTCGACGCCGGACTGGCGGCCGAGGTCGGCGCCGACGGCGTCCACCTGCCGGAGCACGCCCTCGGGCAGGCGGAGGCCCTGGCGGCCGCCCATCCCGACTGGCTGGTCACCGGTGCGGCGCACGGGGCCGACGGCGTCGCGCGCGCCACGGGCCTCGATGCGATGGTGCTGTCCCCCGTTTTCCCGGCCGGCGGCGCCTCGGCCGTCAGGCCGGCGCTCGGGCCGGCCGGATTCAAGGCCCTGGCGGCTGCGGCCGCGCGGCCGGTCTACGCCCTGGGAGGGATTTCGGCGCGCAATGCGGCAGGCCTCATCGGTTGCGGGGCCTGCGGGCTGGCGGGAGTGGAGGCGATCCAGGCGGCGTTCGGAACGCCCTAGGACCTCAGAAGCGGAAGATCGACTCGAGCCGGAACCGCGGGGCGGCGCGGCGGTCGCTCTGCGGGGGGCGGGCGGGGTCGGCGTCCGGTTCGGCCAGACCGGCGGCGGCGCCCACGCGCAGGCGCGGATTGACCCGGTAGTAGGCGCCGGCCTCGACGTCGCCGAGATTGCTCTCGCGGCCCACGGGCTGGCTCAGGTTGAGATCCAGGCCCCAGCGGCCGCGCTCGGTGAAGCGCAGACGGGTCTGTCCGGCCGGAGCCCCGCGGGCGCTCTGGGCCTCGGTCAGCGACACGGCCGGCGCGTTGCTGCGCGCGGCGGTCTGGGCCTCGGCCGCACCGGCGGCCGCGGCCACAGCCATCGCCGCGGTCAGACCAGCAATGAAGGCGCCTGCGCGCATATCCTGCCCTTCGCGTCGGACGGCGAACCCGTCTCGAACCTCGTCCGGCAAGTAGACACCGCCGGCCAGCCCGGTCAACAAACGGCGGCGCTGTCGCCCGGTTCCCGGCGACTCTTCGGACTCCTGTGGCGCGAGCGTCACGCGCGCCGGACGTCTCCGCCGGGAATCCGCCGCAGTCGGGGCGCCGCGCCGCCTCCGCGGCGCGCCTTCGCCTTGTCATCGCCCCTTTTCGGCGTGCTATAGAGCCTCGCTTCGGCTGCGACCCGCGTTCGGGCGAGCCGGCGTCCGCGCTGGAGGGTCCGGCGCAGGCCACGGTCGTATGGAGAAGTCTCTATGGTGCTGGTACGCGGCGCAGCGGTCGCCCTGATCGCCTCCGGTCTGATGCTGGGCGGATGCGGCGGCCTGCCGGGCATGGGCGGCGGACGGCCGAATGCGACCGCGGCCCAGGCCGGCATCGGGGTGAACGCCTTCCTCTGGCGCGCCACGCTCGACACCCTCAGCTTCATGCCGCTGGCCAGCGCCGATCCGTGGGGCGGCGTGGTCAACTACGACTGGTACACCGATCCGCGCACGCCCAACGAGCGCTTCAAGGCGACCGTCTTCATCCTCGACACCCGCCTCCGGGCCGACGCGCTGAACGTCACCGTGACCAAGGAAGTCCGCGACGAGACCGGCCAGTGGGTCGGCGCTCCGGTGGCCGCCCAGACCGAGACGGACCTGGAGAACGCCATCCTCACCAAGGCCCGCCAGCTCAACCTTTCGACGGCGCGCTGACGCCCCTCCCCTGATCTCCAGCCTCCTTAAGGCCGCGCCCTTGGGGAGCAGCCTCAAGGACCGCCGTGGCCCGCTACGAGCCCAAGACCGCCGAACCCCGCCAGCAGGCCCGCTGGGCGGCCGCCGACGCCTTCCGCACCCCGACCGAAGGGACCGGCCGGCCGAAGTACTACGTGCTGGAGATGTTTCCCTACCCGTCGGGGAACATCCACATGGGTCATGCCCGCAACTACGTGATGGGCGATGTGGTGGCGCGCTCCAGGCGGGCCCAGGGCTTCGACGTCCTCCACCCCATGGGCTGGGACGCCTTCGGCCTCCCGGCCGAGAACGCGGCCATTGAGCGGGGCGTCCATCCCGGCGACTGGACCTGGTCCAACATCGCCGCGATGCGCGACCAGCTGAAGCTGCTGGGGCTGTCGCTGGACTGGTCGCGCGAGTTCGCCACCTGCGACCCCGCCTACTATGGCCGGCAGCAGGCCTGGTTCCTCGAACTGTTCAGGCGCGGCCTGGTCTACCGGAAGGACTCGGTGGTCAATTGGGATCCGGTCGACAACACGGTCCTGGCCAATGAGCAGGTCGTCGACGGGCGCGGCTGGCGCTCCGGCGCGGTGGTCGAGAAGCGCAAGCTGAACCAGTGGTTCCTGCGCATCACGGACTACGCCGACGAGTTGATCGAGGGCCTCAAGGAACTGGATCGCTGGCCCGACAAGGTCCGGCTGATGCAGGAGAACTGGATCGGCCGCTCGAAGGGGCTGCAGATGACCTGGGCCTGGGCCGGAACGGCGCCGGCCGCGGCCCCGGACGGGCTGGAGATCTACACCACCCGTCCCGACACCCTGTTCGGGGCCAGCTTCATGGGCCTGGCTCCCGACCACCCGATCTCGAAAGAACTGGCCGAGGCGAATCCCGAGGTGGCCGCCTTCGTCGCCGAGTGCCGCAAGGGCGGGGCCAGCCAGGCCGACATCGAACAGGCCGAGAAGATCGGCTTCGACACCGGGCTGAAGGTCCGCCATCCCTTCACCGGGGCCGAGGTCCCGGTGTGGATCGCCAACTTCATCCTGTCCGAGTACGGCACGGGCGCGATCTTCGGCTGTCCGGCGCATGACCAGCGCGACTTCGAGTTCGCCCGCAAGTACGGCCTGCCGATCCTGCCGGTGGTGCGGCCGGACGGCGCCGGCGACGACTTCAGCGTCGGCGAAGAGGCTTACACCGGGCCCGGAACCATCTTCCGCTCCGACTTCCTCGACGGCCTCGACATCGAGGCGGCCAAGGCCGAGGCGATCCGGCGCATCGAGGCGGCCGGCCAGGGCAAGGGCGCGACCATCTACCGCCTGCGCGACTGGGGCGTCAGCCGCCAGCGCTACTGGGGTTGCCCCATTCCGATCATCCACTGTCCCTCGTGCGGCGCGGTTCCGGCCGACCAGCTTCCGGTCGAACTGCCGAAGGACGTCACCTTCGACACGCCCGGCAACCCGCTCGACCGACACCCGACCTGGAAGCACGTCAAATGCCCTTCCTGTCACGGTGATGCGACACGCGAGACGGACACGCTGGACACCTTCGTGGACTCCAGCTGGTACTTCGCGCGCTTCGCCGACCCGACCGCCGCCGAGCCGATCTCGCAGGCGGCCGCCGACAAATGGCTGCCGGTCGACCAGTACATCGGCGGGGTCGAGCACGCGGTGCTGCACCTGCTCTACGCCCGCTTCGTCAGCCGCGCCCTCTCCGACGCCGGCCTGATGAGCGTGAAGGAGCCGTTCGCCGGTCTCTTCACCCAGGGCATGGTGGTGCACGAGACCTATTTCGACGGCACCGACGAGGTCGGTCGCCCGAACTGGGTCGAGCCCTCGGACGTGCGCATCGAGACCGTCGACGGCCGGCGGGTCGCCCCCCGCCTCTCGACCGGCGCGCCGCTGTCGATCGGCGACGTCGAGAAGATGTCGAAGTCGAAGAAGAATGTGGTCGCGCCGCAGGAGATCGTCGACGCCTACGGGGTCGACGCCGGCCGCCTGTTCGTCCTGTCCGACAGCCCGCCCGAGCGCGACGTGCAGTGGACCACGGGCGGGGTCGAGGGCGCCGCCCGCTTCGTCCAGCGCGTCTGGGCCGAGGTCGACGGCTTCGACCCGTCGGCGCCCGGCGACGAGGCGGTCAACGCCTCCCTGGTCCGCGAGACGCACAAGGCCATTAAGGCGGTGTCCGAGGGCATCGACGGCTTCCGCTTCAACTCGGCCATCGCCAAGCTCTACGCCTTCCTCGCCACCATTCGCGAGCACGGGGCGGCCGGCGGCGTCGCCAGGCGCGAGGCCCTCTCGGCCCTGCTGCGGCTGGTCGCCCCCTTCCCCCCGCACGTGGCCGAGGAAGGCTGGACGCGCCTCGGCGAAGCGGGGATGATCCTCGACGCGCCCTGGCCGGTTTACGATCCTGCGCTGGCGGCGGACGACGAGGTGGTTCTGCCGATCCAGATCAACGGCAAGCGCCGCGGGGAAATCCGCGTCGCCCGCGGGCTGGAGCCGGCCGAGGTCGAGGCGATCGTGCTGGCGGATCCCGAGGTCCGGGGTCGTCTGGAGGGCCTGACGGTGAGGAAGGTGGTCGTGGTCAAGGATCGCATCGTCAACCTGGTGGCCAACTGATGCGCCGGCTCGTTCTGGCGGCTGTCTCGCTGGCGGGACTTGCCGGCTGCGGCTTTACCCCGCTTTATGGCGAGGCCGGCGTGGGCGGCTCCCTGTCGCGGATCGCCGTGACGACCCAGGACGACCGGCTCGGCTATCGCGTGCGCGAGCAGCTCGAGGACGCCCTGGGGCGCGATGGCTCCCAGGCGCCGCTGTGGCGGCTGGAAACCGTCATCGACCAGGAGCGTCGCCCGCTCGGCCGGCGCATCGACGACACCGCCGCCCGCTACGAGCTGACGGTGCGCGGCGCCTGGACCCTGACGCCGCTCACCGGCGGCGAACCAATCTCAGGGGTCGAGACGGTCACCACCACCTACGCCGCCGCCGACCAGCCCTACGCCGCCATCGCCGCCCAGCAGGACGGCGAGGAGCGCGCCGCCGCCGAGCTGGCCCGACTGATCCGGCTCGACCTGATGCGGGCGCTGTCCAACCCGTGATCCTGTCGAAGCGTCCCGAGGTCGAACGCTTCCTGAAGTCGCCGGACCGCGCCGTCCGCGCCGCCGTCATCCACGGCAAGGACCGCTCCGGCGTGGCGGAGCGGGCCGAGATCCTGTGCCGCGCGATCACCCCGGACCTCAACGATCCCTTCAACGTCACCGTCCTGACCGACAGCGACCTCGACGGCGACGAGCGCCGGCTGGACGAGGCGCTGACCGCCCTGTCGATGATCGGCGGCCGCCGGCTGGTGCGGGTGCGTCTGTCGGCCGAGAAGGCCTCGATCGACAAGATGCTGGCGGCGGCCCTGAAGGCCCACGCGGCCGGCGAGTACAACCCCGACGCCATGCTGGTGGTCGAGGCCGGCGCGCTGGGCCGCGACTCCGCCCTGCGCAAGGCCGCCGAGGCCGACAAGGCCGCCGTCGGGATCGCCTGCTACGAGGACGAGGTCGGCGACGTCGCCCGCATGACCCGCGAGGCGCTGGCCGTCGACAAGGTCGGGCTGACCCAGGACGCGCTGGACCGCTTCGTCGCCCGTCTGCCCCGCGAGCGCGGTCTGATGCGTCAGGAGATCGAGCGGCTGGCGCTCTACATCGGTCCGGGAAGCGGCCGCACCATCGACGTCGCCGAACTGGAGCAGCACCTCGGCGTCGAGCCGGACGCCTCCCTCCAGGACGCCGCCCTCCAGGCCTTCGGCGGACGCGCGGCTCCGGCGCAGGCCGGGCTGCGCCGGGCGCTGGCCGAGGGCGAGAGTCCCGTCATGGCGGTGCGGCAGGCCTCGATCCACCTCGGCAAGCTGCGGCGCATCAATGTCCTTCAGGCCAACGGCGCCGGGGCCAAGGAGGCCGCCAAGGCGGCGGGCGTGTTCTGGAAGCAGGAGGCCGAGATGCTGCGTCAGGCGCGCAGCTGGCGGCTCGAGGATCTCGACAAGGTGCTGGACAGCGTCAACGCCGCCGACGTGGCGACCAAGACCACGGGGTCGCCGGACCAGTTGATCGCCGAACGCCTGCTGCTCGAGATCGCCGCCCGGGCCCGCCGGCTGGGGCTCTAGTCGGGGCCGTATCGCCTCAATCGACCTGGTCCACCCGGTCCACTCCCGACGTAGCTCTTGTCCACCCGTCGATATCCACCCTCCAGGGGCCGGGTGTCGCGGGGTTCAGCCGCGCTTGGACGCGCGCCGGAAGGCCGGCTTGTTCAGCGCCGCGTTCTGGTGCGCCACGCCCTTCTCGGCGTGACGGGCGGGCTTGAACCCGCCGGACGACGCGGCCGGGCCCCCCGCGCGCTTGGCGGCGAGCGCCTTCTTCATCGCTTCTGCGGTCGGGTTGTCGGATTTGTCGGTCATCCCGCCACCTTGCCACCGCGCCGGCGCGCAAGCCAGACCGTCGCCCCGCCGCACCCGGGATCCCCCGAAACGTGGCGCAGCAGATCGAAGCCGGCGGTCTCGAGCCCCGCCCGGTAGTCATCCAGCGACAGACTGCCGTGGTAGAGGGTCTCGCCGCGCCAGTCGCCGATCGTCTCGCCCCGTTCGGAGCCGCTGGTGAACAACAGCACGCCGCCGGGCCGCAGGCAGCGGGCGAACAGGCCGAACATGGCCGGCTGGTCCGCGGGCGCCAGATGGATCAGGCTGTGCCAGGCGACCAGGCCGTCGAACGGCTCCTCCGGATCGAGCGCGCGCATGTCCCCGATCCGCCAGTCGTGGTCCGGAAAGCGTCGTCGACACAGGTCGATCATCCCCGGCGAGGCGTCGACGCCGGTGACCCTCCGCCCCTGTTCGATCAGGTGGCGGGCGATCGGCTCGCCCGAGCCGCAGCCAAGGTCGAGCACCGTTCCCGTCTCCGGAACATGCGCCAGAAAGGCGTCCAGCCAGGGACGCTCGAAGAGCGTTCTGGTCCGGTCCGCGTCGAACGCGCGGGACCGCCGGCTGTAGAGGTCGACGACCCTCTCCGCCGGCGACGGCACCTCAGCCCCGCATCAGCCGGCGGCACAGATCGTCGAGCTGCTCCAGCGTGCCGTAGCGGATGGTCAGTTCGCCCTTGCCGCCGCGGTCCGCCAGCTGGACCTTCAGACCCAGGGCGTCGGCCAGGTCCTGCTCCAGCGCCGCCACATCGGCGGAGCCTTCCGCCCCGGCGTCCGCCGCCGCCTTGCGCCTCGCCGGCTTCGGCCCTTCCGCGGCGCGCCGCGCCAGGGCCTCGGCCTGGCGGACGTTGAGCCCCTCGTCGACGATCTGCTTGGCGAGCTCCGCCGCCCCCGGGACGTTGACCAGCGCCCGGGCGTGGCCGGCGCTCAGCTGGCCGTGGCGGACGTACCAGAGCACCTCCTCCGGCAGCTGCAGCAGGCGCAGGGTGTTGGCCACATGGCTGCGGCTCTTGCCGACCACGCCGGCCACCGCGTCCTGGGTGCGGCCGAAGCGCTCCATCAGCATCCGGTAGGCGTCGGCCTCTTCCAGCGGCGTCAGGTCGGCGCGCTGGACGTTCTCGATGATGGCGACCTCGAACACCTCGACGTCGTCCATCTCGCGGACGACGATCGGCACTTCGGTCAGTCGGGCCTGCTGGGCGGCGCGCCAGCGGCGTTCGCCGGCGATGATCTGCCAGACGCCGTCCTGACCCGGCTGGGGTCGCACGAGGATCGGCTGCAGCACCCCCTTGTCGCGGATGGAAGCGGCCAGCTCCTCCAGATCGGCGGGCTCGAAGCGCTTGCGCGGCTGGTCCGGATTGGGCTTGAGGCTCTCGATCGGAGCCGTCCGCACGCCCGCGGGCGGGGCGGAGCCGTCGACCGCCACCGCCTCGTTCGCCTGCTCCCCGAGGAGAGCCGAAAGGCCCCGGCCCAGTCCGCGCTGTCGTTCGCTCAAGATACTGATTCCGTTCTTCTAATCGGTTCAGGCGGCGATCTGCTCGCGCCGCTTGCGTTCGCGCGCCACCACCTCGCGGGCGAGACGCAGATAGGCCTGGCTCCCCGCACATTTCAGATCGTAGATCAGCGCCGGCTTGCCGAACGAGGGCGCCTCCGACACCCGCACATTGCGCGGGATGACCGAGTCATAGACCTTCTCGCCGAAGTGGGCGCGCACGTCGTTGGCCACCTGCCCGGACAGGGCGTTGCGGCGATCATACATGGTCAGCACCAGCCCCTGGATCTCCAGCGCCGGGTTCAGGCTCTGGCGCACCATCTCCACCGTCTTCATCAGCTGGGTCAGGCCTTCCAGCGCGAAGAACTCGCACTGCAGCGGCACCAGCACCGCGTCGGCGGCGGCCATGGCGTTGAGGGTCAGAAGGTTCAGCGACGGGGGGCAGTCGATCAGCACATAGTCATACCGGGTCTGACCATCCCGCCCCTGCGCCGCCAGGGCGTCGCGCAGGCGGAACGAGCGTCGGTCGGCCTGGCTGAGCTCGATCTCGACCCCCGACATGTCGGCGTCGGCGGGAATGATCCAGAGGCCCGGCACCGCCGTCTGAACGGCGGCGTCGTCCACCGAACGCCCGTCGACCACGACGTCGTAGATGGTCACCCGGCGTGTTTCACGTGGAACACCCAGTCCCGTGGACGCATTGCCCTGCGGGTCCATGTCGACGATCAGAACCTTCTCCCCGATCGCCGCCAGGGCGGTGCCGAGGTTGATCGCCGTCGTCGTCTTTCCCACCCCGCCCTTCTGGTTGGAGACGGCGAGGACGCGGGTCTTACCGGCTTCTGACACGGCGAAGGCTCCGGACGGATACGATGCGGCCGCGCGGATCGCTGCGCGAGACGGAGAGGTCGCAGTCAAATTGCCAGACGCGGCGCGCCTCCGCCACCTCCAGCTCGGCCTTTTCCCCCTTCAGGAACAGGCCGCGCGCGCCGCGCTGTAGATAAGGCTGTGCATAGCCGAGCAGCTTTTCCATCGCCGCGACGGCCCGGGCCGTCACCACGTCGACGGTCAGCGTTTGCACCTCCGCCCGCCCGTTGATCACCGTGGCCGGCAGATCCAGCTCTTCCACCACCTGCTGAATGAAGCGGCACCGCTTGCCCAGCGAGTCGATCAGCCAGACGTGGGCCCCCGGCGTCTCCTTGAGCAGGATCGCCAGCACCACCCCGGGAAATCCTGCGCCGGCGCCGAGGTCCGCCCAGGTTCTCGCCTCCGGGGCCAGCAACCGCAGCTGGGCCGAGTCCCAGTAGTGCCGGTTCCAGATGTCCGGCAGGGTGTCGGGGCCGACGAGGTTCATCACCGCATTGGCCTCGGCGAGGCGGACGGCGAAGGTCTTGAGGTCCGCCATGCGGGCGTCGGACGCGCCGGTGAGAGCCTGGAATTCGGACGGGGTCATGGTCTGCGGCGCCCCTCCACCATCCTCCGCCTGCGGCTGCGGATGGTCCCCC
>MGLK01000042.1:155628-157672 GCA_001794825.1 Caulobacterales bacterium RIFCSPHIGHO2_01_FULL_70_19 | reverse complement strand
CCCCGCTTCGCGGGGAGGGGGACCGCGAAGCGGTGGAGGAGTTCAAGAGTCACGCCGCGACCTTCGCCTTCTTCACGTGCGACAGCAGCGCCGTCAGGGCGCCCGGCGTCATGCCCTCGATCCGTCCCGCCTGCCCCAGGGTCCGCGGCTGCACGAGGGCCAGCTTCTCCCTCACCTCGTTGGAGAGGCCGCCGATCGCCGCATAGTCGAGGTCGACCGGCAGGGCCAGCGCCTCCTCGCGCCGCAGGGCTTCGGCGTCGGACGCCTGACGATCGAGGTAGCCGGCGTAGCCCGCGTCGATCTCGATCTGCTCGCGCACCTGCCGCGGCCAGGCTGCGATGTCGGGCCGGACCGGCAGGAAGGTGTCGAGGGTCACCCCCGGGAAGGACAGGAGATCCCGGATCGAGCGTCGCTGCCCGTCGGCGTTGACGCGGATTCCCAGCTCCCCGGCCTGCCTGGGCGTGAAGAGCGTTTCACGTGAAACAGCCTGTGCCCGCGCCAGCGCCTCCGCCTTGGCCGCCCAGGCCGCCCCGCGCGCTGGTCCGACCACCCCGGTCTCGACCCCAAGGGGGGTCAACCGTTGATCGGCGTTGTCGGCCCGCAGGCTGAGGCGGTATTCCGCCCGGCTCGTGAACATGCGGTAGGGCTCGGTCACACCCTTGGTGACCAGATCGTCGATCATCACCCCGATGTAGGCCTGGTCGCGGCCGAGGATCAGGGGATCGGCGCCGGCCGCGGCCCGGGCGGCGTTGAGACCGGCGATCAGGCCCTGGGCGCCGGCCTCCTCGTAGCCCGTGGTGCCGTTGATCTGGCCGGCCAGGTAGAGCCCCGGCCGCTTCTTGACCTCGAGCGCCGCGGTCAGCTCGCGCGGATCCACATAGTCGTATTCGATGGCGTAGCCGAAGCGGAACACCTCCACCGCCTCCAGCCCCGGAATGGTGCGCAGGAAGGCGAGCTGGGTCGCATCGGACACCGAGGTGGAGATGCCGTTCGGATACACCGTCGGATCGTCCAGGCCCTCGGGCTCAAGGAAGATCTGGTGCGATGTCTTGTCGGCGAAGCGCACCACCTTGTCCTCGATGGACGGACAATAGCGGGGCCCGCGGCCAGACAGATGCCCCCCATAGACGGCGCTCTCCCCGAGGTTCCCGGCGATGATCCGGTGGGTCTCTTCCGTCGTGTGGGTGACGCCACAGGCGATCTGCGGAACGGCGATCCGCCCGGTGAGGAAGCTGAACGGAACGGGGTCGGCGTCCGCCTCCTGCCGGTCGAGGCGATCCCAGGCGATGGTGCGGCCGTCCAGGCGCGCCGGCGTTCCGGTCTTCAGCCGGCCCATCTGCAGGCCGGCGCCGTAGAGATCGGCCGCCAGGCCGGTCGACGGCGCCTCTCCATGGCGGCCGGCCGGAATGCGCTGGTCGCCCTTGTGGATCACGCCGTTGAGGAAGGTGCCCGTGGTCAGAACGACGGCGGCGGCGCGCAGCTCGCTGCCGTCGCCGGTCACGACGCCGACCACCCGCTCGCCGTCGAGGACCAGGCTCTCCGCGGTTCCGGCCATCAGCGTCAGGTTGGCGGTTCCGGCGAGCTCCGCCTGCATCGCCTCCCGGTAGAGCCGGCGGTCGATCTGGCTGCGCGGGCCCTGCACCGCCGCGCCCTTCGACCGGTTCAGCAGTCGGAACTGGATGCCGGAGACGTCCGCCAGTCGGCCCATGACCCCGTCCAGGGCGTCGATCTCGCGGACCAGATGGCCCTTGCCCAGGCCCCCGATGGCCGGGTTGCAGGACATTTCGCCGATCGTCTCGAGCTTCTGGGTCAGCAGCAGGGTGCGCGCGCCCGTGCGCGCGGAGGCGGCCGCGGCCTCGCAGCCGGCGTGCCCGCCGCCGATGACGATGACGTCGAAGGATTGCATGGGCGGGGACATAGTCGATCGCCGGGGATTCCGCCACCGGAGCCGCGGTGTTTCACGTGAAACGGAGCGGCCCTACTTCCCGATGCAGAAGCTGGCGAACACCTCCCCCAGTATGTCCTCGACCCCGATCGCCCCGGT
>MGLK01000042.1:146881-155593 GCA_001794825.1 Caulobacterales bacterium RIFCSPHIGHO2_01_FULL_70_19 | reverse complement strand
CCGCCTCTGCGGCGGCCAGCGCCTCCTCCAGCCGACGACGGTGCCGTTCGCGCGTGACCGCCGGGAAGTCGGCGCCGGACAGATCCCGCGCCAGCCGGGCGGCGATCCAGTCGTGCAGGGCCGGCAGGCCCTCGCCGGTCGCGGTGCTGACGGCGATCGCCTCCCGGCCGGGGGGCGGGGCGGCGCGGTCGAGGTCGGCCTTGGTGAGGACCAGCAGATCCCCCGGCTTCACATAGCCGGCGGCGACCCCTTCCGGATCGCCGGGCGCCCGGACCCAGAGGCGCAGCTCGGCCTGCTCCGCCCGGGCGCGGGCGCGGCGCACGCCTTCCGCCTCCACCGGATCGTCGGAGTCCCGGAGCCCGGCCGTGTCGGACAGGGTCACCGCATAGCCGCCGATCACCAGGTCGGCGTCGAGCACGTCGCGGGTGGTGCCGGCGATGGGGGTGACGATGGCGGCCTCGCGGGCCACGAGCGCATTGAACAGCGACGACTTGCCGGCGTTGGTCTCGCCGATCAGGACGATGCGATAGCCCTCCCGCACCCGCTCCCCCCGCCGGGCGTCGGCCAGCGCCCCCTTCAGGTCGGCGATCAGTCCGTCCAGCACCGGCCCGGCGGTGCGGGCGAGATTGTCCGGCACCTCCTCGTCGGGAAAGTCGATCTCCGCCTCGACCAGCGCCAGCGCCCGCAGGAGGTCGCGGCGGAAGCCGGCGTAGGTCTCGCTCAACCGCCCATCCAGCTGGCCGAGGGCCTGCGTCGCCTGGGCCGCGGTTTCGGCGTCGATCAGGTCGGCGACGGCCTCGGCCTGGGCCAGGTCCATGCGGCCGTTCTCGAAGGCCCGCCGGGTGAACTCGCCGGGATCGGCGGGGCGCAGGCCGAGGGCGACCAGCGCCTCGCTGGCCGACTCCACCACCGCCCGGCCGCCGTGCAGGTGCAGTTCGGCGCAGTCCTCGCCGGTGTAGGAGTTCGGAGCGGGGAAACGGAGGACGAGGGCCTCGTCTATTCGACGCCCCGCGTGGGAAAGGGTGCGGAGGCTCGCGTGCCGGGGCCTGAGATCGGGCGCGCCGAGGGCAGCGAGGGCCGCGTCGGTTCCGGGGCCGCTCAGACGCAGGATGGCGATGGCCCCGCGCCCCGGCGGTGTGGCGAGGGCGAAGATGGTGCTCACGTCTCCTCCCCGTCGCGCAGGGATGGGGAGGTGGCGCGTCGCGACAGCGGCGTGACGGAGGGGCTACCGGCGGCGACGCGGACAGAGCCCCTCCACCGCTTCGCGGTCCCCCTCCCCGCGCTGCGGGGAGGAGACTGTCTCACTTGACCGCCGCCTCCATCAGCTTGCGGAACTGCTCCTGGGCCTGGAGGCCGAAGCTGGTCCAGGTCTTCATCAGCTCCTCCGGCTGCATGGCCGCGACGTTCTCCGCCATGCGCTTCTGCATCTCCGCGACCATGGCCTCGTTCAGCGGCGCCACGTCGGGCAGGCCCAGAAAGGCCCGCGCCTCGGCCGGGGTGCAATCGATCTCGACGTTGACCTTCATGGAAGCCGCTCCTGTTTCACGTGAAACAACGACAACCCTGTCGCCCCTCAGGTAGTCGCCACGCCGTGCGCGTGGCGACAGGGGCGCACCGGGTCAGGTGTTCATCGACTGGAAGAAGTCCGAGTTGTTCTTCGACTGGCGCAGCTTGTCGAGCAGGAACTCGATGGCGTCCTGCGGTCCCATCGGGTTGAGGATGCGGCGCAGGACGTAGGTCTTGGCCAGCTGGTCCTTCGGGGTGATGAGGTCTTCCTTGCGGGTGCCCGACTTGAGCACGTCGATGGCCGGGAAGATGCGCTTGTCGGCCACCTTGCGGTCCAGCACGATCTCCGAGTTGCCGGTGCCCTTGAACTCCTCGAAGATCACCTCGTCCATGCGGCTTCCGGTGTCGATCAGGGCGGTGGCGATGATGGTCAGCGATCCCCCCTGCTCCACGTTGCGCGCCGCGCCGAAGAAGCGCTTCGGCCGCTGCAGGGCGTTGGCGTCGACGCCCCCGGTCAGCACCTTGCCCGAGGACGGCACGGTCGCGTTGTAGGCGCGGCCGAGGCGGGTGATCGAGTCGAGCAGGATGACCACGTCCTTCTTGTGCTCGACCAGGCGCTTGGCCTTCTCGATGACCATCTCGGCGACGGCGACGTGGCGGGTGGCCGGCTCGTCGAAGGTCGAGGCGATGACCTCGCCCTTCACGGTCCGCTGCATGTCGGTCACCTCCTCCGGCCGCTCGTCGATGAGCAGGACGATGAGGAAGACCTCGGGGTGGTTGCGCTCGATCGACTTGGCGATGTTCTGCAGCATCACCGTCTTGCCGACCCGCGGCGGGGCCACGATCAGGCAGCGCTGGCCCTTGCCCAGCGGGGCGACGATGTCGATGACCCGGCCCGAGCGATCCTTCAGGGTCGGGTCCTGGATCTCCATATGCAGCCGCTCTTCCGGATAGAGCGGCGTCAGGTTGTCGAACAGGACCTTGGTCTTGACCGTCTCCGGGTCTTCCAGATTGATCGTGTCGACCTTGAGCAGGGCGAAATAGCGCTCGCCCTCCCGCGGCGCGCGGACGGCGCCGTGAATGGTGTCGCCCGAGCGCAGGCCGAAGCGGCGGATCTGCGACGGGGAAACGTAGATATCGTCCGGACCCGGAAGATAGTTGGCGTCCGGGCTGCGCAGGAAGCCGAAGCCGTCCGGCAGGATCTCCAGCACGCCGTCGGCGATGATCTCCACCTCCTCCTCGGCCAGGGCCTTGAGGATGGCGAACAGCAGGTCCTGCTTGCGCAGGTTGGAGGCGTTCTCGACCTCCAGCTGCTCGGCGAAGGCCACCAGGTCGGCCGGCGTCTTCTCGTTTAGCTCGGCCAGGGTGATCCGGCCGTTCGGGACGATCGGCTCGCCGTCGTCCTCCTCCTCGGCCTCCTGGTCGACCAGCGGCAGGTCGGCGGCGGCGGTCTCGGTCGCGGTCTGTTCGCCGTCGAGGGTTTCGGCCTCGGGGGCGGTCGGGTCGGTGTCGCGGACGTCGGTCATGGTGTCTTCTTCAGGCGTGCGCGACCGGGCGCTCGCCGGCGGGCGAGGTCGGTGCGACTGGCGATGTGCGGCCTTCCGGCCGAAGGAGGAACGACGGGCTCCCGCAGGTTCGAACCGGCAGGCGTCGCTGGAAGAGAGGGACCGTCCGGCGCTGCCAGGAACGGTTCGGGATCAGCGAAACCACGCCGCAGAGGCGAGGTCAAGCGGGGCCCTGTCGACGGTCAGCCGAAGGCCCACTCCGTGGTCACCGACAGCACCATGACGATGGCGATGAGGAAGGGAATCTCGTTGGTCATCCGCCAGAAGCGGCCCGACCGGGTCGAGGTCCCGCCGACGATTCTCTTCCGCTCGCCGGCGAGGAAGCCGTGCCAGGCGGTGAGGGCGACCACGCCGACGAGCTTGGCGATCATCCACGGCTGGTGGGCGAAGCTCCAGTCGGCCCCGTTGCCGCTGCGCAGCCACAGCAGCCACAGGCCGAACACCCAGGCCGCGCCCATGGCCGGGCGCAGGATGATGCCGAGCAACCGCCCCTGCCAGGTCCTCAGCAGACCCTGCATCTCGGTGCGCAAGGGCTCCGACTTGTCGTTCTGCTCCACGTCGTAGGCGTAGAGTCGGGGCAGGAACAGCAGGCCCGCCATCCACGCGATCACCGCCAGAATATGCAGGCCGCGGGCGAGATCGTACCAGCTCATCCGGCCTTCCTCTCATTCTGGCACGGACAGGCCTTCCACTCGCCGCGGCAGCCGGGTCCGTACGGCGCGACGCCGGTGCGGCCCAGCGCGTGAACCGTCGCATCGGCCAGGGCGGCGATGAACGGCGCCGCCGTACCGACCGCCGGCGCCCGAAGGTAGGGCGCCACGCCGAGCTGGTGAGCCAGTTCCCGGTACTCGATGTCGAGCTCCACCAGGGTCTCGACGTGCTCGGACACGAAGGCGATGGGCACGACCACCGCGCCCTTGCCGTCACGCGCCGCCTGCTCGAGCGCTTCCGGCGTCGACGGGCCGAGCCACTTCAGGGGCCCGACCCGGCTCTGGTAGCATATGGCGTGGTCTATGGACCGGCCCTGTTCGCCCAGCCGTGCGACGACGGCGGCGACGGTGCTCTCGACCTGCTCCTGGTACGGGTCGCCCTTGCCGGAGACCAGCTTCTCCGGGATGCCGTGGGCTGAGAACAGCACCCGAACGGGCCGGTCGCCCGCCTCGTCCAGCTTCTCCGCGATCGCCGCGGCCTGGGCCTCGATCCAGCCATGGGCTTCCGGCCAGCAGCACACCGTCCGGCTGTCCCCCGAGCCGGCGTAGACGGCGTTCCAAAGCTTCAGCGACGAGTCGGTCGTGGTGGTCGAGAATTGCGGATAGAGCGGCAGAAGGACGATCTCGTCGGGCCCGAAGGCCGTGACCTCGGCGGCGGTCTCCTCGGTCATCGGGTTCCAGTAGCGCATGGCGATGAAGGCCCGCACCTCGTCGTCAGGCAACCGCGCCGCCAGGGCGGCCTCCAGCGCCGCCGCCTGCCGACGCGTCTCCGGCAGCAGCGGTGAACCGCCGCCCATCAGCGCATAGTTTGCCTGCGCCGACTTCTCCCGGCGGCTGGAAATCAGCCGGGCCAGGGGGGTGCGCACGAGGCCCGGCAAGCCGATGATCGCCGGATCGTTGAACAGGTTGAACAGGAACGGCCTGACCGTCGCCTGGTCGTCGGGGCCGCCGAGGTTGAACAACACCACGGCGATGCGGCGGCCGCTCAGCGGGATCATTGGGCGCCGATCCGCGTCAGGACCTGCTCCACGTGGGCGATCGGCACGTCCGGCAGGATGCCGTGGCCGAGGTTGAACACCCACGGCCCCTGCCCCCACCCCTCCATCAGCTGGTCCACGCGGCGATCCAGCAGCGCCCCGCCGGCCCGGAGCAGCAAGGGGTCTAGCGCCCCCTGGATCGGCTTGATCGCCTGCACCCGCCGTCCGACAGCCAGCGGGCAGGCCGTGTCCAGCGCCACGGCCTGCACGTCGCATTCGGCCGCGTAGCGTTCGGCCAGCGCCGCCGAGCCGCGGGGAAAGCCGATCAGCGGCACGGTCACGCCGAGCTCGCGCACCCGCTTCACCAGCGCCTGGTGCGGTCGAAGCACAAGTCGTTCGAACAGGTCGTCCGGCAGGCCCTCGGCCCAGCTTTCGAAGATCTTCAGCGCCTGGGCTCCGGCGTCGGCCTGCATCTTCAGATAATGGGCCGTCGCCTCGACCAGCACCGCGAGCACGGCATCGACCAGCTCAGGATCGGCGTAGGCGTAGGTCCGGGCCTGCGCCCGCTCGCCCTTGCCGATGGTCCGCGCCTCGCCGTCCAGCATATAGGTGGCGACCGTCCATGGCGCGCCGGCGAACCCGATGAGGGCCCGCTCCGGCTCCAGCTCGCGCCGCACGATGGACAGGGTCTCGCCGACCTCGCTCAGGGCCTCGCCGGCGGCGGCGGTCCGCTCCGCCATCGCCTCCACGGACGGGAGAGCGCCGAGCCGCGGGCCTTCGCCGGCCTCGAACCAGACGTCTTGGCCGAGGGCCCGGGGAATGAGCAGGATGTCGGCGAACACGATGGCCGCATCGAACCCGAACCGCCGCATCGGCTGGAGCGTCGCCTCGGCGGCCTTCTCCGGATCGAGACAGAATTCGATGAAACCGGGCGTGGTCGCCCGCAGCGCCCGATACTCGGGCAGGTACCGCCCCGCCTGCCGCATGAACCACACCGGAGGCCTCGGCGTCGTCTCGCCGGCGAGGGCCTTGAGGAACAGGGGCGTGTCAGGGGAGGTCATGCACCCTTGGCCTTACCGGCGGCCCGGTCCGCGCTCAAGCCCGGAGCAAGGTCGCACCCCTCTCCCTTCCCAATCATTCGAATTGAAGAAAGGCGAAGGAAGAGGCTGGGCCGGGGACGGCGTGGACAACCGTCGGAACATATCGGGACCGCCTCGGGATGGCGCCCGGAAGATTCACAGGCTGATCGACAGGCGCGTCCGGGCTGTCGAAACCGGGGAAAAGTCCTAACAGAACCTTAACGGGCCCGCCCTGGCTGAGTCGTCGGACGGAGGGCGAACAGGGCGCCGTTCGGGCGAACCCGGGTCCTCCACAGAGCGTGGACGCCGACCGCGGCGCGTGCGGGACGACTCGACGGACAGCCGGCCGGTCGCTCCACCCTCATCCCCGCTCGCAGGTCCAGCCCCCGCTTGCTATGGGAATCGGCGCCCGCCGCCGGCGGAACGGCGCCCCGCCCCGTCCACAGGAGTCCTCGCGTCATGGACAGATCGTCCCCATGAGTCCCGGACGCCCTTCCGGCCCCTCGCGGCTGGCGACCTACTTCCACGTCCACCTCGTCTCGGATTCGACCGGCGAAACGCTGAACGCCATGGCCAAGGCGGTCGTCGCCCGTTTCGACGGGGTCATCCCCATCGAGCACATCTACGCCCTGGTCCGTTCCGAGCGGCAGATGGAGCGCGTCCTCGACGAGATCGCTTCGGCCCCCGGCGTCGTTCTGCACACCCTCGTCGACAGGGATCTTCGCGAACAACTGGAAGAGGGCTGCCGTCGCCTCGACATGCCCCAGATCGCAGCCCTGGACCCGCTGGTGGGGGCCCTGTCGCGCTACCTCGGAGCGGCGCTTTCGACCCGGGTCGGCGCCCAGCACGCGCTCGACACCGATTACTTCAATCGCATCGCCGCGCTCGACTACGCCATGGCCCACGACGACGGCCAGGGAACCACCGAGCAGCTGGAATCCGCTGACGTCGTCCTCTGCGGCGTCAGCCGCACCTCGAAGACGCCGACCTGCATCTATCTGGCCCACCGCGGCATCCGCGCCGCCAACGTACCGCTGGTGCCCGGGCAGGAGGATGGCGAGCGGCTGACGCAGCTGCGCAACCCGCTGGTCGTCGGTCTGACCGTGTCTCCCGACCGCCTGGTGCAGATCCGCAAAAACCGGCTCGACGGCCTGAACGCTCACCGGGCCAGCGCCTATGTCGACCATGAGGCCGTCCGCGAGGAGACGGTCAAGGCGAGACGCCTGTTCGAGCGACGGGGCTGGCCGGTCATCGACGTCACTCGGCGGTCCGTCGAGGAGACGGCGGCGGCGATCATCAACGTGCTCAACGAGAAGCGCACCCACCGCGTGGGAGCCGCGTGGTGACCGCCCCCGGCGAGCGCCTGGTGCTGGCCTCGAAGAGCGCCGCCCGCCGCACCATGCTTGAGGGCGCCGGGGTGCCGTTCTCCGTGCAGGTCGCGGACGTGGACGAGGTCGCGGTCAAGACGGCCCACGACCCCGCCGACGCGGCGGGTCTGGCGGAGGAGCTGGCGCGGGTGAAGGCCCTGGCCGTGTCGCGTCGCGATCCGGAGGCCTGGGTGCTCGGCGCCGACCAGACCCTCGCCTTCGACGGGGGCCTGGTGTCCAAGGCAGGCTCGACCGCCGAGGCGCGAGCCCGGCTGCTGTCCATGCGCGGCCGAACCCACCATCTGCATTCCGGCGCCGCGCTGGCGCGGAACGGGCAGGTGGTCTGGTCCGGCGTCGACACGGCGGCCATGCGGGTGCGCGACTTCTCCGAGGCCTTTCTCGACGCCTATCTCGTCGCAGAGGGCGAGGCTCTGCTCGCCTGCGTCGGGTCGTACCGGCTCGAGGGACCGGGCGCCCAGCTGTTCGAGGCCGTCGACGGCGACTACTTCACCGTGCTCGGTATGCCGCTGTGGCCGGTGCTGGCGGAGCTGCGCCGGGCCGGGGTTCTTGCGACATGACCCGGCTGGCCGCGGGCGTGGCCGGGAACCCGATAGGCCACTCTCTCAGCCCGGCGATCCACCGCGCCTGGATCGCTGCGGCGGAGCTCGACGCCGACTACCGGCCGTTCGAACCGGCCGACGCCGCGGACTTCGACCGGCTGCTGGACAGTGGCCGGGCGGGCGAACTGCGCGGACTGAACGTCACCGCGCCCTTCAAGGAGCAGGCTCTCGTCCGGGCCGACCTCGCCAGCCGGACCGCCTCCGCCTGCGGCTCCGCCAACCTGCTGCTGTTCGAGGACGGACGCCTGCGGGCGGACAGCACGGACGGCGCCGGCCTCGTCGCCGCCCTCTCGGAACAGGCGCCGGATCTGCGCCTCCCCAGCTGCAGGGCCGTGGTTCTGGGCGCCGGCGGCGCGGCCCGGGCGGCCGTGGCGGCGCTGCGGGACGCGGGCGCCTCCGTGGTGGTGATAAATCGCACCCGGTCGCGCGCCGAGGCGCTGGCGGCGGACCTCGGCGCCGCCGTCGGCGGCCCGGAGGCGCTTGTCGCGGCCGACCTGGTCGTCAACGCCCTGAGCGCTGCGCCCGATATCGACCTCTCGGCCCTGCCGCCGGACGCCGTGCTGATGGACATGACCTACCGGCCGCTGGAGACCGCCTTCCTCGCCGCCGGTCGGGCCCGGGGCCTGGTCGCGGTGGATGGACTGGCCATGCTGATCGGCCAGGCGCGGCCGTCGTTCGAGGCCCTCTTCGGCGTACCCCCGCCGCCGGTCGACGTCCGCGCCGTTGCGCTCGCCGTCATGGGAGCTGCGGCATGATCGTCCTCGGCCTGACCGGCTCGATCGGCATGGGCAAGTCGACCACGACGGCCATGTTCGGCGACGAGGGCGCCTTGATCTGGAACGCCGACGAGGCGGTGCACCGTCTCTATGCGCCCGGCGGCGCCGCCGT
>MGLK01000042.1:98025-146863 GCA_001794825.1 Caulobacterales bacterium RIFCSPHIGHO2_01_FULL_70_19 | reverse complement strand
CGCGGCGCTGGGCCGCGACGAGGCGGCCTTCCGGCGGCTGGAGAGCATCGTCCACCCGCTGGTCGCCCGGGGCCGGCTCGAGGACCTGGCGGCGGCCGAGGCCCGTGGCGTGAAGCTGGCGGTCCTCGACATCCCCCTGCTGTTCGAGACCGGCGGCGACGCGGCTGTCGACGCCGTGGTGGTCGTCACCGCCCCTCCCGAGGTCCAGGCCGCGCGCGTCCTTGGCCGTCCCGGCATGACCCGCGAGCGGTTCGAGGCCATCCTGGCGCGGCAGTTGCCCGACGCGGAGAAGCGCCGCCGCGCCGACTTCATCGTCGACACCGGCCAGGGGCTGGAGGCGGCGCGGATGCGGGTGCGAGAAATCGTGGGGACGGTTCTCGCCCCGGACTGGATACCTCCCCGACGGCGTCTTCCGCCGGGAGCCGAAGCGAGCCATTAAGAGGCATGGCCCGCGAGATCGTCCTCGACACCGAAACCACCGGCTTCGACCCCAGGACCGGCGACCGGCTGATCGAGGTCGGCTGCATCGAGATCGAGGACCTGCTGCCGACGGGGCGCACCTTCCACAGCTTCGTCAATCCGGAGCGGCTGATCCCGCCAGACGCCATCCGGGTGCACGGCATTACGGACGACAAGGTCCGCGACGCCCCGAAATTCCGCGACGTGGTCCACGATCTCATGGCCTTCATCGGCGATGCGCCGGTCATCGCCCACAACGCCGCCTTCGACCGCAGCTTCATCGACCACGAGTGCGGCCTGTGCGGCCACGCCCTGATCGAGGAGACGCGCTGGATCGACACGCTGCAGCTGGCCCAGAAGCGCTTTCCGGGCATGGCCAACTCGCTGGACGCCCTGTGCAAGCGGTTCAAGATCAGCCTGGTCGAGCGCACCCTCCACGGCGCCCTGATCGACGCCCGCCTGCTGGCCGACGTCTATCTGGAGCTGAAGGGCGGCAAGGAGCGCCGGCTGGACCTGACCGCGGTGCGCACAACGGTGACGGTGGAGACCACCGCCGTCGGCGGCTACGGCGCCCGACCGCGCCCGCTCGCCCCGCGCTCCACCGACGAAGAGCGCGCCGCCCATGCGGCCTTCCTGGCGGCGACCCTCAAGGACCGCTCGCTCTGGGCCGGATACGGGCTGGAGCTGGAAGAGGCGTCCGCCGCCTGACGGACGCCGGGCCGGGGCCTCAGGCCTGGCCGGTTTCGGCCGGCGCCCGGGCGATCTGCTGCTGACGCGCGACGTAGATGCCGGCGAAGTCGATCGGATCCAGCATGAAGGGCGGATAGAAGCCGCCGTCCGAGGTGGCGCGGGCGATGATCTCGCGCGCGAACGGGAACAAATAGCGCGGGCATTCGATCAGCAGCAGCGGCTCGATGTCCTGCTCGGCCACGCCTTGCAGGGCGAACAGGCCGCCGTACAGCAGCTCGATGTTGAACACGGTCATGGTCTCGGTCGAGGCCTTCACGGTCAGGCGCAGGTCGACCTCGAACAGACCGTCCTTGCGGCCCTGGGCGTTCATCTCGACGCCGAGGTCGATCGCCGGCTTGCCGTCCACCCGCAGGCTGTCCGGCGCCTTCGGGTTCTCGAACGAGAGGTCCTTCACATACTGCGCGACGATCCGGAAACCCGGGCCGGCCGGCGGCTGACCGCCGGTTCCGGGCGTGGGGTTGGCGTCGGCAGGCGTTGCGGCGTCGGTCATCGGGCGAAGTCTGTCATGAATGTGGCTGGGCGGCGGCCCGGAAGCGGCGGCGACTAGCACGGGGCGCCCCGTGCGGCAACGCGGCGCCCCCGACGAGGCGAGCGCCGCGCCTTGCGCCGCCCCATATCAGCCCCTAATCGTCGTCCGCGCCCTCCCCGGGCGCCAGTCAGGGATTGCCCGTGCCGGTCCAGGTTCAGATCGTCATCTTCGCCGTCATCGCCGCCTTCGTCCTGTTCCAGCTCTACAACGTGCTGGGCAAGAAGGTGGGGCGGCAGCCGGAGGATGACGCCCGCGCCCGTCCGCAGGTCCCGGCGACGCCGGCGTCGGCGGGGGAGCAGGCGGGCCCCGGCCGCCCGAATGTGCTGGACGCCGTCACCCTGGCCGCCATCGCCGGTCTCAAGGCGCGCGACCCGAACTTCGACCCCGTCCGCTTCCTCGAGGGCGCCCGGCAGGCGCACGAAACCATCGTGCGCGCCTACGCCTCGGGCGACCGCGAGACGCTCAGGCCCCTGCTGACCCCGCGGGTGATGGAGTCCTTCGAGGCGGGAATCGCCGCCCGCGAGGCGCGGGGGGAGACCGAGACGGCCGAGTTCGTCCATCCGGCCCGCGCCGATCTGGAGCTGGCGACCGCCGAGGACAATCGCGCCGTGGCCAAGGTCCGCTTCCTCGCCGAGCTCCGCAACCGGGTGAAGCCGGCCGATCCCGCCGCGGAAGAGCAGGTCGAGGAGCGCCGGGTGGCCGAGATCTGGACCTTCGAGCGCCAGCTGGGCGCCAGCGATCCCAACTGGGTGCTGGCCCGCACCGAACCCGCGACCGCGTGAGCCGCGGCGTGCGCCGCGTCGCGCCGGCCCGCTTTCGCCTCGCCGCGGTCCTCGCCGGCCTCGCCCTGACCCTGGCTGCCTGCGCCACCGCGCCGACTCCCGCTCCCGCTCCGCCGGCGGAGCCCATGCCCCCGCCCGCCGCGCCGCCGGCCGCCGCGATCAGCCCGGCCAGCCTGCCGGGCTGGAACGAGGAGGATCACCTCGCCGCCTTCGAGGCGTGGACGCAGGTCTGCGGCGCCGCGCGCGACCCGGCCGCCCAGGCCCAGTGCGAGCGGGCGCGCGACCTGCAGCGGACATCCCGCCCCGTCACCCCCAGCCTCGCCCGGGCCTATTTCGAGACCGGATTCACCGTCGCGCCCGCGAAGACCGACGACGGCGGACCCGGCCTGCTCACCGCCTATTTCGCGCCCGAGTACGAGGCGCGTCGCGCGCCGGGCGGCGAATTCGACGCGCCGGTGCTGGCGGCTCCCGCCGGCTGGACCCGGGGCCAGACCCTGCCTGAGCGGGCGCAGATCGAGGCGGATCCCCCGACCGGGATTCTCGCCTGGATGCGGGCCGAGGACCTGTTCTTCCTGCAGATCCAGGGCTCCGGCTACCTGACCTTCGAGGACGGTTCGCGGGCCCGCGCGGCCTACGCGGCAGACAATGGTCGCCCCTTCGTCGGCATCGCCCGGCCGATGGCGGAGCAGGGCCTGTTGCCGCCGAACGGGACGTCGGGCGAGGCCATCCGCGCCTGGCTGGCCGACCACCGCGGTCCCGAGGCGAGGGCGGTGATGGGGCTGAATCCCCGCTACATCTTCTTCCGTCTCGATCCGGACGACGGCGGCCACCCGGCCGGCGCCGCGGGCGTTCCCCTTCCGGCCCGGCGCGCCATCGCCGTCGACCCGGAGAACTGGCGTTACGGCGACCTCGTCTGGATCGAGGCCGATGGCGGAAATCTCGTCGGCGCCCGCGGCAGCTATCGGGGTCTGGTGACGGCCCTCGACACCGGTTCGGCCATCCGCGGCCCGGTCCGCGCCGACCTCTACATGGGCCGCGGGCGCCAGGCCGGCGAGGAAGCCGGCGCCGTGCGTCACCCGCTCAGGATGTGGCGGCTGGTTCCGCGGGGCTGAGACGGCTCCGCCGTCGCCGGGAACTCCGGGCCCGGATCGGCGCTCAGGGTCCACGGGACACGGCGACGGTTCAAGGCCGATTGACGCAACCCGGCAGGACCTTGACCATATGGCGATGAAGCCGCCGATCGCCGTTCCCACCTCGACCGTGGCCCGCAACGCCCTCGTCGCTGTCGCGATCGTCGCGGTGGGCGGCGCCGTCTACTGGCTGGCGGACATCCTCACGCCGCTGGCGATGGCGATCTTCCTGCTGATCATGATCGACGGCCTGAAGCGGTTCATCGAGGAGCGCACGCCGGTGCCGTCGCATCTGGCCGGCGCGGCGGCCCTGATCGTGGTGATCCTCGGCTTCTTCGCCTCCATCGCCATCATCGCCAACGGCGCGCTGAACTTCTTCGACGACGCCACCGGCGTAACCAGCCGCATGGGGCCCCGGCTGGACCAGGTGATTGGCGACGTCGCCGCCCTGTTCGGCGTCCAGACGCCGCCTACCGCATCCGAACTGATCACCCAGCTGGACATCCGCGGCTACCTGACCGCCTTCGCCCTGCAGGCCCAGGGGGCCGTGACCGGCGCCGTCTTCGTGCTGATCTATCTCGCCTTCCTGCTGGCCTCGCAGGCCGGCTTCAGGCGCAAGCTCGTCGGCATGTTCCCGGATCGTGTGAACCGCAGCGAGGCGATGGAGGTGTTCCAGCGGGTCCGCGGCGGCGTCGAAGGCTATCTGTGGGTCCAGACCGTCACGGGGGCGATGATCTGCGCCGCCGCCTGGGCGCTGATGCGCGGCGTCGGGCTGCAGAACGCCGAGTTCTGGACCTTCGTCATCTTCATCGTCTGTTTCATCCCGGTTCTCGGCGGGGCTGTGGCGGGACTGGTTCCGCCCCTGTTCGCCCTGGTGCAGTTCGAGACCTACTGGCAGGCCGGCGTGCTGCTGGTCGGTCTGCAGGCGATCCTGTTCGTCAGCGGCAACTTCATCCAGCCGCGTATGCAGGGCGAAAACCAGAACATCGATCCCGTGGTCGTGCTGCTGTCCCTGGCGTTCTGGGGCAAGGTGTGGGGGATCGTCGGCATGTTCCTGTCGACCCCCCTGGCGGTGATGGCCATGGCCATCCTGGCGGAGTTCAGGGGCTCGCGCTGGATGGCGATCCTGCTGTCCGGCGACGGCGAGCCCTACGCGCAGCATCCCGAGGTCCCGGAGAGCGCGGCAACCCGCCGCAGGCAATCGCCGCCGGCGGACGAAAGCCGCCCTTGATTGGCCACAACCGGCGCCTATCTCCGCCCTGTCGCCGCGGCCCCCTCCCCTCCCCCAAGGCTGCGGCGGAATTGATCGGCGCCAACCCCTCCCCTCCTGGGCGCCGGTCCGAAGAGGCCGCCGGGCGAAAGCCCGGCGGCCTTGTCGTATCCGGGCTCCGGCGGAAGCCTGAGAGGGGGGCTTTCCGAGCGCGTCCGGGTGGCCTAGGACCCGCACGGACGGCGGCTTGCCCAAGCGGAGAAGCAGCCTAGTCTGCCTGCCCATCGGCGGCCGTTCCAGCGGACCGCACCCACCACCAAGAGAGCCTCTCATGTCCGGCGATACGGCCCCCACGCTCCCTCAGGCGATCACCCTGGAGGCGTTGGAGTCGGGCTTCGAGGCGGTGACGGGTCAACCGCCCGGAGCGGCGGAGAAATCCTTCCTTGCGCAGGTCCTCGAGGACCACGCCGGCGACGAGACGCCGGAGCTCGGCGCCGCCGACCTCGCCGCCCTGCTGGGAGCCGTCTGGCGCTCGTCGCTGGACCGCCAGCCCGGGGGCGCCGCCCTCATCAGCGTGGGCCCGCACACCGGGGCGCGCGGACACCCCACCGGCTACGACGTGCTCTGGATCGTCCAGGACGACCGGCCCTTCCTGGTGGACAGCGTCATGGGCGAGCTGGCCGAGGCCGGCGTCAGCGTCCGTTCGATGTACCATCCGATCGTCGACCGCGCCGACGGCCGGGTCTCGCTGATCATCGTCGTGATGGACGCCCTGCCGCAGGAGCGGCGCGACGCGCTGGGCGAGACCCTGGCCGCCACCATGGCCGACGTCCGGGCGGCGGTCGCCGACCACGGGGCCATGCAGGCGCTGATCGAGCGGTCGATCTCCGAACTCGAGGCGGCGCCGCTGAACATCGACCCGGAAGTCCTGGCCGAGAACCTCGCCTTCCTCCGCTGGCTGGCCTCGGACCACTTCGTCTTCCTCGGGGCCCGCGCCTACGAGTTCCCGCGCACGGCCGATGGCGGCTACGAGGCCGAGGCGCCGCTGTCGCTGTCCGGCGTCGGGCTCGGCGTGCTCGCGGATCCGGAACGCACGGTGCTGCGCCGGGCCAACGAACCCGCCGTCCTGACCCGGTCGATGAAGCGTCAGCTGAATCTCTCGGAACCGGTCACGGTCGCCAAGGCGAACGTCCGTTCGCGGGTGCACCGCCGGGCCTACCTCGACTACGTCGGCGTCAAGCGGTTCGGCCCGGACGGCAAGGCCTCCGGCGAGATCCGCTTCGTCGGCCTGTTCACCGCCGAGGCCTACGACAAGGCCGCCAGCGAGGTGCCGCTGATCCGTCGCAAGGTCGCAAACGCCCTCGCCGCAGCGGGAAAGGCGGAGGGCACGCACAGCTACAAGCGTCTCAAGAACATTCTCGAGAACTACCCGCGGGACGAACTCTTCCAGATCAGCGGCGACGAGCTGCTCGAGATCGCGCTGGGCATCCTGCACCTCCATGATCGCCCGCGCATCAAGACCTTCACGCGCCGGGACCCGTTCGACCGGTTCGTGTCGGTCCTGGCCTTCATTCCGCGGGAGCGGTTCCATGCCTCGGTCCGCGAACGGATCGGCGCGATCCTCGCGCGGGCGTGGGGCGGCCGCGTCTCGGCCTGGTACCCGCAGCTGACCGACCAGCCGCTGGTCCGGATTCATTACATCATCGGCGTGACCCCCGGCGATCACCCCTGCCCCGACGAGGCGGCGCTGGCGGCCGAGATCGCCGAGGCGGGGCGCAGCTGGGTCGACCGCTTCGAGTCGGCCCTGCGCGCCGTCGGCGTCGACGAGGTCTCGGTCGGGCCGGTCAGCGCCCGCTGGGCCGACGCCTTCCG
The DNA here is from genome assembly GCA_001794825.1 of Caulobacterales bacterium RIFCSPHIGHO2_01_FULL_70_19. Classification (GTDB taxonomy): domain Bacteria; phylum Pseudomonadota; class Alphaproteobacteria; order Caulobacterales; family Caulobacteraceae; genus Brevundimonas. Next base: position 140,131 of record MGLK01000042.1, on the reverse strand, counting down.
CGCCTCCTACCGCGACCGTTACGATGCGGCCGAGGCCGTGCGCGACTACCAGGCGGTCGATGCGCTCAACGCCTCGGGCCTCGTGGGCGACGGCGAGCCGGTGGCGGTCCGGGCCTTCCGCACCGATCGCGACGGCCCGCTGAATTTCCGCTTCAAGCTGTACCGCCGGGGCGCGGCGGTGCCCTTGTCGGACGTGCTGCCGATCCTCGCGGACATGGGGCTGAAGACCCTGGAGGAGTGGGGCCACGCGCTGACGCCGGCGGGCGATCCGGAGATCCACGTCCATGAGTTCCTGCTCGAGGATCCGCGCGGCGGCGGCCTCGACTTCGCCGCCGTACGCGCGCCCTTCGAGGAGGCGTTCGTCGCCGTCTGGAATGGCCGCACCGAGAGCGACGGCTTCAACCGGCTGGTGCTGGAGCTCGGGGTTTCGTGGCGTGAGGCGGCGCTGATCCGGACCCTGGCGCGGTACCGCCAGCAGACCGGCCTCGATCCCAGTCAGGCGGTGCAGGAAGAGGCGCTGCGCGACTATCCGGACGTGGCGCGGGCGCTCCTCGGCCTCTTCCGCGCCAGGTTCGATCCTGCCTCCGGCCTCGACGGCGTCTCCCGCGAGGCCGCCGTCGCCGACCTCGACGCGCGCATCGTCCAGCTCCTCCGCGACGTGAAGAGCCTCGACCACGACAAGGCGCTGCGCCGCCTGGCGCTCCTGATCGGCGCGGTCAAACGCACCAACTATTACCAGCCGGGCCCGGATGGCGCGCCCAAGCCCTACATTTCGATCAAGATCGCCTCGCGGGAGCTGGACGACCTGCCCCTGCCGAGGCCCTACCGCGAGATCTTCGTCTGGGCGCCGCACGTCGAGGGCGTGCATCTGCGCTTTGGGCCTGTGGCCCGCGGCGGCCTGCGTTGGTCGGACCGGCGCGACGACTTCCGCACCGAGGTGCTCGGCCTGGTGAAGGCCCAGCAGGTCAAGAACGCCGTCATCGTGCCGGTCGGCTCCAAGGGCGGCTTCTATCCGAAGCACCTGCCGACCATCGTCCGCGCCGGCGGCGACCGCGATGCGCAGCAACAGGAGGCGATCCGCGCCTACAAGACCTTCCTGTCCGGCCTGCTCGACGTCACCGACAACATCGCCGCCGACGGCTCGGTCGTTCCGCCCGCCGCGGTGGTTCGCTGGGAAGGCGACGACCCCTACCTCGTCGTCGCCGCCGACAAGGGGACGGCGACCTTTTCCGACATCGCCAACGGGGTGTCCGCCTCGTACGGGTTCTGGCTGGACGACGCCTTCGCCAGCGGCGGCTCGGCCGGATACGACCACAAGGAGATGGGCATCACCGCCCGCGGCGCCTGGGAGGCGGTCAAGCGCCACTTCCGCGAAATGGGCAAGGACATCCAGACCGAGCCCTTCACCGTCGCGGGCGTGGGCGACATGTCGGGCGACGTGTTCGGCAACGGCATGCTGCTGTCGAAGGCCATCCGGCTGGTCGCGGCCTTCGACCACCGCGACATCTTCATCGATCCCGACCCGGATCCCGCGACCTCGTGGGTCGAGCGGAAGCGCCTGTTCGAACTCCCGCGCTCCAGCTGGCAGGATTACGACAAGAGCCTGATCTCGAAGGGGGGCGGCGTCTTCCCGCGTTCCGCCAAGTCGATCGAGCTGACCCCGGAGATCAAGGCGGCGCTCGACATCGCCGAGGACGTGCTCGACCCCGCCGCCCTCATGCGTGCGATCCTCAAGGCGCCGGTGGAGCTGCTCTACTTCGGCGGCATCGGCACCTATGTGAAGGCGGCGCACGAGACGGACGCGCAGGTCGGCGACAAGGCCAACGACGCGATCCGCATCGATGGCGTCGAGGTGCGCGCCAGGGTCATTGGCGAAGGCGCCAACCTCGGCCTGACCCAGGCCGGGCGCATCGGCTTCGCCCGCAACGGCGGCCGGGTGAACACCGACGCCATCGACAACTCCGCCGGCGTCGACAGCTCCGACCATGAGGTCAACATCAAGATCCTCACCGGAGCGGCCATCGCCTCCGGTTCGCTCAAGGCGGAGGATCGCAATCCCCTGCTCGCGTCGATGACGGAGGAGGTCGGGCTCAAGGTGCTGGCCCACAACTACGACCAGACCCTCGCCCTGACGCTTCAACAGGCCGAGGGCCCCGGCGCGCTCGACGCCCAGCAGCGCTTCATGCAGTGGCTCGGCGCCAAGGGTAAGCTCGACCGCAAGGTGGAGGGCCTTCCCGACGACCTCCGGCTGGCGGAGATGAAGGCGTCCGGCGCCGCCCTGACCCGCCCCGAGCTGGCGGTCCTCACCGCCTATTCGAAGATCGAGCTGTTCAACGACATCGTCGCCTCCAGGGCGCCGGACGATCCGTTCTTCCGCCGGACCCTGGTTCGCTACTTCCCGGAGCCGCTGGCCAGGTTCGAGGCCGAGATGCAGGGACATCGCCTGCGTCGGGAGATCGTCTCGACCGTTCTCTCGAACGAGATCGTCAACATGTGCGGCCCGACCTTCCCGGAGCGGCTGCGCCTGTCGGCGCGCTGCGACACGGGAGCGATGGTCATCGCCTTCGAGGCCGCCCGTCAGATATTCCGCCTCGACGAGGCTTGGGACGCCGTGTCGGGTCTCGACCTCAGGATCAGCGCCGACGCCCAGACGGCCCTCTACCAGGAGATCGCCACCGTGCTGCGGCGGCAGACGTTCTGGCTGGCGCGGCGGGCGACCCGCGAGGGCGCCGGCGTCGAGGCCCTGATCGCCGCCTACCGGTCGACCGCCGACGCGCTGCGGGCGGCCGGCGGCGCCGTCCTGTCCCGGTTCGAGCAGGACAAGCTGGAGGGCCGGGTTCGCACCTTCGTCCAGCTGGGCGTCGACGAGACGATGGCCCGCGACCTGGCCATGCTGCGGCCCCTCGTGGCCACGGCGGACATCGGCGACCTCGCCCGCGAAGCCGGGTGGCCCGAGCCGGCGATGGCGATGCTGTACCACCAGGTCGGGGCCGCCTTCGACTTCGACCGGCTGCGCGCCGCCGCGGGCGGGGTGCCGTCGGCCGACCATTTCGACCGGCTCGCGGTGCGGCGCCTGATCGAGGACCTGATGACCGAGCAGATGGTGCTGACCCGCGCCGTGGCGCGGGCGTCCGACGCCTCGGTGGGCGTATCGGAAGCCTCCGCCGAGGCCGCTGTGGACGCCTGGATCGGTCCGCGGCTGGCGACGGTCGAGGGCGTCCGGGCTTCGGTCGACGAGATCGAGGCCTCCGGCGCCGGCTGGACCTTCGCCAAGCTCACCATCGCCAACGCGGCGATCCGCGAAATCGCGGCGGTCGCCGGGTGACTGCGGGCCCGGCGACTCCGACGCCGGGCGATCTGCTACTGTGGGCTGGAAGGGGAGAGGGCGATGCCGCGCAAGTTCCTGGTCGTGGTCGACGACAGCCCGGAGTTCGAGGCGGCGCTTCGCTACGCCGCCCGGCGCGCCCGCTCGACCGGCGGGCGGGTCGTCATGCTGCGGGTGATCCCGCCGGCGGCCTCCGACGCCCACTGGTCCGGCGTCCGGGAGGAGATCGAGCGACAGACCCGGGCCGAGGCCGAGGCCTCGCTGAACCGGTGGGCGGCCGAGGCCGGCGAACGCGCCGGCTCAACGCCTCTTCTGCTCATCGAGCGGGGCGAGCCGCAGAACTGCATCCGCAAGGTCGTGGGGGAGGATCCGGACATAAAGATCCTGGTTCTCGCCGCCGGCGAGGGCGGCCGCGGGCCCGGCCCCCTCGTGACCGCCATGGTCAAGCAGGGCGCGGCCTTCACCGGCCGCAAGCTCCCGGTCACCATCGTTCCCGGCGAACTGACCGAGAACGACATCGAGGATCTGGCCTGACGCGGCGGGGCGTCGCAACGGGGCGCCCTTGAACGGCCCGGCCGCCGGGCGCACTTGTGCGCCATGTTCATCCAGACCGAACCGACCCCGAACCCGAACGCGCTCAAATTCCTGCCGGGGCGGGACGTCGCGCCCGAACCGCGCGAGTTCAGGTCCGTCGACGAGGCGGCCGCATCGCCGCTCGCCGAGGCGTTGTTCGAGCTGGAGGGCGTCAGCGGGGTCTTCTTCGGCGCGGACTACATCTCCATCACCCGCGAACCGCACGGGCCGGGCTGGCCGGCGCTGAAGCCCGCGGCGCTCACCGCGATCATGGACCACTTCATGTCCGGCGCGCCGCTGCTGCGTGACAGCGGCGAAGGCCCGGCGGCGACGGGCGACGATTCGGAGCTGGTCCTCGAGATCAAGGCGCTGCTGGACAGCCGCATCCGGCCCGCGGTGGCCCAGGACGGCGGCGACATCCTGTTCGACGGATTCGACGAGTCCACCGGCGTCCTGACGCTGCGGATGCGCGGCGCCTGCGCCGGCTGCCCGTCTTCCTCCGCCACGCTGAAGGCCGGCGTCGAACAGATGATGAAGCACTACATCCCCGAGGTGACCCGGGTCGAGCAGGTGCTCTGAAGCCGCGGGCTGAAACGAATTCGTTCTCGTCTTCGCGGCCCCGCTCGGCCATGATCGAGCCGATGGCGCGATTTGAGACGGACAGCGAGGCGCGACGGCTGGGCGAGGCTCTGGCCGCGCTCCGCCGGGCATGCGGCCTGAGCCAGGCCGAGGCCGGTCGCCGGGCCGGGATGACCGGACAGGGTTGGGGCCTCTACGAGGCCGGCAAGCGTCCGGGCCTCTTCCGCCCGGACGTGCAGCGCCGGCTGACGATGGCGATCGGCGCCGCGCCGGCCGCGCTCGGCGCGCCGCCGGCGGGGGGGAGGCCGCCCGGCGTCGACGAGGCCGCGCCCGGGGTCCGTAGCCCCGCCGAGCCGTGGGAAGGGCCGTCCTCCGCTCCGGTCCGTCGGCTGCAGCTGTCCGACGACGACCTCGCCCCCTGGGCGGCGTCGGGCGTGGTGCTGGAGTATGTCCCGGGCCGGTGGCCGCGGCGTGGCCAGGGCTGCGTCGTCGAGACGTCCGACGGACGGCTGCTGCCACGCATCTACGAACGGATGGAGGACGACGTCCTTGTCGTCCGGGGCGGTCGGGAAGGACTTGCGGCCGAGGAGAGACTGTCCCATGCGGCCGCCGTCGGGGTCTCGGCCGTGATCGCCCGCCTGGAGTCGGAATGAAACGAAAAGGTTGCGCCGCCGCGTCGACTGTGAAACTGTTCCGTTTGGAGCAGGAGGCGCGCGCGAATGGGCAAGGCCGGCGGACCGGACGCGGTGGACGCCTACGTCGGGGCCCGGATCAGCCTGCGACGGTCGGCGCTGGGACTGTCGCAGGCGGCGCTCGCGCAACGCATCGGCGTGAGCTTCCAGCAGGTCCAGAAGTACGAAACCGGCCAGAACCGGATCTCGGCGTCGCGCCTGCATCGCGTGGCCGCGGTGCTCGGAACCTCCGTGGAATCCTTCTTTCCGCCGGGCGACGGAGAGCGCTCGACGCGCGTCGGCGTGGAGTCCCTGCGGTCGATCACGGCGACGGCGGATGGCCGCGCGGTGGCCGTCGCCTTTCCCATGATCGCCGACAGGACCCTGCGGCAGGCGATCGCCCGGCTCGTCACGGCGCTGGCGCGGAACTGAGCGCGGCCCTCCCGGAGGAGCGGCCATGCGGGTGATGGTGATCGACACCGCCCTCGGGCTTTGCACGGCCGGCATTTTCGAGGTCGACGGCCGGACGACGCCGCTCGGGGTGCGCTCGGTCGAAATGGCCAAGGGTCATCAGGAGCGGCTGGGCGGACTGGCGCGCGTGGCCATGGACGATGCCGGGGGGCTCGAAGGGGTGGAGCGGATCGGCGTCACCGTCGGCCCCGGCTCGTTCACGGGGCTGCGGGTCGGTCTCGCGTTCGCGCAGGGTCTCGGGGCGGCGCTGGGCCGCCCGGTCGTGGGACTCTCGACGCTTGACGCCCTCGCCGCCTCGGTCGGGGACCGCGATGTCGCGGCGCTCATCGACGCCCGACGCGGCCAGGTCTACGCCCGCTTCTGGCGCGCCGGCGCCGCGCAGGGGCCCGCGGAGGCCCTGTCGCTCGAGACGGCGCGCGAGCGGCTGGCGGACTTCGGTCCGGGCGCGACCCTTGTCGGCTCCGGCGCGACCCTCCTCGATGATGCGGCGATCGGCGCCGCGGTCCTCGGCCTGGCGGGACCGGCCCCCGAGGCGCTGGCCCGGCTGACCGCCTCCGCCGATCCGGCCGCGGCTCCCCCCAGGCCGCTGTATTTCCGGGCCCCCGACGCCACCCCGCCCAGCCGCCTGCCGGGGCAGGCGCGACCGGCGCGGTCGTGAGCGGGCGGAGCCTGCCGGATCCGGAACGGCTGGCGGAAATCCACGCCGGGGCCTTCGACGCGCCCTGGGACGCCCCTGCCTTCGCCGCCCTGCTGGTCCAGCCCGGCGTGTTCGCCGTGGAACGTCCGGACGGCTTCATCCTGATGCGGGTGGTCGCCGACGAGGCCGAGATCCTCACCCTCGCCGTCCGACCCTCCGCCCGTGGAAAGGGACTGGGCCGGGAACTGACAAGCGAAGGACTGGCCCGCGCCAAGGCCATGGGCGCCGAACGGGCGTTCCTGGAGGTGGCCGAGGACAACGCCGCCGCGCGCATCCTCTACGCTCGCCTGGGCTTCACTGAAGCCGGCCGGCGACGGGCCTACTACGCCGGCGCCGACGGCCGCCGCCGCGACGCCCTGGTGCTGGCCCTCAATTTCCCCGGTCCGGCTTCCCTCCCGTAGCGGGGCCGCCTATTCTCGCCGCCATGGACCGGATCGAGAAACTCTGCGCCGAGCGCGGCATGCGGATGACCGAACAGCGGCGGGTCATCGCACGGGTTCTCTCGTCCGCCGAAGATCATCCGGACGTCGAGGAGCTCTACCGTCGCGCCTCGGCCATCGATCCGCACATCTCGATCGCCACCGTCTACCGCACCGTGCGGCTGTTCGAGGAGGCCGGGGTCGTCGAGAAACACGACTTCGGCGACGGCCGCAGCCGCTACGAGGAGGCCGGCGACGATCACCACGACCACCTGATCGACACGCGGACGGGCGAGGTCATCGAATTCTTCGACGCCGAGATCGAGCGGCTCAAGAGCGAGATCGCGGAGCGGCTCGGCTTCGAGCTGGTCGGGCACAAGCTCGAACTCTACGGCAAGCCCATCGAGGGCGCCGAGCCGTCGCGCCGGGAAGGCCTGATCTTCAAGCGCCACGCCCAACGCGACGACGACGCCACCGCCTGATCGCCTTGCGGTCGCCGGTTTCGGCGATCATAAGCCGCCCATGACCGAGACCCTCGTTCCGCCTGTGGTCGAAGAGGCGCCCAAGCGCCTGTTCATCAAGACCTACGGCTGCCAGATGAACGTCTACGACTCCGAGCGGATGGCCGATGTGCTGCGCCCGCTGGGTTACGCCGCGACCGACGCCGTCGAGGACGCGGACTTCGTCATCCTCAACACCTGCCACATCCGCGAGAAGGCGGCCGAGAAGGTCTACTCGGAGCTCGGCAAGCTGCGCCTCCTGAAGGAGGAGAAGGCCGGCGCCATGACCATCGCCGTGGCCGGCTGCGTCGCCCAGGCCGAGGGCGAGGAGATCATGCGCCGCCAGCCCGCGGTCGACCTGGTCGTCGGACCCCAGGCCTACCACCAGCTGCCCGAGCTGCTGACCCGCACCGCCCGCGCCCGCGGGGAGCGGATCGGCGCCGACTTCGCCCCCGTCGACAAGTTCGACGCCCTGCCGGCGACGCGGGGCGTCGAGGGCGTCACCGCCTTCCTCACCGTGCAGGAGGGCTGCGACAAGTTCTGCACCTTCTGCGTGGTGCCCTACACCCGGGGCGCTGAATGGTCGCGGCCGGTGGCGGCCGTGCTCGCCGAAGCGCGGGAGCTGGCCGCGCGCGGGGTGCGCGAGGTCACCCTGCTGGGCCAGAACGTCAACGCCTATGACGGCGAAGGTCCGGACGGAAAGCCATCCTCCCTGGCGCGCCTGGCCTATGCGCTGGCGGAGATCCCGGGGCTGGATCGAATCCGTTACACGACCAGCCACCCGAACGACATGTCGGACGAGCTGATCGCCGCACACGCCGACCTGGACGCGCTGATGCCCTATTTGCACCTGCCGGTGCAGTCGGGCTCGGACCGCATCCTGCGGCTGATGAACCGCAAGCACGGCCGCCGGACGTACCTCGATCTGATCGGCCGCATCCGCGAGGCGCGACCCGACATGGCGCTGTCCGGCGACTTCATCGTCGGCTTCCCGGGCGAGACCGACGCCGACTTCGAGCAGACCATGGATCTGGTGCGGCAGGTCAACTATGCCTCGGCCTTCTCCTTCATGTACTCGCCGCGGCCGGGCACGCCGGCGGCGACCATGGCGGCCCAGGTTCCGGACGAGGTGGCGCGGGCGCGCCTGCACGCCCTGCAGGCGCTGCTCACCGAGCAGCAGGTCGCCTTCAACGCGGCCCAGGCCGGGCGCACCCTGCCGGTGCTGTTCGAGCGAAAAGGCCGGCACGGCTCGCAGGCCATCGGCCGCTCGCCCTACCTGCAGTCGGTTCACGTCGAGGACGCGGATCATCTGATCGGCCGGATCGTTCCGGTGGAGATCGAGCGCGGCCAGCAGAACAGCCTGACGGGCCGCCTGATGCAGCAGACGGGGGCCTGATGGCGCGTGAGACCGAGTTCCTGGCCCTCGACGACGCCGCCCTGCGCGCCATCATCGGTCCGAACAGCCGCCACGTCGCCCTCATCGAGGACGCCTTCAAGGTGCTCATCGAGGCGCCCGGCGGCGGCGTGACCATCAACGGATCGCCGAAGGACCGGGCGCAGGCGAAACGGGTCGTCCAGACGCTCGCGGACCGCGCCGACACGGGCGCCGAGATCACCGAGGCCGATGTCCGCACCGCACTCGGCGCGGCGGTCACCACGCCGCGGCCGGGGCAGGGCCGCACCGTGCCGGACGCCGTGGCCCTTCCCGTCGGCCGGCGCGGCGCCATCGCGCCCAAGACCGCCGCCCAGGCCCGGTACCTCGAGATGCTGTCGCGCTGCGAGCTGAGCTTCGGCGTCGGCCCGGCGGGCACGGGCAAGACCTTCCTCGCCGCCGCCTATGGCGCCTCCCTGCTGCGGCGCGGGCAGGTCGACCGGCTGGTCATCACCCGGCCGGCGGTCGAGGCGGGCGAGAAGCTGGGCTTTCTGCCCGGCGACCTGAACGAGAAGGTCGACCCGTATCTGGCCCCGATCTGGGAGGCGCTGAACGACATCCTCGGCCCCGACGACGTGAGGCGGCGGCGCGACAAGGGCGAAATCGAGGCGGCCCCCATCGCCTTCATGCGCGGGCGGACCCTGGCCCACGCCTTCATCATCGTCGACGAGGCCCAGAACACGTCCCGCCTGCAGATGAAGATGGTGCTGACCCGGCTGGGCGAGGGCGCCCGGATGGTGGTCACCGGCGACCCGTCCCAGATCGACCTGCTCAACCCCCGGGATTCCGGCCTCGGCCACGCCCTGCGCATCCTCGACGGGGTCGAAGGCGTGGGCATGCTGAAGTTCGAGGCCTCGGACGTCGTCCGACACGCGATGGTCGAGCGGATCGTGCGCGCCTACGACGCCGACGCGACGAACCAGCGCCCGCGGGCCGATCTGGAAGATCCCGACCGGTGATCGAGGTCGAGATCGAGGACGAGGCCTGGACCGCGGCCCTGCCGTCGGCCGCGGCGGTGGTCGAGCGGGCGGCCGCCGCGGCGCTCGGGGCCGCGCAGGGCGACATCGTCGTCCTGCTGACCGACGACGCGGCGGTCCAGGATCTCAACGCCCGCTTCCGGGGCAAGGACCGTCCGACCAACGTGCTGTCGTTTCCGGCCGCGGAGTCCGCAGCGCCCCACCTCGGCGACCTGGTGCTCGCCTGTGGCGTCTGCGCCGCCGAGGCCGACGCCCAGGGCAAGAGCCTGGCCGACCACCTGTCGCACCTGACCGTGCACGGGGTGCTGCACCTGCTCGGGCGCGACCACGAGGTCGAGGCCGAGGCCGAGGCCATGGAGGCCGAGGAGCGGGCGATCCTTGCCAGCCTCGGCGTCGCCGACCCATACAGGACCGATGCAGCTGACGCCTGATCCCGAGTCCCCTCGCGGCCGCCTGGTGCTGCGCTTCGGGCGCATCGCCCTTGCCCTGCTGGCCGGGGCCGGGACGGCCCTCGCGCATCCCCCCTTCGGCCTGCTGCCGGGCCTGCTCGGCTATCCGCTGCTGATGCTGCTGGCGGAGCGGTCGACGACCGTCCGCGGCGGCTTCTGGATGGGCTGGCTGGCGGGCTTCGCCTACTTCTTCATCGGCTGCTGGTGGGTGGCCGAGGCCTTTCTGGTCAATCCCGCCCAGGCGTGGATGGCGCCCTTCGCCGCCTCGTTGTTGCCGATCGGGCTGGGCCTGTTCTGGGGAACCGCGACGGCTCTCTACCGCCGCTTTCGCCCGGACGGCGTCAGCCACGTGCTGGTCTTCGCGGCCCTGTTCTGCCTGCTCGAGTGGCTGCGGGGGCATGTGCTGACCGGCTTCCCCTGGAATCCCGCGGGAGCCAGCTGGAGGGCCGGCTCGGCGGCCTCGCAGTTCGCGGCGGTCGGCGGAGTCTACGGCCTGAGCTTCGTCACCGTCGCGAGCTTTGCGGCTTTCGGCGCCCTGTGGGGGCAGGGCTCGCGCCGGGCGCGCCTGCTCGCCGTCGCGGGCGGGACTGCGGCTCTCGCCGCGCTCATGGTCGGCGGCCAGCTGCGTCTCTCGTCCGCCCGGCTGGAGTCCAACGGCCCGCTGGTGCGGATCGTCCAGGCGGACGTGCCGCAGGAGTCCAAGTGGTCGCCCGAGGCCTATCGCGGGATCGTCGAGCGCTACGTGAACCTGACCGCGCGTCCGGCGGCCGTGACCCCCGACATCGTCGTTTGGCCGGAGGGGGCGCTGCCGGCCTCGGCGAACCAGGTCTTCGCTCCCGACGCCTGGGAAGCCCGCGCCATCGCCCGGGCCGTGCAGCCGGGACAGACCCTGATCGCCGGCCTCGGCAGGGGCGAGCCCGACCCCTCGGCGCCAGAGGGGGCGCGATATTTCAACAGCGCCTTCGTCTTCACCGACATCGGCGAGGCCGGCCTGAGGGTCTCGGCCATCTACGACAAGCACCGCTTGGTCCCGTTCGGCGAGTACCTGCCGGCCGGCGATCTGCTCGGCGCCCTCGGCGTGCGCAGCTTGACCCACATGCCGCTCGATTTCAGCCCGGGGCCCACGCCCGCGCCGATCGATATTCCCGGGGCTCCGAGGGCGCAGCCGCTGATCTGCTACGAAAGCCTCTATCCCGGCTTCACCCCCGGCTCGGCCGGCCGGCCCGGCTGGATCGTCAACATCTCCAACGACGCCTGGTTCGGGCGCACCTCCGGCCCGCTACAGCACCTCAACCTGGCGAGCTACAGGGCCATCGAAACCGGTTTGCCCGTGGTCCGTTCGACGCCGACCGGCGTGTCCGCGATCATCGATCCGTGGGGACGGGTGGTGGACGACGCCCGCCTTGATCCAGGCGAAAGCGGCGTGATCGACGCCCGTCTGCCCGCGCCGACGTCGGTCACCCTGTACGGGCGGACAGGAGACCTTCTGTTCTGGCTGGCGGTGCTCGGCGGGCTGGTCCCGGCCGTCCGCCTCCGGCGAATCACTCGCCTCGCAGGCGAGCTCCGGGTCGCCCGGAAGAATTGATCTATCTCATTCACGCGCGGCGTGAGGTGAGTAACCGTGTACGCAACCGGAATGATGGCCACGCCCTCCGTTTTTGCGTTTTTTCGTGACAGGCGGAGCGGCGGGGCGCATTTCAGGTCAGGCGTGGCTTTGACGCAGAGGGCGAGTGACGATGGCTAGAGGCAAGGGCGAGGAAGGCCCCCACCCGGTCGACAAGCATGTGGGCCGCCGGGTTTGTGAGAAGCGCCTCGCGCTCGGCTACAATCAGAGCGACCTCGGGCGCGCGCTGGGGCTCACCTTCCAGCAGATCCAGAAGTACGAGAAGGGCGCCAACCGGATTTCGGCGTCGAAGCTCTGGGACATCGCCCGGTTCTTCAAGGTCGACATCGGCTACTTCTTCGAGGGTTTGTCGGGGGCGCAGATCGCCGGCATGGCCGAGGGCGGCTCCGGTTACGAGCACGACTTCCCGGCCACGCGCTACACCATCGAGATCGGCCGCCTGGCGCCGCAGCTGTCGACCCGGCAGCAGAAGCTGGCGCTTGAGCTGATCCGCGAGATGGCCGATCGCGGCGAGGACGACGCGGCCTGACCGTTCAGTCCGGAGATCTCCGCCGCCGGCCGAAGTCGGGCGCCCGGGCTTTCTGTTCGGCCCAGTAGGCGGCGCCCTCGTCGGGCTTGAACATGGTCTTGGGCACGCCCTCGCGCGACACCACCGCGAAGGTGTTGGTCGCAGCCTGGTAGAGCAGAACGTCGCCATTCGCGCGCTCCACCCGCTCCGTGCCCTGCGGCGGCCGGGTGGTGAAGGCGCGCACCTTCTCAAGGTATTCGGCCGGCGACCGGGCGGCGAAGTCGGCCCCGTTGCGCTCGAACAGCCGGACCACCTTCTCGTCGACGGTTTCGCGACGATTGGCGGTCATGACCGGCGGTCTCTCGGCCGCCGCGACGGCGTCCGCCGGAGCCGACGTCAGGGCGACGGCGTCGCCGTCCGGGCCCGCGGCCAGCCGCTCGCGGGTCTCCACCGCCGATGCGCCGTCGTCGCAGCCGGCGAGCGCCAGAAGGACCGCCGCGGCGGCCGTGATGATACGCGTCCTCGACATCACACCCTCCCTCCATCGGGAACGACCCCGGCGAAGGTTAATCACAGGTTAAGTGTTCGCGCAATGTTCTCCTTCGTAGCCGTCTCCCTCGACGCGGCCGGGGCGCGCGGCTAGACCGTCGGCATGACCTCGGCCTCGCTGTCCGGACGCAAGATCCTGCTCATCGTCGGAGGCGGCATCGCCGCCTACAAGGCGCTGGAGCTGATCCGCCTGCTGCGCAAGGCCGACGCGGAGGTGATGAGCGTCCTGACCACGGCCGGCGCCGAGTTCGTCACGCCGATGTCGCTCGCGGCCCTGACCGGCCATCCGGTGCGCCAGGCCCTGTTCATGCCCGAGGACGAGACGGCCATGGGCCACATCGAGCTGTCGCGCTGGGCCGACCTCGTGGTCGTGGCCCCCGCCACGGCCGGCCTGATCGCCAAGGCGGCCAACGGCCTGGCCGACGACCTGGCCTCGACCACCCTGCTGGCCACGGACAAGCGCGTGCTGCTGGCCCCGGCCATGAACGTCCGCATGTGGCTGCACCCCGCGGTCCAGGCCAACGTCGAGCGGCTGAAGGCTTTCGGCGGCTTCCAGGGCGCGGCGGTGGTCGGCCCCGACGAGGGCGAGATGGCCTGCGGCGAGTTCGGCCCGGGCCGCATGGCCGAACCGGCGGCGATCCTGCGCGCGATCGAGGGTCTGCTCGCCGGGCCCGACGGGCGGCCGCTGACCGGGCGAACCGCCGTGGTGACGGCGGGCCCCACCTTCGAACCGATCGACCCTGTCCGCGGCCTGACCAACCGCTCCAGCGGCAAGCAGGGCTACGCCGTCGCCGCGGCCCTGTCGGAGCTGGGCGCCAGGGTCACGCTCGTCTCCGGTCCCGTGGCGCTGTCCGCGCCGTCCGGGGTGGAGCGGGTGTGGGTCGAAACCGCCCGCGAGATGCAGGCGGCGGTCGAGGCGGCCCTTCCCGCCGACGTGGCGGTGATGAGCGCGGCCGTCGCCGACTGGCGCGTGGACGGCGTGGCCTCGGGCAAGCTCAAGAAGGCGCCGGGCGGTCCGCCGTCCCTGGCCCTGATCGAGAACCCGGACATCCTCGCCGGCGTCTCGGCGCCCGGACCGAAGCGGCCGCGGCTGGTGATCGGCTTCGCGGCCGAGACCGCCGACCTCGAGGCCAACGCGCGCGCCAAGCTGTCCCGGAAGGGCTGCGATTGGATCGTCGGCAACGACGTGTCGGGCGAGGTGTTCGGCGCGGACGCCAACGCCGTGACCCTGTTCACCCGCGACGGGGGCGCCGAGACCTGGCCGCGCCAGTCGAAGGCGGAGGTGGCGCGCAAGCTGGCCGCACGCATCGCCGACCACCTGCGCTGAGCCCCGGCCGGCGCGGTGGCGGACAGGAGACATGAGACCGTGGACATGCGCGACATGCCGGGTGGAAATGGGGGACCGGAGAGGGGATAAGCGCGACATCGGCTACCTCAGGACTCTCCGCCCATGACAACCGTCCGCGTCGAACGCCTGCCGCACTCGGAGGGCCTGCCGCTCCCGGCCTATGAGACGACCGGATCGGCGGGGATGGACCTCCGCGCGGCCGTGGCCGACGAGGCGCCGCTGACGCTCCACCCGGGCGCCCGGGTGCTGGTCCCCACGGGGTTGAAGATCGCGCTCGAGCCGGGCTTCGAGGCCCAGGTGCGGCCGCGTTCGGGACTGGCGCTGAAGCACGGCGTCACCTGCCTCAATTCGCCGGGCACCATCGACAGCGACTATCGGGGCGAGGTCGGGGTGATCCTGGTCAACCACGGCCAGGAGCCGTTCGTCGTCCGCCGGGGCGAGCGCATCGCCCAGATGGTCATCGCCCGGCACGAGCAGGCGGCCATGGTCGAGCTCGAGAGCCTGGACGAAACCGCGCGAGGGGCCGGCGGCTTCGGTTCGACGGGCCGCTAGGGAGCCAAACCCGAAAACCGACGTTAACCCTGCTCCACGGCCAAGCTGGCCGCATGAGAGGGAGGTCGGCGTATGGAGTCCCTGTTCGATTCGATCGGCGCCATCCTGTCGGGCCTGTTCGGCCTGGCGCAGGGCGGGTTCGACGGCGTCAACCAGGTCACGGGCCTGCTCATCGCGGTGATCGCGGCCCTGCTGATGACCGGCTGGAGACGCCTCTGGGCCACCGCGCTCGGCGCCGCCCTCGTCCACGTCGTTATCGGTGTGATCCGTCCGGTGCTGGACGGCGCGCCGCTGGTCCTGCCGCCGCTGCTGACGCTCGGCTTCTGGATGGCGCTGCTGGCCCTGTTCCTGGGCTACGCCATCGTCATCGCCGTCTTCTTCCTGATCAAGACGCTGGTGACCGGCGGCGCGCACCGGACGCGCCACGCGCACTGAAGCGGCTCACGCCTGGCGGAAGCCCAGAACGTCCTGCATGTCGTAAAGGCCCGGCTTGCGGCTGCGCACCCATGCGGCGGCGGCCACGGCGCCCTTGGCGAAAAGCGATCGGTCGATCGCCGAGTGGCTGAGGGTCAGCACCTCGTCGTCCGAAGCGAACATCACCGTGTGCTCGCCGACGATCCCGCCGGCGCGAACCGAGGCGAAGCCGATCTTCCCTTCGGGTCGGGGTCCGGTGATCCCGTCCCAAGGGGCGGCCCGCAGGGTCAACAGATCCTCGCCGCGTCCCTCGGCCGCCGCCTCGCCGAGCATCAGGGCGGTGCCCGAGGGGGCGTCGACCTTGCGGCGGTGGTGGGCCTCGGCGATCTCGATGTCCCAGTCGGCCGCATCGAGCCGCTGCGCGGCGTGCTGCACCAGGCCGATGAGAATGTTGACGCCCAGCGAGAAGTTGCCGCTGCGCACGATGGCGATCTTCTCCGCCGCCTTGAGGATCTCGCCCTCCTGCTCCGGCGACAGGCCGGTGGAGCCGATCACCAGAGCGGGTCCGCCCCGGGCGGCGCAGGTCCGAGCCAGCTCGACGGAAGCGTCGGCGGTCGAGAAGTCGATGATCACGTCGCACAGGGATACGTCCGGCGTCTCGCCGCGGTCGAAGCGGGCGGCGACCACCACGTCCTCCCGCGCGTCCAGCACGGCCGAGACGGCGCGGCCCATCCGGCCGCGGGCGCCGGAGATTCCGGCGTGAAAGATGGCGCTCAAATCCTGCCCCCCGGCGTGATCACTGGGCCGTTTCCCCGAGGATGTCGGCCCAGAAGCGCTTGGCCTTGCCGGCGAAGCTGGTGTTGCGCGGCGTCTGGCTCTCGCCGAGCGAGGCGGCCAGCTCTTCAAGCAGCGCCTTCTGATGCGGCGTCAGGTCGGTCGGCGTTTCGACGAAAAGCTCGACCACCAGGTCGCCGCGCTGGCGGCCGTTCAGGTGGGGCATGCCCTTGCCCTTGATGCGCACGGTCTTGCCGGTCTGGGCCCCCGCGGGGACGGCCACCGACTGCTTGCAGCGCCCGTCGCAGGCGTCGGAGACCAGGCAGGGGGCCTCGATCTCGCCGCCCAGCGCCGCCACGGTCATCGGCACCGGCACGGTGACCAGCAGGTCGAGGTTGTCGCGCTCGAACAGCTCGTGCGGCGTCACCGAGATGAAGACGTAGAGGTCGCCGCGCGGCCCGCCGCGCTGGCCGGCGTCGCCCTCGCCGGAAAGGCGGATGCGCGATCCGTCGTCTACCCCGGCGGGCACCTTGAGCTGGAGCTTGCGATTCTTCCGCACCTGACCGTGGCCGTGGCAGGTCCCGCACGGCTCGGCGATCATCTGGCCCTGGCCGCCGCAACGGGGGCAGGTGCGCTCGACCTGGAAGAAGCCGTTGGCGGTGCGCACGCGACCGGCGCCCTGGCAGGTGGTGCAGGTGACCGGCTTGGTCCCCGGCTTGGCGCCCGACCCCTCGCAAGTCTCGCAAACAGCGGTGGTGGGCACCGCGATCTCGACGTCGGCGCCCTTGTAGGCCTGCTCGAGGGTGATCTCGAGGTCGTAGCGCAGGTCCGAGCCGCGCCGCGGACCCGCCTGCCGGCCGGTCCGGCCGCCGAACACGTCGCCGAAGGCCTCACCGAACACCTGGGAGAAGATGTCGTTGACGTCGGCGAAGCCGGCGCCGCCGGCCCCGAAGGGGTTGCCGCCGCCGCCGTTGACGCCGGCGTGGCCGAAGCGGTCGTAGGCCGCGCGCTTCTGCTCGTCGGAGAGCACCGAATAGGCTTCGGATATCTCCTTGAAGCGCGCCATCGCCTCCTCGCAACCGCCGTTGCGGTCGGGGTGGTGCTGCATGGCCAGCTTGCGATAGGCCGACTTCAGGCCGGCCGCGTCGACCGTCCGCTCGACTCCCAGAATCTCGTAATAGTCCCGCGCCATCCGGCGTTCGTCCTCTTACTCTCCCGCCGCGCCCCGCGCCCTTGTTCCGGGCGTCTGAAGCTGTGGCGTCGACCGGACTGACATGGGCGCCCGATCTTTCGATGCAAGTTTCATGAAAAGGCCCCGCCCGTCGGAAAGACAAGCGGGGCCCTGAGCTTCTACGCCGTCGTCAGGCGCTCTTCTTTTCGTCCGTGTCCGAGACTTCCTCGAACTCGGCGTCGACCACGCCGTCGTCGGCCGGCTGTTCCGCCGTCCCGGCCTCGCCCGCGCCCTGCTGGGCCGCGTACATGGCCTCGCCCAGCTTCATCGAGGCCTGGGCCAGGGTGTTGGTCTTCTGGCGGATGGCTTCCGGATCCGTGCCGTCCTTGGCCGACTTCAGGTCGTCCAGCGCCGTCTGAATGGCGGTCTTCTCGGTTTCGCCGATCTTGTCGCCGTGCTCGGACAGGGCCTTCTCCGTCGAGTGGATCAGGGCGTCGGCCGAGTTCTGGGCCTCGACCAGTTCCTTGCGGGCCTTGTCGGCCGCGGCGTTGGCCTCGGCTTCCTTGACCATCTTCTCGATGTCGGCGTCCGACAGGCCGCCGTTGGCCTGGATGCGGATCGACTGCTCCTTGTTGGTGGCCTTGTCCTTCGCCGTCACGTGCACGATGCCGTTGGCGTCGATGTCGAAGGCGACCTCGATCTGCGGCATGCCGCGGGGGGCCGGCGGGATGCCCATCAGGTCGAACTGGCCGAGCAGCTTGTTGTCGGCCGCCATTGGGCGCTCGCCTTGGAAGACCCGGATCGTCACGGCCGACTGGTTGTCGTCAGCGGTCGAGAAGGTCTGGCTCTTCTTGGTCGGGATGGTGGTGTTGCGCTCGATCAGCGGCGTGAACACGCCGCCCAGGGTCTCGATGCCCAGGGTCAGCGGGGTCACGTCCAGCAGCAGCACGTCCTTGACGTCGCCCTGCAGCACGCCGGCCTGGACCGCGGCGCCCAGCGCCACGACCTCGTCCGGGTTGACGCCCTTGTGCGGCTCCTTGCCGAAGAAGGCCTTCACCGCCTCCTGCACCTTGGGCATGCGGGTCATGCCGCCGACCAGCACCACCTCGTCGATGTCCGAAGCCTTGAGGCCGGCGTCCTTGAGGGCCTTCTGGCAGGGCTCGATGGTGCGCTGGACCAGATCCTCGACCAAGGCCTCCAGCTTGGCGCGCGACAGCTTGATGTTGAGGTGCAGCGGGCCCGAGGCGTTCATGGTGATGAACGGCAGGTTGACCTCGTACTGGGTCGTGGAGCTGAGCTCCTTCTTGGCCTTCTCGGCCTCTTCCTTCAGGCGCTGCAGGGCCAGCTTGTCCTGGCGCAGGTCGACGCCCTGCTCCTTCTTGAACTCGTCGGCCAGGTAGTCGACCAGACGCAGGTCGAAGTCCTCGCCGCCGAGGAAGGTGTCGCCGTTGGTCGACTTCACCTCGAACACGCCGTCGCCGATTTCGAGGATCGAGACGTCGAAGGTGCCGCCGCCGAGATCGTAGACGGCGATCTTCTGGCCGTCGTTCTTGTCGAGGCCGTAGGCCAGGGCGGCCGCGGTGGGCTCGTTGATGATGCGCAGCACCTCGAGGCCGGCGATCTTGCCGGCGTCCTTGGTGGCCTGGCGCTGGGCGTCGTTGAAGTAGGCCGGGACGGTGATGACGGCCTGGGTGACGGTCTCGCCGAGGTAGGCCTCCGCGGCCTCCTTCATCTTGCCGAGGGTGTAGGCCGAGATCTGCTGGGGCGAGTAGTCCTTGCCGTGGGCGCGCACCCAGGCGTCGCCGTTCGGGCCCTTCACGATCTCATAGGGCACCATGCCCTTGTCCTTCGCCACGACGGGATCGTCGAAGTTGCGCCCGATCAGGCGCTTGATGGCGAAGAAGGTGTTGGCCGGGTTGGTCACGGCCTGGCGCTTGGCGGGCTGGCCGACGAGCACCTCGCCGCCGTCCTGGATGGCGACCACCGACGGGGTGGTGCGGTTGCCTTCCGCGTTCTCGATGACCTTCGGGTTCTTGCCGTCCATGACGGCCACGCACGAGTTGGTGGTGCCGAGGTCGATGCCGATGATCTTGGCCATGGGCTTGTTCTTCTCTCCGTTCAGCGGGCGATGCGGCGGCCTCGCAGGGAGCGCCGCGCGTGACCGCCCCCGATAAAGGGTCCGATCTGTTGATGTCGTCTCGCCCGATAGCCCCACGAAACGCGGGGTTTTCCGGCGGTTGTCGCCGATATGGGAAACACCCCCCCGCCCGCAAGGCCCCGGCGCGGATTCCGTGGGCCCCGCCGCCAGGGCCGGTTCGGGGTCAGGCGGCCGCCTGGGCCGCCGTTTCCATCGGCTTCAGGTCCAGCAGGGCGAACAGACGGGCGTCCTCGTCCTGCTCCGGATTGGGCGTGGTCAGCAGCTTGCCCCCGACGAAGATGGAATTGGCCCCGGCGAGGAAGCACAGGGCCTGCATCTCCGGGCTCATGGTCTCGCGCCCGGCCGACAGGCGCACCATCGCCTTCGGGCAGACGAGCCGGGCCACGGCCACGGTGCGCACGAACTCGATCGGGTCGATCTCCCCGTCCCGCTTCACCCGGTCGCCCAAGGGTGTGCCGGTGACCGGCACCAGCGCATTGACCGGCAGGCTGTCGGGATGCTCCGGAAGGGTGGCCAGGGCGTGCAGCAGGCCGGCCCGGTCGCGCCGCGACTCGCCCATCCCCACAATGCCGCCGCAGCAGGTGCTCATCCCCGCCTCGCGCACATGGGCCAGGGTCTCCAGCCGGTCCCGATACGTCCGGGTGGTCACCACTTCGGCGTAGTACTCCGGCCCGGTGTCCAGGTTGTGGTTGTAGTAGTCCAGCCCGGCGGCCTTCAGCTGCCGCGCCTGGTCCGCCGTCAGCATCCCCAGGGTGGCGCAGGTCTCCAGCCCCAGGGCCTTCACCCCCGCGATCATCGACGCCAGCTTCGGCGTGTCGCGGTCCTTCAGCTCGCGCCACGCCGCGCCCATGCAGAAGCGGCTGGCCCCGCCGGCCTTCGCCGCCATGGCCTCGGCGATCACGGCCCGGGCGTCCATCAGCTTCTCCGCCTTCAGGCCGGTGTCGAAGCTGGCGGACTGCGAGCAGTAGCCGCAGTTCTCGGCGCAGCCGCCGGTCTTGATCGACAGCAGCTGGCTCTTCTGCACCTCGGACGGGTCGAACCAGCGCCGGTGCACGGTCGCGGCGTCGTAGACCAGCTCCATGAACGGGCGGGCGAACAGCGCCTCGACCTCCTCGAGCGTCCAGTCGTGGCGGGGCGTGGAGAGGTCGCAGGTCATGGCAGATACCTAGACAAGCGGCCCGCCCGCGCCAAGCCGACTTCACCGGTCGTCGCGGTACACCCGTCCGTCGCGCATCACGAAGTCCATGTCGGTGAGCACGGTCACGTCCTCGAGGGGATCGCCGTCGACGGCGATGATGTCGGCGCGCTTGCCGGGCTCCAGCGAGCCGATCTCGTCAGCCAGACCCAGCAGATCGGCGGCGTTGACCGTGGCGGCTTCCAGCGCCTGCATCGGGGTCATGCCGTGCTGGACCATCAGGGCGAACTCGTCGGCGTTGCGGCCGTGCTTCGACACGCCGGCGTCGGTGCCGAAGGCGATGCGCACGCCGGCCGGCACGGCGCGCGCGAGCGACTGGCCGGTGATCGAGATCCGCCACCGGATCTTGGGCAGCACCTCGGGCGGGTAGGCGTTCGGGTCGGCGGCGAGCCGCTCGATGTAGCCGTTCACCGTCGAAAGGGTAGGCACATAGTAGGCGCCTGACTGACGGAACAGGCGAAGCGTCTCGTCGTCGAAGATGGTGCCGTGCTCGATGGAATCGGCGCCGAGCCGCAGGGCCAGGTTGATCCCGTCTGCGCCGTGGGCGTGCACCGCCACCCTGAGGCCGTACAGGTGGGCGGTCTCGATCAGGGCGCGCGCCTCGTCTTCGAACATCTGCGCGCCCAGGCCCGCGCCGATGCGGCTGTTGACCCCGCCCGTGGTGGCGATCTTGATCACATCGGCGCCCCGGCCGACCTGCAGCCGTACGGCCTCGCGGCAGCTTTCCGGGCCGTTGCAGACGTTGTCGTGCCGCACGGTCTCACGGAAGTCGTCGTTGAAGCCGAGCCGGGAATCCATGTGCCCCGACGTGGTCGAGATGCTGTTTCCGGCGTCCACGATGCGCGGCCCCGCAAGGCGATGTTCAGCGGTGGCGTCGCGCAGCGCCAGCGTCACCCCGCCGTCGTCGCCGAGGTTCCGCACCGTGGTGAAGCCGGCCATCAGGGTCTTCTCGGCGTTCTCCGCCGCCCGGTAGGCGTGCGTCGGCAGGTTCTCGGTGATGGCGGACAGGAAGCCGGCCTGGCCGCCGAGATCGGAGACCAGATGCACGTGACTGTCGATCAGACCCGGCAGGACGAAACGGTCGCGCTGGTCGATCACCCGCGCTCCTGGCCAGGCCGAGGCGTCGACGAACCCGTCCCGCACCTCGACGATGACGCCGTCCCGCACGACCACGGTCGAGGGCCCGCGGGCCGGTTGTCCGGGTCGATCCAGAAGTCTGCCGGCCTGGACGAGAATGACCGGAGCCTCGGGAGGGGGCGCGGGCTGCGCCCGGACCGCTCCCACCATGATCGCCGAGGCCGCGGCCGCAGCCAGCATCATCCCCGATCCCCGCATCTTTCCCTCCCCGTAGTCGGGAAGGAATAGAGCGCAGAACCGGCGGCTTCGCCAGCCAGCCGCCCGGCCAATCATATAAAGACTTCCTTATATGATTCTTGCTCCGCCGGGTCTGGCGGTCTATAGGCCGCCCGAACAGCGACCGGAACCGACCCATGACCGATTACATCGTCCGCGACATCTCCCTGGCCGACTACGGCCGCAAGGAGATCGCCATCGCCGAGACCGAAATGCCCGGCCTGATGGCGCTGCGGGCCGAGTTCGGCAAGGACCAGCCGCTGAAGGGCGCGCGCATCGCGGGCTCCCTGCACATGACCATCCAGACGGCGGTGCTGATCCAGACGCTGGAGGCGCTGGGCGCCGAGGTCCGCTGGGCCTCGTGCAACATCTTCTCCACCCAGGACCACGCCGCCGCCGCGATCGCCGCCAACGGCACGCCGGTGTTCGCGGTCAAGGGCGAGACCCTCGTTGAGTACTGGGACTACGCCCACAAGATCTTCGAATGGGCCGACGGCGGCTATCCGAACCTGATCCTCGACGACGGCGGCGACGCCACCCTGCTGTGCGTGCTCGGACCCAAGGCGGAGAAAGACCCGTCGGTGCTCGACAACCCGCAGAACGAGGAAGAGGAGGCCCTCTTCTCGGTGATGAAGCGGTATCTGAAGGAGAAGCCCGGCTTCTACTCGGCTATCCGCGACGCCATCGGCGGCGTGTCGGAAGAGACCACCACCGGCGTGCACCGCCTGTACCAGATGGCCGAGCGCGGCGAGCTGCCGTTTCCCGCCATCAACGTCAACGACAGCGTCACCAAGTCCAAGTTCGACAACCTGTACGGCTGCCGCGAGAGTCTCGTCGACGCCATCCGCCGCGGCACCGACGTCATGCTCTCGGGCAAGGTCGCCGTGGTCTGCGGCTATGGCGACGTCGGCAAGGGCTCGGCCGCCTCGCTGCGCCAGGGCGGCGCCCGGGTGAAGGTCACCGAGATCGACCCGATCTGCGCCCTGCAGGCGGCCATGGAAGGCTATGAGGTCGTCACCCTCGAGGACGCCGCGGCCGACGCCGACATCTTCGTCACCGCCACCGGCAACAAGGACGTGATCACCGTCGATCACATGCGGGCGATGAAGAACAACGCCATCGTCTGCAACATCGGCCACTTCGACTCGGAGATCCAGGTCGCGGGCCTGAAGAACTTCAAGTGGGACGAGATCAAGCCGCAGGTCCACCACGTGGAGTTCCCGGACGGCAAGAAGATCATCCTGCTGTCGGAAGGCCGTCTGGTGAACCTCGGCAACGCCACGGGCCACCCGTCCTTCGTGATGAGCGCCAGCTTCACCAACCAGACGCTGGCCCAGATCGAGCTGTGGACCAACAAGGCGGCCTACGAGAACCGCGTCTACACCTTGCCCAAGCACCTCGACGAGAAGGTCGCGGCCCTCCACCTGGGCAAGCTGGGCGCCAAGCTGACCGTGCTGAAGGACGAGCAGGCGAAGTACATCAACGTGCCGGTCCAGGGCCCCTTCAAGCCGGACCACTACCGCTACTGACGCGGGGGTCGTAGGATGTCGGGCATGACCGTGTTCGACATCCTCATCCTCGTCGCCATCGCCGCGGTGGCGATCACCCTCGGCTTCGGCATCCGCTCCCTCTACCAGGAGGGGCCGGAGGCGCGGTCGCGCTCCAACAAGCTGATGCGGCTGCGCGTCGCCCTGCAGGCGGTGGCCGTGATCCTTCTGGTCGCCGGCATGTGGTGGAAATCCACGCACGGGGCCTGACTCCGTGGTCGTTCTCAACCGCATCTATACGAAGACCGGGGACGCCGGTCAGACCCGGCTCGCCTCCGGCGCGCCGGTCTCCAAGACCGATCCGCGGGTCGAGGCCTACGGGGCCGTCGACGAGCTGAACGCCGTGATCGGCGTGGCCCGACTGCATTCGGGCCAGAACGACCGTATCGACGCCATGCTGGGGCGTATCCAGAACGAGCTGTTCGACCTCGGCGCCGACCTCGCCACGCCGCTGGACCCGCCGCCGAAATGGGAGGCGCTGCGCATCCTCGACGGCCAGGTGGAGCGGCTGGAGCAGGAGATCGACTGGATGAACGAGAGCCTGAAGGCCCTCGACAGCTTCATCCTCCCGGGCGGCTCGGCCCTGTCGGCCCACCTGCATCTGGCCCGCACGGTCTGCCGCCGCGCCGAACGCGAGGCGGTGCGGCTGATGGAAGCGGGCGAGGCGGTGACGCCGGCCGCGATCCGCTATCTCAACAGGCTTTCGGACCACCTGTTCGTGGCCGCGCGCCGGGCCAACGCCAACGGGGCCGACGACGTGAAGTGGGTTCCGGGCGCGACCCGCTGATCAGCGCTGTTCGGCGAGGGCGGCGCGCTGGCGCGCGGCGTCGGCGTCGCGGGCGTCCTTCTGCGCCTGCAGCCGGTCCTCGATGGCGATCAGCTCGCGATTCTTGGCGTCCGAGGCCTCGGCGCGGCTGACGCCGATAGGCCGTCCCGTGATCTCGGCGATCGAGATCGGCTTGGCGCACTCGCGGCCTTCGGGATCCCACCAACGGCCGCTGGCCTCGCAACGCTCTTCCGGCGCCTTGACCAGCCCCTGCCAGGCGAAGGTCAGCCCGACCGCCACCGCGAAGGTGCACAGGAACAGGACGCTGAGCCGTTTCATGGTCAGGAGACGGTGCATGGGACAATCCGGAAGCTGGCGCGTTGACGCCGCGTTACGTTGACAGGCCGGGCGGGGGGTACCTATTGCCTGACCCAACATTCCGGCGACTTTGTGGATAGCGCAATGAAGGTTCTCGTCCCCGTCAAACGGGTGATCGACTACAACGTCAAGGCTCGCGTGAAGGCGGACCAGACCGGGGTCGACCTCGCCAACGTCAAGATGAGCATGAACCCCTTCGACGAGATCGCCGTCGAGGAGGCCGTGCGCCTGAAGGAAGGCAAGGAGCATCACGCCGCCGGCACCGCGACGGAGATCGTCGTGGTCTCCATCGGCGTAACCCAGGCCCAGGAGACCATCCGCACGGCGCTGGCCATGGGCGCCGACCGGGGCATCCTGATCCAGTCCGACAGCGATCTCGAGCCGCTGGCCGTGGCCAAGGTGCTGAAGGCGGTGGTCGAGGAGGAGAAGCCCGACCTCGTCCTGATGGGCAAGCAGTCGATCGACGGCGACAACAACGCCGTCGGCCAGATGCTGGCGGCCCTGCTGGACTGGCCGCAGGCGACCTTCGCCTCGAAGCTGGAGGTCGGCGGCGGCAAGGCCACGGTGACGCGCGAGATCGACGGCGGCCTGCAGACCCTCGCCGCCGAGCTGCCGGCGGTGGTCACCGTCGACCTGCGCCTGAACACCCCGCGCTACGCCTCCCTGCCCAACATCATGAAGGCCAAGAAGAAGGAGATCGCCATGAAGGCGGTCGCCGACTACGGCGTCGACACGGCGCCGCGCCTGAAGGTCCAGAAGGTCACCGAGCCGCCGAAGCGCGCCGCCGGGGTCAAGGTGGCCTCGGCCGCCGAACTGGTCGAAACCCTCAAGTCCGCGGGAGTCCTGTAAATGGCCGTTCTCGTCATCGCCGACCACGACGGCTCGGCCCTTCGCGACACCACCCACAAGACGGTCACCGCCGCCGGCCAGCTGGGCGGGGACGTCGACGTCCTCGTGGTCGGCCAGGGCGCGCAGGGCGTCGCCGACGCGGCCGCGAAGATCGCCGGGGTGCGCAAGGTGCTGCTGGCCGAGGGCGCCGGCCTGGGCAAGGCGCTGGCCGAAGCGGTCGAGGCGACCGTCCTGCCGCTGGCGGCCGGCTACGACGCGATCCTCGCGCCGGCCACCACCGACGGAAAGAACTATGCGCCGCGCCTCGCGGCCAAGCTCGACGTCGCCCCGATCTCGGACATCGTCGAGGTGGTCGCGCCCGACACCTTCGTGCGCCCGATCTACGCTGGCAATGCGCTGGAGACGATCCAGAGCTCGGATGCGAAGAAGGTCATCACCGTCCGCTCGACCGCTTTCGCGGCGGCCGGGGAGGGCGGTTCGGCGTCGATCGAGACCGTCGCCGGCGGCGAGGCGCCGAAGACGACCTTCGTCGGCGAGGAAATGGTCAAGTCGGACCGTCCGGAGCTGGGCGCGGCGAAGATCGTCGTCTCCGGCGGGCGCGCGCTCGGCTCGGCCGAGGAGTTCCACGCCGTCATGGACCCGCTGGCCGACAAGCTGGGCGCCGCCGTGGGCGCCTCGCGCGCGGCCGTCGACGCCGGCTACGCGCCCAACGACTACCAGGTCGGCCAGACCGGCAAGGTCGTGGCGCCGCAGCTGTACATCGCCATCGGCATCTCGGGCGCCATCCAGCACCTCGCCGGGATGAAGGACTCCAAGGTCATCGTGGCGATCAACAAGGACCCGGACGCGCCGATCTTCCAGGTCGCCGACTACGGCCTGGTCGCCGACTACAAGACGGCGGTGCCGGAGCTGATGGCCGCCCTTGGCTGATCATGTCGCCCGGCTGGCCGTGAGGCTGACGCCGGGCGCCTCCGCCGACCGCATCGACGGCTGGGACGCGGACGCCGAGGGGCGTTCCGTCCTCAGGGTCCGTGTGCGCGCCCGGCCGGTCGAGGGCGAAGCCAACGCCGCCCTGCTCAAGCTGCTGGCGAAGGCGCTGGGCGTGCCGAAGTCGGCCGTATCGCTGGACCGGGGCGGGCAGTCGCGACAGAAGATGATCCTCGTCCGCGGGCTGACGATCGACGATCTGCGAAGCCGCCTTACCGACTTGTAATGTTTCCGGCCTTGTCGCGACGCGGCTGAGCCATTTCTAATCCCGGCCGACCGGCGCCTCCATTCTCGAACCCGGGCGCACCAGGGGATGCTTCGATGAGACTTCACCGCCTGCGGGGCGTCAGCCTCGCCGCCCTCGCCTGCGTGGCGCTGACCGCCTGCGCCACCACCGGAAGCAACGGTTCGAACGGCGACGACGCCACATCGACCGACGACGGCGAGCGCGCCGCCCTGGCGCCCGGCCTCGACTACGCCGCCAACCCCGACCCCTTCCCGTCGACCTACCGCGGCCTGCCGCGCCAGAACATGGCCATTGTCGGCGGCACCGTGTTCACTGGCGCCGGCCAGCGCATCGACAACGGCGTGGTCATCGTCACCGACGGCCGCGTGGCGGCGGTCGGCGACGCCTCGACGCCGGTTCCGGCCGGCCACCAGGTGGTCGACGCCCGCGGCCGCTTCGTCACCCCGGGCATCATCGACGTCCACTCCCACCTCGGCGTCTATCCCTCGCCGGGCGTGCAGGGGATGAGCGACGGCAACGAGGCCACCAGCCCGAACACCGCCCAGGTCTGGGCCGAGCACTCGCTGTGGCCGCAGGATCCCGGCTTCAACGCCGCCCGCGCCGGCGGCGTGACCACCCTCCAGATCCTGCCCGGTTCGGCCAACCTGTTCGGCGGCCGCGGCGTCACCGTCCGCAACGTCCCCTCGGTGACCATGCAGGGCATGAAGATGCCCGGCGCGCCCTACGGGCTGAAGATGGCCTGCGGCGAGAACCCGTCGCGGGTTTACGGCTCGCGCAACCAGTCGCCGGCCACCGGCATGGGCAACATGGCCGGCTACCGCGCCGCCTTCATCGCCGCGCGCGAATACAAGGCCAAGTGGGACAAGTGGCGCGAGGACGGCGAGGGCTCGCCGCCCACCCGCAACCTGCAGAACGAAACCCTCGCCGGCGTGCTGGACGGCTCGATCCTGGTGCAGAACCATTGCTACCGGGCCGACGAGATGGCCCAGATGATCGACCTGTCGAAGGAGTTCGGCTTCCGCATCACCGCCTTCCACCACGCCATCGAGGCCTACAAGCTGGCCCCGACCCTGGCCCGCGAAGGCATCTGCGCCGACATGTGGACCGGCTGGTGGGGCTTCAAGATGGAGGCGCTGGACGCGGTGGAGGCGAACGCCGCCCTCGTCGACGCCCCGCCGAACAGCTGTGCGGTGATCCACTCCGACGACGCCGAGCTGACGCAGCGCCTCAACCAGGAGGCCGCCGCGGCCCTCGCCGCCGGCCGCCGGATGGGCATGAACATTCCGGAGGAGCGGGCGATCAGCTGGATCACCCTCAACCCGGCCCGCTCGCTCGGCATCGCCGACCAGACCGGCTCGCTCGAGGCCGGCAAGCGCGCCGACGTCGTGATCTGGAGCGCCAATCCGTTCAGCGTCTACGCCCGCGCCGACCAGGTCTACATCGACGGCGGTCTCGCCTTCGACCGCATGAACCCGGCCTACCAGCCGCTGTCCGACTTCGAGCTGGGCCAGCCCGGCTACGGCCTCGCCGCCGCCAACGTTCCGCAGGGAGCCCGCTGATGCGCCTCAAGAGCCTCATCCTCGGCGCGGCCTGCGCGCTGGCCTTCTCCGCCCCCGCCATGGCCCAGCAGCTCACCGCCATCACCGGCGGCCGGGTGCTGACCGGAACCTCGGTCATCGAGAACGGCACCGTGGTCATCCGCGACGGCCGGGTCATCTCGGTAGGGACCGGGGCCGCGCCCGCCGGCGCCACGGTGATCGACGCCCGCGGCAAGGTCGTCTCGCCCGGCCTTGTGGCGGTCGACTCCGGCCTCGGCGGCTCGGAGATTTCCTCCGTCGGCGGCTCGGACGACCTGCGCAACGGGGCCAATTCGATCAGCGCCTCGTTCGACGTCAGCTACGGGCTCGATCCGTGGTCGATCACCCTGCCGGTGGCCCGGCTGGGCGGCATCACCCGCGCGGTGGTCGTCCCCAATCACCCGGGCGGCGGGGGCGGCGGCCACGCCCATGACGACAGCAACTTCGCCGGCGTCGGCGAGGGCGGTCTGCAGTCGCCGAGCCTGTTCGCGGGGCAGGCGGCGATCATCCACCTTGCGGCCGGGACCGATATCCTGGTCAAGCCGCGCGTGGCCATGGTCGCCCCGTTCGGCGAGGCCGGGGCCGGCGTCGCCGGCGGCGCCCGCGGCGCGGAGTTCGTCCAGTTCAAGGAGACCCTGGCCGAGGTCCGTCTCTACGCCCGCAACAAGGCGGCCTACGACCGCGCCAGCCTGCGCGACCTCAGCCTGTCGCGCGCAGACCTCGAGGCCCTGATCCCGGTGGCGAACGGGCAGATGCCGCTGATCGTCACCGTGCGCCGCGCCGCCGACATCCTGCAGGTGCTCCGCCTGGCGCGCGAGGAGGGGGTGAAGATCATCCTCGACGGCGCCGAGGAGGGCTGGCTGGTGGCCGACCAGATCGCCGCCGCCGACGTCCCGGTGCTGCTGAACCCGATCTCCAACCTGCCGGGCAGCCTCGAAACCCGCGCGGCGCGGATGGAGAACGCCGCGGCTCTGGACGCCGCCGGGGTGACCATCGCCATCAAGGGCAACGAGGGCTCGATCCATCGCGCGCGCGAGACCCGCTACAACGCCGGCAACGCCGTCTCGCACGGCCTGCCTTACGAGGCGGCGATCGAGGCGATCACCGTCAACCCGGCCCGCATCTTCGGCATGGCCGGCCAGTTCGGCGAGCTGCGCCCCGGCGCCGCGGCCGACGTGGTGGTCTGGTCCGGCGACCCGCTGGAGCCGCTCTCGATCGCCGAGCGCATCTGGGTCAACGGCGAGGAGCAGGCCCCGACCAGCCGCCAGTTCCTGCTGCGCGACCGCTATGCCCGCGGCGGCGAGGGAGCCATGCCGCCGGCCTACGGCCAGTAGGGCGTAGGTTCTAGGTTCTAGGTTCTAGGTGCTAGGGAAGTATGCTCGTGCGGTTCGGCCGTTCCGCCCTAGTCCCTAGAACCTAGCCCCTAGAACCTAGCACCTTGCCTCTCCCCCGCATCTTCATCGACGCCGACGCCTGCCCGGTGAAGGACGAGGTTTACCGGGTGGCGGAGCGCTGCGGGCTGAAGGTGTTCGTGGTGTCGAACGGCTGGATCAACACCCGGCGCGAGCCGTGGATCGAGCAGGTGGTGGTCGACGCCGGCCCGGACGTCGCCGACGACTGGATCGCCGAGCGGGCCGGGCCCGGCGACATCGTGATCACCGCCGATATTCCCCTGGCGGACCGCTGCCTGAAGGCGGGGGCCCAGGCGTTGAAGGCCAACGGACAGCCGTTCACCCCGGATTCGATCGGCTCCGCCCTGGCGGGGCGGATGGTCGGCGAGCACCTGCGCTCGATGGGCGTGGCCACCTCCGGCCCGCCGCCGTTCGGGCCGAAGGACCGTTCGAACTTCCTGCAGGCGCTGGACCGGGCCGTGGTCGCGGCGCGGCGGGCGGCGCGATGACCGTCATCCCCGAGGACGAGCTGGAGTTCCGCTTCTTCCGCGCCGGCGGCCCTGGCGGGCAGAACGTCAACAAGGTCTCGACCAGCGTCCAGCTGCGCTTCGACGTGATCAACTCGCCGTCCCTGTCCGGGCCGGTCAAGGAACGGCTGCTGAAGCTGGCCGGCAGCCGGGCGACCCAGGCGGGGGAGGTGCTGATCACTGCGGTGCGCTTCCGCACCCAGGAGCGCAATCGCGCCGACGCCGTCGAACGGCTTCAGGCCCTGGTCGACGAGGCCTCGATCCGGCCGGTCTTCCGCGTGCCGACCCGCCCGACCCGCGCCTCGAAGGAGCGACGGCTGGAGAGCAAGGCGAAGAGGTCGACGATCAAGAGCGGGCGCGGCAAGCCGCGCCTGTCCGACTGAGGCCTTACTCCGCCGGGCGGAACAGCAGGGCGGCGACCTTGCCGGCCTCGTTGAAGCCGATGATCCACTGGGTGGCGGCCTCGGCGAAGGTGACGGCGAACAGGTCGGCGCCGTTCTGGCTGCCGACGAACTCGACGGACTGGAGGTCCCCGAAGCCCTGGATCAGGGGCGTCACCTGCGCCTCCTGCTCGCGCACCTTGGAGGCGAGGTCCTCGGTCATCACCGAATAGTCCATGGCTCCCGCCTGGGCGCTGGCGATGATGGTCCGCAGCGTCGGCTCGGCGGCGGCGTTCAGCGGCTCGCGCGCCGCCGGAGCCGCGGCTTCGGCCTCGGCGGCCTGCCCCTCGCGCGCGAACGGATCGGGCACCGCACCGGCGGCCACCTGGGCCTGGGCGGCGGCGGGCAGGACCGCGAAGGCGGCGGCGATGAGAAGCAGCTTCATGAGGTCGTCTCCGTGGCGAGGTCAGACGATGACCGGCCAAAGCGACAGAACAAGGGCGGCGGCGGCCGCGGCGGCGGTCACGACCAGGGCGGCGCCGGCCCAGCGCGGCAGGTGCGCCTCGCGGATGACGACCGTCTGCGCCTGCGGCGGGTTCTGGGCCAGCCGCGACAGGGCCCTCAGGGTCGTCCGCAGCTCGTTGAGCGCGTCGCGAACCTGCGCCTGCGGCCCCAGTTCGCGACGTATCCAGCGCTCGACGACGGGCTGGGCGGCGGCCCACAGGTCATGGTCGGGGTTCAGCCGCCGCGCCACGCCCTCGACCGAAACCATGGTCTTTTGCAGCAGGATCAGCTCGGGACGCAGGTGCATGTCGAACAGGTCGGTGATCTCGAACAGCTGGCCCAGCAGGCGACCCATCGAGACCTGGGACGCCTGTTTGCCGATCACCGGCTCGCCCACCGCGCGAAGGGCCTGGGCGAAGGCCTCGACGGAATGCTCGGGGGGCACATAGCCCGCCTCGAAGTGCACCCGGGCGATGCGTTCGTAATCCCGGCTGATGAAGCCCCACAGGATCTCGGCCAGATAGCGGCGCTCGGCCGGGCCCAGCCGGCCGACGATGCCGAAGTCGATCGCGGTCAGCTCGGCCGGCGCGTGGCAGAACAAGTTGCCTTCGTGCAGGTCGGCGTGGAAGGCGCCGTGGTCCAGCGCCTGGCTGAGGAACGCCCGCACGACGTTGTCGGCCAGGGCGTTGCGGTCGACGCCGGGCTGGTCGGCGGCGGCCGGATCGGTCAGCGGCAGGCCGGGCGCCCACTCCAGCGTCAGGACCCGCTTGCCGACGCCGTCCCAGATCACCTTCGGGGCGGTCATGTGGCCGCCGATGTCGCCTGTCGCGGCGCTCTTCTCCATGATCTCGCCGAGTTCGGAGGCGGCCGCCGCCTCCAGCCGCATGTCCAGCTCCAGCGTGAGCGCGCGGGCGATGGTCTCCACAAAGGCCGCAGGCTCGAGGCGCCGGGCCAGCGGCACGAAGCGCACGGCCAGCCGGGCGGCCAGCCGCATGGCGTCCAGCCCCTGGGCGACGCGGCGCTCGACGCCGGGCCGCAACACCTTGACCGCCACCTTGCGGCCGTCGGCCAGCCAGGCGGGGTGGGCCTGGGCCAGGGAGGCGGCGGCGACCGGCGGGCCGAAGTCGAGGAACAGGTTCTCGACCGGACGGCCCAGCGACCGCTCCACCTCGCGCCGGGCCTGGTCGACGGGGAAGGGCGGCAGGGCGTCCTTGAGCCGGCCGAGGTCGCGCGCGAATTCGACTCCGAAGATGTCCGCCCGGGTGGCCAGCACCTGGCCGAGCTTGATCGCCACCGGGCCGAGGTGTTCGAAAGCCTTGCCGAGCCGCTGCCCGGGGCGTCCCTCGCGCCCCTCGCGTCCGGCGAACAGGTGCAGCAGGTGGGCCATCCAGCGGGCCCAGACCGGCAGCAGGGGAGTGATCTCGCGCGGCGCCAGCGCGTCGTGTCGGATCAGCACGCCCAGCCAGCCGAGCAGGCGCACGAAGGACTCCACCGGCCGTCGCACCGGAAGGGTCGCCGGCGGGGGCGGCGGCGTCGCGGGGTCGATCCGTCCGGTCAGATCGCCCACCCGAAGTGAATGGCGGCGACGCCGCCGGACAGGTTGGTCACCGACACCCGGCTGAAGCCGGCGGCCTCGATCATGCCCTTGAAGGTCTGTTGGTCGGGGAACCGGCGGATGCTCTCGACCAGGTACTGGTAGCTGTCGCGGTCCTTGGCGACCCAGTCGCCGATGCGCGGAATGGCGTGGAAGGACCAGGCGTCGTAGGCCTTGCGGATCGGGCCCGCGATCGGGCGCGAGAACTCCAGGCACATGAACCGGCCGCCCGGCTTCAGCACCCGGCGCGCCTCGCGGAGAGCCTGCGGTATGTCGGCCACGTTGCGGATGCCGAAGCTGATCGAATAGGCGTCGACGGTGTTGTCCGGCAGCGGCAGGGCCATGGCGTCGCCGACGGTCCAGCTCATCTCCGGCTCGCCGCCCTTGTTCACACCGGCCATGATCATCTCGGCGTTGTAGTCGAGTACGATCACCGAAGCGTCCGACCCGCCGCGGCGTTCCTGGGCGCGGCGGGCCATGCGGGCGTAGCGCCGGGCCATGTCCCCGGTGCCGCCGGCCACGTCGAGGATGGTCTCGCCCGGACGGGCGTTGAGCTTCGCCGCCGCGGCGTCCTTCCAGAGCCGGTGCACGCCCGCGCTCATCAGATCGTTCATCAGATCGTAGTTCGACGCCACGCTGTCGAACACGCCGCGCACCAGCTGCACCTTCTCGCGCGCGTCGACGTCACGGAAGCCGAAGGACGAGGTCTTGCCGGGAGGCGGTGCGGCGTCGGTCATGAGCAGCGGTCTAGCCGCTCGCGGCGGCGGCGTCATCCGTCCGCTTGGCCGCAGCGGAGGTCTCAGTGGCGGCCGTTCGGCCGGGGCACCCCGAGATCCTTCATCACCGACCGCACCATGGCGTAGCAGCCGCACGAGGCGCGCTCGAGGGCGGGCCGGTCCAGCACCTGCACCCAGCCGCGGCCGCGCCGGATCAGTCCCTTGCCCTCGAGTTCCGACCCGACCTCGCTGACCGTGGCCCGGCGCACGCCCAGCATGCCCGCGATGTCGGCCTGGGTCAGGGCGAAGCGGTCGCCGTCGGCCCGGTCGTGGACGGTGAGAAGCCAGCGGGCCAGCCGCTCGTCGAGCCGATGCTGGGCGTTGCAGGCGGCGTTCTGCTGCACCTGGGCCAGCAGGCTCTCGGTGAAGCGCGACAGGGCGTCGCGCATCTGGTCGCTCTCGGCCAGGGCGGCCGAGAAGACGTCGGCCGGACAGCAGGCGGCCGAGCCGTCGATCTGGGCGATGGCGCGGCTCGAAGCGCGGGCGTTGAGCGGTCCGCAGGTCACCCCGACCAGGCCCTCGCGACCGATGACCGCCGTCTCCACCATCCGGTCGTCGGCGAGCAGGGTCATCAGCGACACCACGCCGTTCAGCGGAAACCAGACCGCCTCCACGGCCTCGCCTGCCTCGTAAAGCGTCTGCCCCTGGCGGAAAGCCCGTTCCTCGAGATGGGGTTCAAGCCGCTCCCGGTCGGGGGCGGCCAAAGCGGCGAGCCACAGGTTCTCCATGCATCCTCCTCCGCCCAGCCCGCGCACATAACGCCAAGCTTCGCCGCGTGTTCCGGTGAAGCCGCACCGGCTTGTGGCGCGCGGCCCGGCGGGATAGGCGGAGACAGGAGGATCCGATGACCGACACTCTCGACATCTCCGCCGTGCTGCGGGATCTGCCCGGCTGGCGCCAGGCGGAGGGCGACCGCCCCGCCATCGCCCGGTCGCTGACCTTCGCCGACTTCAACGCCGCCTTCGGCTTCATGACGCGGGTGGCGCTCCACGCCGACAAGGTCGACCACCACCCCGAATGGTCGAACGTCTACAATCGGGTCGAGGTGCTGCTGACCACCCACGACGCCGGCGGCGTGACCGCCCGCGACGTCGACATGGCCCGCTTCATCGACGCCGCCGCCGCGGGGGCGAAATGAACGGCCGGCTCGCGGGGAAGGCGGCCCTGATCACCGGCGCCGCCGGCGGTCTCGGCCAGGCCATGGCGCGGATGATGGCGCGCGAAGGGGCGAAGGTCGCCCTCACCGACCTGAATCTGGAGGGGGTCCAGGCGCTGGCCGACGAGATCAACGCCGACCGCCCCGGCGCCGCCGTCGCCTTCGCCCACGACGTCACCGACGAGGCGCAGTGGGTTTCGGTGATCGGGCAGGCCGTCGCCGCAATGGGCGGCCTGTCGGTGCTGGTCAACAACGCCGGCATCGGCGGCTCGCTGGTCTGGGCCGAGCAGGACACGCTCGAGAACTGGCGCCGGGTGCAGGCGATCAATCTCGAGAGCGTGATGCTGGGCTGCAAGCACGCCCTGCCGCATCTGCGCGCCTCCGGCGCCGGTTCGATCGTCAACATCAGCTCGGTGGCCGGCCTCGCCGCGGCGCCCGGCATGGGAGCCTACAACGCGACCAAGGCGGCCGTCTGGATGTACACCAAGACCGTGGCGCTCGAGGCGGCGAAGGCCGGCTGGAACGTGCGCTGCAATTCGGTCCACCCGGTCTTCATCAAGACGCCGATCCTCGACCCCTTCGTGGCCATGTCCGGCGGCGACGAGGCGGCGGCCCACGAGAAGCTGGCCCGGGGCATCCCGATGAAGCGCATCGGCGAGCCCGACGACGTGGCGTACTGCGTCCTCTATCTCGCCTCGGACGAGTCGAAATTCGTCACCGGCGCCGAGTTCAAGATCGACGGCGGCATGCTGGCGCAGTGACGCCGCTCAGAGCAGGTCGACCGGCAGGATCTGGCTCGACAGCAGCGTCTCCATGGCGTCCCAGCGGTCGCCGCCCTGCCCCTCGACCCACGCCTGCACCACATCCCGGCCGAGGCCGTAGTTGATGATGTAGCTGCGGTAGGTGTCGATGAAGCGGAGCCGCTGGGTCGCCTTGTCGCGCGGCGACAGACTGTAGGTCATCAGCTGGTCGATGGCCGTGTCCCGGTCTATCCGGCCGGCCAGGTAGGCGTCGGCGATGGTGTACTCCGCCCGCGCCAGACGGCGCAGCAGGCCCTGCAGCTCGGCCTTCTTCTCCGCCGTCGCCGGGTCCAGCCCGGCCAGCGGGAACAGCACCTCGCGCTCGAAGGCCAGCGCCTCGTCGCCGGGGAAGGCCAGGTCGATGCCGTAGTTGGCGCTGCCCTCGGCCACGAAGCTCATCGGCGAGAACAGCGGATAGACGCTCATCTCCACCCAGCCGCGCTCGCGCACGAAGGTCCGCTCCAGCAGGGCGTTGTAGACGTGGTGGCCCGGATAGCCCTCGTGGCAGCCCAGGTCGATCGCCCGTTCCGTGTAGATCGGGAAGTCCGCGTTGATCTCGATCTTCGACTGCGCATCGCCCTGGTAGTAGTTGTACCCGGACCACGGCTTGTCGCCGACGAAGGCGAGGGTGAAATTCTCGTTGGCCGGCAGTTCGATGTGCCGCGCGGTGCGCGCCCGGCATTCGGCGATGGCGGCGTCCATCACCGCCTGCAGCCGGTCTTTCGGGATGACGTAGTGCGACTTGAACTCGGTGACCCGCTCGGTCAGCGAGCCGGGGCCGGGCAGAAGGGCGTCGATCTCGGCCAGCACCGGGTCGAAGCTGGACAACGGCGGCAGCTCGGGCCGCACGCCGAACAGGGCCTCGGCCTCGTCGGCGAAGCCCATCCGCTCTCCCGACAGCATGCGCAGGCGGGCCGCCGCCGCCGACACGTGGGCCAGCAGGTACTTCTTCCGCTGCACGATGGCTGGATCGGCGCCGGCCGTGGAGATGGCCTCCAGCCGCTCTGTGAGCGTTGCGGCGCCCTGGATCAGCTGCGGCACGGTGCGCGGGTTCGCCTTCGCCGCCTCGGCCCATTCAGCCGGGCCGTAATAGGCGTCGACATACCCCGGCTCGCGCTCGCCGATCTCGAGCGTGAAGGCGACGTAGTCGCGCGCGATGGCGTCCAGGGTGTCGCCGCCCGGCCCTGCCGGCGCCGCCGGGCTCGTGGCGCAGGCGCCGACAAGGGCGCAAAGGCCGATCAGGAACGCGCGCATTCAGGTCCTCCCACCGTTTCCAGCCTGCAAACCCGCGGACGCGCCCGAGGTTCGCCGGGGACGCATTCGGGATTGAGGGCGGCGCGCTCCTGCTGTAGAGGCCATTCCTCCCGGCCCCGGCCGGCGCACGCACCCGTAGCTCAGCTGGATAGAGCGTTGCCCTCCGAAGGCAAAGGTCACACGTTCGAATCGTGTCGGGTGCGCCACCTTCCTTTCCCTCATCCCCGGAGCCGCCGCGCGTGACCGACGTCGCCGACCTTCCGACGCAGCCGTCCGGCCAGCCCGTGGGTCGGGTCATCGCCATGCCCGCCGACACCAACCCCGAAGGCGACATCTTCGGCGGCTGGCTGCTGGCGCACATGGACCTCGCCGGCGCCACGCCGGCGTTCGAGATCGCCCAGGGCCGCTGCGCCACCGTCGCCCTGGACGGCATGGTGTTCCATCAGCCGGTGGCGGTGGGCGACGAGGTGTCGATCTACGCGCGGGTGTTGAAGACCGGCCGCACCTCGATCCGGGTCCATGTCGAGGCGTGGAAGCGCTCGCGCAACGTGGCCCAGTCGCGGTCGGTGCGGGTGACCGAGGGCGTGTTCACCTATGTGGCGCTGGACGAAACGGGCCGGCCGCGGCTGCTCCCCGGCGTCGCCGCATAACCCAGCGGAAGACTCGGAAATCTTGACCTTCGGGTCCGTCGCGACTACCTCGCGGGCATGGCTCTCCGTCGCATCCTCACCATCGACAACCCCGCCGACCTGGCGGTGCTGAAGCAGGTCTCGACCCCGGTCGAGGGGCCGGTGACGGACGAGCTGCGCGGTCTGATGGACGACATGCTGGAGACCATGTACGCGGCGCCGGGCATCGGCCTGGCGGCGGTGCAGATCGGCGATACGCGCCGGGTCATCGTCATGGACCTCGGCGACGGCGCGCCCGAGGCCGAGGCCGGCGAGGGCGAGGAGGAGCCGCAGCGCCGGCCCAATCCCCGCTACTTCGTCAATCCCGAGATCGTCTGGGCCTCGGACGAGCTGTTCGCCTACGAGGAGGGCTGCCTGTCGGTGCCCGAATATTTCGACAGCGTCGAACGCCCCGCCCGGGTGCGGGTCCGCTACCTCAACTACGCCGGCGAGCAGGTCGAGGAGGAGTGCGAGGGGCTCTACGCCGTCTGCATCCAGCACGAGATGGACCACCTCGAAGGCGTGCTGTTCATCGACCATCTGTCGCGACTGAAGCGCGACCGCGCCGTCGCCAAGGTCAAGAAGGCCGCGAGGCTGGCGGCCTGATGCCCCGGCTCAAGCGCAGACCCGACCGCATCGTCGGCCCCGACGGCCGCCGCCGCATGACCCGCAACGAGAAGGTCGGCGTCGCCAGCCTGATCTCTCTGGTCGGCGTCGCCGCCGTGGGCGTCATCGCCGGCATCGTTCTGGATCGCCTGCTGCAGTTCGACGACGCGCTCGACGCCGGCGGCGAGTGGGACGAGGGCGGCGGCGTCTTCACGCGCTGGGACTGAGTCCGAAGCGCTATATCGGACGGGCGACAACAGCGACATTCCGGGTGGACGGCCGAGACAACGGCGACAGGGTCGATTAGACCGTCGCCATGCGCCTCGCCTTCATGGGAACCCCCGACTTCGCCGTGCCCTCGCTGGCCGAGTTGATCGCCTCGGGCCACGAGGTGGTGGCCGTCTACAGCCAGCCGCCGAAGCCTAAGGGGCGGGGCCGGAAGCTGACCCCCTCGCCGGTGCACGCCTTCGCTGAAACCATGGGCCTGCCGGTGTTCACCCCCGCCTCGATGAAGGCCGCCGACGCCATCGAGACCTTCAGGAGCCTCGATCTCGACGCCGCCTGCGTGGTCGCCTACGGCCAGATCCTCAAACCCGAGGTGCTGGAGGCGCCCCGGCTGGGCTGCTTCAACCTGCACGGTTCGCTGCTGCCGCGCTGGCGCGGCGCCGCCCCGATCCAGCGCGCCATCATGGCCGGCGACCGCCAGACCGGGGTGCAGATCATGCGCATGTCCGAAGGTCTCGACGAGGGCCCGATCCTCCTGTCCGAGGTGATGGACATCCGGCCCGACGACACCGCCGCGACCCTGTCCGAACGCATGTCCCACGTCGGCGCCAGCCTGTGGCCCCGGGCGCTCGCGGCCATCGAGCGCGGCGGCGTCGAGGGCGTGCCCCAGACCGGCCAACCGACCTACGCCCGCAAGATCACCCCGGCCGAGGCGCGCATCGACTGGACCCGCCCGGCGGCCGAGATCGACTGCCATATTCGCGGCCTGTCGCCGTTCCCGGGCGCCTGGTTCGAGGCGCCGGGGCCCGACGGCCCGGTCCGCATCAAGGCCCTGATGTCGCGCGTGTCCGGCCCGGGCGAGGGCGCGCCGGGCGAGGTGCTCGACGGCGGCCTGCGCGTGGCCTGCGGCGACGGCGTGGTGCGACTGCTGACGGTGCAGCGGCCGGGCAAGGCGGCCCAGCCGGCCGAAGAGATGCTGCGCGGCTTCGCCATTCCGGCCGGAACGGTGCTGGGCTGATGCCCCGCTACCGGCTGACGGTCGAGTACGACGGCTCGGGCTACAACGGCTTCCAGGCCCAGGCCGGACAGCCGACGGTGCAGGGCGCGCTGGAAGCGGCCATCACCGCCTTTTCCGGCCAGACGGTGCGCATCGCCGCCGCCGGCCGCACCGACACCGGCGTTCACGCCACCGGCCAGGTGGTCAGCTTCGATCTGGACAAGGCGTGGCCGGCGCGGACGGTGATGAACGCGATGAACGCCCACCTCGTCGAGGAGGAGGTGGCGGTGCTCGACTGCATGGAGGTCGATGCCGACTGGCACGCCCGCTTCTCGGCCGTCGGGCGGCGCTATCTGTACCGCATCCTCAACCGGCCCGGTCGTCCGGCGCTGGATCTCGGCCGCGTCTGGCATGTGAAGAAGCCGCTCGACGCGGCGGCCATGCACGCGGCGGCGCAGGCCCTGGTCGGCTTCCACGACTTCACCACCTTCCGCGACGCCGGCTGCCAGTCGGCGTCGCCGGAGAAGACGCTGGACGTCGCCACCGTGACGCGCGTTGGCGAGGAGGTGCATCTGGTGTTCGAGGCGCGCAGCTTCCTGCACCGGCAGGTGCGCTCGATGACCGGCACCCTGGCCGAGGTCGGCCTCGGCCGCTGGGCCGTGGGGGAAGTGGCCGCGGCCCTCGCGGCCCGTGACCGCAAGGCGTGCGGCCCGGTGGCCCCGGCCGAGGGCCTCTACCTCACCGGCGTCCGCTACGACGCCTAATTCTTCGCCCTCTCGGCGCCGGTGGTGACGGCGTCGCCCGCGGCCCGCACGTCACGGCCGATGCCCGAGATGGTGTTGCAGGCCGACACGGTCAGGGCGGCGGCGATCAGGGACAGGACGGCGATCTTCTTCATGGTTTCTGCGGGGGCTGGGATTGAACCTTGGCCGTGAACGCAAGCGTGGCCGTTCGGTTGCATGGCCAAGCCGGGGGGCGATCTGCTAACGGCGGGGCCATGACCCAGCCTGCGAACACCGCCGCCCGCCGCCTCGTCGAGACCCTCGTTATGAACGGGATCGACCGCGTCTTCTGCGTGCCGGGCGAGAGCTATCTGGCCGTGCTCGACGCCCTCGCCGACGTGCGCGACCGCATCGAGGTGATCGCCTGCCGCCACGAGGCCGGCGCCGCCAACATGGCCGAGGCGTACGGCAAGCTGACCGGCAAGCCGGGCGTCTGCATGGTGACGCGCGGGCCGGGCGCCACCCACGCCTCCATCGGCGTGCACACGGCGCACCAGGACTCCACGCCGATGATCCTGTTCGTCGGCCAGATCGCCCTGACCGACCGCGGCCGCGGCGCCTTCCAGGAGGTCGACTACCGCGAGGTGTTCGGCGGCCTGGCCAAGTGGGCGACCGAGATCGAGAGCCCCGGGCGCACCGTCGAGGTGGTCGAACGGGCCTTCGCCACGGCGCTGCAGGGCCGGATGGGCCCGGTGGTCGTCGCCCTGCCCGAGGACATCCTGCACGAGGACGGCGGTCCGGCCCCGGTCCGGCCGGTGACGCCGGCGAAGGCGGCGCCGGACCCGGCCTTCGTGGATGAGGTGCGCGAACGCCTGTCGAAGGCGGAACGGCCGCTGCTGGTGCTGGGCGGCTCGGGCTGGACCGACGCGGCCACGACCGCGATCGCCGACTGGTCCGGGCGGCTGGGGCTGCCGCTCGCCCTGTCCTTCCGCCGCAAGGACCTGGTCTCCAACGACCGCTCCAACTACGCGGGCGACCTCGGCCTCGGCTGCAATCCGAAGCTGACCGCCCGGGTCAAGGCGGCCGACCTGATCCTCGCCATCGGCGCGCGCCTCGGCGAGAATCCGACCCAGGGCTACACCCTGCTGGACCGCGCCCGCACGGCGGAGACCCTGATCCACGTTCATCCGGGTCCGGAGGAGCTGGGCCGGGTGTGGACGCCCCTGCTGGCCGCCGCCGCCGACAATTCGCTGGCCGCGCTCGCCCTGTCGCAGATCGACCCGGGGCGGACATGGCATGACGAGGCCGCCGCCGCCCGGGCCGACTACGAGGGCTTCATCCAGCCGGTCGAGGTCACCGGCGCGGTGAACATGAGCGAGGTGATCCGCCACCTCGCCGAGGCCCTGCCGGACGACGCCATCATCACCAACGGCGCCGGCAATTTCGCCGCCTGGCTGCACCGCTTTCATCGCCATCGCGCCCGCCGCACCCAACTGGCCCCGACCTCCGGCGCCATGGGCTACGGCTATCCGGCAGCCCTGGCGGCGAAAAGCGTGCACCCCGACCGGGAGGTGATCTGCATCGCCGGCGACGGCGACTACCTGATGACCGGGCAGGAGATGGCCACCGCTGTCCAGTACGGGATCAACGCCGTGGTCGTGGTGGTCGACAACGGGACCTACGGCACCATCCGCATGCACCAGGAGACCCACTATCCGGGCGCCTCGCGGACCATCGCCACCGATCTGAGGAACCCCGACTTCGTCGCCTGGGCCGAGGCCTTCGGCGCCTTCGGCGTGCGCTGCGAGCGGACCGAAGATTTCCCGGCCGCCCTGGCGGCGGCCCGGAACGCCGGCCGACCGGCCCTCGTTCACCTGGTCACCTCGGCCGAGGACATCGCGCCGGGCCGGACCATCTCGGGCCTTCGCTCGAAATAGGAGCTGCCGCATGCGCCGCCTCGCCCTTCCCGCCGCCGCCATGCTCCTGACCGGCTGCGCCACGCCGGGCGCCGGGCCTTCGCCCGACGGTCCGGCCTCCGCCGGAGTCGGCGACGACTGCGCGGTGATCGCCGCCGTCGCCCGCGAGCACTACCGCTTCAACGCCACGGACAACCTGCCGCCGCCGCTGTGGCTGGACGACGAGGGCTCCGGCTGGGCCCCGCAATGCGACTGGAGCCGCCACGGCCTCAGCTTCCCCGCCGTCCACGATCCGGACAGGCCGCATCGCCCCGGCGACCGCGTGCAGTGGGTGTCCTTCAAACAGCCGCGCTACGACGGTCGCGGCGCGGTGGTCGAGACCGGCATCCTGCACGGCCCGCTGGCGGGGATGGGCTACGAGTGCCGCGTCCATTCCGGCTTCGCCGGCTGGACCGTCGGCGAGTGCCGCAACACCTGGATCTCCTGACGGCGAAGCGGTG
>MGLK01000042.1:87570-98003 GCA_001794825.1 Caulobacterales bacterium RIFCSPHIGHO2_01_FULL_70_19 | reverse complement strand
ATCGCCCGCTTACCCAGGACGGGCCGGCCGTCCGGCTGTGGATGATCGACGCCTCGGCCTACATCTTCCGCGCCTACCACGCCCTGCCGCCCCTGACCCGGAAGTCTGACGGGCTGCCGGTGGGGGCGGTGCAGGGCTACTGCAACATGTTGTGGAAGCTGATCCGGGACATGCGGGGGCCGGACGGGCCGACGCACCTGGTGGCGATCTTCGATCATTCGGAGAAGACCTTCCGCAACCAGATGTACGACCAGTACAAGGCCAACCGCAGCGCCCCGCCCGAGGACCTGGTCCCGCAGTTTCCGCTGGTCCGGGAGGCCACCGCCGCCTTCGGCGTGCACTGCGTCGAGCTGCCCGGCTACGAGGCCGACGACCTGATCGCCACCTACGCCTGCAAGGCGCGCGACGCCGGCGGCGAGGCGGTGATCGTCAGCTCCGACAAGGACCTGATGCAGCTGATCGGGCCCTCGGTGGTGATGTGGGACCCGATGAAGGACCGCAAGCTGGCCGAGGAGGCGGTGCTGGAGAAGTTCGGGGTCACCCCGGACAAGGTGGTCGAGGTCCAGGCCCTGATCGGCGACAGCGTCGACAACATCCCCGGCGCCCCCGGCATCGGCCCCAAGACCGCGGCCCAGCTGATCGGCGAGTACGGCGACCTCGACACCCTGCTGGCCCGCGCCCACGAGATCAAGCAGCCCAAGCGGCGCGAGACCCTGATCGAATTCGCCGACCAGATCCGCCTGTCGCGCGAGCTGTGCCGCCTGACCTGCGACGCCCCCGCCCCCGAGCCGATCGAGGCCTTCGCCGTCCGCGACCCGGACCCGGAGAAACTGGGCGAGTTCCTCGACCGCATGGAGTTCCGCGGCCTGCGGGCCCGGGTCGGCGACGGCAAGGCGCCGGCCAAGGACGGCTCGGCCTTCACCGCCCGGCCGAAGACGCCCTCGGCCCCGGTCATGGCCCCGCGCTACGGCGACGTCGCCCCGGCCCCGGCCGAGGTCCAGAGCTTCGACGTCGAGGCCTACGAATGCGTCCAGACCCTGGAGGCGCTGGACCGCTGGATCGCCCGCGCCCGCGAGGCGGGGGTGGTCGGCTTCGACACCGAGACCGACTCGCTCAGCGCCACCCACGCGGGCCTGTGCGGCGTCTCGCTGGCCGTCGGCCCCAACCAGGCCTGCTACGTGCCCCTGACCCACGAGGCGCCGCCGCAGGCGGGGGAGGGGCTGTTCGGCGACGGCCCGGCCCCGGAGCCGATCGCCCAGATCGACAAGCCCACGGCCCTGGCCCGGCTGAAGGACCTGCTGGAGGACCCGGCGGTGCTGAAGGTGGGGCAGAACATCAAGTACGACCTCGCCGTCATGGCCCGCCGCGGCGTCCGCGTGGCCCCGATCGACGACACCATGCTGATCTCCTACGTGCTGGACGGCGGCCGCCATCCGC
Organism: Caulobacterales bacterium RIFCSPHIGHO2_01_FULL_70_19; assembly: GCA_001794825.1. Lineage (GTDB taxonomy): Bacteria > Pseudomonadota > Alphaproteobacteria > Caulobacterales > Caulobacteraceae > Brevundimonas. Next base: position 96,566 of record MGLK01000042.1, on the reverse strand, counting down.
ACGGCATGGACGAGCTGGCCAGGCGCCACCTCGGCCACGAACCGACGACCTTCAAGGCGGTGGCCGGGACCGGCAAGGCGCAGAAATCCTTCAAACACGTCGAGCTGAAGCCGGCCACCTGCTACGCCGCCGAGGACGCCGACGTCACCCTGCGCCTGTGGCGGCTGCTCAAGCCGCGGCTGGCGGAGGAGGGCCTGGTCACGGTCTACGAGACCTCGAGCGGCCCCTGCCCGCCGTGCTGGCCGAGATGGAGCGGGCCGGCGTCCGCGTCGATCCCGACCGCCTGCGCCGCCTGTCCTCGGAGTTCGGCCTGCGCATGGCCGAGCTGGAGCAGCGCGCCCACCAGCTGGCCGGCCGCCCGTTCAACGTCGGCTCGCCGCGCCAGATCGGCGAGATCCTGTTCGGCGACATGGCCCTGCCCGGCGGCCGCAAGACCGCCAGCGGCCAGTGGGGCACCGAGGCCAGCGTGCTGGAGGAGCTGGCCCTGACCCACGAGCTGCCGCGGGTGCTGCTGGACTGGCGCCAGCTGTCCAAGCTCAAGGGCACCTACACCGACGCCCTGGTCGAGGCCATGGACCCGGCCACCGACCGCATCCACACCTCCTACCAGCTGGCCGCCGCCTCCACCGGCCGCCTCGCCAGCTCCGACCCCAACCTGCAGAACATCCCGATCCGCACCGAGACCGGGCGCCAGATCCGCCAGGCCTTCATCCCCGCCGACGGCCATGTGCTGATCAGCGCCGACTACAGCCAGATCGAGCTGCGCCTGCTGGCCCACATCGGCGACATCCCCGAGCTGAAGCGCGCCTTCGCCGCCGGGCTGGACATCCACGCCGCCACCGCCAGCGAGATGTTCAACGTGCCGCTGGCCGAGATGGACCCCGAGACGCGCCGCCGCGCCAAGGCCATCAACTTCGGCATCGTCTACGGCATCTCGGCCTTTGGCCTGGCCAACCAGCTGGGCATCGACCAGGGCGAGGCCGGGGCCTACATCCGCACCTACTTCGAGCGCTTCCCCGGCATCCGCGCCTACATGGACGCGATGAAGGCGAAGGTGCGCGAGACCGGCCGGGTCGAGACCCTGTTCGGGCGCCGCATCCACATCCCGGCCATCCTGTCCAAGTCCGCCGCCGAGCGGGCCTTCGGCGAGCGCGCGGCCATCAACGCCCCGATCCAGGGCGCGGCGGCGGACATCATCCGGAGAGCCATGGTGCGGATGCCGGGGGCGCTGGAGGCGGCCGGGCTGTCAGGGGTGAAGATGCTGCTGCAGGTGCACGACGAACTGGTGTTCGAGGCGCCGGAGGCCGAGGCCGGGCGCGCCATCGCGGTGATCCGGCGGGTCATGGAGGGGGCGGCCGAGCCGGCGGTGGCGCTGAGCGTGCCGCTGGTGGTGGACGCGCGGGCGGCGGGGAACTGGGACGAGGCGCATTAGGGGGCCGGGAACGCTTAAACCACTGCTCTTTCGATCATTCTTTGAAGTAGGTCTTCCCGGACGAGCGGTTTCCCGTCGAGAATGACCTCCCCAAAAGTCTCATCGACTATTCGTTCCATGCCTCTGTGGACGTGGACATGGATTCCGTATTCTTGGGGTCTAGCCGCAGTCCAAACGATTGCGGGTGTCGATGCCCAAATCGTGTAACTGCAGCCTGTGTAATCGTCGAGGTTCAGGCTTCGATCCGGCATTACGCAGGTGAGGTGGCTAGAGTAGCGGTCGTGCAATGGCTTCAGAGGAGTCGAAATGATCGGATCCTTGCTCCACGTGCTGTCTCGACCGCAGTTAGCGCAGAAGTGTTTTCGGTGTGGCGTCTTCCCAAAATCTCCTAAGTCGAGATGAGGGTGTCCACAGCGAGGGCAACTGATGCACCCCAGCTCTCTTCCGGTTTCAAGCGCGCAGACGAAATCGAAGGCCGCCGGTGGAGTGATGTCGACGCGGATGGGCTGGCCGTCGGAAAACAGGCCCCCCTCCTGCGAATAGATCGCGGAAATCGCGGGAAAATCTCGGTCGATACGTTTGTCGGCTGTCGGAGCGTCACGAACATGGACATGGATCTTCGGGGGGCGCGGTTTAATCTCTGCTGTAGCCAACGCAGCTGGGAGGGAGCACCAGACGCCGACCTCGGCGTGGTCGTTGAGGTTCACCGTGAAGGGATCGACAACATAGTTCATCGGCTGGCCTGAAGCCGAACATCGGAATACGCCCGATGCTTGCAGGGCCAGTATATCTGCTCTTACGCCCCAATGACTTTGATGGGTCCGGCACCACCAGCGATCCGCTCCGTGCCGATACTTGCCCGCGTAGACGAAGTCGCAGGGAAGGTTTACGTTCTCGCCGCGGTGGGCGGAGAAATGGTCTTGGCGACTCGGAGAGTGAACACGTATATTGCCAAGTGTTCGGCCGTTGGCCCAACAAACGGCAACCTGGTCTCCTTCAGCAGGCTCGAGCACAGAGCTCATTTGGTGCTCTTCTGCGACCTTCCGGTTCGCTTCCGTCCACCAGAGCTCAACAGCTCCTGAGGCAGGATTTACTCTCCTCTCAATGCTCATCGCATCTGCCTACGAATTGCGATCGTTTAAGAGCATGACGCCGCACCGCGCATAACCAGCGACGTCAACCCAAGAATCGAGATGATCGGGTGTCTGGACTAGCCGGACCACCTTCGTGACCACCATGCCAAGGATTTCGCGGATTTGGGGGTCGGGACATTCGTCCACGATAGCCCGCATCGCTGCAATTCGGCGATATGTATCTTCGGGAATACCGTAGACATCGCGTCTATCGAGCGTCACGTTGGCGTAGGCGGCATCGAACTGTTCGAGAAGGCTCTTCGGACGATCGCTGTCGGCCATGATGTGCTCCTATGAGATGCGGCGATTGCCCTACCGGAAGTGTCTAGCGCCCAAGCCTCTGGCCGGTGATCCTTTAGCCTGCGTCTCCACTGCAGAAGAAGTCGGCTTCAAGCTGGGGCAGGAAGCCGCCACTGTCGCGCATCTCGGCGTAGCCGGCGAATGCATCGGTGCACTTCAGAAGAGCGGCTTCGACAGCGAGCTTGAGAAGCCGAAGACTCCCCATGACGCTCTCCGGACCCAGCAAGCGGGTCGCGAGCCGCCGAGCCGCTGCATCGTCGGTGCAAAAGAGGCGGTTCGTGGTCTCGCAGACTGCAATGGACTCAAGTTCTCCGTCGCCGATATCGTGTGCGGCTACGAGTTCCAGGAACCTGTCCGGTGAAATCTCATCATCAGGTACATACTGGATGCGACCGGCCGCCTGAAGTGAGATGATCTCTGCCGCACAGCCCAGCCCGCACTCAGCGAGAACGATTGGTGAGAGCCAGATTTGTGTGTTGGGCAGCTCACACACAATCGCGAGTTTCCCGCAATTGGCGAGATTTATGGCGGCGCAGGCATCAATGAGTAGATGCACGATGCGCGCTCATAGATGCGTGAGTTTCGTAGATACTTTCGATTGACGTGCCGAGGCGATCGGCGATCCACGACGGGGAAGTCGCTCCCTGCGCCACGCTCTCATGAACATGCTTCATCAAGACGGGGGAGACCGCATCAAAATGCACAGCCTCTCGAGGGGGAAGCTGTAGTGCGTCCGCCCGCTTCTCCGGGCTCCGGTAGTTCTTCCGGAGGTATTCTGCGAGGGAAGCAGCGCCGCCATTGGGAAGAAGTTCAAGGTCCTCGCACCGCCGCGCGGCAACGTCAAAGCTCACTCCGTGAAGTCGAGCCAAGATGAGTATTTCAACATCGCCAATCTCATCGCCGGTCGCGCCAATGACGCGCCGTATCTCACGTAGGGCTCCGCCAACTGCATGGGAGGGAAGGAGAAAAGCCGAGGAAAATGCGTCCGCAAAACCCTCAGCACGGTTCCTGAAAGTCCCTATGTTGCTTGCCAAGTCGAGATGAGCCGACTGCACAGAGTGATGAGCGACGACATGACCCAGTTCATGAGCAAGCGTGAACAGCATTCTGGCGGGGAAGCGTGGAGATACAAAGATGAAGAGGTACCCACCGGCCGCTACAGAGGCCCCTTCGTATTTTGAGTTTTTGAGTTGGCTGACGATCAAGCCATCGAGCATCGACAGGCGCTGAGGAAGGTCGATCGCCGGGCTGTCTGCCTGACCAGGATAGAGGAGCTTGCGAAGCTCAGACGCAAGTCGCTCAGCCTCAGGATAGGACTCAGGCGCGCGCAAACCAAACCTGCCATGCCAGTCCGGTAGGCGATCACGGCTCGGGAGCACTTTGAGGGCGGCATCCACGAACCCCGCCAGGCGGTCCAGCGTGGGTTCTCGCTCCGACTCTGAGATGCCCGGTGCCCGGAAGCGGGTCACCAACTCCTGGTTGGTCGCCGACAATCCGGTGGGCGTGAAAGCCCGCATGGAGAGCTTCAGACCGCGGGAGAGTGCCCGAAGCTCTGATGCGGTGACTGGATTACCTGCCAAGATCGCCTGCACGCGCTCATGCGGGAGGCGAGTTCGCGCTGCGATCTCGTGCGATTTGAGCGAAAGGGCCCGAAGGGTAGCAGCGACGTTAGCCATTTATACGGGTTGAGCCTTGATCCCGCGCAGCCAGTCCAAGGTTCGTTCGACTTGCGCTTCGTCGAGCTTAGCCCATCGGCCCATGATGTCGATGACGCGGTTGGCACGTGGTCGCTCTAGAATGAGCGACAGGCGGTCAAGTGTTTCGTTCCGGCCGCGCTCCACCTCCTCTGGTGTTTCCAGAGCCACCGGGTTTGTGCCGACGAGATAGTTTTCAATCCGGCTCGCGAAGGTGTCAGCAGCGTGCGTGTCCAATGGGTGCTGCTGTCCACCCCCATCGACCAGAACGTTTCCTACCAACCGGCCATCCTCGTCCCGCCGCAGTCTGTTCTCTGGAAATCGGTCATAGGCGGCCAAAGCAGTAATCTTTTCCGCTACCTGAAAACCGCCAACGACGTATTGTTGGACCCCTCTGGTGGTCCCGCTGATGACGAATACGTGGTCCCCCGGAAGCACAAGGCGCCTGATGTTCGGCATACATCCACCGAGGGTGGGAGGGTTGCGGAACATCGGATCATTCAGGTTCCGGTTTCGAGCCGGGTCAGCATTGGGGCTGCTGATGTAGATGTAACCTTTCACGCGCTTTCCTCGCTCAACCTCGCTTTAGTTGTAACGACGTTATCAGGCTCGCCCAGAAAGAGAAGCTCTCGACGAACGTGGGTCGACCGTAGGTGTTTTCTGACGGGCGCGAGGCCCTCACGTGATTGCCCCGTCCCCCTCACACCGCTCGGTCGCGCCCAGAGGATCCCCGTTCCAGCAGCACATGCGGCGGCAGGTGCTGCTCCGCCCCCGATAAAAGGGAGCCCGTGCCGCGCCTACACCTTGTCAGCTCCAGCAAGGTGGAGGGCCGCCCGCCCCGGCGCGCCTCAAGGACGCTGCGCGCCGCTCGCGCGGCCGGCCCGCCGGGCCGGTCCTTGACCCGCGCCGGGGCGGGCGGCAGGGGCCGGGCGTGGCGGACGCGCGGGGCGCGTCCGGGGGTGGCTCAAACCGATGCCGGGGGCCCGGCCATCTCCCGGCTTAGCCGGCCGCTCTCTCCCTGCGTCGACAGCCAGATCAACGCCTCGACCGTGGCGGCGACCGAGGCGTAGAGGGCGCGGGTGAGCGGGGTCTGGCGGGGTCGGCGGTCGGCGGCCCAGGTCAGGTGGCCTTCCTCCTCGGTCTGGATGGCGGCGAGGACGGCGGAGAGCTCGGGGTCGGCGCGGGCGGGGTCGGCGGCGAGCCAGGCCAGCTGGTGGTCGAGGTGGCGGTGGACAGTGCGCTCGACCGCCTCGGTGCAGATGAAGACGCCGGTGCGGCCCAGCAGGCCGGTCATCAGGCCCAGCGCGAAGCCGCCGACGGCCCACAGCGGCATCAGCCGGCACGGGCGGGCGGCGCGGGACGGCATCAGGGCGAGGAAGGTCTGTTCGTGGCGGCGCTCGTGCGCCAGCAGCTCGGCAAGCTCCGGGACGAGGTGGGGGCAGCGCAGGCGGGCGGCGGCGATCTGGGCGGCGTAGATGCGCGAGGCGCCGTGCTCGCCGCCGTGGTTGACCTTGAGGATGCGGGCGACGGTGGAGCGCATGCGGGGTGCAGGGTGGCACGGGAACGGTGGAGTGGGCCACCCGCCCCCGGCGCGCCTCAAGGACGCTGCGCGCCGCTCGCGCGGCCGGCCCGCAGGGCCGGTCCCTGACCCGCGCCCCGGGCGGGCGGCGGGGGCCGGGCGTGACGGACGCGCGGGGCGCGTCCGGGGGGCTTTTCTCCCTCCCCGGGACGGGGAGGGGGGTCGCGGAGCGACCGGGCGGGGGCGGCGGAGGTGGCGCGCCGGTGCTGAGTCGTCCCCACCCCGCCTCGCGGGGCTCGGCGACCCTCCCCTGAAGGGGAGGGATAGGGGGCGGCGGCCCTCACCCACCCTCCCCCTGTGGGGGAGGCCTGCTGGCGGTTCGCGGATGTCCGCGGAATTTCGGCAGGAAAATCAACGGAACGCGGTGTTTTGCCCGCCGGGGGAAGCGGCTGTGTCAGGCTGGGCGTGGATCGAAGGAGGATCGGCGCATGGGGGGCGGGACCGGGCGGCCGGGGAATCCGAAGCTGGACGACGCGACCTGGATCGCGGTGCTGGAGCGCTATGTGCGCGGCGAGGCGGCGCAGGCGCTGGCCGACGAGCACGGGGTCAGCGTGGCGGCGCTGCACTGGCAGGCGCGCGGCCGCGGCTATCGCAAGATGGACCGGCCCGACGCGGTGTACCGCTGGGCGCATCCGCCGCCGCTGCCGGCGGAGGAGGGGCGGGCCGAGCGGATGGGGTTCGCCTTCGACCGGAACGATCCGGAGGGCAACCTCGAGGCGGTGCTGGCGCTGGCGGCGCGGGCGGCGGAGCGGGGGCGGTCGCTGGACTTCGCGCGGCTGATGCGGGTGGCGCGGATCATGGAGAGCTTCGAGGTCCGCTGGGGCGCGAAGTTGCGCGCGCGCCGGCAGGCTGTCACGACGGGGCGATGAAGCCCCTCGAGATCGATGTGCTGGTGGTCGGCGCGGGCGCCGCCGGGATGATGTGCGCGTGGGAGGCCGGGCGGCGCGGGCGCTCGGTGCTGGTCGTGGACCATGCGCGGGCCCCGGGGGAGAAGATCCGCATCTCGGGCGGGGGGCGGTGCAACTTCACCAACCTGGGCTGCGGGCCGCACGCCTTCCTGGGCGAGAACCCGCGCTTCGCGACCAGCGCGCTGAAGCGGTTCACCCAGCACGACTTCCTGAAGCGGGTGGAGGCGGCGGGGATCGCCTGGCACGAGAAGACCCATGACGGGCGTTCATTGGGGCAGCTGTTCTGCGACGACTCGGCCAGGCAGATCGTCCGCATGCTGACCGACGGGATGCGCGAGGCCGGGGCGACGCTGCGGACGGGGACCGGGGTCGACCGGGTGGCGCGGCGGGGCGAGGGCTTCGAGGCGGCGCTGTCGGACGGGTCGGTCGTGCGGGCGAGGTCGCTGGTGCTGGCCACCGGCGGCAAGTCGATCCCGAAAATGGGGGCGACGGGCTGGGCCTACGACGCGGCGCGGCGGTTCGGGCTGAGGGTGACGGAGACGCGGCCGGGGCTGGTCCCGCTGACCTTCGAGGCGGGGCTGCTGGAGACGCTGGCGCCGCTGGCGGGGCTGTCGGTGGAGGCGGTGGTGTCCTCGGCCTCAAGTAGCCCCCCCGGGCCCGCCCGAGGGGCGGCCCGAGGACAGGCTCCGGGCGGTAGGCCGAGCTTCAGGGAGGGGCTGCTGTTCACCCACCGGGGGCTGTCGGGGCCGTCGATCCTGCAGATCAGCTCGTACTGGCGCGAGGGCGAGGCGATCACCGTCGCCCTGGCCCCCGGCGTGGACGTGCTCGCGGCGCTGAAGGCGGCCAAGGCGGCGAACGGCAAGCAGGCCGTGCACACGGCGCTGGGCCACATCACGCCGCGCCGGCTGGCCGAGAGCCTGTGCGAGCGCGAGGGCGTGTCGGGCAAGCTGGCCGAGGTCGGCGACAAGGCCCTGCGCCGGCTGGACGAGGCGGTGAACCGCTGGACGGTGAAGCCGGTGGGCAGCGAGGGCTACCGCACCGCCGAGGTGACCCTGGGCGGGATCGCCACCGACCAGCTGGACCAGCAGACCATGCAGGCGAAGTCGGTCCCCGGCCTGTACGTGATCGGCGAGGCCGTCGACGTCACCGGCTGGCTGGGGGGGTACAATTTCCAGTGGGCCTGGTCGTCGGGGTGGGCGGCGGGGCAGGTTTGCTAGGTTCCAGGGATCAGGTTCTAGGGGCTAGGTGCTAGGTGCTAGGGAGCCCCGCATCGCCGCCGCTTCTCCTCGATTCCCTAGCCCCTAGCCCCTGGAACCTCGCCCCTATGTTCACCGCCACCGTCCTGACCATGTTTCCGGAAGCCTTTCCGGGGCCGCTCGGCGTGTCGCTGATCGGCACGGCGTGGCGCGAGAAGGGGCTGTGGAGCCTCGAAACCCTTGACATCCGGGCGTTCTCCGACGATAGGCGCGGCTTCCTGGACGACACCCCCGCGGGCGGCGGACCGGGAGCGGTGTTGAAGGCGGACGTGGTGGCCCGGGCGGTGGACAGCCTTTCCGGACCGCGGCGGCCGCTTTTGTACATGAGCGCCCGGGGCCGGCCCCTGACCCAGGCGCGGGTGAAGGAATGGGCGCAGGCCGACGGCATCGTCGTGCTGTGCGGCCGTTTCGAGGGGGTGGACCAGCGGGTGCTCGACAGCCGCGGGTTCGAGGAGGTCTCGGTCGGAGACGCGGTTCTCGCCGGCGGCGAGGCGGCGGCGATGGTCGCGATCGAGGCGTGCGTAAGACTGATCCCCGGAGTGCTGGGCCAGGCCGAAAGCCTGGGCTCGGAGAGCTTCGAGGACGGGCTCCTGGAATATCCGCAGTACACGCGACCGCGGACCTTCGAGGGGCTCGACATTCCCGAGGTCCTGCTGTCGGGCGACCACAAGAAGGTCGCACGGTGGCGCCAGGA
>MGLK01000042.1:79263-87549 GCA_001794825.1 Caulobacterales bacterium RIFCSPHIGHO2_01_FULL_70_19 | reverse complement strand
GCGGCCGGACCTCTGGGCGGCGCATCTCGCCAACTTACAGGCAAGGGGCGAAAAAGCCCGAGGAGAATGACATGAACATCGTCCAGCAGCTCGCTGCCGAAGAAAAGGCCCGCCTCGTCGAGAAGCGCGCCATCCCCGACTTCCAGCCCGGCGACACCCTGCGCGTCAACGTGCGCATCAAGGAAGGCGAGCGCGAACGCGTCCAGGCCTTCGAGGGCGTGTGCATCGCCCGCGCCGGCGGCGGCGTGAACGAGAACTTCACTGTCCGCAAGATCTCGTTCGGCGAGGGCGTCGAGCGCGTCTTCCCGATCCTGTCGCCGAACATCGAATCCATCGAGGTCAAGCGCCGCGGCGTCGTCCGTCGCGCCAAGCTGTATTACCTGCGCGACCGCCGCGGCAAGTCGGCCCGCATCGCCGAGCGCCAGACCCAGCGCGCCGTCAAGGGCGAGGTCGCCGTGCCGGAGACCGGCGTCGCCGAGACCCCGGCCGCGGACAACACCGAGGCCTGATCCGGCGTTCGGATCTCGAAATGAACAAGGCCCCGGCGGGAAACCGCCGGGGCCTTTTTCTTCGTTGCCTCACCCATACCCTGCGGCGCCCGACAGCCGCCACACAAGGCCACGCGCCTTGGCGATAACAGCATCGATCCGGCAAGCTGCCTGCGTGGTTGCAGGAACTGAACTCGTCCTGAGGTGGAACCTCGAGAGGCGGTGGCCCGATGGGCGCACCGCCTCTCTTGAGGTTCGGATCGGGACGCCGGAATGGCAGTTTGAGCCCTTTCCTGCGTGGCGTTGCGAGGTGTTCATCGAGGGCTACGCCGGCCAGCCGATGCCGATCTTCGGGGCGACCGCACTGCAGTCACTTTCGCTCGCCGTCCGCCTCGTCCGGGAGCTCGTGCTTCCGCTTGCAGAAGAGGCGACGCTGGTCGAAGTCCGCTCCGGCAAGGCTGTCGACCCCGGCATGCTCTCGCCTGAGGCGAACTGAGCCCATATCCGGCGGTCCTCCGCGGCGCGCGTCAGGTGAAGTCCCGAGGTGGGCCCGATTGGCTGAGCTGGCCCCGCCCCCTACCGCGGATACAGCCCGCTGCCGGCGTCCCTCTGCCCCTGCAGGCTGTGCTTGAGGTCGCGCATCTGGTCGTGGCCGTCGCGGATCTGGTCCCAGGCGCGGCGGATGGTTTCGCGGGTGGTGGCGGAGATGGCGGGGTCGTCGACGGCCTTTTCGAAGCGGGCCTTGACCTGGTCCTCGGCGGTCTCGACGGCGCCGACCACGGTCAGTTCGTCGCGCAGCAGGGCGTGCTTCACGTCGGTGAAGGCGCGCTGGGCCTTGGCGAGGATGGAGCCGTCGGCGTGGGGCTCGCCGCCGAGCTCACGGACGGCGGCGGCGAGCGCGTCGGCGAGGGCGCGGCGCTCCAGGGCGCGGCGCTGGAACAGCTCGCGGTGGCCGGGGTCGGCGCTGCCCCCGGCGGCGTCGCGGTAGCCGTCGGCGCTGTCGAGCGCAGCGCCGATCAGGCCGTTGAGGACGTGGATGTCGTGGCGGTTGGCGTTGGACATGGTCTGGCTCCCGGAACGGGTCGCCAGCGGAACGCGGGGCCGGAAGTCATGGTTGCGCTTGCGCCTGCGCCGCGGCGAGGGCCCGGCAGCGGACCACGAAGCCGTCGGGGGCCATGCCGTCGGCCGGTCGCAGCGGGCCGACCGACTGGGCGCCGTAGACGGCCGAGACCGGCCGGCGGTCGCCGATGCGGCGCAGCAGGTCGAGGTCGACGGCCCCCGAGGCGACGACGCCGGGCGACGGGTCGGCCAGGTCGGCGACGAGGGCGAAGGCCTCGTTCCCGGCGCCGAGGGTCAGGCGATCCTCGCTGCCGATCTTGCGGAACTCCGCGACGCTGGCGCGGAGCATCGGGCGGGGGCCGCCGAGGCAGTCGAGCAGGAGGCGCGGCACGCCGGCGTCGTCGACGAAGGCCAGCCGCTCGGCGCCGGCGGTCGGGGGCGGCGCCGCGGGGGCGGCGGGGGCTTCGGGCGGTTGCGGCGCGGCCGGGGGGGCCGGTTCGGGCGCGGCGGGCGGCTCGCTCCGGCCGCACGCGGCGAGCGTCAGCACAAGGGCGGCGGCGAGGGCGGGGCGGCGCATCGGGCGTCTCCTCAGAGCTTGCTGCGCAGGGACCAGAGTTCGGGGAAGCAGCGACGGTGCAGGGTTTCGGCGAGATAGGCGACGCCGGCGGTTCCGCCGGTGCCGGGGCGGCGGCCGATGATGCGCTCGACGGTGACGACGTGCTTGTGCCGCCAGGTGAGCAGGGCGTCGTCGAGGTCGACCAGCTTCTCGGCCAGCTGGTAGAGCGGCCACCAGCGGGCGGTGTCGCGGTAGACCTCCAGCCACGCCGCCTCGACCGCTTCGGAGGCCTCGTAGGGCTGGCTGACGTCGCGGTTCAGCACCTCGGCCGGCACCGGCAGGCCGGCGGCGGCGAGCTGGGACAGGGCGTCGTCATACAGGCTGGGGGCGGCCAGAGCGGCCCCGAGCGCGGCGTGGGCGTGCGGCCGGTGCGTGTGGAAGCGCAGGAAGCGCGGGTCCTTGAGGCCGAGCATGTATTCGAAGCGGCGGAACTGGTCGCTCTGGAAGCCGGACGAGGTCCCGAGCTCGCCGCGGAAGCGCAGGTAGTCGGCCGGGGTCATGGTGGCGAGGATGTCCCAGCTCATGGTCATCACCGCCTGGATGCGGCTGACCCGGGCCAGGCTCTTGTAGGCGGGGACCAGGTCGCCGGCGCGGATCAGGCTCTGGGCCAGGGCCACCTCGTGCAGGATCTGCTTGAGCCACAGCTCCTTGGTCTGGTGGATGACGACGAACAGCATCTCGTCGTGCTGATCCGACAGCGGATGCTGGGCGGCGAGCAGGTCGTCGAGCGCCAGATAGCCCGAATAGGTGATGTCGGAGGGGGCGGCCGGGTCGGTCATGGCCGACCTATCGCGCGGGCAGGGCCCGGGCTCAAGAGTCGTCGCCCGGGTCGCGGCCGGGATCGAAGGTGTTGTCGACGCGGTCGTCCCAGCCCTCCCGGTCCGACTTGAAGGCCAGGGCCATCAGCACCCAGGCGAGGCCGACCGTGCCGAGGATGCCCAGCGACAGGGCGATCCAGCCGTGCATCGTCAGGTCGCCGCCGCCGATGGCGCGCCAGACGGCGGCGAGGCCCCAGGTCGCGACGGCCGCGACCAGCAGGGAGAGGAGCAGGTTGAGCAGAAAGCGGGTCAGGCCGGACATGGCGGGACAGTAGCACCCGAACCGGCGCTGTCGTTCCCTCAGTGCGCCGCCGCGCCGGCCGGAAGGTGCATCTTCTCGAAGCGGCCGACCCGCTCCACGAGGGTGCGGGCCGCAGCGTTCATGCCGGTGACCACGACCTCGGCGCCCTGACGACGATAGCGGAACACCACCTTGTCGACGGCGGCGACGCCGGTGAGGTCCCACAGGTGGGCGTCGGACAGGTCGATCTCGACCCGCGTCGGATGGCCGTGGTGCTCGAAGCTGGCGGCGAACAGGTCTGCCGAGGCGAAGAACAGGTTGCCGCTGACGCGATAGCGCAGGCGGCCGTCCTCGGGGACGGGGATCTCCTCGACGACGATGGTCTTGCCGACCTTGCGCATGAAGAAGATGGCCGACAGCACCACGCCGAGGACCACCCCCTTGGACAGGTCGTGGGTGAGGACCACGGTGGCGGTGGTGGCGACCATGACGATGGAGGACTGCGGCGGCGTCGAGCGGAGGTTCAGCACCGACTTCCAGTCGAAGGCGCCGATCGAGACCATGATCATCACCGCCACCAGGGCGGCCATCGGGATGCGGGCGACCTGGTCCTGCAGCACGAGGATCAGGAACAGCAGGAACAGGCCGGCCCACAGGGTCGACAGCCGGCCGCGGGCGCCGGAGGCGACGTTGATGATCGACTGGCCGATCATGGCGCAGCCGGCCATGCCGCCGAACAGCGGCGACAGGACGTTGGCGATGCCCTGCCCGCGCGTCTCGCGGTCCTTGTCGGACGGGGTGTCGGTGATGTCGTCGAGCAGGTTGGCGGTGAGCAGGCTTTCCAGCAGGCCGACGAAGGCGAGGGTGGCCGACACCGGGGCGATGATCGCCAGGGTCTCCCAGGTCAGGGGAACCACGGGGATGTGGAACATCGGCAGGGTCGAGGGCATCTCGCCCATGTCGCCGACCGTGCGCACGTCCAGGCCGCTCCAGATCACGAAGCCGCTGAGCAGGACGATGGCGACGAGCGGCGAGGGCACGGCGCGGGTGATCCGCGGCAGGCCGTAGATGATCGCCAGTCCGGCCGCGACGAGGGCGAAGGTCTGCCAGTCAGCCCCGATCAGTTCGGGCAGCTGGGCCATGAAGATCAGGATGGCCAGCGAATTGACGAAGCCGGTCATCACGCTGCGGGAGACGAACTTGATGTAGCGGCCCAGGCGCAGCAGGCCGACGCCGATCTGGATGACGCCGCACAGGATGGAGGCCGCGAACAGGTATTCGAGGCCGTGGTCGCGCACGAGGGTGACCATCAGCAGGGCCATGGCCCCGGTGGCGGCGCTGATCATGGCCGGGCGGCCGCCGGTGAAGGCGATGGTCACGGCGATGACGAAGCTGGCGTAGAGGCCGACGGCGGGATCGACCCCGGCGATGATCGAGAAGGCGATGGCCTCGGGGATCAGGGCCAGGGCGACGACCGTGCCCGCGAGGAGGTCCTTGCGGGGATTGGCCAGCCATTGCTGGCGGGCGGAGGCGAAGACGGACATCTGTTGCTCGAACGACGAAACGCCGCCGCCGGCCGGAGCCGGGCGTCAGGGTCGGGGCGTGTCAGGTTTCCCGGCGGATCGGCGGCCGGGGTAGCCACCCGGCGGGGCCGGGTCCGTGTGTCGCGCCGCTGATGCAATTGTGCAGCGCGAAAAGCAACAGGTCCGGGCCGCAGGCGCGGCCCAGGCGGCGCCCGTTTCCGTCAGCGCTGGACCCACTGGCCCTGGGCGTTGCGGTACCACTGGCCCGAGCTGATGCGCGGCAGGACGATGGTCTCGAAGGCGCGGGCGGCGGCGACGTCGACCGAAACGCCGGTCTCCTGGGCGGCCCGGGCGTAGGCCTGGCGGCGGCCTTCGTTGACCGCCTCGACCGCGGCGGCGAGGGCCGCGTCGGCGCTGGAGGTGCGGAAGGCGAGGTAGCCGGTGGCCAGCTCGCCGACCTCGCCGCGCGCCTTGGCGGCGTCGACGAGCGACTTCTGCTGGGCGGTCTGGGCGAAGGCCGCGCCCGCGGCCACGCCGAGGGCGGCGACCGCGGCCGTCACGACGAAGAGCTTGCGGAAAGTCATCGGGGGGGCCTTTCGCATCAGAAGAGGTTGGGGTTCTCGCGCAGGAGCTGCTGGAGCTCCTGGTCGAGGCGGACGCGGACGTCGGCGTCCAGCTTGGCGTAGATCTGGATGGGGTCGACCTGCAGCCGGACGGTCGGCGTGCAGGCGGCGGCGCCCAGGGCGACGAGGCCGAGGAGGGCGACGGTTCTGCGCGTCTTCTGCCGGGTCATGATCAGGGCTCCATGCGGGATCGCCGGCATCTAAACGCCATCCGGGGTGAACGGGTTCTGAACGGCGAAGCCGGCCGGATCAAGGCGTCGGATCGGCCTCGCCGTTGCGGGCGCGATTGTACTCCAACAGGTCGCCGACGAGCTGGTCGGCGTTGAGGGTGGTGTCGAGCGTCAGGTCGATGCCTGTGCCCGACGGCAGGGGCAGTTCGCGATTGAGGAACTCGCGGCTGATGAACTCGGCGATGGAGACGCGCAGCTCCTGGCGCTGCGGCGGGTCGTGGCGGCCGCGGATGCGGAACAGGACGCTGAGGCGGCCCTCGTCGAGGCTGTTCACCTCGGCGGAGAGGACGTCGAAGGCCAGGTTCTCCATGGCCTGGTAGGCGAGGTCCTGCACGGTGTTGGGCGGCACGGCCTCGCCGCCGCCCCCGGCCTCCAGCCCGCTGAGCGCCTCGCGCTGGATCGACAGGCGGCCCGGCTGGATGGCGTAGAGGGTTCCGGCGGCGATGCGCAGCCCCACGGCGGGATCCCAGGTGAACGGCAGGCGGCCGGAGACCACGGCGTCGAGCTGCACCTTGTCCTCGAAGCCGGCCCCGGCGATGACCTCGCCCAGCTGCACGTTCTCCAGCACCAGAACGCCGTTGAACGGCTGGCCGCGGCCCAGCGGGATTGCGAAGGGCTCGACGCGAAGCACGCCGCCGGCGGCGGCCAGATCGCCGCCCTCGATGGTGACGGCGGCCTCGTCGAGTCCGAAGACCAGCTGGATGTCGGTGAGAGGGGCGACCGACTCCAGCCGCTCGGCGGTGAGCCGTTGGCCCGGCGCCGCGACGAGGGGCGCCAGGCTGGTGAAGTCGACGGTTCCGCGGAGGCCCTTCACCGGGCCGACGGGGCTGACGAAGTCGAGCCCGGGGATGGTGAGACGGCCGCGGCTGGAGCCTTCGGCGCCGTCGCGCCAGTCGACGCGCCCCTCGAACCCGACCGAGCCGGTCGCCGGGGAGGCGACGAAATCCTCGACCATGGGGCTGAGATCGGCAGGCTGGAGGCCGTCCTCGGCGAAGACGATGGACGGCGCGGAAATGTCCACGCCGCCGGCCCCGGCGGCGCCGTCGTGGGCGATGGTCAGGCGGCCGAGTTCAACCGAGCCCCGGGCGAGGTCGAAGGCGCCGTCCCAGCGCTGGCCGGACAGTCGGGCCGCGCCCGTGGCCTGCACGGGGTTGAAGCGTGCGGGGCGGGTCAGATCGACGAGCGTCGCCTCCCGCGCCCGCAGGTCGAGGCCGATCCCCCGGGATCCGCCGACGGCGGTCAGGGCGCCGCCGGCCTTGCGCACGCCGACGGCGAGGAAGGGCGCGTCGAGATCCACGCCCTGCAGCCGCGCCTCGGACCGCCAGGCGCCGCCCTGGGCCGTGAGCAGGGGCTGGTCGGCCGGGCAGAGGCCGCCGGTCAGGTCCGTGACGTCGTTCTCGCCAAGCTCCAGCCGCTCCACCGAGACCGGCGAACAGCCGGCGGCGGTGTAGGTGAGCCGGCCGCCGGCCGAGACCAGTTCGCCGCGGGTCTCGAGCCGGATGCCGCGGCCGAGATCGAAATCGAGCGCCGCCCGCCCGTCGAGGCTGGCGGCGAAGCCGCCCGGGGTCAGCCGCCAGCGCGGCACGTCGAAGGCCGCCTCGGGCAGGCCGCGGCCGGGCGCAGCCGCGAGCGAGAAGGCGCCGCCGCCCGCCTCGCCCGCCGCCGCAGCGAAGATCGGCGTCCGGGCCGGACTGAGGGTCAGGAGGCCGCCGTTGGCGGGGCGGATGCGAGCGGGAGCGGCGAGGACGAGGCGGGTCCCGGAGGCGCCGGTGGCGAGACGGAAGGCGGGGACCTCGACGGCGAAGTCGCCGAGCGCCTGCTTCATGGCCGCGACGTCGGGCAGGTCGTCGGGGGAGGTCGGCCCGAACAGCGGCCAGGCGCCGTGGGCCGCCTGCAGCCGGCCGTCGAGGCCGACGCGCAGTCCGGCGTCGGCGATCACGTCGAGCGTGGCCGACGAGCGGACCTGGCGCAGGGCCAGGTCGCCCCAATCCAGCCGGCCGGCGGCCAGTCGCAGCGGCCCGCGGGCCTCGACCGCCTGGTCTCGCCCGCCGACGGTGAGGCCCGGCGCGGCGACGGCGAGATCGGCGGCCTCGACGCCGGCGGCGGAGACCGTTCGGGCGGCGAGCGCGGCGTCGCCGTCGAGCCGCCAGCGGACGCCGTCGGCGTCGCGGGACAGACGGGCGCGGGCGCCGGCGAGGCGCAGGCGCGGGGCGGTCGCCGACGCGGGTCCGGAGAGTCGATCGGCGCGGGCGTCGAGGTCGCTGGTCCCCTCGATGCGGAAGCTCTCGAGCCAGCCCGCCGTGGCCCCGTCGAAGGCGAGGGTCCCCACCAGTCCCCGGGCCGTGCTGTCGGCCCCGGCGAGCCGGTCGGCGGACAGCCGCGCCTGCAGCCGCGCGCGTCCGTCGCCGCGCCGGGTCTTGAGGTCGGGGGAGGGCAGCTCGCCGGCGATCCCGAGGCGCAATCCCTCGCCCGCGACGCCCGGCAGGTCGGCCGAAGCGGCCACGGCCCCGGCCCTGAGCGTGACCCGGTCTCCGACGGTGGTCAGATCGACGCTGGCGGCGAGACGCCGGGCGGCGATGTCGCCGCTGCGCAGGTCGGCGGCGGGCATGCGGGCGACGAGACGCATCAGCTTGCCGTCGTCGATGCGGGCGTCGCCCTGCACCTCGGCCCGGCCGAAGTCGGTGGCCA
>MGLK01000042.1:0-79238 GCA_001794825.1 Caulobacterales bacterium RIFCSPHIGHO2_01_FULL_70_19 | reverse complement strand
GGGCGGGGCGGTCGCGCCGTGAAGCGTTCGATCAGCGGGTCGAGCGAGCCGAAGGACAGCTCGCCGTCGGCGAGGCGGGCCCGGATCACAGGGCGGACCAGGCGAATGCGGCCGGGCGTGACGCCGAGACCCTGCGCCGACCACGGCGCGCCGATGGCGAAGTCGACCTCGACCCGTTCGACCGTGACGTCGGGGTCGGCGGGGTCGCCGATGCGCAGGCTGGCCACGAGGCTGTCGAGCTCGACCCGCTCGACCTCCATCTCCGCCTCGATCCCCTGTTGCTCGAGCCAGCCGACCAGCACCTGGCGGGTGGCGGCGCGCCGGTTCAGGTAAAGCAGGGCGACCAGCACCAGCGCGACGCCGAGCACGACGGCGAGTACGGACAGGGCGCGGCCGCCGCGCCGGGGTCTGCGGGCGGGGCGGACAGGGGCGGGGGGCGCCGGGTCGCTCATGCGCCGCTCCTTAGCGGGAGCCGCGTGTCGGAGGAAAGGGCGGCGAACAACCGGAGATCTCCCGAACACAATAGAAGCGTGCCGGCGGGGACACAGTATAGTGGCCTTACGGTCACTTTGAGTGAAGTCGAGTCAGGCGCGTCTGCATTCCGCCACGGCGCCCGCAATTGACGGCGGAACCGTGGCGAATACACGGATGAAAGCTGAGGATCATCTCTGGGTGCACATCCGGTTTACCCCGGACTACGGCTCCGGTTAACCGGTTGTAACGATCTCGCTTCCCATGATGGGACGGACGGGCTATACGGCCTGTCTCGTGCAGGGCGGTTCCCCGGGGGGCGGCCAGGCGCGATCCTTGCTTTCAGTAGCTTTGGCGCCGACTGGCGTCGTCGAATTTCGGGGACCGATGGCTCAGTTCGATCCACGTCGCCAACCGATGCGCATCGCGCCGCACGCCCTCACGGCGGTGGCGGCGATCTCGGTGGCGCTGCTTGCCGGTCGCGTATACCAGCCCGCCCAGGCCCAGGAGGCTCCGCCGCTCAGCGCCGCGGAGATCGCCTATCTGGAGGCGCGCGCCTTCGCCGCCGCCGGCGCGCCGGAAGGGCTTGGCGCCCCCGAGGCGATCCCGGTCGAGGTGCGTCGCGGCGAGACCTTCGAGCAGGCCGTGCGCCGCACCGGCATCGCGCCTGAAGAGGCCTCCGCGGTCGCCGCCACCCTTTCCAACGCCATGGACGTGACTTCGATCCCGGCCGGCCAGCGTTTCGAGACCGCCATCGCCAAGCCGCGCGGCGGGCGCGGCGACGCCCGCCTGATCGGCCTGACGATGCGCACGGGCCCGGCCAGCCAGCTGACGGTGTCGCGCAGCTTCGACGGCGCCCTGCGCCTGCGCGCGCTCGAGGAAAAGGTCACCCACGAGACGGTGGTTCTGAGCGGCAAGGTCGAGGGCTCGCTGTCCCGCACCGCCCGGCGAGAGGGGGCTCCGGCCGCCATCGCCCGCGCCGCCGCCCGCCTGTTCTCGCACAAGTTCGACCTCGAGCGGGACATCCGGGCCAGCGACGAGTTCCGCTACGTCTTCGACCGAACCGTGACCGAGAGCGGCCGCACCATCGACTCGGGCGACCTGCTGTACGCCGAGCTGAAGGGCGTCGCCTTCTACCGCTTCCAGCGTCCCGGCTCCGACAAGATCGAGTATTTCGACGCCACCGGGAAGAACACCCGCTCGGCCTTCATGCGCACCCCGCTGGAGCGCGGCTTCCGGGTTTCCTCCTCGTTCGGCTTCCGTCGCCACCCGATCTCCGGCTACCGCCGGATGCACCAGGGCATCGACTTCGCCGCGGGCATGGGCACCCCGGTGATCGCGCCCGCCGACGGGGTCGTGGTCGAGGCCCGCCGCTGGGGCGGCTACGGCAACTGGCTGCGCATCCGTCACTCCAACGGTCTCGAGAGCGGCTACGGCCACCTGTCGCGCTACGCCTCGGGCATGCGTCCCGGCCAGCGCGTACGCCAGGGGCAGGTGGTGGCCTATGTCGGCTCGACCGGCGCCTCGACCGGCCCGCACCTCCACTATGAGCTGTGGCGCCGCGGCCAGCGCATCAACCCGGCCGGCGTCCGCACCGAGGAAGGCACGGTCCTGACGGGATCGGAGCTGGCCGCCTTCCGCGCCGAAAAGGCGCGGATCGACCGGATCATCGCCGCCGGCGGCGAACGCAAGATCCAGCAGCCGGCCCTGGCCGCCGGCCTGAGGCCCGCCCGGACCTGATCCCGGCCGCCCGGCTTCATCGTCATGCCGCATTCCGAAGCGAGGGTGCGGCCGACGATGCTGGAGGCGGCATGGCGGAAACCAGACGACAATTGCTGACCGGCGCGCTGGCCGGCGCCGCCCTGACGGCCGGACCGGCGCGAGCGCAGGCCGGATTCGCCTCGGGGCGGATCTCCGTCCAGACCCGTGGCCGCGGCGCCGACCTGATCCTGATCCCCGGACTGGCCTCGACCGCGGCGGTCTGGAGCGGCACCGCCGACCGGCTGGCGACCCGCCGGCGGCTGCACCTGGTCTCGGTGCGCGGCTTCGGCGACCTGGCTCCGCAGGCCAACGCCCGCGGGGCGGTGATGGGCGCCGTGGCCGGGGAGGTCCGCCGCTACATAGCCGAGCAGGGCCTGGACCGCCCGGCGATCATCGGCCACTCGATGGGCGGGCAGCTGGCGCTGCGCGTCGCCGCGGACGCCCCGGGCCGGGTGTCGCGGGTGATGACGGTGGATTCCTCGCCCTTCTTTCCCGCCCTGATCAGCCCGCAGGCGACCCTGGGCGATGTCGAGCCGATCGCGCGCGTCGCCTACCAGGCGGTGCATTTCCTCGGGGAGGAGGCGTTGCGCACCGGCGGGCGCGGCATGGGTCTGGATCTGGGCGGGGCCTCCGACGCCCTGTTCAGCGCGGTCGGCTGGCAGGGCGGAGACCGGGGGGTTCTGGCCCAGGCGCTGTACGAGGTGATGACGGTCGATCTCCGCCGGCACCTGCCGGAGATCGCGGCCCCGGTGACCGTGGTCTACGGCTGGAGCGCCGACCGCAACTCGCCACGCAGCCGCGCCGACGGCCTGTTCCGGGCCGCCTACGCCCGCCTTCGTCGGCCGGCCGTTTTCGAGCGCATCGAGGGGGCCGAGCACATGGTGATGATCGATCAGCCGGCGCGCTTCCACGCGGCGGTGGACCGGTTCCTGGGCTGAGCCTCAGTCGGCGTCGGGCTGGTTGTCGGGGTGGGCCGCGACGAAGGCCGGGTGGACGGCCGCGGCGGCCTCGACAGCGAGCAGGCGCGGGAAGGCGCCGAGGGGGACGTTGAAGCGCCGGGCCGAATAGACCTGCGGGATCAGGTAGCAGTCGGCGAAGGTCGGGGCGTCGCCGAAGCACCAGCCGTCGCCATGGCGGGCGACGAGCGCCTCCAGCGCCGTGAAGCCCGGGACGATCCAGCGCGCGGCCCAGGCGTCCACGGCCGGCTGGTCGGCGCCGAAGCTCTCGCGCAGGGCCTTGCCCACCCGCAGGTTGTTGAGCGGATGGATGTCGCAGCCGACCAGGGCGGACATGGCCCGCACCGTGGCGCGATCGACCGGATCCGACGGCAGCAGCGGCGGGACGGGGTGCGCCTCCTCCAGCCATTCGAGAATGGCCGGGCTCTGGGTCAGGACGGCGCCGTCCACCTCCAGCGCCGGGACCAGCCCCTGCGGATTGAGCGCCAGATAGGCCTCCGAGCGCTGCTCGCCCTGGCGCAGGTCGACCCCGCGCTGCTCGTAGGCGAGGCCCTTCAGCTCGAGCGCGATGCGGGTGCGGTAGGAGGTGCCGGAGCGCCAGTAGCCGTGCAGGATCATCGCGGCCTCATCGTGAAGGACAGGGGCGGCAGACCGCCGATGGCGCAGTCGACGCGGGCCCCGGGCCGCAGCGGCCCGACGCCCTCGGGCGTGCCGGTGAAGATGAGGTCCCCGGGACGGACGTCCCAGAGTTCACGCGCCTTGGCGAGGATCTCATGCGGCGCCCAGACCATGTCGCCGAGGCGGCCCGACTGCCGCAGATCGCCGTCGACCCTGAGCTCGATCGCCGCATCCGCGTCCGGCAGGGGGCCGAGCTGCACGGCGCCGCAGGGCGCGGACTGGTCGAAGCCCTTGGCCGCGTCCCACGGCCGCCCCTTCGCCTTCGCGGCCGCCTGCAGGTCCCGGCGGGTCAAGTCGCAGCCGACGGCCCAGCCGGCGATCTCGCCGTCGGCCCCGATCGCGCAGACCAGCTCGACCTCGTGGTGCAGGTCGGCCGTGGCCGGCGGGTAGACCGGGTCCGCGCCGTCGGCCACGAGAGCGTCGGCGGGCTTGGTGAAGAAGAAGGGCTCGGCGCGCTCGTGGCCCATCTCGCGGGCGTGGGCCGCGTAGTTCTGGCCGACGCAGAGAATGCGGCGGACGGGGAAGCGTCGCGTCGATCCGGCGATCGGCAGGGAGGACGGCGCGTGCGGGGGGAACAACCAGTCGGACATGGCCATTGTCTAGGCCGGACGCGAGGGCTTCGCCAGCGGCCGCCGAATGCTGCGTTGCGGGAACCGCCACGCCGGAGTGGCGTTCCGGCTCAGGGTTCTCTATCTAACCGTCAAGCTTGACGAACGGAGCGCGCATCATGGCGACGACCAAGGCGGCACGGGCGGCCGTGAAGAAAGACATCGACACTCTCAAGGACGACCTGAAGGCGCTCAGCGCCGAGGAGACGGCGAACCTGAAGGAGAAGGCGTCGGAGACGGAGGCGCGGCTGCGCGCCCGGGCGGCCGAGGCCGAGGCCCGGCTGCGGGAGCAGAGCGAACAGCTGCGCGAACGCGCCCGCGGCTATTACGACACGGCGCGCGTGCGCGGCCGCGAGTACTACGACGACGCCCAGGAGCGTCTCGACGAGGCCCAGCGCTATCTCACCGAACGTGTGCAGGAGCGGCCGATCCAGTCGACCGCCATCGCCCTCGGCGTGGGGGTCGTGCTCGGCATGCTGCTCGCCGGCCGTCGTCGCTGATGATCGGCGGAGGGCTGGCCCGGACCCTGGTCCGCAAGGCGGTGGCGGCTGCGGTCGCCGCCGGCGCGGCGCTGGTGGCGGTGATCGCCTTCGGCGCGACCGTCTTCTACGCCCTGTGTCTGGTGGTTCCGGCGCTGGCGGCGGCCGCCATCACCTTCCTGCTCTTTGCTCTCGCCGCGCTCGCTGTGACGGTGATCTTCCTGCGCCGCGACGCGGCCGAGGAGGAGGCGCTGGAGGACGAACCGCCGGGGCTGGGCCAGCGGGCGTTCATGCTGTTCCGCGAGCGGCCGATCCTCGGGACGGTGGCGGCGCTCGCCGGCGGATGGATCTTTCTGCGCAACCCCGCGCTGGCCAGCATCGTGGCGGCGGCGTTCACCGAGAAAACGCACAGCCGTCGGGGGCGCTGACCGGAACGGCGGGGCTTCCGGAACGTTGATCCGGTCAGGTGCGGTACAGTTCAGCCGCTCCTGAACTGTATCAACCGCTCCGGGAGAACCGCCTATGCTTCGTTGGGCCCTGATCTTTCTGGTGCTTGCTCTTGTCGCCGGCGCCCTGGGTGCCGGAGGCGTGGCGGGCCTGTCGATGAACATCGCCTATGTGCTGTTCGTCATCTTCCTGATTCTGCTGGTCGTGCACTTCGTCACCGGACGAGGGCGACGAATCTGAACGCTGGAAGCAACGCGTCGAAAGGGCCGCGGTCTTCGGACCGCGGCCTTTTTCATGCGTCGCGGACCGTCTGCTCGAGCGCCCCGGCCCGGGCGGGGTCGGGGGCCGTGGTGCGGCGGCGGGTGTCCTGCCGGCGGGGCAGTCGCCAGGTCTGGGCAGGCTCGAAGCCGTGGCCGTTCCAGGCGATGGCCGTGACGACGATCTCCCCGGCGTCCCACTCGATGCAGTTGAAGCTGGGGGGCGCGCCGCGTTCCCGGTGCGAGAGCGTCCCGCAGCCCACGGCGTAGGAGCAGTGGTCGCCGAGCCGGATGGGCAGGGCGAAGGGGA
This sequence comes from Caulobacterales bacterium RIFCSPHIGHO2_01_FULL_70_19, assembly GCA_001794825.1. Lineage (GTDB taxonomy): Bacteria > Pseudomonadota > Alphaproteobacteria > Caulobacterales > Caulobacteraceae > Brevundimonas. The sequence goes on along the minus strand of MGLK01000042.1, from coordinate 73,271 downwards.
CGTGCACGTGTCCGGTCGCGATCAGGTCGACCCCGGCCTCCGCGAAGATCAGGGCGGCGGCCTCGCCCCGGATGACTTCGCCGGTCATGGGCGTGCCGATCATCTCGACCAGCGGGTGGTGGCAGGCCAGCACCCGAAGGGCGCCGGCGGGCGCCTGGCGCAGGGCCGCGGCGGCCTTGCGGGTCTGGTCGAGATCGATGACGCCCTTGGACCAGTTCAGCCGCGCCTGCCAGCCGCGGGCGGTGACCACGCCGCGGACCATCACCTTGTCGCTGAGGAACTGGTGATCGTGGGCCGGGTGGCCGATCGCCTTCTCGAAGGCCCGCCACGGGGCGAACAGCCGCGCCGGCAGGCTGAAGTAGGGGACGTCGTGATTGCCGACGATGACGAAGGTCGGTTCGGGCATGCGCCGGATCCAGTCGCCGGCGGCGGCGAACTCCTTCGGCAGGCCCTTCTGCGTGACGTCGCCGGTGATCAGGATCAGGTCCGCGGGTGTGGCGTGGGCGTAGTCGAGCGCGGCGGCGCACGCGTGGGCGTGTTCGCGGCCGAAATGGACGTCGGAGAACTGGAGGATGCGGCCCACTAGACGCTGTCCTCGGCGGCGGCCGGAACCGGCGCCAGGGCCCGGAACGCCTTCGGCAGGAAACGAACCGAAGCCTCGTGGTGCAACAACAGGGGCTCGCCGTCGATGACCGACGGAATGCGGGAGCGGGCGCGCAGCCTCACCCGGCGCGCGGGGCGGGTGGTGACGGCGGGGTCGAGACGCCAGTCGTCGAACACCGCGTGCGCCGCCAGCCGGAACGCCTCGCCGGCGTCGTTCGGATTCATCGCCGCCGCCTCGAGGCCTGCGTCCTCGTCGACGGCCTTGGAGATCATCGGACCGATCAGAACCAGGGCCTCGGCCCGGCGCTCGGGCTGATTGTCCAGGGCGTAGCGCAGCCGCCCGGTGAAGGCCCGCTTCAGGGCGCGCCGGGCGTAGAGCCAGGCCAGCCGGAGGCGGCGCAGGCGGATGGCCTCCCGGGCGGGGGCCCACAAGGCCGGAGCGCCGAAGACGGCGGCGCAGAAGAAGGCGCGGCGCACATCGGCGTCGGCGACCTCGCCGCCGGCGATGTCGTGGGACGTCCCCTCCTCAAGGGACACCTTCAGCGCGGTCTTCCAGTCGCTGGAACCGTACAGCGCCCGCGGCAGCATGTTCATGGTGCCGCCCGGCAGGGGCGCGATCAGCGGGCCGTCCGGTCCCGCCCGCGAGGCGATGGTCCCGGCGGTGCCGTCGCCGGCGAGCACGAACACAGCGTCCGGCTTCTCGTCGAACGCCGCCTGGACCTGCGCCTCGAAACTGGCGCGGTCGAGCGAGACGATCGTGGTCTCGCAGGCGTAGCGCGAGAGTATCTCGAGAGCTTCCTCGGCGGCGCGGGGGCCGACGCTGCCCGAGAGCGGGTTGATGAGCATGATGACGCGGGCGAGCCTGACGTGGGAGGTCAGTTCGCAGGCGTCGGCCGCGACGTCCGCCGGGGACGTCGCGGGTTCAGCAACCGTGGCCGTTGTTTCGCTCATGCGGCCCGAACGTTCCGCCGCGAGCCGATGTTCCGGCCGGCGAGCGTCCGACCGCTACTTCTTCAGTTCCTCGGACGCCGCCGCGGCGCCCGCCTGGGCGGCGTCGCCCGCCTTTTCCGCCGCCGCGCCCGCGGCGTCGGCCGCACGGTCGGCGACCTCGGGAGCCTCGCCGCGGACCTTCGAGACGCCGGCGGCGATCCAGCGATCCATAACGGCGCCGCCTTCGGCCAGGGACTTCTCCTTGATCCCCAGGGCCGCGGTCAGCACGCCGAAGACCGCCAGCAGGGTCACCACGACGCCGACCACGGGGTTGCCGCCGCGGCGTCGCTTCGGCCGGGCCCACACCGGACCGTGATCGCCGTCGTCCGCCATGCGGACGGGTTGGGAAAAGCGCATACGAAACCCCCGTTTCACCCGACATCCCGCCCGGACGAGTCCTGCGCGTCCCCGGGACGAAGCCTGACACAGGCTTGGCGCAATCATAGCTGCGGAACCGCAACGCTTATCCAGCGTTCTCACCCACGGGGCGAAACCCGGGATGAAGGATTCCACCATGAAAAAGGCGATCATCGCCATTGCGGGCGCGGGGCTGATGGCCACGGCGTGCGCCAGTGACCCGTACTACGGCGGCACCAACGAGACGGTGCGTCAGGGCGCCATCGGCGCCGGCATCGGCGCTGTGGCCGGCGCCATCATCGGCAACAACACCGGCAGCGGCAACGCCGCCACGGGCGCCGCCATCGGCGCGGTGGTCGGCGGCGCGGCGGGTGCGATCCGCGGCTCGCAGCAGGATCGCGCCAACCAGCAGCGGTACCGCGACAGCCAGGGCCGCTACTACTACTGCTACGATAACCGCCAGGACGAGTGCTACTGGGAGAACGGCCAGCGCCGCTACTAGGGCGAGGGTTGGATGAGTGCAGGGGCGGTTCGTCGGTCGGCGGGCCGCCCCTTTTCGTGGGAGAGGGACGAGCGATGTGGAAGCTGGCGGCGGCGGGACTGGCGGCGATGGCCGTGGCGGGGTGCGGCCTGACGCGCGGGATGGATCGGGACGATCTGGTCGCGGAGACCTCGGCCTGCGGACCGCAGCGCTTCGAGGTCTATTTCGCCGAGGGCGAGGCGCGGCTGACGCAGGCGGCCCTGCAGGCCATCGGCCTGACGGCGACCCGGCTGCAGGGCTGCGACATCCGCCGGGTGCAGGTGACCGGCCTGGCGGATCCGACCGGCGGCGCCGAGGCCAACCTCGACCTGTCGGAGCGGCGGGCCCTGGCGGTGACCGAGGCGCTGGCCGCCGCGGGGTGGCCGGCCCCGGCGTTCGAGCTCGGCGCGGCGGGGGAGTCGGGCTCGGTCACGGCCGCCGGCGCCGTGGAGCCGATGCGGCGGCGCACCGAGGTGCTGGTCGACGCCGCCGCCAGGTGAGGCGACGCGCCGCTGACAGGAGCCGGTGACGCCGACGCCGTGGAGCGGCTAAGGTCCGCGCGACCTCAAGGGAGCCCCGGTTGCGCCTGCTGATCCGCCTTTTCTGCCTGCTGCTGGCCGTCGCCGCCCCGTCCGTCGCGGCGGCCCAGACGTCGGGGGCCCAGGCGTCGGGGCCCCAGCGCACCGAACGAATCGAGGCCGAGCTGGTCCTGATGAGCCGCTGGGCCGCGCCGGGCTCGACCGCCGTGGTCGCCGTGCGTCAGCACATCGAGCCGGGCTGGCACACCTACTGGCGCAATCCGGGCGATTCCGGCGGGGCGACGGCGCTGACCTGGCGCCTGCCGGCGGGGGTGCGGGCGGGCGACATCGTCTGGCCGCTGCCGCAGCGCCAGCGGCTGCAGGGGCTGACCAACTACGGCTACGAGGGCGACGTCTACCTGCCCGTTCCGGTGGAGATTCCCGCCGGCGCCCGGCCCGGCTCAAGCGTGCCGCTGGCGGTCGAGGCGCTGTTCTTCGTGTGCAGCGACGAGATGTGCGTGCCGGAGACGCTGAACCTGCGGCTGGACCTGCCGGTGCGCGAGGGGGCCGCGCCGCCCGACCCGCAGCACGGCGCGGCCATCCAGCGCGTGCTGGCCGAGGCCCCGGCCCCGGCCGGGATCGAGGCGCGGGTGCGGGCGGAGAACGGCGCCCTGACCCTGACCGCCGTCGGCGGTCCGCTGGCCGGACGCGACCCGGGCCCCAGCTACTTCTTCCCTTTCGAGGGCGGGGTGATCGATCACGCCGCCCCGCAGACGGGCGCCTGGGGCCCCGAGGGCCTGACCCTGGCGCTGGGCGCGGGGGCGAAGGCGCGGGGGGGACTGACCGGTCCGCTGGAGGGGGTGCTGGCCACCTCCCTCGGCGCCTTCGAGATCCGCGCGGAGCCGGGGGCCGATCTGCCCGGGGCGCGAGGCTCCGGCGATCTGGCGCCCATGGCGGACGCCGAGGCCGGAACGGCTCCCGCCGCGATCGGATGGATCGGCTTTCTCCAGGCGGCGCTGTTCGCCCTGCTGGGGGGTCTGATCCTCAACCTGATGCCGTGCGTGTTTCCGATCCTGGCCATGAAGGCGGCGGCCCTGAGCGCGGCGGCGCACGATCCGGCGCGGGCGCGTCGGGACGGCCTGGCCTTTCTCGCCGGCGTCCTGACCACCTTCCTCGGCCTGGCCGGCCTGCTGCTGGCGCTGAGGGCGGGGGGCGAGGCGATCGGCTGGGGCTTCCAGCTGCAGTCGCCGGCGGTCATCGCCGGGCTGTCGCTGCTGATGCTGGCGGTGGCGCTGAACCTGTCCGGCGTCTTCCACATGGGCGCGGGCCTGCAGGCCGCGGGCTCGGGTCCGCTGGCGCGGCTGCCGGGGACGGCGGGCGCCTTCTTCACCGGCATGCTGGCGGTGGTGGTGGCCGCCCCCTGCACGGCCCCCTTCATGGCCTTCGCGCTGGGCGCGGCGTTGCTGATGCCGTGGCCGATGGCGCTGGCGGTGTTCCTGATGCTGGGCCTGGGGCTGGCCCTGCCGTTCGTGCTGGTCAGCCTGACGCCGCGGCTGCTGGCCCGCCTGCCGCGCCCCGGCCCGTGGATGGAGCGGCTGAAGGGGCTGCTGGCCTTCCCGATGTACGGCACGGCGGCCTGGCTGGTCTGGGTCTTCGCCCGGCAAAGCGGGGCCGAGGCGCTGGGCCTGCTGCTGCTGGCCGCGGTGCTCGCGGCCTTCGGCCTGTGGCTGGCCGGACTGAACCAGGCGCGGCGGGCCGAGGGCGGGACCGCCGTGGTCAGCGCCGTCGTCGCCGCCGCAGCCCTGGTCTCGGCCATCGCCCTGGCCGCCGTCGCGGCGCGGATGCCGCCGGAGGCGGAAACGGCCGTCGGTCCGACGTCGGCCCTGCCGTCGCAGCCGTGGTCGCCGGACGCGGTCCGGGCCGCGCGCGCCGAGGGCCGGCCGGTGCTGGTCAACTTCACCGCCGACTGGTGCGTGACCTGCAAGATCAACGAGCGGACGGCCCTGTCCTCGCCCGCGGCCCGGCGGGCGCTGGAGGCGGCCGGCGCGGTCTATCTGGTCGGCGACTGGACGCGGCGCGACGACGCCATCACCGCCGAGCTGCGTCGCCATGGACGGTCGGGGGTGCCGCTGTACCTGCTGTACGCGCCCGGCGCGGCGGAGCCGCGGGTGCTGCCGCAGCTGCTCACCGAAGGGGCGGTGATCGCCGCGCTCGAGGCGGCGGCGGTCAGACCGGCGGCTGCGGCGGGGCCGTGATGACCTCGACGTTGTCGTTGAGCAGATAGGCCAGCTCGTCCAGCGCCACGCGACGTTCGGCCGGGCTGCCGGCGGATTCGACCGCCTCCAGCCGCTTGGGCATGTCCTCGGCGATGCCGCGCAGGATGCATTTCAGATCGCCGTCGGTCCCGCGCTCCTTCAGGATCAGGTGACCCTGCATGTCGAGGGCGGCCAGCTCGGTCGCCCGGCTGCGGAAGGCGGCGTATTCGCCGCCGGCGGCGAAGTCGGCCTGTTCGGCCGCCCCGGCCGTGAGCCAGCCGCGGACCAGGCCGTGCAGCTCGCCGGAGCGCGCAACGATGTCCGCGAACAGCGGCTCGCCCGCGACGGAGACCGGGGCCCCGGCCTCGGCCGGCGGCTCGGCGGCGGCCGCGGCGACCGCAGGATCGGAGAGCAGGAGGGAGACGGCCAGGGCGACGCCGCAGGACATGGCAGACCTCTTGGATGAGGCCGAATCAGCGGATTCGGCGTTGAACCGGCTTACGCCCCACCCGTAAACGGGGCTTTACCCTCTTCCGTCAGAGTTCGCCCATGACCGCACGCTCCCAGGCCCTGGACATGCTTCGCGCCGTCGCCCGCAAGGACGCCGACGCCCGCATCGTCCACCAGTTCGCCACCGACCCCGGACGTCTGGAACGTATGGGCGTGGAGGCGGCGGGCCTGTACCTCGACCTGTCCAAGCAGGCGTGGAGCGCGGAGGGGTTCGAGGCGGCGGTGGACCTGGCCCGGGCCTGCGACGTCGAGGGGCGCCGCGCCGCCCTGTTCGGCGGGGAGGCGGTCAACAACACCGAGGGGCGGGCGGTGCTGCACCCGGCCCTTCGCGCGGCGGACGACGCCGACTTCCGCGCCCTGGGCGAGCCGGTGTCCGAGGAGGTGGCCGAGACCCGCCGGGCCATGGCCCGGTTCGCGACCGACATCGGCTCGGGAGCCGAGACCGGCGGCACCAAGCAGCCGTTCCAGGCCATCGTGCACATCGGCATCGGCGGTTCGGATCTGGGGCCCCGGCTGCTGTGGGATGCGCTGCGGCCGCTGGAGCCGACCATCGACCTGCGTTTCGTCGCCAACATCGACCCGCGCGACATGGCCGAGGCGCTGGCGGGACTGGACCCGGAGACCACGCTGGTGGTGGTGGTGTCCAAGACCTTCACCACCCAGGAGACGCTGGCCAACGCCGAACTGGCCAAGGCGTGGCTGGCCGGATCGCTGTCGCCGAAGCGGATGGCGAGGCATCTGGTCGGGGTGACCGCGGCGCCGGAGAAGGCCGAGGCCTTCGGCTGCGGCCGCACCTTCGGCTTCCGCGACTGGGTCGGCGGCCGTTATTCGCTGTGGTCGGCCGTCAGCCTGTCCGTGGGCGTGGCGCTGGGCTGGGATGTCTTCGCACGGGTGCTGGACGGCGCCCGGGCCATGGACGAGCACTTCCTGGCCGCGGATCTGGAGCGCAACGCCCCGGTGCTGCTGGCGCTGGCGCAGGTGTTCAACGTCGAGGGGCTGGGCCGCCACGCCCGCACCGTGGCGCCCTACGCCCACGGCCTGCGCCGGCTGCCGGCCTTCCTGCAGCAGCTGGAGATGGAGTCGAACGGCAAGCGGGTGAAGCGCGACGGCTCGCCCGTCGACACGGCCACCGGGCCGATCGTGTTCGGCGAGCCGGGCACCAACGGCCAGCACGCCTTCTTCCAGCAAATCCATCAGGGCCCGCAGGTGATCCCGGCGGAGTTCGTGGTCGTCGCCCACACCTCGGAGGCCGCCGCCGACGCACGCGAGGGCGACGCGCCGCTGTGGTCGAACGCCCTGGCCCAGGCGCAGGCGCTGATGCTCGGCAAGACCGAGGCCGAGGCGCGGGCGGAGATGCTGGCGGCCGGCGTGGACGAGGCCGAAGCCGACCGGCTGGCCCCGCACCGCGCCTTCCCCGGCAACCGGCCGTCGACCACCATTCTCATGGACGCCCTGACGCCGGAGGCGGTGGGGGCGTTGATCGCCCTCTACGAGCACAAGACCTTCGTCGAGGGCGTGATCCAGGACATCAACAGCTTCGACCAGTGGGGCGTGGAGCTGGGCAAGGTGCTGGCGAAGGCCATCCTGCGCGACGTGGAAGCCGGGGCGCCGTCGGAGGAACTGGACCCCTCGACCGCGGAGCTGATGAAGCGACTGATGGTGTGACGGCGCGCAAAAGGCGGACGCCGTTTCCGGCGCCCGCCTTTCCGCCCTCACGCCCGGCCGGAGTTGATGCGGCCGGGCGAAGCTGGATCGATCACCAGCGGCGATCGTAGCGGTAGTCGCGGTCGTAGCGCCGCTCCTCGCGGCGGTCGCGTCGCCAGTCGCGGCGGTCGCGACGGCGCTCCCAGCGGCTGTAGCCGTCGCGGCTGTTGATGCCGTGCTCGCGTTCCCAGTGGCCCTGGTTCCGGTAGCAGCGGCCGCCACGGTAGTAGCCGCAGTCGTCGCCGCCCGAGGCGGCTCCGACCGCCGCCCCGGCGAGGGCGCCGCCGGCGATGTAGGCGCCGTCGCCGTTGCCGATCAGGGCGCCGGCCAGGGCGCCGACGGCGGCGCCGATCAGGGCGTCCTCGGTCCGGTCGTCGTCGCGGTCGCGGTCGTAACGGCTCTGGGCCGCCGCCGGGCTGGCGACGGCCAGGCCCAGCGCCATGGCGCCGAGAACGGCCGGGGCGGCGATGGCGATCTTCGGGTGCGTCTTCATTGATCCGGTCCTTTCCCTGGCCGGCTCGCGGCCGGCTCCGGAGTCTCTTTTAAACGGCGCAGCCTGAACCGGCCGGGGCGAGGCCGTTCATGCCCGGTTCACCTGACGGGGCAGGCAGGCGACGCGCGTCGGCGAGAGAAAACGACCGGAATTCGGCGGGGCCGCGCTTGACGCTCTCCACCGGCCGCCCTACCTGCCGCTCGCGTTAGCACTCTCGCCCGGTGGCTGCCAAAGCGGCCCGGCGGGAGAGCATCGAAAACCTTTGGGAGAAGACACAGATGGCGTTTCGTCCGCTCGGCGACCGCGTGCTCGTGAAGCGCGTGGAAGAGGAATCCAAGACCAAGGGCGGGATCATCATCCCGGACACCGCCAAGGAGAAGCCGCAGGAAGGCGAAGTCGTCGCGGTCGGCCCGGGCGCCCGGGACGACGACGGCAAGCACGTCGCGATGGACCTGAGGGCGGGCGACCGCATCCTGTTCGGCAAGTGGTCGGGCACCGAGGTCAAGATCGACGGCGAAGACCTGATCATCATGAAGGAATCGGACGTCCTGGGCGTCCTGTCCTGAGTGATTGGTGACGGGTGACTAGCGGCTGGCGCGACCGGTTCCGGTCCTGGCGCCGCGGCTAGTCCCGAACATCACCAACCACGAGCCACCAACCATTTCTTTGAGGAGCAGCCACATGGCCGCCAAACAAGTCCAGTTCTCCACCGACGCCCGCGAGAAGATGCTGCGCGGCGTCAACGTCCTCGCCAACGCGGTCAAGGTCACCCTCGGTCCGAAGGGCCGCAATGTCGTGATCCAGAAGTCCTTCGGCGCCCCGCGCTCGACCAAGGACGGCGTCTCGGTGGCGAAGGAGATCGAACTCGAGGACGCCTTCGAGAACATGGGCGCCCAGATGATCCGCGAAGTCGCGTCGAAGACGAACGACAAGGCGGGCGACGGCACCACCACCGCCACCGTGCTGGCCCAGGCCATCGTGCAGGAAGGCCTGAAGGCCGTGGCCGCCGGCATGAACCCGATGGATCTGAAGCGCGGCATCGACAAGGCCGTCGCCGTGGTCATCGAGAACGTCAAGTCCTCGTCCAAGAAGGTCTCGGCCAACTCGGAGATCGCCCAGGTCGGCACCATCTCGGCCAACGGCGACCTCGAGGTCGGCGAGATGATCGCCCGGGCCATGGAGAAGGTCGGCAACGAGGGCGTGATCACGGTCGAGGAGGCCAAGACGGCCGAGACCGAGCTCGACGTCGTCGAGGGCATGCAGTTCGACCGCGGCTACCTGTCGCCCTACTTCATCACCAACGCCGACAAGATGGAGGCCCAGCTCGAGGAGCCGCTCATCCTGCTCCACGAGAAGAAGCTGTCCTCGCTGCAGGCCATGCTGCCGATCCTCGAGGCCGTGGTGCAGTCGGGCCGTCCGCTGCTGATCATCGCCGAGGACATCGAGGGCGAGGCCCTGGCCACGCTGGTGGTCAACAAGCTGCGCGGCGGCCTGCGCGTCGCCGCCGTCAAGGCCCCGGGCTTCGGCGACCGCCGCAAGGCCATGCTGGAGGACATCGCCGTCCTGACCGGCGGCCAGGTGATCTCGGAAGACCTCGGCATCAAGCTCGAGAACGTCACCCTCGACATGCTCGGCAAGGCCAAGAAGGTCACCATCACCAAGGACGACACCACCATCGTGGACGGCGTCGGTGAGAAGTCGGCCATCGAGGCCCGCATCGCCCAGATCAAGACCCAGATCGAGGCGACCACCTCGGACTACGACCGCGAGAAGCTGCAGGAGCGTCTGGCCAAGCTGGCCGGCGGCGTCGCGGTGATCCGCGTCGGCGGCTCGACCGAGGTCGAGGTCAAGGAGAAGAAGGACCGCGTCGACGACGCCCTCAACGCCACCCGCGCGGCGGTCGAGGAAGGCATCGTCCCGGGCGGCGGCATCGCCCTGCTGAAGGCGTCCAAGGCGCTGGAGGGCATGGAAGGCGACAACCCCGACCAGAAGGCGGGCATCGCCATCATCCGCCGGGCCCTGCAGGCCCCGATCCGTCAGATCTCGGAGAACGCCGGGGTCGAGGGCTCGATCGTGGTCGGCAAGGTGCTGGAGTCGAACGACGCCGCCTTCGGCTTCAACGCCCAGACGGAAGAGTACGGCGACCTGGTGAAGATGGGCGTCATCGACCCGGCCAAGGTGGTCCGCACCGCCCTGCAGGACGCGGCCTCGGTGGCCGGCATCCTGATCACCACCGAAGCGGCCGTGGCCGACGCGCCGAAGAAGGCTTCGGCCGGCGGCGCCGGCGGCGGCATGCCGGGCGGCATGGGCGGCATGGGCGACATGGACTTCTAAGCGGTCCAACGTCCAGCCGAGGCTGACACGGGAAGGGCGGGTCCGGAGACGGGCCCGCCCTTTCTGCGTCCGGGCTCAGGGGGGCTCAGGGGGCCGGCGGGGGCGGCGGCTCGCTTTCGGGGCCGATGAGGTCGGTGACGGTGCGGATCGCCGCCGCCAGCGCCTCGCGCTGTTCCGGCGGCAGCCCGGCGAGGGTGCGCATGGCCCCGGGGCGTAGCAGGCCGGGGGCGCCGACCAGGGCCGCCTCGCCCGCGGGCGTCAGGCGAGCGTGAACGATGCGGCGGTCGCTGGTCGAGCGGTAGCGGACGATCAGGCCGCGCGCCTCGAGCCGGTCCAGCACGGCGACGACGGTCGGAGCCGACATGGAGACGTCGCGGGAAACGGCGTGGGTGCTGACTTCGCCCAGCGCCCGGATCGACTGAAGCACGAGCAGCTGGGGCAGGGTGAGGCCGGTCAGGCGGGCGATCTCGCGCGAGCGGACGTCGATGGCCTGGGCGATGCGGCGCACCGAGCGGACCAGTTCGGCGGTGGGGTCCGGCCCGGACGGGGCGGAAATGTCGCTCATCGGGTTGAAACTCTTTCGTACACTAACCATTTGTACGCGCTGCTTCCACAATTCAAGGAGGGCCCATGTGTGGTCTGAGCGGCGAGATCAATTTCGACGGGCGGCCCGCCGACGCCGGCGCGCTGCAGCGGATGACGGATGCGCTCTCGCCCCGCGGACCGGACGGGTCCGGCATCGTGCTGCGCGGCCCCGTGGGGCTGGGGCATCGACGGCTGAAGATCATCGACCTGTCGGAGAAGGCCCAGCAGCCGATGGTCGACGCCGACCTCGGGATCACGCTGGCCTTCAACGGCTGCATCTACAACTATCCGGAACTGCGTGAGGAGCTGCAGGGGCTGGGCTTCCGCTTCTTCTCGCACGGCGACACCGAGGTGATCATCAAGGCCTGGAAGGCCTGGGGCGATCGCTGCGTCGACCGCTTCAAGGGCATGTTCGCCTTCGTCCTGCACGAGCGCGACAGCGGGCGGGTGGTGATCGCCCGCGACCGCTTCGGCATCAAGCCGCTGTACCTCGCCGAAAAGGGCAAGCGGCTGCGCTTCGCCTCCAGCCTGCCGGCCCTGCTGGCGGCCGGCGACGTGGACACGACGATCGATCCGGTCGGCCTGCACCACTACATGACCTTCCACGCGGTGGTTCCGCCGCCGCACACCCTGCTGAAGGGCGTGAAGAAGTTCCCGCCGGCGACGATCCGGGTCATCGAGGCGGACGGGACGGCGAAGGACCGGCTGTACTGGCGGCCGGACATGACCCGCCATGCGGAGGACGCCTCGCTGACCGCCGAGGACTGGCGCGACCGGGTGCTGGACAGTCTGCGCGCGGCGGTGAAGCGGCGCATGGTGGCGGACGTGCCGGTGGGCGTGCTGCTGTCGGGCGGGGTCGACTCCAGCCTGATCGTCGGCCTGCTGGCCGAGCTGGGCCAGAAGGACCTGATGACCTTCTCGGTCGGCTTCGAGGAGGCCAACGGGGAGAAGGGCGACGAGTTCGTCTGGTCCGACCTGATCGCGAAGCATTACGGGACCAAGCACCACAAGATCTTCGTGCCGCACCAGCGGCTGATGGAGGCCCTGCCGGGGACCATCGGCGCGATGTCGGAGCCGATGGTGAGCTACGACAATGTCGGCTTCTACCTGCTCAGCCAGGAGGTCTCGAAGCACATCAAGGTGGTGCAGTCGGGCCAGGGCGCGGACGAGGTGTTCGGCGGCTACCACTGGTACCCGCCGATGGTCGACGCGGCCGACCCGGTCGAGACCTATGCCAAGGCCTTCTTCGACCGCAGCCACGAGACGCTGAAGGCCCAGCTGAACGGCGCGTACATGGCCGATGTCGACGTCAGCCGGGCGCTGGTCGAGGCGCATTTCGCGCAGCCGGGCGCCGACACGCCCGTGGACAAGGCGCTGCGGCTCGACAGCCAGGTGATGCTGGTCGACGACCCGGTGAAGCGGGTCGACAACATGACCATGGCCTGGGGGCTGGAGGCGCGGGTCCCGTTCCTCGACCACGAGCTGGTCGAACTGGCCGGCCGCATTCCGCCCGAGCACAAGCTGGCCCAAGGCGGCAAGGGGGTGCTGAAGGAGGCGGCGCGTCTGGTGATCCCGTCCGAGGTCATCGACCGCCCGAAGGGCTATTTCCCGGTCCCGGCCCTGAAATACATCCAGGGGCCGTATCTCGACCTGGTGCGCGAGGCCCTGACCAACCAGGCGGCGCGCGACCGCGGCCTGTTCGACAGGGGTTATCTGGACAGGCTGTTCGACGATCCCGCGGCACACATCACCCCGTTGCGGGGTTCAGAGCTCTGGCAAGTCGCCGTTCTCGAGATGTGGATGCAGCAGCATGGCCTCTGACGCCCGCCCGCCCCGCCCCAACGCCCACCGGCTGAAGCGCCTGCGCCACGAGGGGCTGAAGCCGCCGGTGCAGACGGGCGACGGGCCGACGCCGAACGCCGTGCTCGACTGCGGCTGGGGGCGGCTGCTGTTCGCCCAGACCTTCGAGACGGCGGAGCCGCTGGTGGAGGCGCTGCGGGCCGAGCAGCCGGACCGGCGCGACATCGCCTTCTACGTCCGCAATCCGCACGTCCTGCTGGCCCAAGCCCCGCAGGAGGTCTTCCTCGACCCCTCGCACGCCTACCGGCTGGACCTGTCGACCTATCGCGCCAGCCGGCGCCAGCCCCGCGGCTTCACGGTCCGGCGGCTGATCCCCGAGGCCGACGCCCAGGCCGTGAACGAGATCTACGCCAAGCGGCGGATGGTGCAGGTCCCGCCGGAGTTCTTCGCGTCGACCCGCGACGACCGCGCCCTGATCTATTTCGTGGCCGAGGACACCACCTCCGGCGCGGTGATCGGCACCGTGACCGGGGTCAATCACGCGCGCGCCTTCGAGGACCCCGAGTGCGGCTCGTCGCTGTGGTGCCTCGCCGTCGATCCGCAGGCGAGCCAGCCCGGCATCGGCGAGGCGCTGGTGCGCCGGCTGGCCGAACATTTCGCGACCCTGGGTCTGGCCTACATGGATCTGTCGGTCATGCACGACAACGTCCAGGCCATCGCCCTGTACGAGAAGCTGGGCTTCCGGCGCATCCACTTCTTCGGCGTGAAGCGGAAGAACCCGATCAACGAGGTGCTGTTCGTCGGCCACAGCGACGACCGGGACCTGAACCCCTACGGCCGCATCATCGTGGACGAGGCGCGCCGCCGCGGCATTCATGCCGAGATCATCGACGCCGAGGGCGGCCTGTTCCGGCTCAGCTGGGGAGGACGCTCCGTGCGATGCCGCGAGAGCCTGTCCGAACTGACCTCGGCGGTGGCCCTGAGCATCTGCGACGACAAGCGCATGACGCGGCGGCTCGTCGAGGCGGCCGGCGTCCGCGTGCCGGCGCGGGTCGACGCCGACGATCCCGCCGCCATCGCCGCGGCGCTGAAGTCCTACGGCAGCCTGGTGGTGAAGCCGGCCCGCGGCGAGCAGGGACAGGGGGTGGCCGTGGGCCTGACCACCGCGGCCGAAGTCGAGGCGGCGCTGGAACGGGCCCGCCGCATCTGCTCGGAGGTGCTGATCGAGGAGCAGGTCCGGGGCGAGGACCTGCGGCTGGTGGTCATCGACTACAAGGTGGTCGCCTGCGCCCTGCGCCGCCCGCCCCGGGTCGTCGGCGACGGCCGCTCGACCCTGCGGTCGTTGATCGAGCACCAGAGCCGCCGGCGCGAGGCGGCGACCGGCGGGGAGTCGCGGATTCCGGTCGACGCCGAGACCGAACGGACTCTCGCCGAGGCGGGCTACCGCCTGGACGACGTGGCGCCGGAAGGCGAGGAAGTGCTGGTGCGCAAGGCGGCCAACCTGCACCTCGGCGGCACCATCCATGACGTCACCGACGAGGTCCATCCGGAGCTGATCCGGGCGGCCGTGGCGGCGGCGCGGGCCATCGACATTCCGGTCACCGGCATCGACCTGATGGTGAAGTCGCCGCGCGAGCCCGACTACGCCTTCATCGAGGCCAACGAGCGCCCGGGCCTCGCCAACCACGAGCCGCAGCCCACGGCGGAGCGGTTCATCGACCTGCTGTTCCCGCTGTCCGCGCCGGCGGCCGCGCGCGTCGCCGTCCGCACCGACGCGCAGATCTCCGCCTGAGTCCAGAGCCCCGAAGGAGCGACCTTGCCCCGTCCCGCAATCGATCTCGCCTATCTGAAGGCCCGACTGTCCGAGCTGCTCAACACCCCCAGCCCGACCGGCTACACCGACGAGGCGGTCTGGCTGCTGTGTCGCGAGCTGGAGCGGCTGGGCCTGACCTACGAGCTGACCCGTCGCGGCGCCATCCGGGCGCGGCTGCCGGGACGCGACGCCAAGCCGGCGCGCGCCGTCGTGGCCCACGTCGACACCCTCGGGGCGCAGGTGAAGTCGGTGAAGGACAACGGCCGGCTGGAGCTCGTGCCGATCGGCCACTGGTCGTCGCGCTTCGCCGAGGGGGCGCGGGCGACCGTGTTTTCGGAAGGCGGCGCGTATCGCGGCACCATCCTGCCGCTCAAGGCGTCGGGACACACCTTCAACGAGGAGGTCGACAGCCAGCCGGTCAGCTGGCGGCAGGTGGAGCTTCGCATCGACGCGGTGGTCCACAGCCGGGCGGACGTCCACGGCCTCGGCGTCGAGATCGGCGACATCGTCGCCATCGATCCGCAGCCGGAGTTTCTGGACAGCGGCTTCATCGTTTCGCGCCACCTCGACGACAAGGCCGGCGTGGCGACCATGCTGGCGGCGCTGGAATGCATGATCCGGGAGGAGCGGGTCCCGACCGTCGACACCTGGTGGCTGTTCACCATCGCCGAGGAGGTGGGGCACGGCGCCTCGTCGGTGCTGGTCCCGGACGTCGCCTCGATGGTGACGGTCGACAACGGCACCACCGCGCCGGGACAGAACTCGTCGGAGTTCGGGGTCACCATCGCCATGGCCGACCAGACCGGGCCGTTCGACTGGCACCTGACGCGCAAGCTGGTCCACCTCGCCCGCGACCACGACATTCCGCACCAGAAGGACGTGTTCCGCTACTACCGCTCGGACTCGGCCTCGGCGCTGGAGGCGGGCGCGGACATCCGGACGGCCCTGCTGACCTTCGGCATCGACGCCAGCCACGGCTACGAGCGCATCCACGAGACGGCGCTGCGGGACCTGGCGCGCCTGCTGATCGCCTATGCGGAAAGCGAGGTCGAGATCGGCCGCGACGCCAAGCGGCTGGGCGGCGTGAAGGGCTTCACCCACCAACCGCTCGACGAGGGCGGCTGACGCAAGAAAAAAGGGGCGGGCCCGCGTCGGACCCGCCCCTTTCCGGGAATCCGGAGAGGATCAGCCTTCGCTGCGGGCCGCGGCCAGGGCGACGCGGGCCTGCAGGCGCGGATCGGAGGGGAGCGCGGCGGAGATGGCGTTGAAGCGCTCGAGCGCGAGGCCCGACGAGGCGATGGCCTCGGCCATGGCCGTCTGTTGCTCCGCGGTCGGAGCGGCGCCGTTCAGCTGCTCCGCAATCGGACGGACCGCCGCCATCGCCGCGGCGAACTGGCCGAGCTCGGCGTCGGTGGCCGTGGCGCCGACCGAGCCGGCGGGCGACTCCGGGGCGCGGGCGACGGCGAGGCGGGCGGCGAGGATCTCGTCTCCGGCCTGGACGGCCTGGGAGATGGCGTTGAAGCGGTCGAGCGTCAGGCCCGCGCCCTCGATGGCCTCGACCATGGCCGCCTGCTGCTCGGCGGTGATCTGGCCCTGCACCTGGGCCTGGACGGCGCGGACGCCTTCCTCCGCGGCGGCGTAGCTGGCCAGTTCGGCGTCGGTGACGTCCTGCTGCGCGACGGCGGCGGCGACAGGGGCGGCGGCGGCTACCGCCGGAGCGGCGGCGAAGGCGAGCACGGAGGCGGCGGCGAGGAAGGCGATGCGCATGAACTGTTCCTTTCGTTCTCCGCACGACGAGCGATGGCTCAAGGCGGGGCCCGGAGGGGCCACGTCTCCCGGACGCGCGGAAGCACTGGGGGAGGGGGAGGGCGGTGAACGTGCGGGACCGGGCCGCGGGTGTCAAACCGGCGGACGCGATCGTGATCGGCGCGTGATCGCGTCGTCAGTCCTCGTCGGCGGCCAGCGCGGGGCGTTCACCTCGGGCGGCGGCGCGCTTCTCGGCCTTGGCGGCGGCCTTCTCGGCGGCCTTGCGGGCCTCGGCCCGTTCGCGTTCCTGACGCTCGAAGCTGTAGTTCGGTTTGCGCGCCATGGGGCCGCCTTTCTGCTGGGGGGAGCCGTCAATCGACGGCGACGATCTCCACCGGCTGGCCGGCGACCCGGGCCTCGTCGCCGACGCGCTTGCCGAGCAAGGCTCGGGCCAGCGGCGAGACGTGGCTGACCGAACCGGCCGCCGGATCGGCCTCGTCCTCGCCGACGATGCGCCAGGTCTGGCGGCGGCCGTCCTCGCGCTCGATGGTCACGGCGCCGCCGAAGCGGACGCGGCCGTCGGGGGCGGTCTCGACCAGCTGGGCCGAGGCGCGGCGGGCCGACCAGTAACGCAGGTCCCGGGTGGCCCGGGCCATGGCGGTGCGGTCGGCCTCGATCGAGCCCTGCGCCTGGGCGGCGGCGTACGCCGCGCGCGCTCCGGCCAGGGCGGCGTCGATCGCGGCCAGTCCGGCCGACGTGACCAGGTTGGGCGCAAGCGAGATCGGGCGGTCGGGAAGATCGGCGGCCGTGGCCTCCAGATCCTCCTCGCGGGTGAAGGCGACGCTCATGGGACAAGAGCGTATGGCGCCATCGGCCGTTCCGGTCCATCTGGTCCACATGGATGCGAACACGGTGCATGTGATCGGGGCCGGCCCGGCAGGGCTCATGGCCGCCGAGCGGCTGGCGCAGGCGGGGGTGCGCGTGGTCGTGCACGAGGCCATGCCGTCGCCGGCGCGGAAATTCCTCATGGCCGGGCGCGGCGGGCTGAACCTGACCCACTCGGAGCCGCTGGAGGCGTTCGTCGGGCGCTACGGAGCGGCGGCGCCGATGGTCGCGGAATGGCTCGGACGGTTCTCGCCGACGCATCTGGTCGGCTGGGCCGAGGGGCTGGGTCAGCCGACCTTCACCGGCTCGTCCGGGCGGGTGTTCCCCCGGGCGATGAAGGCCTCGCCGCTGCTGCGGGCCTGGCTGGGGCGGCTGGCGGAGCTCGGCGTCGAGGTGCGGACCCGGTCGCGCTGGACGGGTCGGCGCGACGGGGGCTGGGTGTTTTCGACGCCGGAGGGCGAGCGGGTCGAGACGCCGGACGCGGTGGTGCTGGCGCTGGGCGGCGCCAGCTGGCCCCGGCTGGGGAGCGATGGTTCGTGGACGGACGAACTGGCCGCCGCCGGTGTGGAGATCGCGCCGCTGCGGCCGTCCAACATGGGCTTCGACGTGGCGTGGTCGCCGGTCTTCGCGGATCGTTTCGTCGGCCAGCCGCTGAAGAACGTGGCGCTGGGGCACGGCGGACGGACGGTGCGCGGCGAGGCCATGGTCACCCGCTACGGGCTCGAGGGCGGGGCGCTCTACGCGCTGTCGGCCGACCTGCGCGAGGCCATCGCGCGCGAGGGGGCGGCGGAGCTGGTCGTCGACCTGCGGCCCGACCTCGACGAGGCGGCGCTGGCGGCCCGGCTGGCGCGGCCGCGCGGCAAGGACAGCGTGACCAACTGGCTGAGGAAGGCGGGCGGCCTGTCGCCGGCGGCGGCCGGGCTGCTGCGCGAGATCCCCGGCGAGATCCCGCAGGGGGCGGAGAAGCTGGCGAAGCGGATCAAGGCGGTGCGGCTGCGGCTGACCGGGGCGCAGGGACTGGCGCGGGCCATCTCCTCGGCCGGCGGGGTGAAGCTGGACCAGGTCGACGCGCGGCTGATGCTGAAGGCCCTGCCGGGGGTGTTCGTCGCCGGCGAGATGCTGGACTGGGAGGCGCCCACCGGCGGCTACCTGCTGCAGGCCTGCTTCGCCTCGGGCGTGGTCGCGGGCGAGGGGGCGCAGGACTGGCTGGCGCAACGGTGACGCTCGACTCGCGCCGGCGACGGGGTCAGGGTGCGCCCCTCCCCGCCGCAGAGAGACCGCCCATGCGCCCGTTCCGCCTCGCCCTCCTCGCCTCCGCCGCCCTGCTGGCCGCCGGCCCCGCCCTCGCCCAGAACGCCGATCCGGCCCGGCTGAACGAACACACGCGGGTGCTGGCCTCGGACGCGTTCGAGGGCCGCGGCGTGGCCACGCCGGGCGAGGAGAAGACGGTCGAATACCTTGTCGCCCAGTTTCGTGCCCTGGGGCTGGAGCCCGGGGGGCCGGACGGCTCCTGGACGCAGACGGCGCAGCTGAGCCGCACCCAGCAGTCGGGGCCCGCGACCATCGTCGCCCGCACGCCGCAGGGCGAGATGCGGCTGGAGCGGGGGCCGGAGGTGCTGGTGGCCAGCGACCGGCCGGTGGAGCGGATCACGGTGACCGACGCGCCGGTGGTGTTCGCCGGCTACGGCGTCGACGCGCCGGAGCGGAACTGGGACGACTTCAAGGGCGTGGACCTGAAGGACAAGATCCTGC
The DNA here is from genome assembly GCA_001794825.1 of Caulobacterales bacterium RIFCSPHIGHO2_01_FULL_70_19. GTDB lineage: Bacteria > Pseudomonadota > Alphaproteobacteria > Caulobacterales > Caulobacteraceae > Brevundimonas. The sequence continues at coordinate 54,406 of MGLK01000042.1, read as the reverse complement.
TGGTCATCGTCAACGATCCCGACTTCAACGCGCCGGAGGGCCATCCGGTGGCGGACCGTTTCGACGGCCGGGCGATGACCTTCTATGGCCGCTGGACCTACAAGTTCGAGGAGGCGGCGCGGCAGGGCGCGGCGGGGGTGCTGGTCATCCACGACGATGAGGGGGCCGGCTACGGCTGGTCGGTGCTGGAGGGCTCGTCGACGGCGCCGGACTTCGACATCGTGCGGGAGAACTGGGCCGCCGAGCGGGTGCCCGCCCAGGGCTGGATCCAGGGTTCGGTGGCGGAGCGGCTGCTGGCGGCGGCGGGGCTGGACCTCGGCGCCCTGCGCGAACAGGCGCGGTCGGCGGACTTCCGGCCGGTGGAGCTGCCGGGGACGACGATGTCGATCGATTTCGGCCAGACCCACGCCAACATCGAGAGCCGCAACGTGCTGGCGCGCGTGCCCGGAGCCGAGCGGCCGGACGAGACGGTGATGTACGGCGCGCACTGGGACGCCTACGGCCGGGCCACGCCGGTGGACGGCGACGACATCTACAACGGGGCCGTCGACAACGCGACGGGCGTGGCCGCCCTGCTGGAGCTGGCGCGGCTGTTCAAGGAAGGGGCGCCGCCGGAGCGGTCGGTGGTGTTCGCCGCCTGGACGGCCGAGGAGGCCGGTCTGCTGGGGGCGGAATTCTACGCCGCCAATCCGGTGTGGCCGCTGGAGACGACGGTGGCCAACATCAACATCGACAGCCTTCTTCCGGGTACGGAGGTTTCGCCGGAGATCGTCGTCATCGGCCCGGGCAAGAGCGAGACGGAGCAGTGGCTGGAGCGCCGGGCGGAGGCCGCGGGGCGGCGGCTGATACCCGATCCCGCCCCGCACGCCGGCGGCTTCTACCGCTCGGATCACTTCCCGCTGGCCAAGAAGGGCGTGCCGGCCCTGTTCGGCGTCGCCGGCTTCACCGGCCACAACGCCGCCAGCGCCGACTATGTCGCCAACCGCTACCACAAGCCCTCGGACGAATGGACGCCGGAGTGGACCATGGACGCGGCGGCGGTCGACGTGGACCTGCTCTACGCCGTCGGGCGCGACATGGCCGACAGCGAGGAATGGCCCGAATGGAACGAGGGGGCGGAGTTCGAGGCGGCGCGCCAGGCCTCGGCCGCGGCGCGGGAGTAGCCGTCAGCCGACGAAGGGCGCCGCTCCCAGCCAGCCGGTGCAGGCGGCGATGAACACCAGCTCCGCGACGATCAGCAGGTACAGCCAGTGGAGCCGGAGGAAGCGGAACACGAGGGTAATCCCGGTGGGTGCGGAACGGGGCGGGCGGCGGGTCGCCCGGCCGTGGCCCTCAACCCCCGGGCGGGCCGCCGGTTCCGCGCCGCGGACCGCCTGCCGTCGACGGGCCGCGCCGGGCCGGATATCAGGACGCCATGACCGATCTCCCCGACATCCGCGGCGTCTGCCCGCCCGAATTCGCCGCGGTGAAGGACGCCTTCGCCGCCAACTTCACCGGCGCGCCCGAGGGGCTGGACGAGCAGGGGGCGCGGTTCAGCCTCTGCGTCGACGGTGAGGTGGCGGTCGACCTGATCGGCGGCCGGGCCGACGCGGCGGGGACCGTGCCGTATGCGGAGGACACGCTGACGCCGGTGTTCTCGACGGGCAAGGCGGTGATGGCCCTGCTGATCGCGACCTGCGTCGAGCGGGGGCTGCTGGACTACGAACGGCCGGTCGCGGCCTACTGGCCGGCCTTCGGCCAGGCGGGCAAGGACGCGATCACCGTGGCCCAGCTGATGAGCCACCAGGCGGGACTGCCGGGGTTCGACGCCGCGGTCGAGCCGACCATCTGGTTCGACCGGCAGGCGGTGCTGGAGCGGCTGTGCGCCCAGGCGCCGATGTGGGCGCCGGGGACGGCCAGCGGCTATCATCCGATCACCATCGGCTACCTGGCCGGGGAGCTGTTCCGGATCGTCGACGGACGGTCGATGGGGACGGCGCTGCGCGAGGACTTCCCGGGGCTGGACCTGTGGATCGGCCTGCCGGAGTCCGAACACGGACGGGTGGCGCAGATGAAGAAGCCGACGGCCGCGCCGGACCTCGGGGAGATCGACGCGGTCAAGCGCGCGGCCTTCCTCGACAGGGGCTCGGCCCCGGGCGGGCGCGGCTCGGCGGAGTGGCGGATGGCCGAGATTCCGTCGGCCAACCTGCACGGAACGGCGAAGGATCTGGCGCGGATCATGGCCGTGGTCGCCAGCGGAGAATTCGAGGGGCGGCCGGTGCTGTCGGAGGCGACCCGGGCGGCGGCGCTGAAGGAGCGCATCCGCGGACAGGACCGGGTGCTGCCCTTCGTCATGGGCTGGGCGGCGGGCTGGACGCGCAACGCGGGGCTCAACGTGTTCGGTCCGGGCGAACAGACGGTCGGCCATTACGGCTGGGGCGGCTCATGCGCCTTCGCCGATCCGGAGCGGCGGCTGTCGGGCAGCTATGTGATGACGCGCCAGTCGCGGCATCTGCTCGGCGATCCGCGGGCGGTGCGGCTGATCGAGGCGGCCTACGCCGGCAGGTGAGGGCGTTCAGCCGTCACACCGGCTCCGCCGCGTCCTTCAGCGCCCGCCGCGCCGCCTGCCGGCGGAGCAGGGCCGCCGCCGCGAACACCGCCGCGCCGCCCCAGATGAAGCCGAAGGAGGCGATGCGCAGCGCCGTCAGCGGCTCGCCCGCGGCGACGCCGACCATGAACTGCAGGGTCGGGGCGAGGAACTGGATGAAGCCGATGGTCGACAGCGGCAGGCGCCGGGCCGACCAGGCGAACAGGGCCAGCGGCAGGACGGTGGCGGGGCCGTTGGCCAGGGCCCAGAGGGTGTTGGTCGGGCTGTCGAAGGCGGCCCCGGCGCCGGAAGCCTGAAGCCACAACACCCAGGCCAGGCCGAGCGGGGCCAGCAGCAGGCACTCCACGAACAGGCCGGCCTGGGCGTCGACCGGAATGCGCTTGCGGATCACGCCGTAGGTGGCGAACGACACGGCCAGCACGATGGAGATCCACGGCGGACGGCCGAGGGCGGCGGTCTGGAAGGCGACGCCGACGGCGGCCAGGCCGATGGCCACCCAGCCCCAGCGGTCGATCCGTTCCCGGAACAGCCACAGGCCCACGACCATGTTGAGCAGCGGGTTGATGTAGTAGCCGAGGCTGGCCTCGAGCGTGGCGCCGTGGGTGGTGGCCCAGACGTAGATGCCCCAGTTGAGGCCGATCAGGGCGGTGGAGAAGGCCAGCCAGGCGAGGGTGCGGGGGTTGCGGAACACGCCCGCGACCTGTCCGCCCTGCTTGGCCAGCCAGACCAGAAGGGCCGCGACCGCGACGGCCCAGACGCAGCGATGGGCGAGGATCTCGAGCGAGTCGAAGCCGGCCTGCGCCTGGCCCATGAACAGCAGGGGCATGAGCCCCCACAGGGTGTAGCAGGCGAAGGCGGAGAGGAGGGCGGCGCGGGAGGAGTCGGACTGGGGCACGGGGATGTTCCAGGGAAGGAGGGGAGCCCCTCGCCCTTTCGCCTTGCCGATCGCTTCGCTCTCGGAGGCTCAAGCCCTCTCCCGAGGGGAGAGGGAGGCTAGACGGTGATCGAGCGGTAGCCGCTCTTCGGCTGGATGGTCCCGGATTCGTCGAGCAGCTGGGCGATCTGGACGGCATTGAGGGCGGCGCCCTTGCGCAGGTTGTCGGAGACGACCCAGAAGCTCAGGCCGTTCGGAACGGTCGGGTCCTGGCGGATGCGCGAGACGTAGACGGCGAACTCGCCGGCGGCGTCGACCGGAGTGACGTAGCCGTCGGCCTCCTGCTTGTCGACGACCATGACCCCGGGGGCTTCGCGCAGGATGGCGCGGGCCTCGTCGGGGGTGATCGGGCGGTCGAATTCGACGGTGACCGCTTCCGAATGGCCGACGAAGACCGGCACGCGCACGCAGGTGACGGTCAGACGGATGTCGGGATCGAGCATCTTGTGGGTCTCGTCCCACATCTTGGCCTCTTCATCCGTATAGCCGTCGTCGCGGAACGACCCGATGAAGGGCAGGACGTTGAAGGCGATCTGCTTGGGAAAGAATTTCGGCGAGGCGTCGCCGAGGCCGTAGATGGCCTTGGTCTGGTTCCACAGCTCGTCCATGCCCTCCTTCCCGGCGCCGGAGACCGACTGGTAGGTCGAGACCACCGCGCGGGTGATCCTCGCGGCGTCGTGGAGGGGCTTCAGCGCCACCACCAGCTGGGCGGTCGAGCAGTTGGGGTTGGCGACGATGTTCTTCTTCTTCGCCAGCCGGACGTCGTCGGGGTTCACCTCGGGGACGATCAGCGGCACGTCCGGGTCCATGCGGAAGGCCGAGGAGTTGTCGATGACCATGGCCCCGGCCTTGCCGATCTTTTCGGACCACTCCTTCGACACCGCCCCGCCGGCCGACATCAGCACGATGTCGACGGTCGAGAAGTCGAAGGTCTCGAGATCCTCGCACTTCACGGTGCGGTCGCCGAAGGCCACCTCGACGCCCTTGGACTTGCGCGAGGCGAGGGCGTGCAGCTTCGAGACCGGGAATTGCAGCTCGTCCAGGATGTTGAGCATCTCCTGGCCGACATTGCCGGTGGCGCCCACGACGGCGACGACATAGCTCATGCTTGGTTGTCCTTCGGACGCGCTAACGCTCGGCGCGCGGCGCCTCGCTGCTTGAGCGCGGAATGTGGGATACTGGAGGCGTGCATGTAGGCCTTCGCGGGCGCGAAGCAATCGCTTTTCAGGGCGGCCGGGGGCGGCTAAGCCCGAGAACGATGCCCTCCCGCATACGCACCGCTTATGAAGAGCGGCTGGCCGACGGCCGGCTGACGCCCGATCCGTCGCAGCTTCCGGTGGTCGACGCCCTCGCCCGGGTCGAGCGGGATCTGGCGAAGCGCGGTCTGTTCGGGCGCACGCCCGAGGTGCGCGGCCTGTACCTGTGGGGCCCGCCGGGGCGGGGCAAGTCGCTGCTGATGGACCTGTTCTGCGCCTGCGCGCCCGAGCCGCGGAAGACGCGGGCCCACTTCCACGTGTTCATGGCCCGGGTGCACGGCCTGATCCGGCAGTGGCGGGAAGGCGACGCGGCCGAGCGCAAGCGGGTGTTCGGCCAGTCGAAGGGCGACGACCCGATCCGGCCGACGGCGGAGCTGATTGCGTCCGAGGCGCGGCTGCTGTGTTTCGACGAGCTGCAGGTCACCGACATCGGCGACGCCATGATCCTCGGCCGACTGTTCGAGGCCCTGTTCGAGAAGAAGGTGGTGCTGGTGGTGACCTCCAACCGGGCCCCGGACCAGCTGTACCTGAACGGCATCAATCGCCAGCTCTTCCTGCCCTTCATCGACATGATCCGGGACCGCTGCGAGGTGGTCGAGGTCGGCGGCGCGCGCGACTGGCGGCTGGACCGGATCATCGGCGCGCGGGTCTGGCATGGTCCGGACGACCGTGCGGGCTTCGAGGCCCTGTGGACGGCGCTGAAGGGCGAGCAGGACGAGGCGCCGACCACCCTTCACGTGCAGGGGCGGGAGGTGACGCTGGAGCGGACCGATGGCGGCCTCGCGCGGGCCACCTTCGCCGAACTGTGCGCCCGGCCGCTGGGGGCGCAGGACTATCTGGCCATCGCCGGGCGCTTCCACACCCTGTTCCTCGAGGACGTGCCGGTGCTGGGCCCGCACAATCACCACGAGGCGCGGCGCTTCGTGACCCTGGTGGACGCCCTCTACGAGGCCGGCACCCGGCTGGTGACCCTGGCCGCGGCGCAGCCGGAGGGGCTGTACCGCGAGGGCGTCGGCGCCTTCGAGTTCGAACGCACCGTGTCGCGACTGCACGAGATGGCCGGGGCCGACTGGCTGGCGCGCGAGCGGGCCTGACGCCTTGCTTTCGCCGCCGCGGCGGGCTTGGCTGCGGATCTCAGGAGATCCGCATGATCCGCAGCCTCGCCGCCGTCGTCGCCGCCGCCGCACTGTCGACGGCCGTCCCCGCCGCCGCCCAGACCGCGCCCGAGCCGGGGCTGGCCATCGCTGACGTGGGGGCGTGGATCACCTCAAAGGGCGGGGTGGTGGAGCCGGCGCAGCGGCAGGGCGACGAGGTCTGGCTGACCGTCCGCGACGGCGACCTGACCTGGCTGGTGTTCTTCTACGGCTGCCGGAACGACGTCTGCGCCGACCTCCAGTATTCGGCCAGCTTCAGCAACGAGGCGATCACGCCGGAGATTATCAACGACTGGAACCGCGACCGGCGCTTCCTCAAGGCCTTCCATGCGCCGGGCGCCGCCGGGGAGCCGGCGACCGCGGTGGTGCAGTACGACCTGCTGCTGCAGCCGGGCGGCGTCGACCAGCTGAACGACCCGACCGGCATGTGGGTGGCCCTGCTGCAGGAGTTCGCGCGCCACGTCGGCTACCTGCCCGCGGCGGCCGAAGCGGCGCCGGCGCAATAGGAAAGGGCCGCGGATCGCTCCGCGGCCCCTTTGCTCTCTCATTCGGATCGCAGGCCTCAGGCCAGCGACGGATCCTGCTGCTTGCAGGCCTCGATCAGGCCCTTCACCGAGTCGACCGACTTGGCCAGCATGGCCTTCTCGTCGTCGGTGGTGGTGAACTCGACGATCCTCTCGACGCCGCCGGCGCCGATCAGGGCCGGCAGGCCGACGTAGAGGTCGTTCAGGCCGTATTCGCCCGACACCCAGACGGCGCAGGGCAGGACGCGCTTCTGGTCGAGCAGGTAGGAGCGGGCCATGGCGATGGCGCTCTCGGCCGGGGCGTAGAAGGCCGAGCCGGTCTTGAGCAGGGCGACGATCTCGCCGCCGCCCTTGCGGGTGCGCTCGACGATGGCGTCGAGATCGGCCTGGCTCATGAAGCCGGCCTTGACCGCGTCCGGCAGCGGCAGACCGCCGACGGTCGAGTGGCGCACCATCGGCACCATGTCGTCGCCGTGGCCGCCCAGGGTCCAGGCGTGGATGTCCTGCACCGAGACGCCGGTCTTTTCAGCCAGGAAGTAGGCGAAGCGCGCCGAGTCGAGCACGCCGGCCATGCCGACGACCTTCTCCTTCGGCAGGCCAGAGAACTTCTGCAGCGCCCAGACCATGGCGTCGAGCGGGTTGGTGATGCAGATCACGAAGGCGTTCGGGGCATGCTTCGCGATGCCCTCGCCGACGGCCTTCATGACCTTCAGGTTGATGCCGATCAGGTCGTCGCGGCTCATGCCCGGCTTGCGCGGCACGCCGGCGGTGACGATGCAGACGTCGGCGCCGGCGATGTCGGCGTAGTCGTTGGCGCCCTTCAGGGCGACGTCCTGGCCGAACACGGCGGTGGCCTCGGCGATGTCGAGGCCCTTGCCCTGCGGGGTGCCCTCGGCGATGTCGAACAGGATCACGTCGCCCAGCGCCTCGCGCGCGCAGATGTGGGCCAGGGTGCCGCCGATCATGCCGGCGCCGATGAGGGCGATCTTCGCGCGAGCCATGCGTTGTGTCTCCGGGAGGAATGGGGTGTGCGGTTGCGAAACCGCGATCGACCGGGGGTCTAGACCCGGCGGCGCGACCCTGCAACCGTGACGCCGCGTCACGGAGAGAGCATGGCCCGACCGCCCGAGAGTCCCCGCCAGACCCTGCCCGAGATGGTGGCGCCGGACGACGTGCCGGAGGGCCTGCTGACGGTCGCCGACGAGGGCGCGATCCGCGCCGAACTGGAGGCGTGGCGGGCGAAGGTGCTGAAGCGGCCGGGCCTGTGGGACAGGGCCTCGCGCGCGACCCAGACGCGGATCAACCGGGCCATCCCCGAGCGGGTGCACGCCGTCGTCACCTCCGGGGTGGAGGCGATGACGAAGGGAATCCTGACCGGGTCGGAGGTGCTGAACGTCCGACCGCCGGCGGGCGGGTCGCTGGCGGCGCGCGAGGCGAAGGTGCGGGCCCTGATCCGGACGTACCGGACCACGGCGGGGGTCGAGGGCGGCGTGGCCGGGGCGGGCGGCTTCGTGCTGGCGGCGGCGGACTTCCCGGCCCTGATGGCGATCAAGGTGCGGATGCTGGCCGACATCGTCTCGGTCTACGGCTGGGGCGGCGGGGCCCCGCGCGAGCGGCTGTTCCTGCTGCACGTCTTTCACCTGGCCTTCGCCAGCGCGGAACGCCGGCCGGAGGCGCTCCGGGCGCTGGAGGACTGGATCGCGGGGGCCGGAGCCGCGCAGGTCGCCGACTATGACTGGCGGCGCTTCCAGCAGGAGTACCGGGACTACATCGACCTGGCCAAGATGGCCCAGCTGATCCCGGTGGTCGGCGCGCCGATCGGGGCGGTGGTCAACTGGCGGCTGGTCGACCGGCTGGGCGAAACGGCGATGATGGCGTGCCGGATGCGGTGGTTCGCGGAGACGGCCTCATAAGCTGCGCCGCTGGCGAGAACAAAATCTATCGATTTTACTTTGTCCAACCCCGGGCACAGGCTGACTCCTCAGACCGAAAGAGGAGGAAAGCCATGGACGGATCCGCTGGAAGCCCGCTGAGCGACCCGAAGAAGGGGCCGGCCGCGCTGAGGTCGCTGCTGGGCCGCACCAACCGCGACTGGTGGCCGAACCAGCTGTCGCTGGAGATCCTGCACCAGCACGGCAAGTCGGGCGACCCGATGGGCGACGACTTCGACTACGCCGAAGCCTTCCAGTCGCTGGACTATGCGGCGGTGAAGCGCGACCTGACCGCCCTGATGACCGACAGCCAGCCGTGGTGGCCGGCGGACTACGGCCACTACGGTCCCTTCTTCATCCGCATGGCCTGGCACTCGGCCGGCACCTACCGCACCGGCGACGGCCGCGGCGGCGCCACCTCGGGCTCGCAGCGCTTCGCCCCGCTGAACAGCTGGCCGGACAACGCCAACCTCGACAAGGCCCGCCGCCTGCTGTGGCCGATCAAGCAGAAGTACGGGGCGAAGCTGTCGTGGGCCGACCTGATGATCATGGCCGGGAATGTGGCCATCGAGAGCATGGGCGGGCCGGTGTTCGGCTTCGGCGGCGGCCGCAAGGACATCTGGGAGCCGATGCGGGACATCTACTGGGGCACCGAGGAAGAGTGGCTCGGCGAGACCCGGATCGACGAGGAGTCCGGCAAGGCGCTGGAGAACCCCCTGGCCGCGATCCAGATGGGCCTGATCTACGTCAATCCCGAGGGGCCCGGCGGCAAGCCCGACCCGGTTCAGTCGGCGCGCGACATCCGGGAGACCTTTTCGCGCATGGGCATGAACGACGAGGAGACCCTGGCCCTGACCGCCGGCGGCCACACCTTCGGCAAGTGCCACGGCGCCGGCGACGCCTCGAAGGTGGGGGCCGAGCCGGAAGGCTCCGACATCGCCCAGCAGGGGCTCGGCTGGCAGAGCAGCCATGAGAGCGGCATGGGCGACCACACCATCACCTCGGGCCTCGAGGGGGCGTGGACGCCGACCCCGATCCGCTGGTCGATGAACTACTTCCGCATGCTGCTGGAGTACGATTACGAGCTGGTGAAGAGCCCGGCGGGCGCGTGGCAGTGGCAGCCGAAGGACCAGAAGCCCGAGGACATGGCCCCGGCGGCGCACAATCCGGCCCGGCGCGTGCCGACGATGATGACCACGGCCGACATGGCCTTCAAGGTCGACCCGAAGTACCGGGAGATCGCCGAGCGCTTCTACCGCAATCCGGACCAGTTCGCCGACGCCTTCGCCCGCGCCTGGTTCAAGCTGTGCCACCGCGACATGGGCCCGAAGGCCCGCTACCTCGGGCCGGAGGTGCCGGCGGAGGACCTGATCTGGCAGGACCCGATCCCCGAGGCCGACTACGCCCCGATCGACGCCGCCGATGTGGCGACGCTGAAGCGGCGGATCGCGGAGAGCGGCCTGTCGGTGGCCGAGCTGGTGAAGACCGCCTGGGCCTCGGCCTCGACCTACCGCTGCTCGGACCACCGCGGCGGGGCCAACGGGGCGCGCATCCGGCTGGAGCCGCAGCGCAACTGGGACGTCAACGAGCCGGCCGAGCTGGACCGGGTGCTGAAGACCTACGAGCGGATCAAGGCCGACTTCGACGGTTCGGCGACCGGCGGCAAGAAGGTGTCGCTGGCCGACCTGATCGTGCTGGGCGGCTCGGTCGGGATCGAACAGGCGGCGAAGGCGGCCGGCCACGAGGTCGAGGTTCCGTTCGCTCCGGGCCGCACCGACGCCTCGGCCGAGCAGACCGACGCCGACAGCTTCGACGTGCTGGAGCCCAGGGCGGACGGTTTCCGCAACTACCTGAGCGTCCGCTTCAGCGTGCCGACCGAGGAGCTTCTGGTCGACCGGTCGCAACTGCTGGGCCTGACCGCCCCGCAGATGACGGTGCTGGTCGGCGGCCTGCGGGTGCTGGGCGCCAACCACGGCGGCTCGAAGCACGGCGTGCTGACCGACCGCCCGGGCCAGCTGACCAACGACTTCTTCGTCAACCTGCTGGACATGGGCACGGCGTGGAAGGAGGTCGACGACCGCGGCGACGAGGTCTTCGTCGGAACCTGCCGCAGGACCGACGAGGAGAAGTGGACCGCCACCCGCACCGACCTGGTGTTCGGCTCCAACTCGCAGCTGCGGGCGCTGTCGGAGGTCTATGCGTCGGCGGACGCGGGCGAGAAGTTCGTCCGCGACTTCGTCAGGGCCTGGACCCAGGTGATGAACGCCGACCGCTTCGACCTGTCGCGGCCGCAGCGGCGGGCCGCCTGATCCGCACCCTCCCCGGGGCCGGTCGCGGGCGCTTCGGCGTCGGCGGCCGGTCAGGGGGGCGGGGATATTCGGATAAGCCGGTTCAATCGGCCTTTGATGTCGGCATAGGGAAGCCCTATGTCGGCCGCATGCTCCCGACCCTGCGCCAGCTCCACTATCTCAAGCTCCTCGCCGAGCACGCCTCCTTCAGCCGCGCGGCCGAGGCGGCGCATGTCAGCCAGCCCGCCCTGTCCGCCGGGGTGCAGGAACTGGAGAAGATCCTCGGCGCGCCCGTGGTCGAGCGGACGCGCGGCAACGTCCAGCTGACGGCGGTCGGGGCCGAGGCGGTGAAGCGGGCCGAGGACGTGCTGGCGCGCACCGAGGATCTGGTCGAGGCGGCCCGCAACGCCGGCAAGCCGCTGTCCGGCCGCTTCCGCCTGGGGGTGATCCCGACGGTGGCGCCCTTCCTGCTGCCGGCCCGGCTGCCCGACCTGCGCGAGGCCTATCCCAATCTGCGCCTGTTCATCCGGGAGGACCTGACGCCGCGGCTGGTGGCGGCGCTCAAGGCGGGGCATCTCGACGCCGCGGTGATCGCCCTGCCCTACACGGCCCACGGCGTGGACCACGCGCGCATCGGCGACGACGAGATCCTCGCCGCCGCCCCGGCCGGGCATGCGCTGGCGGGCGAGGGACCGCTGTCGCCCGGCTCCCTGAAGGCCGAGGACCTGATCCTGCTGGAGGACGGCCACTGCCTGCGCGACCAGGCGCTGGCCGCCTGCAACATCGAGGCGCCCAAGGGCGACGACGTCTTCGCCGCCACCAGCCTGCACACCCTGGTGCAGATGGTGTCCTCGGGGCTGGGGGTCAGCTTCCTGCCCGAGATGGCGGTTCGCGCGGGGCTGGCGGACATGCCCGGCGTGGTGGTGCGGCCGATTTCGGCGAGAGCCCCGCGTCGGGAGATCGTGGTCGCCTGGCGCACCGGGTCGAGCCGCGCCGCCGAGGCGAAGCTGCTGGCCGAGGCCCTGAAGCTCGACTGAGCGCGACATTACGAGTCCGTAAGGTGCGGCGCGGGATTCCGGCCTGATAGGGTCCGGCGCCGCTGTCCCGCGCCCGGAGCCTGTCCATGAAGAGCCGCCTGATCCTGTCCGTCGCCGCATCGGCCCTGCTGCTGGGCCTGCCGGCCGCGACCATCGCCCATGCGTCCGTCCCCGCCGTCGCCGCCGCCCCGGCCCAGGCCGCCGTCGAGGTGCCGCCGCTGGGCTTCACCCGGCGGGTGCTGGACAACGGCATGGAGGTCTATTCGGCCCGCGACGCCTCGACCTCGAACGTGACGGTGCAGGTCTGGTACCGGGTCGGCTCGAAGGACGATCCCGCCGGCCGCTCGGGCTTCGCCCACCTGTTCGAACACCTGATGTTCAAGGCGACGAAGAACATGCCGACGGAGAGCTTCGACCGGCTCACCGAGGACGTCGGCGGCATGAACAACGCCTTCACCGCCGACGACGTCACCGCCTATTACGAGGTGGTGCCGGCCAACCACCTCGAGCGCATCCTGTTCGCGGAAGCCGACCGCATGGGCTCGCTGGTGGTCGACGAGCCGACCTTCGTGTCCGAGCGCGACGTGGTGAAGGAGGAATACCGGCAGCGCATCCTCGCCAGCCCCTATGGCCGGCTGTTCGGCCTCTTCGCGCCGCAGACCATCTACCAGGACCACCCCTACCGCCGGCCGGGCATCGGCTCGATCGAGGAGCTGGACTCCTCGACCCTCGAGGACGTGCTGCGCTTCCACGCCACCTACTACCGGCCGGACAACGCCATCCTGATCGTGGCGGGCAACTTCGACCAGGCGCAGCTGGACGCCTGGGTCGACCAGTACTTCGCCCCGCTGCAGCGGCCGTCGACCCCGCTGCCGACGAACGCCGTCAGCGAGCCGGAGCCGGGCGGCCCGCGCTCGGCCACCTACTACGCGCCCAACGTGCCGCTGCCGGCGGTGGCCCTGGCGTGGAACACGGTCCCCTACGCGCATGAGGACCGGGCGGCGCTGACCGTGCTGGACGGCATCCTGTCGACCGGCGAGAGCAGCCGTCTGTACCGGTCGCTGGTCTACCAGCAGCAGATCGCGGCCCAGACCAGCTCCAGCCCCGACTTCGCCCAGCAGGCCGGCAACCTGACCGCTTTCGCCATCATGGCCCAGGGCCAGCCCGTCGAGGCCGGCAAGGCGGCGCTGGAGGCCGAGATCGCCCGGCTGCGGGACGAGCCGGTCACGGCGGCCGAACTGGCCGAGGCCAAGAACGAGCTGGTCGCCAACGCCCTGCGCAGCCGGGAGAGCGTCGAGGACCGCGCCACCACCCTCGGCATGGCGCTGATCATGACCGGCGACCCCACCGCCGCTGACCGGGAGATCGCCGAGATCCAGGCGGTGACGGCGGCGGACGTGCAGCGGGTGGCGCAGCGCTATCTGACGCCGCAGCGCCAGATCACCATCAACTATCTGCCCGCCGACGAGCAGAACCCGCCGAGCGTGCAGAACATGAACGTCGACGCGCCGGTGACGGTGGCCGACCTCGCGCCGGCCGGGCCCGTCGCCACCCTGCTGCCGGAGGCCGAGCGCGCCCGCCTGCCCGAGGCGGGCCCCGAGGGGTCGCCGGCCACCCCGGCCATCGCCGACTTCCGTCTCGGCAACGGCATGCGCGTGCTGGTCGCGCCGACCGAGGGCCTGCCGCTGGTCTCGGCGCGGCTCAACTTCGACGCCGGCTCGGCCCACGACCCGGCGGGCAAGCCGGGGGTGGCGGCGATGACCGCCGCCCTGCTGACCCAGGGCACCGCCAGCCGCTCGGCGCCGGAGATCGCCACCGCTCTCGAGCAGCTGGGCGCCGCCGTCGGGGCCGGCTCGGGGCCGGACTTCACCAACGTCTACGCCAATGCGCCGAAAGACGTGTTCGACGAGACCGTGGCCCTGATGGCCGACCTCGTGCGCAATCCGGCCTTCGCCGCCGAGGAGCTGGAGCGGCAGCAGTCGCAGACGCTGGACGGCCTGCGGGTGGCGCTGAGCCAGCCCGGCTCGGTGGCCGGCCAGTCGGTCGGCCGGGTGGTCTACGGGGACGCGCCCTACGCCCCGCCGGGCGGCGGCACGCTGGCCAGCGTGCCGGCCATCACCCGCGACGACGTCGCCGCCTTCCATGCGGCGCTCTATCGCCCGTCGCAGGCGACCCTGGTGTTCTCCGGCGACATCACCGAGGCCGAGGCCCGGGCGCTGGCGCAGCAGGCCTTCGGCGACTGGCGCGATCCGGCGGGCGCCGCTCCGGCCCTGGCCGACAAGGCCGGCGCGGCCCTGCCGCCCCGGGTGGTGGTGATCGATCAGCCGGGCGCCGGACAGGCGGCGGTGGTCGCCGCCATGCGCAGCGTCGGCCGCACCGACGCCGACTTCTTCCCCCTGGTGCTGGGCAACACCCTGCTGGGCGGCGGCTTCTCCTCGCGCCTGAACCAGGAGATCCGCATCGAGCGGGGCCTGAGCTACGGCGCCCGGGCCGGCCTGGGCGTGCGTGAGGACGAGGGCGCCTTCACGGCCTCGACCCAGACCAAGAACGAGACCGCCGTCGAGGTGGCCGATCTGATCCTGGCCGAGATCGCGCGCATGGGGACCTCGGAGCCGACGCCGGCCGAGCTGGCGCCGCGTCGCGCCACCCTGATCGGCGGCTTCGGCCGGTCGCTGGAGACGGTCGACGGCCTCGGCGGCCTGGTCGCCGAGCTGGCGCTCTACGATCTGCCGATGAGCGAGCTCGCCGAGTACGCCGACCGGGTGCGGGCGGTGACGCCCGCCCAGGTGCAGGCCGCCTTCGCCGAGCACCTGCCGGCCGACCGCGCCAGCCTGGTGATCGTCGGCGACGCCTCAGTGTTCATCGAGGCGCTGCGGGCCAAATACCCGAACGTCGAGGTCATCCCGCTGTCGGAGCTGAACCTCGACTCGGCGGCGCTTCGCTAGGGGTCAGGCGGAGAGGCAGACGACCTGCGCCACGCGGAGTTCGCGGCGCAGCTCGTCGGCGACCAGGCCGTAGTTGTCGATGGTGACGGCGCGGCCGGTCAGCCGTTCGTCCGCCTTCTGCAGTCCGCGGACGGCGGGGCCGAAGGTGTCCGGCGCGGTGGTGTAGATGCGGCCGCGGCGGGGACTCTCGGCGATGGTCACGCCGACGGCGCGCCCCTGCCGGTCCAGCACGGGCGCGCCCGACAGCCCGGCCAGGGTGCCGCCGAGGCCGTCGGTGCGGCCGACTTCGGCCCACGCCAGCACCGGCTCGTCGCGCTGGCCGCGGCCGCGCACCTTGAGCGTCTCGCGGCCGAGCAGGCGGGAGGCGACCTCGCCGGCGCGGGCCTGGGGATAGCCGGGGTGGAAGCCGCGCTGGTTCTCGCGCAGGCCGCCCAGCTCCGCGACGGGGATGGCCGGCGGGCCGCCCGCGGTTTGCAGGACGGCGACGTCGGCCCGGGGGGCGAGGCGCACGTCGGCCGCCACGGCCCGACCGCCGCCGACCTTGATCGCCGGCTGCCGGCAGCCTTCGACCACATGCCGCGCCGTCACCCAGAGGCCCTCGTCGGCGATCGAGAAGGCGGTGCCTGAGCTGGGCTGGAAGGGAATGTCCGGAGCGTGGACGGTGACCGACGGATCGAAGGGCGTCACCGGGCCTAGCAGGGCGCCCTCCGTCTCGTCCGGCGGCGGCGGCGCGGGCGGCGCGTCGGCGTTCTCGCGGCGGTTGAGGGATGCGACCAGCAGCGCGGCGGCGACGGCGGCGTAAATGGTCCAGTCGGGGACGCGCATCGGGGAGGTTCTAGGTTCTAGGGGCTAGGTTCTAGGGGAAGGGAACGGGTGACGAGGCGGGCCCGGAGGGCGGTGAGCATCCGCCCGACTTCATCCGCTTGCGACAGGACTGGATCAGTAGCGGCTGGCGTCGCAAGGTCGAGTTCTCGCACCAAGAGCAGGAAGGTCTCGAGTTCGGCGAGGGAGCCCTTAGCGATGCTGACGAAGTGGCCGTAGTCCTTGCGCGTTCCACGGCCATGTCCCTCGGCGATGTTCGCCGGGATGGATGTCGCCGCGCGGATCATCTGGCCAGAAATCCGGTACTCCTCTTGTTTGGGCATCTGACGCGTCAGTCGGTACACCGCCGCAGCCAAGTCCATACCCTTTTTCCAGACCATCAAGTCCCGGTACGAACGAACCGACATCGGCTCCTCCCGCGAGGCTCCCAGCAACCCCAGCCCCTAGAACCTAGCCCCTAGAACCTAGAACCTAGCACCTTCCTAGCCCGTGAGGGCCGCGGCGAGGATCAGCGCCGTGGCCAGCTTGGCGCCGACCAGCAGGACGGCGGCGGCGACCTCGCCCTCGCGGATGCGCTGGGGCAGGCCGGTGAGCAGGACGTCGACGACGCGGAAGGCGAGCAGCTGCAGGACCACGGTGGCCACGCCCCACAGAACGATGTCCTTGAGCGAGGTCGAGACGCTGAGGCTGACCGCCAGCGGGATGGACAGGCCGACCAGTACGCCGGCGAACGCGACGGCGGCGGCGGCGTTGCCCTCGCGGATCAGGGCGATCTCCTTCCACGGCGTCAGCAGGGCGTAGATCACCGCGCCGGCCAGCATGAGGACCAGGGTGACGCCGAGATGGGCCAGGGTGGTCGGAAAGCCGGTGGCGAAGGCCTGGACTTCCGCGCTTTCGAGCAGGGGAGAGAGGGACGAGGAGTCCATGGGGGTCCGTGCAGGTGCAATCATGAATGGATTGCCCGCTTTCCGCCGCATTCCGCAAGCGTCGCGGCGCCACACCCGGTCAAGATTGGTGTCCCTGTGTGACGGCTCAGGCCGCCGCCTGCTCCGCCTTGCGCAGCGCCGAGGCCCGCACCTTCTCGCTCTCGCTCTTGAGTTGGCCGCAGGCGGCGAGGATGTCGCGGCCGCGGGGGGTGCGGATCGGGCTGGCGTAGCCGGCGCGGTTGAGGATGGCGGCGAAGGCCTCGATCGTCTTCCAGTCCGAGCACTGGTAGTCCGTGCCGGGCCACGGGTTGAACGGGATCAGGTTGATCTTGGCGGGGATGCCCGAGATCAGCTTCACCAGGGCGCGGGCCTCGTCGGGGCTGTCATTGACGCCCTTGAGCATCACGTACTCGAAGGTCACGCGGCGCGCGTTGCCGAGGCCCGGATAGGCGCGGATGGCGGCCATCAGCTGCTCGAGCGGGTACTTCCTGTTCAGCGGCACCAGCTGGTCGCGCAGCGGGTCGTTGGTCGCGTGCAGGCTGATCGCCAGCATGGTCTGGGTGCGCTCGCCCAGCTCGGGGATCATCGGCACCACGCCCGAGGTCGAGACGGTGATGCGCCGGCGCGAGATGGCGATGCCCTCGCCGTCGGAGATGATGTCGATGGCGTTCGCCACGTGGTCGAGATTGTACAGCGGCTCGCCCATGCCCATGAACACGATGTTCGACAGGCGGCGGTCCTCCTTGGGCGACGGCCATTCGCCGAGGTCGTCGCGGGCCACCTGGACCTGGGCCACGATCTCGGCCGCGGTCAGGTTGCGCACCAGCTTCTGGGTGCCGGTGTGGCAGAAGGTGCAGTTCAGGGTGCAGCCGACCTGGGACGACACGCACAGGGCCCCGGCGCGGCCGACGTCGGGGATGTAGACGGTCTCGATCTCGATGCCCGGGGCGGTGCGGATCAGCCACTTGCGGGTGCCGTCCTTCGACACCTGGCGCTCGACGATCTCGGGACGGGCGAGGGTGAAGGCTTCGGCCAGCTTCGCCTGCATGTCCTTGGCCACATTGGTCATCGCCGCGAAGTCGACGACGCCGTAGTGATGGATCCAGCTCCAGATCTGGCTGGCCCGCATCTTCGCCTTCTCGGGCGGACAGACCCCGCCGTCGACCAGAGCCTGGCGCAGCTCGTCGCGCGTCAGACCGGACAGGTTGACGGGCGCCGCGGCGGCGGCGGCGGGCGTGCGCGAGAGGTCGAGCGTCAGGCTCAAGGGCGGGATCCTTCGGCGGCGGGAGGCGGGGCTTATACCACAGAACGCGCTGGATTTAAGGCGGCCGGCCCGGCGGTCAGTCGGCGCTGTCCTCGATGTGGTGGATCTGGTCGTCGTCGAGGCCGAAGTGGTGGCCGATCTCGTGGATCAGCACGTGGGCGATGATCTCGTCGAGGCCGACGTCGCCGCGCTCGCACCATTCGTCGAGGATGGGCCGGCGGTAGAGGAAGATGCGGGCGGGCTCCGGCGCCGGGCCCATCTCGTCGCGGCGGCCGATGTCGACGCCGAAGTACAGGCCGGTCAGCTCGAACGGGTCCTCGATCCCCATCGAGGCGAGCGTCTCTTCGTCGGCGAAGTCGTCGACGCGGATGACCACGTCGCCGGCCAGCGTCCGGAACGGATCGGGCAGGTCGTCGAAGGCCGCCCGCGCCAGGCGGGCGAAGTCGTCGAGCGAGGGGGCGGTCTGGTCGGTCCACTGCTGCATAGGGATGAGGGATTAGGGATGGGGGATGATGTTGGGAAGGGTTCCGGCCCCCGCCGGGCGCCGCGTCTGCAATCTCTCATCCCTCATCCCTAGTCCCTCATCCCTCATCAGGTATGGTTACCGAATCAGGGCGCGGGAGCTGAACGGGACCAGATGGCGGAAGCCGACATCGCCTATGTCGCGACCGCGGGGGCCGCGGGGCTGGCTCTGGCGCTCAGCGCCTGGGCGGCGCGGCTGCGCGGGCGGCTGGCGGAACGCAACGCCGCGCTGGAGGCGGCGATGGCCGCCGCGCGGGTCGATCTGGCCCACCGCGACGGGGCCCTGGCGGCGTTCGAGGATGTGCGGCTGGCCCTGACTCCCGGCGGCGGGGCGGCCCGGCTCGGGGCGCCGGCGACCTGGGACGCCCTGCTGAAGGAACTGGCCGTCCCCGAGGATGTCGCCGACGATCCGGCGCTGGTGGTGCTGGACGCCGTCCGCGGCGTGGCCGGGCCGCGTCTGGACGGGCTGATCGAGCGCGGCGAGCCGTTCGACGCGGTCATGGAGGGCGCCGGCGGGGCCTGGGCCGTCGAGGGACGGTCGTCGGCCGGGGCGGCGTGGCTCAGGCTGTCGCGCCTCGGCCTGGTCGGCACCGCGGCCGAGAGCGGGCTGGGACTGCTGGCCGACTTCTACCCCTCGCCGACCTGGGTGGTCGACGCGGCCGGGCGGCTGGCGTGGGCCAACCGGGCCTGGCTGGCCGAGATGAAGGTCGAGAACGTCGAGGCGGCGCGCGAGAGGGGGCTGAGCTTCGACCGCGGCGCCGACGCCATCGTCGCCGAGGCGGGGCGGCTGCACCAGCGGCAGGAGGGCTTCCGCTGGACCACGGGCGGCGGACGGCGGCGGGCCTGGCGGATCGTGGCCGAGCCGGCCCCCGGCGGGGCAGGCGCGGTGCTGGCCTTCGCTCTCGACATGACCGAGGCCGAGGAGACCCGCGACACCCTGCGTCGCCACGTCGAGGCCCACGACGAGACGCTGAACCACCTGGCCGACGCGGTGGCCATCTTCGGCCCGTCGAAGCGGCTGGCCTTCCACAACACCGCCTTCCAGCAGCTGTTCGGCCTCGACCCCGCCTGGCTGGACGAGCGGCCGACGCACGCCGAACTGCTGGACCGGCTGCGCCAGCGCCGGCAGCTGCCGGAGGTCGTCGACTACGCCGGCTGGAAGGCCAAGGAGCTGGACTTCTACGGGGCGGCGGCGGCGGCGCCCGACGACAGCTGGTCCCTGCCCGACGGCCGCACCCTGCGGGTGGTGCGCCAGCCGCACCCACTCGGCGGAGTCCTGCTGCTGTTCTCTGACATCACCGACGAACTGAAGCTGCGCAGCCGCTTCAACGCCCAGCTGCAGGTGCAGACGGCCACCCTGGACAAGCTCAACGACGCGGTGGCGGTGTTCGGCTCGGACGGCCGGATCCGGCTGCACAACGAGGCGTTCGAGGCTTTCTGGGGCGTCACCGGCGACCAGTTGCGGGCCGCCGGCGACTTCGACGCGATCGCGGCCCTCTGCCAGCAGACCATGCCGGACCCCAGCCTGTGGCTCGGCCTGAAGGCGCGGGTCGCCGATCCGGATCCGGAGAGCCGGGTGCCGATCTCCGGCGAGGGGCGCACCGCCGACGGCCGCGTGGCGGCGTGGCAGACCCGGCCGCTGCCGGACGGGGCCACCCTGGTGGCCTTCTCCGACGTGACCGCGCGCCGGGAGCTGGAGCAGGCGCTGGCGGCCAAGGCGGCGGCGCTGGAGGAGAGCCAGGCGCTGAAGCGCGAGTTCGTCGGCAGCGTCTCCTACGAACTGCGCACGCCGCTGACCACCATCGTCGGCTACTCGGAACTGCTCGAGGCCCAGACCGATCTGCCCGAGCGCAGCCGCCAGCATGCGGGCGCGATCCGGGTGGCGGCGAGCCAGCTGGCGGACTCCATCGACGACGTGCTGGACATGGCCCAGATTGACGCCGGCGAGATGGAGCTGGCCCTGGGCGACGTTCGCGTCTGCGACCTGATGGACGAGGCCGCGGCCCGGGCGCGGGCGCGCATCGAGGGCCGTGGCGCGGTTCTCAATGTGCACTGCCCCTCTGGTCTGCGTCCGATCCGGGCCGACGCCCAGAGGGTGGAGCAGGCGCTGGAGCTGCTGCTCGACAACGCCGCGCGCGCGGTCGGCGACGGCGGCGCCGTGACGCTGACGGCCGAGAGCGGCCCGGCCGAGGTGCGGATCCGGGTCGAGGATACGGGGCGCGGCATTCCCTACCACCTGCAGGCTCACGTCTTCGATCGCTTCGTCCGGCGCGAGCGCGGCGGCCCCGGCGTCGGCCTTGCGCTGGTCAAGGCGCTGGTCGAGCTGCACGGCGGCTGGGCCGAGGTGGAGAGCGAGCCGGGAAAAGGCGCGGCCTTCATCCTGCACCTGCCGCTGGAGGCCCAGAGCGCCGCGGCGCCGCCGGAACTGGGGCTCGGCAACGACTGGCGAATGGCGGGCGCCGACTGACCGGCGGCCGCCGGCTCCTTTGACTCCGCTCGCGTGGCTCACTAACGAGCAGCCCTTCGCCGCCACGCGCCTTCCGGCGCCGGAAGCTCCCCATGGCCAAGCTGCTCAAGACCGCCCTGATCTACGACTTCGACGGCACCCTGGCCCGCGGCAACATGCAGGAGGTCAGCTTCATCCCGTCGGTCGGGATGGAGAAGGGCGCATTCTGGGACGAGGCCGAACGGCTGACCCGGGTCGCCGACGGCGACGGCATCCTGATGTACATGCAGCTGATGCTGAGCCATGCGCGGGCCAACGGCTCGCCGATCACCCGCGCCATGCTGCGCGAGCATGGCCACGACGTGAAACTGTTCGACGGGCTGAAGTCCGACCTGACCGGCCCCGGCTGGTTCGAGCGCATCGACGCGCTCGGCGCGAAGTACGGGCTGGAGATCGAGCACTACATCATCTCGGCCGGGCTGGAGGAGATGATCGACGGCTGCCCGATCCGGCACGCCTTCCGCCACGTGTTCGCGTCGAAGTTCGTCTACGACGAGGAAGGCGTTGCGATCTGGCCGGCGGTGGGCGTGAACTACACCACCAAGACCCAGTACCTGTTCCGCATCAACAAGGGCGTGCTGAACCACTGGGAGCACGACAAGATCAACCGCTTCATGCCCGACGACGACCGGCCGGTGCCGTTCGAACGCATGATCTTCCTCGGCGACGGCGACACCGACGTGCCGACCATGAAGATGATGCACACCAAGGGCGGTTTCTCGATCGCGGTCTACGACCCGCGCAATTCCGAGCGCGACCAGCAGAAGATCTACAGCCTGATCTCCGAGGACCGGGTCAATTTCGTCGCCGCCGCGGACTATCGCGAGGGCTCGGCCCTGGATCTGATCGTCAAGGGACTGATCGGACGCATCGCCATCAACGCCGGGACCATGCCCGAGGGCGTATGAGCCCTATCGGCCGCCGGCGCGGAGATAGGCGGCGCGGGCGGCGGCAAGGCGGGAGGGGACCAGGCCACGCAGGGAGGCCTGGCCGCGGCGCCTGAAGCCGGCCTCGTGACCCTTGCTCCACGCCACCTCCGCCTCGATCACCACCCCTTGCGCGACGTCGATCAGCTGGACGACCGGCGGGAGGGCGAGCTTGCGGTCGAGGCGGATGCGCAGGCCGGATGCGGAAGCGTCGACGATCAGACAGGGCAGCTCCAGGCCGGGCGCCACCACGACGCCGCGACCGCTGACGGCGGCGCGAGGTTCGAAGCGGCGGTCGACGGGAGGGCTCATTCAGGCGCTGCCACGGGCTGGCGGTTGCGATCGAGTCGAACCGTGACGCTGCTCCGGACTCCGCCGGCCAGCATACGGCGGGTGATGCGCTCGAAATACTGGATGAAGCCGGCGAGACGGCGACGCTCGTCCTGCGGCAGATCGTCCGGGGCGACGCCGAGCAGGTCGGCCTCCTGCTGGCAGCGCCAGTCGAGCACCACGTCGAAGCCGGGGGCCGCCAGGAACAGGATGGCGTCGAAGCGGCCGGCGAAGTCGGCGTAGGGGCCGCGGACCTGCTCGTTCACCCAGCTCCGCCAGCGGCCGTCGGAATCCTGCTCCCGCTCCAGCGCATTCACCGGCGTCGCCAGCGCCGACCGGTCTTCCGCGACAGCGCCGAGGCACCAGGCGTCGATCAGGATTGCAGAAGGTCGACCACGGAAGGCGCGCCAACGCTCGACCGGCCAACGGTCGTCGCCGCGCTTGTCGAAGTCAGGGATGAGGGTCTCGTCGTCGGGGCCGGCGGAGGAGAGCCGGTCGATCAGGCCCTGAAGCAGGCCCAGGTCGTGCGTCCCCGGCGGTCCGCGGGTGAGCAGCAGCGGATGGATCTCCCGCGCCAGCGCCTCCCGCTCGGCGCGGGTGAGGTAGACGTCGTCGATGGAGATCTGAACGGCGCCGAAGCGCGTCGCCGCCGCCCGGGCGAGGGTGGTCTTGCCGGACCCCTGCGCGCCGACGATCCCGATCAGGGGCGGTCGGTCCTCCGGTCCGTCGGCGATGAGCCGGCCGACGAGGTCGACCAGGTCGGGCCGGGCGCGGCTCAGTGCTGGCTTTCCGGCAGGCGGACGATCAGGCCGTCGAGGTCGTCCGAGACGCGGATCTGGCAGGACAGGCGGCTGTTCGGCTGGACGTTCTCGGCGAAGTCGAGCATCGACTCCTCCATCGCCGAGGCCCGGCCGGTCTCGGCCTGGAAGGCCTCGTCGACGTAGACATGGCAGGTGGCGCAGGCGCAGGCGCCGCCGCAGTCGGCGTCGATGCCCGGCACATTGTTGCGGATCGCGCCTTCCATGACGGAGAGGCCGTTCTTCACCTCGACCGTGTGCTCGGTCCCGTCGTGCTCGATGTAGGTGATCCTCGCCACGTCAGGCCGGGGTCTTCTTGCGCGACGGCGAGACCATCAGCTTCTTGGTCTCGGCGATGGCCTTGGCCGGGTTCAGGCCCTTCGGACACACCTGGGCGCAGTTCATGATGGTGTGGCAGCGGTAGAGCTTGAACGGGTCCTCGAGGTCGTCGAGGCGCTTGTCCGTGGCGTCGTCGCGGCTGTCGGCGATCCAGCGGTACGACTGCAGCAGGGCGGCCGGGCCGAGGTAGTCGGTCTGGTTCCACCAGTAGCTGGGGCAGCTGGTCGAGCAGCAGGCGCACAGGATGCACTCATAGAGGCCGTCCAGCTTCGCCCGCTCCTCCGGCGTCTGCAGCCGCTCCTTCTCCGGGTCCGGCTCGTCGGACTGGAGGTAGGGCTGGATCGAGTCGTACTGGGCGTAGAACAGCGACAGGTCGGTCACCAGGTCCTTGACCACCGGCTGGTGCGGCAGCGGCGCGATGGCGATGGTCGAGGACGAGCACTCCTCCCAGCCCTTGGTGCAGGCCAGGCTGTTGCGTCCGTCGATGTTCATCGAGCAGGAGCCGCAGATGCCCTCGCGGCACGAGCGGCGGAAGGTCAGGGTCGGGTCGATCTCGTTCTTGATGTGGATCAGGGCGTCCAGCAGCATCGGCCCGTGATCGTCGGCGGAGACCTCGTAGACGTCCCAGCGCGGGTCGGCGTCGACCTCGGGGTCGTAGCGGTAGACCTTGTAGGTCTTGACGTTCTTCGCGCCGGGCGGGGCCTTGTAGACCTTGCCGGTCGTGGGCTTCGAGCCTTTGGGGAGGGTGAGCTGGACCATGGATCAGGCTTCTGTCGGTCGGCGGTCAAGGTCGTCGGGCAGGGCGTGGGCGGCGGCCATCCACGGGAGACGGCTGCGCACCCAGATCTGCTCGACCGGAGGCGCGGCCTCCGGATCGTCGAGGCTGGCGGTGGTGAGGTCGATGCGGTCGCCGTAGGCGGCGTCCTTGAAGGTGATCTGCGTCCCGCAGCGGCCGCAGAAGGTGCGCACGGCATGGTCCGACGCGGCGTAGGTCGTCGGCTCCCCGGTCAGGCGCAGGGTGCTTTCGCGGACGGTGAACCAGGCCACGGCCGGCGCGCCGGTGGTCCGGCGGCACAGCTCGCAATGGCAGAGGGCGCGCTCGAACGGCTCGTCGGCCGTCTCGTAGCGCACGCTCCCGCAGTGGCAGCCGCCGGTCAGCACGTCAGTACACCCGCGCCTTGGGCTCGATGTACGAGATGTCGTTCGACATCGTGTAGTTGTGCACCGGCCGGTAATCGATGCGGACCGTCTCGCCCGGGACCTTCCAGGCGAGGGTGTGCTTCATCCAGTTGACGTCGTCGCGATCCGGATAGTCCTCGCGGGCGTGGGCGCCGCGCGACTCGGTGCGGTTCAGCGCCCCCTCGATGGTGACCATCGCCTGGGCGATCAGGTTGTCGTACTCGAGGGTCTCGACGAGGTCGGTGTTCCAGATCAGGCCGCGGTCGGTGGTCCTGATGTCGGCGCCCGCGGCGTCGATGGCGCGCAGCTTCTGAACGCCTTCCTCCAGCGTCCGGCCGGTGCGGAACACGGCCGCGTCGGACTGCATGGCGCGCTGCATCTCGACCCGCAGCTTCGCCGTCGGGGTCGAGCCGTTGGCGTGGCGGAAGCGGTCGAGGCGGGCCAGGTGGGCGTCGGTGGCCGAGGCGGGGACGTCCGGCACGGCCGAGGCCTTGTCGACGATCTCGCCGGTGCGCAGGCCGGCGGCGCGGCCGAACACGACCAGATCGGTCAGCGAGTTGGAGCCCAGCCGGTTGGCGCCGTGCACCGAGACGCAGGCGGCTTCGCCGACGGCCATCAGGCCGGGGACGACCGCGTCGGGATTGCCGTCGCGCAGGGTCAGCACCTCGCCGTGATAGTTCGTGGGGATGCCGCCCATGTTGTAGTGCACGGTCGGGAGCACCGGGATCGGCTGCTTCGTGACGTCCACCCCGGCGAAGATCTTGGCCGACTCCGAGATGCCCGGCAGGCGCTCGTGCAGGATGGCCGGGTCGAGGTGGTCGAGGTGCAGGAAGATGTGGTCCTTGTTCGGACCGACGCCGCGGCCCTCGCGGATCTCGATGGTCATGGAGCGGCTGACCATGTCGCGCGGGGCGAGGTCCTTCACGGTCGGGGCGTAGCGCTCCATGAAGCGCTCGCCTTCCGAGTTGGTCAGGTAGCCGCCCTCGCCGCGCGCGCCCTCGGTGATCAGGCAGCCGGCGCCGTAGATGCCGGTCGGGTGGAACTGCACGAACTCCATGTCCTGCAGCGGCAGGCCGGCGCGCAGCACCATGGCGTTGCCGTCGCCGGTGCAGGTGTGGGCCGAGGTGGCCGAGAAGTAGGCGCGGCCGTAGCCGCCGGTGGCCAGGATGACCAGCTTGGCGCGGAAGCGGTGCAGGGTGCCGTCGTCCAGCTTCAGCGCCGTCAGGCCGGTGCAGACCCCGTCCTGCATGATCAGGTCGAGGCCGAAATATTCGACGAAGAACTCGACCTCGCGGCGGACCGACTGGCCGTACAGGGTGTGCAGGATGGCGTGGCCGGTGCGGTCGGCGGCGGCGCAGGTGCGCTGCACGGGGCCCTCGCCGAAGTTGCGGGTCATGCCCCCGAAGGCGCGCTGGTAGATGCGGCCGTCCTCGGTGCGGCTGAAGGGCACGCCCCAGTGCTCGAGCTCGTAGACGGCCTTGGGGGCGTTGCGGACCAGGTATTCGATGGCGTCCTGGTCGCCCAGCCAGTCCGACCCCTTGACGGTGTCGTACATGTGCCACTGCCAGGAGTCCTCGCCCATGTTGCCGAGCGAGGCGGAGATGCCGCCCTGGGCCGCGACGGTGTGCGAGCGGGTCGGGAAGACCTTGGTGACGCAGGCGACCTTCAGCCCCTGCTGGGCGGCGCCGAGGGCGGCGCGCAGGCCGGAGCCGCCGGCCCCGAGCACCACGACGTCATAGGCGTGATCGACGAATTCGTAGGCGGCCAAAGATCAGGCTCCGAGACCGGCCGGGAGCGGGGCCGAGCCCAGCGCCAGGCGCACGATGAAGAAGACGCCGGCCGCGGCCAGCAGGAGGCAGAGGGCGCCGATGAGGCCGAGCAGGGCCGTGCGCGACGACGGCTTGTGGATGTAGTCGTCGACGATGACCTTCAGGCCCATGTTCATGTGCCAGACCGAGATCAGCAGGGTGATCGCCAGCACCGTGGCGTTCACCGGCGAGCGGAACCAGTCCAGCGCGCCGTCGTAGCCGGCGCCCGACAGCGTCCAGGCGCTCCACAGGCCCCAGAGGGCGAGCGGGATGAGCACGAGCGAGGACAGCCGCTCGGCCTTCCACTCCCCGGCGCCCTCGCGCTCGGAAACCTTCACATGGCGGATGTAGCGGGCGGGCTTGCTCACAGGACCACCTTTCCGGTCGCGAACAGGACGATCCAGAAGCCGACGGCGATGACCAGGGCGGCGACGAAGCTGGCCACGGTCAGGTTGTCGGCGGCCTTGGGGGTCAGGCCCGAGCCGGCGTCCCAGATCAGGTGCCGTATGCCGGCGGTCAGGTGATAGGCGGCGGCGAGGGTGACGCCGAACCAGATCAGCAGGCCGAGCGGAGAGCCCATCAGGCCGGCGAAGCCGGCGTAGGCGTCGGACCCGAACGCCGCGGCCGCCAGCCAGGCGCCGATGAACAGCGTGCCGACCGACAGCGCCCCGGCGGCGAAGCGGTTGAGGATCGAGCCCCACATGGTGATGTGGAAGCGCCAGATCTGGAGGTGGGGGGACAGGGGTCGCACGCGACCGTTGGGCTGACGCACGAAACGGCCGGTCTGGTCGGTCACCGGATCGTTGGAGGCGTCGCCCGGCAGGGGAGAGCTCGACATAGTGCGAATGGTTCTCAAAAACCCGAGCGTAATCAGCCGCCCGCTATCGGTGCACAGGCTTTAGTCAGCGCGAGGCGGGGGGTCAACGCGCCAGGATATCGCGGACTTGTCCCGCATTCGGGACAATCAGCCTGCGCCAATCCGCAGCTGCGCCTTGAGCGGCGGCGCTTGCCGCGCGGCCTGAATGGCGGCAGCCTGCCCCTCATGTCGGGGATCATCGCAGCCGCCGTCGCGGTCCTGCTGCAGCAGGCCGGGCCGCATCCGTCCACCCAGGCCCTCTACGAGCCGCCGGCGATCCGGCCGTTCGAGCCCCCGTCCGATTTCGGGCGGGAAACGGCGCAGGGCGACGGCGCCGGCGAGGCCGGCCGACGGGCGCTGGAGGCGCCGGTCACCGTCGACGCCTACACGCGCTCCTACGAGGCGAGCCCCGCCGACGCCGAGATCGCGTACGACCAGGGCGTGGCGTCCGCCGAGATCCGGGCCGACCAGGCGGCGGGACCGCTGGTCGGCTACTGGCGGGTCGTCGACGCGGACGGGGCCGATCTCTTCGACCTGGTGCTGGGCGAGGCCGGCGGCCTCGTGGAGGGCGGCTGGCGGGGCCCGGAAGGGGCCGGCGCCGCCGAGGCGGCGGACGGGACCCTGCGGCTCGAGGGTCTCGGGACCGTGACGCTGGAGCGCGCGGGCGGCGGCTGGCGCGGCCGGCTTCGCGCCGAAGGGCGCACCCTGGCGGTGACGCTCAACCGGCTCCGCTGAGCCGAAGACCCGAGAGTATTCGCTGCAGGACCGGCGCGCCGTAGGGCGACGCGGCGCCGCGACCCCAGACCGGATCCGGCCACAGGCCGTCGTCGTGGCGGCGGCCGACGACGTGCACGTGCAGCTGGGCGGTGACGTTGCCGAGGGCGGCGATGTTCAGCTTTTCGACCGGGTTTCCGGTCAGCGCCCCGATCTCGCGCACATACTGCCCGGCGCGGACGACCTCCTCGACCAGGGCCGCCCTGCCGGCCGGGTCCAGGTCCTCCAGTTCGTGCAGGCCGGGGCGGCGGGGGATCAGGATCAGCCACGGAAAACGGGCGTCGTCCTGGACACGCACATGGCACAACGGCCAGTCGACCGCGGCGACGGACCCCGACGCGAAGGCCGGGTCGATCTGGAAAGCGTACATCGCCTTCTGGTTGCGTGATCGCGACCGGCCGGTCAAGCCTTCTTCAGTCCAGGGCGTAGACGACGCAAGCCTGGTCGGTGAGCTCGCGCAGCGGCGGCTGCAACGCCAGGCGGGCGGACTCGATCTGCTGCTCGGTCGGCGCGCCGCGCGCGGAAGGGGCGGACGGCGGCGGCGGCGGCGCGGGCGGCGGGACGAAGGCCGGGGCGTAGTCCACGTCGGTCGCCAGCCCGCTGGATCCATAGGCCGGCCAGCCGGCCAGCACGTCGGTCTCGCAGGCCCGGCCGGTGGGATCGATCACCCGCACCGCGCCGAGACCGGCCCCCGCGTTGGAGGCCGCCTCGCGCGCCCGGCGGGCGGCGTCGCGCACCGCTTCGCCCTGCAGCCAGGTCTTCACCGCATTGTCGGGCTCCAGGCTGAAGGAAACCTGGCCGATCGAGGTCGGCTGCGACGCCACGACCGTGGCGTAGACACGCTCCAGCACCCGCATGTCGCGGACAGCGAGGCTGACCGAGGCGTCGGCCTGGTAGCGCTCGATGCGATCGGCGCGGACGTTGTCGCGAAGCACGCCGCTCTCGTCGCGATACTGGTCATAGAGCGGCCGCGTGGTGACGGTGGTCTCCACACGAACGGCGTCGACGCCGTAGGCGCCGAGCGCCTGGCTGAGGGCGCGGATCTGGTCGGCGGCCTTGGCCGAGGCGTCGGCGGCGCTGCGGTCGATGGCCTGGAAGGAGGCGCCGAAGACGGCCCGGTTGGCGGCCACCTGGGTGCGCACGTGGCCGATCGACGCGATCACCGGGTCTCTCATCCACCAGGGCGCCGGAACATAGCGCTCGCCGATCGTGGCCGGCGGGGTCTGCGCCGCGGCCAGGACCGGTGCGGCGGAGGCGACGACGACGACGGCGGCGAAAAGGCGACGCATGGCGGAGCTCCCAATGTGGTCGCGCCACCGTGGCTGCGGCGGCGGCGGCCGTAAAGGTCGGGCGGCGAGATCCTCAGACGCCGTCAGCCTATGGCATGTATAAAAACTATCTATGGGCAAATAGCTTTTCGCATCATTGACTTTGTGCAGCGCACGAGCCATTTCGCGGTTGCGGCGCCGCTCCCCCGGCGCTCCACGGATTTCCAATCAGTCCACCGTTCGAGGAGAACAGCGATGCTGGGCGTCGGTCAGAAACTGCCTGAGTTCAAGATCATCGGCGTGAAGCCGGGCTTCAACAGCCACGAGGAAAACGGCGTCTCGGCCTTCGAGCCGGTCACCGAGAAGAGCTTCGAGGGCAAGTGGAAGGTGATCTTCTTCTACCCGAAGGACTTCACCTTCGTGTGCCCGACCGAAATCGCCGAGTTCGCCCGGCTGGCGAAGGACTTCGAGGACCGCGACACCGTGGTGCTCGGCGGCTCCACGGACAACGAGTTCGTCAAGCTGGCCTGGCGGCGTGACCACGCCGACCTGAACAAGCTGCCGATCTGGCAGTTCGCCGACAACGGCGGCAAGTTCGCCCGCGATCTCGGCGTCCTGAACGAGGAAGAGGGCGTCGCCCTGCGCGCCACCTTCGTGGTCGACCCGCACAACGTCGTCCAGCACGTCTACGTCACCAACCTGAACGTCGGCCGCGCGCCGGCGGACACCCTGCGTGTCGTCGACGCCCTGCAGACCGACGAACTGTGCGCCTGCAACCGCCCGGTGGGCGGCGAGACCCTGGCGGCGTAACAGTAGCGCCAGCGTCTTCACGGACAGGCGGCGGCGGAAGTCGCCGCCTGTTCTGTTTCCGGTTGCGCCCAACGCCCGCCGCACGGCGGCTCCCTGCTTGAGCGCACGTGTCCTGAAGGATCTCCCATGTCGATCGACGCCCTGCGCGACCTCATCCCCGCCTACGCCAAGGACATCTCGCTGAACCTGTCCTCGCTGGCCAGCGAGACGGTGCTCAACGACCAGCAGAAGTGGGGCTGCTTCCTCGCCTCCGCCCATGCCGTGGGCGTTCCGCCGGTGGTCCGGGCCGTCGAGGCCCAGGCCGCGACCGTGCTGACGCCCGAGGCGATGAACGCGGCCAAGGCCGCGGCCGCCATCATGGGCATGAACAACATCTACTACCGGTCGCTGCACCTGATGAAGAACCCGGAGTACACGACCCTGCCGGCCCGGCTGCGCATGAACGTCCTGGCCAATCCGGGCGTGACGAAGATGGACTTCGAGCTGTGGTCGACGGCGGTGTCGGCGATCAACGGCTGCGGCGCCTGCATGGACGCCCATGAAGGAGAGCTGCGCAAGCACGGGGTGGCCAACACCCAGGTCCAGGCGGCGCTGCGCATCGCCTCGGTGGTTCACGCCGCCAGCCGGATCATCGCCTCGGAGTCGGCGCTGGCGGGTTAGGCGGCGGGCGCGGCCCAGTCCGTCCCCTTCAGCGCGGCGGCGTAGGTCCGGCTGACCGGCGCGGTCGAGCCGTCCGAAAGGACGAGCTCGCCGCGGCCGCCTCTCCAGCGGGCGGCCTCGACCGCGGTGCGGGCGACCCACCAGGAGCGATGGGTGCGGAAGCCGTCGGCCCCGGCCAGAAGCGCGAGCGCATCGGCGAACCGCATCAGGACCAGGTCCGATCCGGCCTCCGTCCGGATGCGGAGGTAGTGGTCCTCGGCCTCGACGGCGACCAGGCGGGCCCGGGCCAGCCGGGGCGGCAGCCGGCGCCGAAGCCCGGGCGGCGCCAGGCCTTCGGGCGGGGCGACCCGGGTCAGCGGTCGGTTGAAGGCCGAACGGGTCAGCCAGGCCAGGCCGACGACGGCGACGTTGATGGTCAGCACGCTGGGCATGAGCCACAGGAACTTGTCCCACGAGGGCCCGCGGCCGAACACCAGAACCGGGAACACGGCGACCCACACCGAGACGGCCGGGGTCATGGCGGCCAGCTGCGCGATGACGAAGACGCGCGGGCGATCGGGAAACAGGCGCGCGATCCAGGGCTCCATCATCGCGGCGATGGACCCGCCGCCGACCAGCGCCAGCTGCCAGTAGAGATAGCGTTCGACCGGGGGGATGCCCTCGGTGTCGTAGGCCGAGATGGCCGCGAGGAAGAGGCCGAACAGCGACAGGCCGATCAGCTCGGCGATCCCCGACCGGCCGATGCGCAGCCCGCCGACCTTCCGCCTCACATCCTCCGCCGTCACGCCCCGCTCCGTTCGCGAAGCGGACCGCTCCGTTCGCGAAAGTCAGGCTGACACGTCCAGCGGAGCGGTTTCAAGCCGGCCTCGAGGTTTCGAGGAGCGATCAAATGGCCCGTGCGGCGACGACGACCCTGTTCTGGTTCATGGCCCTGATGGGCCTGGCGGTGGCGCTGTTCAGCGCCCGCTTCCTGCTGCCCGGCGGCTTCATGACCGAGGGGATGGCGTTTCACCTCGAGGCCCGTCCGGCGATCTTCCTGGCCCATGTGGTCGGCGGGGCGACGGCGCTGGGACTGGGCGCCTTCCAGCTGGCGACCTGGCGCGGTCCCCGGCGAACGTGGCACCGCCGGGCGGGGCGGGTCTATGTCGCGGCCTGCCTGATCGGGGCGGCGGCCGGCTTCGGACTGGCGGTGACCACCAGCGCCGGACCGGTGGCGAGCCTCGGGTTCGGCCTGCTGGCGGTCGCCTGGTTCGGCACGACGTTCCTGGGATGGCGCAGGGCCGTGTCGGGAGAGTTCGGCCAGCACCGGCGGTGGATGATCCGCAGCCTGTCGCTGACGTTCGCGGCGGTGACGCTGAGGCTGATGCTGCCGATGATCCCGCTGACCGGACTGGACTACATCGAGGCCTACCGCCTGATCTCCTTCCTGTGCTGGATCCCGAACCTCCTGCTGGCCGAGCTGTGGCTTCGGACCTCGGCCTGGGAGACGCCGGCGCCGCGCCCCCGGTGACGCGCGCCGCGGCGGGACCGCGCAGCCTCAGGCGGCGGTGGAAAGATGCTCCGCGAGCCGCCCGAACTGCTCGGCCATGACCGCCTCGACCGGATCGGCGAGGGCGCCGGCGCCCGGACCGACGACGACGAAGGCCCATTTCAGCAGACGGCCCTGACCTTCCGGAGCCGGGGCCCAGGTCACGGTCAGGACGGCGTCCGCGCCGAGCGATTGCAGGGGGCCGAACGGCGCGTCGAAGCGGACCATGTTGCGTTCGGGCCAGACGAGCACGGCCTCGGCGTGCTTGACGCCCCCGCCGGGCAGATCCTCGCACCAGCAGCCGCCGGGCCGCAGGTCCATGCGGAGGTTCGCGGCGCTGCCGGAATAGGTGTGGGCGTCGCTCCACCAGGCGGAGGGGCGGGCCAGGGCGGACAGGACCGCGTCCGGGGAGGCGTCGACCCGACGTTCGTAGGTCAGGGTGAAGCCGTCATCGGTCCGGCTGGACACCTCGGCGGCGGCGGAACCCGCGGCCAGCGACAAGGTCGCCGCGGCGGCGGCGGCGAGCGACGAATGTTTCATCCGGACTCCTCCCGTACCGCATGCGCGCCCAGTCTGGACCGGCCGTCAAGCGCCGGACGTCACGCCGCCGTGAAGGTCAGCGGCTCGCCCCAGAACTGGCTGACCAGCTCCGACTGCGGCCCGGGCCGGCCAGTGGTCAGGAAGTCGCGCCGGCCGGAGCCGCCCAGCTCGTATTCGGGGTGTCGTTCGAAATAGCGGTCCAGCGCGTCGGCCACGGCGGTCGGCTGGTGGATCACCGGCGTGCCTGGGGGCAGGGCGGCGGCGAAAATGTCCGCGACGATCTCGTAGTGGGTGCAGCCGAGGATGGCCTTGTCGGGGTGGCGGCCGATGCGCCGCCGCAGGGCGTCGACGTGGTCCTGCACCACCACCCGCAGCTCCTCGGCGGGCGCCCCCAGCTCGATCAGTCCGGCCAGGCCGGGGCAGGCTTCGGAAAAGACCGCCAGATCCTCGCGCCGCTTGTCGATCTCGATCTCGTAGACCCGGCTCATGGCGGTGGCGGCGGTGCAGAAGACGCCGATGACGTCGATCGCCTCGACCTTCTCGCCGTGGCGTTCGGCCTCGTAGGACCAGGGCAGGCCGGTGGCCGCCTCGATGGTCGGCACGATGATGCCCAGCACGTTGACGGGGCGGCCGTGGCGCGCCCGCGCCTCGGGCACCCAGGTCTGCTGCAGTCGGCGCAGGGCGATCGCGGAGGCGGTGTTGCAGGCCAGCACGATGACGCTGGCCCCGGCCTCGAACAGCCGCTCGCAGCCGGCCCGGGTCAGGTCGACGATCTCCTCGCCGTCGCGGCCGCCGTAGGGGGCGTTGGCCTGGTCGGCCAGATAGACGAAGTCCCGCTCCGGAAAGCGGCGGGTCAGTTCGCGGTGGACCGTCAGCCCGCCCACGCCGGAGTCGAAAACGCCAATCGCCATGGCGCGCGCTTTAGACGCGGGACCGGCCGACGTCCACCGCCGAAGATTGCGGCGGGTTCAGGTGACAGTCAGACGCCGGAAGGCATAGGGTCCCCCGACCCGAAAGTTCGGCACGCACGGAGCTTCACATGCACAGACGACATCTTCTTATCGCCGGAGGCAGTTTCATGGCCCTGACGGGCTGCGCCGCGAGCGGCATGGACATGGGCGCGGGCGGGACCGGACAGACCCCTTCGTCTCTGGCCGAGGACGCCCGCATCGGGCGGGCGGTGTTGCCGGCGCAGACGCCGCGCGCGGAGCTGCTTCAGCCGTGGACCGGCCCCTACCAGGGCGTGCCCCCGTGGGACAAGGTGACGGCGCCCAAACTGCGCGAGGCGATCCTCGAGGGCATCGAGCTGCAGCGGGCCGAGATCGCGGCCATCGCCAACCAGGCCGACGATCCGACCTTCGCCAACACCCTGGTGCCCTACCAGATGGCCGGCGAGCCGCTGGACCGCGCCTCCAGCATCTTCGGGGTGATGACGCAGAACATCGGCTCGGACGACTACCAGGCCGTCGACACCGAGGTGTCGCCCCTGCTGTCGGCCGCCGGCGACGAGATCATCTTCAACGAGGCCCTGTTCGCCCGCATCCGCAAGGTCGCTGACGAGGCGGCCGACATGGGCCTGACGCCCGAACAGACCCGCTACGCCGAGCGCACCCGCGACGCCTTCGTCCGTAACGGCGCGGCGCTTGACGCGGCCGGCAAGGCCGAACTGGGCCGGATCAACACCGCCCTGTCGAACGCCTTCACCGCCTTCTCGCAGAAGGTGGTCAACGACGAGAAGACCTGGACCGTCATCCCGACCGAGGCGGGGATGGCCGGCATGCCGGAGTCCAACAAGGCCGCCGCCGCCGCCGCCGCCCGCGCCCGCAATCTCGACGGCTGGGTGATCGTCAACACCCGCTCCAGCGTCGATCCGTTCCTGACCTTCGCCGACGACCGCGACCTGCGCGAGCAGGTGTGGCGCAAGTTCGTCAATCGGGGGGATAACGGGGATGGCAATGACACCAACGCCATCATCGCCGAGATCGTGAAGCTGCGCGCCGAGCGGGCCAAGCTGCTGGGCTTCCCGCACCACGCGGCCTGGCGGATGCAGGACACCATGGCCAAGACGCCGGAAGCGGCCATGGACCTGATGATGCGGGTCTGGGCGCCGGCCAAGGCGCGGGTCGCCGAGGAGGTGGCCGACATGCGCGCCATCGCCGGCCACGACATCGAGCCGTGGGACTACCTGTACTACGCCGAGAAGGTCCGGAAGCAGAAGTACGACCTCGACCAGAACGAGCTGAAGCCCTACTTCGAGCTCAACAACGTGCGCGCCGGCTCGTTCGAGATGGCGCGGCGGCTGTACGGCTTCACCTTCGAGCGCCTGCCGCAGGGAACGGTGCCGGTCTGGCATCCGGACGTGGTGGTCTACGAGGTCAAGGACCACGGCCGGCACGCCGGCCTCTACTACGCCGACGACTACGCCCGTCCGGGCAAGCGCTCGGGCGCCTGGATGACCAGCTACCGCGGCTACTCGACCTACGACGGGGTCAAGAACGTGCTGGCCTCGAACAACAACAACTTCATCAAGGCCGAGGGCGACGCCCCGGTGCTGATCTCGCTGGACGACGCCGAGACCCTGTTCCACGAGTTCGGCCACGCGCTGCACTACCTGTCGTACCGGATCACCTATCCGGGCCTCGGCGGCACGCCGCGCGACTACGTGGAGTATCCGTCGCAGGTGCACGAGCACTGGGTGCTGAGCCGGCCGATCCTCGACGGCTACATGAAGCACGTCGAGACGGGCCAGCCGATGCCGCAGGCGCTGGTCGACAAGATCGAGGCCTCGCAGACCTTCAACCAGGGCTACGCCACGGTCAGCTACCTGTCGTCGGCCCTGGTCGACATGGACCTGCACACCCGCGCCGATCCGCCGACCGATCCGGACGCCTTCGAGCGCGAGAGCCTGGAGCGCTACGGCATGCCGCGGGAGATCGTGATGCGGCACCGCCTGCCGCAGTTCAATCACCTGTTCACCTCGGACGCCTACTCGGCCGGGTACTATTCGTACCTGTGGTCGGAGGTGATGGACGCCGACACCTGGGCCTACTTCGAGGAGTCGGGCGACGTGTTCAATCCGGACATCGCCGCCCGCTACAAGGCGATCATCCTGTCGGAGGGCAACTCGTCGGATCGCGGCGAGGCCTACCGCCGCTTCCGCGGCCGCGACCCGGACGTGGCCGCCCTGCTCAAGGTGCGGGGCTTCCCGACCAACTGATGCGAGAGGGGCCCGCGGAGCGATCCGCGGGCCCTTCCGCAAGCGATACTTTCCGGCGAGGACAAGGGGGACCCGCCGGGGGGACAGGCGATACCGGCGCGACAGCCGATACGGCTCACGCTGGCCAGGCGGGGGCGGCCATGGCCAGGACCCGCTCGCCGCGGCGGGCGCGGGCGTAGTCGTCCTGCCGCGCCGCCGGCAGCTGACGGACGATCTCGCGCTGCACGACCTTGACGCAGGTGGTGTCGACCATGCCCGACGGGCCGCGGCGGCAGGCGTCGCGGGCGGCCTCGGCGGCGCGCGCGTCGAAGGCGGCGGCGCCGGCGCCGGTGGACAGGTCGAGGTCGCCGAAGGGCACGCGCACGGCGTCCTGGGCGGCGGCGGGGGCGGCGTACAGCAGCACGGCGCCGGCGAGGGAAAGCAGGGTCCGGTTCATCACGGGGTCTCCAGGCCGCGGGATTGCGGCACAAGCCACATGATTGGCGGATGTGACGTTCGCCAGACCAGAACCGCTACAAAACGGCGACCAGAGGCTGAGAACCGCAAAGCTATCCAGAAGCATGCCTTATGGATAGGGGAGCCGTCGGCGGCGACGACTCCCCGAGGCGCGGGCTCAGGCCTCGATCAGCGGCAGGCGGCTGAGCGCGTACTCGACCTGGGCCGTTCCGGGCAGCTGGCGGATGGCCTCGCTGCGGAAGGCGGACCGGCACCAGGCGCGGTCGCCGATGCGGCTGCCCGGACGCCGGGCTTCGCGGCACATGCGGCGCGCCGCGGCGTCGAGGCGGGCGTCGAAGGCGTCGGCGCCGGCGGCGGTCGACAGGTCGAGGTCGTTCCAGCGGACGCGCGCCTCTCCGGCGGCGGCGGAGCCGGCGGCGGCGAGGGTCAGGACGGCGGCGAGAGAAGCGAGGACTTTCACGGCGATCTCCTTGAGGGATGCGGTCGCTCTTGTCGGCGACGGTCGGGAGATACGGCGACGCTGTTGCAGCCTCGTGTGCCTTCGGAGGCGAAATCGCGACGCTGCGTGAATTCGCCGAAAGCTGAACGGTGATCACCCTGGAAGACCGGCCGCCTTGTCTTCGCCGGGGTTTTCCGCCATAAGCCGCCGCTTCCGGCGCAAGTGAACCCTGCGTCTCCACCTGCACGACCCCGGCCCGGCCGGACGAGGCAGGCGAGAACCCCCCGTCGACGTGATCGTCCACGGGGGTCGTCGTCGTATGGAGCCGCGGGACCGCGCATGAAAGGGTTTGGATGTTCGAGGCTCTGAACGAGCGGCTGTCAGGCGTCTTCGACCGGATCACCGGTCGCGGCGCCCTGTCCGAGAAGGACGTGGCCGAGGCCATGCGCGAGGTGCGCGTGGCCCTGCTCGAGGCCGACGTCGCCCTGCCGGTCGTCAAGGACTTCATCGCCTTCGCCACCGAACGCGCCACCGGCGAGGAGGTGATCCGCTCGGTCAAGCCGGCCGACCAGGTGATCAAGATCGTCTACGACGGCCTGGTCGAGATGCTGGGCGGCGAGGAGCCGGTCCCGCTCAACACCAACGCCACGCCGCCGGCCGTGTTGCTGATGGCCGGCCTGCAGGGCTCGGGCAAGACGACCACCTCCGCCAAGCTGGCGCTGCGGCTGACGAAGTTCGACCGCAAGAAGGTGATGATGGCCTCGCTGGACACCCGGCGTCCGGCGGCCATGGAGCAGCTCGAAACCCTCGGTCGGCAGATCGAGGTCGCCACCCTGCCGATCGTCAAGGGCGAGTCGGCGGTCCAGATCACCCGCCGCGCTTTGCAGGCGGCGAAGCTGCAGGGCTTCGACGTCCTGATCCTCGACACCGCCGGCCGCATCACCCTCGACGAGGCGCTGATGGCCGAGGTGGCCGAGGTCGCCGCGGTGGCGAAGCCGGTCGAAACCCTCCTCGTCGCCGACAGCCTGACCGGCCAGGACGCGGTACGCACGGCCCGCGCCTTCCACGAGCGCCTGCCGCTGACCGGCCTGATCCTGACCCGCGCCGACGGCGACGGGCGCGGCGGGGCCATGCTGTCGATGCGGGCCGTCACCGGCCTGCCGATCAAATACCTCGGCGCCGGCGAGAAGGTCGACCAGCTGGAGGTCTTCGACGCCCGTCGCGTGGCCGGACGCATCCTCGGCCAGGGCGACATCGTGGCCCTGGTCGAGAAGGCCAGCCAGGAGCTCGACCAGGCCAAGGCCGAGAAGATGGCGCGGAAGCTGGCCAAGGGCCAGTTCGACCTCGACGACCTGATGGGCCAGCTGCAGCAGATGAAGCGCATGGGCGGCCTGCAGGGCATCATGGGCCTGCTGCCGGGCGTGGCCAAGATGAAGGCCCAGATGGCCGACGCCAACATCGACGACCGGATGATCAGCCGCCAGGAGGCGATCATCAGCTCGATGACCAAGGCCGAGCGCAAGAAGCCCGACCTGCTGAACGCCAGCCGCAAGCGGCGCATCGCCGCCGGCGCCGGGGTCGAGGTCCAGGACGTCAACCGCCTGCTGAAGCAGCACCGCCAGATGGCCGACACGGTCAAGGCGCTGTCGCGCGGCGGGCCGAAGAAGATGCAGCAGATGGCCGCCATGCTGGGCGGCGTCGGCGGCGGCATGGGCGGGCCGGACATGGCGCGCCTCAAGGCCATGGGCGGCGGCAAGATGCCGGAACCCTCGGCCGACGAACTGAAAGCCCTCCAGGACCGGCTCGCCGGCATGGGCGGCGGACAACTGCCGGGGGGGCTTCCGGGCCTGCCGGGCTTCCCCAAGAAGAACTGACTACCGAAAGAGACCTGAAATGCTGAAGATTCGTCTGGCCCGCGGCGGCGCCAAGAAGCGCCCCTACTACCACATCGTCGTCGCCGACTCGCACGCTCCGCGCGACGGCAAGTTCATCGAGAAGGTCGGCAGCTACAACCCGATGCTGCCGCGCGACGGCGAGCAGAAGCGCGTCTCGCTGAAGGCCGACCGCATCGCCGAGTGGCTGGGCAAGGGCGCCCAGCCGACCGACCGCGTCGCCCGCTTCCTGTCGCAGGACGAGGCGCTGGCCGACAAGGTGAAGTGGACCCAGGGCAACAACCCGAAGAAGGCCGAGCCGGGCAAGAAGGCCCAGGAGCGGGCCGCCGAGCGCGCCCAGCGCGAGGCCGACCGTCTGGAAGCCGAGGCCGCGGCCAAGGCCGAGGCTGCGGAAGCCGCCGCCCGCGCCAAGGAAGAGGCCGAGGCCGCCAAGGCCGCCGCCGCGGCCGCTCCGGCCGAGGAGGCTCCGGCTGAGGAGGCTCCGGCCGCCGAAGCCGCCGCCGAAGAGGCCCCGGCCGCCGAAGAGGCGACCGAGGAGAAGGCCGAGGGCTGATCCCTCCGCCGGATCGGAACTGAAGGAAGGCGGCGTCTGCACGGACGCCGCCTTTCTGCTATCTGGCGCCAGGTTCAGACGCGGAGATGCGGGTGGCTGAGGACAAGCTGGTGCTGGTCGGCCAGGTGGCCGGCGGGTTCGGGGTGAAGGGCGAGGTGCGGGTGACGGCCTGGACCGCCGATCCCATGACCCTGCTCGACTACCGCGAGCTGCTGCGCGCCGACGGCTCGCCGGGGCTGACCCTGCTGTCGGGCCGCCCCGACAAGAACGGCGTGGTCGGGCGGGCCAGGGAGATCGCCACCAAGGAACAGGCCGACGCCCTGCGCGGTCTGAAGCTGTTCGTGCCCCGCGCCCGGCTGCCGGAGCCGGAGGAGGACGAGTTCTACCTGACCGACCTGATCGGGCTGGAGGCGCGCGATCCCGACGACGCCGTGCTGGGCCGGGTCAAGTCGGTGCAGAATTTCGGGGCCTCGGACATGCTGGAGATCGCCCCGGCGGCCGGCGGACCGACCTGGTACCTGCCCTTCACCCGCGACGCGGTCCCGGACCTGCACATCGCCGACGGCTGGCTGCGCGCCGTGCGGCCGACGGAGGTCGACGAGCGCGAGCCCGACTGAACCCCGCCCTCCGCCGGGCGTTGATCGCCCGCACCAAGGAGGCGACGCGCATGGGCATCTTCAGCTCGATCTGGGACCGGATCCGGGGACACAGGAAGGCGCAGGCGCCGACACCGCAGATCCCGACGCCGACCATCGCCCCGACCGCCGCCGCGCCGGTCGCGACGACCCTGCCGCCGGTCGACGTCGAGGCGGTGCTGCAGTCCATGGCCGAGATGAAGGGCGAGGCGGCCGGCAACTGGCGCACCTCGATCGTCGACCTGCTCAAGCTGCTAGGCCTCGACTCCAGCCTCGAGGCGCGCAAGCAGCTCGCGGAGGAGCTGAATATCCACGCCGGCCCGCACGGCTCGGCCGAGCAGAACATGGCCCTGTCGAAGGCGGTGTGGCGCAAGCTGGCCGAGAACGGCGGCCTGGTGCCCGACTCGCTGCGGGACTGAGGCGGAAGCGGCGGCCATGCCCTCCAGCGTCATCCGCCGCTTCACCTACGATGAACCGCACCGTCGCCTGCGCGTGGTCTTCACCTCGGGCGACGTCTACGACTACGAGGCGGTGCCGCCGGAGGTGGTCGCGGACTTCCGCGCCGCCTTTTCGAAAGGCCGCTTCTTCGGTCCGAACATCCGCGACCGGTACGCCTACCGCCGCGTGGAGCGGAGCGCGCGCTAGCCCTCGTCGCCGTCCGGCAGGCCCATCATGTGGAAGCCGGCGTCGACGTGGATGACCTCGCCGGTGGTCGACAGGCCGAGGTCCGAGCACAGCCACAGGGCGCAGCCGGCGACGCCCTCCATGGAGGTGTCCTCCTTCATCGCCGACATGGCCCGGCCCTGGGCGATCATGCCGCGGCCGCCGGAGATGCCGGCCAGCGAGAGGGTGCGCATGGCCCCGGCCGAGATGGCGTTGACGCGGATCCCCTTCGGCCCGAGGTCGCGGGCGATGTAGCGGGTCGCCGCCTCCAGCGCCGCCTTGGCCACGCCCATGGTGTTGTAGTTGGGGATGGCGCGCTCGGACCCGAGGTAGGTCATGGTGATCATGGCGCCGCCGTTCGGCATCAGCTTCGAGGCGCGGCGGGCCACGTCGACGAAGCTGAAGGCCGAGATGTTCATGGCCAGCAGGAAGCTGTCGCGGGTGGTGTTGTCGACGAAGGAGCCCTGCAGCTCGTTCTTGTTGGCGAAGGCGACCGAGTGAACGACGAAGTCCAGCGTGCCGAACTCCTTCTCCAGCTCGGCGAAGGCGGCGTCCATCGAGGCGTCGTCGGTGACGTCGGCCTGGATCAGCAGCCTGGCGCCGACGCTCTCGGCCAGCGGGCGCACGCGGCGCTCCAGCCCCTCGCCGAGGTAGGTGAAGGCCAGCTCGGCGCCCTGGGCGGCCAGCTGGGAGGCGATGCCCCAGGCGATGGAGTTGCTGTTGGCGACCCCCATGATCAGGCCCTTCTTGCCCTTCATGAGATCGCCCGTGGGCATGTTCCAGCCGCTCTCGCTCGCCATGGTTCAGTCTCCGTCCTTCGAGCCGGGAGGGTTAGCAGGGGCGGCGCCCTCGGGGAAGGCCGCGGGGGTCGTCTCGCGGCGGCGGGTCAGCCGCTCCATCAGCGGCGCGGCGGTCACACCGTGGACGACGGTGGACAGCAGGATGATGAAGCCGACGACGGCCCAGAGGCGCTCGCTGTTCCCGAACGCGCCGTGGTTGATGCCGTAGGCGAGATAGTAGACCGACCCGACGCCGCGGATGCCGAGGAAGGCCAGCAGCAGGCGCTCGCGCAGCGGCTGGGCGGAGCCGATCATGGAGAGCAGGCCGGCGACGGGCCGCACCACAAAGACCACGGCGAGACCGACGAGGGCGTCGATCCAGGTCAGGCTGGCGAGCAGGCCGTTGGCCAGCGCCCCGCCGAACAGCACGAGCAGAAGCATCATCAGCAGCCGCTCGATCTGGTCGGAGAAGTCGTGCATCTCCTGGTGAAATTCGTGGTCGCGCTCGGAGTCGCGGATCATCACGGCGCAGACGAAGACGGCGAGGAAGCCGTAGCCGTGCGCCAGCTCGGCCACGGCGTAGGCGATCAGCGTGGCCGCCAGGGCGATCAGGCCGTCCCCGAGCCGGGACAGCCCCCGCGGCCCGCGGAACAGCATGAGGCCGAGCGCCTTGCCGACCAGCACGCCCGCGCCCAGACCCGCGAGCAGCTTCCAGCCGACCTTGACGGCGAGCCAGTCGAGCAGCCCGCCCTGGGTCGCCAGCCCGCCGGCGGCGGCGAGGATGGC
Source organism: Caulobacterales bacterium RIFCSPHIGHO2_01_FULL_70_19 (assembly GCA_001794825.1). GTDB lineage: Bacteria > Pseudomonadota > Alphaproteobacteria > Caulobacterales > Caulobacteraceae > Brevundimonas. The sequence goes on along the minus strand of MGLK01000042.1, from coordinate 12,475 downwards.
CAGGTGGACGAAGGGAAACGCGAGCGCGTCGTTCAGCCCCGCCTCGGAGGTCAGGCCGAAGCGCACCTCGTCCTCGTCGCCGGAGCGCGGCGGGCCGACCTGGACGTCCGAGGCGAGCACCGGGTCGGTCGGGGCCATGGAGGCGCCGAACAGCAGGGCCATGGCGAGGCTGAAGCCCAGCCCGGCCCAGCCCAGCCAGGCGGTGGCGGCGATGGTCAGGGGCATGGCCACGATCAGCAGCCGCCAGGTCGTCGACCAGGCGCGCCAGCCGGGCGGCCGGTCGATCTTCAGCCCGGCCCCCATCAGGCTGATGATCACCACCAGCTCGGTCAGCCGCTCGGTGGCGGTGTCCCAGGTGCGCGGGTCGGGATCGAAGGCCATGAGGCCGCTGGAGAAGACCAGCACGCCCAGCGCCACGCAGAGGATGGCCAGGGTCAGCGGCAGGCGCTTCAGGCCGACCGGCGCCCACGACACCAGCAGCACCACCCCGCCGAGGCCGAGCAGGAAGAGGATGTAGGGATCAGGGCTCAGGAGCGGCTCCGTGTGTCGGGGAGCCGACTATAGCGCGCCGGGCGTGTTGCGGTTCAGACCTTCGACAGGATCAGCGTGCCGTTGGTGCCGCCGAAGCCGAAGCTGTTGGACATGACGTGGGTCAGCTCGCCGTCGTGGCGTTCGCGCAGGATCGGCATGCCCTCGAACTCGGGGTCGAGGTTTTCGATGTGGGCGCTCTCGGCGGCGAAGCCGTGCTTCATCATCAGCAGGCAGTAGATCGCCTCCTGCGCCCCCGCGGCGCCGAGGCTGTGGCCGGTCAGCGACTTGGTCGAGGAGATCATCGGCAGGGCGTCGCCGAAGACGTTGCGCACCGCGCCCATCTCCTTGGAGTCGCCGACCGGGGTCGAGGTGCCGTGCGGGTTCAGATAGTCGATCTTCGGATTGCCGGCCATCTCCAGGGCGATGCGCATGCAGCGCTCGGCGCCCTCGCCCGAGGGGGCGACCATGTCGTAGCCGTCGGAGTTCGCGCCGTAGCCGGTGACCTCGGCGTAGATGGTCGCGCCGCGCGCCTTCGCCCGCTCGTACTCCTCGAGCACCACGATGCCGGCGCCCCCGGCGATGACGAAGCCGTCGCGGTCCTTGTCGTAGGCGCGGCTGGCCTTCGCCGGCGTGTCGTTGAAGTTCGAGGACATGGCGCCCATGGCGTCGAACATGTTGGACATCGACCAGTCGATGTCCTCGCAGCCGCCGGCGAAGACCACGTCCTGCTTGCCCCAGGCGATCTGTTCGGCGGCCGCGCCGATGCAGTGGGCGCTGGTCGCGCAGGCCGAGCTGATCGAATAGTTGATGCCCTTGAGCTCGAACCAGGTGGCCAGCACGGCCGAGGGGCCGGAGGCCATGGCCTTGGGCACGGCGAACGGGCCGATGCGCTTGGGCGAGCCCTTCTCGATCGTGGTCTGGGCCGCCTGCAGGATCACCTGGGTCGAGGGGCCGCCCTCGCCGACGATCAGGCCGATGCGCTCGTCCTTGATCTCGTCGGGCGTCAGGCCGGAGTCCTTCAGGGCCTCCTCGAAGGCGATGTGGCCCCAGGCGGTGCCGTTGGCGAGGAAGCGGGCGGCGCGGCGGTCGACGTGCGGAGCCCAGTCCTCGGCCGTGTGGCCCAGCGACGGCGGGGCCCAGACCTGCGAGCGGAAGCCGTGGGCGGCGTGGTCGGCGGCGTGCTTCACGCCCGAGCGCGCCTCGCGCAGGGAGGCCGCGACCTCGTCCTGCCCCGTGCCGATCGAGGAGACGATGCCCAGTCCGGTGACGACCACACGCCGCATGAATTGTCCTTCCACTACTCTCGTCGCGCCGCCCTGCCCGCGGCTTCCGTTAGAGGGATTCAGCCGCCCGCCGGTTCCGTGTTTCCGCCGAACAGGCCGACCCGCATGTCGTCGCACCGGTAGATGATCTCGCCGTCGGCCTCGAGCACCCCGTCGGCGATGCCCATGACCAGCTTGCGGTTGATGACCCGCTTGAGGTCGATCTTGTAGACCACCCGCTTGATGTCGGGAGTGACCTGACCGGTGAACTTGACGTCGCCGACGCCGAGCGCCCGGCCGCGGCCCTGGCCGCCGATCCAGCCGAGATAGAAGCCGACCAGCTGCCACATGGCGTCGAGGCCGAGGCAGCCCGGCATCACCGGATCGCCGATGAAGTGGCACTGGAAGAACCAGAGGTCCGGGTGGATGTCGAGTTCGGCCTCGACATAGCCCTTTCCGTGGGCGCCGCCGTCGGCGTTGATCTGCACGATGCGGTCGAACATCAGCATCGGCGGGGCCGGCAGCTGGGGATTGCCGGGTCCGAACAGCTCTCCGCGGCCGGAAGCCAGCAGCGCCGGGTAGTCGAAGGACGAAGGATATTGCGACTGGGTCAAGGGCGTCTCCGCGGGGGCTTCCCCTGCGCCGGCGCAGGGCCGGATTCGTATGGTTGCGCTGCCGGTTACACGAGGGAACCTCACGGCTCAAACGTTTTAACCCGCGCTCCGGCCGGAGGTTCAGCGCGGGCCGGTCAGGCGGATCTCGAAGAGCGAGGGCCAATTCTTGCCGGTGACGAACAGGCGCCGCCCGTCCGGATCCCAGGCGATGCCGTTCAGGACGTCGTCGGTCGGGTCCATCCCGCTGCGATCCGACAGCAGGCCGGAGAGATCGACGATTCCGCTGACCTCGCCCGTCGCGGGATCGATGCGCACCAGCACATCCGTCTGCCAGACGTTGGCGAACACCTCTCCCTCGATCCACTCCAGCTCGTTGATGCGCGCGAGGGGACGGCCGTCGAGGGTGACGTCGACCCGCCCGGTCTCGGCGAAGGTGCCGGGATCGAGAAAGCGGAGAACCGGCGTGCCGTCGGAGAGGATCAGTCGACGCCCGTCATCCGCCAGACCCCATCCCTCTCCCGCGTAGGCGAACTCGCCCAGCGGCGCGAGATTCCCGGCGTCCCAGACGAAGCCCCTGCCGCTCCGCCAGGTGAGGGTGAACACGCGGCCGTCGATCTCGTTCAGACCCTCGCCGAACAGCGCGGACCCGAGCTCCTGCCGCTGCAGCACGACGCCGTCCTCCAGCCGGACGCGGCGGACCGTCGACGGATAACGGCCGGTGCTCTCGAGCAGTTCGCCGTCCCGCCAGGCGAGTCCCTGGGTGAAGGCGTTCCGGTCATGCGGCCACACCCGCACCACCTCGTAGCCATAGACCGGCACGACCGGGATCGCCGACGCCGACGGCCCCGGCGGCCCGGCCAGCAACAGGCTCGCGAGGAGGGCGAGCCAGCTCAAGTCAGACCCCGGGTTCGGCGGTCTCGCGACGATTGAGCTCCGCCTGCCGGGCCTCTTCCGCGCGGGCCTTCCTCTCGGCCCCGGCGCGGCCCCACATGTTCAGGGCCTCGACCAGCGCCGAGAAGGCCATGGCGGCGTAGATGTAGCCCTTGGGCACGTGGACGCCGAAGCCGTCGGCGATGAGCACGGCGCCGATCATCAGCAGGAAGCCGAGCGCCAGCATCACCACGGTCGGGTTCTTCTCGATGAAGTTGGCCAGCGGGTCGGCGGCCAGCAGCATGACGGTGACGGCGGCGATCACGGCCACGACCATGATCGGGATGTGATCGGTCATGCCCACCGCGGTCAGGATCGAGTCGATCGAGAACACCAGGTCCAGCAGGATGATCTGGAAGATGGCCGCGCCCATGTTGTTGATGACGGCATGCTTCGCGTCCAGCACGTCATGGGTCGGCTTGGGGTCGACCGTGTGGTGGATCTCCTTGGTCGCCTTCCACACCAGGAACAGGCCGCCGGCGATGAGGATCAGGTCGCGCCAGCTGAAGGCGGTCTCGAAGGTGGGCTCGCCGTGCGATCCCGCCGGGCCGACGAGGCCGAGATCGAAGACCGGCGCGGTCAGGCCGACGATCCAGCCGATGGTCATCAGCAGGGCGAGGCGCATGATCAGGGCCAGGCCGATGCCGATCCGGCGCGTCCGCTGGCGTTGCTCGGGGGGCAGCTTGTTCGACAGGATCGAGATGAAGACCAGGTTGTCGATGCCGAGCACGACCTCCATCACCACCAGGGTGACCAGGGCCGCCCAGGCGGCCGGGTCGGAAAAGAGGGCGATGAGGCTGTCGAACATGTTCGGGTCCTGGAGATCCGGTCTGGAATGCGCGTGATACGGCGCCGGTTGCGGTTGCGGCAATGCACGAAGGTCGCGGCCGGTCGCGGGGAGCGGGAAAATGCCGCAGCCGGCGGGCCTCGTTTCCTGTAGCGGTTCCGCCGGCGGAGGTTCAGGCTGCAGCGTCCGTCACCGCTGAAGCGCCGCATGCACGTTCGCCGGCTCCTCTCCCTGATCCTGACGCTCGGCATCCTGATGCTGGGCGCGCCGGCGATCGCCATGAGCGCTCCGGCGCATCATCCGGCGCCGGCCGACTGCGCCCCGGAGAAGTCCGAGAAGACCTCCCCCGCCTGCATCCAGGTCTGCGTGACGCGCACGGTCTGCCCGCCGGCGCCGGTCCCGTCCGCGGAGCCCGCTCCCCCGGCCGCAAAGCCCGCCGTTCCGCGACCGGCCGATGACCGGATCGCCGGCCGTTCCCTCGGACCCGAACCGCCTCCGCCCCGGGGCTGAATGCGTCTGCAAAGCCTGCAAACCATTCAATCCTGAACAACGGAGACTGAGATGAAACGCGTTCTCACCCTGGCCGCGCTGGCCCTGACCATGTCCGGCGGCGCCGCCCTTGCGGCCGAACCGGCCGCCCTGGCCCAGCTGGCCCACAGCTGCTGCGATCTGCTCGCGGCATGCTGCGACGCCTGCGTCGAGTGCTGCAAGGCGTGCGTCGAGTGCATCGGCGACTGCGCCGGGCACTGCGCCGACCACGGCGGCCACTGACGCCTGACTGAGGGAAGGGCGCCCGGCCCGCGCGGCCGGGCGCCCTTCCTTTTTCTGCACCCGGCCGCCTTCAGGGCGCGGCGGGTCGGAGGTCGGCGACCAGCGGGAAGTGGTCGGAGATGACGCGTCCCCCGAAGGAATCGGTGAGCACCCCGAACCGCTCGACGGCGAGGCCGGGGCCGATGAACAGGTGGTCGATGGCGACGCCGTCGTTGTCCCGGGCGATGTCGAAGGCGTTGAAGGTGCCGGCGGGGCCGAACACCACCGGACTCACGCCGCGGGCGTCGGTCAGGCCTGCGCCGACGATCGTTTCGTAGGGCGGCGTGCCCGGGCCGGTGTTGAAGTCGCCCATCAGCACCACGGCGGCGCGGACGCCGTCGATCTCCACCGGGGCGATCTGCGCGACGAGCGCGGCGCAGCGCTCTCGGGCGACCGCGCCGACGTGGTCGAAGTGGGTGTTGCGCACATCGAGCAGACGACCGTCGCGCCGGTCGCGCAGCACCGCGCGGGTGACGGTGCGGGGATAGGCCGCGTCCCAGCCCTTCGACGGGACCTCCGGCGTGGGCGAACACCAGAAGGTCCCGGTCCGCAACGGTTCGAACCGGTCGCGCTTCCAGAACAGCGTGGCGCTCTCGCCCACCCGGCCGTCGTCCCGGCCGACGCCGTAGCGGTCGTACTCGGGCAGTCGCTCCGCCAGGTAGTCGACCATGTGCGGCTGCGCCTCCTGCACCCCGAGAATGTCGGGATCCACGAAGGCGATCTGGGCGGCCATGTGCGGCCGTCGCTCGGCCCAGGTCGGATTGTCCGAGGGCACGTCCACGCGGATGTTGTAGCTCATGGCCCGGAACGCCCCGGGCTCGCCCGCCGCCGAGGGTCCGGCGACGGCGGCGAGGCAGAGGGCGGCGAGGGCGAGGGTTCGGGCGAAGAGCATGGCGGCGTTTCCATCAGGCGAAGGCCGCCGCACCTTGCCCGCGGCCGCGACGGCGGCGCGCCTCACATCCTGTTACGTCGCGGCCCGGTGCGGCCTGCTGCCTCGGTTGCGGTTTGGGGGCGCGGGTGCTATCAGGCGCCCGGCTTAGGCCGAGGGCGCGTCGCAAGGCGCGTCCCCGGCGTGCTTTCTTCAAGCATTTCAGGCCTTTGATCGGGGCGAACCCGCCGCCGGTCCTAACCCGAACGCTAACCCGCGCGGACCTTGTAAGTGGCTGACGATTTCAGAACGACGGAAGTCGGCGAGCGCTATGCACAGGCGCTGTTCGACCTCGCTGACGAGACGGGCGCGCTGGACGCCGTGCGCGCGGACCTGAAGTCGCTGCGCGCGGCCTGGATCGACAGCGCCGACCTGCGCCGCCTGGCGACCTCGCCGGTGATCGCCGCCGAGGACCAGCAGAAGGGGCTCGTCGCCATCTCGGACGCGGCGAAGTTCCACCGCACCACCCGCAACTTCCTCGGCCTGCTCGGCCAGAACGGCCGCGCCCGGGACCTGCCCGGCGTGATCGCCGGCTTCGAGGCGCTGTATGCGAAGAAGACCGGCGTGGTCGCCGCCGAGGTGGTCACCGCCCAGCCGCTCGACGCCGGGCAGCTGAAGTCGATCCAGACCGCCCTGCGCGCCGCGCTCGGCAAGGATCCTGAACTGACCACCCGCGTGGATCCGTCGATCCTCGGCGGCCTCAAGGTCAAGGTGGGCTCGAAGCTGTTCGACGCCTCGCTGAAGACCAAGCTCGACCAGATGAAGTTCGCCCTCAAGCGCGCGTAACCGCGCGCAGACCAACAAGCATGCAGCGCGCCTGACGGCCCGCCCCGAAGACGAAGACAGAGAGATCCCATGGACATCCGCGCCGCCGAAATCTCGGCCATCCTCAAGTCGCAGATCGCCAACTTCGGCGTGGAAGCCGACGTCTCGGACGTCGGCCAGGTGCTGTCGGTCGGCGACGGCATCGCCCGCATCCACGGCCTCGACAACGTCCAGGCCGGCGAGATGATCGAGTTCCCGAAGGCCGGCGTGAAGGGCATGGCCCTGAACCTCGAGCGCGACAACGTCGGCGCCGTGATCTTCGGCTCGGACGCCGCCATCTCGGAGGGCGATGAAGTCCGCCGCCTCGGCGAGATCGTGGACGTGCCGGTCGGCAAGGGCCTGCTGGGCCGCGTCGTCAACCCGCTGGGCGAGCCGATCGACGGCAAGGGCCCGATCCAGTTCACCGAGCGCCGCCGCGTGGACGTGAAGGCTCCGGGCATCATCCCCCGCAAGTCGGTGCACGAGCCGATGCAGACCGGCCTGAAGGCGATCGACACCCTGATCCCGATCGGCCGCGGTCAGCGCGAGCTGATCATCGGCGACCGCCAGGTCGGCAAGACCGCCGTGGCCATCGACGCCATCCTGAACCAGAAGTCGGTCAACGCCACCGACGACGAGTCGGCCAAGCTGTACTGCATCTATGTGGCCATCGGTCAGAAGCGCTCGACCGTCGCCCAGATCGTCAAGACGCTCGAGGAGTCGGGCGCGCTGGAGTACACCATCGTCGTCGCCGCCACCGCCTCGGAGCCGGCCCCGCTGCAGTTCCTGGCGCCGTTCGCCGGCACCGCCATGGGCGAGTACTTCCGCGACAACGGCATGCACGGCCTGATCGTCTATGACGACCTGTCCAAGCAGGCCGTGGCCTACCGCCAGATGTCGCTGCTGCTGCGCCGTCCGCCGGGCCGCGAAGCCTACCCGGGCGACGTCTTCTACCTGCACTCGCGCCTGCTGGAGCGTTCGGCCAAGCTGAACGCCGAGTACGGCTCGGGCTCGCTGACCGCCCTGCCGCTGATCGAGACCCAGGCCAACGACGTGTCGGCCTACATTCCGACCAATGTGATCTCGATCACCGACGGCCAGATCTTCCTCGAGTCCGATTTGTTCTACCAGGGCATCCGCCCGGCCGTGAACGTCGGCATCTCGGTGTCGCGGGTGGGCTCCTCGGCCCAGACCAAGGCGATGAAGAAGGTCGCCGGCACCATCAAGGGCGAGCTGGCGCAGTACCGGGAAATGGCCGCCTTCGCGAAGTTCGGTTCGGACCTCGACGCCTCGACCCAGAAGCTGCTGGCCCGCGGCGCCCGCCTGACGGAGCTGCTGAAGCAGCCGCAGTACAGCCCGCTGACGATGGAAGAGCAGGTCGTGTCGATCTACGCCGGCACCCGCGGCTATCTCGACAGCGTCGCCGTGTCGGACATCGGCCGCTTCGAGAGCGAGCTGCTGGCCCGGATCAAATCCTCCAACCCCGGCCTGCTGGAAGGCATCCGGACGAAGAAGGACCTGACCCCGGAGCTGGAGACCGAGCTGAAGTCGGTGCTGGACGCCTTCGTCAAGACGTTCGCCTGAGACCGGACCGGATAGCGAGAGAGTAGCGCCGGATGGCCAGCCTCAAGGAAATGCGCAATCGGATCGGAAGCGTGAAGTCCACGCAGAAGATCACGAAAGCCCTGAACATGGTCGCCGCGGCCAAGCTGAAGCGCGCCCAGGAGCAGGCCGAGAGCGCCCGTCCCTACGCCCGCAAGATGGCCGCCGTGATCGCCAACCTGGCGGCCGGCGTCTCGGGCGACGGGGCGCCGAAGCTGCTGGCCGGCACGGGCTCGGACCAGAAGCACCTGATCGTCGTCGCCACCGGCGACAAGGGTCTGGCCGGCGGCTTCAACACCAACGTCATCCGGGCCGCGCGCGAGCGCATCAAGACCCTGCTGGCCGAGGGCAAGGACGTCCGCATCGTCGCCGTGGGCCGCAAGGTCCGCGACGGCCTGTCGCGCATCTACGGCGACCGCATCGTCCGCACCTTCGAGATGTCGGAGCACAAGACCATCGGCCTGCCGGCGGCGGAGCCGGTCGCGGCCCTGATCGCCGAGGAGTTCGAGGCCGGCAACGCCGACGTCGTGACCCTGTTCTACAGCCGCTTCCAGTCGGTCATCTCCCAGGTGCCGACGCCGAAGCAGCTGATCCCGGCGGTCGTCGACGGCGACGCGCCGCCCATCGACCTGAACGGCGCCGTCTACGACTACGAGCCGTCCGAGGAGGAGATCCTCGAGACCCTGCTGCCGCGCAACATCACCACCCAGGTGCTGGCCGCCCTGTACGAGAACCAGGCCAGCTTCTTCGGGGCCCAGATGGGCGCCATGGACAACGCCACGCGCAACGCGGGCGACCTGATCAACAGCCTGACCCTGCAGTACAACCGCAAGCGCCAGGCCCAGATCACCACCGAACTGATCGAGATCATCGCCGGCGCGGAAGCGCTCTGATCCGACCCCGCACAGACACGACCTTCCGAACGGAATGAACCGATGACCGACACCACCGCCCCGAAGACCCGCGCTCCCCGCGCCAAGAAGGCCGCTCCGGCCGCCGCCGCCTCGACCGCCCAGCCGACCGGCGCGGTCGCCACGGGCCGCATCGCCCAGGTCATCGGCGCCGTCGTCGACGTCGAGTTCGACGGCCACCTGCCGGCCATCCTGTCGGCGCTGGAGACCCAGAACGTCGACCAGAAGACGGGCGAGCCCTTCACCCTGGTGCTGGAAGTCGCCCAGCACCTCGGCGAGAACGTGGTCCGCACCATCGCCATGGACACCACCGAGGGCCTGACCCGCGGCCAGCCGGTCACCGACACCGGCCAGTCGATCCTCGCCCCGGTGGGCCCGGGCACCCTGGGCCGCATCATGAACGTCGTCGGCCGTCCGATCGACGAGCAGGGCCCGATCAAGACGACGATGTACCGTCCGATCCACCGCGACGCCCCGTCGTTCGAGGAGCAGTCGACCTCGTCGGAAATCCTCGTCACCGGCATCAAGGTCATCGACCTGATGTGCCCCTACACCAAGGGCGGCAAGATCGGCCTGTTCGGCGGCGCCGGCGTGGGCAAGACCGTGACCATGCAGGAGCTGATCAACAACATCGCCAAGGCGTACGGCGGTTACTCGGTGCTGGCCGGCGTGGGCGAGCGCACCCGCGAGGGCAACGACCTGTACCACGAGATGATCGAGTCCAACGTGAACGTGGACCCGACCAAGAACAACGGCTCGACCGAAGGCTCCAAGTGCGCCCTCGTCTACGGCCAGATGAACGAGCCGCCGGGCGCCCGCGCCCGCGTCGCCCTGACCGGCCTCGCCCAGGCCGAGTACTTCCGCGACGAGGAAGGCAAGGACGTGCTGCTGTTCGTCGACAACATCTTCCGCTTCACCCAGGCGGGTTCGGAAGTGTCGGCGCTGCTGGGCCGCATCCCCTCGGCCGTGGGCTATCAGCCGACGCTGGCGACGGAGATGGGCAACCTGCAGGAGCGCATCACCTCGACCAAGAAGGGCTCGATCACCTCGGTCCAGGCCATCTACGTGCCCGCCGACGACCTGACCGACCCGGCCCCGGCCGCCTCGTTCGCCCACCTCGACGCGACGACCGTGCTGAGCCGCGACATCGCCGCCCAGGCCATCTTCCCGGCCGTGGACCCGCTGGACTCGACCTCGCGGATCATGGACCCGCTGGTCATCGGCGAGGAGCACTACAACGTCGCCCGCTCGGTCCAGGAAGTGCTGCAGCAGTACAAGGCGCTGAAGGACATCATCGCCATCCTGGGCATGGACGAGCTGTCGGAAGAGGACAAGCTGATCGTGGCCCGCGCCCGCAAGATCCAGCGCTTCCTGTCGCAGCCGTTCTTCGTGGCCGAGCAGTTCACCAACTCGCCGGGCAAGTTCGTCTCGCTGGAAGACACGATCCGCTCGTTCAAGGGCATCGTCGCCGGCGAGTACGACCACCTGCCGGAAGCGGCCTTCTACATGGTCGGCGCCATCGAGGAAGCCGTCGAGAAGGCCCAGAAGCTGGCCGCGGAAGCCGCGTAAGATGGCCGGAAAGCTGCAGTTCTCGCTGGTCGCCCCGGAACGCGAGGTCTTCTCGGGCCTCGTGGACCAGGTCGACGCCCCGGGCGTCGAGGGCGACTTCGGCGTGCTGGCCGACCACGCCCCGTTCATGACCGCCCTGCGCGAAGGCGTGGTGACGGTCATTGACGGCGGTTCGCGCCGCCAGTTCGAGGTGCACGGCGGCTTCGCCGACGTCACCCCGGCCGGCCTGACCATCCTGGCCGAGAAGGCCGCGGAAGTCGCGGCGGGCTGATCCCGGCATGGCGGGGCCGGAACTCGTTCTGGTCCTTGCGTGGATCGGGGCGGTCGTCGGACCGGTCATCTTCGTCCTTCTGATCCGGCGGTTGCTGCGCAGCCGCCGGATTTTTCTTGCCGCAATCCTCGCCGCCCTCATCGCCGTCGGGTGGTGCTTCGGCGTCTGGGCGTTCCTGATCGAGCCGAGCACCCTCAAGGTGCGGCAGGTGGCGGTAGAAAGCGCGCGATGGCAGGGGCCGCCACTCCGCATCGGCATCATCTCCGACACCCATGTCGCCGCCCCGCACATGGACGTGGCGAGGGTCCGCGGCCTGGTCGACCGCATGAACGCCGAGCGGCCGGACGTGGTGGTTCTGCTTGGCGACTACGCCGGCGGGCACGAGCCGGCGGCCGTGCGGGCGGCGTCCGAGCGGTCGGATGTCCTGCAGGGCGTCGAGGCCTTCCGGGCGCTGAAGAGCCCGCTGGGCACCTTCGCGGTGCTCGGCAACCATGACTCCTGGTTCGACGACCGGGCGACGGCGGCAGCCTTGGCCCGAGCGGACGTCGTCTTGCTCGAGAATCGTGCGGTCAGGGTTGCGCGCCCGGGCGGAGCGTTTTGGGTCGGGGGGCTGGCCGATATGGATTCGCGGCGGCTGACGACCTCGGTACCGCAGACGCTGGCCCACGCAGACGATGACGCGCCGGTGATTGTGCTAAGCCACTGGCCCGATCCGTTCGCTGAGGTTCCGGACCGCGTCGCCCTGACCCTCGCGGGCCACACGCACTGCGGCCAGGTGAACCTCCCGATACTCGGCAGGCCCGTCCTGCCGTCGGCGGGATCGTACCGCTGGCCGTGCGGCCTGTATGACGAAGGCGGCCGTAAGCTGTTCGTCACCGGCGGGGTGGGCGTGTCGATCCTGCCGGTGCGGTTCCGCGCGCCGCCTGAGATCGTGATCCTGACGCTCCGGGCTCCCACGCTTGACCCGGCTAAAAGGCGCCCTAGATAGCCCCTGCAAGACGAGGCCACGTCCTCGCCCCGCTGCGCGGGCCAAGTCCGGGACGGCCCGGCCCTTTGCGAGGAGGGCCGCGCGTGGCCTGGACCTATCTGATCATCGCCGGCCTGTTCGAGATCGTCTGGGCCGGTTTCATGAAGCAGTCGGCGGGCTTCACCCGCCTGTGGCCCAGCGTGGCGACGCTGGCCTTCATGGGCGTCAGCTTCGCCCTGCTGTCGCTGGCCATGAAGAGCCTGCCGATGGGCACCGCCTATGTGGTGTGGACCGGCATCGGGGCGGTGGGCGCCTTCATCGTCGGCGTGATCTTTCTCGGCGAGCACCTGAGCCCGCTGCGGGTGCTGGCCGCCCTGCTGGTGCTGGCGGGGCTGGTGCTGTTCCGTCTGGCGCCGGGCGGAGAGGCGCGCTGACGGCTTGCCTGCCTCCGCCCCCTCCACCATGCTTCGCATGGTCCCCCTCCCCCTG
>MGLK01000041.1 GCA_001794825.1 Caulobacterales bacterium RIFCSPHIGHO2_01_FULL_70_19 | reverse complement strand
CCGAGGTGAACAGCAGCGCCGCCTCCTTGCGGTGCCAGCTGGCCAGCTCGGCCTCCAGGTCCACCGCCGAGCGCGTCGTGCCCGAGATGTTGCGCGTGCCCCCCGCCCCGGCCCCGGCCGCGTCGACCTCGGCCTTCATCGCCTCCAGCACCGCCGGGTGCTGGCCCATGCCGAGGTAGTCGTTGGAGCACCAGACCACCACCTCCTGCTCCGACCCGTCCGCACGGCGGCGGATCGCCCGCGGAAACCGCCCGCGCACGCGCTTCAGGTCGGCGAAGACGCGATAGCGCCCCTCCCCCTTCACCTGCTCAACGGCGGTCTGGAATGCGGCCCGGTAGTCGTACAAAGCGTCGGCTCTGCGCGGTGAAAATCACCCGCGTGATGCGCCGATCAGGGCGATTTGTCCACGCGAACGGCCCGACAAATCGCCGCAAGACCTTAATTGATAACGGTTCGCAATATTTTCGCCGGTCAGCCGCGCGGCAGCTCGTCCAGCCGGCCGCGCAGCATCTGCAGGATGGCCGAGAAGTCGCGATCGCCGTAGCCGAGACCGTTGAACATCTGGAACAGGGCCTCGGTCTGGGCGCCGAGCGGGGTCGAGGCGCCGGCCTTGGCGGCGGCGTCCTGGGCCAGCTTCAGGTCCTTGAGCATCATCGCCGCCGCGAACCCGCCCTCGTAGTTGCGGTTCGAGGGCGCCGTCGGCACCGGGCCGGGCCACGGGTAGTAGGTCGTGACGCTCCAGCTCTGACCGGAGGACTTGGCGACGATGTCGAACATCTTCACCGGGTCCAGCCCCAGCTTCTCGGCCAGGCCGATCGCCTCGCACGTGCCGAGCATGGTGATGCCGAGGATCATGTTGTTGCAGATCTTGGCCGCCTGCCCGGCCCCGTGGTCGCCGGCCCGGAAGGTGGCGCGGCTCATGGGCTCGAGGGCCGCCTCGATGCGGGCGAAGTCTGGCTCATCGCAGCCGACCATGAAGGCCAGCGTCCCGGCGTCAGCGGCCATGGTCCCGCCCGAGACCGGGGCGTCGGCGAAGGCGTAGCCGGCCTCCTTCGCCAGTCCCGCGACCTTGCGGGCGGTGTCCACGTCGATCGTCGAGCAATCCAGCAGCAGGGCCGACGTCGGCGCGGCGCCGATGATCTGCTCGCTGTAGACCTTCAGCACGTGCGGGCCGGCCGGGAGCATGGTGATCACGACGTCGGCGTTCTTCACCGCCTCGGCGACCGAGGCGGCCGGGGTGCAACCGGCGGCGGCGGCGCGGTCGAGCGCCGCCTGCGACAGGTCGAAGGCCATGACCGTCCGGCCGGCCTTCGCCTGGTTGGCGGCCATGCCGCCGCCCATGTTGCCGAGGCCGATGAAGGCGATGCGTTGGGTCATGGCGTCTCTCCCGTGTGATTGCGGGAGGGGTTAGCGCGGGCGGCGGCGATGCGCCAGCGTCCCTCCTTCGCTCACTCGGGCTTCTGGAAAGCGATCATGAACTGGCTTGTGCGGCCGCGGATCGACTCGTCGAAGACGTTGGCCGTGCGCGGATCGTCGTCGTTCCACAGGGCCGCCGCCTCGGAGCGGAGTTCGAAGCCCGCCGCCTCGACCTCGCGCACCACGGCCGCACGGTCGATCCGGTGCAGGGTATCGGCCGCCGAGAGGTCGGAGCCGTCGACGGCGTGATGGTCGATGACGACGTACCAGCCGCCCGGCCTGAGGGCCTCGAAGACGGCGGCGTTGACCTTCGCCGCCGTGTCCGTCGCGAACGGCGCCAGGTGGAGGTCGTGGTAGTTCTGCGCCGTGAAGACCAGGTCCAGCCCCGCCGGAAACTCCGGCGCGCCGATCGGCGAACGGATCACGTCGACGTTGGGCAGGCGGTCGGCGGCGTCGGCGGCCTCGCCGTAGGAGGCCTGGAAGCCGATGAACTCGGCCGGCTGCCAGGCGACGACATGCCCGCCCGGCCCGACCGCGGCGGAGAAGGCGCGGGTGAAGTAGCCGCCGCCCATGATCATGTCGCCGACCTTCCACCCGGGCTGGACGCCCGTGAAGCGCAGGGTCTGCTCCGTCATCCGGACCGCGTCGCGGGCGCGATCCTCGTCGGTGCGGAGCGGCGAGGCGAGGACGGCGGCGTAGTCGGTCCCGCCGGGCAGGGTCTGCACCGGCTCGGGGAAGGTCAGCGGCGGCGGGGTCTGAGCGGCCGCCGAGCCGGCGAGGAACAGACTGGCGGCGGCGACGGCGAGAAGGCGGTTCATGCGGGGGTCCCTCCCTATTCGGGCTTGCGGAAGCGGAACACGAAGCGGTCGGTGCGACCGCGGATGGACTCGTCGAAGACGCTGCGGCTGCGGTCGTCCTCCGGGTTGCGCACCACCTCGGTCGCGCCGTCGAAGACGAAACCGGCGGCCTCGACCTGGCGACGCAGTTCGGCCGATTCGATGCGGTGCAGGGTTCCGGCGACGGAGATCCCGGTCCCCGGGGCCGCCTCGTGGTCGAGGATGACGTAGAGGCCGCCCGGCTTCAGCGCCCGGAAGACGGCCGCGTTCATCGCCGCCACGTCGACGCCGAAGCGGGGGATGACGAAGTCGTGGTACTCCTCGCCCATGAAGACGACGTCCAGCGGGCGGTCGAAGCTCATCGTCTCGAGCGCCCCCGTGACCCGGCTGACGTTGCCGTAGGTCGCCGCCAGGCTGTCGGCGTAGGCGTTCTCGCGGGCCGAGGTCTGGTTGGGCACGAAGGCGTAGACGTGGCCGGACGGGCCGACCACCGGCGCGAACAGGTGGGTGAAGAACCCCTCCTCCGGCCGGACGTCGGCGATCACGTCGCCCGGACCGAGCCGCATGAAGGCCAGCATGTCGGCGGAACGTCGCAGGGCGTCGCGGGGACGGTCCGCTTCGGGCCGGTTCGGGTTGGCCAGGGCTGCGGCATAGGCGTCCGTCGCCGGCGCCTGGTGGTGGACCACCGTGGTCCCGCCGTCGGCGACGACGATGCAGCCGGACAGGGCCGCCGCGGCGGCGAGCGGCAGGGCGAATGTCGAGATACGGCGCATGGCGGGCTCCCCGGTTCCTGAGAACGGAGATACGCCGCCGGTTTCTCTCCGGATGCAACCCCTCAGACCAGCGGGGTCCATTCCTCTTCGTCCGGCAGCGGCGCGAACATGGCCTCGACCGCCGCGTCGGAGACCGCCTCCAGCGCCGCGGGCGACCATTTCGGCGCATTGTCCTTGTCGACGATCACCGCCCGCACGCCCTCCTGGAAGTCGTGGGTGCGCACCACGCGGCCGCCGAGGCGGTACTCCATGGCCATGTTGTCGGCGAAGCTGTCGAGGCGGCGCCCGGCGCGCAGCTGGCGCAGGGTGACCTTCAGCGATTGCGGCGACTTCGTCTTCAGCGTGGCCAGCTGGGCCAGGGCCCATTCGGAGCCGTCGGCCTCGAGGGCGGCGAAGATCGCCTCCACCGTGTCGAAGGCGAACAGCCGGTCGATGGACGCCAGGTGAGGCTCGATCGGCGCCTCGCCCGGGTCGGCCTCCAGCCCGTCCGCGACGTCGACCGGGTGGGCCGGGTCCGCGGCGAGAATGGCGCGGAAGGCCTCGAGCGCGTCCGTCGGCAGGTAGTGGCTGTGGATGCCGAGGAAGACGGTGTCCGCCGCCTTCAGCCGCGCCCCGGTCAGGGCCAGCCAGGTTCCGGTCTCCCCGGGCAGGCGCGGCAGGAACCAGCCGCCGCCGACGTCGGGGAACAGGCCGATGCCGGTTTCCGGCATGGCGTAGGTGGTGCGTTCGGTGGCGATGCGCACGTCGGCCGGCTCGGAGATGCCCACCCCGCCGCCCATGACCACGCCGTCGACGATCGCCGTGATCGGCTTCGGATAGTCGAACAGAAGGTGGTTGAGCTTGTACTCCGTGTCGAAGAAGGCGCGGGCCTCGGAGGCGTCGCCCCTGCCGCTCTCGGCGATCATGCGGATGTCGCCGCCGGCGCAGAAGCCGCGCTCGCCGGCGTGGTCGATGAGGATCGACTTCACCGCGGCGTTCTCCCGCCACGCCAGCAGCGCCTCGATCATCGCCTCGCACATGGCGCGGTTCAGCGCGTGCAGGGCCTTGGGCCGGTTCAGCGTCAGGCGGCCGACCCCGGATTCGACGCGGGCGAGGACTTCGGGTTCGAGGGTCATGTCGTCGCTCACTGCCGCATCATCTCCCGCGCCGTGATCACCCGCATGATCTCGTTGGTGCCCTCGAGGATGCGGTGGACGCGCAGGTCGCGGACGATGCGCTCCAGCGGGTAGTCCTTCAGATAGCCGTAGCCGCCGTGCAGCTGCAGAGCCTCGTCGGCGATCTGGAAGCAGGCGTCGGTGGCCAGCCGCTTGGCCATGGCGCACCACTTGGTCTTCTCCGGATGGCCGGTGTCGATGGCCCAGGCGCCGCGCAGCACCATCAGCCGGGCGGCCTCCAGCTGGGTGGCCATGTCGGCCAGCTTGAACTGGGTGTTCTGGAAGTCGGCGATCGGGCGGCCGAACTGCTTGCGGGTGGCGACGTACTCCTGCGCCGTCTCCAGGGCGAGGCGGGCGCCCCCCAGCGAGCAGGCCGCGATGTTCAGCCGGCCGCCGTCCAGCCCCATCATGGCGTAGCGGAAGCCGTCGCCCTCCTTGCCCAGCAGGTTCGCCGCCGGGACGCGGCAGTCGTCGAAGCTGACGATGGCGGTGGGCTGGCTGTTCCAGCCCATCTTCTTCTCCTGCGCGCCGAAGGAGAGACCCGGGGCGTCCTTGTCGACCACGAAGGTCGAGATGCCCTTCGGCCCCTCCCCGCCCGTGCGGGCCATGACGACGTAGACGTCCGAGGTCCCGGCGCCGGAAATGAAGGCCTTGGAGCCGTTCAGCACCCAATCGTCGCCGTCGCGTTTCGCCGTGGTGCGCAGGGCGGCGGCGTCGGAGCCCGAGCCCGGCTCGGTCAGGCAGTAGGAGGCGATCCGCTCCATGGCGACCAGCGACGGCACGTAGCGGGCGCGCAGGTCGTCGGAGCCGAAGCTGTCGATCATCCACGTGGCCATATTGTGGATCGAGATGAAGGCGGCGGTCGAAACATCGCCGCGGGACAGCTCCTCGAAGATCACCGCCGCCTCGACCCGGCCCAGCGCCAGGCCGCCATGCTGCTCGCCCGTGTAGATGCCGCAGAAGCCCATCTCCGCCGCATGGCGCATGACGTCGACCGGGAAATGCTTGGTCTCGTCCCACTCGGCCGAGTGCGGGGCCAGTTCGGCCTCGGCAAAGGCGCGGGCGGCGTCCTGGATGGCGCGCTGGTCGTCGGTGAGGGCGAAGTCCATGGGCGTTTCCTCGTGTCGTAGGCGGCGCTTCTAGCGGAACCGGCGACAAACTGAACCCTCTCCCCGTCGCGCGGCCTTCGTCTATAAGCGCGGCCATGAGCACGCCCTTCGCCCCCGCCGCCTTCCCCTACGCCCGTCCCCGCCGCCTGCGGGGCAGCCCCTGGGTGCGCCGGCTGGTGGCCGAGACGACGCTGACGCCGGCCGATCTGGTCTGGCCTCTGATCGTCCACGACGGGGCGGAGGACCGCGTGCCGGTGGCGTCCATGCCCGGCGTGTTCCGGCTGTCGCCGAAGGCGGCGGCGGCGGCGGCCGTCGAGGCCCGCGATCTCGGCATCCCGATGGTGGCGCTGTTCCCCAACGTCGACGCGGCGATCAAGGACGGGGTCGGCACAGGCGCCACGGATCCGGACGGCCTGATCCCGGACTGCATCAGGGCGATCAAGGACGCGGCGCCGGACATCGGGGTCATGACCGATGTGGCGCTGGACTGCTACACCGACCACGGCCACGACGGGGTGCTGGAGGGCGGGCGGATCGTCAACGACGCGACGCTGGAGCGCCTGGCCGAACAGGCCTTCATCCACGCCCACGCGGGCGCCGACGTGGTCGCGCCCTCGGACATGATGGACGGTCGGGTTCAGGCGATCCGCGAGGCGCTGGAGGCCAACGGCCTGCAGGACGTGCTGATCCTGTCCTACGCCGCCAAGTACGCCTCGGCCTTTTACGGCCCCTATCGCGACGCCGTGGGTTCGGCGAAGGCGCTGAGCGGGGACAAGAAGACCTACCAGATGGACTACGCCAATACCGACGAGGCCCTGCGCGAGGTGGCCATGGACATCGCCGAGGGCGCCGACGCGGTGATGGTCAAGCCGGGCATGCTGTATCTGGATATCGTGCGGCGGGTGTCGGAGACCTTCCGCGTCCCGACCTTCGCCTACCAGGTGTCGGGCGAGTACGCGATGATGCGGGCGGCCATGGCCAACGGCTGGCTGGACGAGGAGCGGGCCATCCTCGAGAGCCTGCACGCCTTCAAGCGGGCCGGCTGCGCCGGTGTGCTCAGCTATTTCGCGCCGCAGGCGGCGCGTCTGCTGGGCTGACGGCGGCTCTCGGACGGCGGGAGGCGATGAACCTCGGCCGCGCCGGACGGTTTGGCATGCATGCCCAACTCCTCCGTCACCGGCGGTGACGAGCGCCGCTTCCTGCGCCGCGCCGCCCTCGTCCTCGCCGCCCTCGCGGCCGTCTACCTTTTCTGGCAGCTGAGCGGCCCCCTGCTGCTGGCCTTCGGCGCGGTGATCGTGGCGGTCCTGCTGCGGACCATCGCGGACCCGATCACGCGCCGAACGCCACTGCCGGACGGCGTGGCCGTGCTGGTCGCCGCGCTCACCGTGGCGGCGCTTCTCGCCGCCGCCATCTGGCTGTTCGGTTCGGTCATCGCCGACCAGACGCAGGAGCTGGTCGCCAACCTCCCCACCTCCGCGGCCGAGCTTCAGTCGATGGTGGCGTCCTGGCCGTTCGGCGATCAGATCGCGGGCCTCGACGGCTCGGGGCTGATCGGCGGAGCGGGCGGGCTCGTCGGGCGGGTCGGCGGCTATGCGGTCGGCACGCTCGGGGTGATCACCAGCTTCGTCCTGCTGATCGTCGCCGGCGTCTTCCTCGCCGCCAATCCGCGAACCTATCGCGACGGTCTCATCGTGCTGTTTCCGCCGGACCGGCGTCCGGTCCTGCGCGAAGCGGCCGACACAACCGGCCGCGCGCTGAAGGCCTGGCTGACCGGCCAGCTGGTGGACATGGTGGTGGTCGGCGTGCTGACCGGGGTCGGCGTGGCCCTCGTGGGCCTGCCCTCGCCCCTGGCCCTGGGCCTGATCGCCGGCCTGCTCGCCTTCGTGCCGATCGTCGGGGCCATCGCCGGAGCGGTCCCCGGCCTGCTGCTCGCCGCCCAGGGCGGTTGGGAGCTGATGGGCTGGACCCTGCTCGTCTACGTCGTGGTGCAGCAGGTCGAGGGCAATCTGATCTACCCCTTCATCCAGAAACGGGCGGTGGAGCTGCCGCCGGTCCTGACCATGTTCGGCATCCTCGCCTTCGGCGCCCTGTTCGGCTTCGCGGGCGTGCTGGTGGCGGCGCCGCTGCTCGTCGTCCTCTTCGTCAACGTCCGGCTGCTCTATCTGCGCAAGACTCTCGGCGAGGACATCACGGTGCCCGGCGAGGTCGCGAAGCCGACGGACCGGAGGGTCAAACCTGCGTCGTCCAGCCGTCCCAGGCGGCCTCTACGTTCGGCGGAAGAATAGCCGACAAGGCGTTGAAATCCATGTCGAGATGGAGATTGGTCAGCACCGCGCGCTTCACGCCCGCGCGGGCGATCCAGTCCAGCGTGCGATCGAGGTGGGCGTGCGTCGGATGCGGCGTCCAGCGCAGCGCGTCGACGATCCACAGGTCGCAGCCGCGCACCGCCGCCAGCGCCGCCTCGCCGAGGTCGGAGACATCCGGGGAATAGGCCACGCCGCCGAACCGGTAGCCGACCGATCGGATCGGGCCATGGCCCTGGTCGAAGGTGAGGACAGGGATGGCGCCGCCCCGCCCCTCGACGCTCCAGGGCAGGCCGTGCGCCGGCAGCGAACGAGCCTCGAGAATGGCCGGATAGCCGTTGACGCTCTCGAAGATGTAGCCGAAGCGCTGCGTCAGGGCGGCGCGCGTCGGATCGTCCATGAAGGCCGGTATGCGCCGGCGGGCGTGCATGGCGAAGACGCGCAGGTCGTCGAGGCCGTGCGTCTGGTCCGCGTGGTCGTGGGTGTAGAGGACGGCGTCGACGCGGCGGACCTGCGCCGCCAGCACCTGCTGGCGCAGGTCTGGCGAGGTGTCGACCAGCACGGTGGTGACGCCGTCGGCGCTGTGGCGACGGACGAGCAGCGAACAGCGCAGGCGGCGGTTCTTCGGTTCGGCCGGATCGCACGCGCCCCAGTCGCCGTCGCCGCGCGGGACGCCGCCGGACGACCCGGAGCCGAGGATGACGACCTCCAGCTCGCCCGCCGCCTTCGTCATGCGCCCTCCGGCCGTGGAATGGTGTCGAACAGGGCGAAGAAGGCGTCCGTGGTCCGCGTCTCGGCCTCGTCCCGCGTCCAGCCGCGGATCTCCGCCAGCTTGTCCAGCACGAGGCCGACATAGGCCGGCTCGTTGCGGCGGCCCCGGTGCGGAACAGGGGCCAGGTACGGGCAGTCGGTCTCGACGATGATGCGGTCGGCAGGCATGGCCGCCACGATCTCCCGCACCTCCGCGGCAGCCTTGAAGGTGGCGATGCCGGAGACCGAGAACCATCCGCCAAGTTCCGCCGCCTTTTCCGCCAGTTCTCGGCCCGACGTGTAGCAGTGCATCAGGAAGCGGAAAGGCGCCCTCGCCTGCTCTTCCTCCAGGATGGCGGCCATCGTCTCGTCGGCCTCGCGGGTGTGGACCACCAGCGGCAGGCCGGTGCGGCGGGCCGCCTCGATATGCCGGCGAAACACCGCCGCCTGCACGTCGCGGGGGCTGAGGTCGTAGTGGAAGTCCAGCCCGCACTCGCCGATGCCGACCACCTTCGGGCGCGCCGCCAGTTCGGTCAGCCGCTCAGCGGTCAGGTCGGGGTAGTGCCGCGCCTCGTGGGGATGGACGCCCACCGTGCACCAGATGTCGTCGTGGGCCATGGCAAGGCCGTGCGTCGCCTCGAAGGTGGCCAGCCGGTCCGAGATCTCGACCATCAGACCGACGCCGGCCTCGCGCGCCCGGGCGATGACGGCGTCCCGGTCCTCGTCGAACTGGGGCGCATGCAGGTTGACGTGGCTGTCGATGATCATCCGCGCGCGGCCTTGGTCCGTTGCAGGTCGGCGAGCGCGCCGGCCAGCACGTCGCCGCGGTCGAGGTTGATGGCCGCGGCGCGGTCGGGAAGCTCCGACAGGCGGCTCCACAGTTCGGCCCAGCGCGAGCCTGCGGCCCCCTCCTCCAGCGCACGCACCTTCACCGCCGCGATCAGACGGTCCATCAGCACCTCGAACCGCGCCTGTCCCTCCGCGCCGCGGAACCGGTCGGCGACGGCCATGGCCTCGGCCCGATCGAGGCTCTCGGCCGCGACCCAGGCCTGGGCTAGCTGGTCGGCCTCCAGGGTCGCGCCCGAGGCCAGGGCGAGCGCCTGCCCGGGCGAGCCGGCGGCCATGGCCGCGATGCGGGCCGCCTCGGTCGAGGACACGCCGGTGCGGTTGCGCACCAGCTCCTCCAGCGCATGCACCGGCCAGACCGGGAAGGCCAGCCGGCGGCAGCGTGAACGGATGGTGGCCAGCAAGCGGCCCGGCGCATGGGTGACGAGGAACAGCACGCCGCGCTCGGGCGGCTCCTCGAGCACCTTGAGCAAGGCGTTGGCGGCGTTGAGGTTCAAGTCGTCGGCGGCGTCGATGATGGCGACGCGCGCCTGGGCCTGGGACGGACTCTTCGAGAAGAACTCTGGCAGTTCGCGGGCCTGGTCGACCGAGATCGACTTCTTCGTCTTGCCGCCCTCGACGGCCCGTTCCAGCACCAACAGGTCCGGGTGCGCCTGGGCCGAGACCAGCCGCGCAACGGGGTCGGACGGGCTCGTCCCGAGCAGCCCGCGCGAGGGGTCCGGCGCGGCCCCCAGCAGACGGCGGGCGGCCCGGTAGGCGAAGGTCGCCTTGCCCGCCCCCTCGACCCCACAGAGCAGCCAGGCATGGTGCAGCCGGCCCTTGCGCTGCGCATCGAGGAAGGCGGCCTCGGCCGCCACATCCGGGATCAGGTCGAAGCGGTCGCGCGGATGCTCGCTCACAGCAGCCGCTCCGCAACGGCCGCCCAGACCCGCGCAGTCACGGTCTCCAGATCGCCGTCGGCGTCTATGATCACGCAGCGTTCGGGATGGGCCGCGGCGATCTCGCGGAAGCCTTGCCGCAGACGCTCATGGAAGGCCTGGCCCTTGGATTCGAAGCGGGTCTCGAACAGGCCGCGACCGAAGGCGCGCTCCAGCCCCACCTCGACCGGCAGGTCGAAAACGAGGGTCAGGTCCGGCTGCGTGACGCCGACCACGGCCGAATCCAGCGCCTCGATGAAGTCGGCGGCCACCCCGCCGCCGGCGCCCTGGTAGGCGCGACTGGAATCGGCGAAGCGATCGCACACCACCCAGCGACCGGCGGCCAGGGCGGGCCGGATGGTGCGCTCCAGATGGTCCGAGCGGGCCGCGAACATCAGCAGCGTCTCGGTCATCGGCGACCAACGGCCGGCGTCGCCGTTGAGGGCGAGATTGCGGATCTCCTCCGCGCCGTCCGAGCCGCCTGGCTCGCGGGTCTGAAGCACCTCAAGGTCGCGCGCGCGGAGGCGATCCACCAGACGCGCCACCTGGGTCGACTTGCCGGTTCCCTCGCCGCCTTCAAAGGTGATGAATCTGCCCTGGGTCACGGCGCGCACAATGGCGGCCCCGGCCCGGTTCGCAAGGGGTCAGGCGCCCGAGACGGTCGTCGCTTCGGGATAACCCCGGGACACGACGGCCCGCCGCGAGCGCTCGGCTGCGTCGGGGTCCGGCCACGGTCCCACCAGCACGCGGTAGGCGCCCGGCCCGGCCACGTCCACCGTGGCGCTCCCGCCCAGGTGGTCGGCGACGCGACGGGCCTCCCGCGGATCGCTCCAGATCCCCGCCTGCACCCAGACGCCGCCGGAGACCGCCGGCGACGGCGCTGTCGCGGGGGGTGGCGTGAACCCAGGCGGCGGCGTCGCGGCGGCCCGGGCGTAGGGAACCGGCTCCGGCGCCGGAGAACGCTGAGCTTCCGCCTGCTGCAGCACAGTCCCGCCGCCGAGCCGCGGGGCCCGCCCGAGATAGCGGACCCTCACCTCGCCCACGCCGGCGCGGCGCAGATCCAGAGCGTCGGCGGCGCCTCGCGACAGGTCGATGATCCGGCCGTCCACGAAGGGCCCGCGGTCATTGACGCGCAGCACCACCCGCCGGCCGTTGGCGAGGTTGGTGACCTCCACCAGTCCCGGAAGCGGCAGGGTCTTGTGGGCGGCGGTCAGGGCGTTCATGTCGAAGCGCTCGCCGGTGGCCGTGGGCCGGCCGTGGAACTGGTCTCCGTACCAGGACGCCAGGCCCGTTTCGTCGTAGTTCGGCTGTTCCTGGGGTCGATACCAGCGGCCGCGGATCTGGTACGGGCGCATGGTGCCCGAAACGATCGGCGCGGGATCGGTGACCACGGGGATCCCGCCGCCGCCGCCGGCGCGCGGGCCGCTGGCGCAGGCCGCGACGACCGACAGCAGCAGCGCCGCCAAGAGACCCTTGAGAAGTTTCGCCGCCATGCCCCCGCTCCGGATGGCGGCGAGGATGGCAGGCAAGATTTCCGCTTTGGTTAACGACCGCCTTATGCGCTATGCGGCCTCTCCGCCCCGCGCGGCGCGGACAGGTGGCCGAGTGGTTTAAGGCAGCGGTCTTGAAAACCGCCGTGGGTGCAAGCCCACCGTGGGTTCGAATCCCACCCTGTCCGCCATCGGCCTGTTCGCAGGTGTCCAAACCGGACAAAAATGTCCGGTTAACGGTAAGTAATTCCTCACCTTACCCACTACCGCTGTCCGCCAATGCGTGCCAGAATTCGCTGCAATCCGCGACAGATGCGGGGGTAGCAGCGGGGGTACGCATTGCGCGCAATCGAGCGTCTTTCGGCAAGGACGGTGGCCAGTCTGAAGGAGCCTGGAAAATATCCCGACGGCGCCGGCCTCTACCTTCAGGTCGCCGCCGGCGGCTCGAAATCCTGGATCTTTCGCTACCGGGTCGGTCCGCGCGAACGGGAGATGGGACTGGGCTCCCTGCTTACAGTGTCGCTCGCTGAAGCGCGAGAGGCCGCACTGCAAGCTCGCAAACTCCGTCACAAGGGCATCGATCCCATCGAGGCCAGGCAGTCGGCTGATCTTGAGAGAAAAGCCGAAGCGGCGCGAGCGATGACGTTCGATGAGGCGGTGACCGCCTATCTGAAAACTCGCACCGGAGTTCACGAGAACGCCAAGCACGCGGCCCAGTGGCCGAGCACGCTGAAGACCTACGCGTCACCGCACTTCGGAAAAGTCCCGGTCAATCGCGTCGACACCCCCATGATCATCAGCGCGCTGGAGAAGATCTGGACGACCAAGACGGAAACCGCCAGCCGGGTCCGGGGGCGGATCGAGCGTGTCCTCGACTGGGCTACGGTCAGTGGCCTTCGACAGGGGGAGAACCCGGCCCGCTGGAAGGGTCATCTGGACATGCTTCTCCCGGCGAAGAGCAAGGTTGCCAAGGTCGAGCACCACACGGCCCTGCCGTTCGCGGAGGTCAGCGACTTCATGACGACCCTCAGGGCCCAGGCCGGCCAGGCGGCGAGAGCACTGGAGTTTACAATCCTCACCGCGGCGCGGACCAGCGAGGTTATCGAGGCCACCTGGAAGGAAGTGGATCTGGAAGCCGGAGTCTGGACCGTGCCCGCGGCGCGCATGAAGGCCAAAAAAGAACATCGTGTGCCGCTGTGCGCCGCGGCTGTGGCGCTGTTGAAGTCGATGTCAGCGGGCGGCGCCGATACGCCGTTGTTCGAAGGTCAGCGCGCCGGTCGGCCGCTCAGCAATATGGCCATGCTGAAGATGCTCGAACGCATGGGGCGGAAGGATCTGACGGTGCACGGGTTTCGCAGCACCTTCCGGGACTGGGCGGCGGAATCGACGTCCTACCCAAACGAAGTCGTCGAGATGGCTCTGGCCCACACAGTCTCCAACAAGGTCGAGGCGGCATACCGGCGCGGCGACCTGTTCGAGAAGCGGAGAGCTCTGATGGAGGATTGGGGGAAGTATGTTTCAGGGAACCAATAACAGGTCACCCGACGATTTCTGCGACGATCCGGTTCGGTTCGATGCCGAATTCGAGAGGCAGCTGAGCCTCTGCCTGTCGCGCAAGCCGAACAGGGCGGCGGAATGGATCTTCGCCAAAGGTGAACTCCAGCTCCGGGTGGCGGAAGTCTTGATATCCGGAGAGCACGACCCGGCCTTGGCGCCTCGGCACCCTCTTACGAAGGCCGAGCAAACGAGAAAGAGGAAACAGATCGAGATAGCTGGCCGCTATCTGGCGATGCTGGCGGAGTTTCAGCAGCGGACAGGCGCCCACCCGGACGTGGCTCGACTGTTCGGCATGATCGTTCCGATGGCCTTCGTCACAGGCATGGCCTGTCACGAGATTTCTCAGCGACATCAGGAGCTGCTCGGCAGCCACGCCTATCTTGAGGCGTGGAAAGCTGCGCGCGCAAAGACGGCAAGGCGCTCGGCATCCATGCGGGCAAGCTGGAAGGAAAAGCTCACCCCGACACTCCAGCTGTTTCTGAAGAAATATCGCGGGACCGACACCTATACCGCGATGGCCAGGCGGTTCCTCACGGAGAACCCGGCCATCGATCGCAAGGAAAGGGCCATCCGTGAGCTGATCCGGTCGGTGCTCGTTAAGGAATCGGACACCACCCTGGATTCCCGTTCGTCGACGAACGGTTGCTGACAACGGCCCCCAGCTGCGTACTTGTGTCGTCGCCTCAAACCGGAGACGACACTCATGCAAACCCTTCCCCCGCCCTCTGTGGCCGCCCTGACGGTCAACGAGTTCTGCCGCCGTTATTCGGTGTCCCGCACCACCTTCTACGATCAGGTGAAGGCCCGCCGCCTCGAGGTCAGAAAGGTCGGCCACAAGTCGATCGTACTGACCGAAGAGGCTGAGCGTTGGCTGGCCGCCCTGCCATCCTCCTGCGGTCCTCGCGGATCGACGGAGGTCTCGCGATGACCGGACCGAAACCCTCGCGCAAGCTCCACAAGGAGCGCCTCAACATCCGCCTGTCGAAGGGGAGCGCGGAGTTCCTCCGCCTCTACGCCAGCAAGACTGGCTGCACCATCAGCGAACTGACCGAGGGCATCATCGGCGAGTACCGCGCCACTCAGGAGAACTATTTCATCAAGAGCGCGGCCTATTTCGGCTTCATCAACGCCGCGCTCACTACCATGGTCGTCACCCGGCTGTTCGAGCCG
Source organism: Caulobacterales bacterium RIFCSPHIGHO2_01_FULL_70_19 (assembly GCA_001794825.1). GTDB lineage: Bacteria > Pseudomonadota > Alphaproteobacteria > Caulobacterales > Caulobacteraceae > Brevundimonas. The sequence goes on along the minus strand of MGLK01000041.1, from coordinate 358 downwards.
CAGAACGTTCTCACAGACTCTGTGGACCGCATCAAGTTGGAGATCTCCAAAGAGGCCAGCAGGCTTTTCGGGGAGCAGCCTCCTGCGCCGTTCCCCGACGATTGCTCCTGGTCCGGCGACGACCGTCTCTGGCGGCTCCACCAGGCGTTCGCGGCGCATTACCTTCGGCGAACGGGGGATCTTCCTCAGATCCACAACATGCGATGATGTCGACAGCCCAGAGGTCGGTTCAGCAGCGTTGCGACCGCCGCCTGAACCTTGTGACGTGACCCCCTCAAACTCCTCCAGGAATAGCTAGAGTCCGCCCCTTGAAAGGACGGACAGAATGAAGCGGTCACGGTTCACGGAAGAGCAGATC
>MGLK01000040.1:20494-26261 GCA_001794825.1 Caulobacterales bacterium RIFCSPHIGHO2_01_FULL_70_19 | reverse complement strand
CCCACCTCCTGCTGACCTCAGGAGGCTATCCTAATTCGCTCGATCCGAACGGCGTTTTCACACAGCCTCGGTCGGGAGCGGACATTGGCGTCTCGACGTCAGTCCTCATCCAGATCCGTCTGGATCCACTCAGGCGAGTGGTGGATGTCGATGGTCTGGAGGCGGCCGGGTCCGAGGTTCTCGAAGCGGTGAGGGACGCCGGCCGGGCCGAAGACGACCTCGCCCGCCTCGGCGTCCAGCGTCGCAGCGCCGACGAAGAAGCGGGCCCGGCCTTCGATGATGATGAAGGTCTCGTCGTAAGGGTGGACGTGCAGGCGAGGCCCGGCGCCGACGGTGTCCGTGCCGTAGGCGAGCACGGTGTTCTGGCCGCCCAGCGTCAGGCCCGGAAGCGAACCCCGCCAGGGTCCGTCCTTGGCGGGATCGAAGAGCCGGGATTTTGTGGCGGGACGTCCGTCGGGTTTGACGGTCGCCGGGTCGAAGTCTCTGCGCGCCATGCCGCGTCTCCGGTCCTCAGTCCTCCTCCCCCGCCTCGTCCGGGATCTCCGGCAGCTCCACCGGCGCGGCCAGGATGCGGATCTCGCCGATCTTCGCGCCGGGGAAGGCCTCCATGACGGCGGCGACGAAGGGATCGGCCTCGACCGCGGCGCGCTCCTCGGCGCGCTTGCGGCGGTCGACCTCGATCATGGTCTCGCCGCCGCCCTGGCCGTTGGCGGCGATCAGCCAGGTGCGGCCGGTCCAGTCCTTGAGGCGGGAAGCCAGCTTGCGGGCGAGGTCGACGGGGGCGCCCTCGACGCTCTCGTAGGTGATGGCGCCCGGCTTGAAGGCGACCGGTCGGACGTAGCGCTGGACGTCCATCTGCAGCCCGACCTCGCGCTTCTCGCCGATCAGGGCGACCACCGCTTCGAAGGTCTGCGGGTCCGGAAGGGCCGGAGCCGCGACCGGACGCGCCGCCAGCTGGGCAGAGGCGCCGCCCCCTCCCCCGCCGCCGGAGGGGCCCCGCGGCGCGCCGCCGCCGCCGACGGGCTCGCCGTCGCGCAGGGCCTTCAGCGCCTCCTCCGGCCCGGGCAGGTCGGCGGCGTAGGCGAGGCGGACGATGGCCATCTCCACCGCGTCGGCCGGGTTGGGGGCGCGACGCACCTCGTCCAGCGCCTTGAGCAACATCTGCCAGACCCGCGACAGGGTCCCGGCCGAGATCACCGCCCCCAGCGCCGCCAGCTTCTGGGCCTGGTCGTTGGGCAGGCGGGTCGCCTGCGGCCCCAGCATCTTGGCCACCGAGGCGGCGTGGCAGTGCTCCAGCAGGTCGTTGGTCACCTGCACCGGGTCGGCGCCGTAGCCGTACAGGGTGCGGAAGCTCTCCAGCGCCTCCGGCGTGCGCCCGGCCATGATGGACTCGAACAGGGCGATGGTCTGGCTGCGATCGGCGAGGCCCAGCATGTCGCGGACCGTCGTGGTCTGCACCAGCTCGCCCTTTTCGGCCTGGACGAGGGCCTGGTCGAGCAGGGACAGGCCGTCGCGCACCGAGCCCTCGGCGGCGCGGGCGATCAGGGCCAGGGCGTCCGGCTCGATGCGCATGCCCTCCCGCTCGGCGATGCGGCCGAGGTGGTCGACGAGGATCTCCGGCTCCACCCGCCGCAGGTCGAAGCGCTGGCAGCGGCTGAGGATGGTCACCGGGACCTTGCGGATCTCGGTGGTGGCGAAGATGAATTTGGCGTGCGGCGGCGGCTCCTCCAGCGTCTTCAGCAGGGCGTTGAACGCCTGCGTCGACAGCATGTGGACCTCGTCGAGGACGTAGACCTTGTAGCGCGCCTCGACCGGCGCATACCGCACGCTCTCAAGGATATCCCGGATGTCGTTCACGCCAGTGTGCGAGGCGGCGTCCATCTCCATCACGTCCATGTGCTGGCCCGCCATGATGGCGGCGTCGTGCCGGCCATGCGCGGTCAGGGCCAGCGACGGACGGTCGATGGAGTCGGTCTCGTTGTTGAGGGCGCGGGCCAGCAAGCGGGCGGTCGTCGTCTTGCCCACCCCGCGGACGCCGGTGAGCATGAAGGCGTGGGCGATGCGGCCGGTGGCGAAGGCGTTGGTGAGCGTCCTCACCATGGCCTCCTGGCCGATCAGATCCTCGAAGGTGCGCGGCCGGTATTTGCGGGCCAGGACTGTGTAGGCCTGCCCCTCGCCCGCAGGAGCCTCCGCCGCGGCAGCCGGAGCGGCGGTCGCGACCGGCTTCGGGGCCGCGGGCGCGGCCTCGACCGGGGCGGCGGCCGCCTCGGCCTCGCGCATGCCGGCGGGCTCGGGAGCGCCGAACATGTCGTCGGTGTTGGGGTCGCGCTCGACGACCTCCCCCGCGGGGGCGTCCTCGTCCCAGGGGGGACCGTCGAGACTCGGGTCGCTGTGGCTCATGCCCCGTCATAGCGTGAGCGCACGCCGACGCTAAGGGTCGGACTTCAAGATGTCGGGGAAAGGTGGAGACCGCGACCCGAAGGGGAATTCGTTGTGGCTGCTGCCTTCCGGCCCTGACCAGGTTGGCGAAGCCTTCGCCCGCGATCTCCACGCGGGGATATGACGGTTCGCGCGCGAAGACGCAAGACGTCCGCGGCCTACGACCCATTCTGACGCAGGCTCGGCCCGGGTCTTTGACAAGCGAACCCGTCGGCCGGTCGATGCGAACACTGTGAACACATCGGACTGTGTTCTTCAGTCCGCGCCCCGGCCGGACGCGAACAATGCGAACAGGTCGGGCTGTGTTTTCCCGTCCGCTCGCCGGTCGCGCCCCCGCGGGCCCCGCGCTAGAAGAGGCCATGTCCCTCCCCCTCCTCAACACCTTCGCCGGCAATCCGCTCGACCGGGCGGGCGACCGGCGCAACGACCCCGAGTGGCTGGCCGAACAGGAAGCCAATCCCGAAGCCGTGGCCATGGTGCTCTGGCAGGGCCGGCCGCTGGTCGAGGACCACGCCGACGGACCGCGGCTGGCCTGGCTGGGACTGGAGCATGCGCGCGCGGTCGTGCCGGACCGGGAGCTGTTCCTCGGACTCTGGAAGGAAGCGCCGGTCTTCGCCGTGGAGGTGGAGAGCTCGCTCGACCCTGCGGCCGGGCCGCTGGCAGGACTGGGCGCCTTCATGGAGATGCGCGAGGCCGCCGCCCTGCTGTCGGGTCCCGACGCGGCCATGGCGGGGACGGCCAAGAGCCTGTTCGACTGGCGGGCGAGACACGGCTTCTGCGCCGCCTGCGGGGTGGAGAGCGAGACGGCGGCGGGGGGCTGGAAGCGGATCTGCCCGGCCTGCCGGACCGAGCATTTTCCGCGCGTCGACCCGGTGACCATCATGCTGCCGGTGTACCGGGGCGGGCCGGAACCGGTCTGCCTGCTGGGCCGGCAGGCCAGCTGGCCGGCGGGGCGGATGTCAGCCCTGGCCGGCTTCCTCGAGCCCGGCGAGTCGATCGAGGAAGCCTGCGCCCGCGAGGTGGCGGAGGAAGCCGGACTGACGGTTACGGCGGTGCGCTACCACTCCAGCCAGCCCTGGCCCTTTCCCTCCCAGCTGATGATCGGCCTGGTCTGCGAGGTCGATTCCGACCAGGCGCGGCCCGACCAGACCGAACTGGAAGCGGTGGCCTGGCTGACGCGGGGCGAGGCGCGGGCCTGCCTCGAAGGGACCCACCCCACGATCAAGGCGCCGCCGACGATCGCGATCGCGCGGACGTTGCTACAGGCGTGGGTCGACGGGTTCGAGGTCTGAACCCCTCCGGCGAAGCCGGAATTCCTCCTTCTTCGGTCCGAAGGTTCATCACAACGAACGCAACGAGGCCACGGCGAACACGACGGCGCCGGCTCCTGGCTCCGCTGCCGTCGTGTCCTTTGTGGATTCGTTGTGTTCGTTGTGATGAACCCGCCGGCCTGGAATGAAGCCGGCTTCGCCGGGATCATCAGCCCGCCAGCGCCCGCGCCGCCTCCAGGTCCGCCGGATTGTCGACCGAGAGGGGGGCTTCGGCGATGACGGCGGCCCAGATCTGCAGGCCCATCTCCAGGGCCCGGAGCTGCTCCAGCTTCTCGCGTCGCTCCAGGGGCGAGGGCGGGGCGGCGCAGAAGCGCATCAGGGCCTCGCGGCGGTAGCCGTAGATGCCCACGTGCCGCCAGACGGGCGCGTCGCCGTACAGGGTCGAGCGGGTGAAATAGAGGGCCCGGCCGTGCCGCTCGCCCTCGGGCAGGGCCAGAACCGCCTTGACCACATCGGGATTCGAGCGGTCCGAAACATCGGCCTCGCGCGCGACCAGGGTGGCTATGTCGCAGGCCGGCTCGCCGTGCAGCAGGGCCGCGCACGCGGTGGCCAGGCCGGGGTCGGCGAAGGGCATGTCGCCCTGCAGGTTGATCACCGCGTCATAACGGCCGTCCGGATCCAGGGCCTTGAGCGCCGCCCGGATGCGATCCGAGCCGGAGGGCAGGGCCGGATCGGTCAGGATGGCCGTCCCGCCCATGGCCTCGATCGCCTCGACGATCTCGCGGTCCCCGGCGGCCACGGCGACGGGCAGGCCCGAAAGGGCGGCCTGCTCGTAGGCCCGCACGATCATCGGCTTGCCGCCGATATTGGCCAGCGGCTTCCCGGGCAGGCGGGTCGCGGCCATGCGCGCGGGGATGAGGATCAGGGGATTCATCGGTCGAACGCCGCCTGCGACGCCCGGGCAGGTCCGGGCCGGTTGCGAAGGCCGCGCTAGCGTGTAAGAGACGCCCACGCAAGAATTCGCCCGCCGTCTCCGCGGCCGGGCCCTAACGGACGGGATGCGACGACGCGCATGAGCGGCGATCTGAAGTGGAACAAGATTCTGGGCGCCGGTCTGGCGACCGCCTTCGTCATCATCGGCGTCCAGCAGCTGACGGGCGCCATCTATCACACCGAAGCCCCTGAAAAGATGGGCTACTTCGTCGACGCGCCGGAAGAGGCCGCGGGCGGCGCCGCCGAGGTCGAGCTGCCGCCGGACTGGGGCACGGTGCTCCCGGCCGCCGACATCGCCGCCGGCGAGGCCGCCTTCGCCCGCTGCCAGGCCTGCCACAACGTGGCGCAGGGCGGACCGAACGGCATCGGGCCGAACCTGTTCGGGGTCGTCGGCGGCCCGGTGATGCACGCCGCCGGATTCGCCTATTCGGACGCCATGAGCGCCCACAAGGCCGAGGCTCCGAACTGGACCTACGACGAGCTGGACCAGTTCATCACCAACCCGGGCCGTCACGTGCCGGGCACGAAGATGTCCTTCGCCGGCATCCGCGACCAGCAGACCCGCATCAACCTGATCGCCTATCTGCGCAGCCAGGGCTCGGGCGGCTACGCCATCCCGGCGCCGGATCCGGCCCGCCAGCCCGGCGCGGCGGCTCCCGCCGAGGGGGCCGAGGGCGTCGAGGTCGCGCCCGGCGCGTACCAGGCCACCGAGGACGCCGGCGGACCCGCCGGCGGCGCGCCGATCACCGGCGCCGCCGGTCAGCCGGCCGTCGAGGAGTCGCCGGCGGCGCCGTCGGCCGCCAGCAGCTCGACCGCAAGCCCGCGCTGAGTCGCAACGGATCGACAGGAACAGGCCCCGCCGGCGACGGCGGGGCCTTTTTTCGATCGGCCGACCTCAGAGGCGCCGGAAGCGCGGCGGGCTGAAGCCGTCGGCGGCGTAGCGCGCCTCGGCCTCGGCGAGCGATTCGACGACCACGGCCCCGTGCGCGCCGGTGGCGTGCAGAACACGCTGGCCGTCGAGCAGGAAGGCCGAATGGCCGTTCCATGGCCCGGCCCCGGGATGC
>MGLK01000040.1:14832-20488 GCA_001794825.1 Caulobacterales bacterium RIFCSPHIGHO2_01_FULL_70_19 | reverse complement strand
CCAGACGACGAGATCGCCGCGCCCGGCGTCGTCGCGCCCGACCGGCTCGCCCAATTCGGCCTGCTGGTCGGCGTAGCGCGGCGCAGCGCGGCCGCAGGCGTAGAGCGCCTGCTGGACCAGGCCGCAACAATCGGTGGCGCGCGAGGAGCGGGCGCCGAGGCGGTGCGGCACGCCGAGCAGGCGTTCGGCCACGGCGACCGGATCGCGCTCGAAGGTCCCGATCGGCCGCAGATCCTCACCGTGGGGCTCGGCCACCAGCGCGTTGAGCGGCAGGGCGGCTCCGACGACGGCGACACGGGCGCCGGCGAGGGGCGCGCCCTCGGCCAGGACGGCTCGATCGACCCAGCCGACGACGCCGTCGCGGCGGGCCTGTCCCCAGACCCGCTCGCCCCGGCTCTCCAGCACGTCGAAGGCCTCGCCGAAGATCAGTTCGTCGATCGGTTCGGCGCCCTCGGCGTCGCGATGAACGTCGGCGACCGCTGCAGTGCAGCGCATCGGCCGCGCCGCCCGGTAGGCGGCGGCGTGCACCAGCCCCTCCAGCGCCTGCTCGGCCAGATCGGGCCGGGCGAGAGTGGTGCGGGGATCGAAATTGGCGGCGGCTGCGGTCAAACGAGGCTCGTCCGGTTGAGCCGGAACAATGGCCCGAGATGCCAAAAGGGCCGTTAACGGCTGTGACTATTGCGCCGGGAATCGTCGCGAAAGCATCTCGAACGCCGCCCGCAGCCCCTGCGCCTCGCCGCCCTCCGGCCAGCCAGGACGCGCGCGGGGGTTCCAGGCGAAGATGTCCATGTGCGCCCAGGCGCCCGTGGTCGGAGCGAACTTCTGCAGGAACAGGGCGGCCGTGACCGAGCCGGCCTGGGCCCAGGCGGCGGGGTCGTTCCTCAGGTCGGCGATCTCGGCCTCGAGCGCCGGGCGGTAGCCGGGCCACAGCGGCATACGCCACAGCGGGTCGGCCACGGCGCGGGCGGCCGCCAGCATGTCGGCGGCCAGCGTCTCGTCGTCGGTGTAGAGCGGCGGCAGCTCCGGCCCGAGGGCGATGCGCGCGGCGCCGGTCAGGGTGGCGAAATCGAGGGTGACGTCCGGCGCGTGTTCCCCGGCGCGGGTCAGGATGTCGGCGAGGACCAGCCGCCCCTCGGCGTCGGTGTTACCGACCTCGATGGTCAGGCCCTTGCGGCTGGACAGGACGTCGCCGGGGCGGAAGGCGTCGCCGGAGATGGCGTTCTCCACCGCCGCGACGAGCACCACCAGTCGCACCGGCAGGCCCGCCTGCATGACCAGCCGGCCCAGCGCCAGGGCGTGGGCGGCGCCGCCCATGTCCTTCTTCATGTGGCGCATGCCGGCGGCCGGCTTGATGTCGAGACCGCCGGTGTCGAACACCACGCCCTTGCCCACGAGGGCGACCAGCGGCAGCTCGGCGCGATCGAGGTTCCAGCCGATCTCCAGCACGCGGGGCGCGCGGTGGGGGGCGGCCGCGCGGCCGACGGCGTGGACGGCGGGATAGTTCTGCTCCAGCAGGTCGTCGCCGACCACCACGGTCAGGGTCGCCGCCGAGGCCTCGGCGATCTCGCGGGCGATGGTTTCGATCTGCAGCGGCCCCATGTCGCCGGCCGGGGTGTCGACCATCTCGCGGGCCAGGGCGCAGGCGGCGGCGATGTCCAGCAGCGGACCGACCTCCACGCCCGGCGCGGCGAGGCGCGGGCGCGGCCCGGAGCGGCTCTTGTAGCGGTCGAACCGGTAGGCTCCCAGGGCGAAGCCCAGCGCGGCCAGCGCCGCCGCCTCGCCGTCGACCCCCTCCAGCCGCCACAGGCCGTCCGGCAGCTTCGCCGCCAAGGCGCGGGCCGACATGGGGTCGAAGCGCTCGCCGGCCCCGAACAGGGCCCCGGCCGGCGCGCCGCCCTCGCCCGGCAGCAGCAGCAGCTGGCCGGCCTTTCCGGTGAAATCGTGCGCCCGCGCCCAGGCCGCCCGGACGCCCTCCAGCGGGGCGTCCTTGGCCACGATCCGCACCGGCAGGGCGCCGTCGGCGTCGGCGGAGAGGACGTCGGGGTGCAGCAGGGACATGGCGGTCGGCCTTTCGGGCCCGCGAGGGGCTTTGTTAACCAGCAGTTGACGCGGAAGGAGGACTCTTGAGGCCGATCCTTCCGGAGCGCCTTTCATGTCGCGCACGACCGCCCGTATCGCAACCGCCGCCCTGCTCGTCGCCCTCGCCACGCCCGCGCTGGCGCAGCAGACGCCCGCCGCCGACCCGGGCGCAGCGCCGGCCCGCACGCGCGCGCCCGCCAACGCCGAGACCCGCGCCGCCTACGACCGCGCCGACGCCCTGAGCCGCTCGGTGTTCTGGACCGAGCAGGCCGACATCAATCCGCTGGACCCCGTCGCGGGCGTCAAGGCGGCGCAGGCGCTGCGCGAGCTCGGCCGCTTCGACCAGGCCGCCGAGATGGCGCAGCGGGTGCTGCTGGTGCAGCCGGGCAACGTCGAGGCCATGCTGGAGGCGGGCCGGGGCCACATCGCCCGCGGGCAGGCCTTCTACGGCATCCAGGCGCTGGAGACCGCGCGGGACGCCCGTCCCGACGACTGGCGCGTCTGGTCTCTGCTGGGAACCGCCTACGAGCAGGTGCGCCGCGCCGAAGACGCCCGCGCCGCCTGGGCCCACGCGCTGCAGCTGTCGCCGGAGAATCCCGACGTGCTGGCCAACATGGCCGTGGCGGCCATGGTGCGGGGCGACAACGCCGCCGCGGAGCCGCTCCTGCGGCGCGCGGCCGCGCGACCGGAGGCGTCGCTGAAGGTCCGGCTCAACCTCGCCATGGCGCTGGGCCTGAACGGCAACCTGTCGGAGGCCGAGCAGATCCTGCGCCGCGTCCTGCCGCCGGAGCAGGCCGATTCCAACCTTGCGTGGCTGAGAGCGCGGGTGGGCGGGCAGGAGCAGGCCAGCGCCCGGACCTGGGACTCGCTGCAGGGCGGCTGATCGCCTATCTTCACCCCATGATCGACGAGCTCTACAGCGCGCGCATCCTCGGGCTGGCGGCGAACATGCCGCACGCCGGACGGCTGGCCGCGCCCGGGGGCGTCGGCGAGCGGGTCGCCAGGTTGTGCGGCTCCAAGGCCGTGGTCGACGTGGTTCTGGACGCCGAGGATCGCATCGCGGACTTCGCCCAGGACGTGAAAGCCTGCGCCCTCGGCCAGGCGGCCGCCGGCGTGCTGGGCGCGGCGGTCATCGGAGCCTCCGTCGACGAACTGGAGCAGGCGCGGGACGCCATGCTGGCCATGCTCAAGGCTGGCGGCGAAGGGCCGGAAGGGCGCTTCGAGGGCTTGCGGGCGCTGAAGCTGGTGGCGGACTATCCGGCGCGGCACGCCTCGACCATGGTCGCCATCGAGGCGACGCTGGACGCCGTCCGGCAGGCGCTGGCCCGCAAGGGACCGGATACGCGAACTAGCCTCGCCGGTGCGGCCTGAACGCCCGTTGCCCCTGCGCGTCTGCCGGGGGATAAGCGCGGCGACATGGCATCCGGCGGAAACCTCTACGAACGCGGCGTCCGGCTGGCCCATCGCGGCTACAAGCTGACGCTGTCGCCCCTGATCGGACAGCAGTGCCGGTTCCGGCCGACCTGCTCCGACTACGCCCGGGACGCGCTGATCCAGCACGGACCGGCGAAGGGGGGATGGCTCGCGGTCCGGCGCCTCTGTAAATGCCACCCCTTCAGCGGCCTGGACTGGACGTACGATCCGGTCCCGCCGCGCGAAAAGACAGACCGATGATCGAACTGAAATTCCCCGACGGCGCCGTCCGACAGTTTCCGCCCGAGGCCACCGGCCGGGACGTGGCCGCCTCCATCTCGCCCTCGCTGGCCAAGCGCGCGGCCCTGGTCGAGCTGAACGGCCGCCAGCGCGACCTCGACCGGCCGCTGGAGGAAGGCGGCGCCTTCCGCCTGATCATGCGCGACGATCCCGAGGCGCTGGAGACCATCCGCCACGACGCCGCCCACGTGCTGGCCCAGGCGGTGCAGGAGCTGTTCCCCGGCACCCAGGTGACCATCGGCCCGGCCATCGAGGACGGCTTCTACTACGACTTCCACCGGGCCGAGCCGTTCTCGACCGACGACTTCGCCGCCATCGAGAAGAAGATGGCCGAGATCGTCGATCGCGACGAGAAGCTGGTGCGCGAGGTCTGGGACCGCGACGAGGCGATCCGGCTGTTTGAGGCCAAGGGCGAGAGCTTCAAGGCCGAGCTGATCCGCGACCTGCCCGAGGACGAGACGATCACCGTCTACCGCACGGGCGACTGGGCCGACCTGTGCCGGGGGCCGCACTTCCCCTCGACCAAGTTCGTCGGCAAGGCCTTCAAGCTGACCAAGCTGGCCGGCGCCTACTGGCGCGGCGACCACCGCAACCCGCAGCTGCAACGCATCTACGCCACGGCCTGGGCCAACCAGGCCGATCTGGACGCCTATCTGAAGCGGGTCGAGGAGGCGGAGAAGCGCGACCACCGCCGGCTGGGCCGCCAGATGGAGCTCTTCCACATGCAGGAAGAGGGCCGCGGCATGGTGTTCTGGCACCCCAAGGGCTGGGTGCTGTGGCAGGTGATCGAGGCCTATATGCGCCGCCGGCTGACGGCGGCGGGCTATGTCGAGGTGAAGACGCCCCAGGTGCTGGACCGCAAATTCTGGGAGGCCTCGGGCCACTGGGACAAGTACCGGCCCAACATGTTCGTCTGCGAGACGGTCGAGGGCGAGACCCTGTCCCTCAAGCCGATGAACTGCCCGGGCCATGTGCAGATCTTCGACCAGGGCCAGCGGTCATACCGCGAGCTGCCGCTGCGCATGGCCGAGTTCGGGGCCTGCCACCGATATGAGCCCTCGGGGGCCCTGCACGGCCTGATGCGGGTGCGCGGCTTCACCCAGGACGACGCCCACATCTTCTGCCGCGAGGACCAGATCGTCGAGGAGACGGCGGCCTTCATCGAACTGGCCCGCTCGGTCCACTCGGATCTCGGCATGGAGACCGCCTACATCAGCCTCGGCACCCGTCCCGAGGTGCGCGCCGGCACCGACGCGTTCTGGGACAAGGCCGAGGCGCAGATGGCCGAGGCGGCGCGCGCCGCCGGCTCCGAGCCGGTGGTGACGCCGGGCGACGGGGCCTTCTACGCGCCGAAGCTGGACTTCATCGTCAAGGACGCCATCGGCCGCGAGTGGACCTGCGGCACCATCCAGCTGGACTACGTCCTGCCCGAGCGGCTGGGCGCGGAGTACGTCGGCGAGGACGGGCAGAAGCACCGGCCGGTGATGCTGCACCGGGCCATCCTCGGCTCGTTCGAGCGGTTCATCGGCATCATGATCGAGAACTACGCCGGGGCCTTCCCGCTGTGGCTGGCGCCGGTGCAGGCCGTGGTGGCGACCATCGTCTCGGACGCGGACGGCTATGCGGAAGAGGTGGCGGCGAAGTTCCGCAAGGCCGGCCTGCGCGTCGAGACCGATCTGCGCAACGAGAAGGTCGGCTACAAGGTGCGCGAGCACTCGGTGGCCAAGGTCCCGGTCATCGCCGTGGTCGGCAAGAAGGAGGCCGAGGAGGGCAAGGTCGCCCTGCGCCGGCTCGGCTCCCAGGCCCAGGAGATCGTCTCCGTCGAGGAGGCGATCCGCGTCCTCACTGAGGAGGCGACGCCGCC
>MGLK01000040.1:0-14821 GCA_001794825.1 Caulobacterales bacterium RIFCSPHIGHO2_01_FULL_70_19 | reverse complement strand
GCCCCTGCGACGCAGGGGCGGGCTTTTTGCTGGACGGCCAGGTCCGGGTCAGAGAAGCCGCTTGCGCATGGCTTGGGACAGCATGTCGATCAGGGTCACCGCCACGATGACGATGATGACCACGGCCGAGACGCCGTTGAAATCGAAGCTGTTCATCCGTTCGAAGAGCACCTGCCCGATGCCGCCGGCGCCGATCAGGCCCAGCACCGTGGCCGAACGGCTGTTCGACTCGAAGCGGTAGAGGGCGAAGGAGGTCCACAGCGGCGCCACCTGGGGGATGACGCCCCACATGATCTCGTGCAGCGGCAGGGCGCCGGTGGCGCGCACGCCCTCGACCGGCCCCTTGTCGATCGACTCGACGGCCTCGGAGAACAGCTTGGCCAGCACGCCGGCGGTGTTCAGCATGATGGCCAGCACGCCGGCGAGGGGGCCGAGGCCGACGGCGACCACGAACAGCAGGCCCATGACCAGATCCGGCACGGAGCGCAGCAGGTTCATCACCCAGCGCACCGGCGTCACCACCCAGATCGGCGCGATGTTGCGCGCTGCGGCCAGCCCCAGCGGCACGCCGAGGAAGACGGCCAGGAAGGTGCCCCAGAGGGCGATCTGGACCGTCTCCCACATCTTGGAGACGAACAGCCGCCAGTCCGAAAAGTCCGGGCGCAGCAGGTCGGCCGCAAAGGTCTGGATCCGGTCGCTGTTGGTGACCAGCTGGGGCAGGTTCTCGAGATCGACCGCCTCGATGCTGTAGAGCAGCAGGGCGGCGATGCCGCCCCACACGAGGACGTCGAGCGCCCACGAGGCCGCCGACCTGGCCGGCGGCTTCGGGATCGCCGAAGCGGCGGGGGCGGCGTTGGTCAAGGCTGGACCTCGCGCTTGGCGCGCAGGCGCTGCAGCTCCTGCTGGGCCGCCGCGACGGCGGCCTGGTCGCCGCGCTGGCGGGCGTCGGCGAGCTGCTGGTCGGCGACCATCTCGCGCACCGGATCGAGGTAGCTGTCGTCGGCGGCGCGGAACTCGGAGTAGTTCAGCCCGGCCAGCACCTGACGCTGGCGCTCGGCCTCGGCGCCCTCGCCCTGGCCGTAGGTCAGGAAGAAGCTGCGGATCTTCTCCTTCAGGGCGGGATCGAGATCCTCGCGAACCACGATGCCGGACTCCGGAATCGGGGGCGACTGCCAGATCTCGGTGATCTGGGCGGCGATCTGCGGGTTCTGGCGGGTGAGGAAGACGGTGTTGACGGTGTTCGAGGTGGCCACGTCCAGCACGCCGGTGGCGACGCCGAAGGCGTTGGCCTGGTGATTGGCCGAGCGCACGGTCTTGAAGCACTCGGCCGGTTCGATGTTGCGCGGATTGAACAGGAAGGTCATCGGCGCGAGCGTGCCCGAGGTGGACTGGGCGTCGCCGATGCCGAAGTCGTATTGCTTGCCGCAGGCCACCACGTCGTCGAGCGTGATCCCCGATCCGGTGCGAACGATCAGGGTCGAGCGGTAGCTGTCGCGGCCCTCAGGATCGACGATGCGGGCGATGACCTCCGCCTCGGCGCGGTCGACGGCCTCGAGCGCCGGCTTGGCCGAGAACCAGGCGACCTGGGTGTGGCCGCCCCGCATGGCCTCCACCAGCACGGTGTAGTTCGAGCCGAAGTAGGGCTTCACCGGCACGCCGACGGCCTTCGACATGTCGTCGAGCAGCGGCTGCCAGAGCGGCCCGGACGAGGCCTGCCCCTCGGCGGAGAGGATGGAGAAGGTGATCTCCGACGGGGAGCCGCCGCCGGCCTTGTCGTCGCCGGAACCGCAGGAAGCCACGCCGAGGGCGAGGGCGGCGACCAGCGCCAGGCGCCGGGTCATACGGGGGAAGCTCATGCCTTGGTTTCCCAGAACGCGTCCTCGAACTCGGGACCGTAGATTTCGATCAGGCGCTTCGTGTCGAGGCCGGTGGACGGGCCGTCGTAGACCACCTTGCCCGCCTGCAGGGCGATGACGCGGTCGCAGTACCGGATGGCGTAGTCGACCTGGTGCAGGGTGACGATGACGCCGAGACCGTCGCGCTGGTTCAGCTCGACCAGCAGCTCCATCACCTTGCGGGCGGAGACCGGGTCGAGCGAGGCGACCGGTTCGTCGGCGAGGATGGCCCGGGCGCCCTGCACCAGGGCGCGGGCGATGGCGCCGCGCTGCTGCTGGCCGCCGGAGAGTGTGTTGGCGCGCTGCGCGGCGTAGTCGGCCACGCCGACCCGGTGCAGCGCCTCCATGGCCTTCTTCTTGTCCGCGGACGGCCACAGGCCGAAGGTCCCCTTCCAGGCCGGTATGCGGCCGAGGCAGCCGAGCATGACGTTGGAGAACAGCGACAGCCGGCCGACCAGGTTGAACTGCTGGAAGATCATGCCGAGCTTCTGGCGCGCGGCGCGGACCCGGCCGGTGACGCGGCCGTCCTTCTGCACCACCTCGCCGAACACGGCGATGGTCCCCTTGCCCGGATCGATCGACTGCAGGCCGGTGATCGAGCGCAGCAGGGTCGACTTGCCGGAGCCGGAGGGCCCGATCAGGGCCACCATCTCGCAGGCGGCGACCTCGACGGACACGCCGTTCAGGGCCTTGCGGGCGCCGAATGTCTTGGACACGTCCCGGACGGACGCGACGGCGGCGGCGGTGGAGGTCATGGACACGCGGCGGGCGGTTGCACGGGGGCGCCGCATGGCCCGAACGGACCCACGAGGCAAGTCTTAATGGCACGTTCGCAGCGTTTTCGTCCAGCACGGCGGCTGTGCGACACACCGTCTAGCGGGCGGGCTGCTCCTCGACCGGCAGGCCCAGGGCCTCGAGTTGCGGCCGGACCACGGCGGCGTCGCCCACCACCACCCAGACGAACTGCGGCTCGCCGAAGACCCGGCGGGCCTCGGCGTCCATGGCCGCGGCGTCCAGCGCCTGGTAGCGCGGCCCCAGCGTCTCCCAGTAGTCGTCCGGCCGGTTGAACAGGGCGTTGCTGCGCAGGGCGTTGAGGACCGCCGCCGAGCTCTCGAAGCTGCCCGGGAGCTGCCCGACGTTGCCGTTCACGATCCGCTCCCGCTCGGCCGCGGTGACGCCGCGGTCGGAGAGGAAGGCGCGATACTGCTCCGTCAGCGCCTGGATCGACTCGCCGGTGCGGTTGGACTGGACCGGGGCGTAGATGTTGTAGCCGCTCCGGTGCTCCAGCGCGTTGACCTGGCCGAACAGGCCGTACGACCAGCCGCGGGTCTCGCGAATGTCCTGGTTGATCCGGGACAGGAAGCCGCTGCCGATCGCCTCGTTGGCGGCGTTGAGGGTGACCAGGTCGTCGCGGCCGGTGACCGGCAGCAACATGCCGCCGAGAATGATCGACTGGGGCGACTGCGGACGGTCGATCAGGACCACGCGCGAGCGGGCGGCCGGAACCGGGGCGTCGAAGGACTTCGCCCCCCGGGGAGCGGCGGGCGCCGCCCAGCTCCCCAGCCGGGCCTCCAGCAGCGGCGTCAGATCCGCGAGCGGGCGGTCGGAGACCACGAAGAGCCGGGCGTTGTCGGGTCGGATCCAGGTGCGGTGGAAAGCCAGCAGGTCCTCGCGGTCGAGGCCGGCCACCGCCGCCGCGACGCCCGCGCCGAGACCGCTGCGGCCGTAGGGATGCGCCTCGCCGTACAGCAGCGTCGGCAGGGCCCGGGTGGCCATGCCGGCCGGGGCGGCGAGCTCCTGGGCGATCGCGGCGAGCTGCTGGGCCCGGCGGCGCTCGAGGTCGGCCTCTCGGAAGGCCGGATTGCGGAGCACGTCGACCAGAAGGTCGAGCGACGGCTCCAGGTTGGCGCTGACGGTGGTCAGGCCGACCGTGGTCCGGTCGGTGGAGGCGAAGGCGCTGATGGAGGCGCCGAGGCGCTCCTGCTGTTCGGCGATCTCGACGGCGGTCCGGCTCTCCGTGCCCTCGGTGAGCAGGTTGAGCATCAGGCGTTGCGTGCCCGGCGCGTCCGCCGGGTCAGCGGCGACGCCGGCGTCGAACTCCACCGCGATGCGCGTCGTGGGGACGGTGGTCGAGCGGGCGTAGATCACCTCCACGCCGTTCGACAGGCGGGCCCGCTCGACGGCCGGGAAGTCGAGGGCCTTCATCGGCCCCACCTCGGGCATCGGCTCCCGCGGCGTGATCTCGAGCGGCTCGGGCGGAGTCGGTTCCGGCCGCACCGCCGCGGCCTCCGCATACGGCTCCCGCTCGCCGGGCTCGACCCGGATGGCCAGCACGGGGCGGCTCAGCCAGCGGTCCATGGCCGACCGGACGCTGTCCGGGGTGACGGCGGCGTAGGCGGCCAGCTGGCGGCGGTAGAAGCCGGGGTCGTCGGCGTAGAGTTCGCCCTCGGCCAGCACCACCGCCTTGCCGCCGAAGCCGCCGGTCGGCTCCAGCGCCTGGATCCGCTGCGACATGCGGGTGGCGACGACCCGGGCGACCTCGTCGGCGGAGGGGCCTTCGGCCACGAAACCGGCCATCAGCTCGTCCAGCCGCGCCGAGACGGCGTCGGCGTCCTCTCCCGGCTTCACATCGACCGAGACGGTGAACAGGCCGAGCCGGTGGAAGGGCTGGTAGCCGGCGGTGACAGCGGTGGCGGTCTGGTCGCCGCGGACCAGCGCATTGTCGAGCCGGGAGCTGGCGAGGCCGCCGAACACCGTGGCGGCGACATCGAGATCGGCCGCCGAGGCGTCGAGGAGGCCCGGCACGGCCCAGTTCCGGTAAAGGCGGACGTTCGGCACCCGGTCGTGCATCACGCGGTCGACGCGGGCCGGGAGGGTCGGGATGTCGGCCTCGGCGGGGCGGTTCTCCGCCCCCCGGGGGATGTGTCCGAAGTAGCGCTCGACCAGGGTCCGCGCCGTGGCGGCGTCGACGTCGCCCGCCAGCACGAGCACGGCGTTGTTGGGGCCGTAGTTGTCGCCGTGCCACCGGCGCAGGTCTTCGAGGCTGGCGGCGTCGAGGTCCGCCATCGAGCCGATGGTCGAGTGGCGGTACGGGTGCCCCTCGGGGAAGAGCCCCTCCAGCCGGGCGTACTGGACCAGGCCGTAGGGCTGGTTGTCGCCCTGGCGCTTCTCGTTCTGGACCACGCCCCGCTGGTTATCGAGCCGCTCCTGGTTCAGGGCGCCCAGCAGGTGCCCCATGCGGTCGCTCTCCATATAGAGCGCCCGCTCCAGCGCCGCCGTCGGCACGGTCTGGAAGAAGTTGGTGCGGTCGAACCAGGTGGTGCCGTTCCAGTCGGTCGCGCCCATGGCGCGCAGGGGCTCCATCAGACCGCCGGGGAGGTTCTCGGTCGGATTGAACAGGCCGATGTGCTCGAACAGGTGGGCGAAGCCGGTCCGGCCTTCGGGCTCGTCCTTGGAGCCGACGTTGTACCAGGCCTGCACGGCGACCACCGGCGCCTTGCGGTCGGTGTGCACCACCACGCGCAGGCCGTTGTCGAGGGTGAACTCCTCGAAGGGGATGTCGACGCTGCGGGCCAGCTCCGACGCCGGGACCTGGGCCGCGACGGGGGCGGCTCCGGCGGCGAGGGCGAGGGCGGCGAAGGCGGCGGCGAAGGCGTTGCGGCGCATGGTGACTCCCCCGGGCGACTGCGGCGGGAACGATACGCCTCGACGAACCCCGTTCAAGTGACGGCTGCGTCACGAAAAAACCGCTTTACATGACGGCGCGGTTTCCCCATATCGCGCGCTCCGGCGGACCCCGTAGGTCTGTATCGCTGCGCCGCTAACGCCGGTCTGGGTTAACAACAATCAGGGGGTTACGTGAATTGCGCACGTACCAGCTTCCCCTGGACCTGGTCCGTGAGCGGTCCCCCGAGCGTCCCGTCGCCCTTGTGCGGCCGCGTTCGGTTTCCGTAGCGGCGCGCTGGTTCCAGGATAATCTGAAAGCCGACGTCTTCTATGCGGTGAAGGCGAACCCCTCGCGCTGGGTCATCGAGACCCTGGTCGAGGCGGGCGTCACCGCCTTCGACGTGGCCTCGCTCTCCGAGATCGAGCTGGTGCGTTCGGTCAGCGCCGACGCGCGCCTGGCCTTCATGCACCCGGTGAAGAGCCGCGGCGCGATCACGAAGGCCTATTTCGACCACGGCGTCCGCACCTTCTCGCTCGACAGCCACGACGAGCTGGCCAAGATCCTCGACGCCACCGGCGGCGCGCCCGACCTGAACCTGGTCGTGCGCATGGGCGTGTCGGCGGACGGCGCGGCCTATTCGCTGTCGGGCAAGTTCGGCGTCTCGCCGGACCAGGCCCCCGCCCTGCTGCTGGCCACCCGCCAGGCGGTCAAGGACGGGCTGATGGGCGTGTCCTTCCACGTCGGCTCGCAGTGCATGCGGCCGTCGGCCTACGAGGCGGCCATGGCCCAGGTCGGCCGCGCCATCGCGCGCGCCGGGGTGATCGTCGACATCGTCGACGTCGGCGGCGGCTTCCCGTCGGTCTATCCGGGCATGGTCCCGCCGGACCTGCAGGAATACGCCGACGCCATCCACCGCGGCTTCGCCGAGATGCCGGTCACCCACACCACCGAACTGTGGTGCGAGCCGGGCCGGGCGCTGGTCGCCGAGTCCTCGTCGGTGCTGTGCCGGGTCGACCTGCGCAAGGGCGACGCCCTGTACCTGAACGACGGCTCGTACGGCTCGCTGTTCGACGCGACGCACTCGCGCTGGCCCTTCCCGACCAAGCTGGTCCGGGACGGCGAGCGTTCGGGCGACCTGAAGCCGTTCCGCTTCTACGGCCCGACCTGCGACTCGATCGACCACATGCCAGGCCCGTTCTGGCTGCCGGCCGACGTGCAGGAAGGCGACTTCATCGAGATCGGCATGCTCGGCGCCTACGGCGTGGCCATGACCACGGGCTTCAACGGCTATGGCGAGCACGACATCGCCGCGGTCGAGGACGCCCCGATGGCCTCGCTCTACGGCCTGGCCCCGCGCTCGATCCCGACGGTCCGCACCTCGGCCGAGGAGCAGGCCCGCAAGGTCGTCCGGCTGTCGCGTCCCAAGGGCAAGGCCGGGCAGAAGCGCCGTCGCCGCTAGGTCGCCGCTTTCAGCTGATATCCCACAACAGCGGCCCGTCGCTCCGTCCGGGCCGCTGCTTCTCCTGACGACGGGCGCTCACCTGTAAGGGAAACCAAACCGATGAACGCTCCCGTTCAGTCCAACATGAAGGCAGAGTTGCTCTCGAACGTGGTCGAGCACGTCGACATCACCTCGTACGACGCCCGTCCGATCATCGATTCGATGCGCAAGATGTCGTTCTCGTCGCGGGACACCGCCCGCGCGGCCGACATCTTCAACATGGCGCTCGAGGACAAGGACTGCTCGCCGTGGCTGATCCTCGCGGGCTCCACCTCGGCCGGCGGCTGCATGCACGTGTACCGCGACATGGTGAAGTACGGCATGATCGACGCCGTGGTCGCCACCGGCGCATCGATCGTCGACATGGACTTCTTCGAAGCCCTCGGCTTCAAACACTACCAGGCCGCCGGCCCGGTCGACGACAACGTCCTGCGCGACAACTACATCGACCGCATCTACGACACCTACATCGACGAGGAAGAGCTCCAGGCCTGCGACCACACCATCCTGGAGATCGCCAACCGGCTGGAGCCGCGCGGCTATTCCTCGCGCGAGTTCATCTGGGAGATGGGCAAGTGGCTGTCGGAAGGGAACGCGAAGAAGGAAGGCAGCCTGATCCAGACCGCCTATGAGATGGGCGTGCCGATCTTCTGCCCGGCCTTCGTCGACTCCTCGGCTGGCTTCGGCCTGGTCAAGCACCAGAAGGAGCGGGCCGCGGCGGGCCAGCCCTACATGATGCTGGACGCTATCGCCGACTTCCGCGAACTGACCGACATCAAGATCGCGGCGGGCACCACCGGCCTGTTCATGGTCGGCGGCGGCGTACCGAAGAACTTCGCCCAGGACACCGTGGTCTGCGCCGAGATTCTCGGCGTCGAGGCCGACATGCACAAGTACGCGGTGCAGATCACCGTGGCCGACGTGCGCGACGGCGCCTGCTCGTCGTCGACGCTCAAGGAAGCCGCGTCGTGGGGCAAGGTCTCGACCACCTGGGAGCAGATGGTCTTCGCCGAGGCCACTACCGTGGTGCCGCTGATCGGCTCGGACGCCTACCACCGCGGGGCGTGGAAGACCCGAGAGCCGCGCCGCTGGCAGAAGCTGTTCGAAAAGCAGGGCTGAACCGAGGGGCCGGGAGATGATCTCCCGGCCCTTTCGTCATGCGCGGAACCGGGGGCGCCGCCGACCGCTTTCTCCCGCGAAGGAGAACCGCAGCCATGACGCAGCAGACGCCCCAGACCGGCGACGCCCGCGAAGCCGAGGACATGGGCGAGAAGCCCGACCTGGGCCGCACGCCGGACGCCCTCACCGAAGCCCTTTCCGGCAGCGACCAGGGATCGGACACTCGCGCCGGCTCCCTGCGCGGCGGTTCGGCCTCGGGGTCGGAGGACGACCCTGACCAGGACGCCATCAACGAGACCCTCGCCACCGAGGGGATGTCGGCGACGGAGTTCCAGGGGCCGGCGGGCGACCCGGCCGAGGGCAAGACCACCGTCAACGACCGTCCCGACCACGCCCCCGGCGACGAGGCCGACGCCGCCACCGGCTGATCCGCCAGCGGACCCGGTGAGCCGCCTTGCCGCCGCCGCGCGGTTGGGCCACGGTGAAGCCAACAACGACAGTCTCTTCGAGGACAATCACGGGATGAAGCGCTTGCTCGCGGCCGCCGGTCTCTCGGCGGCCCTGGTCCTGACCGGGTGCAACCAGCCGGACGACGAGGTCCGGTCCAAGGCGGGCGGAGAAGCCGCCGCGGAGCCCTCGGCGCCGACGCCCGCCCGCGCCCCCGGGGACGATGCTCCCACGTCCGGCCCGGCCGCCCCGGGCGGCCCCGCAACGGCCGCCGCCCCCGGGGCGCCGGCCTTCGCCGTGATCTATCCCGGCGCCGTTCCGAAGTCGGAGCCCGTCGCGGCGCAGGGCCCCTCCGGCCCGGGCGGAACTCTCGAGTTCACCACCGAAGCCAGCCCCGACGAGGTCGTCGCCTTCTACCGGCAGCGGGCGGAAGCCGCGGGCCTGAAGGCGATCACCACCCTGAACCGGGACGGGGCGCGCGGCTATGCCGCCGGCGACGGCGCCGACGGTCGCGGCCAGATGCTCAACGTCGTGGCCACGCCGGTCGAGGACGGACCGACCGACGTCCTGCTGATGTGGTCCAGCGGCCGGTGATGCGGCGGGCGGCCGCCCTGGCCGCCGCCGCCCTGCTGGCCGGGTGCGCAACCCCCGGCGGCGTGGGAGCCCTGGCGGGTCCGTCCGAGGGCTACCTCACGCCCGGGATGCTGGAGCCGCTGGCGAACGCCGCCGGGCTGTCGTCGGCGGCGTCGGGGCCGGCGTGGCTTCCGCCGGTCGCCCCCGGGACCGACCGCTGGTGGATGGCGACCGCCCATGCGGAGCTGCGGCCGCCGTGGGCGGCCCAGCATTTCGACTGCGCCCTGGACACCCGTCTCGCCGAGCGGCCGCGCCCTGCCCTGACCCGCATGATGGGACGACTCGCGGTCGACGTCGTCGCCCTCGCCCGTCAGCGCCTCGCCCACGCCGGCGTGGTTTCCCGACCCCGACCCTTCGCGGCGCTCGACGGTCTGGAGCCCTGCGAACGGGCGAGCGGCGCGGGCCGGGCGGTCCCCTCCTCGCCGGCCGCCGGGGCGGTGCTGGCCGGGGCCTACGGCGAGCTGTTCGCCAAGCTTGCGCCGGACGCCGCCGACGCCGTTCGCGGAACGGCGCGGGAGATCGGCTGGAGTCGGGCGGTATGCCGCATGAACTGGCCGGCGGACGTCGAGGCGGGGCTCGAGCTGGGCGCGCGGCTGTTCGAGGCGGCGGCGACGCGGCCGGACTTCGCCGCCGACCTCGCGGCCGCCCGGGACGAACTCTCCGCCGCCCGCGCCGAAGGACTGGCCAGCCCCGCCTGCGCCGCCGAGCGGCGGGCCCGGCGCCAGTGGCGCGCGCCGGACGGACCGCCGGGGCCTTCGTCCTAGGCGGGCCGAGGGCCGACGAGCGAGCCGTACAGGTCGGTGCGGCGATCCCGGAAGAAGCCCCAGGCGGCGCGGTGGCGGTCGATGTAGTCGAGATCGAAGGTGTGGACCAGCACGCCCTCGTCCTCGCGTCCGAACGCTTCGACCAGATCGCCGCGATGGTCGGCGATGAAGGACGAGCCGTAGAACACCTGCCCCACCTCGGTGGCGTATTCAGCGCCCGTGCGATTGGAGCCGACCACCGGCACGACGTTCGACACGGCGTGGCCCTGCATGGCGCGCCGCCAAGGGTCGGCGGTGTCCAGCTCCTTGTCGTGCGGCTCGGAGCCGATGGCCGTGGGATACATCAGCACCTCGGCGCCCTGCAGCATCATGGCCCGCGCCGTCTCGGGGTACCACTGGTCCCAGCAGATGCCGACCCCGACGCGGCCGTGGCGGGTGTTCCAGACCTTGAAGCCGGTGTCGCCGGGCCGGAAGTAGTACTTCTCCTGATAGCCCGGGCCGTCAGGGATGTGGCTCTTGCGGTAGACGCCCATGGCCGAGCCGTCGGCGTCGAGCATGACCATCGAGTTGAAGTAGTGCGGGCCTTCACGCTCGAAGATCGACACCGGGATGGCCACGCCCAGCTCCGCCGCGACGGGCTGCAGGGCGACGACGCAGGGATGCTCGCGCCACGGGTAAGCCGTGCCGAACCACTTCTCCTCCTGGGAAACGCAGAAATACGGCCCTTGGAACAGCTCGGACGGCAGGATCACCTGCGCGCCCCGGGAGGCGGCCTCGCGGATGAGCGAGATGGTCTTGTCGATGTTCGCCTGCAGGTCCTCGCCGTAGGAGGTCTGGAGCGCGGCGACAGAGATCGTGCGGGCCATCAGGCGGGCTCCTGCTGGGAGATGCAGTGGAAGGATCCGCCGCCGGACAGGATGGCGAGCGACGGCAGGGGAATGATCTCGCGATCGGGGAACACCGTGGCGAGGCCCTCGCAGGCCAGCCGGGCGGCGGTCGCGTCGCCATAGGTGGGCACGATCACGGCGCCGTTGGCGATCAGGAAGTTCATGTGACTGGCCGGGATCGGGCGCTCGTCCTCGTCGCCGACGAAGCCGGGCGACGGCAGCGGCAGGACGCGGATGGCGCGCCCTTCGGCGTCGGTCATCCCGGAAAGGGTCCGGGCCACCTCGGCGTAGACGTCGTCGTTGGGGTCGCCCCGCCCCCAGGCGACGGGACAGGCGACCACGCCCGGTGCGACGAACCGGGCGAGATTGTCGACGTGGCCGTCGGTGTGGTCATTGAGCAGGCCGTCGCCGAGCCACAGTACCTTTCGCGCGCCCAGCGCCCCGGCCAGCGCGGCCTCGGCCCCGGCCTCTGTCCAGCCGGCGTTGCGATTCGGATTGAGCAGGCACTGGCGGGTGGTGAGGATCGTCCCCTCCCCGTCGTGATCCAGCGCGCCCCCCTCGAGGATGAAGTCGTGCCGGTCCAGCGCGACGCCCGAGGCGTCGCCGATCTGCTCCGCCACCGTGTCGTCGTGCTCGAGCTCGTACTTGCCGCCCCAGCCGTTGAAGCGGAAGGCCGCCGCGGCGTGCGACCCTGCGCCGAAGATGGGCCCGGTGTCGCGCAACCAGATGTCCCCGAAGCGGCCGTCGACCACCTCGACGTTCTCCACCCCGGCGAAGCGGGCCCGCGCCCCGGCCAGCGCCTCTTCCTTGCCAACCATCAGCTTCACGTGCTCGCGCCCGGGACCTGCGAGGGCGCGGACAAGGGCCTCGACCTCGGCCTGGGCGGGTTCGAGGTTCTCTTCCCAGAGTTCGCCGTGGCTGGGCCAGCCGACCCACATCGCACGGTGCGGCGACCATTCGGCAGGAACAAAGCGGCTGGTCATCAGCGGTATCCTCGGGCGACGCGGGCGAGCCGCGCCAGATAGGCTCAGGAGGCCGCGACTGCAATGCGCGCGCGCGAAGCGCGGCTTCCGGGCGCCGCACAGAAAAAGGGGCGGCCCGTCGCCGGACCGCCCCTCTCCAGTCTGGACTGCGTCAGGCCTCAGAAGGCCATCCGCAGGGTGCCGACGATGGTGCGCGGGGCGCCGATCTGGGCGAACGGCCGGCTGTAGCCGACTTGACCCGGAGTGGCCGAGGCGCGGGTGCCGAGGCCGCCGTAGTACTTCTCGTCGAACAGGTTGGTCACGTTGAGCTGGAAGTAGGTGCCCTCGTAACCCAGCGGCGCGAAGTCGATGCGGGCGTCGGCGTCGACGACGGTGAAGGCGTCGTCCTTCAGGTCGTTGACGTCGGTGATCCAGCGCTCGCCCGTGTGCTTGGCCTGGATGCCGGCCGAGAACATCTCGTTGAACTCGTAGTTCGCACGGAAGGCGAACATCATGTCCGGCGTCTCGACCAGCTCCTTGCCGGCGGTCGGGAGGACCGCGCCCGAGGAGTTGTACACGTAGTCGTCCTGCAGCTCGCCACGGAGGAAGGAGGCCGAGGCGTAGAGGCTCAGGGCCTCGACCGGCGACCAGCCCACCGAGCCTTCCAGACCGCGCAGCTCGACCGAGCCGACGTTGCGGTCGACGAAGGTGCCGAGATCATCGTCCCAGGTGTTGACGATGCGGTTGTCGTAGTTGGTCATGAAGGCCGCGACCTGGGCGACCAGGGTCGGGGCGGTGTAGCGGTAGCCGACGTCGAACGTCTGGGTCGATTCCGGCTGCACCGTCGGGTTGCCGATCGAGCCATCGGCCAGGCGCCGGACGGTGTAGAGGCTGTCCGTCCGCGGGGCCGACAGGTTCTCGGCGTAGCTGGCGTAGACCGAGTGGCCGTCGCCGAAGCGGTAGGTGGCGCCGAGGTTCGGCAGGATGTCGTCGTACTTCAGGGTCCGCTCGTACGGCGCGATGTACTGCGTCGTGCCGCGGCCCGGGAAGGTGACGTTGCCGTTCGCCAGGGTGGCGTTCGGGACCTCGGTGGTGCAGAGCACGTTCGAGGAGCCGTTCTGCGAGTAGCAGAACTGGTTCAGCTCACGCTCGAAGAACGGGGCGCGGACGCCGAGCGACACAGTCAGGGCGTCGTCCATGAACTGGCCGCGGTACTCGAACGAGAACTGGTTCAGGGTCGCGTACGACAGGCGATCGCGGGACTGAAGGTTGTAGCCGTCCAGGTTGATGACGCGGTTGTTCTCGTCATTGCGGCCGCCGAACCAGTCGACGAAGCGCGGGTTCGACGGGTTGGAGAAGTTGACGAAGCCGTACTGGCCGTACTGGCGGTGGCGGCCCCAATCCCAGGCGTAGGCGGCGCGCAGACGGTGATCGTCGTTCAGATCCCAGATCAGCGAGGTGTTGACGCCGTAGCGGTGGGTGTTGGTGTTCGACGGCGTCATGACGCGGACGCGGTCGAGGGTGTCGCCGTCGCCGTTCAGGTCGACGCCGCCCGTGGTCTGGCTGCCGCGCAGGAGCCGGTCGGTTTCCGACAGGACGGCCTGCTGGGTGCCGCCGTTGGCGAGCACATACTGGAACGACGGGTCAAAGGTGAACACCAGCCCGTCGGCCAGGGTGAAGCGCGAGTTGCCGCGGATGTTGCCGGTGTTCGACGGGTTGACGCGCAGTCCGTAGAAGTTCGACCCGTTGGTGTCGTTGTCGGCCACGCCGTTGCGGAAGGTCGGAGCCACATAGGTGGTCTCGAAGTCGACTTCCCAGCCGCGGGGATCGTCGACGACCTGGTCATTGCAGACCACGGTCTGGGCCACGTCGCAGAAGCCGGTGGCGGTGCGCAGGTTCGGGCCGTTGTAGTTGTTGTTGCGGTTTTCGTTGTAGTGGGCCGAGACGGCGATGAAGTCGCCGTTGTCGCCGAGCGGCTGCCACACGCGGGCGTTCCACTGGTCCTTGCGGATCTCGCCGAGGCCCTTGAACTTGTCGTAGTCGGTGCCCGAGTAGGCGAACCAGGCCGAGGTCCCCATCGGACCGAACTCGCCGGTGTCGATCAGGAACATGAAGCGCTGGTAGTCGAAGCTGCCGAACGAGGCTTGGCCCCAGCCGCCGAACTCCGAGGCCGGGCGACGGGTCACGTAGTTGATGGTGCCGCCGGTGGCCGAGGCGGTCGGGCTGTCGACGTCGGTCGTGCCGGTGTTGACCGAGGCGCGCTCGATCAGCTCGGGATCGAGCTGCTGGTTGGTGTAGGTGGCGTAGTTGCCGGTGTCGTTGAGCGGGATGCCGTCGAAGGTCAGCGACACGCGGTTGCCGTCGAAGCCGCGCAGACGGATGTTGCCGCCCGACGAGCCGTAGGGATCCGCGTTGGTGAAGCTGAGGCCCGGGGTCAGGTTCAGGGTCTGCAGGATGGTCTGACCCGGCGTCTGGGTGGCGATGAACTCCTGGTTCACCGTGTTGCGGGTCTTGGCGACCGTCTCGGCGACGGCCAGGCCGTCGATGTTGCGCGGACCGCGCGTGCCGGTGACCACGACCTCGCCGAGGCGGGTGGCTTCGGTGGCTTCCGTACCGGTCGACTGGGCCGAGGCGGCGCCGGCGGCCATCAGGCCGGTGAAAAGGGCGGTGGTCGCCCAGAACACGCGTTTGCGGTTCGTCATTGACATCTATCCCCGATGATATGGGCGAAGGCGCCCGCCGGCCGGCGGCGGCCGGTCGAAATCACGCCCCCTCTAGGTGGCCCGTCGGAAAGACAGGCGACATTGATGTGACACGGATATGACAGCCAGACGGGGTGTCATCGAGGACACACCCGACGCACCGGCCCTGTCGGGCCCCTCCCAAAGCAAAACCGCCGGCCCCTTTCGGGACCGGCGGCTCTGTTGTGGCCGTATCGACCTTCCG
>MGLK01000039.1:67483-77666 GCA_001794825.1 Caulobacterales bacterium RIFCSPHIGHO2_01_FULL_70_19 | reverse complement strand
ATGCTTCGCATGGTCCCCCTCCCCCCGCGGGGGAGGAATGCGCTCAAGCAGCGAGCCGCCGCGCGGCGACCCTCCGATCAAGCCGGAGGGTGACGACGACGCGCTCAAGCAGCGAGGCTCCGCGAGCCGAGCGGTAGCGCACAAAAAGGGAGGAAGGTTGGCGGCGCCGCGTGAGCCGTGAAGGACTGTTCAATCCTCTCGACCTGGCAGACCAGGTGGGCGCCGTGTGCCCAGGCCCTCGAGCCCGAACAGGGACAGCTCCCTTTGAGAGAATTAAGGTCGCGAGGATTAGTCGCCTTCGACGTGAGCCGCAGCAGGACCCGCCAGGAGCGAAGATAGTCGCTCGGCCGGGGCGGAACAATGGCGCCCCTACTCAGTCCCGCGGGAAACGCTGCGGCGCCGGCTGGTCCATCCGGTGCACCTCGAGCGCGTCGCCCGTCAGACGCAGCCGGAGGCGGTCGTCAAAGCCTTCCACCGCGAACAGGCCGTCCGTGGTCAGCGGGTTGAGCCGGGATCTCTGGCCGTTCGCGCGCAGCCAGACGAGGCCGCCGTCCTCGAAAGCGATCACGCGCCCGCCGTAGGTTCCCGCCAGCGTCTGGAGGCGGTCGCCGGGGACGGCGACGGGGCGCACGCGCGCCTCGGCCGCGACCTGGGCCCATTCCCAGCCGGCGCGGTCCGCCGGATCGGCCTCGGGCCGGGCCAGCAGCCCGGCCAGGGCGAGCGAGACCGCCGTATCGAGCGCCTGCGTCGGATCGACGGCCACATCCGGCTCGACGCCGACCTCTTCCCAGTTGTCCCCGGTCACCGGGTGGACCGGTCGTCCGTAGGAGACGCTGAGCATGAAGCCCGGAGAGATCGGCACGACGGTGTTGTTGTTGGCCGCGCCGGCGGTGACGCCCCCGACGAGGGTCCCGAGGCCGAACTTCTGAACGCTGTACGCGAAGGCCTCGCCGGCCGAGCCGACCTGGCGGTTGGTGAGGACGTAGAGCGGCTTGCCGATGAGCCGGCCGGCGGGGAGGTGATCCAGGGTCCGCGACTGGACCGGCTCCTCGCCCGCCTCCAGGAAGGTCATGTCGAGCTTGTCCGGCTCCATGAAGTGGCTGAGCAGGTAGCGGACGGCCGCGTGGTCGCCGCCGCCGTTGCCGCGCAGGTCGATGATCAGGGCGTCGCCCTCGCGCAGGAAGCGCATGGCGTCGTCATAGGCTTGGCCGGTGCGGTCCTTGACCCAGTAGAAGGTGGCGATGCGCAGGTACCGCACATTGCCCGGCAGAATGCGCATCTCGCCGAGGCCGTGGTTGCTGCGCCGCGCGGCGGCGGCCCAGAGGGCAAGGTAGGCGGGATTGTCGTAGGCGTCCGCATCCGAGGTGATGGCCGCGGCATACTGGTCCGGGGCGTGGGTCAGGTAGAGGTGGCCGTCGCGGCTGGACTCGCGCAGGTCCGTGGTGACCCGCTCGGCGAAAGTGGTGGGATCCGCGGTGTCGTAGCGCCCGCTCGACAGTCCCGCGTTCAGCCGGTCCCGGATGGTCGCCGTGCGGTCGGGGAAGACGTAGCGCGCCTCGATCTCGCGGATCATGGCGGCGACGGCGGCGGCGCGGTCGGCGGCGGCCAGCGGGGCGGCGTCGATCGTCCGGGCGACCGCCTCGGGCGCTGGCTGCTGCGCCAAGGCCGGCGAGCCGGCGAGCAGGGCCAGGGCGCAGGCGGACAGCAGCAGGGGGAGACGAGTCATCGGTCGGATCCGGCGTTCGAGGGGGTGGCGGACAGCGCCGCCGTCAGGCGGTCGGCGAGAGGCTTGCGCTGGAGGGCGTCGAGAGCCGCGACGAGGACCTCGGCGAGCGGTTGGCCGATATCCTCGTCGAGGCTGCGGGAGGCGACGTCGGTGGCGGCCCAGCATCGCTCCAGCAGGGGCAGCCGCTCGAGCGCGAAGGGAGTCAGGGCGACGATGCGCTCGCGCGCGTCCGTTCCGGGCTCGAGGGCGACCCAGCCGCGCGCCGCCATCTGGGCCACCGTCTGGCTGATCGCCGAGTGGGTGACGCCGGTCCTGGTCGACAGTCCGCGAAGGGTCGCGGGGCCGTCGTTCAGCAGCGCCCGGACAACGGGCGTGTACCGGGGCCGGTAGTCGAGTCCCGCATGGACGTAGAGCTGCTCCACCGCCCCGTCGAGGTGCTCGATGAGCCGGCGGAGCAGGACGCCGTGGGTGCGGAGCGAGTAAGGCATGAGGAGCGATGTATAAGCGCTGTTACATCTCTTCAAATGACAAATGGGACAGGCTTCGGACCCGTTTCGGCGTGTCAGAGCCCCTGGGCGATCTTCTCGAGGCGAGCGGCGACGGCGTTGAGGGCTTCGGCGACGCCGTCCTGGGACGCCGCGGCGGGCGCGGGGGCCGCGCCGCCGGCGAGCCGGGCCTCGTGCAGCTCGTCGGCGAGCAGCAGGCCGGCCATGAGGAACAGGCGCAGGTCGCCGACGTGGCCGACCTCGCCCGCCACCTGACGAACGTGGCCGTCGAACTGCTTCGCCAGGATGCGGACCCGCTCCTCCTGGCCGTCCGCGCAGCCGACCGCGTAGGGACGGCCGTTGATCTCCACGGTGACGGTGGCCATCAGCGGCCCTCCTGTTCCGCGAGGGTGTCGCGGATGGCCTCGGCGGCGCGTTCGAGCGCCCGGGCGGCGTCGCGGCCGGCGGTCTCCAGCTCGTGGATGCGGGCGCGATCGGTTTCGCTGGACGGCTGGGGGGCGAACAGGTCGTCGTCGGGCACGCGGCTGGCCCCCGCGGCCCGGCTCTTCAGCTCCAGCAGGCGACGTTCCAGCAGCGCAAGCGCGCGGTCCACACGGTCCCGGGCGGCCGAAGCAGCATCCATCGGTAACATTCTCCTCGAAACCGTATAGAACCCGCAGGCGCGCCGGGGTAAAGCGGCCCGCCTCCCTTTTTCCGCCTTCCGACGAAAGGTCCCCGCCGTGACCGACGCCAAAGCCGTATCCGCCAAGCCTTCCACAAAGCAGATGGCGGACGCCATACGGGTGCTGGCGATGGACGGGGTCGAGAAGGCGAAGAGCGGCCACCCCGGCATGCCCATGGGTATGGCCGACGTCGCGACGGTGCTGTTCTCCAGGTTCCTCAAATTCGACGCCTCGCGACCCGACTGGGCCGACCGCGACCGGTTCATCCTGTCCGCCGGTCATGGCTCGATGCTGATCTACGCCCTGCTGCACCTGACGGGCTACAAGGCCGCGACCCGGGAGGAGCTGGCGAACTTCCGCCAGTGGGGTTCGAAGACGGCCGGCCACCCGGAGTACGGCCACATGCCGGGGGTGGAGACCACCACCGGGCCGCTCGGCCAGGGCCTGGCCAACTCCGTCGGCTTCGCAATGGCCGAGCGTCATCTGGCGGCGCGCTTCGGCGAGGACCTCGTCGACCACCGCACCTGGGTCATCGCCGGCGACGGCTGCCTGATGGAGGGCGTGTCGCAGGAGGCGATCACCCTCGCCGGGCGCTACCGGCTGAACAAGCTGACGGTGCTGTGGGACGACAACGAAATCACCATCGACGGCAAGGTTTCGCTGTCCGACGCCACCGACCAGAAGCAGCGCTTCAAGTCGGCGGGCTGGGCGGTGAAGGCCATCGACGGTCATAGCGAGCACCAGATCCGCGCCGCCCTCAAGTGGGCGACGAAGCAGGACAGGCCGACCCTGATCGCCTGCCGGACGAAGATCGGCCGCGGCGCGGCGACCATGGAGGGCAGCCACAAGACCCACGGCGCCGCCCTGGGGGCCGCCGAGGTGGCGGCGACCCGTCTGGGCCTGTCGTGGACGCACGATCCGTTCGAGCTGCCGGAGAACATCGAGAAGGCCTGGCGCAAGGTGGGCCGGCGCGGGGCCAAGGCGCGCAAGGCCTGGGAGGCCCGACTGGCCGCCTCGCCGCAGGCGGCGGACTTCACGCGGGCGATGAACGGCGAGCTGCCCGCCGGCGCCTTCGACCGGCTGGACGCGAAGATCGCCGAACTGGTCGAGACGAAACCGGCTCAGGCGACGCGCCAGGCCTCGGGCGCGGCGCTGGACGAGCTGTTCGCCGCGATCCCCGAACTGATCGGCGGTTCGGCGGACCTGACCGGGTCGAACAACACCTTCGTCAAGGGCACCCCCATCTTCGACGCGCCGACCTACGAAGGCCGCTACGTCAACTGGGGTATCCGCGAGTTCGGCATGGCCGCGGCCATGAACGGCATGGCGCTGCACGGCGGCGTGATCCCCTACGGCGGCACCTTCATGGTGTTCTCGGACTACAGCCGCCCGGCGATCCGGCTGGGGGCGCTGATGGGGGTGCGGGCGATCCACGTCCTGACCCATGACTCCATCGGCCTCGGCGAGGATGGCCCGACGCACCAGCCGGTCGAGCATCTGGCGGCGCTGCGGGCCATTCCGAACCTGCTGGTCTTCCGCCCCGCCGACACGATCGAGGCGATGGAGTGCTGGAAGCTGGCGCTGGAGCACAAGGCCACGCCCTCGGCCCTGGCCCTGTCGCGGCAGAAGACGGCGGCGGTGCGGACCACGCCAGCCTCGGAGAACCTGTCGGCGAAGGGCGCCTATGAGCTGAAGGCGGCGAACGGCGAGGCGAAGGCGACCCTGTTCGCCACCGGCACCGAGGTTCCCGTCGCCCTGGCCGCCGCCGAGCGGCTGGAAGCCGAAGGCGTGCCGACGCGGGTCGTGTCGGTCCCCTGCTTCGAACTGTTCTTCCAGCAGCCCAAGGCCTGGCAGGACCAGATCATCGGCCGCGGCACGGTCCGGGTCGCCGTCGAGGCCGCCATCCAGCAGGGCTGGGAACGGTTCATCGGCGAGGACGGCGGTTTCGTCGGCATGACCGGCTTCGGGGCCAGCGCGCCCGCCGAGGTGCTGTACGAGAAGTTCGGGATCACGGCGGAGGCGGTGGTCGCGCAGGTCAAGGCGCGCCTCTGATGCGCCGGATCCTCGCCGCCACCGTGGTCGCGGCGGGGATCGCCCTCGCACCCGTCGCGCAGGCCCAGACGACGCCGGCCGAGACCCCGATCGTCGTCGGGACCTCCTACGCCCTCCCCTCCTCCACCTACGGCGGGACGCGGGAGATCAACGTCTGGCTGCCGCCCGGCTATGCCGAGGGCGAGGCGACCTATCCGGTGCTCTACCTGCTGGACGGCGGCACGACCTGGCAGGACTTCCACCACATCTCCGGCCTGGCGCAGCTGGGCACGGTGAACGGGACGACGCGGGACGTGATCGTGGTCGGGGTGGCCTCGGTCGACCGACGGAACGAACTGGCCCTGCCGACCGGGAACCCGGAGCTGATCGCCCGCTACCCGACCCAGGGCGAGTCGGAGCGCTTCCGGCGCTTCCTGGCGGAGGAGGTGCAGCCCTTCGTCGAAGGCCGCTTCCGCGGCAGCGGCGAGACGGCGCTGATGGGCGAGTCGCTGGCCGGGCTGTTCGTGGTGGAGACCTTCCTCAAGGCCCCGGAGATGTTCGACGCCTACGTTGCGGTCGGCCCGAGCCTGTGGTGGGACGGCGGACGGCTGGCCGAGCAGGCGGGGGCGCATCTGCGCGACCATTCGAACGAGCCGCGGACGCTGATCCTCACGCTGGGCGACGAGGGGCCGGAGATGCAGGCGCCGATGGACCGGCTGGTCGCGAACCTGCGGGACCACGCCATGCCGGCGCTGGACTGGTCCTTCACGCCACGGCCGGGCGAGAGCCACGCCACCATCTACCACGGGGCCGCGCTGGACGCGTTCCGGCGGCTGTTCCCCGTTCCCACGCCCTGATCCCGAGGACGCCCCGATGAAGCTCGGCACCCCGCTGTCCCCCTCCGCCGTCCGCGTCATGCTCCTCGGGGCCGGGGAGCTGGGCAAGGAGGTGGCCATCGAGCTGCAGCGGCTGGGGGTCGAGGTGATCGCCGTCGACCGCTATCCGAACGCCCCGGCCATGCAGGTGGCGCACCGCAGCCACGTCATCCCGATGACCGATCCGCAGGTGCTGAACGGCGTCATCCTCGCCGAGGCGCCGCACATCGTCGTGCCGGAGATCGAGGCCATCGCCACCGATGTCCTGGCGCATGTCGAGGCGGCCGGACTGGCGCGGGTGATCCCTACGGCACGGGCGACGCAGCTGACGATGAACCGCGAGGGCATCCGGCGGCTGGCCGCCGAGGAGCTGGGGCTGCCGACCAGCCCCTACGCCTTCGCCGGGTCGGCGGCGGAGCTGGCGGAGGCGGCGCAGCGCATCGGCCTGCCGGTGTTCGTGAAGCCGGTGATGTCGTCCTCGGGCAAGGGCCAGTCGATGGTCGAGACGCTGGACGCGGTGGACGCGGCCTGGACCTACGCGCAGTCGGGCGGCCGGGTGGAGGCCGCGCGGGTGATCGTCGAGGGGCGGATCGACTTCGACTACGAGATCACCCTGCTGACCGTGCGCTCCCTGCAGGCCGGCGAGGTGGTCACCGACTTCTGCGATCCTGTCGGGCACCGGCAGGAGAAGGGCGACTACGTCGAGAGCTGGCAGCCGCAGGCGATGAGCCCGGCGGCGCTGGCCCGGGCGCAGGAGATCGCGGGGAAGGTGACGGGGGCCTTGGGCGGGCTGGGCGTGTTCGGCGTCGAGCTGTTCGTCAGAGGCGACGAGGTGTGGTTCTCGGAGGTGTCGCCGCGGCCGCACGACACCGGCCTGGTGACCCTGGCCAGCCAGACGATGAGCGAGTTCGCCCTGCACGCGCGCGCCATCCTTGGCCTGCCGGTCGACGTCAGCCGCCGCGACGTGGCGGCCAGCGCGGTGATCTACGGCGGGCTGGACGCCAGGGCGATCGCGTTCGAGGGCGTGGCCGAGGCGCTGTCGGTTCCGACGGCCGACCTGCGCCTGTTCGGCAAGCCGGAGAGCTACGAACGGCGGCGCATGGGCGTGGCGCTGGCGCGCGGCCAAGACGTGGAACAGGCGCGGACGCGGGCGCGCGAGGCGGCCGGCCGGGTGAAGCCGGTCGCCGGCTAGAGCCCCGGCGCCGCGCCGCCTTCCACCGACGCCGCGGCGGCCAGGGTCGGGCCCGACAGGACCGCGATCGCCGCCAGCAGGGCCGCATCCCCCTCAGCCTCGGCCGGCAGGTCGGGGGTCACCCCGCGCTTCTCCAGACGCACGCCGGCGGCGGTGACGAAGTCGGCGCGACTCAGCGTCAGCTTCCCGCCGTCGGGCAGTCGCGTCTCCTGCGAGATCAGCACCGCCCCCGCGGTCGGCTCGCCGATCACCAGCGCTCGCCCCGCCTCCTGCAGGGCGGCGGGCGTCAGCTCGGCGGCGCTGCGGCTGTCTCCGTCGACCAGCACCACGACCTCGTGCGGAGCCGGCCCCTCGAGCGGGCCGCATCCCCCGGCGGTGCGCATCTCGACCGTGCGACCGGAGCGACCGGTGCGCGTCGCCCAGCGCAGATCGCGCGGCAGGAAGCAGCTGAGCACTGCATCGGCCTCGATCAACCGGCCGCCCGGGTTGCCGCGCAGGTCGACGACCACGTCGGTGTCCGGGCCGGTCCGGGCCAGTTGCTCGCCCATCCAGTCGCCGAGGCCCGGCTCGAAACCCTCGACGCGCAGCACGACCACGCCCGGGCGGGAACGGTCGGCGACGAAGGCGGGCTCCGGGTCGAGCATTTCCGGCGCCACCTGCAGCGGGCGCGGCGCGCCGGTCTCGTCGGTGAAGGCGAGGTGCACCGGCTGTCCCGCCTCGACGTCCTGCTCGGGACTCCACTGGCCGGGCCCGCCGGTGGCGAGGGTCCAGCCGGCGCGGACCCCGGCGCGGTCTGCCGGCGATCCGGGTCGCACCCGTTCGACGCGGTAGCGACCGGAGGCCGGGTCGATGGCGCGCAGCGAGACGCCGATGGCCGGCCGTCGCTCACGCAGGGTGGCCTGACGGCGGGCCACCGCCGGCGGCGCGGCCCCGGCGTGGTCGTCGTCGAGCAGGTCGAGCATCTCGTTGAGCGCGGCGTAGAGGGCGCGGTCATCGGCGGCCGCGAGGGCGCGGGGCCGGAAGGTCCGGCGGGCGGCGTTCCAGTCGACGCCGTGCAGGTCGGGGTCGTAGTACTGGCTGCGCACCTCGCTCCACACCCGGTCGAAGACGCGGCGGTTCATGCGGACGCGGTCGCGTCCCGGCGATGCCGCATCGACCGTGGCCGTGGCGGTTTCGGGGGAAGGATCGCCGGCGAACGCCGGGGGCGCCGCCGTGAGGCACAGGCCCACGGCGACCACGACGGCCAGTCGGTTGATCAGGCGTCCCGGACCCATGGACCGACGTTAGGGCGCCGATCCCGGGTCCGCCAAATCACGAAGGCGCTGGCGGATCACTCCGCCTCGTTGCGCTCGACGCGGCGCGTGATCACCCGCACTTCGCCGTCGCCGCCGCGCTCGCCCTCCTCGAGGAAGCCGGAGCCGTCCGCGTCCATGCGGCCAAAGGCCTCGCGCAGGCGCGCCGTGAACTCGGCCTCGCTGACCCGGCCGTCGCCGTCGGCGTCGAGCCGATGGGCGGTCCCGTCGGCGGAATCGAAGTGGAAGACGTGCGGGCCGCCCTCGCCGCCCGGGCCGCGAATGACGATCTCGCGCCGCTCGCCCGGCTCCGCCGGTCCATCGTGGCGACGCAGTTCGAACCGGTGCACGCCCGGCTCGCCGCCGCGCAGGATCATGACGTCGTGCTCTCCCGGCCCGTGGCGGGAGGCCAGTTCCTGTTCCGAGAGGCGTCCGTCGCCATCCTTGTCCATGCGGGCGAAGGCCTCGTTCATCGGGGAGGTGAACTCCTCCCGCGTCACCTGGCCGTCGCCGTCGCGGTCCATGGCGGCGTGACCGTGCGGCCCCATCATCATGAAGCGGGTGCGCACCTCCGGGGGCGACGGCGGTGCGGGCGGTTCCTGCAGCAGGACGGCGGACAGGGCGATCAGGGTGAGCATGGGGTTTCGACTCCGTTGTCGTTGGGTGAAGTCGACCATCCTGCCCTTGCCGCAGTGTTTCAGACGCGGGACGCAATGTTTCAGCGCTGAAATGACGGCGACCGCCGGCTCGGCCATGATGCCGGAATGCAGAGCGAGACCCAGCGCATCCTCGTCGTCGACGACGACCCCGGCATCCGCGAGGTGCTGTGCGAGTACCTTTCGCAGCACGGCTACGAGACCGCGGGCGCGGCCTCTGCGGCGGAGATGGACCGGGCGCTGGCGGCGCGGCCGCCGGACCTGATCGTGCTTGACCTGATGATGCCCGGCGAGGACGGGCTGTCGGTCTGTCGGCGCATCGCCGGCAAGGGCCCGCCGGTGGTCATGCTGAGCGCCATGGGCGAGGACACCGACCGGATCATCGGGCTCGAGCTCGGAGCCGACGACTATCTGGCCAAGCCGTGCAATCCACGCGAGCTGCTGGCGCGGGTGCGGGCGGTGCTCAGGCGGCCCCGCGAGGAAGCGGCGGCCGAGGGCCCGGCCCTTCTCTTCGCGGGATGGCGGCTGGACCTGCTGAGGCGGGAACTGACGCGGCCGGATGGCGAGCTGGTGGGCCTGTCGGCCGGCGAGTTCGCCCTGTTGCGCGCCTTCGCGGAGCGGCCGGGGCGGGTTCTGACCCGCGAGCAGCTGCTGGAGCGGGCGCGGGGCGCCGACGCCGACGTGTTCGACAGGGCCATGGACGTGCAGATCAGCCGGCTCAGGAAGAAGCTGGACGACGGGTCGGGGCTGGAGATGATCCAGACCCTGCGCGGCGAAGGCTACATGTTCGACGTCAAGGTCGAGCGCCGCCGGAGCCCGGCGTGAGGCGGCCGTCCTCCCTCCCCGTGGTGGTTCAGGTCGGCGCCCTGGCGGCGCTGGCGGTGGTCATGTCGCAGGCCGTGGCCTTCGCCGTGGTCGTCCTGGCGCCCGAGCCGCGGCCGGCGGGGATCAGCATCGCCGACGCCGCCCGGGCGCTGAAGGGCGAGGCGGCCGAGACCGCCGACGGCCGGCCGCTGCGCCGCCGCCTGGGCGACCGCCCGGTCTCGCGCAGCGAAGCCGACCAACGCAATCCGCTGGCGCTGGCGATCCGCGCCGGACTGGCCAACAGCCTCGAGGTCCCGATCGAACGGGTGACGGTCTCCGTCGACGCTCCCGTGCGGCGCTTCCCGGGCCCGGGCCGCCGGGACGAACGCCCGGTCGAGAGCCTGGTCTTCGTCCGTCGCGGGGAGGAGGTGATCGTTCC
>MGLK01000039.1:65277-67467 GCA_001794825.1 Caulobacterales bacterium RIFCSPHIGHO2_01_FULL_70_19 | reverse complement strand
CGCCGTCCGCCTGCACGCGCAGGTGCACGGGCGTCTGGCGGCGGGCGGGCCCGTCGTGGTCGGCGAGCAGACGCGACACTTCACCGTGATGACGGATCGGCTGACGTTCGCGCCTTTCTCCGCCTCGCTGCGGCTGGAGGACGGGCGCTGGGCCACGGTCGAGCCGCCGCGCGGCCTGCTGTCGCCGTGGCAGATGCGGCTGCTGCTGGCGCTGGGGATATCCATGCTGCTCCTGGCGCCGCTGGTGTGGTGGATGGCGCGGCGGCTGACGCGGCCGATCCGGGTCTTCGCCGAGGCCGCCGAACGGCTGGGCGCGGACCCCGACGCGCCGCCGCTGAAGCCCTCGGGGCCCAGCGAGGTGCGCACCGCCATCCATGCCTTCAACGACATGCAGGCCAGCCTGCGCGACCACATCCGACAGCGCACCCAGACCGTGGCGGCGATCGCCCACGACCTGCGCACCCCCTTGACGCGGCTG
This sequence comes from Caulobacterales bacterium RIFCSPHIGHO2_01_FULL_70_19, assembly GCA_001794825.1. Classification (GTDB taxonomy): domain Bacteria; phylum Pseudomonadota; class Alphaproteobacteria; order Caulobacterales; family Caulobacteraceae; genus Brevundimonas. Next base: position 66,989 of record MGLK01000039.1, on the reverse strand, counting down.
CGCTTCCGGGCCGAGCAGGCGCCGAATGCGGTGCGCGACCGGATGGCCTCGGACATCGAGGAGATGGACGCCCTGATCGCGCAGGCCATGGCCTTCGTCCGCGGCGAGACTACGGCCGAAGCGCGGGAGGCGCTGGACCTGGAGGCTCTCGCCTCGGACTGCGCGCGGGGCTTCGCCGAGACGGGGGCGGCGGTGGCGTTCGAGGGCGGAGGCGCCCTGCCGGTGACGGGCGACCCTGCGGCCCTGCGCCGGGCGCTGGGCAATCTGATCGGCAATGCGGTCAAGTACGGCGGCGGGGCCCACGTCCGCGCCTTCGCCGAAACGGGCTCGGCCGTGGTCGAGATCGAGGATCAGGGCCCGGGCCTGCCCGAGGCCGAACTGGAGGCGGTGTTCGAGCCCTTCCACCGCGGCGAGCGGTCGCGCAACCGGGAGACCGGTGGCGCCGGCCTGGGACTCACGGTGGCGCGGCAGGCGGCCCGGGCGGCGGGCGGGGACGTGACCCTGCGCAATCGTCCGGAAGGCGGTCTCACGGCCAGACTCGCCCTGCCCCTGACCCGCTGACGCGCCACGCCGCCAAGCGTTACAGTCAATCACGCCTTGTTACAGGCGCGGGGTTGAATCCCCGCGCCGCCGGTTCCATTGAAGCGCCAACCACAAACCCCGCTTCCAGGAGCCCGCCCCATGACCGTCCGCGTCGCCATCAACGGTTTCGGCCGCATCGGCCGTCTCGTCCTGCGCTCGATCGTCGAGCACGGCCGCAAGGACATCGAGGTGGTGGCGATCAACGACCTGGGGCCGGTGGCCACAAACGCCCACCTGCTGCGCTACGACTCGGTGCACGGCCGCTTCCCCGGCACGGTCGAGAGCGGCGAGGACTGGATCGACGTCGGGACCGGCAAGATCCGGGTGACGGCCATCCGCAATCCGGAAGAGCTTCCGCACAAGGATCTCGGCGTCGACATCGCCATGGAGTGCACCGGCCTGTTCACCTCGAAGGACAAGGCCTCGGCGCACCTGAAGGCCGGCGCCAAGCGGGTTCTGGTCTCGGCCCCGGCCGACGGCGCCGACAAGACGATCGTCTTCAAGGTCAACCACGACAGCCTGACGGCGGACGACATCGTCGTCTCGAACGGCAGCTGCACCACCAACGCCCTCGCCCCGGTGGCCAAGGTGCTGCACGACCTGTTCGGCATCGAGCGCGGCTACATGACCACCATCCACGCCTACACCGGCGACCAGCCGACGCTGGATACGATGCACAAGGACCTGTACCGCGCCCGCGCGGCGGCCCTGTCGATGATCCCGACCTCGACCGGCGCCGCCAAGGCCCTCGGCCTGGTGCTGCCGGAGCTGAAGGGCAAGCTGGACGGCTCCTCGATCCGCGTGCCCACCCCCAACGTCTCGGTCGTCGACCTGAAGGTCGTGGCCGGCCGTGAGGTGACGGTCGAGGAGATCAACAACGCGCTGCAGGCCGCCGCCGACGGTCCGATGAAGGGCGTGCTGATGACCACCACCGATCCGGTGGTGTCGATGGACATGAACCACGTCTCGGCCTCGTCCACCGCCGCCCTGCCCCAGACCCAGGTGGTCGACGGCAAGCTGGCCCGCGTGCTGAGCTGGTACGACAACGAATGGGGCTTCGCGACGCGGATGAGCGACACCGCGCTGCAGATGGCGAAGTTCCTCTGATGCTGCGTCCCCTCCCCGTCGCG
>MGLK01000039.1:14172-65249 GCA_001794825.1 Caulobacterales bacterium RIFCSPHIGHO2_01_FULL_70_19 | reverse complement strand
CACGACGCGCCGGCGCGTCGCGCCACCTCCCCATCGCTACGCGACGGGGAGGAGACAGGAGACGCACATGACCTTCCGCACCCTCGACGACGCCCGTGACCTCGGCGGCAAGACCGCGCTGGTGCGCGTGGACTTCAACGTGCCGATGGAGGACGGGCGGGTGACCGACGACACCCGGCTGCGGGCGGCGGTCCCGACCATCCAGCGGCTGCGCGATGCGGGGGCGAAGGTGGCCCTGCTGGCCCACTTCGACCGGCCCAGGGGCCAGCGCGTCCCGTCGATGAGCCTCGAGCCCGTCGTCGACGAGCTGGAGAACCTGCTTGGCGCGCCGGTGCGCTTCGCCCCCGACTGCGTGGGACCCGAGGCGAAGGCGGCGCTGGACGACCTCGACGTCGGCGGGGTGATCCTGCTGGAGAACGTCCGTTTCCACGCCGGGGAGGAGAAGAACGATCCGGCCTTCGCGGCGCAGTTGGCTGAGCTCGGCGACGTCTACGTCAACGACGCCTTCTCGGCCGCGCACCGGGCCCACGCCTCGACCGAGGGGCTGGCCCGCCTGCTGCCGGCCTACGCCGGGGAGTCGATGCGGCGCGAGCTGGAGGCGCTGGACAAGGCGCTGGGCAAGCCGGTCAAGCCGGTGCTGGGGATCGTCGGCGGGGCCAAGGTTTCGACCAAGCTGGACCTGCTGAAGAACCTTGTCGGCAAGCTGGACCGACTGGCCATCGGCGGCGGCATGGCCAACACCTTCCTGTTCGCCCAGGGGATCGACATCGGCGGCTCGCTGGCCGAGCGCGACATGGCCGACACCGCCCGCGAGATCCTCGCCGAGGCCGAAGCGAAGGGCTGCGAGATCCTGCTGCCGCGCGACGTGGTCGTGGCGACCGACCTCAAGCCCGGCGTCGAGACCCGCACCGTGCTGGCGCGCGAGGAGATCGGCGAGGACGAGAAGATCCTCGACGCCGGTCCGCTGACCGTCGAGGCGCTGGTCAAGGCCATGGCCCTGTCGCGGACGCTGATCTGGAACGGGCCGCTGGGCGTGTTCGAGGTGCCGCCGTTCGACGCGGCCACGGTGAAGGCGGCGCAGGCGGCGGCCCAGCTGGCCAAGACCGGGGCGATCACGGCCGTGGCCGGGGGCGGCGACACGGTCGCGGCCCTGCACCACGCCGGAGTGGCCGAGGACATGACCTTCGTCTCCACCGCCGGCGGCGCCTTCCTCGAATGGATGGAGGGCAAGCCCCTGCCCGGGGTCGAGGCCCTCAGGGCCTGAGCCTTGCGCACGGCGGCGGCGAAGCCGTTGTAACAATGCGTGACTTCGCAGCTGGAGGGGGCTAGATCACCCCGAAACAACAGGCTCGAGGAGGCACTCATGGATCTGGCGGCGCTCAACGCGGTGGCCGAGGCGATGGTCACGCCCGGCAAGGGCATTCTGGCGGCCGACGAATCCACCGGCACGATCAAGAAGCGCTTCGACGCGATCGGGGTCGAGAACACCGAGGAGAACCGCCGCGACTACCGCGAGTGCCTGTTCCGCGCGGAGCAGACCATGCGCGAGCACATCTCGGGCGTGATCCTGTTCGAGGAGACCCTGTACCAGGATGCGAAGGACGGCACGCCGCTGGTCGACCTGATCACCGCCGCCGGCTCGATCCCGGGCATCAAGGTCGACAAGGGCGCGACCAAGATGGCCGGCTTCCCGGGCGAGACCGTGACCAAGGGCCTGGACGGCCTGTCCAAGCGCGTCCGCGCCCACTACGAGCGCGGCGCCCGCTTCGCCAAGTGGCGGGCGGTGATCGACATCGCCGACGGCATCCCCACCTGGGGCTGCGTCAAGGCCAACGCCCACGCCCTCGCCCGCTACGCCCGCATCTGCCAGCAGGAGCAGGTGGTGCCGATCGTCGAGCCGGAGGTGCTGATGGACGGCGCCCACGACATCGACCGCTGCGACGAGGTCACCCGCTGGACCCTGCAGACGGTGTTCCAGGAGCTCTACGAGCAGCGGGTCGCCCTGGAGGGCATCATCCTGAAGCCGAACATGGTGATCTCGGGCAAGGGCGCCCGGCGCCAGGCCTCGGTGCAGGAAGTGGCCGAGCGCACCATCGCCGCGCTGAAGGCGACCGTGCCGTCGGCGGTGCCTGGCATCGCCTACCTGTCGGGCGGCCAGACGGACGAGCAGGCCACCGCCCACCTCGACGCCATGAACCGCATCGGCGGCTTCCCGTGGAAGATGACCTTCTCGTACGGCCGTGCGCTGCAGGCCGCGCCGCAGCGAGCCTGGTCGGGCAAGGCCGAGAATGCGGTCGCCTGCCAGGAGGCCTTCCATCACCGCGCGCGGATGAACGGGCTCGCCTCGCTGGGCCAGTGGGAGCAGTCGCTGGAGAAGAAGGCGGCCTGATCCGACCCGTCCTCGGGGAAGCCGCCCGGCTTCCCCGACCGCTCTCCGGTCAGCGGTAGCGCGACTCCATTCGCCAGCGCACGTCGCGGGCGCGTTCCTCCGCGTCGTCGAGCTCGCGCTGCGCCCGCCGCCACTCCCGCTCGGTGTCCTCCCGCTCGCGCCGGAGTTCGCGGATCCGGTTCCGGATCGTGTCGCGTTCCTCTTCGGTCAGTCCCTCGGCGCGGAGTTCGCGCTGCTTGGCCTCGATCTTGTCGTCCAGCTCCTCCAGCCGGTAGCCGTTGCTGTCGACCCGACTGCGGGCCTCCGAGACCGCCTGTTCGGCGAGATGGATGGCGCGGCCGTCCTCGTAGGCGATGAGGAAGTCCCGCTCGACGCCAGCCGGACAGACGCCGGCGTAGCCGCCGCCCTCCGCCCCCACGCGGAACCCGTTCTCGATCGTGCAATAACGCAGGACCCCTTCGCTCCAACCCGAGCGGTAGGCGGCGTCGTCGGGGACGACCCCGTGCTTCCCGCAGGCCTCGGCGTGCTCGCCCAGCCGGCTCATCGCATAGCCGGCGGCGCCGTCGTTAAAGCCCTGCCCGGCCCAGTCGCCGGCCAGACACTGCTCCTCGCTCATGGTGGCGCAACTGCCCAGCGCGACGACGGCGCCGGCGAGCAGAAGTGCAGACAAGACGGTGCGCATGAGCCCCTCCCCCGAAAGACCGTTAACCTTTGCCTCAAGCTTGACCGTCGGGGAAGCCCCGCGTTGACCGGCGCGGGGCGCCTCATGCAAGACGGGGTGCCGCCCGAGCGGCGGAGCCCCCCGTGTCCGAAGAGCCCCTGATCAGCGAAGACGACGACCCGACCGTGCTGGAAGCCCGGATCGAGGCTGGCGGCGTACGGCTGGACAAGGCGCTGGCGGACGCCTTCCCCGGGCTGTCGCGGGCGCGGCTGCAGGCCCTGCTGGCGGAGGGCGCCGTGCGCCGGGACGGCCAGCCGGTCGCGGGCGGATCTGCGAAGGCCGCCCCCGGCCTCTATACGGTGACCCTGCCGCCGGTTGCGCCGGCGGCCCCGCAGCCGGAGGCGATACCGCTCACCGTGCTGTTCGAGGACGCCGACCTGATCGTCATCGACAAGCCCGCGGGCATGGCGGCCCATCCGGCCCCGGGCAGCGAGACCGGCACTCTCGTCAACGCCCTGCTGCACCACTGCGGCGACAGCCTGTCCGGCATCGGGGGCGTGGCGCGGCCCGGGATCGTCCACCGGCTGGACAAGGACACTTCGGGCGTGATGGTCGCCGCCAAGTCGGACCGGGCCCACGTCGGCTTGTCGGCGCTGTTCGCCGCCCATGACATCGAGCGAACCTACATCGCCCTCACCCGGGGTGCGCCGTCGCCCGCCAAGGGGCGGATCGAGTCGCTGATCGGGCGCTCGTCCTCGGATCGCAAAAAGATGGCGGTGCTTCGCTCCGGCGGGCGCAACGCGATCACCGACTATGTGGTGGAGACCGTGTTCGGAGCGCCTGCCAGGCCGGGCGCGGCGCCAATGGCCGCGCGGGTGGCCTGCACCCTGCACACCGGCCGCACCCACCAGATCCGGGTGCATCTGGCGTCGAAGGGCGCGCCGATCCTGGGGGACCCGGTGTACGGCTCGGGCAGTCCGGCCGCGCCGGTGCGGGCTGCGATCGCCGATGCGGGGCTGAAGCGCCAGGCGCTGCACGCGGCGGTGCTCGGCTTCGTCCATCCGGTCACGGGAGAAGCGCTCAGGTTCGAGACCACGCCCCCGGAAGACCTGCGGGCGCTGGAGCAGAGGTTGTCGCAACTCTGAGGGCGCGCAGTCCGTCTTGATTAAAGACTGACTATGCGCTATACGGAGGCACATTCGGTGCAGTGGCGCCGGGGCAACGGTCACGCTTCGCTGTGACGATCCGCCTCTGACAAAGACGGAAACCCGATCCTATTTCACCGGTTGAGGGGCGAGACGCCGGCGCACATCCGTGGCCGGCGACGCAGGGCCCGCTCGTTTCTTACGGTCGGAGGGACCACATGGCTGCAACCAGATCGCTCGCGATTATGTCGCCTGAACAGGGACTGTCGCGCTACCTGACGGAAATCCGCAAGTTTCCGATGCTGAGCAAGGACGAGGAGTTCATGCTCGCCAAGCGGTGGTCCGAACACCAGGACCCGGAGGCGGCGCACCGCCTCGTCACCTCGCACCTGCGCCTGGTGGCCAAGATCGCCATGGGCTATCGCGGCTACGGCCTGCCGATCGGCGAGGTGATCTCCGAGGGCAACGTCGGCCTGATGCAGGCGGTCAAGAAGTTCGATCCGGACAAGGGCTTCCGCCTGGCGACCTACGCCATGTGGTGGATCCGCGCCTCGATCCAGGAATACATCCTGCGCAGCTGGTCGCTCGTGAAGATGGGCACCACGGCCGCGCAGAAGAAGCTGTTCTTCAACCTGCGCAAGGCCAAGAGCCAGATCTCGGCCTTCGAGGAAGGCGACCTGCGCCCCGAGCACGTCGAGTCGATCGCCACCAAGTTGGGCGTGACCCATCAGGACGTGATCGACATGAACCGCCGGCTCGGCGGGGACGCCTCGCTGAACGCGCCGCTGCGCGCCGACGGCGAAAGCGAGTGGCAGGACTGGCTGGCCGACGACACGGCGGTGTCGCAGGAGACCAAGCTGGCCGAGGACGAGGAGAAGTCGATCCGCATGGGCCTTCTGCAGGAGGCCATGGAGGAGCTGACCGACCGCGAAAAGCACATCCTCACCGAGCGTCGCCTGAAGGACGATCCGGTGACGCTCGAGGAACTCGCCGGCCAGTACGGCGTCTCTCGCGAGCGGGTGCGCCAGATCGAGGTGCGCGCCTTCGAGAAGCTTCAGAAGGCGATGCGCGCGGCGGCCGAGGAGCGGAACCTGGTCGACGCCTGACCGGCGGCGAACTGCAGATCTGAACCGGAGAAGGCGGGCGTTCAGCCCGCCTTTTTCATGGGGGCGGCCTGGTGCATCGCCAGAAGGCCGCCGATCGGCGCAGCCAGGGTCGCCTTGGTCGCGGGTCCCGAGGCGAGGCTGACTTCCAGCGCGCCAACCACCACCGCCAGCCGCGAGTCCGACGCCTTCATGGCCACGGCCTTGAGAGCCGACGCCTGTTCGCGGATGGCGCGTACGGCCTGCATCGGGTCGCGGTCGAACTGATCGAGGGCGGAGGCCAGAATGCGCATGGCCTGGTCCTTCGCCGCGGCCAGCGCTTCCGCTCCATTGACGGGCCGATCGCTGCGACGCTTGCCGGGCCCGTTGTACTCGCCGGAATTGAAGCGCCGACGGTCGGGACCGACATACTCCACCGCCTCGACCCAGTCGCGGGGCTTGAGCGCGACGTTCTCGACCCGCCGCTGCAGGTCGGCGCTGGTGAACGGCTTGCGCAGGAACTCGTGCACGCCGGCGTCGCGCGCGCCCAGGATGGTGGATGCGGTCGCCTCCGCCGTGACCATGATGATCGGCGCCCGGCGGCACGGGAGGTCGGAACGGCGCAACCGTCGCGCCAGGTTCTCACCGTCCAGGCCGGGACCGGAGCGCTCGGTGAAGACGATCCCGGGCTCAAGGGCGGCGGCGGTCTTCAAGGCGCGGCTGTCCGTCGCCTCGACGGCGATCTCGCGCGCGCCCAACGCTTTCATCAGATCGGTGAGCAGGCGGGCGGCATGCGCATTCGGGTCCACGATAAGGACCCGTTTCGTCACCGGCTCCAGCCGGGCCAGAAGGCGATGATCGACAGCAAACACGCAGAACCCTCCACCTTCCCGTTCAATGACAGGACAGGGTTAAGGCGGCTTGAACGCTGCGACGCTCGCGTCAGCCCTGGAACGGATCGCGCATCAGGATGGTGTCGTCACGCTCGGGGCTGGTCGACAGCAGCGCCACGGGCGCGCCGATCAGTTCCTCGATCCGTCGGACGTACTTCACCGCGTTGGCGTTCAGGTCCCTGAAGCTGCGGGCCGAGGCTGTGCTCTCCGTCCAGCCGTCCAGTTCCTCGAACACCGGCTCCGCGGCCGCCTGTTCCGTCAGGCTGGAGGGCAGGTAGTCCAGCACGCGGTCGCCGACGCGGTAGCCGACGCAAACCTTCAGCGTCTTCAGCCCGTCGAGAACGTCCAGCTTGGTAAGGGCGATGCCGTCGATGCCGTTGATGGCCACCGACTGGCGCACCAGCACGGCGTCGAACCAGCCGCAGCGCCGGGCGCGGCCGGTGTTCACCCCGACCTCGCGGCCGACCGTGGCCAGGTGCTCGCCGACGGCGTCGTGCAGTTCGCAGGCGAACGGCCCCTCTCCCACCCGCGTGGTGTAGGCCTTCACGATGCCGAGCACATAGCCGACGCCCTTCGGCCCGAGGCCCGAGCCGGCGGCCGCCTGGCCGGCGACGGTGTTCGAGCTGGTCACATACGGATAGGTGCCATGGTCGACATCGAGAAACGCCCCCTGCGCCCCCTCGAACAGCACCCGCTTGCCGGCCTTCTGCGCCTCGTCGAGCAACTTCCACGCCGGCTTCACATAGGGAAGGATCTTCGGCGCGATCTCGAGCAGCTGGGCCAGCAGCGCGTCGGGGTCGATCGGCTCCAGTCCCAGTCCGGCCCGGAGGGGATCGTGGTGCGACCTGAGGCGGTCGATCTTGACCTTCAGGTCGTCGGCGTCCGCGAGATCGCAGACCCGGATCGCCCGGCGCCCCACCTTGTCTTCGTAGGCCGGCCCGATGCCGCGGCCGGTGGTGCCGATGCGCGCGCCCGGCGCGCTGGCCGCCGCCTCGCGGGCCACGTCGAGCGCCGGATGGATGGGCAGGATCAGGCAGGCGTTGTCGGCGATGGTGAGGACGTCCGGGGTGATCGCCACGCCCTGCGCCTCGATCTTCTCGATCTCGGCCACGAGGTGCCAGGGATCGACGACCACGCCGTTGCCGATAATCGACGGCTTGCCCTGCACCACGCCCGAGGGCAGCAGGGCCAGCTTGTAGACCTTGCCGTCGACGACCAGCGTGTGGCCGGCGTTGTGACCGCCCTGGAAGCGGACCACCATGTCGGCCCGGTTGGACAGCCAGTCGACGATCTTGCCCTTGCCCTCGTCGCCCCACTGGGCGCCGACCACCGCCACGTTCGCCAAAACGCTTCTCCGCCGATCCGACTTCCGGAATGCGGGCGCAGCCTATAGCGGCGGAATCGCCGGGTGTCGTCCCGGCAGGGGGATTATTCGGCCATCGCCGTCGCGAACGCCCAGTCGAGCCACGGCGTCAGGGCCTCGACATCGGCCGTATCGACCGTGCAGCCGCACCAGATGCGCAGGCCCGCCGGCGCGTTGCGGTGGCTCTCGATGTCGAACGCCGCGCCTTCGTCCTCGACCAGCGCCTTCATCCGCCGGACCAGAGCCTGCCGCGCCGGCTCGTCCATGGCCGAGACGCGTGGATCCACGATCTTCAGGCACACTGAGGTGGTCGACCGTGTCGCGGGGTCTTCCGCCAGATAGTCGATCCACTCCGTCCGTCGCACCCAGGCGTCGAGCGCCGCCGCATTGGCGGTCGTCCGGGCGACGAGCGCGTCCAGTCCCCCGGCCGCGAGTCCCCACTCCACCGCGTCGATCCAGTCTTCGAGGGTCCACACCGAGAAGGTGTTGATCATCGATCCGCTCGCCAGCGCCCGGTCGAAGCCGTTCGCGTCGCGCAGTCGCAGCACCTTGGGGACCGGCCGCGGCGGCGCGTATCGGTCCAGACGCGCCACCGCCCGCGGCGACAGCGCCGCCACGCCCAGCCCCGCCTCGCCGCCCAGCGCTTTCTGGAAGCTGAAGGTCACCACGTCGAGGCGGTCCCACGGCAGCGGCATGGCGAACGCCGCGGAAGTCGCGTCGCAGATCGTCAGTCCCTCACGTTCGGCCGCGATCCAGTCGCCGCCCGGCGCCCGCACGCCGGAGGTCGTCCCGTTCCAGGGGAAGACCAGGTCGCTGGCGGGATCGACGCGGGAAACGTCGGGAAACCGCCCGTACGGAGCGGTCAGCACCTCCGGTTCGAGCCCGAGGTGGTCCCGGATGTCGGTCGCCCAGACCTGGCCGAAGTTCTCGAAGGCGAGCACCTGCACCGGCCGCTCGCCCAGCATCGACCACAGGGCCGCCTCGACCGCCCCGGTGTCGGACCCGGGAACGTAGACCACCTGCCAGTCCGCCGGGACCTGCAGCAGCTCGCGCGTCAGCTTAAGTCCGTGGGCGAACCGCGCCACCACCTCCGGCGCCCGGATGCCGCGGCCGAGCAGTTCGTGCGGAAGGGTCTGGCTCGACCAACCCGGCCGCTTCGCCGTCGGCCCGGACGAGAACCAGGGCCGCGCCGGCTTGAGGTTCGGACGGCTCGCCATCAGTCGCGGAAGGGCCGGATCGGCGCCTTGTCGCGGACGCCCTGGGCCCATTTGGTGAGGGCCGGATCCTCGTCGTCCGGGAGCACGATCATCAGGCGGGCCAGCAGGTCGCCTCGCTTGCCGCCGGCGTACGCGCCGCGGCCCTTCAGCCGCAGGATCCTGCCCGAGTTGGACCCCTTCGGAATGGTCACGCTCACCGTGCCCTCCGGCGTCCTGACCGGCGTCTTTCCACCGAGCAACGCGTCGGCCAGGGCGATTGGCAGGTCCATGCTGAGATCGGCGCCGTCGCGGGTGAAGACCGGATGCGCCGCGATCCGCAGTTCGATCAGGGCGTCGCCGTTGTCGCCGCCCCGCCCCGGAGCGCCCTGGCCCTTGAGGCGGATGACCTGCCCGTCCGCCGCGCCCTTCGGGATGGCGACGTCGAGCATCCGGCCATCCGAGAACTGGATGCGCCGCGTCGCCCCGCTGATCGAATCCTCGAGGCTGATCTCCAGCGTCGCCCGCACGTCGGCCCCACGACCGCTGAAACCGCCGCGGCCCGGACGCGCGCCGCCTCCGAACATTCCGCCGAGTATCTCGTCGAGGTCGATGTTCTCGAAGCCGCCCCGGGCGCCGCCCGCCCCGAACGGGCTCTGGCCGGGACCGCCGGGTCCGCCGCGGCCGGCGAAGCCGCGGAACTGCTCGCGCCCTTCCGCATCGATCTCGCCCCGGTCGAACTTCGCCCGCTTCTCCGGGTCGCCGAGCAGATCGAAGGCGGCGGTCACCCGCTTGAACCGCTCCTCGGCCACCTTGTCGCCCGGGTTCTTGTCAGGGTGAAGATCCTTGGCGAGCTTGCGGAACGCCTTCTTGATTTCGTCCTGGCTCGCGCCCCGGGCCACGCCGAGTTCCTTGTAGGGATCGCCCGCCACTCGAATGTCGCTCCGTTGGGCTGCCGCCCGTCACACACAGAGCTTCCAGTTAGGGCATCCTTCCCGTTCCGCAAAGGCGCCCCGCCCCCGTTCAGGCGAACCGCGCCTCCGCTTCGAGCCCCCAGCCCCAGCCGTCCCCCCACTGACTGACTGCGAAGCGTGCCCCAGAAGGGCCGTCCGGAAAGTCGGCGGCCGCCTGTGCTCCGGAATAGACGACCCCGGTCCCGAGGACTTCGAAAGCCCGCACTTCGGTTTCGCCGTCCATGACCCGGACCCTGAACCGCACCGGATCGGAGGGAGCCGGCTCTGCCGCCCATCGGTCCCCGTCCATGCGATGACGGGCGATCCAGCTCAGATCGAAGCCGCCGTCCACGCGGGGGGCGGCGCGCGCATGGGCGGGGCTCCACGGTCGCGCTCCGACGCCGCGCGCCGTCCACAGCCGTTCGCTGAAACGCGCACCGCCGGCCGGGATGCCGCTCGGCCCGGCGCGCCAGACCAGCGGCAGACCGCGCTCGGCGGGCGGCGAGTCCACCCGCGACGGCTGCACGTCCAGCATCACGCAGAGGGCGTCGGCCGGAGCGCCGCCGGCCATCGTGCCCTGCTGTCCCCGCAGCAGGCCGGTCAGCCGCCATACGTCGCCGCCGACCAGTTCGGCGCTGCGGAACTGCAGCAGTTCCCATTCGTCTCCCGCCTCCACCAGCACCGCATTGGCGCCGGCGAGAACCGCTTCCGCCGGACGGCTCTGCGGCGCCCGTCCTTCGAGCCGCACCAGCAGCGCGTTGATCTCGTCCCAGCGGTGCCGCATGCCGGGTTCCAGCGGCGCCGTCAGTCTCCCGACGGTGACGGGCTCCCGCACTTCCGCCCGCACCGTCAACGCATGCGCGGCCGGGCCCGCCAGCACCTGCATCGGCTGCCACGGATCCGCCGCCGCCACGACCAGAGGCCGGCGGTCGGCTTCCGCGCCAGGCAGCGGCGGCGGATCGATGAGATGGAAGAAGGGCGCTCCGGTCGCTGTGACCGACGCCGGCGCTCTGGGAGAAGCGTCCTCCGGCTCCGCTTCGGCAAAGGGGACCGGCTCCAGCACGGCCGAAGGCGTCTCGTCGAGATTCACCCTGGCCACACGCCAGTCGCCGCCGCGCAGCTCTGTCGAGACCACATCGCCGGCTTCCAGCCGCAGGGCGTCCAGCGGGCCGGGATGCAGGGTCAGCGTCTCGGCCGCCGCGGCCGCGAGCGCGCGACTTGCGGCCGTCCGCGCCGTTACGCCTGAGCATACGGCGGGCAGCTCGAGATCGACGGCGCCCCCGTCTGCCCCGCTCCGGACGCTCTCGGCGCCGGTCTGGTAGTCGTGATCGCCGTCGATGAAGCGCACCCGTGCGAGGGCTGGCGGCGTTTCGAGCTCGCGATCGGCGCGAACGCCCGTCCCCTCCTCGGGCAGGGCCAGGTCACGGGCCGCCACAAACGCTGCGGCCGCCTCCGCGCCCCGCACCGCCACCCGTCCGCCGCGCTCCGACAGGCTCAGCCCCAGGGCCCAGCTAAGGGGCTCAAGGGCGTCGCGGGTGCGCATCGGCCGGTCGATCACATAACCGGAGATTCCGCCGGGCACGCCCGCCACCTCGAACATGTCGTCCGTCAGTCCGCCACGCCGCAGGATGGCTGCGATCAGGTCGTCCGCCTCTCCCGTCAGCCGGCCGTTGAGCCAGTGACCGGTGCGCCAGGCTGGCGCATCGGCCCAGACGTCCGCCCGGCCCGGAAAGGCGGGCCACGGTCGCGCATCCCAGCACCACGCGTCCGCTCCCGCCAGCATCGGCCCGCCGTAGACGGGCGAAACCGGATTATTCGTGGCGAAGTGGGCGAGGACGGCCTCCAGGGCGCGTCTTTGCATCCGGTCGTCGCGCACGCCTGTCGAATCCGGCGGGAGCGAACCTTCGGAGCTCTTCGGGTCCTGGAACAGGTTCGGCGCATTGCCGCCCCGGTCCACGGCGGCGCAGCCGAACTCGGTCAGCCGCACCGGCTTCATGGCCGGAATCCAGGCCGTCGGCTGGATGGAACGCACGCCGCCCGGCCGGTCATGGTGCGGATGGCTCCACCAGTTCACGAGGTCCTTGACCCGGAACACCCAGTCCTCGCCGTGCGCCGTGTCGACTATCGGGGTTCGGACCTGCGCCGCGCGGTGCGCGTCGGACGCGTACCACCAGTCGAAGCCTTCGCCGCCGGCGACCTGCGCGGCGAGGTAGGCGGGATCGTCGGGCCCGCCGAATGAAGCCGCATCGAGGCCGCCGTCGCCCGACCTCCAGTCGCCCAGCGGCGGGTACCAGTCCACCGCGACGTAGTCGACGTTCGGGTCGGCCCACAGTGGGTCCAGGTGGAAAGCCACCTCTCCGCCGTCCCGAAATCCGGCGTACTCCGACCAGTCGGCGGCGTAGGACAGCTGGACGCCCGGCCCCGCGACGGCCCGGCACTCCGCCGCCAGCGCCCGGAGCTCGGCGACCGCGGGAAAGCCGCCGGACGCGTCCCGCGTCAGGGTCAGGCCGCGCATCTCCGAGCCGATCAGCAGGCCGTCCGCGCCGGTCTCGGCGGCGAGCCGGGCGTAGTGCAGAGCCAGCCGCCGAAACCCCCAGCCGTCCGCCGACCCGAACAGGGCGGCCACGTCGCCCGCGGCTTCGCCCCCGGCCCTTCCGCACACCCGCCCGCGCCATGGGTATGCCGCCTGCTCGGCGCCGCCGTACGGGTCCGGCAAGCCGTTGCCGGGCGGGATGTCCATGAACACGAACGGATAGAGCGTCACTTCGAGCCCCCGGGCCTTCAGCTCGGCCACGGCCTGACGCACGCTCTCGTCGGACGGCGTGCCGCCGTAGGCCGGACCGCCGCCGCTCCCGGAGATCAGGTGGGCCGTCTGTCGATCCAGCCCGGCTGCCGACCAGGCGAGCGGCTCCGTGGGCTTGTCGCGTCGCTCGACGCCCGGCCGGATCAGGCACTCGCCGGCGCGGAGATCCGTCCCGAACCAGCCGACCACCAGGCTGACGCGCTTCAGCCCGGGGCACTGCGCCTGCAGATGGTCCAGCGAGACGACCAGATCCGGTCGCCCGTCGCCGGCGTGCAGGTTCTCCACGCGGGTGCGGGTCAGCCCCTCGCGACGCATCACCGGCTCGGTCGCCAGCACGAACTCACCGGCTCCCGGGATCAGGCACACGCCCTCCAGTCGATCCTCCAGCCGCGGCTCGCCGCCCCGGGGCCTGCGGAACACCTCGAAGGCCAGTTGCGGAGTCCGGTCGCCATACGGGCCGAGCGGCAGATCCTCAAACACGACGTAGGCCGTGCCCCGATAGGCCGGAGCCTCGCCCTCGATCGACTCGATCAGCGGATCGGGCGTCTGGTCCGGCCCGCCCCGGTGCACCCGCATGGTGACGCCCGTCAGGTCCATCGGCCGGCCGTCGGCCCAGACCCGGCCGACGCCGTCGATCTCCCCCTCGCACAGGGCGACGGCGAAGCTGAGCGAATAGCCGTAATCGACCGTCCGCGGGCCTCCCTTGCCGCCCGATGAGGTGCGGCGGCTCTCCAGGAACCGGGCGGCCCAGATCACCTGGCCGGTCACACGGGCGCGCCCGAACACACACGGCAGGGGCGCGCCCTCGGCCGTGCCCTGCACCTTGAGCCCCTGCAGTCTCGGGCCCCGCTGTCGCGGCGGCTGCAGGCCGGCGACCGCCGCACTGTCCACCATGCCGCCGAGCATTGCACCGATGCCCGCCCCCAGCGGTCCGCCGATCGCGCCACCGACGGCTCCGAACACCACCTGCGCCATTCAGCCTGCTCCGTTGTCAGCAAGGGGCCAGGTGAACGCCGCCGCCAGCCGACGGCGCCACCACTCGCCCAGCCAGCTCTCGACCACGGCGCGACCCCAGTAGGCGTGGATCATCCGGCCCTCGCCCGCCCCGCTCCCCTCGCTCAGGATCGCGCAATGCTTGGCGGGACAGCCGGGCGCCATCCGGAACAGAAGCACATCCCCGGGCTCGGCCCGGTCGAGGGGAATTTCCCGCAGCCACCGTCGCGCCGCCGCCCACAGCGTCTCCTCGCCGCCGACCTCCGCCCAGTCCGGCGCATAGGGAGGCGGCGCTTCCGGCTCCGGACCGATCACCTCCCGCCAGATTCCGCGCAGCAGGCCGAGGCAGTCGGCGCCCTCGCCCCTGACGCTCGCCTGGTGTCGGTAGGGCGTTCCGATCCAGCCGCGCGCGGCTCTCAGGATCGCCGCCCTCATCGCCGGCTCCCGCCGTCGTTGCGCCCGCCCTGGACCGGCGTCGCGGTCAGGAAATCGTCGCCGGGCACGTCGGGGAAGCCCTGGAAGTTCACGCCGTTGGCGAAGACGCCCGTGCAGGTCGCCCAGCGCCGGTCACAGGTCGCGCCGGGAAAGGCGGCGAGATCCACCCGACAGCGTTCGTCGCCCAGCACGGCGTCGCAGTCCCGGCCGCAGGTTCGCCCGACGACGCGTTCGAGAGCCGCCAGCGGCCCCTCCAGCTCGGCCACGAAGCGAGCGCCCTCGCAGCGGATTCTCACCAGTCGCGCCTGCTGCAGCCGCACCCTGAGATCCGGCCGCCGCCAGTCGACCCGCCACAGGACCACCTCAGCGCTGTCGTACAGGCCGGCCTCGACGTCCTCCGCTCGCAGCGCCTCGTCGTCCAGCCCGCCGGCGGCGGACAAGCTCCCGCACGCTCCGCCGGTCTCGCCTTCGGCCGCGCCTGCCGTCCACCCGCTGGCGGCCCGGCACAGGACCCCCTCGATCTCCAGGTCGCGATCATGGTCGGTAAACCCCAGCACCGCGCCGTCGCGCCGCGTCAGGATCCAGACATGGCACATCGTCGCCGCCCCGCTCTCGATGCGGGCGGCCATCTCCTCGGGCACGTCGCGCATGATCAGACCCGAACCTCGACCAGCGGCACGGCCGACATCCGCCCCGCCTCGAAGCTTTCAAGCGTGACCTCGATCCGGTCGGCGTCGAACCGCACCGGGACATCGAACTCGAAGCCCGCCGACACAGGGACCCCCGGGGGCGGCGCCGCATCCAGCGTCAGCTCGCCCGTGGTCAGGTCGACGGAGAAGGCCGTGGTTTCGTGCCCGCCGACTGCGACCCGCACCGTCTCCGCCACCGGCTTTGCGATACGGCGTTCAAGGGCGTCCTCGCCCACTCCGTATCGCTTCACCAGCTGGAAGGTCGTGCGCGCTCCGTCGCCGGAGCCGAGCGCCTGGTCGGCAGTCCCGGGCGTCTCACCGGACGGACAGGAGCGGAAGTCCGTGAAGTCCCGGAACCGGAAGCCGTACAGCCGCCCCCGACGAGCCTCGAAAAAGGCGGTCAGGGCCGCCATGTCGGTCAGCGACCGCAGGTTCGCTCCGATCAGATAGCGTCGTCGGCCTTCGGCCCACGGCGTCGAGCGGCGCTCGAAGCCCGAGGCCAGGGTGACGATCTCGGTCCGCCTCTCGAGCCCTCCGGTCGAACCGAATGCGAGCCGGGCGGGCAGCCTCACCTCGTGGAAGCTCATCTGGTTTCCTCGTGGAACGACCCCGACCCTGGCGTTCGCCCGAGCAGGCCCGGTCGATTCGCTTGTCGGGCGACCAAGGTTCGGTCATGTTTCCAGCCGCAACCGCGTGTCAGGGAGGGCCGCTGCATGACCATGGATTCTTCGACCCAGGTGCCGAGCTTCGACTGGAAGCACCTGTTCTTCTCGTTCGAGGGCCGCATCCGGCGCTCGCATTTCTGGATCGGCTGGCTGGTCTGCCTCGGAGCGGGTGTGGTCGCGGGCTGGCTGCCGCTGATCGGCGCCATCATCGGGATCCTGCTGATCTGGCCGAACCTCGCCATCACCGTGAAGCGCCTTCACGACATGGGACACACGGGCTGGCTGGCCGCGATTCCCTATGCCGTAGGCATCGTTGGCTCGATCATCGCCTTCAGCATGATGGGAGTCAGCGCCTTCATGAACGCCTCGGCCCTCGAGAACGAGGACCCCGCCGCCATCATGGCCCTGATGGGGCCGGCGTTCGGCCTCTTCGCGCTGATCTTCCTCGTGGGAATCGGCTTCCTGCTGTGGATCGGCCTGACCGACAGCCAGCGCGGCGAGAATCGCTTCGGCCCCAGCCCCAAGGCCCTCTGACCTACAGCCGGCGCGCGCCCAGTCTGACGGCGCGCGCCAGCATCTGGGCGATCTGGGCTTCGGAGCGCAGCAGCGCCGGCGCCCCGCCGTCCACGGTGACGTTCACCGTCACGCCTCCGCCTGTCGGCGTCTCCACCATTCCGGCGCTCGTCGGCCGGAACACTTCCGGGCCGCGCTCTCCGACCAGGTAGGCTCCGCCGGCGCTCACCGGCCCGCCTTCGGCCCGACTTCCGGCGAACACCGAGCCGACGGCCCGGGCGATCGCGTCGGAGAGGCCCCCTCGGCTCCCGGCGGCGGCGTTGACCACCGCCAGCACCGCCCGCGCCAGTTCCGCCAGCGACACCTCCCCGTCCGCGGCGGCCCGCGCCAGCGATCGCGCGAGGCCTTCCCCCGCCCGTCCAAACGCGGTCTCGATCGCCTCCGCCGCCCGCTCGGCCGGCTCCCTCAGCCCCTCCAGCGCTGCGGCGGCTTCCGCGGCCTGCTCCGGCATCCGGCCGAACGGCTCGCCCTGCATCCACTCAGTCATCCGGCCAGGCCTCCGCCAGTCGCTCCAGTTCGCGACGATCCATCGTCCCCGGCCCCTCTCCAGGCTCGACCAGCATCCGCCATTCCTTCAGCGACAACCGCCAGAAGGCCTCCGGGGGCAGCCCGACGAGGACCGCCCGGCGGAGCATCGCCGCCCAGGGCGTCTTCATCCCGCCGCCGCGGCGAACGCCCGGCCGACCGCGTCGGCGGCGGCCCGCGGGTCGATGGCCGCGGCGTCCAGGCGGTCCGCAAGCTCCAGCTCCCCGCCGCCGCGCAGCAGAGCCGCCAGCACCACGAGCAGATCCCGCGCCGACAGGATTCGCAGTCGGTCGGCCAGGGCCGCCACGCCCTCGACTCCCAGCGCGGTCTCGATCTCGGCCAGCGCGCCGAGCGTGAGGCAGATCCGCCGCGGCTCCCCCGCCAGATCGGCCGTGACCTCGCCCCGCACCCCGTTCATCCGATCGCCTCGAAGCTCACCTCTCCGGCGCTGGCCAGGCTGATGGCGAAGCTCGCCTCGCCTTCGTGCTCGCCGGCGTACTCCAGCGCCGCGACCAGGAACGGCCCCTCCAGTTGTCCGAAGTCCGGCACGATCAGCCGCCAACGTCGCGCCGACTGGTCGAAGAAGGCCTCCCGGATCAGCGCGTCCGACGCTGCGTCGCGGAAGATTCCCTGCCCGCTCACCGCCGCCGATTTCACGCCGGCGCCGGCCAGCAGTTCGCGCCACCGGCCGGCGCTGTCGCCGTCCGTCGCGTCCACCGTGCGCGCGTTCAGCGCGATGGTCCGCGCCCTCAGCCCCGCCACCGTGATGAACGCCCCCGGAGCGTCCTCGATCTTCAGCAGGATGTCCCTGCCCCGCTGCGCCGCCATGGTGATCTCCTCAGCTGTCCTCGGTGACGGCGCGCACCCGCAGCACCGCATGGATCCTGTGTCCGGCCGGGGACGGCCAGACGTCCGCGAAGCGGACGCCGACATCCACCGTCCGCACCCCGTCCGCTTCCAGAACGGCGTCGAACAGGCTCGTCCGAATGGCGGCGACGATGGCCTTCGCCTCCTCGCTTCCGCGGAAGCGCGACACGGCCCTCAGCGTCAGGGCGTGCTCCATCCCGCCGCCTTCCCCGGGCAGCGGCCGACTCTCGCTGCGGCCGATCACCAGGTGCGGATGACCAGGGTCGTCCGGCGCCGCGCCCCACAGCCGATCGGCCAGCAGGGCCGAGACCCCCGGATCGGCGCGCAGGTGCGCCAGCAGCGCCTTCTGCAGCGCGCGTTCATGCATCATCACGGCCGCTCCAGATTCAGGATCGCCCGGCCGCCCACCGTCTCGCCGGAGCGGATCCGCCAGTCGCCGCCCCCGAACCGCAGCACCCGCCCCGCCTGCAGACGCGCATCCGCGCGCGTCTCGCCGGTCAGGGTCTCCGTGACCTGCGTCCGGCCGGCCTCGGTTCGGTCCCTGCGCCGTCGCGGCCCCAGCCTCAGCCAGGCCCAGCCGAGCGGCTCATAGGACACGCTCCGGCCGCCGTAGGGCGTCTCCGCCTCCACCGCCTCCAGCAGTTCCGCCAGCGTCTTCACAGCCGCACCTGGCGATAGGGCGCGATCCAGGCCTCGACCGGCCGGATCGGCATCTCGCGCTCGCCGCGCTCGTAGGCCCGCAGCACCAGCATCAGCACCGCCAGTCGAAGCGGCGCCGGAGAGGCGCCGTCGAGGACCTGCCCCGTCTCAGCCGCCACCCGCGCCTGCGCCGCGTCGATCAGCGTCTGGATCAGCCCGTCCTCGGCGTCGTGCTCGACGCGCAGGAACAGCCTCGCCTCGGCGAGAGTCACCGGTGCGGTCATGGGAAGCACCTCGGTTGTCGAAAGGGTGTCGGAGCCGTCAAGCCGGCGGGCGCCGGGCGGCGGGTTTCCCCGCGCCGCCCTCGCCCGCCACCTGAGGCCTGTCGTCTGCCGGACCTCAGCTCGCGCTGAACTTCATCAGCTTGATCGCGTCGAAGTCCTGCACGCCGCCGCCGACACGGCGGGTCGTGTAGAACAGCACGTACGGCTTGGCGGAATACGGGTCCCTCAGCACCCGCACGCCCGCCCGGTCGACGATCAGATAGCCGCGGCGGAAGTCGCCGAAGGCGATCGCCGGCGCATCGGCCGCGATGTCCGGCATGGTCTCGATCTCGGTGACTGGATAGCCCAGCAGGCTCGCTGTCTCGCCCGCCCGCTGCGCCGGCTGCCAGATGTAGTTCCCGTCCGCGTCCTTGAACTTGCGCACCGTCGAGACCGTGCGCCGGTTCATGACGAAGCGCGCGTTCGGCCGGTACTGGGCCTTCGGCGCGTAGACCAGGTCGATCAACCGGTCGGTCGGCCCCTGCGTCGGGAAGGCCCCAGCCGAGCCTGAGGCGACGTAGCCGATCTCGCCCCAGTCCTGGTCCGCGTCGGCGACGATGTCGTAGTCGAGGAAGCCGCGCGGCTTGTTGAGCCCGTCGCCGTTGACGAAGGCCTCGGTCTCCTGCGCCGCGAAGGCGTCCTCCACCTCGCCGGCCAGCCATTCGTCCAGGTCGACGAGGGCGTCGTCCAGCAGCGTCTGCGTCGCCGCCGGGCAGGCGTAGAGATCGGCCGCCGGAAACTCCAGCAGCGCCAGCGTCGCCGGATCCGTCTCCGGCCGCGCCGCCGTCTCGGCGACCCAGCCGGAGCCCACGCCCGCGATCGACACGGGCTTGCGGAACACGCCCGCCGCCACCGTCCGCACCGTCGAGATCTCGCGCATCGGCGATCCGGCCATCAGCCGCCGCTCGATGGCGCGCTCGGTCTGCTCGGGCACGACGTAGCCGCCCGAGTTCGGCGCCGTCGACAGACCCGCCTTCACCTCCAACCCGATCCCCGCCCTCAGATACCCGTCGAACGCCGCCTTGGTCTCCGCCCCGGCAGGGGCAGGGCAGGCGCCCGAGGCGGGGGCCGAGCTCTCGCCGATCGCCGGTCGCCGCGCCTCGCTGGCGACCCGGTCCAGCCGCGCCTGCGCGGCGGCCACCGCCTGGTCGATCCGCGCCACCTTCTCCTCCAGCAGGGAGTCGGCCGACGCCTTGCGCTCGATATCGGCCAGCCGCGCGTCGTTGGCGCCTTTGAACGCCTCGAACGCCGCCATCATCTCGTGCAGGGCGGCGCGCGCCTCCGGCGTGGCCGGAGCCTGTTTGGTCTCTTTCATGATGTCTCCGCTTCTCAGGAACCGCTGGTTGCGGCTAGGGTCGGGCGTGACCTCCACGGCCCGAAAGTCTTTCGCTCAACCCGGGCAGCTCCCGTGAGCCGCTACAGCCGGCTTGAGCGAGCCATCATGGACGCCCTCGCCCACGACTTGCGCAGCGAGGTCCCGGACCTCGCCGGGCAGTTCGAAGAGAGCCGCCCCAGCGTTCGTCGCAACACCGGCTTCGGCCTGTTCACCGAGATGATCGTCGACCGGAGCCGGCCCGTCCCGGCGTCCGGTCCGACCGGCGATCTCGGCAGCGTGCACGCCATGGTGGGCGATCTGGCCGATCCGATCGCCTTTCGGGTTCGGGTGCGCCAGGGCGTCCTGCTCGGTCTGATCGGCGACAGCTACGGTCAGGACACGCGGGCCATCGATTTCGCTTCGGTCCCCTTCGACCAGGTCTTCACCATCGACGACCAGGGGCGCTCCGTGCCGTTCGAGCCGCGCCCGGTCGAGATGCGCGCCCTCCATGCCCTTCAGCGGCACGAGGACCCTTTCGCCGAGCCGGAGGCTCCGCCCCCGCCTCCGCGGCTCCTCAATGTCGGGCCTCTCCAGAAACTGCAGGAGCCTGCGGCTTCCGCCCTCGTCGACAATCGCCCCCGACGCGGCGCAGGCCCGGCCGCCGGGGAAACAGCCGCAGCTTCTCCCCCTCTGGCCGAAGACGAGAAGACAGCGCTCCGCGTCGGCGTCTGGTTCGGCCTGTTCGTGCTTGCATCGGTCCTGGTTCTGATCTTCGAGGCTCCGATCCCCGCCGCCTTCGCCGCAGCCTTCGTCGCCGGCCGGTTCCTCCAGACCGACCGCGGCCTCGACCTTCTCAGGCGAACGATGGCCTCGCTTCAGCAGGCGGCGCGGGAACGACAGGCCTGAACCTGGCGCCCGGCGCCATCGGGAAGGTCACCAGCGACACTTCCCAAAGCTCCACCTCGACCAGCACCCGCAGCGCCCCGGCGCGGCGCGCCCGCACCGCCCGGAAGCCGATCGACAGGCCGTCCATCGCCCCGGCCCGCGCCAGGGCGCCCGCGAACCGCGCCTCGGCCGACCAGTCCAGAATGCGGCCCCGGACAAGCAGCCCCTGCTCGTCCTCCATGATCTCGTCCCACACGCCGACGATGGCCCGCCCCTCGTGCTGGTGCAGCATCCGCACCCCGGCGGCCCCGGATTTTGCGAGGCTGGCGGCGAAGGCCCCCCGGACCAGAACGTCGCGGTTCAGATCCGCGACGCCCCACAAAGAGGCGTAGCCCGAGATCGGCAGACCTTCGGCGGACGCGGTCACGACTGCGCCTCCAGCCGCCGTTCGATCCGCGCCACGCTGGCCCGCACCGCCTCGCCCTGCGCCTCCAGCCGCGCCAGCCGCTCCACCACCAGGCGCTGCTCGCCGACCCGCTCCTCCAGCGCCGCGATCCGTGCTGCGGCGCCGCCGGCCCACACCAGCCCGCCCAGCGTCTGGGCCGCCAGCACGGCGATCAGGGCGGCCGGTATTCCCAGGCGCTCCATCTCAGCCCCCCACCCCGGCCATGCGGCGGCGCTCCTCGTCGGTCAGGAAGGCGGCGGCGTTCAGCCGCGCCCACAGCGCCTCCCGCTCGGGCTGCAGCGCCGGCACGGCGTCGAGGTCCGCCTCGATCCGCACATTGGCGAACCGCCCGCCGAGCCATCCGGTCAACGCGGCCGCCGCCTTGCGCACCAGCGGCGCGACCGTGCCTCGCCAGAAGGCGGCGTTGGCCTCCCGATAGTTGGCGTAGGTGGCGTCCCCGGGAATTCCCAGCAGCTGCGGCGGCACCCCGAAGGCGAGGGCGATCTCCCGCGCCGCGGCGTGCTTGCCGGCGACGAAATCCATGTCGGCCGGGGTCCAGCTCATCGGCTTCCAGTCCAGCCCGCCCTCCAGGATCAGCGGCCGCCCGGCGTTCCTCGCCCCGGCGTGCAGCTCGTCGATCTGGCCGCGCAGCGTCTCGAATTGCTCGGCCGTCAGCCCCTCGCCGTCACGTCCGCCATAGACCAGCGCCCCGCTGGGTCGCGCCGCATTGTCCAGCAGCGCCTTGTTCCAGGCGCCGGAGGCGTTGTGCACGTCGATGGCGAAGGCGGCCGCCTCCAGCGGCGAGAAGCCGTAGTGGTCGTCGGTCGGATGAAACAGCTTGAGGTGCAGCACCGGCAGCCAGCCGTCCGCCGCCCGCCCCAGACGCACCGACCGGCTCTCGACCGAGTACTCGTATCCGTCGGGCCAGCCGCCACGGCCGGGGATCACCTTCATCCGGTCGGGCCTCAGGGACCACAGTTCCTCCGGCTCGCCCTCCCCGACCGCTTCGACGTAGGCGTTCCCGGCGGTCTGAAGGGCGCCGTACAGTCCCTCCAGGAATTCGACGCCGGACTGCTCCGGATTCGGCCGCCCCAGCAACCGCGCCAGCGGATGGTCGTCCGTCCGGGCTCCGTCGGCGAAGACCGCCAGGGGCGTGGCCGCGGCGGCCTCGGCGATCATCCTGACGCAGCGGTAGACGACGGCGTTCTTCCCGAATCCCTCGGTGGCGAGGCTCGCGTAGTCCCGCGGCGTCCAGCGCGGCCGCCCCCCGGCCGAGATGGCGATCAGCGGGCCGGCGCGGCTGTCCTTGATCTCGGGCGCGGCGATGCGCCGCCGGCCGAAGGGCCGTCGCCAGTCCAGCATGGATTGCCTCCGTGTTCCCCGGCGGGCCGTTTCCCCGACCCCACGAACCCTTCTCCGGGTCATGGCTGAAGTATGGGGCGCCAGCGTCCAACGGCGGGCATTCTCGAATTGTTTTTCGCAATCCCCTGCTTTTCCAGCAGGTCTTTTCGGAAGCCGGGCTTACAGTTCGTCCTCGACGCCCCGTTCGGCCTTCCACTCCGGGGCCTCGAAGTCGAGCGCGTCCTCGGGCTCCTTCAGCGCCGTCTCCGACACCGTCTGCCCCCGCACCGACACGCCGGCCTCGTGCACCGTCTCCGCACTGCCGGACACCAGCGGATGCCAGCTCGCCAGCGGCCGACCCTCGTGGATGCGGCGGTAGGCGCAGGACTTCGGCATCCACTCCAGCGCCTCGATGTTCCACGGAGTCAGCTTGATGCAGTCCGGCACATGCTCGCGGCGGTTCGCATAATCCGAGCAGGTGCAGCGCACCGGGTCGAACAGCTTGCAGTGCACCCGGGTCGGGATCACCTCGCCGGTGTCCTCGTCCTCGAACCGCACCAGGCAGCACAGCCCGCACCCGTCGCACAGGCTCTCCCACTCCGCGCGGGTCATCTGGTCCAGCCGCTTGGTTTCCCAGAAGGGCTTGGAGGCCGGGTCTGTACGCTCTACATCCACGCGCTCCCCCATACGCCTCCTCCCGCCCGAAAGCACCATGGCCGCGCGCCCGCCTCTCGTCGCCCTCAAGGACATCCGCCTGCAGGACGGACCGCGCCCCCTGTTCGAAGGCGTGGACATGGCCATCGAGCCGCGCACCCGCGCCGCCCTCGTCGGCCGCAACGGGGCCGGCAAGTCCACCCTGATGAAGCTGGTCATGGGGCGGATCGAGCCCGACGCCGGTGAGCGTTCGGTGCAGAGCGGAACCCGCTTCGCCTGGGTCCCGCAGGAGCCGGAGATCACCGGCGAGACCCTGCTCGACTACGCCGCCTCCGGTCCCGCCGAGCGCTGGACGGCCGAAGCCTGGCTGGCTGCCTTCGGCCTCGACCCCGCCAAACCGGCCGTGAACCTCTCGGGCGGCGAGATCCGCCGCGCCGCCCTGGCGAAGGCGTTCGCGGAGGAGCCCGACCTGCTCCTCCTCGACGAGCCCACCAACCACCTCGACATCCTCGCCATCGAGCGGCTGGAAGAGGAACTGCTCTCCGCCCGCTTCGCCGTTCTGGTGGTCAGCCACGACCGCGCCTTCCTGAACCGCGTCACCCAGTCGGTCCACTGGCTGGAGGGCCGGCGCGTCCGCACCCTCAACAAGGGCTTCGCGGCGTTCGACGAATGGGCCGGAAAGGTCATGGAGGAGGAGGCCGAGTCCCTGCGCCGGCTCAGCAAGGCCATCGAGCGCGAGACCGAGACCTTCTACAGCTCGATCACCGCCCGTCGCAGCCGCAACGAGGGGCGCGCCGCCCGCCTGCAGGCGATGCGCGCCGAGCGCGCCGAGCGGGTCCGCGACCAGACCCGCGAGCTCACCCTCGCCGTCGACTCCGGCGCGACCACCGGCAAGCTTGTCGCCGAGCTGAAGGGCGTGACCAAGAGCTTCGGCGATCGCACCGTCCTCAAGCCCTTCACCACCCGCGTGATGCGCGGCGACCGCCTCGCCATCGTCGGCCCCAACGGCGCCGGCAAGACCACCCTGGTGAAGATACTGCTCGGGGAGCTGGCTCCGGACGCCGGCACGGTGCGCCTCGGCGCCAACCTCGATCCGGTCTACCTCGACCAGTCCCGCGCCGGTCTGAAGTCCGACATGACGCTGTGGGACGCCCTCACTCCGGGCGGTGGCGACTCCATCATGGTCCGCGGCCGGTCGATGCACGTGGCCGCCTACGCCAGGGACTTCCTGTTCCAGGAGGCCCAGCTCCGCCAGCCGATCTCCACCCTGTCAGGCGGCGAGCGGAACCGTCTGCTGCTGGCCCGCGCCCTGGCGAAGCCCGCCAACATGCTGGTTCTCGACGAGCCCACCAACGACCTCGACATGGACACGCTCGACAAGCTCGAGGAACTGCTCGAGGGCTACGACGGCACGCTCATCCTCGTCAGTCACGACCGCGACTTCGTCGACCGCCTCGCCACCTCGACCATCGCCCTGAACGGCCGCGGCGACATCGTCGAGACCCCCGGCGGCTGGACCGACTTCGTCCGCCAGAACCCGGGGTTCCTTTCTCCCTCCCCCCAGGCGGAGAAGGCGCCGGGGCCGAGGGCGAAACCGGGCGGGGGCGACGTCCCCAGCGCATCCAGGAAGCCCGCCGCCAAGCTTTCGTACAAGGACGCCCGTCGGCTGGAGGAGGTCGAACGTCTCATGGAGACCCTGCCGACGGAGATCGCGCGTCAGGAGGCGATCCTCGCCGACCCCGACCTCTACACGCGCGACCCCGCCGCCTTCGACCGCGCCATGAAGGCCGCGGGCAAGGCCCGGGCCGACCTCGAGGCCGCGGAGGTCGACTGGCTGGAGCTCGAGGAGAAGAAGGCCGCCCTCGGTGCGTGAGCCGGCACGGTCGCCGGGCGCGCCCCGCGAAATCAGGGGGCGCTGATGGCCGTCGAGACGCGCACCCTTCAATTGACGCAAGCCCAACGGCGCGCGTCCGAGCGCGTCAACAGCCTTCTCGCCGCCATGCCCCGGCTGAGCATGGACGGGCTGAGTCTCGCCTGGGGCCAACGTCTCAACCGGCCCGTCAGCGCAGCGTTTGGCAGGTTCAGCGAGTACGCCCTGCACAGAAGCGGGGCGGTTGTCGCGGAGACGGTGATCCGTACGGCGTCGGGCGCCCTGCGGCTGCGGCGGCTGATCCCGCCGGGGGCCCCGAGAGCCCTCGTCCTCGATTTCCACGGCGGCGGCTGGGTCGTGGGCAGCGCGGCGCTCAACGACCGCGTCAACAGGCATCTCCTCGCGGCCGGCTACGCTGTCGCGTCCGTCGACTACAGGCTGCTGGATGAGTCCGGAACGACCCGCCTGGCCGACGCGGTTGCGGACTGTGAGGCCGCCATTCGGTGGGCTCTCGAGGTCACGGCCTCGCCGCTGTTCATCGTCGGCGAGTCTGCCGGGGCCCACTTGGCTTGCCTCGGGCTTCTCGCCTTGTCCGCGGGCGAGCGCGCGGGTGTCGCCGGCTGCGTGTTCGTGCAGGGCGTGTTCGATCTCGCGGGGACGCCGTCCGTCCGTCAGGCGGGACCCGACGCCCTGCTCTTCGACGGGCCCAATCTCGTGCGGGACCTCGCCCGCGTCACGCCGGAACTGGACGAGGCCGGTCGGCGGAGCGCCGACGTGAGCCCCCTTTACGCCGATCTCGCCGAGGTTCCGCCGGCCCTCTTCATTGTCGGCGAATGCGATCCGCTCAGGGACGACGGGCGGATGATGTCCGAAGCATGGGGCGGATCGTCCACCCTCATCGAGGTGCCCACCGCCCCCCACGGTTTCCAGCACCTCGGGGCTCCGACGGCGGCCCTGGCCCAGGCCGAGATCCGGGCGTGGCTGGAGGACCGCCTCCAGGCGCGCCTTTCTGTGGACGAAATGACTCGCTGATTTCCTTCCGGAAATCCCGTCAATCCACAGTTATGCACAGGGTTATGCACCGATCTCGTCGGGCTTTCCAACAGCCGGCGGGATTCGGGCGCTTGCCTCATAGCGGGTTTCGTCGGAACGTCAACGGGCCGAGGGACACGGCGGCGCGGAAAACCGGGGAGACCCGGGGCTCAAGGCGAACCGGCCCGGCTCTCTGACCCGAAGCGACCGGGGGGTTTTCGGACCTTAACGAGCGGGGGCAGGATCAAGGCCCGACGGGATTTCGAAGGCTTCGGCCGGAGAACGCCCCTGAAGGAACCGGATCGGGATCGAAGGACGGCGCAGGGCTTCGACCTTGCGGAACGCCGGAGACCAGGAGCGCGACAGGATACAGCCGACCGTCACCGGGGTTCGCCCTGCTGACGCCGAGGCCAGGGTCCGAACCTCAATGGCCAAGTCCAACCCGGACTTGGCGAGGGGACGAGGAAATCCGGCTTGCCGGTGCTCTTCGTCCCCTCGCTCAATTCCGGCCGTCGTCACGGCCGCCTCGCGCCGGGCCGGCCCCCGCCGCCCTTTCCTTCCCTCGACCACGGCCGTAAACCAAGGCCATGGACCGTCGCGGGAATCGCCTCTCAAAGCCGGATCGCCGCGCCGTCCTGGCCGGAGCCGGAGCCATGGCGGCGACGGCGGGCCTCACCGCCTGCAACCAGTCCCAGGTCGAACCCGACGCAGACGGCCGCATCCGCCTGCGCTTCGCCACCGACTGGCGGGCCCAGGCCGAGCACGGCGGCTTCTACCAGGCGCTGGCCTCGGGCGCCTACGAGCGACGCGGGCTCAACGTCCAGATCATCCAGGGCGGCCCGGGCGTGAACGTGCCCCAGCTGCTGGCCTCGAACGCGGTCGAGCTGGGCATGGGCTCGAACAGCTTCATCACCATGAACCTCGTGGCCGAGGGCGCTCCGGTGAAGGCCGTCGCCGCCTTCTTCCAGAAGGACCCGCAGGTCCTGATCGCGCATCCTGACCCTGCCCTCCAGTCCATCGCCGATCTGGAAGGCCGCCCCTTCCTGCTGGCGGACGCCTCGATCAACGCCTTCTGGGTGTGGCTCAAGGCGAAATACGGCTTCACCGACGACCAGGTCCGGAAATACACCTTCAATCCCGCCCCCTTCCTCGCCGATCCCCGGGCGGTCCAGCAGGGCTATCTGACCTCCGAGCCCTACACGATCCGCAAGATCGCCGGCTTCGAGCCCAAGGTCTTCCTTCTCGCTGACGAAGGCTACCCCAGCTACGCCACCATGGTGCTCGCGCCCAATGCTTTCGCCCGGGACAACGCCGCGGCGCTGCGCAGCTTCATCGCGGCATCGGCTGAGGGATGGCGCGACTACATCCAGGGCGACGGCAAGGCCGCCGACGCCCTCATCCGCCAGGCCAACCCGGACATGACCCAGGACGTGCTCGACCAGGCGCGCGAGAAACTGAAGGCGCACGGCATCGTCGACGGCGGTGACGCGGCTCTCTACGGGCTCGGAGCCATGACCGAGGAGCGGTGGGAGTCCTTCTTCACGGTGACGTCCGAGGCCGGCGTCTACCCCCCGAACCTCGACTGGCGGCAGGCCTTCACCACCCAGTACCTCCCCGGGCGTGGCCGTGGCTGAGGCCGCCGCGGCGCTGCGAGGCGCCGTTGTGCGATACCCTGGCCGGGCCCCGCTCGGTCCTGTCGACCTGGTCGTCGAGCCGGGCGAGATTCTCGCCGTCATCGGGCCGTCGGGGGCCGGCAAGTCCACCGCCCTCCGCCTGCTCGCCGGACTTGAGCGCCCCGCCCAGGGCGCCGCGGCCGTCGCCGATCCTCGCCACCTCGCCTTCGTCTTCCAGGCGCCGACCCTCATGCCGTGGGCCGACGCCCTGGCCAACGTCGCCCTTCCCCTCGAACTTGCGGGCGTCGATCGGGGCGAGGCGCGGCGGCGCGCGCTCGCCGCCCTCGTCGCCGTGGGCCTCGGCGACCGCCCGGACGCCCGGCCGCGCCAGCTTTCCGGCGGCATGGCCATGCGGGTGTCGCTCGCCCGCGCCCTGGTGACGGAGCCCCGCCTGCTGCTGCTGGACGAGCCGTTCGCCGCCCTCGACAGCGTCACGCGCCGCCGGCTCATCGAGGATCTGCACCGCCTCTGGGCCGCCCGCGCGCCGCGGCCGGCGATCGTCTTCGTCACTCACGATGTCGAGGAAGCCGTCTACCTGGCCGGACGCTCCGTCGTGCTGGATGCCGCTACGGGGCGGGTGGCCTCGGAGCACCAGCACCCGGGCTCCCTGCCGCGCCCGCCCGGTTGGCGGGCGGAGCCTGCGTTTCGCACAGCGGTCGAACGGCTCGCCGACGCCCTGGCCGACGCCATGCCCGGCTCCGGAGTCGACGCGTGAGCCGCTTGCTTCCGCCGCTGTTGCTGAGCCTGCTGCTGCTGGCGGTCTGGGAAATCGCCTGCCGCAGCCTTCAGGTGCCGGCCTACTTCCTCCCCCCGCCCAGCGCCGTTGCCGTATCGCTCGTGGAGCGCGCCCCGCTTCTGGCCGGCTCAGCCTTGCAGACCTTCCGCATGGCCCTGCAGGCGCTCCTCGCCGCCACCCTGATCGGCGGCGGTCTGGCCCTCGCCGTTTCCATGAACCGGCCGGCCGAACGCGCCGTCCGACCCTTGGCGGTGGCGCTTCAGGTGACGCCGGTGGTGGCGATCGCGCCCCTGGTCGTGATCTGGAGCGGACTCGACCACCCGGACAGGGCCGTCGTCGCCCTCGCGGCTGCGGTGGCCTTCTTCCCGATCTTCTCGGGCGTCCTCACAGGCCTGAAATCCGCCGAACCGGATCTGGAGCGGCTGTTCGACCTCTATGGCGCCTCGCCCCTGCAGCGTCTGGTGCGCCTGCGCGCGCCGGCGGCGCTGCCTTTCGCGCTGGAAGGCCTGCGCGTCGCCGCCGGTCTGGCCGTCATCGGCGCCGTCGTCGCGGAATTCGTCTCCGGATCGGGCGCGACCCAGGGCCTGGCCTGGCGCCTGCTTGAGGCCGGCAACCGTCTGCGCACGGCCGACATGCTGGCGGCGCTGGTCTGCCTCATGGCCATGGGCCTGGCCCTCAACGCCGGCGTCGCCCTGCTCGAGCGACGGTGCCGGGCGCTGCTCGCCTGATCCGACGCGTTAGCCGGGAGTTAAGGCCGGGAGCGCTAGCGTCTCGTCTCCAGAACCCTGCGTCCGGAGCCCGCCTTGCGCCGCGTTACCCGCCTGACTTCCGGCCTCGCGACCGCCGCCCTCGCGTGCGTGCTCGGGCTCGCCGGAACCGCGTCGGCCCAGGACGCTGCGGGCACGGCCCGCGGCCTCCGCTACCTGTCCTGGCCCGGGCGCGCCGCGAGCGCGCCGCCGACCGAGGCTCCCGCCGTGGACGCGCCCCGGAGCGAGCTGCGACGGCCGAACCGCGTCATTCCGCACGGCGGCGCCGCCCGGGTGCGCAGCCCCGCCCTGACACCCGCCCCCGTTCCGGCCCGCCGGACCCTGACCCCGGCGAACGCCTGGCTGCGCCCGTCGCCCGCGGCGCCCGAAGCCGCCTCGCCCTCCCCCGCCGCACCTCCCGCCTCGCCCCCTCCGCCGCGACCTTCCGTCCCCGAGTACCTGCCTGACCGGGGCGGCCAGCCGGCGCCCTCGGCAGTGGCGTATCCAGCCGCCCCGACGCCGCAGCCGGCTGAGCCGGCGACGGTCGAAGATCCCATGGCGCCGCGACGCGACGCTCCGATCTTCCGCCTCGCGCCCCGGGACCCGGCGCCCGCCCCGGCGACGGAGCCGTCGCACGGTCGAGCCGAGAGCGAAACGCCGCCGCCGTCGCGCACGGTCGCCGCCGTCGCCGCCAACCCGGCCGACCGCCCGCAGCCGCAGGGCGCCCGCTACTACTCGGTGCACCGCCAGAACGGGCGGGAACCCGACGCCGTGGCCCTGCCGGAGCCGAGCTACATCGACGCCCTGGCGATCACCATGACCGAATCGCCGACCACGCCGGATCTCGCGGAGCCCGATCCGGGGCCGACGCTGATCCGCGACGCCGGCGGCAGCGTGCGCGTCCAGCCGGCCGCTCCGGAGGGGGACTACCGGTGACCGACGCTACCATGTCCCGCCTGCCGGACCTGATAGCGCTCGCCGAGGAGAACTCGAGCGAGAAGCGTCGCGCCTTGCTGCGCGAACTCACCGACCACTTCTTCGGCTCGGCGACCACCCGCACCGAAACCGAGGATGGGCTGTACGGCGCCGTTCTCGCCAGACTCGCCGACGACATGGAGACGGCGGTCCGGACTGAACTGGCCGCCCGTTTCGCCGACGCGCCCGACGCGCCGCACACCTTGATCCGCCGCCTGGCCAACGACGAGGCGTCCGTCGCCGCCCCGGTGCTTTCGAACTCCCCCGTCCTTACCGACGAGGATCTGCTCGGCGTCGTGCGTCAGCACGGCCAGGACCACCTCCGCGCCGTCTCCACCCGCGCCTCGGTGTCCGAGGCGGTCTCCGACGTCATCGTCGAGCGGGGCGACGACGAAACGCTTGGAACGCTGCTCCGCAACGACGGCGCCCGCCTCTCTCGCAAGGCTTCCGAAACGGCCGTGGAGCGCGCCCGCTCGAATCCCGCGCTGCACGAGGCCACCGTGTCCCGCGCCAGCCTGCCGCCGGACCTGCTCAACGACATGTATTTTGTGGTCGAGGCGCGGCTGCGCACCCGCATCCTTGAGCAGAACGCCCGCCTGGATCCCGCCCTGCTCGAGTCCGCCCTCGCCGCCGGCCGCGCTCGCGTGGCCAGCGACGACGGGACCCTGCCGGCCGACTATTCGGAATGCCTGGCCTATGTCGAGGAGCTCCGCGCCGCAGGTCAGCTCACCCCCCAGATGCTCGCGCGCTTCCTCCGTTCGGGCGGGCGCACCTCCTTCCTGATCGCTCTGGCCCAGCTCTCCGACATCGACTTCCACACGGCGCGGCAGATCGTCGAGCGTCGCGAGCTCGACGCCCTCGCCGTCGTCTGCAAGGCCGCCGATCTCGATCGCGCCCTGTTCCTCACCTATGCCGTTGTGCTGCTGAACGACGACGGCGACGCCATGGCCAAGGCGCACGCCTACGCCCGCATGTACGCCGACCTGTCGCGGGAGGCGGCCCTGCGCACGCTCCGCTTCTGGCGCATGCGCCGCGGCGCACAGGCGGCGGCCTGACCGCAATTGGAGACGCCCGCCGGAGGGATCCGACGGGCGTTTCGGGATCGGACGTGCGGCCGACTACTTCTTGGCGCGGGTGCGGGCCGGTTTCCGGCCGCCCTGTCCCAGACCCATCTGCTTGGCCAGCTCGGACCGCGCCTTGGCGTAGTTCGGAGCGACCATCGGATAGTCCTTCGGCAGCCCCCACTTGGCGCGGTATTCCTCGGGGCTCATGTTGTACTTGGTGCGCAGGTGCCGCTTCAGCGACTTGAACTTGCGGCCGTCCTCCAGGCAGATCAGGTAGTCCGGAGTGATCGACTTGCGGATCGGCACGGCCGGCTCCCGCGGTTCCGGCTCGGGCTCGGCGGCGCCGGTGGAGACCTGTGACAGGGCCGCATGGATGCTCGAGATCAGGCCCGGCACTTCCGAAGCCTGCACGTTGTTGTTGCCGACGTAGGCCGAGACGATGTCTGCGGTCATCTCGAGCAGCTGCGAATTCTCTTCCATTGATGTCCCACCTGGTTAATGCCCCGGATCGACTGATGAGCCCCGAGCCGCCGGTGGTGCTTTGAATAAAGATGTTCCGATTCGAAAGCAATGCGACCGGTGAGCGCCCCGCCGCGAGATCAGCGGACCTGGAGATCCTGACCCCGGATCAGCGCCCGAAGTTTTCCGCCAGCGCCAGCATCGCCGCGCGTTCGGGCGCCGAATAGTCGTCGAGCGCTTCTTCCTCACCGTCACGGATCGCCTGCAATAGTGCCGGGCTCAGAGCCGACGACAACGACCAGTTCCAGTAGCGCAGCACCGTCTGGGCACGGTCCACGGCAAGCATCTCATAAGTTATCTGCACGCGCTCCCAGGTTGAATCTGGCGAGCCATCCGCGTTCGTCTCGGGGCGGCGCATCGAGCGCCACAGCGCGTGCAGATCGTTTCGCCCGAGCCCCGTCGCCTTGCACAGGATCGCCAGGGGTTCACCCCCCGGATCGCCCAGAATCTTGGCCCCTGTGATCGGCTTCACACCGGACAGATAGGCGATCTCGCTGGCGATCTCGCGCGTCAGGCCGCCTTGTCCGGCGACCGCCACGGCCTGCTCCAGGCCTCCGTACGGGCTCTTCTCGATCGCGGCCCGGTTGCGCTGGCGGCGCTCGATGAACTGCAGCGCCTTGCGCGAAACCGGGTCCTGCCAGTTCTCGGCGGCGGCCATGGCGAACACGTCCTCCGCCACCTCCTGCATCACCTCCCGGGATACGGCGAAGCGCTGAAGGATCGTCCTCCGGTCCTCCGGTCCGCACCACCAGAACATCACATAGGCCCCCGACGGCCTGAGCTCCGGCCGCTTCAGCAGATGCGGACACAGGCCTCTTTCGGTCCGACTCAGGCTGACGACCCCCTCGATCGCCACCTGCCCGAGGCGCGCGGTGCTGTTACGAAGCACCGCCTCGATGACGGGGGTTTCGCCGAAACTCATCAGCGTCTCGGTCAGCACCTCCGAGAGGCCTCGCCGGCTCGCCATCAGGAATCGATGGTCCATGGTGGTGTCGCGGGCGCAGGCGATGAGGTCGGCGTCCGACAACGAGGCGCACTGCTCGATCAGCAGGCCGGCGATGGACGGCTCGTCCCGCAGCAGCATCCGCGCCAGGGCGTTGGGAAGCTCGGCCAGCGGGGCCAGCCGCGCCGCCACCCGCCTGCGATCCTCGGCCGAGGCCAGCCGAAGCATCTCGACGAGCAGGTCGCCGGTCACCGAGCGTTCGAAGGCGTTGATCCGGCTCGCCGGAAGCGACACCACGTCCGCCAGCCGCTTGAGCAGCGCGTGCCGCGCGCGGAAGCCCGCGGCGGGCGCATCCTCCTCGGGCGTGGCGGCGGGCGGGGGCATGGCCCGACACGCTAAGGCGAATGCGGTTAACCGGGCGTGACGGCCGCCCTACAGACCCTCGAACAGGGCGGTCGACAGGTACCGCTCCGCGAAGCTCGGAACGATGACGACGATCGTCTTGCCGGCGTTCTCGTCCAGCCCCGCCTGGCGGAACGCGGCGGACAGGGCCGCGCCGGAAGAAATTCCCACAGGCATCCCTTCGACCCGGGCGACGTGGCGCGCCATGTCGAAGGCCTCCTCGTTCGAGACCTGCTCGACTCCGTCGATCACCGCCCGGTCCACATTGGCCGGAACGAAGCCGGCGCCGATGCCCTGGATCTTGTGGGGCCCAGGCTCGCCGCCTGACAGGACCGGGCTCGCGGTGGGCTCGACGGCGATCATGCGAACCGAGGGCTTTCGCGCCTTCAGCACCTGGCCGACGCCGGTGATGGTGCCGCCGGTTCCGACGCCCGAGACCACGATGTCCACCTCTCCGGCGGTGTCCGCCCAGATCTCCTCCGCCGTGGTCGCCCGGTGAATGGCGGGGTTGGCGGGGTTCTCGAACTGCGAGGGCATCACCGCTCCCGGCGTCTTCTCGAGCAGTTCGTGCGCGGTGGCGATCGCTCCCTTCATGCCCTTCTCGGCCGGCGTCAGCACCAGCTCGGCGCCCAGCAGGGCCAGCATCTTGCGCCGCTCCATCGACATGCTTTCGGGCATCACCAGGATCAGACGGTAGCCCTTGGCCGCCGCCACGAAGGCCAGCGCGATCCCTGTGTTGCCGCTGGTCGGCTCCACCAGCACGCCGCCGGCGCCGAGCCGACCGGTCTGCTCCAGCGCCTCTATCATCGCCACGCCGATGCGATCCTTCACCGAAGCCAGCGGATTGAAGAACTCCAGCTTCGCCAGCACCCGCGCCTTCGGCTTCAGCTCCGCCGACAGCCGCGGCAGCCCCACCAAGGGCGTATCGCCGATGGTGTCGATGATTGATTCGTACACCTTGCCGCGGCCGGCTTTCGTGTGGCGGGCTGGATCGTACGCGGCGTCGGTCATGGCAGGTTCTCCGCTCGTCGGATTTGGATGCGGGCCGGTTGTCGCTCGCGACAGGCGCATCGATGGCGTCGATCTAGGCGCCCGCCCCGGCCGAGGCAACGCCGTCAGGCGCGCCGGCGGCCCCGGAACGGCCGTTCAGACCAGCCGCTCTGATTGTTCCATGAAAGCTCACGTTGTATCTGCGAACCTGAAGTCTTCCGGGGGGAATGGGTATGGTGGCGTTGTTTCGGACCGCGCGAGCGGCGGCGATCGGGCTTGCCTTGATCGCAGCAGGCTTCGCGCAGGAGGCCCGCGCCGGGGACCAGGTCCTCCGCGGGCCGGCGCCCGGATGGGTCGCCTCCTCTCGGGAAGGCGCGGCGGCCGCGCCCGCCGCCGCCGGCGAAGGTGTGCAGATTCTGCTCTTCGATGCGCAGTATCGCGTCGGGATCGGGGAGCAGGCCTCCTATGTCAGGACGCGCAGCGCAGCCCTGACGCCCCAGGGGCTGATTGCGATCGGCAACGTTGGGCTGGTGTGGAGCCCTGACAGCCAGGACGTCACGGTCCATCATCTCAAGCTCGTACGGGACGGCGAGGAGATCGACGTTCTGGCCTCCCAGGAGTTCGACATTCTCCGGCGGGAGCAGAACCTCGAGACGGCCACCCTGGACGGCAGGCTGACGGCCGTGCTCCAGCCCTCGGGCCTGCGCATCGGCGACGTGCTCGACTTCGCCTACACCGTCACCTCGCGCGATCCGGTAACCGGGGATCGGCCTGCCCAGTCCATCGATCTCAACTTCCCGATCCCGGTCGCGCATCAGCGCATTCGTGCTTCCTGGCCGAGCGAGCGGACGGTCTCGGTCCGCGCGGCCGACGACTGGACGCCTCTCCCGGTCCGCCGGGCCGACGGCTGGTCCAGCATCGAGGTGGTGCGCGAACATGCCGAGCCGGTTCTGGTCCCCGAGGACGTCCCCCTTCGCCTCGCCGCGGTCAATCTGATCGAGTTCAGCAGCTTCCGGGACTGGGCCGAGGTGGCGGCAGTGCTCAAGCCCCTCTACGACAGCGCCCGCCGCCTCGAACCGGGATCGCCGCTCCACGCCGAGATCGAACGGATCCGCAGCCTGTCGGACGACCCGTCGGTGCAGGCCGCCGCGGCCCTGCGCCTGGTGCAGGATCAGGTCCGCTACGTGGCCCTCCTGATGGGCGAGGGCGCCCTGACGCCGGCGACCGCCGACGACACCTGGCGTCGACGGTTCGGCGACTGCAAGGGCAAGACCGTCCTCCTGCTGGCCCTGCTCGACGGCCTGGGCATCGAGGCCGAGCCCGCTGCGGTCAGCCTCGCCGGAGGCGACGGCCTGGACCGGCGCCTGCCGTCCGTGGGAGCCTTCGACCACGTCCTGGTTCGCGCCGTGGTGGACGGTCGGGTTCACTGGCTGGACGGGACCCGTCTCGGGGACCGCCGGCTCGAGGACATAAGCGTGCCCCCGTTGCACTGGGCGCTGCCCCTGCTGGCGAGCGGCGCCGCATTGGAGGCGCTCGAAGTCGCACCGCTGGCGCGGCCGGCCTCTGAGACGATCATCGCCTTCGACGCGTCTGCCGGACAGCACGCGCCCGCCCGGGTCAGCGGGACCATGATCATGCGCAACGAGGCCGCCGCGCTGTTCTCGGGCCAGCTCGGGCTGCTGGCTCCCGCCCAGCGCGACCCCGGACTGCGGGAGATGTGGAGCGCCCTGATCAGCGAGGTCGATATCCGGGAAACCGGACTGACCTACGATGAAGACGCCAACGTTCTCACCCTGACCATGGAGGGCTCCGCCCCCCTGGACTGGAGCTCGAGCGGCCTGGTGCCGCCCGGGGCCACCTACTTCGAGCTGTCGGCGGCCGAGCGACCGGCGGGCCCCTTCCGCGACGCGCCCTACGCGATCGCCCACCCGGCGTTCAGCCGCCAGCTTGTCACCGTGCGCCTGCCCCACGGGGGCGAAGGCTACAGCGTTTCCGGCGGGCGGTTCGACCGCACCGAGCTTGGCCACCAGCTCAGCAGGACAGTGGAGATCGAGGACGACACCGTCACCATCGAGATACTCCAGCGGAGCCTCGTTGACGAAATCACCGCCGCCGAGGCGGCCGCTGCACGGACAGCGGCGGCCGGGCGGCCGACGGATCGTCCCCGCATCGTGCCGCCCTCGAACTACCGGCTGACGGAGGCCGATCAGGCCGCTTTCGCCGAGACCGAGCCGACAACCGGAGACGAGTGGCTCGACCGCGCCTTTGCGCTGTCCCGGGCGGGCGACCGTCAGGGGGCCGTGGACGCGGCCAGCAAGGCGGTCGAACTGGCCCCCGAGAGCAGCTCGGCATGGGCCAACCGCGGCGTCTACCGCTTCTGGACCGGCGACCGCGAAGGCGCCGCGTCGGATCTTGAGAAGGCGGTCGACCTGGACCCTTCGGAGCGGATCGCGATGAACGGTCACGCACTGATCGCGAACGCCGAGGGACGCTACGAGGACGCCGTCATCGAGCTGTCTCGGGCGCTGCGCCAGGCCCCCGAAGATGATTTCGCGCTTGGCCTGCGCGCGCGCGCCTATATCGCCATGGAGCAGTACGACCGCGCCTTGCGGGACCTCGAACACCTGATCGAGGCTCACCCCGGCGACAGGGAGGCGCCGGTCCTCCGGATCGTGGCCCTCGGCCTTGCGGGCCGCGAAACGGAGGCCGGAGCGGCGCTGGACGAACTCCTCGCTGCGCACCCGGACGACCCGGATTTGCTGCTCATGGCCGCCGAGTGGCAGCTCGCCTACGGCCGGGCCGAGGACGCCTTCAACCTCGCTGACCGGCTGATCTCCGCCACGCCGGACGCCAAGCCCGACCTGTTCCTGACCCGCGGCGAGGCCGCGATCAGGCTGGGCAGGCTGGATGTGGCGGCTGACGATTTCCGGCGCGTGCGCGAATCCCTCCGGGACGACGCATGGGCCCTGAACAACCTTTGCTGGCGGGCGGCGGTCGCCGGGGTGATGCTGGAGCAGGCGCTGCACGACTGCGACGCGGCCCTCGCGCTGGAGCCGGGCTCCCCGTCGATCCTCGACAGCAAGGGAAGGGTTCTGCTGCAGATGGGCGATGCGGCCGGGGCCCTCGAGCTCTACGAGGCCGCGCTCGCCCGCGCGCCGGCGCTGCCCGCTTCGCTGTACGGGCGCGGCCTCGCCCGGCTCGCCCTCGGCGACACGGAAGCCGGCGAGGCGGACAAGGCGGCGGCGCTCGAACTCTTCGCCAACGCGGCCGAAGACTTCGAGAACTACTCACCGCCGGGAGCTGAGGTGCAGCCCTGACATTCACCCCCGGTTAACCATGTCGGCCCATCCCTGAAGCCCTGTTCCAGGGGCTCCGCTTGCGCAATCTCGTCGCCGCCGTCGAAGCCGTCGACCCGCTGGTCGTGACCGGCAAGGTTGCCGGCGTGAACGGTCTTCTCATCGAATCCCGCGGCGGCCTCAGCCGCCTCGCCGTCGGGGCGCGCGCCGAGATCGAGCGGGGCCGGGGCCAGCATCCCCTGCCCGCGGAGGTGGTCGGCTTTCGCGACGCCAAGGCCCTGCTGATGCCGTTCGGCCCGGTCGAGGGCGTCGCCCCCGGCGCCGACATCCGCATCATCGACGCCGCCGCGACGGTGCGCCCCACGACGGCCTGGCTGGGCCGGATCATCGACGCGTTCGGCAACCCCATCGACGGCAAGGGGCCGTTGCCCTCCGGCCCCGCCGCCTACCCGCTCCGCGCGCCGCCGCCGCCGGCCCACTCCCGCGGCCGCGTCGGCGAGCGCCTCGACCTCGGCGTCCGCGCCATGGACGTCTTCACCACCACCTGCCGCGGACAGCGCCTCGGCATCTTCGCCGGCTCCGGCGTCGGCAAGTCGGTGCTGCTGTCGATGCTTGCGCGCCAGGCGACCTGCGACGCCGTCGTCGTCGGGCTGATCGGCGAACGCGGCCGCGAGGTGCGCGAATTCATCGAGGAGACCCTTGGCGAGGAGGGCCTGCGCCGCGCGATCGTCATCGTCGCCACCTCGGACGAGCCGGCCCTGAAGCGCCGCCAGGCCGCCTACATGACCATGGCCTGCGCGGAGTTCCTGCGCGACCAGGATCTCGAGGTCCTGTGCCTGATGGACTCGGTCACCCGCTTCGCCATGGCCCAGCGCGAGATCGGCCTCGCCGCCGGCGAGCCGCCGACCACCAAGGGCTACACGCCCACGGTCTTCACCGAACTGCCAAAGCTGCTGGAGCGCGCCGGCCCCGGCCCGATCCGCCCTGACGGCACTACGGCGGCGCCGATCACCGCCCTGTTCACTGTGCTGGTCGACGGCGGCGATCACGACGAGCCCATCGCCGACGCGGTGCGAGGCATCCTCGACGGCCACATCGTCATGGACCGCAAGATCGCCGAGCGCGGCCGCTTCCCGGCCATCGACGTGCTGAAATCGGTCAGCCGGACCCTGCCGGGCTGCCAGACCCCGCCCGAGCGCGAGCTGAACCGCCGCGCCCGCCAGTGCCTCAGCGCCTACGCCAACATGGAGGAGCTGATCAGGATCGGCGCCTACCGCTCGGGCGCCGACCCCGTGGTGGACCGCGCCATCGCGCTCAACCCCGCCCTCGAAGCCTTCCTCGGCCAGGACAAGGACGACGCCACACGTCTTACCGATTCCTTTACCCGGCTGGAGGCTATCCTGAATCAGGGCATGATCCCGCAGTAACCGGAGACACCGCATGACCGCCTGGGCCCAGTCGCTGATCC
Organism: Caulobacterales bacterium RIFCSPHIGHO2_01_FULL_70_19; assembly: GCA_001794825.1. Lineage (GTDB taxonomy): Bacteria > Pseudomonadota > Alphaproteobacteria > Caulobacterales > Caulobacteraceae > Brevundimonas. The sequence continues at coordinate 26,704 of MGLK01000039.1, read as the reverse complement.
GGATTTCGAACTACGAGGTCGAGACGCTGCAGAAGCGCCTCGCCGAGATCACCGCCCGCCGCGTCTCCGCCGAGATGCGCATCGCCGTCCTCGAGGCCGAGGCCCAGGTCGAGCAGGAACGCGCCCGCCAGGACGCCGAGGCCCGCCTTCTGCTGCAGGCCTATCTGAACGGCTGGAAGGTGCGGAAGTCGGCGGCCGAGACCGACGTCGCCGAGATCGAGGCCGAGGAGGCCGGTGCGCGCGACGCCCTCACCGGCGCCTTCGAGGAGCTCAAGAAGTTCGAGCACGTCGCCGAGACCACCCGGCTGAACCGCCTCATCGCCGCTGGCAGGCGCGAGACCGCCGCCTTCGACGAGCTCGGCCTCCGCCGCCGTGCGGTCTAGGACCGGCCCCAGCCGCCGCCTGTTCCTCGGCTCCGGCCTTGCGCTCGCCGCCTGCGGTCGCCCCGCCGCCCAGACCCCTGCCGGTCCGGCCGCGCCGCTGAAGGATCTCGTCCCCGCCCCCTTCGGCGCGACCGCCATGTCGGGCCAGCTGAATGATCCGGCCTGGACCGAGGCCGTCCTCCGCCACTGCTCGCAGCTCACGCCCGAGTGGGAGCAGAAGATGGAGCGCACCCTCGGCCCCGGCTTCGCCCACGACTTCTCCGCCTCCGATCGGGTCGTCGCCTTCGCCGGCGACCACGGCCTGCGCGTCCACGGCCACACTGTGATCTGGTACTCCCAGGGCGGCGAGGTGTTCAGCGACGACGTCCCCCGCGATCGCTTCGCCGCGGAATACGACCGCTACATCGAGGCCCTGGTTGGCCGCTATCGCGGCCGAATGGCCGGCTGGGACGTGGTCAACGAACCGGTGGCCGAGGACGGGAACGGCCTGCGCGACTGCCACTGGAGCCGGGCCCTGGGCCAGGAAGGCTACATGGTCCGCGCCTTCGAGCAGGCGAAGGCCGCCGATCCGGACGCGATCCTCTTTCTCAACGAATACAATCTGGAGAACATCCCGGCCAAGGGCGCGACCTTCCTCCGCCTGGTCGAGCGCCTGCTGTCCCTCGGCGCTCCGATCGGCGGCATCGGGACCCAGTCGCACCTCAACATCGAGATTCCGGCCGGCCAGATCACGACCTTCTTCCGCGACGCCGCCTCGCTGGGCCTGCCGATCCACGTCTCCGAGCTCGACTTCCCGATGCAGCGCGACGGCGGCCATCTCCCGGACCTGCGCTCCACCGCCGAACGCCGCGCCCAGCAGGTCGCCCGCGTCGGCGAATTGGCCGAGGCCTTCGCCGCCCTGCCAGAGCGCCAGCGCTACGCCTTCACCACCTGGGGCCTGCGCGACCCCGACAGCTGGCTGGTGCGGCCCGAAGGCAAGAACCGCGCCGACGAAAGCGCCCTGCTCCTCGACGCCGACGCCCGCCCGAATCCCGCCTATCAGGCCCTCGTCGACGCCTTCACCGGCCGCGCCGGCGCCTGACGTCCTCCCCGCTCCGGGGCCGGGGACCTTGCACGGGAGAGGGATTTCAGACCCGCGCCGCGGCCACGCCGGCCTCCCCCAGCGCCGCCAGCAACCCCTCGACCGCCGCCTCCACCGCCGCTTCGTCACGCCCCCGCACCACCAGGTTCGTTCCGATCTCGCCTGCCGAGCCGTGTCCGAAAGGATAGCTGCCGTAGCTGATCGTCCGGTTCGCCCGCGCCGCCGCGCCCAGGATGTCGGCCACGCTGCCCTCGCCCACGCCGGTCACCCGCACGGTCCGCGCATGCACCACGGCGCCGGTCCGCAGCCGCGGCGCCACGTCCTCCAGCATCGCCGTCATGATCTTCGGCACGCCCGCCATCACGAAGACATTGCCGATGTGGAAGCCCGGGGCGTCGGTCACCGGGTTGGCGATCAGCGTCCCGCCCGCCGGAATGCGCGCCATCCGGCGCCGGGCGGCGTTGAACTCCGCCCCGTAGCGCCGCTCCAGGATGGCCAGCGCCTCCGGATGCTCCGCAATCCCCACGCCGAACGCCGCCGCCACCGCGTCGGCGGTTATGTCGTCGTGGGTCGGGCCGATGCCTCCGGTGGTGAAGACATAGTCGTGCCCCGCTCTCAGGGCGTTCAGTGCGCCGACGATCTGCTCCCGGCGGTCACCGACCGTGCGCGCCTCCAGCAGTTCGATGCCCAGAGCCCCGAGGAACCGCGCGAGGGTGTTCAGGTTGGTGTCCTGCGTGCGGCCGGACAGTATCTCGTCGCCGATGATCAGTACGGCCGCGGTGGGGGATGCGTCGCTCATCCGCGCAGGCTAGAGCCTCCTGCATGCGCTTCAAGTCGCCCCTCGAACGCGGGACCCTGATCCGCCGCTACAAGCGCTTCCTGGCGGATGTGATCCTCGCTGACGGGTCGCAAACCACCGTCCACGTGCCCAACCCCGGCGCCATGCTCGGCCTGACCGGCCCCGGCCTGCCGGTCTGGCTGTCCCGCTCCCCCGATCCGAAGCGCAAGCTGCCGCTGACGCTCGAGGCCGTCGAGCTGCCCGACGCCGGCCCGGTCGGCGTCAACACGCTGAACCCCAACCGCATCGCCGAAGCCGCCATCCCCCGCGGCGGGATCCCCGAGCTTGCGGGCTATCCGATCCTGCGCCGCGAGGTCCGCTACGACGTCGACAGCCGCATCGACATCCTCCTGCAGTCGGACCCCGACGCCCTGCAGCGCCCGTCCTGCTGGGTCGAGATCAAGAACTGCCACTTCAGCCGATCCTCGGGCCTCGCCGAGTTCCCGGACTGCAACACCGTGCGCGGCGTGAAGCACCTCAGAGCGCTGGAGCGGGTGGTGGAGACGGGCGGTCGCGCCGCCATGCTGTTCATCGTCCAGCGCATGGACTGCGACGCCTTCACCACGGCAGACGACATCGACCGCGCCTACGGCCCGGCCCTGCGGGAAGCCGCCTCCCGCGGGGTTGAGGTTCTGTGCTACAGTTGCCACCTGACGCCCGAAGCGATCCGCCTGGACCGCGCCCTGCCCTGGCGGCCCTGAATGAACAAGGGCCCTGCCGAAAGACGACCGATGTACGAGACCCCAGAGCTGGACACCGACCACTTCGTCCGCACCCACGAGATTCGCGTTCACCAGGACGAGGAGGCCTGGGAGGGGATGCGCGCGGCCGGGAACCTGGTGGCCCGGGCGCTCGACATGATCACCGAATACGTCAAGCCGGGCGTCACCACCGGCGAGATCGACGACCGCATTCGCGAGTTCACCCTCGACCACGGCGGTCTCCCCGCCTGTCTCGGCTACAAGGGTTACGAAAAGACCGTCTGCACCTCGATCAACCACGTGGTCTGCCACGGCATCCCAAGCGACAAGGTTCTCAAGGACGGCGACATCGTCAACATCGACCACACGGTCATCGTCGACGGCTGGCATGGCGACTCCAGCCGCATGTACGCGGTCGGAAACGTCAACGCCCGGGCCCGCAAGCTGATCGACGTCACCTATGACTCGCTGGAGGCCGGGCTCGCCGTCATCAGGCCGGGCGCCACCTTCGGCGACATCGGCTACGCCATCCAGCAGGTGGTCGAGGCCAACCGCATGTCGGTGGTGCGCGACTTCTGCGGCCATGGCATCGGCCGCCTGTTCCACGACAGCCCGAACGTCCTGCACTACGGCCGCCGCGGCGAGGGCGCCACCCTCAAGAAGGGCATGTTCTTCACGGTCGAGCCGATGGTGAACCTCGGCAAGCCGCACGTGAAGGTCCTGTCCGACGGCTGGACCGCCGTCACCCGCGACAAGTCCCTGTCGTCCCAGTGCGAGCACACCATCGGCGTCACCGAGGACGGCTGCGAGCTGTTCACCGCCAGCCCTGCGGGGCTGTTCCGCCCGAAGTTCTGACGGCGCTGGACGTTCACCGTCTGTTCTGACATCGTGCCGTCCCGGTGAACCGGAGGCCGCCATGTCCTCAGTGCTCCCGTTTCCTGTGCCGGAACCGCGCGCGGAGCCGCCGCTTGCGCAGCGGGCCTCACCTGCCCCGCCCGGCCTTTCCGGCCATCGCGAGCGCCTGCGCCAGCGGGCGCGCAGCGCCGGCCTGCACCATCTGCCCGACTACGAACTCCTTGAGCTCTTCCTGTTCCGCAGCCAGCCCCAGGGCGACGTCAAACCGATCGCCAAGGCCCTCCTGGCCCGCTTCGGCTCGCTGGCGGCGGTGCTCGCCGCCCCGGTCGAAGACCTGATGACCGTCAAGGCCGTGGACGCCCGCGGCCGCACCAGGGCCATCGGCGCTGAGACAGCGCTGGACCTCGCCGCCCTGCACGAGGTCGCCCGGCGGGTGCTACGCGAGGAGGCGGCCGACCGACCGGTGATCGCCTCGTGGACCGCGCTCGTCTCCTATGTCCGCGTCGCCCTCCAGCACGAGCCGCGCGAGCAGTTCCGGGTTCTGTTCCTCGACAACCACAACAAGCTGATCCTCGACGAAATCCAGAATCGCGGCACCGTCGACCATGCGCCGGTCTATCCGCGCGAGGTGGTCCGGCGCGCCCTCGAACTCTCGGCCAAGAACCTGATCATCGTGCACAATCACCCCTCCGGCGACCCCACGCCGTCCCGCGCCGACATCCAGATGACCCGCCAGGTGATCGACGCCGCCCGGGCGCTGGAGATCGCCGTGCACGACCACCTCGTCGTCGGCCGGGAAGGCGTGGCCAGCTTCAGGCAACTGGGGCTGATGTGACCGGCCCCTCCCGTCGATCCCTGTTGGCCGCCGCACCGGTCGCCGCCGTCGCAGGCGCGGCGGGCCCGCGGACCGAAGCCCCGGCGGTCATGGTCTCCACCTGGGACTTCGGCGCCGCCGCTAACGCGGCGGGCTGGGCCGCCCGGCAGGCCGGCGGTTCGGCGCTCGACATGGTCGAGGCCGGCGGTCGCGTCGCCGAGGCGGACGAGTCGAACAGCTCCGTCGGCCTCGGAGGCTTGCCTGACCGCGACGGCCGCGTGAGCCTTGACGCCTGCGTCATGACCTGGGCCGGCGACATCGGCGCGGTCTGCGCGCTCGAGGACGTGGTCCACGCCGTCTCCGTCGCCCGCGCAGTGATGGAGAAGACGCCGCACGTGATGCTGGTGGGCGAGGGCGCGCGGGCCTTCGCGGTGGAGCAGGGCTTCCCGACGCAGAACCTGCTGACCCCCCGCGCCGCGGCGGCCTGGCGGGAATGGCTGCGCACGTCCGAGTACGCCCCTCGCATCAACAGTGAGAACGCCGACTGGCGCGCGGCGCCTGGCGGCCCCGGGAACCACGACACCATCGGCCTGCTCGCCCTCGGCGCCGACAACCGAATGGCCGGCGCCTGCACCACCTCGGGCATGGCCTTCAAGATGCGCGGGCGCGTCGGCGACAGCCCGCTGATCGGCGCGGGGCTCTACATCGACGACGAGGTCGGAGGCGCCACCGCCACCGGCGTCGGCGAGGACGTCGTCCGCGTCGCCGGCTCCCACGCGGTTGTCGAGGCCATGCGCGCCGGGCTCGACCCGACGGCCGCCTGCCGCCGCGTCGTCGAACGCCTCGCACGCCTGCGGGGATCCAGGGTCGCCGCCTCCCAGGTCGCCTTGCTGGCGCTGGACAAGCAGGGCCGCGCCGGCGCCTTCGCGCTCCAGCCCGGCTTCACCTATGCTGTTACGGACGCGACCGGCGCAGTCCGCGTCGAGCGCGCGGCCGCCCTGTTCGAGGCTTCATGACCACCACCCTGATCACCGAGCGCCTGACCCTGGCCCCCGTCGCCGTCGCCGATTTCGACGACCTGACCAGACTCTGGGGCGACCCTGTGTTCGCCACCTCCATCTTCCCTGCGCCCCTGACGTCCGAGGACGTCTGGTTCCGCCTGCTGCGCGACATCGGCCATTGGGAGGCGCTGGGCCATGGCAACTGGTCGATTCGTGAAACGGCGACCGGCGACTACGTCGGCAGCGTCGGCGTGCTCGACTACCGTCGGCTGCTCGATCCGCCGTTCGATGCGCCGGAGCTGGGATGGGGCGTCGCCCCCCGCTTCCAGGGCAAGGGCATGGCCTTCGAGGCCCTGTCCGCCGCCCTCGCCTGGTGCGACGAGGCTCTGAACGCTCGCCGCACCGTGTGCATGATCTCGCCGGGCAATGCGCCGTCGCACGCCCTCGCCGCTCGCGCGGGCTACGTGCGCTACGCCGACGCCGTCTACAAGGGCGAGCCCGTGGTGCTGCTGGAGCGCCGCGCCGCGTAGCCTGACATTAAGCTTTGCGCGCCATCCTCCGGCCGAACCCGGAGCCCGCCTGCCCCATGCCCATGCCTGTCGAAGAGCTTCGCCGCTATCTCACCGAAGCCTTCCCCGACGCCGTGATCGCCATCGAGGATCTGGCCGGCGACGGCGACCACTATCGCGCCCGCATCGTGTCGACGGCCTTTGCGGGCCTGCCGCGGGTGCGCCAGCACCAGCTGGTCTACGCCGCGCTCAAGGGCCGCATGGGCGGCGAGCTGCACGCCCTGGCGCTCGAGACCTCGGCCCCGACGGGAGACTGACCATGCGCTACCGTCCCTTCGGCTCGGCCGGCCGGGCCATCTCGGCCCTGACCCTCAGCCTTGGCGCGCGGGACATCGCGCGCGGCCCCGAGGCCGGGCGCGAACTGATTTATTCGGCCCTCGAGGCGGGCATCAACAGCTACCGCCTCTGTTCCGCCGACCCGGTCCTGGCCGAGGTGCTGGGCGACGCCCTGCAGCACGTCGACCGGAAGCTGGTCCACGTCGCCCTCACCCTGGGCGCGGGCGACGGACGCCGCGGGTCGGATCGCGACTTCTCCGCAGAGGGCATGACGGCCGCCATCGACCGCACCCTTCGCGCCTCGCGGCTGGGCTGGTTCGACCTCGCCATCCTGCATGAGCCGGCGGACCACGAATTGCCCCAGTCGTCGCTGAACGCCCTCAAGGCCCTGCGCGCCACCGAGCGGGTTCGCCTGCTCGGCGTTTCCGGCGACGGCGAAGTGATGGACGCCTACGTCTCCACCGGAGCCTTCGACGTCCTGGCCACGCCCTACCACGTCAACTCTCCGTGGCAGATCCGCCATCGCCTGCGCATCGCTCGCGAGCAGGATATGGCCGTCTTCGTCTACGACTATTTCCCCGAGAGCCTCGACACCGCGAAGAAGGCCGCCTCGGCCCATGTGGAGAAGAAGGGCTTTCTCGGCTTCGGCCGTCCGAAGGGTCGGCCGAAGAACGATCCGCTCGCCGGCGCCGGCACCTTCGCCTTCCTGCACCAGACCAACGCCTGGACGGCCGAAGCCATCTGCCTCGCCTACGCCTTGACCGACCCGTCGGTATCCAGCGTCCTCATCGAGGCTCCGGACGTCGAGCGGCTCAACACCCTGGCCCTGGTGCCTGATCGCGACATGCCGCCGGGTCTGGCGGCGCAGATCGAGATGGCCCGCATCAACACCGCCAAGGCGGCCTGACCGGGTCTGCGTCGCCCGGCCGCCCTTGACCCTGCGGTGCGCCGCCCCTAGCTCACGGCCTTCATCGAAAGGCCAGTTCCGTGACCGACCAAGCCGTCGCCGACCCCGTCCGCAACTTCATCGACGAGACCGTCCGGTCGCACGACGTCGTGCTGTTCATGAAGGGCACGCCGGACGCGCCCCGCTGCGGCTTCTCCTCGCTGGCGGTGCAGATTCTCGACCACATCGGCGCGCCCTTCGTCGGCGTCGACGTCCTTCAGGACGAGGCCCTGCGTGAAGGCATCAAGGCCTATACCGACTGGCCGACCATCCCCCAGCTGTACGTCAAGGGCGAGTTCGTCGGCGGCTCCGACATCGTGCGCGAGATGTTCAACGCCGGCGAACTGCAGACCCTGATGGCCGACAAGGGCGTGCCCTTGGGCGACGCCGACGCCTGATGGCGCGCCCGCACCTGGAGCCCCGGGCGGACCGCGAGATCTTCGAGCTCCCGCTGGAAGTTCGGCCCGAGCACATCGACGAGAACGGCCACGTCAACAACGTGGTTTACGTCGGCTGGCTCCAGGATGCCGGTACGGCGCACTGGAACGCCCGCTTCGACGCGGGGACCCGGGCGAAGTGGTCGTGGGTCGGGACCCGGCACGAGATCGACTACTTCCGGCCGCTGATGCCGGACGCCCGGGGCGTGAAGGCTCGCACCTGGGTGGGCGATCCGCAGGGTCCGCGCTTCAACCGCTACGTCCGCATCGAGGACGGCGAGGGGCGGCTCTGCGCCCAGGGAGTCACGGAATGGGTGCTCGTCGACGCCGCGACGATGCGGCCGCACCGGATCCCGGCCGACATCCTGCCGGCCTTCGAAAGGTGATGAGGGGCGACCCGCGGTCGCCCCTGACGGGTTACTGGGCCGCTTCCGCCGGGGCCTGGTGAACCACGCTGGTGGTCGGCTTTTCGCTGGCGATTACGATGCAGCCGGCCAGCAGCGGCGCGGTGATGGCGATGACGAGGGCGAAACGAAGCATGAGGGATTCCCCTATCCGGATGACGAGACCGCTTCCGTACCGAAGCTTGGCCGCTATCTGCCCGCTCCGCGCCTGAACGGCACGTGAACAATCCGTCAGGCTTCGGCGGGGTCAGGTCCGCGGCAACTGGTAGGGGTTCTCGACCGTCACCCGCGCGCCGGGTTCGAGCCCCAGCTCCTGGAACGACCAGCTGATCTCCACCCCCTGCGGCAGAGGCTCGCCGCACGAGTCCTCCTTGAGCCGTCGCAGGGTGATCACGGCTCCGTCGCGCGCGGGCCGCACCACAGGCGTCAAATCGGCCTTCCGGGTGCATCCGTTCGAGCTGACCCAGAACACAGCCTGGTCGTCTGCGATCGCCGCGGCGTGGATCGCCTCCACCTGCCCCGGCAGGGCCACGGCCTCCGCCGGGCTATCGGCTCGCAGGCGGTCGAACACGGCGCAGCCGGTCAGCAGCGGCGCCGAAGCGAGCGCGATGGCGAGGACGGTGGACGATTTCATCCCGGCCTCCTGCGCCCGGATTTTCTGAACGCCCTGATTTTGCCCCGGTTCGCTCCGGAAGGAAACCGCCGCCGTCCTTGTTCTGACGCAAAAAGGCCCCGGATTTCTCCGGGGCCCCTTCACATTCCGTGTCGTGCGGCTCGCGCTTACGACGAGTAGTATTCCACGACCAGGTTCGGCTCCATCTTCACCGGGAACGGCACGTCGGCCAGCTCCGGCACGCGGACGTAGCGAACCGAGAAACCGCGATCCCCGAGCTCGAGGTAGTCGGGGACGTCGCGCTCCGACGATTGCTGGGCTTCCAGCACCAGCGCCATCGAACGGCTCTTCTCCTTGACCTCGATCACCTGGCCCGGCTTCACCCGGTACGAGGCGATGTCCACCTTCTTGCCGTCCACGGTCACGTGGCCGTGGTTGACGAACTGGCGGGCCGCCCACGGGGTCGGCACGAACTTGGCGCGGTAGACGATGGCGTCCAGGCGCGACTCCAGCAGGCCGATCAGGTTCTCCGAGCTGTTGCCCTTGCGGCGGGTCGCTTCGGCGTAGATGGCCGAGAACTGCTTCTCGGTGATGTTGGCGTAGTAGCCCTTCAGCTTCTGCTTGGCCTTCAGCTGCAGGCCGAAGTCCGAGACCTTCGACTTGCGGCGCTGGCCGTGCTGGCCGGGGCCGTAGCTGCGCTTGTTGACGGGGGACTTCGAGCGGCCCCACAGGTTTTCACCCATGGCCCGGTCGAGCTTGTACTTGGCGCTGTGGCGCTTGGACATAAGTCACTCTCTATGTTGATGCGGCCCGGTCCCTCCCGGATTGGAGGGACGATCCCAACGGCGGTCCACGCATCGTCCGTCATGCAACGCGCCCCGGACAGAAGCCCGGGGCGTGAAGGCGGGGCTTATCGCGTCCGGCCCCGCCGGAGTCAAGGCGCGCTCAGCCCGCGCCGGTCGCCGGGTGCTCGGCCGGCAGCGGCGCGCCGCGTTCCGGAACCCAGCGGAAACCGCCGTCGACGCGTTCGAAGCGGCCGATGCCGGGGAAGGGGAAATGGACGCCATAGATGCGCATGCCGTCGCTGGCGCCCCGTTCCAGCAGGCCTTCGCGGGTGCGGATCGCCAGCGCGCCGTCCGAGTCCCAGGCGTTGCGCAGGGCCGGGGCGCGGACCGAAATGATCGAGCTGTGCAGGGCGTCGCCGATGTACAGCAGCCGGTCGTCGCCGGAGCCGATCTCGTAGCCCGTATGCCCAGGCGAGTGCCCCGGCAGCGCCACGGCCGTGATCGCCGGGGTCACCTCGGCGCCCGCCGCGAACGTCTGCACGCGCGGGCTGATCAGCCGGACGAGGTCGTCCAGCCGCGGCTCCTCGCGGATTTCCCGCCAGGTCGCCTCGTCCATCCGGATCACGGCGTTGGGGAAGGCCAGCGCTCCGTCAGCCGCGAGGCCGCCGATGTGATCGCCATGGGCGTGGGAGATCAGCACGTCCGTGACCTGCCCCGGCTCCACCCCCGCCGCCCGGAGCGAGCCGCGCAGCCGGTTCTCCGTCCCCATCTCGCCGCCCGCGCCGGTGTCGATCAGCACCAGCCGCTCGCCGTCGCGGACCAGCAGCGGCTGGATCGACAGGTGGATGGTTCCGTCCGCCACGCCCGCGGCGCCGAGCAGGGCGGCGGCCTCCGCCGGCGCCCAGGGGCTCATCTCCGCGTCGCTCGCGGGGAGGTTCAGGGCGCCGTCCCTCAGCGCCACGGCCTCGAGCGCCCCGATGCGGAACGGTTGGACGTCCTCCGACGCCGCCACGGTCGCACCGGCGGTCTCCACGCCGGCGCCCTTCCCTTCTTCCGGCGAACAGGCTCCGGCGCCGAGGGCGGCGAGCAGCAGGCCGGCGGCGGCGAGGCGGGCGTGGAAGGTCATGGCGGCGCTCCGGAAGATCAATGGTCCCGGTTATCTGGGGGCGGGGCCGCGCGACGCCAGACCGCCGGGCGCGAAACCCGGCGGCCCGACGAGGCCTCAGGCGGTCGCGGCCGCGTACAGCTCGTTGACCTTGTTCCAGTTCACCACCGACCAGAAGGCCTTCAGGTAATCGGCCCGGCGGTTCTGGTACTTCAGGTAATAGGCGTGCTCCCACACGTCGGCGCCCAGCACCACGGCGCCCTTCTCGTCCGCCACGTCCATCAGCGGGTTGTCCTGGTTCGGCGTCGAGGTGATCTTCAGCTTGCCGTCTTGCACGATCAGCCAGGCCCAGCCCGAGCCGAACTGGGCGGCGCCGGCGGCGTTGAAGTCCTCCCGGAACTTGTCCATCCCGCCCAGGTCGCGGTCGATGGCCGCGGCCAGCTCCGCCGACGGCTCGCCGGTCTGGCCCTGCGGCGCCAGCAGCTCCCAGAACAGGCTGTGGTTCCAGTGACCGCCGCCGTTGTTGCGCACCGCCTTGGGCAGCTTCGACATGCCGGCGAACATCTCTTCCAGCGACTTGCCCTGCAGGCTGCCGTCGGCGTCGACCGCCTTGTTCAGGTTGTCGACATAGGCCTGGTGATGCTTGTCGTGGTGGAAGGTCATCGTCTCCTTGTCGATCGCCGGCTCCAGGGCGTCATAGGCGTACGGCAGGGGCGGAAGGGTAAAGGCCATGGGGAGGCTCCTGTTTCGACAAAGGGTACGGCGCCGGATGTAGGCGGCCGGACGGCCTCGCCCAAGGCGCGGGGCGTTGATTCCGTCAGGTTTCGAACGGTTGCCGCGCCGCACCGGTTGCCCGACGGTCCTCTCCGGGCGGACCGGAGGACGGGCATGGCCGGATGGAAAACGATCGGCGCGGTCGCGGGGCTGAGCCTCGGCCTCACGGGTTGCGCGAGCGATCCCGAGTTCTGGGACAACCTCGCCCACGGCCTCGACACCCTGGCCTGGGAACTGGAGAACCAGCCGGTCTGCACCTGGTACACGGACGCGTACGGCGTCCCCCGCCAGTACTGCCAGCCGGCGTGGATGGCGAACCAGCCCACCTACGTGGCGCCGGTCTACGTCCCGGCCCCTCCGGACCGCCGTGACCGCCACGACCGTCGCGACCACCGCGGCCGCCGCGACCATGACCGGGACGGCGAGCGCCGGGGCCGCAAGGGCTAGCCGCCTGATCCGCTCAGCCAGCGCATCACGTTCAGTCCGAAGCGCGCGTTGCCCGGCGCGACGTTCATCCCGAACCTGAGATCCGGCCTGCCCTCCGGGAAACGCACCAGCTGGGCCGACAGCATGCCGGCCTCGCCCAGCACCACCACCCGTCCCTCTCCGTGCGTGAAGGCCAGGGCCTGCGCCGGCAGGGCCGCCGCCGAAAGCTCCGCCGTCACCGCGTCGGCGGCCTCGCCGGCCTCGATGCGCGCGACGAGGCGCTGCAGCGTCGGCAGGTCGGCCGCCTCCCGCGCGCCGACGGTCAGCGGCAACAGCACGGTCGCCCCGGCCGGCCCGGCCAGCGACTGCCCGGTGAAGGCGGTCACGCTCTCGACCCGCTCGTCCGCGCCGCCCCCGGTCATGATCGGGTGCGCCCCGAAGGCTTCGGGCGGATAGACCAGGTTGGTCGTCACGCTCCCGCCGGTGGTGATGGCGAAGGCGTAGCCCTTGCCCATCCGCACCCC
>MGLK01000039.1:0-14161 GCA_001794825.1 Caulobacterales bacterium RIFCSPHIGHO2_01_FULL_70_19 | reverse complement strand
CGCCCCGAACGGCGCATGGTCGGCGATCAGCAGCAGCCGCCCGCCATTCCGCACCCAGGCCTCGACCGCCGCGATCTCCGCCCCGGTGAAGATCGGCCCCGTCGGCTCGTGGACGGCGCCGGCGTTGGCGATCACCAGCACGTCGACCTCGTCCAGTCCCCCGGCGTCGAACGCCGCCGTCCCGGCCCGCACCTCGTAGCCGTCGGCCCGGAGCAGCGCTGCGAACGGGGCGTACTGCCCGTCGGCCGTGTGGAAGTTGTGGTGGGCCCCATCGATCACCACGCTCGGCCCGTCGGATGCATAGGCCGGGCGCGCGACGGCCGGCCGGAAGTCGGGGTCGACCATCTGCTGCTGCGCGGCGGCCGACGTGGCCGTCAGGACGGCGGCGAGCGCCGGGATCAGGGCGGACGGTCTCATCGGAAGCCTCCTGCGAGGCTTCCTCATACCACGAAGCCCCGTCAGCGTTTGCCCACGTGCGCCTTGAGGCAGTCGCGGATCGCCCGCTTCAGGTCCCCGGAGGCGGAGGGCTCGTCTATCCCCTCGGCCTCCAGCGCCGCCCGCACGGCCGCGTCGAGGCCCCGCGGCAGGGCGGCGATCACGCGCGCCTCGCCCTTGGGATGCAGGCAGATGCCGACCTGCCGGCACAGATCGCCGAACATGGCCGAGTGGTCGGGAGCGGCGGGATCGTCAGCCATGGTCAGCCCTTCAGCCGTTCGGCGTGGAACGCCACGTGGTCGTCGATGAAGCTGGCCATGAAGAAGTACGAGTGGTCGTACCCGGGCTGCATCCGCAGGGTGAGCTTCTGGCCCGCCGTCTCGGCCGCCGCGACCAGCAGCTCCGGCTTCAGCTGCTCCGTCAGGAAGGCGTCGGCGTCGCCCTGGTCCACGAGGATGTCGTCATACCGCCCGGCCGCCGCGCCCGCCTCGATCAGCCGCGCCGCGTCGTGCTTCGCCCATTCGGCGCGGTCGTCGCCCAGGTAGGCGGCGAAGGCCTTCTCCCCCCACGGGCACCGGGTCGGCGACGCGATCGGCGCGAAGGCCGAGACGCTGCGGAACAGCTCCGGATGCTTCAGCGCCAGGGTCAGCGCCCCGTGCCCGCCCATCGAATGACCGGAGATCGAGCGGGCGCCCGTGGTCGGGAACGCGTGGTCGATCAGGGCGACAAGCTCCCCGACGACGTAGCTCTCCATGCGGAAGTGCGCGGCCCACGGCTCCCGGGTCGCATCGACGTAGAAGCCGGCCCCCTGCCCGAGGTCGTACGCCGGATCGTCGGCCACCCCCTCGCCGCGCGGCGAGGTGTCCGGCGCGACGATGATCACCCCGTGCGCCGCCGCCGCCCGGTAGGCGCCGGCCTTGGTGGTGAAGTTGTCCTCGGTGCAGGTCAGGCCGCTCAGCCAGATCAGCACCGGAAACGGCCCGTCTCCCGGCGGCGTGAACACCGACAGCGTCATCGGCGTGCCGGTCACGGCGCTGTCGTGCTTCAGGTAGCGAAGGGTTCCGCCGTGGACGATGTGGGTCTTGGTCGTTTCCATGCCCCGACCTCTACCCCCCTCCTTGTCATCCCGGAAGGCGCGCAGCGACTACCCGGGACGATGCAGGGCGCAGACCTTGTTGCCGTCGGGATCGCGCAGATAGGCGAGGTACAGCCTGCCGAAGGGGCCGCTGCGCTCGCCCGGCGGGTCCTCGATCGAACGGCCGCCGGCGGCGACGCCGGCGTCGTGGAAGGCGTGGACCATCTCGGGCGTCTTCGCCGCGAAGCCGATGGTGCCGCCGTTGGCGTGGCAGGCCGGCTCGCCGTCGATCGGCCTGCCGACAGCGAAGGCGCCCCGCGCCGTCCGCCACCAGTAGCGCCCCTTCGGATCCGGCCCCTGCGCCGGCTCGTGGCCCAGCGCCGTCAGCACGGCGTCGTAGAACCGCCGCGACGCCTCGACGTCGTTCGCGCCGACGGTGATATGGGTGAACATGGCTGGCCTCCTCCTGCTCGTTGCAGGAGCTTAGCCGTGGTCCGTTTCCAAACGCAACTGTCTAGTAGACGATCACCGACCGGATGCTCTCCCCCGCATGCATCAGGTCGAAGGCCTCGTTGATGCGCTCCAGCGGCAGGGTGTGGGTGATCATCGGGTCGATCTCGATCTTCCCGTCCATGTACCAGTCGACGATCCGCGGCGTATCGGTCCGCCCCCGCGCGCCGCCGAAGGCCGAGCCGCGCCAGACACGGCCGGTGACCAGCTGGAACGGCCGGGTGCTGATCTCGCGCCCCGCCTCGGCCACGCCGATGATGACGCTCTCGCCCCAGCCGCGGTGGCAGGCTTCCAGCGCCTGGCGCATCACCGTGGTGTTGCCGGTGCAGTCGAAGGTGTAGTCGGCCCCGCCGCCGGTCAGGTCGACGAGATGCGCCACCACGTCGTCGACGGTCTTCGGATTGACGAAATGGGTCATGCCGAAGCGCCGGCCCCACTCTTCCTTGGCCGGATTGATGTCGACGCCGACGATCATGTCGGCCCCGACCATCTTCAGCCCCTGGATGACGTTCAGCCCGATGCCGCCGAGGCCGAACACCACGCAGTTAGCCCCCGGTTCGACCTTGGCCGTATTGACCACCGCGCCCACGCCCGTGGTCACGCCGCAACCGACGTAGCAGGCCTTGTCGAACGGCGCGTCCCTGCGGATCTTCGCCACCGCGATCTCGGGCAGGACCGTGTAGTTCGAGAAGGTCGAGCAGCCCATGTAGTGGGCGATCGGCTGCCCCTTGTAGCTGAACCGCGACGTGCCGTCCGGCATCAGCCCCTTGCCCTGCGTCCCCCGGATCGCCGTGCACAGGTTGGTCTTGCGGCTCAGGCACGACTTACACTGGCGGCATTCCGGCGTGTACAGCGGGATCACGTGGTCCCCGACCTCGACCGAGGTCACGCCCGGCCCGACCTCGACCACCACGCCGGCTCCCTCGTGACCGAGGATCGAGGGGAAGATGCCCTCGCTGTCCAGCCCGTCCAGCGTGTAGGCGTCCGTGTGGCAGACGCCGGTCGCCTTGATCTCGACCAGCACCTCGCCGGCGCGCGGCCCTTCCAGGTCGACCTCGACGATCTCGAGCGGGCGTTTGGCCTCGAAGGCGACGGCGGCGCGGGTTTTCATGGTGAGGCCTCCAACATCTTCCCCTCTCCCCCTGCGGGAGAGGGTGGCGGACCGGCGCAGCCGGGACGACGGTGAGGGGTCGCACCGGCGGCGACGCCTTTCAACCCCTCATCCGACGTGGCTGCGCTCGGCCACCTTCTCCCGCAGGGGGAGAAGGGCGATAAGCGCGAATGGCCCACCGCAACCTCGTCATCCTCACCGGCTCCGGGGTCTCGGCCGAGTCCGGGGTGCCCACCTTCCGCGCCGCCGACGGCCTGTGGGAGGGCCATCGCGTCGAGGACGTCGCGACGCCGGCGGCGTACGCCCGCGACCCGGCCCTGGTGCAGGACTTCTACAACCAGCGCCGCCGCCACCTGGCGACCGTCCGGCCCAACGCCGCCCACCGCGCCCTGGCCGACCTCGCCGCCCGCTGGGAGGGCGACTTCCTGCTGGTCACCCAGAACGTCGACGACCTGCACGACCGCGCCCACGCGGAGACGCCGCCGGGGCCCGGCTTCCGCCTGATCCACATGCACGGCGAACTGCTCAAGGCCGCGTGCACCGTCACCGGCCAGGTTTGCGACTGGCCCGGCGACCTCGCCGCCGACGAGCCCTCGCCCTTCCATCCGCAAGGCCGCCTCCGCCCGCACATCGTCTGGTTCGGCGAGATGCCGCTGGAGATGGACCGCATCGAGCGGGCGCTCGCCGCCTGCGGCCTGTTCGTCTCCATCGGCACCTCCGGCGCCGTCTACCCCGCCGCCGGCTTCGTCCAGCAGGCGCGCTGGGCCGGCGCCCGCACGGTGGAGCTCAACCTCGAGCCGTCGCTCGGCAGCCGCTTCTTCGACGAGACGCGCCACGGCCCGGCGACGGAGATCGTGCCGGCGTTCGTCGGGGAGCTGGCCGGGTAGCTCCCCCCCCCGCATGAGACCATGCGAAGCGTGGTGGACGGTGGTCAGCCCTCCGCGCCCCCGCCGCCGCTCCGCGGTCTCCCTTCCCCTGCGGGGGAGGATTTCTTCGCCGCCAGCTTCTCCAGCAGCCGCCCCCGCCCCTTCGCCAGCGCGTGGATCACACCGCGGAAGGTCGCCACCTCCTGCTCGCTGAAGGCGGCGCGGCCCAGCATCACCCGCAGGTTCTGGCTCATCGACGGCTTCTTCTCCGGCGGATGGAAGAAGCCGCCGGCGTCCAGCTCCGCCTCCAGATGCTCGTACATGCCCAGCAGCAGGGCGTTCGAGGCCGGCGGCGCGCCCTCGCGGAACTTCGGCGGCGGGGCGTCGAGGATCAGGGTTCGCCACTCGTAGGCGTTGATCGCCACCGCCTGGGCGAGATTGAGGGAATGGTGCCGCGGGTCGATCGGGATGGTCGTGATGCCGGCGGTCAGGGCGATGTCGGCGGTCTCCAGCCCCGCCCGCTCGCCGCCGAACAGCAGGCCGACCTTCAGGCCCGAGGCCGCGTCGTCGTACAGCAGCCGCGCGCTCTCCCGCGGGGTGCGGACCGGCATCCGCGTCTCGCGCGGCCGGGCGGTGGTGGCGAAGACGGTGGTCAGGTCGGCGATGGCCTCGGCGACGCTGCCGAACACCCGGATCCCCTCCAGCACCCAGTCGGCGCCCGAGGCCGCGGCCCACGCCCGATCCTGCGGCCAGCCATCGCGCGGGCTGACCAGTCGCAGCTCGGACAGGCCGAAATTGGCCATCACCCGCGCCACCGCGCCGATGTTGTCGGCCAGCTGCGGCCTGTCGAGGATGACGACGGGGGGAAGAGGTTCGGACATCGGGCCTGACTAGCCCTCCGCCTCCCCCGGCGGAAGCCCGAGCATCGCCCGCACCGGACCGAGATGCCGCGCGTAGTTCCGCCAGCGTCCCGACGAGCGGCGGTACAACGGCTCGCGCACCTGCCAGACGCTGGCCGTCCGCACCCCCGTCCAGGCCGCCCGGAAGTCCAGCACCGCCTCCTCCCAACCCAGCCCGAGGCGTAGCAGGAGGCCTCCCAGCACCGGTCGCGGCTCGACCACCAGCCGGTCGTAGTCGACCTCCACGATGTCCGGATACAGCGCCTTCCAGTGGGCCATCAGCCGGTCATGCTGGAGCAGCCAGTGAGCCATGTCCTCCAGGTCCAGCGCCTGCGGCATGGACCGGTCAAGGTGCAGGAACCAGTTGGACAGGACCACGTCCAGCGGCTGCCGAACCGTGTGCACGATGCGGGCGTCCGGGAACATCGCCTTGATCAGGCCGATGTGCAGGAAGTTGTCCGGCCGCTTGTCGGTGACCACGTCCGCCCCGGGCCGCGCCGCCCGCAGCCCTTCCAGATAGAGCGCCCGCGCCTGCCGGGCGAGCTCGCTCCCCTGCGCCCCGGCCAGGGCTTCCGGATAGGCGCGGATGCGCCCGGCCAGCGCCGGGACGAGGCCCAGCTCGCCGCCCGGCGTGACCCGGCTGTGCCGCGCCAGCATCTGCTCGACCAGGGTCGAGCCGGACCGGAACAGGCCGCACACGAACACCGGGCCCGCCTCCCCGTCCGGCTCCGCCCTCGCCGGCTGCGGAAAGGCGGCGATCAGCCGGTCGACGAAGGTCTCGTGCGCCGCCCGGTCGTAGCGGACTCCGGGCCCGGCCGCGCGGCTCTCCGCATTGGCCGCCCCATACGCCTCGAACGCCGCGTCGTAGGCGCCCGCCGCGTCCAGCGCCCGCCCGAGGGCGAAGCCCAGCTCCGCCCGCTCGTCGGCGCTCCGCCCCGGCGCGTCCAGCGCCGCCCGCAGCCGCCTGATCACCGGATTGTCCACACCTTCCGGCCGGTTCAGCCCCGCCAGCCGCGCCAGCGCCACAGCGTTGCCTGGATCGACCTCAAGCGCCCGCTCGTACGCCGCCCTCGCCGCGTCGCGCCGCCCGAGATCCTCGTGCAGATTGCCGAGATTCAGCAGCGCCGGCAGGTAGTCGGGCGCCAGCGCCAGCGCCGCGGCCAGCTCCGCCTCGGCCAGCTCGTGCCGCCCCAGGTCGTCGGTGAGGATCACGGCCCGGTTCAGCCGGATCTCCTCGGGCCCCGTCGCTCCCCGCCGCAGCGCCTCGTCATAGGCGGCCAGCGCCGCCTCGAACCGCCCGCAGGCCCGCTCCATCAGGGCCAGGTTGTACCAGCTGTCCGGCAGGTCCGGCAGGATCGCCAGCAGTCGCCGGTAAGCCGCCGCCGCCTCGGCCGCCCGCCCCTCGGCGCGCAGCTGCGAGGCCAGCGCCATCAGCTGCTCCGGGGACGGGTTCAACCCGTCAGTCCTCGCCGTACATGGCCAGCCACGGGTCGGCGGTTCCCGCCTCGACCTCGGCCACCTTCACCTTCGGCCAGCCGATCTCGTCATCCGCGGAGTCTCGCCACGCCAGCACGATCAAGTCGCGCAGCTCCGAGGCTCCGGCGGCCAGACGCGTGAGGGCGAAGTCGCGCCCGCGCGGGTCGCCCTCGGCGAAGCCGCCGGCCTTCTCGAGCCGGTAGAAGGGCAGCACCTCGGCCAGGGTCGTCTTCAGATAGGCGGGCACGCGGGCGCGCAGGTCGAACCCCTCCAGCTGCGGCGCCCGCATCGCGGCCTCCACCGCGTCCAGCCGCGCCACCCGCGCCGTGAACGCCCCCTCGAAGGCGCCGTGCGTCTGGCGCGAGGTGGTGAAGCCCTCCGGGTTCGGCGTGTCGCGGTTCCAGCCGTTGTAGTGGATCGTCGTGTGGTGCGGCTGGGCCCCGTCGCCGACGTAGTGCCCCAGATAGCCGGCGTCGCGCAGGATCAGGGCCTCGCGCCGCAGCCGGTCCTCGCGGTACCAGGCCCGCTTGCCCGGATCGGTCTCGCGCGCCTCGGCGGCGTGCAGCACCCGCCAGGTGGCGAAGTCCCGCACCAACTGCTGGTAGCCGTCCATGATCGCGTACGGCAGGTAGCCGGCGTCGTCGACGTCCAGCCCCGCCGCCGTCAGAGCCGCGTCGTACTCGGACTTCAGCCGCGGCAGGGCGTCGATCGACATGCCGCGCTGGTCCATCACCCGGCCCTGGTCGTCCATGTCGATGAAGTGGGCGGTGTCCCGCTCGCGGTCGTGCGGCTGGCCCCCGCCCTTGGTGCGGTCGGGCTCGCGCGACAGTTCGCCGATCTCGGCCGCCGCCCCGGGCGTGCGCAGGAAGGCGGGCAGTTCGTCCGGCAGGGCCCGCACCGCCGCGACGCCGATCAGCCGGTGTCCGGTGTTTCCCCAGGCCGAGACGGCGGCGGGGACGGCGGCGACCGCCACGGCGCAGACGGCGGCGGCGGCGAGGGCGAGGCGTTTCATGGAGGGACTCCGACGGAAGACGCTCCGCCTTAGACGATCCCGAAGGCGTCCTCCACCCGTCCGATCCACGCCCGAACCGCCGGGTACGACCCCAGGTCGAAGCCGCCTTCCGGCGCGACCCTCGTGTAGGCGACCAGCGCCAGATCGGCGAGGGTCGGTCCGCCCCCCGCCAGCCAGTCCGCCTCCGCCAGCGCCGCCTCCATCCGCGCCAGGGCGGCGTGGCCGCGCTCCATCAGCCGCGGCTCGATCTCGTCCGCCGTCCGGCCCGCCAGGGTCCGCTGGAAGCGCGCCACGGCGATGTACGGCTCGTGGCTGTACTGCTCCCAGAACAGCCATTCGAACATCTTCGCCCGGGCCCAGGGGTCGGCCGGGATCCAGTCCGACCCTTCGGCCATGTGGACAAGTATGGCGTTCGACTGGGCCAGCGGCCGTCCGTCGGCCAGCACCGCCACAGGCAGCTGTCCGGCGGGATTCATCTTGAGGAATTCTGGGGTCCGGGTCGCCCCTGACATGACGTCCGTCTCGATCCACTGATAATCCAGCCCGAGACAATCCAGCAGCCAGCGAACCTTCAAACAGTTCCCCGAGCGAATGTCTCCATAGACAGTAAGCATCGTGCGCCAGCATAGAGTTTCTGATCTGCGAATACAGCTATCAGACATCGTAGCCGTTGCCGACGGCGATTCCGCTCATCCATCGCCAAGGCCGGCTTATCCACCGCTGCACCGGACAGGTGGTCGCACCTGGTCCCTGACGACTGGATTTCGACATATTCCGGCGGCACAACCCGCCTCGCCGGACGCGTCAGGGGCCGGTGATTCCGTGAGTCATCGCATGTTCGGCACTGCCGCTGCGCTCGCCCTCGTCTGGGCGTTGGCCTTCCCCGCCCAAGCGGCGGTTACCGGAGAACCGGTGTCCTACGAAGCCGCTGTCGCCAGCGGCCTGGGCTCCGAACCAACGACCCCGTCCGACGATGGTTCCGCCAGCGACGCCGAACTTCCGGCCGACGCCCGCGCCCTTCTGGAGGCCGACCCGCGCTGGAGCGCCCGGGTCAACCTTTACCATGCCGGCGGCGGCGGAGCGACGGGCAACGACAGCCTCGGCTGCCGTCCGATCCCGATGCGCACGGTCGCGGTCGACCCGCGCTACATCCCGCGCCGCACCCGCCTGTTCATCCCGGAAACGGTCGGCATGCGGATGCCCGACGGCACGATCCACGACGGCTACTGGTACGCCTCCGACACCGGGGGCGCCATCAAGGGCCAGAAGATCGACCTGTACACCGGCCACGGCCGCGGCTCGATGCAGCCCGCCATGCGCTTCAACCAGGATCGCGTCTCGATCATCGACGCCGGCCGCTTCGACGGCTGCCCGCCGTCGTGGGACCGCGTGCCCAGCCAGGCCACGCTGATGGCCTCGACCGACACGACCTCGGCCGGCTCGAACTGAGGCCGCTCCTCGCCGATTGATGTTCGGCGAAAGCGCGCTAGGCTCCGCCTCCTCGGGAGGAGGGGCCCATGAAACTCGCCAGCATCGTCGCCGCCGTCGCGCTCGCCGCGGGCGTTCCCGCCGCCGCGCAGGACGCCGCGCCCATGACCGAACGCACCGAGCGGATCGGACTTGAAGGCCGACGCGGCCCCGGCCTCTTCCGGCCCGGCTTCGCGATCGGCGAATACACGGGATCGGTCAGCTCGCGCGGCTCCAGCACCCGCCTGCCGTGGCAGTCCCGCGACATGGCGCGGGCCGAGTTCGACATCTCCGGCCCCTCGCTGGGCGAGGTCCGGGGCGACTGCGGCGGCGGGCAGAGCCACCGCCAGATCCTGTGGATCACCTTCGACCGGGAGACCCTCAGCTACGACTGCGAGTACAGCGGCGGCGCCCCGGCCGGCGCCCGTCTGACCCTCGCCCTCGCCCGCGGCAGCCTGTTCGCGCGCCTGCAGCAGCCGCAGCGCGCCGGCGAGATGACCTGGGGCGACGCCGTCTACCGGGTCGAGACCCGGCGCGTGGGCGGCCTGCCGTGGGGCGGCGGCCGGGTCATGGGCTATGTGTTCAGTCGCGACGGCGTCGACATCGGCGGCGTCGACCTGAACGGCCTGCGTCCCACCTTCTACCTGCCGCCGGCCGGCTCGCCGGATCGCGACGCGGCCGCCGTGCTGGCGGTCAGCCTGTTCGCCTTCCAGGACCCGGCCAACCGCTGACGGTCAGAACCGGCGCCTGCCGCTGATCGTCTCGAAGAACATCCGCCAGTCGCCCATCAGGCTCCACAGCGGATAGCGGAAGGTCGCCGGACGGTTTTTCTCGAAGAAGAAATGCCCCACCCAGGCGAAGCCGTAGCCGATCACCGGCATGGCCAGCAGCCACCACGGGTTCAGGGTGACGACCGCCAGCGCCAGCGCCACCAGCACCAGCCCCGAGCCAACGACATGGATGCGCCGGCACGTCCGGTTGGAGTGCTCGTGGATGTAGTACGGATAGAAGGCCTCGAACGAGGCGAAGCGTCCGCCCGCCGGCTCTTGCGTGCTCATCCCGGAACGATGACTCCGCCGTCGCCGCGGGGCAAGCGGCCGCGCGGACGAACCATCCCGCCGCTTCGGGTTCTCGCTGGGACGATTCCGCCGTCGCCCGGCTCCTCGTCAGCCCCCTGAAGGACTGCCCCCCCCGGGGGAGCCGGTTGGCCGGCCGGGCGGATCAGGCTCCCTCGTCGGCGGGCTCCGGCCCCAGCAGACGGCGCAGCATCGGCCACACCCTGGCCATCGCCGACAGGAAGCCGACGAACGTCGAGATCCACTGGAAGGCCTGCCACACCCAGCCGAACAGGGCTCCGTCCCCGACCGCCTGGCTGACCGGGAACAGCACCCGCGCCACGCCGATCTGGAAGCCCGCGTAGGCCTGCGAATACTCGATCGAGCGGTCGGCGAAGAAGGCGATGGCCACCGCCGCCGAAACCGGCGCCCAGAGCGCGGGCAAGGTCAGCAAGAGGGCGAGAAGCAGCACGAGCAGCTTCGTCCCGAGGGTCTCCCGCGAGACGAAGCTGGCTACGACGCCGCCGCCCAGCGCAAGGGCGACGATGGCGAGCAGCGGGGGCAGCACGGCGTCGGTGGCCGCCATCAGATCCGTCAGGGTCAGACCGGCGAGGACCGCCGCTCCCGACAGCAGGAAGGCCGCGACCCAGAGGGCGGCGTACTGGCCGAGGCGGCGCTTCAGGTGGGCGAGGCTGATCATGGCGACCGTCCAGTTCCGCGGGGCGCGGACCCAGCCAATCATGTCCCCCGGCGACTGTCCATTCGACGAACGTCGCTATCGGTTCCCGTTCACCAGATTTGTTGGCGCGTCCTTAGCCTCGCGGACGCATCCTCGCCGGACGCACCGGAGACCGCCATGCAGGCCCACGCCATCGCCGCCGCCGGACTGACCGCCGCAGCCGCCCGCTTCGAGGCCAGCGCCCGCCGCACCGCCGCCGATCCGCTGGCCGACCTGGCCGGGGAGACGGTCGAGCGGATCGGCGCCGCAACCGCCTTCAAGGCCAACGCCTCGGTGCTCCGCACCGCCGACGAGATGACCGGGACCCTGCTCGACCTGCTGGCCTGACGGTCAGGCCGGACGGGGGGCCTTCGGAGGAAGCTCGAACCAGCCGGCGAAGCGCAGGAAGGCGTCCGGATCGCCCTCTACCGTCAGCAGGTCGCGCATCCGCGCCGCGGCCCCTTCGGCGTCGCCGTAGATCACCGCCGCCACCGCTTCCGGCGTTCCGACGACCACCGCGGCGACGTGCTCGGGCGCGGTGCGCTCGACGGTCAGAACACCGTCGGCCACGCAGACCCGGAAGGCGACCTCGCCGAAGCGGAAACCGAGAGCCAGTAGGGCGTCCCCCGCTTTCGCGGGGTCGAACATGGTGCGCAGCGACAGCATCATCGACACCGGGCTGAGCGGCAGGGTCGGATCGTGGTCCGGCGAGCGGGCCGCCCACCGGCCCAGCGCCTGGATCACCGCCTCCGCCTCCCGGCCCCAGGAGGTCAGGTCGTAGACAGGGACGGAGGCCGGAGGCGGCAGGCGGCGGCGCACCACCACCCCGGCCGCCTCCAGCCCCTCCAGCCGCTGGGTGAGAACATTGGCGCTCAGACCGGGCAGGCTGGCGCGCAGGTCGCCGAACCGCCGCGGCCCGAGCATCAGCTCGCGCACCACCAGCAGCGCCCAGCGCTCGCCGAGGATCTCCAGCCCGTGCGCCGTCCCGCAGGCGTCGTCGTAGCGGCGGCCGTGAGTGTTGGTTACTTTTTCTAACTTCATCGTTGACTTAGATAACACAGAGGCGCACACCGTCCAACTCGAGCGGAGAGGGAGAGCCCGCGATGACCGACAAGATCGTCCCCTGCATCTGGTACGACAAAGGCCAGGCCCGCGCCGCAGCCGAATTCTACGTCTCGCTCGGCCTTCCCGACAGCCGTATCGACCGGACGGTGCGGAGCCCCGCGGACAACCCCTCGACGCGCGTGGGCGAAGACCTCGTGGTGGAGTTCACTCTCGCCGGCCGGCCCTACCTGGGCCTCAACGGCGGCCCGCACTTCCCCCAGACCGAGGCGGTCTCCTTCATCGTCCTGACCGACGACCAGGCCGAGACGGACCGTCTCTGGGACGCCATCGTGGGCGCCGGCGGGCAGGAGAGCATGTGCGGCTGGTGCAAGGACCGCTGGGGCGTCAGCTGGCAGATCACCCCGCGCCGCCTGATGGCCTTCTACGACGACCCGAATCCGGCCCGCACCCGCGCCGCCTTCGAGGCGATGATGGGCATGCGCAGGATCGACATCGCCGCCCTCGAGGCCGCCGCCGACTCCGTCGCGTAACCCGGCCTCAAGCCGCCAGCCTCAGCGAGGCGAGCGTCAGGGCCCTTTCACAGGAGACTCACCATGTCCTACATCACCGGCTTCCTCCTTCCCGTCCCGGCGGCCAAGAAGGAGGCGTACATAGAGTCCGCCCGCAAATCCTGGCCCCTGTTCCAGAAGTACGGCGCCATTGAACATGTGGAGGCCTGGGGCGAGGATGTCCCGGCGGGCAAGGTCACCGGCTTCGACCTCGCCGTGAAGAAGGAGGCCGATGAGGAGGTCGTCTTCTCCTGGCTGCGCTGGCCCGACCGGGCCACGGCCGACAAGTGCTTCGCCGAGATGATGAACGACCCCGACTTCGACGGCATGGACATGCCGTTCGACGGCAAGCGCATGATGTGGGGCGGCTTCGCCCCGATCTTCGAAGGCAAGGCCTGAACCTGCCCTTCCTGGCGTGAAGGCGCGGCTCGCCCGGGGCCGCCCTTTTCCGCGCCCGTCGCCGGCTCAGCGGCAGAAGCGGGTGTCGGTGGCTTCCAGATGCAGGTGGTCCTGGTGGACGGCGTTGTAGTCCGGGCTCAGGACCGTGCCGAAGATGCGGCAGGCGTCGTCCCGGATCCGGCGCAGGAAGCGCGCTTCGGGCCCGTCGCCATGCCAGTCGTCAGACAGGCCGATCCTGCGCCCGTCGCGCAGCCGCACTCCGGCCACATCCAGCGCCGAGGCCTGCGCATGCGCGCTGATGCGGGTGCTGCCGACGCCGTTGTTCACGTTGCGGCAGGCGTAGGCCCCGAAGTGGTCGATCTGGACCACGTCCGAACCCAGCAGCTCCCGCGCCGCCGGCTCCAGCGACTGCCGTCGCCAGATGCTCACCGCCAGGGCGAGCCGGCAGGTCATCTCCGGCTGAGCCGGGTTCATCCGCGCCACCGTGCCCATGTCGGCGCCCAGCAGGCCGGCCTGGATCTGCTGGCAGGCTTCGCCGTCCGTCCGGTCCGGCTTCGGGCGGAACTCGACGCGCGCCGCGGTCAGTTCGGCGACGCATCGGGTGAGCTCGGCGCTCTCCCTGAGCACGGCCGCGCGCGTCCCGCCATCGATCGGACGGTCGATCAGCCCGCCGACCAGCGGCGCCTCGGCCCGCCCGGGCGTGGTGGGACCCGGTCGCGGGCGATCCGGAAGCATGGGACCGCAGCCCGCCAGCAGCGCCGCGAGGCCGGCGACGAGGAGGGATCGCGGATGGCTTGAACGCGGCGTCATCGGCGGGAGGCTAGCTGATTCCCGCCGCCGCCCGCTTCACGCGGTCGCGAGAGCATAAAAGAAGGGCGCCCCCTGCGGAGCCGCCCCTCATTTCGTCTCAGCTGTCGAGGAAGCTGCGCAGCTTCCGGCTGCGGCTCGGGTGCTTCAGCTTGCGCAGCGCCTTGGCCTCGATCTGCCGGATCCGCTCGCGCGTCACAGAGAACTGCTGGCCGACCTCTTCCAGCGTGTGGTCGGTGTTCATGCCGATGCCGAAGCGCATGCGCAGCACCCGCTCCTCGCGCGGCGTCAGCGAGGCCAGCACCCGGGTGGTGGTCTCGCGCAGGTTCGACTGGATGGCCGCGTCGATCGGCAGGACCGCGTTCTTGTCCTCGATGAAGTCGCCCAGGTGGCTGTCTTCCTCGTCGCCGATCGGGGTCTCGAGCGAGATCGGTTCCTTGGCGATCTTCAGCACCTTGCGCACCTTCTCCAGCGGCATGGCCAGCTTCTCGGCCAGCTCCTCCGGGGTCGGCTCGCGGCCGATCTCGTGCAGCATCTGGCGGCTGGTGCGGACGATCTTGTTGATCGTCTCGATCATGTGCACCGGGATGCGGATGGTCCGCGCCTGGTCGGCGATCGAGCGGGTGATGGCCTGACGGATCCACCAGGTGGCGTAGGTCGAGAACTTGTAGCCGCGGCGGTACTCGAACTTGTCGACCGCCTTCATCAGGCCGATGTT
>MGLK01000038.1:19503-20279 GCA_001794825.1 Caulobacterales bacterium RIFCSPHIGHO2_01_FULL_70_19 | reverse complement strand
GAGCCTGAGAAGGAGGCGCTCTGCGCCTCGATAACACCTCCGCCCCACGCCAGCTCAGCGCGTTTCTACACGGCCTCGACCCATTGCGGACTTGGAGGGGTTTGCGGCTCCCTCGCTCAGCCGCTTCAAGGGCTCACGATAATCGGCAGGGCGGGACCGGGGACGAGATGAATATCATCGGCTTGGCTGATGGTGACATGCGTTTGGAAATAGAACTGCCCGGTCGCTCGGCCATTCTCAGATATGTTGATGCGGGCGCGGCGTGCGACACCACTCGCCACGATCGTCCGGCCAACCAGCCGGTCGGGCGACCCGCCGGACTGAGCCCTCAAGGCGGCGACCGCCTGTCCAGTTAGAGCGACGGTGAGCGTCCCGGCGTCCCGATAGTCAGCTTCGGAGTTGAGGAAGATGCGCTCATCATCTCGACCCCAGCCTTTAACAACGAAAGCGAACTGCCCGAACAGGCCAGATGTTGGTGATGAGGCGACCCCACGAACGGCTTCAGTCGCAGAGTATACCCGTGGTTCCACGTATTCCGGGGGCCTTATGGGCGGGCGATCTTGGGCACCGGCGGGGATCGTCGCGCATGATGCTGCAATCACCAGGACCAACCGGCTCGCCGCGACCAAGGTGAGTTTCATGAGGGGCGTTCCTAAATGACAGTCCGTGTTGTGGCGCGCTCGGCAGAGGATTGGAATGCCCGATGGCCGAACGACCGCTTCCCACCCCCTGCCGACGTCTGCAGCGACGGCTTCCGGGGGGCGGACCGGCCTGTG
>MGLK01000038.1:16654-19492 GCA_001794825.1 Caulobacterales bacterium RIFCSPHIGHO2_01_FULL_70_19 | reverse complement strand
GACCTCCGGGCCGGCGCCGCCGGCCGCACCCCCTTCCCCCCGGGAACTCCCCGCCTCCCGCCACGCTTCCTTCGCCATGCTTCGCTCCCGCATGAACCCGCGCGTCTTCTGGGGCGCCAGTCTTATCATCGGCGCCCTGCTGGCCGTGGCCGTGGCGGCGCCCGGCGCCTCGGACCGCGTCTTCCAGGCGGCGCAGGCGCGGGTGATCGGGGCCTTCGGCTGGTTCTACATCGCCGCCGTGGCCGGGTTCCTGCTGACCGTGATCGCCCTGGCGCTGGCCCCACCGGCCGGCTGCGGCTCGGGCCGGACGACGCCGAGCCGGACTTCCCGTGGCTGTCGTGGATCGCCATGCTGTTCGCCGCGGGCATGGGCATCGGCCTGATGTATTTCGGCGTCGCCGAGCCGATCCAGCACTACATCGCCCCGCCCGACGTGGCGCCGCGCACCTTCGACGCGGCGCGCGAGGCCATGGTCATCACCTTCTTCCACTACGGGGTGCACGCCTGGGCCATCTACGCCCTGGTCGGCCTGACCCTGGCCTATTTCGCCTGGCGCAAGGGCCTGCCGCTGACGTTGCGCTCGGGCCTGTATCCGCTGCTCGGCGACCGCATCAAGGGGCCGATCGGCGACGCGGTCGACATCTTCGCCATCTGGGGGACGGTGTTCGGCATCGCCACCTCGCTGGGCTTCGGCGTGGCCCAGATCAACAGCGGGCTCAACTACCTCGTCGGCCTGCCGGTCGGGGCGGGGGTGCAGGTCGGCCTGATCGCCCTGGTCATGGGCGCGGCCATGGTCTCGGTGCTGACCGGGCTGGACCGCGGCGTGCGCCGCCTGTCCGAGCTCAACCTCGTGCTGGCCGTGCTGCTGATGGTCTTCGTGCTGGCGGTCGGGCCGACCGGCTTCCTGTTCAAGGCCGTGTTCCAGAACCTCGGCCTGTACCTGGACGAGTTCTTCGTCCGCACCTTCAACCAGTACGCCTACGAGCCGCGCGACTGGATGGCCAACTGGACCCTGTTCTACTGGGCCTGGTGGATCGCCTGGTCGCCGTTCGTCGGCATGTTCATCGCCCGCATCTCCCGCGGGCGCACGGTGCGCGAGTTCATCCTCGGCGTGCTGCTGGTCCCGGCGGGATTCACCTTCCTGTGGATGACCGCTTTCGGCAACACCGCCATCGCCCTGGACATGGGCGGAGCCGCGGGGGCCATCTCCGCGGCGGTCGAGGCCGACCTGTCCACCGCCATCTTCCGCTTCTTCGAATTCCTGCCCGGCGCAGCGATCACCTCGAGCCTGGCGGTGCTGCTGGTCGCGGTCTTCTTCGTCACCTCGGCCGATTCCGGCTCGCTGGTCATCGACACCATCGCCTCGGGCGGCGCCGACGACACGCCGCGCTGGCAGCGGGTCTACTGGTGCTCGGTCGAGGGTCTGGCGGCGGCCCTGCTGCTGCTGGCCGGGGGGCTGGGCGCCCTGCAGGCCGCCACCCTCGTCGCCGCCCTGCCCTTCACCGTCATCATGATCGCGCTCGCCTTCGGTCTGGTGCGCCAGATGAACGCCGACCGCCGCGGCGTCGCGGTGCGCCACCCGGTCCCGCCGCTGGGCGAGCGGCTCAAGCGCATCCTCGCCCCCGCCCGCCGCCGCGACATCGACCGCCAGATCGAGCAGCACGCCGTGCCGGCGCTGGAGGCGGTGCGCCGCGGGCTGGAGGACGAGGGCGTGGCCGCGGCGGTCGAGCGCGACGCCGACGGCGCGGTCCTGACCGCCCCCGCCGGCGACTGGCCCTTCGCCTACCGGCTCGTCGCCGCCGCCCGGCCGCTGCCCGCCTTCACCGTGCTCGAGGCCCCCGAACCGCGCCGCACCCACGAGTGGCGGCTGATCGCCCGCGCCGCGCCCGACGACCGCGGCCGCGACGTCACCGGCTTCACCACCGACCAGCTCATCGCCGACGTCGTGGACCGTCTCGACCACCACCGCCGCAGCCGCCGCCCGGCCGGCTGACGCCCCCTCGCCACGGGAACCGGGCCGCGCCGGCCCGTCGGCGGCGGCAGGAAATCTCCCGCTCCGCTGAAACTTCTTCCCGGCCAAGGCCTTGTGCCCGCATGAGCAAGTCTGACGACGACATTCGTCGCGAGCTCTCGGGCCTGATCGAGGACGCGGTGCCGGAGGACGACCCGGCCCGCCGCCAGGCGCTGCTGACGCTCGCCGACCACTGGTCCGACATCCTGCGTCGGCGGCGGGCGGCCGGCCTCGAGGGCGACGCCCTGTCCGTCTGAGCCCCGGCCGCCGTCCGCGACGGCTCAGACCGGCGCCGCCGCCTCGCGCACCTCCCCGAACACCCGCCGGAAGCTGGTCTTCAGGGCGGCGTCGGCCTCGTCCAGCGTCGCCGGCACGCCTAGATCGACGAGGCTGGTCACCCCATGCTCCTGGATGCCGCACGGCACGATGCCGGCGAAGTGCGACAGGTCGGGCTCGACGTTCAGCGATATGCCGTGGAAGCTGACCCAGCGGCGCACCTTGACCCCGATGGCGGCGATCTTGTCCTCACGCGACCAGCCGGGCCCCTTGCGCTCGACCCAGACCCCGACCCGGCCCTCGCGCGTCCCGGCCGGCACGCCGAACTCGCCCAGCGCGCCGACGATCCATTGCTCCAGCCCGCGCACGAAGGCGCGCACGTCGCGGCCGCGCCGGTCCAGGTCCAGCATCACATAGGCCACCCGCTGGCCGGGCCCGTGGTAGGTGAACTGCCCGCCCCGCCCCGTGCGGTGCACCGGAAAGCGGCCGGGATCGAGCAGGTCGGCGTCCTTCGACGACACGCCGGCGGTGTAGAGCGGCGGATGCTCCAGC
>MGLK01000038.1:0-16643 GCA_001794825.1 Caulobacterales bacterium RIFCSPHIGHO2_01_FULL_70_19 | reverse complement strand
GATGGCCGCGGCCCGGGCCTCCATGGCGGCGACCGCCTCCGGGTAGCCGACGTAGCCGGACGACACGGCCCAGCCGGCCGGACGGCCGTCGGCCCGGACCAGCTTCGCCGTCGATTCGCTTAAGGTTGGGGAAACCATGACGCCCCAATGTGGGGGCCGGGAGCGTCATGCAAGATCACCCCGCCGAAGTTCCGTCAGCGTCGAGTACCCCCATGAGCCAGATCGAAGCCGTCGACGTGGAGATCTCGGTCGTGCTGGGGCGCTCCGTGCTGCCCATGGCCCAGCTGCTGCGCATGGGGCGCGGGGCGGTGATTCCGCTCGACGCCTCCGAGCACGACGAGGTCTGGATTCTCGCCAACAACCACCCCGTCGCCCGCGGCGCCATCGAGATCCGCGAGGACCGCATCGCCATCACCGTGACCCGCCCCGCCGACGTCTACGACTTCATGGCGGGGGCGGCGTGACGCGAGGCGGGGTCAGGCGGTAGGCAGTAGGCAGTAGGCAGTAGGCAGTAGGCAGTAGGAGTCTCGGCGAACCTCATTCGGGGAAAGGGACATGGCCGAGGTGCGCAGCTACCGGGATCTGCTTGTCTGGCAGCGCGCGATGGAGCTGGCCGTCGCAACCTATGAACTGACGCGCGCCTGGCCCCGGGAAGAGCTTTTCGGACTCACGTCCCAGAGCCGCAGGGCGTCCGCATCGATCGCCGCGAACATCGCGGAGGGTTACGGTCGCTCAACCAGGCACGCCTACGTCAGCTTCCTGCGGATAGCGCAGGGGTCCCTGAAGGAGCTTGAGACTCACCTGATACTGGCCGAGCGCGTTGGGCTCTCCGCGCCAGCGACGACAGAGCCCCTCCTGCGGCTCGCCGATGAAGTCGGCCGCATGCTCACCGGTCTGATTTCGAAACTGCGCAGCCACCCCGGGCGCTGACCTGCCGCCTGCCGCCCGTCGCCTACTGCCTACTGCCTACTGCCTACTGCCTAATTCCCCCCCGTCCCCCCTTCCCTTTCCCCCCCGCCTCCGCTATCTGCCCCCCTCCGATGCGAGCGGTCGTGGCGGAATTGGTAGACGCGCAGCGTTGAGGTCGCTGTGGGGCAACCCGTGGAAGTTCGAGTCTTCTCGACCGCACCAGCCTGCTTCGCCCTTCGGGGTTCGCGGGACGGGTCCATCGGCTCGAGGCGAAGCAGGAAGCCCTGCGAAGCCTTGGCGTAGCAGGGCTGCTCGATCGAGGGCGCTTCAGGCCCTCGCTTTCGGGCGGCGCCTGGAACCCGGGTCAGGACACGCATTCGCCCGCAAACGGCTGCGGTTCACTTGACCCCCGCAATGTCATGGTCGACAGACGCGCTTTCACCGGTCGCGCACTGGCGGCCCAGGAACGGCGACTCATCGGCATAGTGCTGATCTGACAGGCAGGGAGGTCGACGCGTGAGCACCACCGCACCCGCCCCGCTGTCGCCCGAGGACGCCGACGTCGAGCACATCGCCCTCGACGAGGACTACGTCCTCACCCCCGCCTTCGTCGAAAAGGTCGTCGACGCCGCCGACGACGGCGACGGCCTGAAGCTCCGCGGCCTGCTCGAGGACCTCCATCCCGCCGACGTCGCCGACCTGATGGGCTTCCTCACGGCCGAGCACCGCGCCGTCGTCACTCTCTGGCTGCCGCCGGACCTGCTGGCCGAGACCCTGCCCGAGCTCGACGACGGCATCCGCGAGGAGGTGCTGGAGCGCGTCCCGCACCTCACCCTCGCCGAGGCCCTGCAGGAGCTCGACTCCGACGACGCCGCCGCCGTGGTCGAGGACCTCGAGCAGGACCAGCGCGAGAAGGTGCTGGCGGCCATGCCCGAGGTCGACCGCGCCGCCATCGAAAGCTCGCTCGGCTACGCCGAGGACTCCGCCGGCCGCCTGATGCAGCGCGAGGTCATGGCCGCGCCGCAGTTCTGGAACGTCGGCGACACCATCGACCACGTCCGCGCCCAGGGCGAGGAGTTGCCCGAGCTGTTCTTCGACATCTACGTCGTCGACCCGCTGAACCGCCCCGTGGGCGGCGTCCCCGTCAGCCGCCTGCTGCGCACGCCGCGCGCCACGCCGCTCGCCGACATCATGGATCCGGTCAACGAGATCGCCGTCGACCAGGACCAGGAAGAGGTCGCCTACATCTTCGAGAAGTACCACCTGATCTCGGCGCCGGTCATCGACAGCGCCGGGCGACTGGTCGGACAGGTCACCGTTGACGACATCGTCAACATCATCCAGGAGGAGAACCGCGAGGACATCCTCCGCCTCGCCGGCGTCTCCGACGAGGACCGCGGCTCCTCGGTGTCCGAGATCGTCCGCGGCCGGGTGCCGTGGCTGGCCATCAACCTCGGCACCGCGGTCCTCGGGGCCATGGTCATCTCGTGGTTCGGCGCGACGATCGAGCAGATCGTCGCCCTGGCGATCCTCATGCCGATCGTCTCCGCGATCGGCGGCAACGCCGGCACCCAGGCCCTGACGGTGACCGTCCGCGCCCTGGCGACGCGCGAGCTGAACAGCTCCAACGCCAACCGCACCTTCTGGCGCGAGCTGGTGGTCGGCCTCGCCAACGGCCTGCTGCTCGCCCCCCTCATCGGCGTGGCGGCGGGCCTGTGGTCCGGCGACTGGCGCATCGGCGCCGTGATCGCCGCGGCCATGGTGCTCAACCTGATGGTCGCCGCCACGGTCGGGGTGCTGACGCCGCTCACCCTGTCGCGCCTGAAGTTCGACCCCGCCGTCTCCTCCGCCGTCTTCGTCACGGCGACGACCGATTTCTTCGGTTTCCTGATCTTCCTCGGCCTGGCGACCGTCGTCCTGCTCTAGGCGCGAGGCTTGCTCGTTCCCTTGTCGAGCGAGCGTTTGCGTCTCGATTTGGGTCAATCCGGTGTCCGAAACGGCCAGATCACGTCTGAAGGTCTCCCGCGAAGGGATCGTGCTCATCAAGAGCTTCGAGGGATTCCGCCCGCGCGCCGTCCTCAACGAGGAGGGTCGCTGGACGATCGGCTACGGCCACACCGCCTCGGCGCGGGAAGGACTGACGGTCGGGGAGCAGGACGCCGAACTGCTGCTCCAGTACGACCTGCTTCCGGTGGTCAAGGCGCTGAACGAGCGGGTGACGATCCCGTTGAACCAGCATCAATTCGACGCCCTCGCCAGCTTCGCCGTCTCCGTGGGCGTCGAGCGCTTCCTGCAGTCGGATGTGCTCCAGCGGCTGAACGCCGGCCACGCCGGTGAAGCGGCCGACGCCCTGATCGGGTGGCCGGAGCCCCCGGCGCCGGACAGCGCGCTGCGCCGTCGCGCCGCCGAGCGCGCCCTTTTCGTGGCCGATCCACAGGCGCCGATCCATCTCGCCGACCTGCTGGCGGCCCCCCTGCCTCCGCCCCGGACGCCCTCGCCGGCGCCTGCGCCGGAATCGGCCGACGCCGGCGCGGCCGCGGTCTCCGTCCTGCCGGGCGAAGCGCCGGCCCCGGACGCCCCCGCCCGGGAGCCGCCGGCGGGGACTCCGCCGACGACATCGTCGTCCGGGAACTGGGCCCCCCGGGAGCCGGCGTTCCTGCCGCCGGCGCAGGCGTCGGTGCACCAGCGCTTCCTTCCCTACGTGGGCGTCGGCAGCGGGCCGCTGCCGGGATTTCCCGTGCTCGCACCGGCCGCGCCCAAGGCCGCGGAAGTCGCCGTAGCGCCGGAACCCGAGGCCTCGGAGCCGCTCGGGCTCCCGTCCACGCCGCAAGCCCCGCCCGAACCGCCCGTGACCGCACCGGCCGCACCGCCGGACGAACCGGCCCCCGGCGCGGCCGGCGCGACGGCGCAGGATCCCGTCGAGCCCCTGGTTCTCACGCCCGCGGTCGAGGCCGACTTCGTCGAGGGCGAGCGAGAGCCGTGGGGCCCCGATCAGCGCGGCGACCCGCCCCCGGCGGAAACGGAGCTGTTCGGCGACGAAGCGTCCCTCTCGGTCCTCCGTCACGAAAGCGACCCGGCTGTCCCGCGCCGCTTCGGCCGGGGTGAAACCGGCGCCTTCCTGGTCATGGGCCTGGTCGGGCTCGGAGCCTGCGCCGCCGCGGCCGCCTCCTTCCGCAAGGCCATGACGGACGACTCGTTCGTCGGCGACTTCACCATAATCGGTTGGGTGCTGGCGCTGATCGGCCTGACCTGCGTCGGGATCTCGTCGTGGAACCTGTACCGGCGCTGGGGACGGCGCGACTGACTTTGCCCGGGGCCCGGGCGGTGCTACGCCCGCGCCATGAGCATTCCGAACGCCCCCCAATCGATGGAATTCGGCCTCGGCGAAACCGCCGACGCCATCCGTGAGACCACCGCCCGCTGGGCCGCCGATCGTCTGGCGCCGATGGCCGCCGAGATCGACGAAACCAACCAGTTCCGCCGCGAGCTGTGGCCCGAGATGGGCGAGCTGGGCCTGCACGGAATCACCGTCGAGGAAGAGTACGGCGGCCTGGGGCTCGGCTACCTCGAGCACGTGGTGGCGATGGAGGAGGTTTCCCGCGCCTCGGCCTCGATCGGCCTCAGCTACGGCGCCCACTCCAACCTGTGCGTCAACCAGATCCGGCGTTGGGGCACGGAGGAGCAGAAGCAGCGCTATCTGCCGAAGCTGATCTCGGGCGAGCACGTCGGGTCGCTGGCCATGTCCGAGGCCGGGTCGGGGTCGGACGTCATGTCCATGCGCACCCGCGCCGAGAAGAAGGGCGACCGCTACGTCCTGAACGGGACCAAGTTCTGGATCACCAACGCGCCCCACGCCGACACCCTGGTCGTCTACGCCCGCACCGGCGACGGCAACGGCGGCGTCACCGCCTTCCTCATCGAGAAGGGCATGAAGGGCTTCAGCGTCTCGAAGAAGCTGGACAAGATGGGCATGCGCGGCTCGGACACCGCCGAGCTGGTGTTCGAGGACTGCGAGGTTCCGGAAGAGAACATCATGGGCGGCGAGGGCCGCGGCGCGGCCGTGCTCATGTCCGGCCTCGACTATGAGCGCGCGGTCCTGTCGGCCGGTCCGCTGGGCATCATGCAGGCGGCGCTGGACGTCGTCCTGCCCTACGTCCGCGAGCGCAAGCAGTTCGGCAAGGCCATCGGCTCGTTCCAGCTGATGCAGGGCAAGGTCGCCGACATGTACGTGGCCCTGAACTCGGCCCGCGCCTACGTCTACGCCGTCGCCCGCGCGTGCGACGCCGGCCTGACCACCCGCTACGACGCCGCCGGCGCCATCCTGCTGGCCTCCGAGAATGCAGTGAAGGTCAGCCTCGAAGCCGTGCAGGCCCTCGGCGGCGCCGGCTACACCAAGGAGTGGCCCGTCGAACGGCTGGTCCGCGACGCCAAGCTCTACGACATAGGCGCCGGCACCAACGAAATCCGGCGCTTCCTGATCGGGCGGGAGTTGCTGGGGGGATGATGCGGCTTGCGGTCGTCGTCGGCGCCGGGTTGCTGGCCGCATCTCCGGCGTCGGCCGACCCGACATCGCGGCGGGACCTCGAGGCGGCGGTCGCCCGGATTATCGCCCATCAAGATGCGTTGTCCCGGCTCTGGCCCGGCTTCTGGCCAGAGGGGCAGCCGTTCATCATCCATCACCCGGAGACCGGCGCGGTCTTCGCCGGGGACGCGGCGCCGGAAGGTCCGGAGTTTCGACCGGGCGCGCTTCCCGGGGCCGTGAGCAGCTACGAACTCGACTATCCTTCGGGCGTCGTCAATACGGTCGCCCTGAAGTACGACGGCGACGTCGCCGATCTTGAGACCCTCTTCCACGAGCAGTTCCACGACCATCAGACGGCAGCCTTCCGCTGGCTTGGGGAAGGCTCCGATGAATTCGTCGACGTCTCCCTCATTCCAGACCTCGCCGGCTTCGCGGCCGCGGCGGAAATCGAGCGGCGCATCCTGGCAGAGGCTCTCAACGCCCGTCGGCCGGACGACCGGCGCCGCCTCGCGGCACGGTACCTCACCCTGCGCCATCACCGCCTGTCCACCCTCGATCCGGCGGTGGCGACAGCCGAAGCCTACAGGGAATGGAGCGAGGGGACGGCCGAGTACGTCGGGGTCAGCGGCGGGGCGATCGTCGCCGGACGGCCGGACCGCGCCCGGGCGCGGATCGTCGAGGCTCTGCGCCGGGACCTCAACGACGCGCCCGGCGGATTCTCGATCAACTGGTTCCGCGGGAGGGCGTACGGCGTCGGGGCCGCATTGGCCTGGCTTCTGGACGACCTGGGGGTCGACTGGCGCGCCGACATCGAGACGGGAGCGCACCTGGACGCTCGTCTGGCGCAGGCGCTGGGCGAAGGCGCCGCGCAGTCAGACCCCGTCGCCCTGCTCAGGCGATACGGACACCACCGGCTGCGGCAGGAGATGGCGGGCAAGCTGGCTCGCGCTCCGCTGGCGCCGTCCAGCCGTGAGGAGTTCCTCGCCGGAGCGCCGCTGAGACTGGCGATTCACGTCGCAGTTCCTCCGGTGCGCGCGTCCGAACTCGAGATGTCGTTCCACGCCGCCGGCATGACGCCGCTGCCCGATCAGGTGCTGGCGCTC
This sequence comes from Caulobacterales bacterium RIFCSPHIGHO2_01_FULL_70_19, assembly GCA_001794825.1. Classification (GTDB taxonomy): domain Bacteria; phylum Pseudomonadota; class Alphaproteobacteria; order Caulobacterales; family Caulobacteraceae; genus Brevundimonas. The sequence continues at coordinate 10,109 of MGLK01000038.1, read as the reverse complement.
ACCGACGTCAGCTATCTGACGGTGCGGATCGGCGATGTGAACCTGTGGATATCGGACCGTTCGGTGCTGACAGAAATGGTGGGGACAGGCGCCCGCCAGATCGTGCTGCTGTCCAGCTTTGTCGGCCTGGAGCCGCTTGCTGCGGCGGCGGGTGGCGAACCGGCCCCCGTCGACCTCGACCTCGGCTGGTTCCGGCTGAAAGCCAGGGCCGCGACCGTTGAAGTCCTCGAAAACGAGATCCGTCTGCACCTCGTGCCCTGACCCGCGCCGCCGGAACCCGCGAGGCGGCGAAACGATTGTCACTGCACGCAGGAGAGTCAGCCATGCCCGCCAAATCCGCCGCCCAGCAGAAGGCCGCCGGAGCCGCCCTGTCGGCCAAGCGCGGCGACACGCCGAAGTCGAAGCTCAAGGGGCCGTCGAAGTCGATGGCCGAGTCGATGACCGAAAAGGAGCTGGAGAAGATGGCCAGCACCAGCCGCAAGGACAAGCCGGAGCACAAGTCGGACGCCTGACCGTCGGCCGCCGCAGCCTCATATGGAGGTTTGTTAAGTGGCGCTTGCGCCCCGACGTGCATAGATCGCCGTGACAACCGTCCAGCCGAGCCGTCGCCCGATGCCCGACTACGACTATCAGAGCGACATCCGGTCCTTCTCCCAGGTGATCGAGGACATCGGCCGGAAGGACGACCCCCGCCTCTATCTCGGCGAACTGGTCGACGCCTTCGGCGAGCGGGGCTTCGGCGCCCTGATGCTGTTCTTCGGCCTGCTCAACATCGCCATCGGCATCATTCCGGGCACCACGACCATCCTGGGGGCCCCGCTGCTGCTGATGGGTCTGCAGCTCGCCACCCGCCAGGACCAGCTGTGGCTGCCGCGCTGGGCGATGAAGCGCTGGATCGAACGCAAGGCCTACCGCGAGGGGGTGGCGAAGGTGCTGCCGCGCGTCAGGGTCGTGGAGCGGCTGTCGCGCCCCCGGCTCCACATGATGACCAGCGAGCTGTCGGAGATCCTCATCGGCGTCGCCACCGTCGCCCTCGCCTGCATTCTCGTGCTGCCGATCTGGGGCGGCAACCTGGTGCCGGCCCTGATCATCTCCACCTTCGGCTTCGGACTGATGCAGCGCGATGGCCTGGTCGTGCTGGTCGGCTGGCTGGGCGTGACCGGGGTCGTCCTGTTCATCTGGCTGGCGTGGGAGCTGGTCAGCCGCGCCCTTTCCACCTTCGTTCAGGCGACCGGGCTGGGCTGAACGCGAGACGCCGGAGAGGTGTCCCTCTCCGGCGCCTGCGAGAACCTGACGTGAATCAGCTGCGGAACAGCGACAGGACCAGCTGCGGCGTCTGGTTGGCGATGCCCAGCGCCTGGACTCCCAGCTGCTGCTTCGTCTGCAGGGCCTGAAGCTTGGCGCTTTCCTTCGCCAGATCGGCGTCGACCAGGTTGCCCACCCCCGCCTCCAGCGCATCCGTCAGCTTGCCGACGAACGTGATGTGGGTCGAGAGCGCCTTCGACTTGGTGCCCAGCCGCGCCAGCGCGCCCGAGACCGTGTCGATGGAGGCCGTGACGTCCGCCAGGGCGTTCGTCGCGTCCGTCAGCGTGCTGATCGACTGGGTCGCCGCCACCGAGACGTTCGCGCTGCCCAGAGCCATGACTTCGGCGCCGACGGTGAGCGTCGACGTGCCTTGCGCATTGGCCAGCGCCGCGAACCCCGTCGCCCCCGTCTCCAGCAGGTTGATCCCGTTGAATTCGGCGTTGGCGGTGACCGAGGCGATCTGGTCGCGCAGGGCGACGAAATCCTCGTTCAGGGCGGCCCGGGCCGCGGTCTTGAGCGACGCATCCGTCGCCGCGAGTGCCTTCTCCTTCATCTGGAGCAAGAGGTCGGAAACCGTCTCGCCCGCCGCCAGCGCCACGTCCACCGCGGCGACGCCGCGGTCGAGCGACTGTTTCACCGCGCCCAGCGCCCCGATCTCGGCTCGTTGGCCCTGGGCGATCGCCCAGATGGCCCCGTTGTCCTTGGCGTTGGCCACAGACTTGCCGGTGTTGATCCGGCTCTGCGTCGTCGCCAGCTGGGCGTTGGTCGCGTTCAGGTTCTGGAGCGCGATCATCGCGCCCACGTTGGTGTTGACCGACATGACCATCGGCTGTTCCTTCCATTCTGGTCGGGTGGTTAACGGCCTTCTGGCCGTCGAACCGGTTCTGGTTCGCGCACGCCGACGCAAGAACCGGACCGTTCCAGGAACGAGGAAAGCTTCGACTTATCCGACGGGTATCCAGGCGGCCCCACCTCGCGGCGGGGCAGTTTCCGCCGGGCCGGCCATACTTGCCCAGTGCGGCGAGGTCAGGCCGCCTGGGCCGGAGCGCCGGGTCCGGCCAGCCCCTGCATGATCATGCGGTTGATGTCGATGAGGGGTTCGAAATCCTCCTCGCCGCGCATCACGGCCGAGGAGTGGCGTCCCACGAACAGGCTGATGGAGATGATCCGGGCCCGCAGGGCCTGGTCCATTCCGTTGTCGGGGTTGGCGCAGTCGGTGGCCAGCGCCGACCACAGGCGGCGGTTCCAGTCGAGCGCGTCGATCCGGGTGGCGATGTCCGATGGGTCTACCGTGGCGGCGTGCATCAGCGCCCGGGTCACCTGCCCGAACAGCCGGTACTCCATCTCACGCGGGTTCTCAGCCCGGGTGGCCGCCGCCTTGTACGCCTGAAGCGACATTCGCCAGACCTTCCTCGTAATCTACCAGTTTCCGGGCCGCCATCAGCGCCTTGTAGTACTCGCGGCCCATCACGTACCGGGACGCCGCCACGCAGTCCGCCAGCACGGCCGGATTGCGGGTGGCCCCCATGAACTCGGTCAGACGCAGGGCGAACTCGTCATAGAGCTTCGGCGCCGCAGCCTCATCGAGGTACATCATCATCACCGGGAAGTAGATCCGCTTCGCCGGCGTGTTGACGTCCTCGGGCTGGAGAATGTCCTTCTCGCGCAGGACGCTGGCCTTGTTCTGCAGGATCAGAACGCCGCGACGGTCGCCGTTCTGCACAACGGCGCCGTTCAGCACGAATTTTTCGCCCGGCTTGAGCGACAGCTTCAGCGGCATCTCGGCGGGTTCCCCTCGAGCCCGGCCAGACGTTAGGAAGCCGGGAACGAACGCAGTTTAAACAGACGTGGTTAACCGTCTCTTGTGACCCGGTCCGCGAGGCTCGACCCGCCGCCGGAGGAACCGCTCGATGTCCGCTGCCGAGATATCTCCCGAACAGATTCATGCGCCCGCTCCGGCCGCGCAGGGTTCCGCTGGCGACGCCGCCTCGCCCGACGCCCTGCGGCGACTGAACCGGCAGCTGGCCGGAACGAAGACGGCCAAGGTCCAGCGCAAGGTCGTGGAGAAGCTGAAGGCCGCGCTGGCGGCGGTGCGGGCGGGGGACTTCGACGTCGGCGGCCGGCGCGCCATCGACGCCCTGCAGATGGACGAGACCAGCGGCGTGGCGTGGCATGTGCTCGCCATCTGCCGCGAGAAGTCGGGGGCCTTCGGCCAGGCGCTGCAGGCCTACGAGGCGGCGCTGAAGCTGCTCCCCAACGAGACGGACGTCGCCCAGGACCTCGGACGACTGGCCCAGCAACTGGGCTATCTCGAGATCGCCGAGAAGCTGCTGCTGAAGTACCTGGCGGCCAACCCGGGACACATCGAGGCGACCAACAACCTCGCCTGCGTCCAGCGCGACCAGAAGCGCTACGGCGACGCGGTCGAGACGCTCAAGGCGCTGCTGGCGGTCGAGCCGGAATCGCCGGTCTTGTGGAACACCCTGGGCACGGTCCTGAGCGACCAGGGCGACATGATCACCGCCCTGACCTTCTTCGAGGAGGCGCTGCGGCTGAACCCCGCATTCGCCAAGGCGCGCTACAACCGGGCCAACGCGCGGCAGCCGATGGGCGACGCCGCCGGGGCGCTGGAAGACCTCGAAGCGGCGCTGCCGGGGGCCGAGAGTCCCTACGAGAGAGCCATGATGAATATGGCGCGGGCGCTGCTGCTGATGGCGCTGGGCCGAATTCCGGAGGGTTTCGACGCCTACGAGGTGCGCCTCGACCGAAATCTCCCGGACGCGATGCGGGCGGTGGTCGACGCGCCGCGGTGGGCCCCGACCACGGAGGCGGTCCGCGGCAAGCGCCTGCTGATCCTCGGCGAGCAGGGCATCGCCGACGAGATGGTGTTCGGGACCTGCGTCGGCGACGCCGTCGAGGCTGTCGGCCCCGACGGCAAGGTGTTCCTGGCCGTGGAGCCGCGGCTGGTCGGCATGTTCCAGCGCGCCTTTCCCGAGGTCGAGGTCGGGGCCCATCGGTCAGTCAGGCTGGAAGGACGCATCACCCGCTACGTGCCGTTCGTGGAGGCGCTGGACGGCGGCGTGGACCTCTGGACCCCGATGGCCTCGCTGCTGGCGGTGTTCCGCCCGACGCTGGATCGCTTCCCGGAGCGCCGTGGCTACCTGCCGGCGGACGCGGAACGGGTGGCGCGGTGGAAGGCCGAGCTCGAACAGCTCGGACCGGGCTTCAAGGTCGGTCTGCACTGGAAGAGCCTGGTGCTGAATGGATCGCGGGCGCGCTACTTCTCCAATTTCGAACGCTGGAAGCCGGTCCTGACCACGCCCGGAACGCTGATGGTGAACCTGCAGTGCGGCGATGTGTCCGAGGACCTCGCCGCGGCGGAGGCGGCCGGGGTGCGCATCTGGACGCCGCCCATCAACCTCAAGGATGATCTGGAGGACGTGGCGGCCCTTTCGATGGCGCTCGATCTGGTGATCGGGCCGGGCATCGCGGGAACCAACCTCGCGGCGGCGGTGGGCGCGAACGCCTGGATGATCACCGCCCCCGACGACTGGCATTTTCTCGGGACCGACCGCTATCCTTTTTACCCGCATCTGCGGTTCTTCCGCCGCGAGGCCTTCGACGAGTGGGAGACGACCATCGGCCGGATGCGGGCGGCGCTGGAGGACCTGGTCCGCGCAGCCGCGGCGGGGGGTGACGGGCGGAACGCCGCCTGACCGGGAGGCGTTGATCGGGCGAAGGAGTTCGCCATGCCCGAGATCGACGACAACGGCCCCGACGACCAGGATTTCTCCGAGGTCTTCGACGAGGACAATTTCGACGAGGCCGACGCCGGCGCGCCGACCAACGAGTTCAAGACGTTTGAGGAATTGCCGGAGGTCATGGACGTGACCCGGGCCGCAGGCGACGCCGACGACGAGGATTCCGAGGAGGACCTCGAGACGATCGACGACGCCGACCTCGACATCGACGACGACCTCACCGCCTCGGGCGTCGAACCCGAGGCCGACCCGCTGTACGGGGTCGACAGCCCCCGGATCACCGAGATCGACGCCGGCGGCGGCGAACTTCGCACCCACGACGAGGTCGAGCTGGTCTACGCCGGCCTCATGGAGGACGTGCGCGGGGCCCAGGCCAGCGCCGCCCACTGGGAGGCGAAACGCCTTTCCGACGACGACATCGCCGACCTGGGCTACGGGCCGGACGGCGACGAAGACCATCCCTCCAGCTGAGGAGCGACCATGACCAATCTGCCTCACGGCCATAATCCGGATCACCAGCAGGCCCCGGCCGACGACGTGCCCTACGCCCGCAAGGCCGAGCGCGAGACCGGCAAGCCCGACCAGCTGTGCGAGGAGGAGCGCAAGGCGGAGAGCCGTCAGGAAGCCCTGGTCGACGAAGGGGTCGAGGAGACCTTCCCGGCCAGCGATCCGGTGGCGGCCAAACGGATCACCTGATCGACGACTGTATCGGGGTGATCACCGAAGCGTCGGCGCAGTCGCGGGTCCACCCGGAGGTCGGGCGCTCCCACTCCACGACCGCGGAGGGCGTCGCGACCTCCGCAGGCGCAAGCCGGGCGTCGCCAAGGGCGGCCAGGACGGTCGCGTCGGGAACATCTGCGACGTTGGCGGCTCCGAGGGCCTGCCGCCAGAACTGGTCCGCCCGGACGACGGTTATCGCTCCGGCCCGGATCGGAAAGACGGGGGCTGCCTCGGACAGACATCCTCCGGCCTGGGCGGCGCCGCGGGCGGTGAAGAGTCCGACCAGCGCATAGTCGCCCGTCTCGACCTCGCGCGCAGTCAGCTGGACCGGCCCTCCGCCGTTGATGCGGCCTTCCCTTGAACTCATGGATACGGCGTCGCCCACAAATCGTCTCGCGCCGAGGTCCACCCGACGGAAGTCCGCAGCGTAGCGGTAAGCCGATCCGGGGTGGACGACGACGAGCAATCCCGAGGTTGACCCCGGATGGAACGCAATCTCGCGCGGCGGGGTGGTGGCGCATGCTGGAGCGATGAGCACGACCGCCAGCGCCACGAGACCGGCGCCCTTGCCTCTCAGTCCCATCATCCCCCCCGGAGCGTCATGCTTTCCGTACCCGAGCGAGTGCGGGCCGCCAACCGGCCCCTCAGCCTTTGAGCCGCCAGGTCGCCCCCTGCGGCCCATCCATCACCACGACGTTCAGCGCGTTCAGCCGGTCGCGGATTCGGTCGGCCTCCGGCCAGTCCTTGGCGGCCCGGGCGGCGGCGCGCTGTTCCAGCAGGGCCTCGACCTCGATCCGCAGCTCGTCGGGCACGTCGCCCTCCAGCCAGGTCGCGGGGTCGCTCTGCAGCACCCCCAGCAGGTCGGCGAGCTGGATCATACGGAATTTCGCGTCAGCGGCCGCCGCGAGAGCCACCCCTCCCTCTTTTCTAACAAACGTTTCCAGCTCTCTCGCATGAGAATGCAGAAGCGCGATCGCTCCGGGAGTGTTGAGGTCGTCGAAGAGCGGATGAGTATCTGGAAGAGCGTCATCATTCTCCAGTGAACGGGCTTGCACGTGTGCCGCGCGCGCCAAGACGCCGTAGAGGTAATCGAGGTTCTTCTTGCTTCGCTCGAGCAGGTCGGCGTTCCAGTCGAGCGGCTGTCGGTAGTGGGCCGACAGCAGCGCCCAGCGCACCACCTCGCCCGGCATCGACTGCACAAGGTCGTGGAGCAGCAGGACGTTGCCGATCGACTTGGACATCTTCTCGGCGTCCACCGTCAGGAAGCCGTTGTGCATCCAGTAGCGGGCGTACTCGCCGTGCGCCTCTGGCGCATGGGCGTGGCCGTGGGCGCAGACGCCCTGGGCGATCTCGTTCTCGTGGTGCGGAAAGACCAGGTCGATGCCGCCGCCGTGGATGTCGATAGGCAGGCCGAGGTTGGCCTCGATCATGGCCGAACACTCGATGTGCCAGCCGGGACGCCCCGCCCCCCACGGCGACGGCCAGGACGGCTCACCCTGCTTCGAGGGCTTCCACAGCACGAAGTCGTGCGGGTTCTTCTTGTAGGGAGCCACCTCGACGCGGGCGCCGGCGATCATGTCGTCGAGGTTTCGGCCGGACAGGCGGCCGTAGCTCTCGTAGGCCGAGACGTCGAACAGGACGTGTCCCTCGGCGGCGTAGGCGCAACCGTGGTCGATGATGGCGCCGATCTGGGCGACGATGGCGTCCATGTGATTGGTGACGTGGGGCGCGATGTCCGGCGGCGAGACGTTCAGCCGCGCCATGTCCTCCAGATAGGCGGCCTCGTAGCGGGCGGTGACGTCGCCGATCGGGACGCCCTCCTTCGCCGCCTTCGCATTGATCTTGTCGTCCACATCGGTGACGTTGCGGGCGTAGATCACATGGTCGGGGCCGTAGGTCCGGCGCAGCAGGCGCACCAGGACGTCGAACACCACCGGCGGACGCGCGTTGCCGATATGGGCGAAGTCGTAGACGGTGGGCCCGCAGACATACAGCGTTACGCGGCCCGGATCGCGCGGCTCGAAGACGCGCTTCTCGCGCTGCAGGGTGTCGTAGATCGTCAGCGGCATCGGGCTGCGGGGCCTTGAGTTTTCTTGCGATACGGGCGGGATCGCCCATATAGCCGCCTTGCCGCATACTCGACAGGGTTTCGGCCGAGAATAGAGGTAGAGCGGCGGCCGCCTGCGCGTGCAGAGCTTCCGTCGCGCCTGAGGGATCGAGAATGAGCGTCACCCCCGTAAAGCCCGTGCTGGTCGGCGACAACGACGAGATCAAGCGCCCCAGCCGGGAGCAGGCGCTGGAGGCGGTGCGGACCCTGCTCGCCTGGGCCGGGGACGACCCGAACCGGGAGGGGCTGAAGGACACGCCCAAGCGGGTGGTCGACGCCTACGCCGAATGGTTCGACGGCTATGAGGCCGACGCGGCGAAGGAGCTGAGCCGGACCTTCGAGGACGTGCAGGGCTACGACGACATGGTCCTGCTGCGCGACATCGAGGTGGAGAGCCACTGCGAGCACCACATGGCGCCGTTCCTCGGCAAGGCCTACGTGGCCTACATCCCGAACGAAAAGGTCGTCGGCATCAGCAAGCTGGCGCGGGTCGTCGAGATCTACGCGCGGCGCCTGCAGACCCAGGAAGTCCTGACCAACCAGATCGCCGAGGCCATCGAATCGAATCTCCAGCCGCAGGGCGTGGCCATCCTGATCGACGCCGAGCACCAGTGCATGACCACCCGGGGCGTGCACCATCGCCACGTTTCGACCATCACCACGCGCTTCACTGGCGCCTTCAAGTCCGACACGGCGCTCAAGGACCGGTTTCTGAAGCTGGCGAGAGGCTAAGTCCTCCCGCCCCGGGCGAATTCCGCCTTCCCGGCGGCGCTCCGGAACCGCTACGTGGCCGAAGCCGCTTTACAAGGCGGTTCCGGGACGCCAAGACACGGACCGAAGCTTTCAGCGACGCTCGCCGCATGATGCGCGGGCCTGATGGAGATCTCGCGCATGGGCGCCAAACTTTCGGGACCGGGCGGCGGCAAGGCCCACACGATCGAGCAGAACTCGGACATCAACGTCACGCCGTTCGTCGACATCATGCTGGTGCTGCTGATCATCTTCATGGTCGCGGCGCCGCTGGCGACCGTGTCGATCCGCCTCGACCTGCCGCCGGCCCAGCCGCCGGCGAACCCGGAGCAGGAAAAAGAACCGGTCTACATCACCATCCAGGAGTCGGGCTCGATCTTCCTGGCGGATCGCCAGAGCTCGATCGAGACGCTGGCGGCCGACGCCTGCACCTCGCTGGGCGGCGGCTTCCCGGCCTGCAAGGAGGAGCGCATCTTCGTCCGCGCCCAGCCCGAGGTGAAGTACAACCAGTTCATGGAAGTCATGAACACCCTGCAGGAGAACGGCTTCTACAAGGTCGGCCTGCTGAACGAAGACATCGAATAGGCGCTGCGCCCGTTTGTGAGTTTGAGGGCCGCCTCCTCCGGGAGGCGGCCCTTTTCGCGCCCGCTTCCCGCCGCCGAAAAGTCTCCCTGAGGGTCCGACATCAGGCGTCGCGGTAGTCCGCGGCGGCTTGACAGGGAGGAGACGCCATGGGCGCCAGGCTTGCCGGACCGGCCGGAGGGGCCGGTCGTTCGATCGAGCAGAACTCGGACATCAACGTCACGCCGTTCGTCGACATCATGCTGGTGCTGCTGATCATCTTCATGGTCGCCGCGCCGCTAGCCACCGTGTCGCTGAAGCTTGACCTGCCACCGCCGCAGCCGGGGACGCCGCTGGAGGTTCGCGAGCCCGTCTACGTCTCCTTGCGGGAGGACGGCGCGCTGTATGTGGTGGACCGCCCGAGCAGTCTGGGAAGGCTGGAAGCCGACGTCTGCGCCGCCCTCGGCGGTGGGGACTGCCGCCGGGAGCGGGTGTTCGTGCGCGCCGAAGCAGACGTGCCCTATGATCGCTTCATGGCCGTGATGAACGGCCTGCAGGGGGCCGGCTTTCACCAGGTCGGCCTGCTGAACGAAGACATCGAATAGGCTTCGCGCCGGTTCAGACGATCAGGGCCGCGTCCTTCCGGACGCGGCCCTTTTTTCTTGCCCTGTCGGGATCGGCGGCCGCGCTGCGGCTCTACTGCACCGACTGGCGAGGCTGGGCGGGACGCGCGTCGGCCTCGGCGGACGGCTGGTAGGGTCGCTCGCCGGCGGGCTCGGCGGGGGCCGGGGACGGCGGCGGCGCGGTGCGCGCGGCGGGCCGAGGGGCCGGACGGCGCGCCGGAGGGCGAGAGGCCCGCGCCAGCTGCGGCGTGGCGGGCGCGGCTTCGGCGACCGCCTGCGGGG
>MGLK01000037.1:43546-69841 GCA_001794825.1 Caulobacterales bacterium RIFCSPHIGHO2_01_FULL_70_19 | reverse complement strand
CATCGCCGACCTGGCCGGCACCATCGCCCTGGCGCGGAAGTACGGGGCCCTGACCTATCTGGACGAGGTGCACGCGGTGGGCCTGTACGGCCCGACCGGGGCGGGGGTGGCCGAGCGCGACGGGGTGCTGGACGGCATCGACATCGTCGAGTGCACCCTCGGCAAGGCGATCGGCGTCATGGGCGGCTACATCGCCGCCGACGCGGTCATCGTCGACGCGGTGCGCAGCTGGGCCTCGGGCTTCATCTTCACCACCAGCCTGCCGCCGGCCCTGACCGCCGGGGCCCTGGCCTCGGTGCGCTGGCTCAAGGCCCATCCGGAGCTGCGCCAGGCCCACCAGGAGCGCGCCGCCGCCCTCAAGGCTCGCTTCCGCGCCGCTGGCATCCCGGTGATGCCGTCCGAGAGCCACATCGTGCCGGTGTTCGTCGGCGACCCGGTGCACACCAAGATGATCTCGGACCTGCTGCTGGAGGACCACGGCGTCTACGTCCAGCCGATCAACTACCCGACCGTGCCCAAGGGCACCGAGCGCCTGCGCTTCACCCCCTCGCCCGACCACGACGACGCCATGATGGACGACCTCGTCCGCGCCATGGACAAGCTCTGGACCCGCTGCAACGTGGCGCGGATGCCCATGGCTGCCTGAGGGGCGACCCGGCGCATCCATCCGCACCACCGCCGCGGTCGCGCGTTGTCCGGTCATGGCGGGCGATCAGTACGACCTGTTCGGCGACCCGCCGGCGACGGCGCCGGAGGGGCTGCGCTACGCAGCCGGCCTGATCGCGCCCGCAACCGCGGCGGCGCTGGAGGAGATCTTGGCGACCCTGCCGTTCGAGGCCTTCGACTTCCACGGCTTCAAGGGCGCCCGGCGCATCGTCTCCTATGGCGGGCGCTATGACTTTTCGGCCAGCCGGCTGAGGGAGGCGGAGCCCATTCCGGCTTTCCTGCAGCCGGCGCGGGCGGCGGCGGCGGCCTTCGCGGGGCTGGAGACGGAGGCGCTGGCGCAGGCGCTGGTGACGGAATATGCGCCCGGCGCCGGCATCGGCTGGCATCGCGACCGGCCCGAGTTCGACAAGGTCGTGGGGCTGTCGTTCGTTTCCGAGGCGAGAATGCGGTTCCGGCGGCGGCGCGGGGACGGCTGGGAGCGCGCGGCGCTGCAACTGGCGCCGGGCTCGGCCTATCTGCTGGACGGGCCGGCGCGACGCGACTGGGAGCACAGCATCGCGCCTGGGGAGCGGCTGCGCTACTCGCTCACCTTCCGCAGCCTGCGCTGAGGTTCAGCGCTTCTTGCCCAGTTCCGCCGCGATGTCCTTGACCATGCGGCCGGCCTTGCGGTGGGCGGTGACGATCTGGTCGCGGGTGACGCCCCAGCGCTTCATCCAGTATTCGACGGCCTGCCGCTCGGACAGGTCGAGCCGGTCCTTGTCGATGAAGCCGCGCTTGTCCTTCAGTCCGGCCATGGCCCTGCTCCTGCGGCGGCCTTGCGCCGCGCCCGCCAGCGTAGCGCATAACTTCGTGTTTCGCGGAATGAACCGGCCTTAACCGCAGACGCTTTGAGGGGCACAAGGGGATGTCGTCCCCACCAGCCGCATGGATATTCGATGAAGAGAGCCCGGCGCGCGCGCATCGTCGCGACCCTGGGGCCCGCCTCGCGGGCGCCCGGCATGGTCAAGGCCCTCGCCCAGGCCGGGGTGGACGTGTTCCGCCTCAACTTCAGCCACGGCTCGCACGAGGACCACGCCGCCGCCCTGAAGGCGGTGCGCGGCGCCGAGATGGCGCTGAAGCGGCCGCTGGGGGTGCTGGCCGACCTGCAGGGGCCGAAGCTGCGGCTGGGCCGGTTCCGCGACGTCGAGATCGAGGTGAAGCCGGGGCACGTGATGCGCTTCGACCTGGACCCGACGCCGGGCGACGCGACGCGGGTGCAGATGCCGCATCCGGAGATCTTCAAGGCGCTGCGGCCGGGCATGCTGCTGCTGCTCGACGACGGGCGGGTGCGGCTGCGGGTCGGCGAGCGGACGGACGAATGGGCCGACGTCACCGTCGAAAGCGGGACCAGGCTGTCGGACCGCAAGGGCGTGGCGGTGCCGGAGGCGGTGATCCCGGTCTCGGCGCTGACGCCCAAGGACCGCGAGGACCTGGCCTTCGCGCTCCGCATCGGCGTGGACTGGGTGGCGCTGAGCTTCGTGCAGAAGGCCGAGGACATGGCCGAGCTGCGGCGTCTGGTGGACGGGCGGGCCGCCTGCCTGGCCAAGATCGAGAAGCCGCAGGCGCTGCACCAGCTCGATTCGATCCTCGACTACTGCGACGGGGTGATGGTGGCGCGCGGCGACCTCGGGGTCGAGCTGGACCCCGAAGAGGTGCCCGTGGCCCAGAAGCAGATCCTGCGCGCGGCCCGGCAGCGCGGCGTGCCGGCGATCGTGGCCACCCAGATGCTGGAGTCGATGACCAGCGCGCCGGCCCCGACGCGCGCCGAGGCGTCCGACGTCGCCAACGCCGCCTACGAGGGCGCCGACGCCCTGATGCTGTCGGCCGAGACGGCCTCGGGCGATTATCCGCTGGAGGCGGTTTCGGTGATGAACCGGATCATCGAGCGGGTCGAGCGCGACCCGCTGTGGCCGGGGCTGATGGACGCCGAGCACGCCGGTATGGACGAGCACGACGTGGACGCCCTGGTGGCGGCGGCGCGCAAGGCAGGGGAGGCGCAGTCCACGGCCTGCATCGTGGTGTTCACCACCCTGGGCGGGACGGCGCGGCGGATGGCGCGCGAGCGCCCGCTGCAGCCGGTGCTGGCGCTGACGCCGAATCCGTCGACGGCGCGGCGGCTGGCGCTGGTGTGGGGCCTGGAATCCCGGCTGGGGCGCGAGCCCTCGTCGCTGGAGGAGGTCACCGAGGACGCGGTCCAGGCGGCCATGGACAACGAACTGGCCCAGCCGGGCCAGCGGGTGCTGATCCTCGCCGGCACGCCGTTCGGAGCGCCGGGGGCTGCGAATCTGCTGCGGCTGGCGCATGCTCCGGCCAGGAAGGCGAAGCGCTGAGCCTTTCTCCCTTGGGGGAGAAGCTGGGCGCCGGAGGCGCTCGGAATGAGGGGGCTCTGTCCCGGGACTGACTGGCTGGTGATGAGGGCGTGGCGAACAGCCCCCTCATCCGTCCCGCTTCGCGAGCCACCTTCTCCCCCGAAGGGAGAAGGGAACAGATGATCAAATACATCGGCTCCAAGCGCGCGCTGCTGGGCCATGTGGCCGCGGCGGTGACGGCGGCCCTGCCCGACGGCGGGACGGTCTGCGACCTCTTTTCCGGCACTGCACGGGTCGGTCATGCGCTGAAAAAGCGCGGCTACCGGGTCTGGTCGAACGACCACAACGCCTACGCCCACGCCCTGGCGACCTGCTATGTGCAGGCGGACCGGGACAGGTGGCTGGAAAAGGCCGAGCGGCTGCTGGCCGAACTGCGGACGACGCGCCCCGAGGCCGGGTGGTTCACCCGCATCTACTGCGAGCAGGCCCGGTTCTTTCATCCCGACAACGGGGCGCGGATCGACGCCGTGCGCGAGCGGATCGCGGCGATGGCGCTGGAGCCGGAGCTGGAGGCGATCGCCCTGGTCAGCCTGATGGAGGCCGCCGACCGGGTCGATTCCACGGCCGGGCTGCAGATGGCCTACATGAAGCGCTGGGCCCCCCGGGCGTTGAAGTCGCTGGAGCTGCGGCTGCCGGAACTGCTGCCCGGCGAGGGCCGGGCGACGCGGGCCGATGCGGTGCAGATCGCGCCGGAGATCGAGGCGGATCTGGTCTATCTCGACCCGCCCTACAACCAGCACTCCTATCTGGGGAACTACCACTGCTGGGAAAGCCTGGTGCTGTGGGACAAGCCGGAGACCTACGGCGTGGCGAACAAGCGGGTGGACGTCCGGACCCGCAAGAGCGCCTTCAACAGCCGCCCGGGGATCGGCCCGGCGCTGGAGGCGACGATCGCCGGGCTGAGGGCGCCCAACCTGGTCGTCTCCTTCAATGACGAGGGCTACCTGTCGCGCGAGGAGCTGGTGCGGATGCTCTCCGGGCGGGGCGAGGTGCAGGTGATCGAGATCGCCCGTCCGCGCTACGTCGGCGCCCGCATCGGCATCCACAACCCGCGGGGGGAGAAGGTCGGGGCGGTGGGCCGGCTGCGGAACGTCGAATACCTTTTCGTGGTCGGTGAACGCCGTATAGGTTTGGCCGACGCCGCATGAGCGGAAGCGTACGGAACGGGACGAGTCGTGGCCCGTTTCGGCAGCCATGGAAGACGCTTCGATGAGCCCCTCGCACCGCCTTCAGGGTTATCGCGCCTACGGCCGCGCCGCGGACGCGTTCGATACGGTCGCTTGGCGCCCGCCGGCGACTCCCCGCTTCGATCATCGGCCGGCCAACGACACCGGCTGGACCATGCCGGAGAAGCCGAGGCGGGCGGAGCGGAGCGGCGCGCCGGGCTGGGCCGTCGTCGTGTTCGGCGGCCTGTTCGCGGCTCTGGCGGGCGCCCTGATGGGCGGGATGCTGCAGGTCTGAGCGGCCCACGCGGCCGAAGACGTCAGCCTTCGAGCAGCGCCTTGATCGGGGCCCAGGCGCGACGGTGTTCCGGACAGGGGCCGAGCTCGCGCAGCGCCTGCTGGTGGGCCGGCGCGTTGTAACCCTTGTGGCTGGCGAAGCCGTAGCCGGGATAGAGGGCGTCCAGCTCGATCATGAGCCGGTCGCGCGCCGTCTTGGCGAGAATGGAGGCCGCGGCGATGGACAGCGACAGGCCGTCGCCGCCGACCACGGTCTGCACCTCGCAGGGCAGTTTGAAGCGGTAGTTGCCGTCGACGAGCGCGGCGACGGGCTGGACCGACAGGGCCTCGACGGCGCGGCACATGGCCAGGCCCGTGGCGTGCAGAATGTTCAGTTCGGCGATCTCGTCGACCGAGGCGAAGCCGACGCCCCAGGCCACGGCGCGAGCCTTGATCTCGATCTCCAGCGCCGCGCGACGCTCGGCGGTCAGCACCTTGGAGTCGTCGACGCCCTCCGGCAGGTCGTCGGGATGGAGGATCACCGCCGCCGCCGACACCGGGCCGGCCCAGGGGCCTCGGCCGGCCTCGTCCACGCCGCAGACCGGGCCGCCGCTGCTGTCGACCAGCAGGGTCTCCAGCGCGAGGGTCGGGATAGGCCGCACGAGCTTCGGCGCGGCGGCCTTGCCTCTCGGCTTCGGTTTGGGGGGCGCGGACTTCACGCGCCGGCCATCGCACGAACCTGCCGGTGACGGAAGCACTCGACGCCGTGATCGTTGACCATGCCCACAGCCTGCATGAAGGCGTACACGATCACCGGGCCGCAGAAGGTGAAGCCGCGCCGCTTCAGCGCCTTCGCCATCGCCTCCGACTCCGGGGTGGCGGCCGGACGGGCGGCGCTGTCGGGCCAGGCGTTCTGGATCGGGACGCCGTCGACGAAGGACCACAGCCAGGCGGAGAAGTCCTCGCCGCTGTCGCGCATGTCGAGCCAGATGCGGGCCCCCTTTATGGCGGAGTTGATCTTGGCGCGGGAGCGGATGATCCGGGGGTCCGCGAGCAGACGCTCGACGTCAGCGTCCTCGTAGCGCGCCACGACCTCCGGGTCGAAGCCGTGGAAGGCGTCGCGGATGCCCTCGCGCTTGCGGAGAATGGTGATCCAGGCGAGGCCCGCCTGCATGCCGTCGAGCACCAGCTTCTCCCACAGGGCGCGGGCGTCGTACTCGGGCACGCCCCATTCGTCGTCGTGGTAGGCGACGTAGAGCGGATCGGTCCCGCACCAGGCGCAGCGGTGAAGCGAGTCGGACATGGCCGCAGGGTGCGGCGGGAAGAGGGAAGAGGGAAGGGAGACTAGGCGTCCTCGCCCTGGGGCCGCGGCATGAGTTCGCCGACGGTCGGACGGTTCTCGGCCAGGTTCAGCTGGATGTCGCGCGGCTTGACCAGTTCGCCGCAGCAGCCGCAGGCGATGCGCGGCTGAAGGTCGTGGCCGCAGGTCTTGTGCAGCATGGAGACGCCCGCGTCGGCGTCACGGTAGACGTGCTTGGCGCCCCAGCCGTGCAGGGTGACCAGCACGCCGTAGAGGTCCTTGCCCTTGGCGGTGAGCACATACTCGTTGCGCGGCGGGCGCTCCGAGTAGAGGCGGGGCTCCAGCACCCCGTGCTGGACCAGGCTCTTGAGCCGGGCGGCGAGCACGTTGCGGGCGACGCCGAGGCGCTCCTGCCACTGTTCGAAGCGGCTGACGCCGTTGAAGGCGTCGCGGATGACCAGCAGGGTCCACGGATCGCCGATGACCTCGAGCGTGGCGGCGATCGAGCAGCTCTGGCGCGAATAGTCGGCGGTGCGTCCCATGGGTGGAAAGTGACCCTGCGTCAGCTGTTTGGCAAGAGGGTTGCCAATCCGAACGCACTAGGTCAGTCTTGTTTCGCTACGGACACCTCGCGGCCCCGCCGCGGCGGATCCTGATCCCTTGAACTCCGGGCGGAGGGCGTGGGCCTTCCGCCCGCCTTTCGTTCGCGGTAGCCGCTCCTCATGACGACCCAGACGCTCGCCCAGGCCCTGACCCTGACCGACGATGGAAGCGGCGGCCTCGTCGCCCGGCTGGACGCCGGCTTCTCCAACGCCCCGCAGGCCATGGACCCGACGAAGGGCGCGCCGTTCGGCGGGCTGATGGCGGCGTTGGCGGCCGGGGCGGCGCGGCAGGGGCTGCGGATCGAGGCTCCGCTGCAGACGCTGTCCATCCAGTACCTGGCGGCGGCGCGGTTCGGCGAGGCCGTGCGGTTCAGCCCGACCCTGACCCGCGGCGGGCGGAACGTCGCCTACGCCCATGTCCTCGGCGGACAGGACGAGCGGGCGGCGGTGCAGGCCCTCGCCACCTTCGGACGCGACGTCGAGGGGCCGGCGCTGACGCCGCTGGTCGCCGAGCCGCCGCCGGTGGCGACCCTGCCGGCCACGCCGATGAACCCGAGCTTCGGGCCGTGGTTCACCCGGCACATCGAGCATCGCTTCGTCGACGGGCCGCGCCTGTTCGGGGAAAACGCCGGGCGCTCGCCGGAACTGGGCTGCTGGATGCGCTGCGTCGACGGCGCCCCGCTGGACGAGCTGCGGCTGCTGTTTCTGCTGGACGGGCTGTATCCGACCTATTTCACCGCCTTTCCCGCCCCGCCGGCGATCTCGACCAGCGTCGACCTGCGCGCAGATCTGCTGGCGGCGCTGACGCCGGAGACGTCGCCGGAGGGCTGGGCCTATTTCCACTTCTGGAGCCGCGACGTCGGCGGCGGCTGGGCGGTCGAGGACGGCGCGGCCTGGACGCCCGACGGTCGCCCGCTGGCGGTGGTGCGGCAGCGGCGGAAGATCCTGCCGGCGCGGGGCGGCTGAGACGACGAAAGCCGGCCGCGCTTGCGCACGACCGGCTCCCGTCATCCCTTGACGCACACCACCTGACGGAGGGTGTGCACGACCTCGATCAGGTCGGCCTGGGCCGCGATGACCGCGTCGATGTCCTTGTAGGCCATCGGGGTTTCGTCGATCACCTCGGCATCCTTGCGGCATTCGACCCCCTCGGTGGCGCGGATGTGATCCTCCACCGTAAAGCGCCGCTTCGCTTCGTTGCGGCTCATCGTCCGTCCCGCCCCGTGCGAGCAGGTGCAGAACGACTCCGCGTTGCCCTTGCCGCGCACGATGAAGGACTTCGCCCCCATCGAGCCCGGGATGATGCCGAGTTCGCCCTGCCTGGCGGACACGGCGCCCTTTCGGGTCAGGAGCACGTCCTTGCCGAAGTGGCGCTCCTTCGAGACGTAGTTGTGGTGGCAGTTCACCGCTTCCTGCGTCGTCTCCAGATCGGGCCAGAAGGCGCGCAGCACCCCCAGCACGCTGTCCATCATCACCTCGCGGTTGGCGCGGGCGTACTTCTGGGCCCACGACACCGCACGGACGTAGTCGACGAAGCCTTCCGAGCCTTCCGGGAAGTAGGCGAGGTCCTCGTCCGGAAGGTTCAGGAACCAGCGCCGGGCCTCGTGCTTGGCCCGCTCGATGAAATAGGTCCCGAAGCGGTTGCCCACCCCGCGCGAGCCGGAGTGCAGCATGACCCACAGGTCGCCCGTTTCGTCGAGGCACAGCTCGATGAAGTGGTTGCCCGTGCCCAGCGTGCCCAGGTGGCCGAAGCCGCGCGGGTGCGCCGCCTTGGGGTGCTTGTCCACCACGGCGTCGTAGCCGGCCTTGAGGTCGGCCCAGCGGGTCACGGCGGCGGCCGGCGGCTCGGCGGTCCAGGCCCCCTTGTCGTTGCGCCCGCCGTTGTCGGTGCGGCCGTGCGGAACGGCCGCCTCAATGGCGGAGCGGATCGCCGACAGGTCGTCGGGCAGGTGTTCGGCGCGGATCGAGGTCCGCACCGCCATCATGCCGCAGCCGATGTCCACGCCCACGGCGGCCGGGATGACGGCCCCCACGGTCGGGATCACCGACCCCACGGTCGCGCCCATGCCCCAGTGCACGTCGGGCATCACCGCGACGTGTTTGTGGATGAACGGCAGCGAGGCCACGTTCTTCAACTGCTTCAGCGCCGAGTCCTCGATCGGCACCCCCCGGGTCCACGCCTTGATGGGCGCGCCCGGGCTTTCGATCACGTCGTAACCTGCCATGGCCGACGTCTCCTTCTCTGTCTGATCCTTCCGGACCGGCGCAGCGGAGTCTCGCGGATACAAGAAACCCCTCCGGCCGGCGGCGGGAGGGGTTTCTGGAAAACCGAAGCCGATGCGGCCCTGTTCCTCCTATGCACCCTCCACGCACGCGCCAATTCCCTCGACCGGCTGGCGGTCGAGCGACATGGGCAGGCTCGGATTGGCGTAACAGGCGAACATGGGTCGTCTCGTTTTCGGGAGGGCGCTGTTACGCCAAGCGTGGCCGGAAGGCCAGCCCTAATGTCCCGGCAGTCCCCGCAGCTGGATCAGGGGGATGACGATGTCCTCCTCGTCGTCGAGGTGGCGGGCCAGCGGGGGGGCGGCGGCGGCCAGCGCGTCGGCAAGGCGGGCCCCGTGGTCGCGGGCCTCCGGAGCGTTGGCCGAGACGGCGCGGTGGAAGGCGAGGCCCGACCGGAACAGGGCCTCCAGATGGGCGTGGACGGCGTCGTGGTCGCGGTCCAGCAGGTCCAGGCCGGCGGCGATCTTCGGCTCCACGGTCCGCATCATCGGAAAGTAGTGGCCGCTCTCGATGCGGTGGTGGCCGTCGAGGTGCTGCAGGAAGGCCTGCAGCGCCGGGGTCAGCTGGCGATGCAGGGCGACGAGGTCGCCGTCGGCGCGCCAGCGGGCGACCAGGGCGCCCATGTGCGCCTGGTGATGGCGGAAGCCGGCGTGCATCTGCAGCCAGTGGCCCGCGACCTCGTGCAGGCCGGTCCAGCGATCGCGGGGCAGCTCGTCCCGCAGCCAGCAGAACTCCGCCGGCAGACCGGCGCGGACGCCGAGCGCCAGCGGATCGCCGGCGTCAGCCAACGGCGGTCGTCGACTTGATGAACCCGCCGCCCAGCAGGCGGTCCGGGTCGGCGGGGTCGTAGAGGGCGCAGGCCTGCCCCGGGGCGACGCCTTCCTCGCCCGTGTCGAAGACGACCGAAACCGCGCCGTCGGCGAGCGCCAGCCGGGCCGGGGAGGGGGCGCGGGTCGAGCGCACGCGGGCGAGCACCGGCGCGCCTTCGGCCGCGGCGGCCTGCAGCGAGGGCTGGTCGCCCAGCCAGTTGGTTTCCTCCAGTGCCAGCGACGCCGTCAGCAGGGCCTCGCGCGGCCCGACGATGACGTGGCGCTTCACCGGGTCGAGCTTCGTCACGAACAGGGGCTCGCCCACCGCGACGTTGAGGCCGCGGCGCTGGCCGATGGTGTAGTCGGTGACGCCCTCGTGCTGACCGAGCACCCGGCCGTCCATGTGCACGATCTCGCCGGCCTGCCGGCCCTCGGGGCGCAGGCGATCGATCAGGGTGCGGTAGTCGCCGTTGGGGACGAAGCAGATGTCCTGGCTGTCCGGCTTGGCGGCGATGCGGAGGCCGAGATCCAGCGCCACGCCGCGCACCTGCGGCTTCTCGAGGTCGGCGAGGGGGAAGCGCAGGTAGTCCAGCTGCGCGGCCGTGGTGGCAAACAGGAAGTAGGACTGGTCGCGCGAGGGGTCGATCGCCTTGCGCATCTGCACGCGGCCGTCGGGCGTGACGGCGCGGCGTACGTAGTGGCCGGTGGCCATGGCCTCGGCGCCGAGGTCGCGGGCGACGTCGAGCAGGTCGCGGAACTTGACGGTCTGGTTGCAGCGGATGCACGGCACCGGCGTTTCGCCGCGCAGGTAGCTGTCGGCGAACTGGTCGATGACGGCGTCGCGGAAGCGGCTTTCGTAGTCCAGCACATAGTGCGGGATGCCGATCGTCTCGGCCGCGAGGCGGGCGTCGTGGATGTCCTGGCCGGCGCAGCAGGCGCCCTTCTTTTTCAGCGCCTGGCCGTGGTCGTAGAGCTGGAGCGTCACGCCGACCACATCGTAGCCGGCCTTGTGCAGCAGGGCCGCGACGACGGTGGAGTCGACGCCGCCCGACATGGCCGCGACGATCCGCGTTCCGACCGGCAGGCCGACCGCCGCGCGCGCGGCGGCGACCGCCGCGTCGGTGTCGGCGGGCGCGATGGTCGGAACCGGGCAGATATCCTCGGCGAGGGTCATGGCGCGCTATCTAGGAGCAAAGCCGCGCGATTTCGAGGCATGCCGGAAACGACGACGGCCGCTCCCGGATCGGGAGCGGCCGTCGCGCGTCGGTCGGGGAGGGACCTTATCCGCGGTAATGCTGGATGCGCGTGGTGCGCAGGCCCTGCATGCCCCATTTGTCGATCGCCTTCTGCCAGGCGATGAATTCCTCGGCGGTGAGGCGGTAGCGCTCGAGCGCGTCCTCGAGGCTGATCAGGCCGCCCCGAACGGCGGCGACGACCTCGGCCTTGCGGCGGATCACCCAGCGGTCGGTGTTCGCCGGCGGCAGATCGCGCAGGGTCAGCGGCGTGCCGGTCGGGCCGACCACATACTGTTCGCCTCGACTGTTGAGACGTCGCTCTTGCAACATGGGCTTATGCCTCATTCACCACCACCATCGAGACTTGACGGTAGCGAGGCCGGGCTAAAGGCCGTTTAAGCGTCGTGGTGAAGGAAAGGCTAATGCGCCCCCCGCCCACCCGGCCGTTGCTGAAGAAACGATTCATGGAGTCTAACCGTTACTTGACCGGATATCAGCGTTTGATGCTGATCAGTTCGGCCAGCATCTCATCCGCCGTGGTGATGATCTTGGACGAGGCCGAGTAGGCGCGCTGGGTGGTGATCAGGCCGGTGAATTCGGCCGAAAGATCGACGGTGGAAGCCTCGAGCTGGGATGAGCCGATCGTGCCTGCACCGCCCGATCCTGCGGTTTTCAGATTGTAGGTGCCTGAGCCCTGGCTGACCCGGAAGGCGTTGCCGCTCGCCTCCAGCAGGTTGTCGGGGCTGGGGAAGGTGGCGATGGCGATCTGGGCGATCCGCCGGGTGACGCCGTTGTCGAAGATGGCGGTGACGAAGCCGGTCTCGTCGATCTTGACCTCGGAGAGGTTGCCGAAGGCGGTCCCGTTGGTCAGCACGGCCTGCACCACCGAGGCGCTGTCGTACTGGGTCAGCCCCCCGGCGGCGGCGGTGAGGTCGAAGCTCAGCGTCTGGTCGTCGATGCCCAGACCCGGGGCCCAGTTGACGGCGCCGGCGGCGGGCGCGGCGGAGTCCGAGGCGCCGAAGGTCAGGCTGGCGGCGGCGGGATCGGCGAAGAGGGCCTGGGCGCCGAGTGCGGCCATGGCGTCGACGTCGAGGCGGCCGTCCTGGGTGAAGGCCACGATGCCGGTCTTGATCTGACCGTTGGTCAGGCCCGCGCCCGTGACCACGTCGGACGCCGGGATCGCGCGCACTTCGGCATACCACTGGTTCGGCGTGGCGCTCTTCAGGAACGAAACCGCCAGGGTGCGTTGGCCGCCCTTGGAGTCGGAAACGGGGATGGTGAGTTCAAAGTCGGGCTTCACCCCCAGGCCGGTTTCGGGGTCCCACATGGCCATGGAGTTGGTCGCCGGATCGTAGGCGTTGGCGCCGGGCGGGACGGCGGCGGCGTCGGCGGCCTCGGCCGAGACGGCCTGGCTGGACTTGATGTTGGCGTTCAGCTGGACGCGCGTGGTCGGCTCGGCGGTGCCGCCGACGGAGCCGACGTTGATGGTGCGAAGCCGGTTGAGGTCGGAAGGGTCGGTGGTGATGTTGCCCTCGGAGTCGACCGGCCAGCCCTGGAGGTACAGGCCGGACGTGTTCCGCAGATAGCCGAGGTTGTCGACGCGGAAGGCGCCGGCGCGGGTGAACAGGCGTGCGTCGGTGACCTGCAGGTTCTCGGCCTTTTCGGTGACCACGAAGAAACCCTGCCCGGCGATGCCGAGGTCGGTGTTGGAGGTGGTGCGCTGCAGCTGGCCGGCCTGGCTGGTGTAGTGGCGGGCGTTGGCGAGCACGCCGCCGGCCGAGTAGCCGGCGCCCTGGACCTGGCTGTTGATCACGGTCGAGAACTCGGCGGCCGAGCGTTTGTAGCCGACGGTGTTCACGTTCGCGATGTTCTGCGAGATGGCCGCGAGGGCGGCCGAGTTGGCGGTCAGGCCGGACACGCCGGCCAGAAGGGCGCTGTTGATGCTCATGGCGCGGGCTCCTTACGAAAGCAGATTGAGGGGGTTCATGGCCGAGGCGACCGAGGCCAGCAGGCTCTCGTCGTCGCCGGCGGTGTCGACCGGGGCGCTCGAAGCCTCCTCGAGCGCAATCACGCTGGACATCGGCAGGACGGCGGCGCCGACCGTCAGGTAGACCTCGCCGTCGTACATCTCGACGCCGGAGACGCGCCCGCGGGTCAGGACCTGGGCGTCGAGGTCGCCGCCGGCGGCGTCCTTCGCGACGACCTTGAGGGTGTAGACCTCGTCCTCCTGGGCGTTCCCGCCGGTGGTGGTCTCGCCGTCCCAGGTGAAGTCGTGGACGCCGGTGGTCTTGTCCGGGGCGTCGCCCTGCCAGACCACCTGTCCGGCCCCGTTGACGACCTGCAGCGTCGCGGAGGCGGCGTTGCCGGCCAGCTCGTAGCTCCAGCTCGCCTGTCCGTCCTGGAAGCGGGTCGCCGGCCAGGCGGCGGTGGCTTCCTTGCCGATGAAGTCGGCCGCGTCCCCGAGGCCGCCGCCCTGGGCCGCGAGCATGCCCTTGAGCAGCTCGTTGGTGAGCAGCTGCTGCTCGACTCCCGCCATCTGGGTCAGCTGGGCCGTGAACTGGTTGGAGTCGACGGGGGACAGCGGGTCCTGGTTCTTGAGCTGCGCAGTGAGCAGGCTGAGGAAGGTCTCGAAGTTCGAGGCCAGCATGGTCTGGCCGGCGTTGATCCGGCCGGCGGCGTTGTTCGCGGTGGTGACGGCGTCGACCATCGATCAGACCTTCAGATCCACGCCCGCGGGCGTGAGGGAGAGGGACGTCCACCGGGCGACCGGCGCGGCGTCGGCTTCGGCGTGAAGGCGGGCGGCGGCGGTGAAGGCGCGGCCGGACCCGCGCCGCGGATCATCGCCGCGGTCGAAGGCGCTGGAGCCGCTGTCGCGCTCGGCGAATTCGAAAGCGTCCTCGGCGAGGTGGAAGCCGGCCTGCTCCAGCTGGCGCCGCAGCTCGTCGGCGCGGCCGCGGAAGTCGGCCGCCGCCGCGGGGTTGTCGAAGGCGAGCCGGGCGGCCAGCCGGCCGTCGGAGTCGATGTCGAGCTTGATGTCCACCCGGCCGAGCTCCTCGGGCAGCAGGGCCATCTCGAAACGGGTCGAACGGCTGTCCAGGCGGCGCAGGATCTGGGCGGCGATCTGGGCGGTCGCCTCCACGGCGGCGCGCGAGAGCAGCGGCGTCGGCGTCGACGCCTCACGCGCGGAGGGAGCGGCGCTGTCCACGGCGGGGCGCGACTCCGGGTCCCGCTCGCCGCCGGACGATGCGTCCTCCGCGAGGGACGGATCGGGCGGGAGGCGGGGAGGCGGCGAGTCCCCGGTCCGGGCGGACTGAAGTCCGGGCGCGGCGTCGCCGGCGGCCGGGGTTTTCGCCGTCGCTGCGGTCGCCGCATCCGTCGGCCGCTCGGCGGAGGCGCCGCCGGATCCTTCGCCCGGTTCGAGAGGGCGGGCCGTGCGCTCCGCCAGTGCACGCAGGGGCGGCGGGACCGGTGGTGCGGCCGGCGTCGACGTGGCGGGGGCTGGGGCGGCCGCGGCCGCGGCGGGGGCCGGAGACGGCGGAGGCGCCTTTCCATCGGCCTCGGCCGGCGGTTCGCCGGACCCAGGCGCAACCGGCGCAGTATCCGCTGCGGCCAAGGCAGCCGCGGCGGCCGGGGGCGGGGCCGATGCGTCGCCGGCGGGGCTGGTCGCCGGAACGGCGGCGACGGTCGGCGTTCCGCCCCCCACGACGGGCGGAGCGCTCACGGGAGCCGTCGCGTCCTCGGCCGGCGGCGCGGCCGCCGCCTCGGAGGTCCCGGCTGGGGGCGTCGGCGTCACTGGAGGCGGCGGGGCCGCAAGGAGGCCGACGGCTGGTTCGGGCTCGCTGCCGTTCCCGGGGACCGATTCCGCCGTTTCCTCGACATCGCCCTGGCGCGTGGCGCCGGCCATCAGCCCCGCCAGGAGGCCCTGGAACTCGCCAGCCACGCTGTCCGACGACCCTTGCGGGACCGTCGGCGAAGCGGGTGCGATCAGGGAGAGCAGAATCTGGGCGGACATGGGCTCGGACGTCAGTCGCCACGGGCGACGGCGGGGCGCGTGCTGCGCCGGACATTCGATCGCTCCGGCGCAAGTCGCGGGCCAGATGCTAGGGTGGCGGTCACCGCGTTGTTCCTGAACAGGAAAACGCCTTCCACGCCGGCGGCCGTACGCGGCGGTTCCGGTCGAAACTTGCCGTGCGCGGTCGATTCTTGCCCGGCGCCCGACGACCCGCTGCGACTGGCCCGCCGCTTGCGCGTCTCTCCGGTCATGACGCAGGCGCGAAACGCGATGTCGCGAGAAATCAGTGGCTTGTGCGGAAGGTCCGCCTCCGTCGCCGGGCAAAAAGCGCGCGGCGGCTGGCAGGGCTTGCCGGGCGCCGGGACCATGGGGGACTGCAAATGTCGCTGAACGCGATCATGAACACGGCGACCTCGGGCCTGACCGCGGCCCAGACGCAGTTGCGCGTCGTTTCCGACAACGTCTCGAACGTCAACACGCCCGGCTACGTCCGCAAGATCGCCGAGCAGCAAACCCTTGTCAGCCAGGGCATCGGCTCGGGCGTGGAGGTGGCCAGGATCCGTCTGGCCACCGACCGCTTCCTTCAGGCGGCCAGCCTCAACGCCGGCGCGGAGGCCTCGCGTCAGGGTGTGCGCCACGAGCTCTACGACCGCATCCAGTCGCTGTTCGGGGACCCCGGCGCGGACAGCGGCTTCTTCTCGCAGGTCGACCAGGTCTTCGCGGCCTTCGCCGCCAGCGCCGAAGACCCGGCCTCCTCGCCCCGCCGGCAGGACGCCCTGTTCCGGACCCAGGCGCTGTTCGACGAGGCCACGCGGATCGGCCAGCAGATCCAGGCGGTCCGCGAGGACGCCGACGGCCGCATCCAGAGCGCCGTCGAGAAGGCCAACAGTCTGCTGCAGCAGATCGAAAGCCTGAACGTCGAGATCGCGCGGGCGACCGTGGTCAACGGCGACGCTTCGGGCGCGGAGACGGCCCAGTCCGCGCTGATCGGCGAACTGGCCGAGCTGATGGACGTCCGCGTGACGGCGCGGGCGGTCGGCGGTGTGTCGATCCGCACCGGCGCCGGCGCCCTGCTGGCCGGCGAGGGCGCGGCGGTGCTGGCCTATAACCGCGCCGGCACCGTGACGGGCGAGACCGCCTTCAACGAGATCTGGATCACCGAGCCCGGCGGGCAGAAGAGGTCGCTGCTCGACAGCATCACCTCGGGCGAGATCAAGGGTCTGGTCGAACTGCGCGACATCGAGGCGCCGGCGGCGGCCGAGCGGCTGGCCGAGCTGGTCAGTCACATGGCCGACGAACTGAACCGCGCCCACAACGCCAACAGCTCGGTCCCGGCGCCGACCACCCTGACCGGGCGTAACGTCGGCCAGTCGCTGGAGAGCGCGATCGCCGGCTTCAGCGGTCAGACGACGATCGCCGTCACCAACGCCGCCGGGGTGATCCAGACCCGGGCCGACATCGTGTTCAGCGGCGCGACGATGACGATCAACGGAGTCGTGGCGACGCCGGCGACCTTCCTGACCGTGCTGAACGCCCAGCTGGGCGGCGCCGCGACGGCGAGCTTCGCGGACGGACGCCTGAGCCTCACGGCCGCGGGGACCAACGGAGTCGTGATCGCGGACGACGCGGCCTCGCCGTCGAACAAGGTCGGGCGAGGCTTTTCGCACTACTTCGGCCTGAACGACCTGGTCACGACGGACCGGCCGGCGATCTACGACACGGGGCTGACGGCGGCGTCTCCCCACGGCTTCACCGCCGGGGAAACCCTGACGCTCCGCTTCACCGGCCAGAGCGGCTCGACGCTGCGGGACCTCCAGGTGGCGATTCCGGCGGGCGGCACGGTCGGCGATCTCGTCACCGCGCTGAACGATCCGGCGACGGGCGTCGGCCGGTTCGGCACGTTTGCCCTGGCCGCGGACGGAACCCTGTCGTTCACCGGCACTGGCGACCCCGCCCCGACCATGTCGGTGCTCGAGGACCGCACCACCCAGATCCCCTCGGGCGTGTCGGTGACGGAGCTGTTCGGCATCGGCGGCGGCGTGCGGGCGTCGCGTGCGGACGGCTTCTCCCTGCGCAGCGACATTCGGCAGAGTCCGGGGCGGCTGGCGCTGGCGCAACTGAATCTTGCGGCCGCGCCCGGCGTCTCGGCTCTCAGCTCCGGCGATGGCCGCGGCGCCCTGCTCCTGGCCGATGCGGGCGAGCGCGGGGCGCGCTTCCAGGCCGCCGGCGGCGCGGCGGGAGGGACCATCTCGGTGTCGCGGTATGCGTCCGAACTGTCCGGCGAGATCGGCGGTCGCGCCGCCGCGGCGAAGAACCGGGCCGAGTCGGCCGGAGCCCTCTACACCGAGGCCACAGCCCGCCGGACCGCCCACGAGGGCGTCAATCTGGATGAGGAACTGGTGCTGATGACCACCTACCAGCAGGCCTTCAATGCGTCGGCCCGCCTGATCCAGGCGGTCAAGGACATGTACGACACGCTGCTGGGGATGACCTGATGACCCGCGTCGCGACTTTCGGAAACTACCAGTCCGCCCTGCTGGACCTGATGGCGGCCCAGACCCGTGCGGCGGAGGCGCAGGAACGGGTTTCCACCCAGAAGAACGCCACCGACCTGACCGGGTTCGGCCGGCAGTCGGAGACGCTGACGGCGCTGAAGGGGGCCCAGAGCCGGATCAAGGGGTTCATCGACACCGGGGAGGCGGTTTCGGCCCGCCTGACCACCCAGGACCTCGCCCTGAACCAGATCGGGGACGGCATCGCGGGCCTGCGGGAGGCGGTGGGCAGCGTTCTGGCCACGGACTCGGTCGGCTCGCTGATGCTCGAGCTGGAAGGGCATTTCCAGACCATTCGCGGCGGCCTGAACATGCGCCACCACGGCGGCTATCTGTTCTCGGGCGCCAAGATCAACACCGCGCCGGTGGCGGCGGCCAACCTGACCGAACTGGCGGCCGAGCCGACGGTCGCGGACGTGTTCAGCAACGACACATTGAAGACCGTCAGCCGGGTGGCCGAAGGCACGACGCTGGAGACCGGCTTCCTGGCCGACGAGGTGGGCGCCGAGGTGATGACCATCCTGCGCGACATCCACGCCTACCATACCGGGCCGTCGGGCCCCCTGACCGGCAAGGCGACGGAGGCCCAGAAGGCCTTCCTCACGACGCAGCTGTCGCGGCTGGAGCAGGCGGCCAACGGGGTGATCGACAAGACCGCCCGCACGGGATCGATGCACAACCAGATCGACGATATCACCGTGGGCCACGAAGCCCAGCTGATCTCCCTCGACGAACTGGTCTCGAAGCGGACGGACGCCGACATGGCCAAGGCGGTGACGGACCTGCAACTGTCGCAGGTCGCGATCCAGGCCTCGGCCCAGGTGATCTCACAGCTGCGCCAGGTCTCGCTCCTCAACTACCTGCGCTGACGCGACAAAACGCCCGCAACGGCCACGCTGGACGCGCGTTCCCGATGGGGAACATAATGCGAACAGATGGCGCAGCTGGACCTCCGACGCAAACTCTCGATCCTCGCCGACGCGGCCAAGTACGACGCTTCGTGCGCCTCATCGGGGACGTCGAAGCGGGATTCCTCCGGCGGTCGCGGGATCGGCTCGACCGAGGGGATGGGGATCTGCCACGCCTACACCCCGGACGGCCGGTGCGTGTCGCTGCTGAAGATCCTGCTGACCAACTTCTGCATCTACGACTGCGCCTACTGCATCAATCGCGCGTCCTCGAACGTGGAGCGGGCGCGGTTCAGCGTTGACGAGGTGGTGCGGCTGACGCTGGAGTTCTACCGCCGCAACTACATCGAGGGCCTGTTCCTGTCGTCGGGGATCATCCGGTCCGGCGACTACACCATGGAGCAGCTGGTGCGGGTGGCGAGGACCCTGCGCGAGGTCCATGACTTCCGCGGCTACATCCATCTGAAGCTGATCCCGGAAGCCGATCCGAAGCTGGTCGAGGCGGCGGGCCTCTACGCCGACCGGCTGTCGGCCAACATCGAGCTGCCGCGGGATGAGGCCCTGCGGCGGCTGGCGCCGCAGAAGGACGTCGGCGTCATCAAGAAGGCCATGGGCCAGGTGCGGCTGAAGGTGGAGGCGGCGAAGCCGCAGAAGCGGGACAGGGCGCGGCCGCCGCGGTTTGCGCCGGCGGGGCAGAGCACTCAGCTGATCGTCGGCGCAGACGGGGCGCCGGATACGGAAATTCTGCAGCGCAGCGCCTCGCTCTACGGGGGCTACGGCCTGCGTCGGGTCTACTATTCCGCCTTCAGCCCCATCCCCGACTCCTCCACGGCCTTGCCCCTGTCGAAGCCGCCGCTGATGCGGGAGCACCGGCTGTACCAGGCCGACTGGCTGATGCGCTTCTACGGCTTCTCGGCGCCGGAGATCGGCGAGGCGGCGACCGGGGGGATGCTCGATCTGGCGGTCGATCCGAAGCTGGCCTGGGCGCTGAACCGGCGCGAGCTGTTTCCGGTCGACGTCAACACGGCCGCGCGCGAGATGCTGCTGCGCGTGCCGGGGCTGGGGGTGAAGTCGGTGGACCGCATCCTGTCGGTGCGCCGCTACCGGACCTTGCGGCTGGAGGACGTGGCGCGCCTGTGCCGCGGCGTCGATAAGGTCCGGCCGTTCATCACCGCCCTCGACTGGACGCCGGGCGGCCTGACCGACGCGGCCGACCTGCGGGCGCGGCTGGCGCCGTCGGCGGCGCCGGTGCAGCTGAGTCTGTTCTGATGGCCGTCGCGTCGCTGGCGGGCGAGACCGATTTCGAAGGCTGGCGGAAGGCGGCCCGGGCCTTCCGGGAGGCGGGCGTGGCCCCGGCCGAGGCGCGCTTCGTGGTCGGCGCGGGGCAGGGCGGGCTGTTCGACGACGCCGCGGCTCCGCCGGAGCCCGGCGCTGCGGCCGTCTCCGTGCCGCGGGCCTTCGTGGAGACGGCGCAGGCGGTCGTGCTGCACCGGTCGGCAGATCGCTTCGACCTGCTGTACCGGCTGCTGTGGCGGCTCCGCGACGCGCCGGAGCTGATGCGGGTGGTGTCGGACCGGGACGTCGCCGACGCGCTGGAGCGGGCGAAGAACGTCTCGCGGGCCTCGCACAAGATGAAGGCCTTCGTCCGCTTCCGGCAGGTGGACGACGGGCAGGGCGAGGCCTGGGTCGCCTGGTTCGAACCGGCGCACCGGGTGCTGGAGATCACCGCGCCCTTCTTCGTCCGCCGCTTCACGCCGATGCGGTGGTCGATCCTGACGCCCGACGGGACCGCCGGCTGGGACACGGAGCGGCTGACCTTCGGGCCTCCGGCGACGCGCGACATGGCCCCGGACGCCGACGAGATGGAGGAGTTCTGGCGCACCTACTACGCCTCGAGCTTCAATCCGGCGCGGCTGAAAACCCGGGCCATGCGCTCCGAGATGCCGAAGCGCTACTGGAAGAACCTGCCCGAGGCGGCGCTGATCCCGGAACTGGTGGCGCAGTCGACGGTTCGGACCGAGGCCATGGTCGCCGCCCGCGCTCCCGAACCCAATCGCCGTCTGGAAAAGACGCTGTCGCGCCTCGCCCGGGACGCCAGCTTCGACGAGGGCTTCATCCCTTCGACCCTGGAGGAGCTCGACGCCGCCGTGCAGGCCTGCCGGCGCTGCCCCTTGTGGCGCGACGCCACGCACGGCGTCTGCGGTCAGGGCCCGGGAAAGGCGCGGTTGATGATCGTCGGCGAGCAGCCGGGGGATCAGGAAGACCTCGCTGGCCGGCCCTTCGTCGGGCCCGCGGGGCGGGTGCTGGACGCGGCTCTGGACGAGGCGGGAATCGAGCGCGACGACGTGTTCGTCACCAACGCCGTCAAACACTTCAAGCACGAGCCGCGCGGCAAGCGTCGGCTGCACAAGACCCCCAGCGCCGGGGAGGTGAGCGCCTGCCGCTGGTGGCTGGAGGCCGAGCGGCGGCTGGTGAAGCCGAAGGTCATTCTCGCCATGGGCGCGACCGCCGGACTCGGGGTGCTGGGGCGCAAGCCTGCGGTGACGAAGGAGCGCGGACAGCCGATCGCGCTGGCGGACGGGGCCACGGCCCTGCTGACGGTGCACCCGTCCTATCTGCTGCGCATCCCCGACGCGGCGGCGAGGGCGGCGGAGCGGGCGCGGTTCGTCGCCGACCTGGAGCGGGCGCGGTCGCTGCTCTGAACCGGTGGCTGAACGAATCCGACACGGCCGCGTTGTGATCGACGCCCGAGCTTTGCCGTAAGGTCGGCATAGGCAAGGTGAACGGCGCAATCTAGGTTGGGGGCATGGCCGCAGCGGGATTCGAGATCGAAGACGGCGGACCGGATCTGACCCTGCGTCTGACCGGCGACTGGACCGCGACCGAACTGGGCCGGATCTCCCAGCGGCTGGACCGGCAGCTGGAGCAGCGCTGCGTCGCCGCGGTGGACCTGACCGACATGGGTCGGTTCGACACGGCCGGCGCGCTGGCGCTGGTGCAGGCGAGCAACTGCGTCCTGCCGCCCTCGGCTTGGGAACAGCGGCCGGAGGCCGGCCGCATCTACGCCATGGTCGAGAAGCTGGAGCGCGAGAGCGCGCCGCCGCCGCCGCGTGCGCCCGCCTGGGTGCGGGGATTCGCGAAGATCGGCCGCGGGGTCCAGGACATCGCGGCGGAGACCACGCTGTCGCTGGCCTTCCTCGGACGGCTGATCGCCGCCAGCGGGTCGGCGCTCAAGCACCCCGGCCGCATACGCTGGCCCGCCTGGGTCAGCCAGACGGAGCGGGCCGGCCTCGACGCCCTGCCGATCGTGGCGGTGACGAGCTTCTTCATCGGCGCCGTCGTGGCCTTCATCGGCGCCGACCTGCTCAGCCAGTTCGGCTTCGACGTCTTCGCGGTCGAGCTGATCGCCATCTCGGTGCTGCGTGAGTTCGCCGTGGTCATCACGGCCGTCCTGCTGGCCGGCCGCTCCGCCTCCTCGTTCGCCGCAGAGGTCGGGTCGATGAAGATGAACCAGGAGATCGACGCCATGCGGGTGATGGGCGTCGACCCGTTCCAGGCGCTGGTCATTCCGCGTCTGGCGGCGCTGCTGGTCATGCTTCCGCTGCTGACCTTTGCGGCGATGATCACCGGCCTGCTCGGCGGCGTGCTGGTCGCCTGGACGCAGCTGTCGCTCGGCCCCGCCTTCTTCATCCAGCGCATGGTCGACATTCCGGATGTCGGCAATCACCTGTTTGTCGGACTGTCCAAGTCGCCGGTGTTCGCCATCGTGGTGGCCGGGATCGGCTGCCGCCAGGGCATGGCGGTGGCGGGCGACGTCGAAAGCCTCGGCCGCCGGGTCACAGCCGCCGTGGTGCAGGCGATCTTCGCCATCATCCTGCTCGACGCCCTGTTCGCCATGACCTTCCTGGAGCTCGGCGTATGAGCGAGGCGGTGGTGGAGGTTTCGGGCCTGCGCAGCCAGTTCGGGGAGCGTGTGATCCACGACGACCTCAGCCTGACGGTCGAGCGCGGCGAGGTTCTGGGCGTGGTCGGCGGCTCGGGTTCGGGCAAGACCGTGCTGCTGAACTCGATCATCGGGCTGAAGGAGCCGGAGGGCGGGACGGTGAAGCTGTTCGGCTACGACCGGGCCGAGCTGACCAAGGCCGAGGCGGCGGACATCGAGCGGCGCACCGGCATCCTGTTCCAGCAGGGCGCGCTGTTCTCCTCGCTGAGTGTGATCGACAATGTCGCCTCGCCCCTGGTCGAGCACACCGGGCTGCCGAAGGACGTGATCCGCGAGCTGGCCGAGATGAAGATCGCCATGGTCGGCCTGAAGCCGGAGTCGCACCATCTGAAGCCGGCGGAGCTTTCCGGCGGCATGCGCAAACGGGTCGGGCTGGCGCGGGCGCTCGCCCTCGATCCGGAGTTGCTGTTTCTCGACGAGCCGACCGCCGGGCTGGACCCGATCGGGGCCGGCGCGTTCGACGATCTGATCCGCCAGCTGTCGGACGATCTC
Organism: Caulobacterales bacterium RIFCSPHIGHO2_01_FULL_70_19; assembly: GCA_001794825.1. Classification (GTDB taxonomy): domain Bacteria; phylum Pseudomonadota; class Alphaproteobacteria; order Caulobacterales; family Caulobacteraceae; genus Brevundimonas. The sequence continues at coordinate 47,133 of MGLK01000037.1, read as the reverse complement.
GGCCTGACCGTGTTCATGATCACCCACGATCTCGACACGCTCTATGCGATCACCGACAAGGTGGCGGTGGTGGCCGACAAGCGCATCGTGGCCAAGGCGACGGTGCAGGAGCTGGAGCAGTCGGATCATCCCTGGATCAGGGAGTATTTCCTGGGACCGCGCGGCCGCGCGGTCCGGAAGGCCGCCTGAGGAGAGCGGGACGAGATGGAACGAGACGCCCACTACGCCGCCGTCGGCATCGCCACCATCGCCCTTCTGGCGGCGCTGGTGGTGTTCACCATGTGGCTGGCCCGCCTGTCGTTCAATGAGGAGTTCGATCTCTACGACATCGTCTTCTACGGCCCCGTTCGCGGACTGTCGGAGGGCGGCGAGGTGCACTTCAACGGCATCCGCGTCGGCGAGGTCACCGACCTGAACCTCGATCCCAACAAGGGCGACCAGGTGATCGCCCGCATCCGGGTCGACGCCACGACGCCCGTGCGCGTCACCTCGCGCGCCCAGCTGGAGCCGCAAGGGATCACTGGTCTGAACTACATCCAGATCACCGCCGGCAATCCGAACAGCGCCATCCTCAAGGCCCAGTATCCGGACAACGTCGTGCCCGTCATCCAGAGCCAGCCCTCGCCGATCTCGGAACTGCTGTCGGGATCGGGCACGGTGCTTGCGCAGACGGTGGACGCGCTGAACCGGATCAACCGGGTTCTTTCGGACGACAATGTCCGCTCGTTCTCGACAAGCCTGAAGAACATCGAGAGCCTGACCACCGAGCTGGAGGCCCGCAAGGGCATGCTGCAGCAACTGGAGCAGGCCCTCACCCGCGCCAATTCGGCGGTCGCGGAGTACGAACAGCTGGCGGTCAGCACGCGCCGGATCGTCGAAACGGACGGTCAGGAGGCGATCGCGGAGATCAACGCCGCCGCCAGCGACGCCCGGTCGGCCATCGCCTCGATCAACCGGTCGGCGACCAATCTCGAGGAGCCGATCAGCGACTTCGCGAGCACCGGCCTGCCGCAGCTGCAGCAGACGATCCAGCAGCTGGAGGAGGCGACGCGTTCGCTGCAGTCGCTGATCAACGACGTGCGCGAGAGCCCGCGAGAGTTCATCCAGCGCCCGCCGTCCGCCGAAATGGAGGTCGAGCCTTGATCCGCATGCTGACGAGAACCGCCGCCGCCGCGGCCGCCGTCGCCGCCCTCGGCGGCTGCGCCCTGCTGTCCAGCCCAGAGCCGGTCAGCCTCTATCGCTTCGGGGCCGCTCCGGACGCGGAGATCGGCGCGTCCGGCGCCCCGGCCTCCGAGGTGCCGGTGGCCATGCGCCGGCCGGAGTTCGTGGAGGCGGCGCGCGACGATCGCATCCTCGGCGTGACCGGCACGGACGCGGCCTACATCAAGGGCGCTCGCTGGGTGGCCTCGGCCGATGTGCTGTTCAGCGACGCCCTCGAGGACGCCTTCGCCGCCGAGGCCCGGCGGGTGCGGCTGATCGGGCCGCGCGAACTGACCCGGGCGGCGCAGACGCTGGACGTCGACGTGCGCACCTTCGAGGCGCGCTATCCCGCGCCGGGCGCCGTTCCGACGGCGACCATCGTGGCCCGGGTGCGGCTGCTGAACGCCCAGGAGCGGACGGTCGCGGCGGAACGCATCTTCGCCGTCGAACAGACGGCGACAGCCAATCGGGTGAGCGCCATCGTCGCCGCGTTCGATGCGGCGACGCGGGATCTGAACAGTCAGATCGTGGCCTGGACGGATCAGAACGCCCGGCAGGGCGGCTGAGCGGGCAGGGCCGAGCGGGGCCCGGGCGCCGACCGGATCAGCGCCTGTGCTGGCCTGCGGCCAGATCCTTCAGGGCCTGAAGCTCCTCGGGCAGGAGCCGCGCCTGCGCCGCCAGCCGTAAGGCGCGGGCGGAGTGGCGCTCCGCGGCCTCGCTGAAGCCGGTCGCGCTGGAGCGGCCCAGGTCGGCCAGCGTCTTCTGCAAGGCGACGCCGACCTCCACGAAGCCGGCCCCGTCCCGCGCGATGGGCGCAAAGACGTCGTCGAAGCAGTCGGCGGCCGACAGGCCCGGGGCGGTGACCCGCCGGTGCTTCGGCTGCGGCTCCTCCTCCCAGTGCCTTTCTCCCCAGATGCTCAGCACGCGGGCCGCCGTACCGATGACGTCGATCGCCGTGCCGGGGTCGTTCAGAGCGGGCGAAAGGGCCCGCGATGCGATTTCCGCCAGCACCACCAGGCCGAAACGCGGGTCCTGCAGATAGGTGCGCCTGTCGCCGACGAGGACCGCATCGCGCAACGCCCGTGCGGTCTTCTCGCTGATGGCCTCGGGACCCTCCACCAGAAGGACCGGGGTCGAGAGCCGCAGGAACGCGCCGGGCAGAACCCGGAGATGGATACGCAGTCCGCACCGCCGCGCAATGGCGTCGAGCCGGCCGACGTCGATGTGCTGCACGTAGCCGACCTTGTCCGGCAGGAGGGGGGCTCCCGAAACCTCGCCGTCCGCAGGGCGGGCTCCGAGGAAGGCTTCGCGCCGCCGAAGCGAGTCCGTGAGAGCCTCTTCGACCTGATCCACGGCCGCGCCCACGCGGCCCATGTGGGAAACCCGGTCCATCCATCCCAGCAGCCGGATCACCACCAGCGCAAGCAACGCAAGGGTGGCGCAGAACAGAACGAATTGGGCGGCGGCGTCGTAGAGTCCGGTTCCCAGGGCGATCAGCCCGACGATGCTGAAGATGAAGGCCGCGACGAAGGTGGACAGGGCGCTCTGGGCGGCCTTGTCGTCAAGAAGAAGAGCGGCGGCTCTCGGGCTCGCATTACTGGTGATCGAGCCGGCCGCCGCCACGACAGCCGTCAACGAGAAGGTCGCAACCGCCAGCATGCTGGACGCCATGACCTTCAGAAGCTCTTCGCCCGGAGTCTCGCCGACGAAGTCGACCAGACCGCGCGGAACCAGAGGGCCCAGCACTTGCGCCAGAAGCGCCGCGGCGACGGCTCCTGCGGTGAACAGGGACGCACGGAGCCAGAGAATGTGGCCCATTCGCGCAAGAATGAACGCGCTCCGACCGCCCGGTCGCTTCCTCAAGACGGACTCCTGCCCAGCCCAGGCGCCGACGCCTCCTGAGGCCGTGGAGCGCGCCACAATGGCGATCGTTCCCGCGGCCGCGATCCGGTAGGCTCCTCGGCGTCAGTGTCTCGCCGACAGGTCGGCGAGACGCCGCTCCACGGCGCTTCGGCGCGACCGGGCCGCCGACAGTTCCGCGAGAGCGCGATCGATCCGGGCCAGCAGCTCGTCCCGCATCCGCAGCAGTCGTTCGCGATCGGGGCGGACCTTCTTCGGGCGGCGGCCGGCGAGGCCGAGGGCGTCCTTCCAGTCGTCGCGCCAGGCGGCGACGCCGTCGGCGCAGGCTCTGAGCCGCTCGGCCGCGCGGGCGTCGGCGTTCTGGGCGTTGCGGAGGAGGGGCAGGGCGGCGAGTGCGGCGGAACGGCAGGCTTCGAGCGCATCCCGCCGCGCCGCCAGCGGGTCGGGTTCGCCCTCGGCCCGCGCGTCGCCGGCGGACAGGCGACGGACGGCGACGAGGAGGTGGGCGTCGAGGTCGGCGACCGTGT
>MGLK01000037.1:41294-43535 GCA_001794825.1 Caulobacterales bacterium RIFCSPHIGHO2_01_FULL_70_19 | reverse complement strand
GAGCGGCGGGCCGCCGCCTCGACCCGGCCGGACAGGTCGGCGGCGACCTCGGACAGGGTGGCGGCGGCGCGCGCCCAGGCCTCGCGGAAGCGCTTCAGGCGGCGGTTGCGGCTGTCGAAAACGCCCGCGAGGCCGCGGCGGGGCTCCAGCTCCTCAGGCCGGAGCGCCTCAAGCGTCTGTCGGGCGTGGGTCAGCTGGGCGGCGGCCTCGGTCAGGTCGCCGGTGCGAACGGCGGCCAGGGCGCGCTCCAGGCGCCCGATGGCGGCGGCGCAGGCCGGTCCGGCGAACGCCTCGACCGGTCCGTGGTCGAAGGCGGCGTCGATGGCCTCGACGCGCGCGGCGTCCGGCTCGGGCGCATGGCCCTGCCAGCGATAGGCCCCGTCGGCCATGACCTTGACTCCCACCCGCCCGGCTCTGCGGCCGGCGCGGACGGGAGTATGACTACGCCTTCAGCCCTTCGGCAACGGTGTAGCTGGCCTCGGTCTTTGCAGCCACCTCGTCCAGGGTCACGCCGTCGGCCAGTTCGACCAGCTCGAGGCCCGCGCCGTCCGGCTTGACGTCGAAGACGCACAGGTCGGTGATGATGCGGCTGACCACGCCCGTGCCGGTCAGCGGGAGGGTGCAGCGCTTCAGCACCTTGGACTGGCCGTGCTTGTTGGCGTGCTCCATGACCACGACGACGCGCTTCACGCCGGCGACGAGGTCCATGGCCCCGCCCATGCCCTTCACCAGCTTGCCCGGGATCATCCAGTTGGCGATGTCGCCGTTCTCGGCCACTTCCATGGCCCCGAGGATGGACAGGTTGATGTGGCCGCCGCGGATCATGGCGAAGCTGTCAGCCGAGCTGAAATAGCTGCTCTCGGGGATCTCGGTGATGGTCTGCTTGCCGGCGTTGATCAGGTCGGGATCGACCTGGTCCTCGTAGGGGAAGGGGCCCATGCCGAGCATGCCGTTCTCGGACTGGAGGGTCACCGTCATCCCTTCCGGGATGTAGTTGGCCACCAGGGTCGGGATGCCGATGCCGAGATTGACGTAGAAGCCGTCCTGCAGCTCCTTCGCGGCGCGTTCGGCGAGCTGTTCGCGGGTGCGGGCCATTATGCGGTCTCCCGGGTGCGGACGGTGCGTTGTTCGATGCGCTTCTCGGGCACGGTCTGGACGATGCGGTCGACGTAGATGCCGGGCGTGTGGATGCAGTCGGGGTCGAGCGAGCCGGTCGGGACGATCTCCTCGACCTCGACCACGGTGACCTTGCCGGCCGTGGCCATCATCGGGTTGAAGTTGCGGGCGGTCTTGCGGAAGACGAGGTTGCCGCGCTCGTCTGCCTTCCACGCCTTGACGATCGACAGGTCGGCGACGAGGCCGGTCTCCATCACGTACTGCCGGCCGTCGAACTCGCGCACCTCCTTGCCTTCGGCGACGAGGGTGCCGACGCCGGTGGCGGTGAAGAAGGCCGGAATGCCCGCGCCGCCGGCGCGGATGCGCTCGGCCAGGGTGCCCTGGGGATTGAACTCCAGCTGGAGCTCGCCGGCCAGGTACTGGCGCTCGAACTCCTTGTTCTCGCCGACGTAGGACGAGATCATCTTGGCGATCTGCTTCGTCTCCAGCAACTGGCCGAGGCCGAAGCCGTCGACGCCGGCGTTGTTGGAGATGACGGTCAGGCCCTTGACCCCACTGTCGCGCAGGGCGGCGATCAGGTGCTCGGGGATGCCGCACAGGCCGAAGCCGCCGGACATGACGGTCATGCCGTCGAAGGTCAGGCCCTCCAGCGCTGACTTCGCGTCGGGGAAGATCTTCCGCATCGCTTCCTCGTGTTTTTCACCGCCTGATGAATATCAGCGGCCTTGATGGTCCGTAACGCGCGGCGGCATGGGGAGCAAGTCCGGGCCGGCCGGCCTCGCGTCCGCGACCTCAAAAACGCAGTCCGATGTGTTCGCATTGTCCGCTCCGAACGCCGCCGACCTCATGAAACGCCGCCGCTGCGTCAGTTGCGGTTGCAGGGGGACGGCGTCGTTAACCTTTTTCTTCGCGCGAGGCGGGCGCGCGGTGGCGGGCGGGCGGCGATAGGGTAAAAGGCTCGGGTGAGCACTGTTCGGGGGACGGATTGCGCGCCGGAATCAACGCACTGACGGCGGCCTTCGTGGTCGGGGTCGTCGCCGGACTGGCGCTGACGCCGGACGGGCGCGCGTGGATGCGCGAGCCGACCCTGCTGCTGGGCGAGCGGGCCGCCGCCTCGGCCCCGGC
>MGLK01000037.1:35198-41286 GCA_001794825.1 Caulobacterales bacterium RIFCSPHIGHO2_01_FULL_70_19 | reverse complement strand
CCCCGGCGCCGGCGCCGGCGCCCGAACCCGCGGCCCCGCCGCCGAACGTCGTCGCGCCCGTCGCCGCCCCGCGGGTCACGCCGCTGGCCGCGCGGCTGGCGCAGGGCCCGCTGCGGATCGGCGTGTTCGGGGACTCCATGGCGGACGGCCTGTACGCCGGGCTGTACCGCGAGCTGCGCGACGAGCCGGACGTGACGGTGACGAAATTCTCGGAGGTCTCCACCGGCCTGAGCCGGTACGACTACGTGAACATCCAGGAGAAGACGCGCCGGCAGCTGGACGAGCAGCCGATCGACGCGGCGGTCATCCTGTTCGGCACCAACGACGCCCAGGGCATCGAGATGGACGGGACGGTGCACCCGTTCGGCAGCGACGGCTGGAAGGCCGCCTACGCCCGGCGCATCGACGATCTGGTCGCCCTGCTGCGCAGTCGGGACGTGGCCGTGTACTGGGTGGGCCTGCCGCGCATGAAGGGCGAGCGGTTCGACGGGCGGATGGCGCTGATCAACGGCGTGGTCGAGGCGCGGATGCGGGCGCTCGGCGTACCTTACATCGAGACCGTCTCGCTGACCGCGAACGCGGCGGGCGGATACGAGGCCTACCTGCCGAACGACGCCGGCCGGCGGGTGCTGATGCGGGCCAACGACGGCATCCACATGTCCATGGCCGGCTATCTGAGGATCAGCGCGCCGGTGGCCGCGCGGCTGAAGCGGGACGCCGGTCTGGACCGGCCGCAGCCCACGGCGACTCCGGTCGCTCCCGCCGCCTGAGCATGGGCCGGATCGCGGCGGCGCTCCTTGGCGGGGTGTGGGGGCTGGCCGCGGCCGCCTCGGCCCAGGAGACGGCCTACGTTCCGACGGCCCTGCCGGAGCCCGGCCCGTCGGCCTGCGCCGGCGGGCTCTGCCGGGCGGATGCGCTGGATGGAGTGTTCGAAGCCCTGGCGGCGACCGAGGCCGGGCGCCGCATCGCGCCGGTCCACATCCTCCAGATCGGCGACAGCCACACGGCGGGCGACCGGATCACCGGGAAGGTGCGGGCGGCGCTGCAGGCGCGGTTCGGCGACGCCGGACGGGGCGTGCTGCCGCCGGGCCCGCCCTATGAGGGTTTCGCGCCCTATCAGGTGGAGATGACGGCGGTCGGCTGGCGGCCGGCGCCGGCTCCTTTGGTCGGGCCCGGGGGCTTCCCCACCATCGGGGTGGGCCTGGCCGGCGTCCAGGCGATCTCGCTGGGGCCGGGCGCGGAGTTGCGACTGCGGCCCGAGGGGCGCGACGCCCTCGGCTATCTGATTTCGGTCTGCGGCGAAGGGGCGGGTCGCCTGCGGGTGGAGGCCGACGGGGAGGTCTGGAGCGAACGGGTCTTCAACGAGCACGGCGCGACGCGGTCCTGCGTCAACATGCTGGCCGACGGCCGGCCGGAGGAGATCGTGCTGCGGCCGCTGGACGCGACCTTGATGCTGCACGATGTGCGGCTGAGCCACATGGGCGGAGGGGTGGCGCTGTCGAGCCTCGGCGTCGTGGGGGCGACGCTACGCGACCTCGCCGCCCGCGATGACGCGGTGGTCGCGCTGCAGCTGGCCAGCTGGCGGCCGTCGCTGATCGTGCTGGCCTACGGAACCAACGAGGGGTTCGAGGACGGGCTCGATCCGGCGGCCTACGAGGCGCTGCTGCGACGCGAGATCGCGCGGCTGCGACGACTGGCGCCGGCGGCCTCGCTGTTGATCCTCGGCGCGCCCGACGCCCTGCGCAGCGGCGTCGAGGCCGGCTGCAGCGCCGACGGCCGGCGGGCCCCGCCGCCGTCGCTGGCGGTGGTCCGGGACGTGCAGCGCCGGGTCGCCGCCGACACGGGTGTGGCGTTCTGGGACTGGCACGGGCGCATGGGGGGAGACTGTTCGTCGGATCGACTGGCGCTGCTGCCTGAGCCGCTGATGCGCGGCGACCGGGTGCATTTCACCAGCGCCGGCGCCGACTGGATCGGCGGCATCCTCGCCGACGACCTGCTGGCCGCCTACGAGGCGTGGAGGGCGGCGCGCTAGATGCTGTTCCCCACGCTCGCCTTCGGCGTCTTCTTCCTGTTCGTCTACTTCACCGCCTGGTCGCTGGATCGCGAGAACGGGCGGCGCAAGGTGTTCCTGCTGCTGGCCAGCTGGTTCTTCTACGCCCAGTGGGACTGGCGCTTCGTCGGGCTGTTGATCCTGTCGGCGGTGCTGAACTGGGGCGTGGCGGCGTTGATCGCCGGGCGCCCGGGGGAGAAGAACGGCTGGCTGGTCGGGCTGGGCGTGGCGGCCAATCTGCTGATCCTCGGCTTCTTCAAATACTACGGCTTCTTCGTCGAACAGGCCGGAGAGCTGCTGGCCCGCTTCGGCTGGGAACGCGACCTGCCGCTGCTGCAGGTCATCCTTCCGGTCGGGATCAGCTTCTTCACCTTCCAGGGCATCAGCTACCTGGTCGACGTGCATCGCGGGAAGACGCCCCCGGCGAAGAGCCTGCTCGACGTCATGCTGCTGATGAGCTTCTTCCCGCACCTCGTGGCGGGGCCGATCGTGCGGGCGTCGGATCTGCTGCCGCAGTTCGAGCGGGCGCCGCGGCTGACGCGGGTGATGGCCACCCACGGCCTGCTGCTGATCGTCTGGGGCCTGTTCAAGAAGACGGTGATCGCTTCCGAGCTGTCGGTGAACCTGGTGGATCCGGTGTTCTTCGATCCGACCGCGCATTCGGCCTTCGACATCGCCGCGGCGGTGTACGGCTATGCGGTGCAGATCTACTGCGACTTCTCGGCCTATTCGGACATGGCTATCGGGCTGGCGGCCCTGCTGGGCTATTCCTTCCCGCGCAATTTCGACCAGCCCTACCGGGCGGCGTCGATGCAGCAGTTCTGGCGGCGCTGGCACATCAGCCTGTCCAGCTGGCTGCGCGACTACCTCTATGTGCCGCTGGGCGGCGGCCGGAAGGGGCTGTTCGCCAGCTGCGTGAACGTGTTCATCACCATGGTGCTGGGCGGTCTGTGGCACGGGGCGGCGTGGACCTTCCTGGCCTGGGGCGCCCTGCACGGCGGGGTGCAGGTGGTGGAGCGGCTGGGCAGGGCCGCCTTCGGCGACCGGCGGGTCTTGCCGACGGCGGTCGGGGTGCTGGTCACCTTCCATATCGTCTGCCTGGGGTGGATCCTGTTCCGGGCCGAGAGCTTCGAACTGGCCCTGGCCATGCTGGAGGGGCTGGGCCGGATCGGACCGGTGGAGGTGCTGACGCCGCTGCTGCTGACGCTGATCGTGGGCGGGCTGGCCATGCACTGGCTGCCGCCGCGGGCGGTCGAGGGCATGGCCGAGCGGCTGCAGGCGGCGCCGTCGCTGACGCTGGGCCTGCTCATCGGCGCGGCCATACTGCTGGTCGAGGCGGTGCGGCCCGAGGGCGTGGCGCCGTTCATCTATTTCCAGTTCTGAGGCGTTGGACGCGCGATGACCGACGACAGGGACAAGACGGGCGGACAGGGCGGGGGACCGGAGGAGCCTCACGTTCCGCTGGAGCCGTTCCCGACGCACCGGCCGGAATCGCCGTTCCCGCCGCTGTACGAGAGCCTGCCGCCGCCGCAGGAGCCGCCGCCGGATCCACCGAGCGACTGGATCGAGACCGCCGACGCCCACGACCTGCCGACGCGTGAGAACGCCCTGGTGGCGCTGGGCCGGTTCGCCTTTCCGCCGGCCCCGCCGCTGGACGACGAGGGCGTGGCGGCCCGCGACCGGCGCTGGACCAGCCGGGCGGTCGTGACGGCCACCATCTTCCTGCTGGTGTTCAACGCGGTCTCGCCGCTGAACTGGGCCCGGCAGCAGCCGCCGGGCTGGATTCCGCAGACGGTGGAGCGGCTGTCGGAAGTCTGGACCGAGCAGCTGGCCGTGTTCGGGGTCGACATGCCGCGGCGCGGCCTGCGGGAGACTTGGGATGGGGCGCGGGACGCGCGCTTCATCGGCCAGGCGCCGGCGCCCGGTGCGGGGTCGACTCCGCGCGGCGAGTGAGCCAACGTCCGGGCCGTCGGGGACCGGGGGGTACGGATGAGGCTGAACCGCAGGGCGGCGCTGCTGGGCGCGGGAGCGACAGTCGCGGCCGGACTGGCGGCGGGGACGGCGGGGGCGCAGACGACGCTGCGCATCCGCAGGAGCGCCGGAGAGCTGACCGCCGCCAGCGACGACGTGGTCGCCTTCGGCGAGGCCGTTCGGCTGATGAAGCGGCGGCGCGACGGACTGTCGTGGGACCGACAGGTCCGGATCCACCATGTCGACGCCCAGCACGGCAACGGCCTGTTCCTGCCGTGGCACCGCCTGCAGCTGGCGCATCTGGAGCGCATCGTGGCGCGGCTGACCGGCCACGACAGCTTCGCCATGCCCTACTGGGACTGGCAGGAGCACCGGTTCCTGCCGGCGTGGGTGACGGACCGGGACTCGCCGCTGTTCGAGCGCGAGCGGGCCCGGGGGGTGGACGAACTGGACTTCGCGGCGGCCCGGTGGGCCGAGTCGCCCTACACGGCGCGGCTGGCGTCAGACGACTTCGAGACCTTCTGCGGCAAGCTGCCGGAAGGGCAGGGGATGGTCGAGGGCTACGGCCACAACCACATCCACGCCCTGATCGGCGGCGCGATGCGGCATCCGCGCACCTCGGCGCGCGACCCGATGTTCTGGCTGCACCACAGTAATGTCGACCGGGTGTGGGCCACGTGGCACGGGCTGCGCGGCAAGGACCTGTATCCGGCGGACTGGAAGGCCCTGACGGTCACTGGCTTCGTCGACGCCGCGGGCGAGCCGGTGGGCGATCTGCCGGTGTCGGGGGCGCTGGAGACCCGGGCGCTCGGCTACGAGTACGACCGTCTCTATCCCTTTCCGGTGTTCAACGTGCCCGAGGCGGGGCCGCCCGGCGCGACCCGGCGCGTGCCCCTCGGCGGCCGGAGCTGGACCCTGCGCGCGGCGGCGGAGCCGGGGTCGGACCGCATGTCGCTGGCACTGCCGGACGAGGCGGTGGCGCGCATGCGGGAGGCGGACGACACCCTGATGATCGAGGCGGTGGGCGCCGTCGCCTATGCGCGCGAGGCGGCGCTGGAGGACCGGTCGCTGGAAATCCGGCTGGCCAGCGGAGGCCGCGAGCGGTCGCTGGGGTCGTCGCCGACCTTCGTGCACATCCCTGAGGTCGGCCACACGCACCGCGGGCCCTATGTGCTGCCGTTCCGGTTCGGGGAGGAGGTGCTGAACCTGCTGGCCGCGGGCGAGGGGCCGGTGACGGTGTCCGTCGCGGCGGAAGACCTGCTGCCGGAGGCGGGGCGGCCGGAGCCGCAGGCGGCCTGGATCGAACTGAAGCTGACGCTGACGGAGACGCGCTGGGCATGAAGCGGCTGAGGATCGTCCTGTTTCTTCTGCTGGCGGTCGCGGCTGTCGCGCCCGCCGCCGGGTGCAGCTGGCTGCAGGAGCCGCCGCCGGTCTATGCGCCGGCCCCGCCTCCGCCCCCGCCGCCGCCTCCGCCTCCGCCGCCGCCGCCGCCGCCGCCTCCGCCGCCGGCGCCGCCGCCCGATCCCGAGGACCAGTGGCCGGACGGGCGCGTGCCGATGTGCTTCGCCGCGCCGGAGGCCGCCGACGCCTGGGCCCGGGAGGCGGTGATGGACGCCGCCGCCGTCTGGGAGGGCGTGGCCCGCGTCGACTTCGACATCCGCGCCACCTGCGAGGGTTCGCCGACGAGCGGGCCCCAGCGGCGGATCCCGATCCGGATCGTCCAGGATCCCGAGATGTTCGCCTCAGCCAGCCACCTCGGCGTGCATCTGGTGCAGGGCGGCGAGATCGTGCTGAACGCCGAATACCTGGTGACCAACCGGATCTGCGGACGGCGGGGTTCGGTCGGGCGGGAGGGCTGCTTCCGGGCCGACGCGGTGCACGAGCTCGGGCATGCGCTGGGTTTCAGCCACGACCACGTCAGCCCGCGCGCGCCCGACTGCCTGGCGCGGACGCGGGCGCCCGAGGCGACGGTGCAGGGGGAGACCTACTACGACGCAGCCTCGGTGATGAACTACTGCAACGCCGACCGCTGGCAGGGCCGGCTGAGCGAGGCGGACGTGTGCTCGG
>MGLK01000037.1:27772-35187 GCA_001794825.1 Caulobacterales bacterium RIFCSPHIGHO2_01_FULL_70_19 | reverse complement strand
CCAGCCGGGCCAGCTGCTACGCCCTGACCGGAGCGACGCCGGGCCGGCCTTGACCGGGGCCGACGCGCGACCCTAGCGTGCCCGGCCCGCCGGATCGCGGGGCGTTGGGGAAGTGAACATGCGTCGTCGTCTGCTTGGCCGGGCCCTGCCCGCCTTCGTGCTCATCGCCGCCCTCGCGGGACCGGCCCTGGCGCAGGAGGCGCTGACCTACGAGCAGCCGCCGGCGCCGATCGCCGACATCCTCGACGCCAGGCCGACCCCGACGGCGAGCCTGTCGCCGGACCGGGCGACGCTGGCGCTGTACGACCGGGCCAACCTGCCGCCGATCGCCGAACTGGCCGAGCCGATGCTGCGGCTGGCGGGGGACCGGATCAATCCGCGCAACAACGGGCCGGCCAACAGCCGCGTCGCCTGGCTGACGGGGCTGAGCTTCCAGCCGGTGGCGGGCGGGCCGGCGCGGGCGGTGCAACTGCCGCAGGGCGCGCGCTTCATGTCCCCCGCCTGGTCCCCGGACGGCAGGTCGGTGGCCCTCCTGATGGACGCTCCGACCGGGCTGGAGCTGTGGGTCGCCGACGTGGCCAGCGGGCAGGCGCGGCGGCTGACCGAGGCGCGGGTCAACGCCGCCGCGGGCGGGGCGTTTGACTGGGCGCCGGACAGCTCGGCCCTGCTGGTGCGGATGGTCCCGGCGAGCCGCGGCGCCGCCCCGGACGTCAGCCGGCCGCCGGCCGGGCCGACGGTCGAGGAGAGCATGGGCCGCACGGCGCCGGCGCGGACCTACCAGGATCTGCTGTCCAACGCCGGGGACGAGGCGCTGTTCGAGCATTACTTCACCAGCCAGCTGACCTGGACGCCGCTCGACGGGCCGAGCCGCATCCTGGGCGAGCCGGGGGTGCACCTCGAAGCGGGGATTTCCCCGGACGGGCGGCATGTGCTGCGGACGACGGTGAAGCGGCCGTACAGCTATGTCGTCCCCGCCAGCCTGTTCCCGACCGAGGTCGTGGCGACGGATCTGCAGGGGCGGGAGCTGCGGCGGATCGCAGACCTGCCGTTGCGCGACAACATTCCGACGCCGTTCGACGCCGTGGCGCCCGGCCCGCGCTCGGTGGGCTGGCGGTCTGACGCCCCGGCGACCCTGGTCTGGGTCGAGGCGCAGGACGGCGGGGACCCACGCACCCGGGCGGAGGTCCGCGACCGCGTCTTCCTGCAGGCGGCGCCGTTCACCGGAGCGCCCACGCCGCTGGTCGACCTGAAGGAACGCTTCGCCGGCGTCACCTGGGGAGATGAGGACACGGCGCTGGTCAGCAGCCGCTGGTTCAACACCCGCCACGAGACCCGGCTGGTGGTCGATCCATCGAATCCGGGGAGCGGGCGCGTGCTGCTCGAGCGGAACTACCAGGACCGCTACAACAACCCGGGCTTCCCGGTCACCGAACCGAACGCCGCCGGCTTCCCCGTGATGCGCTTCGCCGGCGACGGACGGGTGCTGATGACCGGTCCCGGCGCGACCCGCGAGGGCGAGTATCCGTTCCTCGCGGCCATGGACCTGGAGACCGGCGAGAGCGAGCGGCTGTGGACCTCGGCGAGCGGGGACTACGAGAGCATCGTCGGCATCCTCGACGACGACGCGCGGCGGCTGGTCACCCGGCGCGAGACGCGCAACGACCCGCCGAACCTTTACGTCCGCAACCTCGACGCCCAGGCGCCGGACGCCCTGACCCAGTTCCCCGATCCCGCGCCGCAGCTGGCGGGCGTGACGCGGCAGCTGATCACCTATACCCGCGACGACGGGGTGCAGCTGTCGGGGACGCTGTACCTGCCGGCGGGCTACGACAAGGACCGCGACGGGCCGCTGCCGCTGGTGATGTGGGCCTATCCGGCCGAGTTCACCGACGCGGCGGTGGCCGGGCAGGTGGTCGACACCGCCAACCGCTTCGTGCGGCCGGGCGGCTCCAGCCACCTGTTCCTGCTGACCCAGGGCTATGCGGTGCTGGACGATCCCTCGATGCCGATTATCGGCCGCGACGGGGCCGAACCGAACGACACCTACATCGAGCAGCTGACCGCCTCGGCCGAGGCGGCGGTGAACGCGGTGGTGGAGATGGGGGTCGCCGACCGCGACCGCATCGCCGTCGGCGGGCACAGCTACGGCGCCTTCATGACCGCCAACCTGCTGGCCCACACCGACCTGTTCCGCACCGGCGTCGCGCGGTCGGGCGCCTATAACCGGACCCTGACCCCGTTCGGCTTCCAGGCCGAGCAGCGCACCTACTGGGAGGCGACCGACACCTATACGGAGATGTCGCCCTTCACCTACGCCAACCGCGTCAACGAGCCGATCCTGCTGATCCACGGCGAGGCGGACGACAACTCGGGCACCTTCCCGGTGCAGTCGGAGCGCTTCTATGCGGCGCTGAAGGGCAATGGCGCGAACGTCCGCTACGTCGTCCTGCCGCTGGAGGCGCACGGCTACCGGGCGCGGGAGTCGGTGGGCCACACCCTTTGGGAGATGGTCCGCTGGCTGGACCAGCACGTGAAGAACGCGCCGGCGCGGTAGGGAAGACAGACGGACGAGTAATCCTCCCCCTGCGGGGGAGGAACTGAATGCAGAAAGGGCCCGGCGAGCGAATCGCCGGGCCCTTTCGTCAGGCGGGGACGGCGCTACTGGCGCTTCTTCGCCTCGCTGGCGTCGCCGACGCCGCCGTCGGAGACGTCGCCGACGATGGGGTTCTCGGCCGGAGTGTGGTGTTCGCCGCTCGCCTCGGAGCGGGGTCTGTTCTGTCGCCAGGTGGAGAAGTCGGACGAGAACTTCTGCCGCCGCTCGTCACGCCAGCTCTTGTAGTCGTTGTCGAAGGCCGACAGCTGCTGCTGGCGCCAGTGCAGGTAGTCCGGCTCGAAGTCGTGGTGCTCGTGGGTCTGACCGCCCATGCCGGAGCCGGAGCCTTCCCAGATCTGGGCGCCCGGGGCGTAGCCGTGGGACGGGTAGCCGGCCTGCTGACCATAGCCGTGGTCCATGCGGCCCTGCATCTGCGAGCCGCCGGCGAAGCCGGTGCGCATGCCCGACTCGCCGCCCATGCTGGAGCCGCCATACGCCCCGCCCTGGCTGTAGGCCGGGGACTGGCCGTAGCCCCGGGTCTGGCCGTAGCCGCCCTGGCTCCACCGCTCATGGCCGCCGCCCATGGAGCCGCCGCCGTGGCTCGAGGGGCCGCTCCATGCGCCGGCGTCGCCGCGGCCGTACTGCGGCTGGCCCCACTGCTGGTGCTGCTGTCCGGAGGCCTGTGAGCCGTAGCCGTACTGGTCGTAGGATCCGCCGGGCTGGGGCTGACGATCCCCGGTCCAGCCGGTGGACATGCCGCCGCCGTACTGGCTCTGCTGGTGCTGGCCGTAGCCCATGCCGCGCGGGCCGGACATCTCCCGATCCTGGCCGGACTGCGGGCCCTGCTGCGCCCAGGCCTCGGCGGTGCGACCGCCATCGCCTTCGGACCAGCTGGCGCGCTCGTCCCAGCGCTGATCGCGCGCTTCCCAGCGGCCCTGCTGGTGGTCGTCGCGCCGGCCGAAGTCGTCCTGCGGTCGGTGCTGTCGGAACGGGTTCTGCATGGCCATCGCCTCCGTGGTTATGGATGACCGGAGAAAGCGGGGCCGGGCTCGCTGTTCCGGCGATCACGCGGAGCTTACAGCCTTGGCCGTGCGGGTTGCGGGAGCGCCAAACGCGGGTCAGTGTCCGCCGATGCCCCAGACCCTTTCCCGCCGCCGGACCCTCGCCCTGATGAGCGGGAGCGCCGCGGCGATGGCCGCGCCCTTCCTGGCCCGCCCGCAGGGCGAGGACTGGACCGCGCTGGCGGCCGACGTGCGGGCCGAGTTCAAGTGGGCCTGGGACCACTACGTCGATCGGGCGTGGGGCAAGGACGAGATCAATCCCGTGTCGGGGACGGCGCAGTCCTTCTTCATCGAGGGGCACGACCTTGGTCTGTCGCTGGTCGAGGCGCTGGACACCCTGTGGCTGATGGAGCTGGACGCCGAATTCCAGGCCGGGGTGGACTGGGTGAAGACGAGCCTCGACTTCGACGTCGACGCCTTCGCCCAGACGTTCGAGACCAACATCCGGCTGGTCGGCGGTCTGCTGTCGGCCCATCTGGCCAGCGGCGATCCGGTGCTGCTGGCGAAGGCGAAGGATCTCGCCGATCGGTTGATGCAGGCGTTCGAGGCCTCGCCGCACGGGCTGCCGTACCGCTATGTGAACCTGCGCACCGGCGCGGTGCGCGACCCGGAGACAAACCTCGCCGAGATCGGCACCTATGCGGCCGAGTTCGGCGTGCTGGGACGGCTGACCGGCGACGAGCGCTACTATGCGGCGGCGAAGCGGGCGATGAAGCACGCGCTGGACCGGCGCTCGGACCTCGGCCTGATGGCGGCCAACATCCATGCGGAGACGGGGGAGTTCACCAGCCGCAACGCCTCGATCGACGTCTATGCGGACAGCTTCTACGAATACCTCTGGGACAGCTGGGAGCTGTTCGGCGACCGGGAGATGAAGGGCTGGGCCGAGGAGTGCCTCGGCGCGATGGTCCGCCACCAGGGCAAGCGGTACCGCGGCGGGCTGTGGTTCCCCATGGTCGACTACGGGACCGGCGAGGTCACCGGGACGTCGCAGACGGTGCTGGGCGGCTACCTGGCGGGGCTGCTGGGGCAGGCCGGGTTCAAGGCCGAGGGCGACGACTTTCTCGCCTCCTACACGGCGATGCAGGATCGCTACACGATCATCCCCGAGTCGATCGACGTGACCACCGGCCTGCCGCGCGGGGTGCGCACGGGGCTGCGGCCGGAGTTCGCCGACGCCTGCCTGAACCTGTGGCTGGGCGACCGCGACGATCGCTATCGCGCCCTGGCGGCGACCCACTGGCGCAACATGAAGGCCACCTCGAAGGCGGCCTACGGCTACACCGCGCTGGCCGACATCACCACGCGGCCGATGCGCCAGGGCGACAACTGCCCCGGCTACTGGTGGTCGGAGCAGATGAAATACTACTGGCTGATGTTCGCCGAGCCGCGGCGGGTGGATCTGGACCGGCTGGTGCTGAGCACGGAGGCGAATGTGTTGAGGGGGTTCGTGAGAGGGTGAGGCGTTCAACCTCCCCATCGGTCTCCGCCGATGGGGAGGTGAGCGTCACTGCCCGCCGTACGCGCTCATCGAATACGGCCGCGCCGCCACCGGCGCCCCCCATGTCGAGTTCGGCTCGGCGCCCATGACGAAGTGCAGGGTCCCGCCGGCCATGATCTCCTCGTGGCTGATCCAGCTGCGGGTCAGGGGCTGGCCGTTCAGGGTCACGGAGCGGACGTAGAGGTTGTCGTCCGACAGGCCCTCGGCGCTGACGGTGAAGCGGCGGCCGTTGTGGAGGTTCAGCGCGATACGGTCGGCGAAGGGGCGGCCGATCACGTACTGACCCGAGCCCGGCGCCACCGGATAGAAGCCCATGGCCGTGAACATCAGCCAGGCCGACATCTGGCCGACGTCGTCGTTGCCGCTGAGGCCGTCCGGCGCGGCGCGGTACTGGCTGTCGACGATCTGCTTCAGCCTCCCTTGCGTGCGCCACGGGGCGCCGGCGTAGGCGTACATGTAGGCCGCGTGGTGACTGGGCTCGTTGCCGTGGATGTACTGGCCGATCAGGCCGGCGATGTCCTCGGCGTGCGAGTAGTCGAGGCCGCTGTTGTCGAACTCGAACATGGCGTCGAGCTTTTCGACCGTGGCCGCGTCGCCGCCCATGGCCGCGATCAGGCCGGCGGGGTCATGGGGCACGAACCACGAATACTGCCAGGCGTTGCCCTCGGTGTAGTCGCTGCCGTAGTTGATCGCCGTCGGATCGAAGGGTTCGCGGAAGGCCCCGTCCGCGAGGCGGGCGCGGACGAAGCGGGTCGCGGGATCGAAGGTGTTGCGCCAGTTCCCGGCGCGGCGGTCGAACAGGGCCTGCACGTCGCTGCGGCCGAGCCGTTCGGCCATGCGGGCGATGGTCCAGTCGTCGTAGGCGTATTCGACCGTCTTGGAGGCCGCTTCCGGCTCCCGGTCGATCGGGACGTATCCCAGGTCCATGTAGTCGCCGAGGCCGCCGTAGGGGCGGTAGGTCGCGGAGGCGACCATGGCGTCCAGCGCCGCCGCGCCGTCGACGCCCGGGATCCCCTTCAGGTACGCGTCGGCGATCACCGGGACGGCGTGGTAGCCGATCATGGTCCAGGTCTCCTGGCCGTGGAAGGACCAGACCGGGAGGATGCCGTGGGGGCTGACCCGCTGGGCCGCCAGCAGGGAGTTGACCATGTCGGCGTTGCGTTCGGGCGGCGCGACCAGGGTCAGCAGCGGGTGCTGGGCGCGGAAGGTGTCCCACAGGCTGAAGGTCGAGTGGACGGTGAAGTCCGAGCGGTGGACCTGCTGGTCCGGCCCGCGCCAGCGGCCGTCGGCGTCGCTGTGCACGGCGGGCGCGATGAGGGAATGGTAGAGGGCGGTGTAGAGGCTGGTCCGCATCTCCTCCGGCGCGTCGATCTCGACCACCGACAGCGCCTGCTCCCAGGCGGCGCGGGTGGCGGCGCGGGTCCCGTCGAAGTCGAAGCCGTTCCCTTCGCTGTCGAGGTTGGCGACGGCGCCGGCCTCGTCCACCGAGGAGACGGCGACCTTGACCAGCAGCGGCCCGGCGATGGGGCCGAAGTCGAAGGCCGCCTCCAGCGCGCGGCCCTGGATCTGCGCCCGGTCGGTGGCGTCGCGGCCCGGCTGGCGGAAGCCGTTGTAGGGGACGTCCTCCTCGCGGTTGCGCAGCTCGTAGCCGGTCACCGGGCGGGAGAAGCGCATGGCGAAGTAGAGCTGGCGGCCCGGAGCCCAGCCGCGCGTCTCGCGGAAGCCGGTGACCGTGCCGTCCGGATGCACCCGGATGCGCGACCACAGCACCTTGCCCGGGTAGTCGTAGATCGAACTGCGGAAGTCGAGCAGCAGCCGGGCCGGGGCGCTGCGCGGGAAGCTGTAGCGGTGCAGGCCGACGCGGGTCCCGGCGATCAGCTCGGCGCGGACGCCGGAATCCGCCAGGCTGACGGCGTAGTAGCCGGGCTCGGCGACCTCGGAGGCCTTGATGTAGCGCGAGCGGTAGCCGGAGCCGGGCTGGTCGGCCTGGCCGGGATCCCACTTCACCTCGCCCGAGATGGGGGTGATCAGGACGTCGCCGAGGTCGGAGTGGCCGGTGCCGGAGAAGTGGGTGTGCGAGAAGCCGAGGATGGTCGGGTCGTCGTAGCGGTAGCCGGCGGCCCAGTCGTAACTCTGGCGGAAGAAGCGGTGGTCGGTGTCCGGGCTGAGCTGGACCATGCCGAAGGGGGCGACGGCGCCAGGAAAGGTGTGGCCCTTGCCGGCCGTGCCGATGAAGGGGTCGACCGCCTCCCACGGCGTC
>MGLK01000037.1:9861-27583 GCA_001794825.1 Caulobacterales bacterium RIFCSPHIGHO2_01_FULL_70_19 | reverse complement strand
CCACGGCGCACCAGCCGCAATGCGGCGTCTGCGGCCCGCACAGGGCGGCGATGGCGGCCATGTGGCCGGCGGCCAGCCAGGCCGCGGCGGCGGCGAAGCCGGCGGCGGAAAGGGCGAGGGCGAGCAGGGCTCCGGCCAGAAGGCGGCGATCGGTCGAGGTCACGTCGGCATCCCGTCAGTTCCAGCCCATATCGACCCGGAACGGCGCCGGCGGCTTTGCGCGAACGCAAACGCGCCGCCGGACTTCGCCGGGGCCGGCTGCGGGCGGGGGATGGAACAAGCGGGCCCTGTCGTCATTGCGGACGGGGCCACCCGCCTCCGGAGCGCGCCATCCTGACCAACCTCATCGACAACCCCGGTCTCGAGCTGGAGCGACGCTTCGTGGAAGCGGACGAGGGGCTGGACCTGGCCTGGGCGGAAGCCGGTCAGGGACCGCCCGTCGTGCTGCTGCACGGCACGCTGACGACCCTGGAGGACATGACGATCAGCCTGGCGGAGCGCCTGGGGCGGAGCCATCGCGTCATCGCCTTCGACCGGCCCGGCTTCGGGCGGAGCACCGTGCGTCGCTTCCTCGACGCCGGGGTCGGGCGGCAGGGTGAGCGGCTTCATCGC
The DNA here is from genome assembly GCA_001794825.1 of Caulobacterales bacterium RIFCSPHIGHO2_01_FULL_70_19. Classification (GTDB taxonomy): domain Bacteria; phylum Pseudomonadota; class Alphaproteobacteria; order Caulobacterales; family Caulobacteraceae; genus Brevundimonas. Next base: position 26,971 of record MGLK01000037.1, on the reverse strand, counting down.
GCGATCGCGTCGCTTGGCCTGGAGAGGCCGGTCATCGTCGGACACTCCTTCGGCGCATCGGTCGCGCTGGCGATGGCGGTCCAGGAGCCCTCACGGGTCGCGGGCGTCGTGGCGATCGCGCCCCTGGTCCTCCCCGAGCCGCGGCTGGAGCACATGATCTTCGGACCGCGCGCGGCGCCCTTCGCCGGCGAACTCGTCCAGGCCGGCGCGCGCGCGACGACCGACCGGGCGCTGCTCCCTCTCCTGTGGCGCGCCATGTGGCTCCCCCAGGTCATGCCTGAAAGCGTCCGGACCGGCTTCCCGTTCGCGCTCGCGGGGCGGAGCGGGAGCGCCTGCAGGATCGGCGAGGACGCCATGGCGGCGGCTTTCGATCTGCCGGCGCTCGTCGGCGCCGCGGGGACCTGCCCTGTTCCGGTCTGCATCATGGGCGGCGATCGCGACCTGGTCGTCAACAACGGCTCGAACGGCCGGGCGCTCGCCGCCGTGATGCCCGGGGGGACGTTCGTCGATCTTCCCGGCCTCGGCCACATGGCGCATCACTTCGCCGCCGACCGGATCGCCGGGGAGGTGGAGCGCCTGACGCGGGAGGGGGCGACCGCCGGAGGGCGCGGCCTTGCGGCCGCTTGGTCCGGCGAGGGATCGTCATGAAGCGGGGAGGACGATGGTGGGTGATGTAGGGTTCGAACCTACGACCCGCTGATTAAGAGTCAGCTGCTCTACCAACTGAGCTAATCACCCGGACCGGTCGTCGTCTCGCGCGCCCGGAGGCGGCGAGGGGCGGGACATAGAGGCTCGGCCGGCGGAACGCAAGCGGCTTTTCCGTGGCCGTTCCGGTTTGCCGCGCGAGCGGCTAGGGTCGCGGAATCAGCCGCGGGAGGCGGCGGGGGACGACGACCATGGCCTTCTGGAACCGACGGCGTTCGATCGACGCCATGAACGCGCCCCACGACGGGCCGGCGCTGAAGAAGACGCTCGGCTGGCCGCACCTGATCGCGCTGGGGGTCGGGGCCATCGTCGGCACCGGCATCTACACCCTGATCGGCGTCGGCGCGGCCAAGGCGGGGCCGGCGGTGATGCTGGCCTTCGTCATCGCCGGGCTGGTGTGCGTGTTCGCGGCCCTGGCCTACGCCGAACTGGCGGCGATGATGCCCGCCTCGGGCAGCGCCTACACCTACAGCTATGTGGCGCTGGGCGAGATGCTGGCCTGGGTGATCGGCTGGAGCCTGATCCTCGAATATTCGCTGGTCGTCTCAGCCGTGGCGGTCGGCTGGTCCGGCTATTTCAGCGGCTTCCTTGAGAGCGTCGGCCTGGGCTTGCCGGGATGGCTGACGACCGGGCCGTTCGGGACCGAGACGCCGGGCGTGGTCAATCTGCCGGCCGTGGCCATCGTCGGCGTGGTGGCGGGGATGCTGATGCTGGGCACCCGCGAGAGCGCCACGGTCAACGCCGTGCTGGTGGCGGTGAAGGTGCTGGCGCTGGCCGCCTTCGTCGCCATCGCCGCGCCGCACTTCGACCCCGCCAACCTGCAGCCCTTCATGCCCTTCGGCTTCGGCAAGTCGCTGGACGCCGAGGGGGTCGAGGTCGGGGTAATGGCTGCGGCGGCGATCATCTTCTTCGCCTTCTACGGCTTCGACGCCGTGTCGACGGCGGCCGAGGAGACGAAGAACCCCGGCCGCGACCTGACCATCGGGATCGTGGGTTCCATGGTGGTGTGCATCATCATCTACCTGGCGGTCGCCGCCGCCGCGGTGGGGGCCATGCCGTTCACCGAGTTCGCCGCCTCGCCCGAGCCGCTGGCGCACATCGCGCGGACGCTGGGCAGCGACACGGCGGCGACGGTCATCGCGGGGGCGGCCATCGTGGCCCTGCCGACGGTGCTGCTGGCCTTCATGTACGGCCAGAGCCGGGTGTTCTTCGTCATGGCCCGCGACGGCATGCTGCCGCGCAGGCTGGCGCGGGTCAGCGAGAAGCGCGGCTCCCCGGTGCTGATGACCGGCGTGACGGCGATCCTGATGGCGGTCATCGCCGGCCTTTTCAGCCTCGGCGAGCTGGCGGCGCTGGCCAACGCCGGGACGCTGGCGGCCTTCGTCGCGGTGGGAGCCTCGCTGATCGTGCTGCGCATCCAGCAGCCCGGACGCGAACGCGTGTTCCGGGCCCCGCTGTGGCCGGTGGTCGGCCTGGGCGCCATCCTCGGCTGCCTCTACCTGTTCGTCAGCCTGCCGGTCTCGACGCAGGTCAACTTCTTCATCTGGAATGGCGCCGGTCTGGTCCTCTACCTGCTGTTCGCGCGGCGCAACACGCGGCTGGCCAAGGGCGAGGAGCCCGAGGCCTGATGGCCCGCCGGGACCTGTCGGGCGCGGTGGACTTCGCCGTGCTGGAGCGGATGACCGGCGGAGACGACGGGGTCTCGGAGGAGGTGCTGGGCCTGTTCGTGCAGCAGGCGGCGCTGTGGTCGCCCATGCTGGACGTGCGCGAGGACGGATGGCGCGACGCGGTGCACACGATCCGCGGCGCCGCGGCGGGCATCGGGGCGGAGGCGCTGGCGACCGCCTGCCAGGCGGCGGAGGCGGCGGAGAGGCCGGCGGCGCCGCCGCTGCTGGACCGGGTGCGGGATGCGCTGGAGGCGGCGCTGGCCGACGTGGCGGCCTGGCGGCACGAGCTGATGCTGCGGGGGTTGCGGTCCTAGCCTCGCGTGCGATCCCAGGCCGCGAACTCGTGGGCGATGCAGCGGTCGATGAGGGTCCGCCAGACGGGCTCGGCGATGTCCGCGGAAAGACCGGCAGGGCCGGCGGCGGCGAGCACCTTCCGCACCACGTCCTCGATCCGGGCGTCGTCGTGGACCGCGTCGCGGCCCGGCTTGATGCGGGCGGCGGCGTCCATGTAGCGCTGGCGCTCGGCCAGCAGGACGACGAGGGCGCGGTCGAGCGCGTCGACGCCGTGGCGGACCTCGGCCATGGAGGCGCAAGCCTCGGGCGCGACGCGGGCGTCGACGGCCACGGCGGTCGGGGCGTCCTTCAGGTCAGCCGACAAAGGCGCGCTCCAGCACATAGTCGCCGGGCTCGGCGTTGGAGCCTTCCTTGAGGCCGTAGCCTTCGAGCAGTTCGGCCGTCTCCTTGATCATGGCCATGGAGCCGCACAGCATCACCCGGTCGCGCTCGGGGGAGAAGCCCTCGGGCAGGCCGAGGTCGCGGAACAGGTCGCCGGAGCGGATCCGGTCGGTGATCCGGCCGGGCGTCCCGAACGGTTCGCGGGTGACGGTCGGATAGTAGGTCAGCTGGGCCTTCGCCTCGTCGCCGACCAGGGGGTCGTCGTGAATGCCCGAGGTGAGGAAGTCGCGGTAGGTCAGGTCGGCGACGCGGCGCACCGTGTGGCAGACGATGACGCGGCCGAAGCGGCTGTAGGTCTCGGGGTCGCGAGCTACGCTGAGCCACGGCGCAAGGCCGGTGCCGGTGCCGATCAGCCAGAGGCGCTCGCCGCCGGTCAGGGCGTCCAGCACCAGGGTGCCGGTCGGCTTCTTCCCCATCAGCACGGTGTCGCCGGGCCGGATCTTCTGCAGGCGGGAGGTGAGGGGGCCGTCCGGCACCTTGATGGACAGGAACTCCAGCTCCTCGTCCCACTGCGGGGAGGCGATGGAGTAGGCGCGCAAGATCGGCTTGCCGCCGTCTTCGCCGGGCAGACCGATCATCACGAACTCGCCCGAGCGGAAGCGGAAGTCCTCCGGGCGCTCGATGCGGAAGCTGAACAGCTGGTCGGTCCAGTGGTGAACCCACAGCACCTTCAGCTCGTGGAAGGGGGACGCCTTGGCGGGCGGGGCGGAGACGGCGACGTCGGTCATCGGCCGCTTATTAGGAGCTGCAGCGGCCGGGGGAAAGGGTCGCCGGCGTCGCGCCGGGCGCGTGAACCGCGGCGCCACGGAGGGGATGACGGCGACGGAATTCGCCTCTAGCGTCGCCGCCATGCGCAACATCCTTCTCGCCTCGACCGTCCTCGTCGCCACCCTGTCGCCGCTGGCGGCCGCGGCCCAGGAGGCGCCGGCGTCCGCCGTCCTCACGCCCGAGCGGGTGTTCTCCGATCCGTCCCTGTCGGGGCCGGTGGCCCGGGGCGTCAGCCTGTCGCCGGACGGCGAGCTGGTGGCCTTCCTGCGCTCGCGCGAGGACGACGTGGACGTGCTGGACCTGTGGGCGGCGCCGACCGGCGAGGGCGAGCCGTTCAAGCTGATCGACGCCCGGGCGCTGGTCCCCGACGCCGGCGAGCTGTCCGAGGCGGAGAAGGCCCGGCGCGAGCGGATGCGCATCAGCCAGCGCGGCGTGGTGGAGTATTCGTGGGACGAGCAGGGCCGCTACATCCTCGCGCCGCTGGAAGGCGACGTCTTCCTGGCCGAACGCGAGGGCGGGGCGGTGCGCCGGCTGACCGAGACCGAGGCGGACGAGATCGACGCCAAGGTGTCGCCGGACGGCAATTTCGTCTCCTGGGTGCGGGATCAGGATCTGGTCGTCTACGACCTCGCCTCGGGCCGCGAGACCGGGATCACCTCCGACGGCGAAGGGCTGATCACCTGGGCCACGGCCGAGTTCATCGCCCAGGAGGAGATGGACCGCGACACCGGCTACTGGTGGAGCCCGGACGAACGGTACATCGCCCTGCAGCGGACCGACGAGTCGACCGTGGACGTGATCCCGCGGCTGGACATCACCGGCGGCGGGGCGACGGTGATCGAGCAACGCTACCCGCGCGCCGGCCGCCCGAACGCGGTGGTCGAGCTGTATGTCCACGATCGTGAGAGCGGACGGCGGACCAGGGTCGACCTGGGCGAGAACACCGACATCTATCTGGCCCGCGTGAACTGGTCGGCGGACGGGCGGACGCTCTACGTCCAGCGGCAGTCGCGCGACCAGAAGACGCTGGACCTGCTGAGCGTGGACCCGGCCACCGGCGCCAGTCGCGTGATCCTCACCCAGCGCTCGGACGCCTGGGTGCCGCTGAGTCACGACTTCAAGGCGCTGGAGGACGGGACCTTCGTCTGGTCGTCCCAGGAGTCGGGCTGGAAGCACCTGTACCTGTACGATCGCGACGGGCGGCTGGTCCGGCCGATCACCCGCGGCGAGTATGCGGTCAAGGCGCTGGAGGGCGTCAACCAGCAGACGGGCGAGGTGTTCTTCACCGCCTCGATGCGCGACGGCCGCGAGCTGCCGATCGAGCAGCAGCTGTTCCGCGCCTCGCTGACCGACACGGTCGAGCCGGCGGCGGTGACGCCGGCGGGCGGCTGGTGGTCGGCGTCGATGAACCGGACGGGAACGGCCTATGTCGGCAACTATTCCGACCCCGCGACGCCGCCGCGCTCGGGCCTGTACCGGGCGGACGGGACCTTCGTGCGCTGGATCGAGGAGAACCGGCTGGACGAGGACCACCCCTACCACCCCTACGCCTCGCGCCGTCAGACGCCGCAGTTCGGGACGCTGGAGAGCCACGGCGAGACCCTGGTCTGGCAGATGACCACGCCGCCCGGCTTCGACCCCTCGAAGACGTACCCGGTGGTGATGCAGGTGTACGGCGGCCCTTCGGGCGGCGGGGTGCGCCGGGCCTGGCAGCCGCTCACCAATCAACTGTTGACGGAGGCGGGCTACATCGTCTTCCGGCTCGACAACCGGGGCGAGGGCGACCGCTCGGCGGCCTTCAAGGAGGCCCTGCACCTGAAGATGGGGCAACCTGAGATCGAGGATCAGGTTCTTGGTGCGAACTATCTGAGGTCCCTGCCGTTTGTGGACGACGATCGCATCTCGGCCATGGGCTGGAGCTACGGCGGCTTCATGACCCTGCACATGCTCACCGAGCCCGAGATGGGGCTGGCGTCGGCGATCTCGGGCGCGCCCGTCACCGACTGGAGCCTGTACGACACTCACTACACCGAGCGCTTCATGTCGACCCCGCAGGCGAACGCGGAGGGCTATGCGGCGTCGGACGTGCTTCCGCAGCTGAACCTGATGACGGGGCGGCTGCTGCTGCTGCACGGCATGGCCGACGACAATGTGATCTTCGAGAACGCCACGCGGGTCATCAATGCGCTGCAGGAGAACAGCCAGCCGTTCGAGATGATGCTGTATCCGGGCCAGCGGCACGGGGTCCGGGGCAATCCGCGGCAGCTGCAGCAGTGGCGGACCTATCTCGACTTCCTCGACCGGACGATCGGGTCTCGGGCGTCGGCGGGCGAATAGACTCGCCGCGGGGGGATATCAGGCGTTGAAGGACAGGACGATGAAGCGTTGGGTTTCGGCGGCGGCGGCCGCGCTCATACTGGCGGCCGGCGCGGCCGAGGCGCGGCAGCAGGCCGCGGAGCCGGCGCGGGAGGATTCGCCGCAGGCGCGGATCGCATCGCTCGCCGAGAACGACCTGCAGACCCGCAGCGTGCTCCGGTGGGCCGATCCCGAGGCGCTGCCTCCCGCATCGACGGAGGGCCGGCTGGGCGGCTGGACCATCATCCTCAAGGACAACATCGAGACGGCCGACCTGCCGACCACGGCCGGATCGCTGGCGCTGGCCGGCAACGCCCCGGGGCGGGATGCGCCGCTGGCGGCGCGCTTGCGCGAGGCCGGCGCGATCATCATCGGCAAGGCCAACCTGTCGGAGTGGGCCAACATCCGTTCGTCGGACTCGATCAGCGGCTGGAGCGCGGTCGGAGGGCAGACCCTCAATCCCTACGATCCGGCGCGGACCCCGTGCGGTTCGTCCTCGGGCAGCGCCGTGGCGGTGGCGATCGGCCTGGCGCCGGTGGCGATCGGGACGGAGACGGACGGATCGATCACCTGCCCGGCCTCGGTGACCGGGGTGGTCGGGTTCAAGCCGACGGTGGGGCTGGTCAGCCGGACCCACATCGTGCCGATCAGCCATTCGCAGGACACCGCCGGACCGATGGCGACCACCGTCGAGGACGCGGCGCGGGTGCTGACGGTCATCGCCGGGACCGATCCGATGGATCCGGCCACCGCCGAGGCCGATGCGCGCAAGGTCGACTACGCGGCGGCGCTGGACGCCGACAGCCTGCGCGGGGCGCGCATCGGGGTGATGCACTTCCTGCTGCCGAGCTATTCGGAGGAGACGCGGGCCGAGTTCGAAAAGGCGGTTGAGGCCATGCGCGCCGCCGGGGCGGAGATCGTCGACATCACCGAGGCGCCGGCCGACTTCCGCCGCATCGGCGGCTGGGAGCTGACCGTGCTGCTGACCGAGCTGAAGCACGACCTCAACGCCTACCTCGCCTCGACCGACCCGGCCCAGGTGCGGACGCGGACGCTGGCGGACGTGATCGCCTTCAACGCCGCCGAGCCGCGCGAGACGGTGCTGTTCGGCCAGGACCTGTTCGAGCGGGCCGAGGCCACCGGCGGGCTGGACGATCCGGCCTATGTCGAGGCGCGGACGAACTCGCTGCGCGCGGCGGGGCCGGAGGGCATCGACCGGATGATGGCGGAGCATCAGGTCGTGGCGCTGGTCGCCCCGACCACCTCGCGGGCGTGGACCAACGATCGCGAGGACGAGGACGACATGCAGGGCTCGGCCAGCCGGCTGGCGGCGGTGGCGGGCTATCCGCACCTGACCGTGCCGATGGGCTTCGATCGCGGTATGCCGGTGGGGATCAGCTTCATCGCCGGCAAATGGGAGGATGCGAAGGTGCTGTCGCTGGGCCACGCCTTCGAACAGCGGACCCTGGCGCGGCGTCCGCCGGGCGTGACGCTGCACTAGCAACCAAGGGGGAGCGCCGCCGTTGAGGCGGAATGCAGCACCCGTTCCCCCGCCCGGCGTCCCGATTGCAGCTTCCGGAGGCCGCCGCGTGAGCGAGGTGGTGGCGAACGCCTTCGGGGTGGGCGCGGCCCTGTGCTCGATCACCAGCTTCGCGCCCCAGATGGTCAAGATCTGGAAGGAACAGGACGCCACGGCGGTGTCGCTGAAGACCTATTCCCTGACCGTGACCTGCTTCGCCCTTTGGGTGGTCTATGGCGTGATGACCGGCGCCTGGCCCGTCACCTTCGCGAACACCTGCGCCCTGCTGATGGCTTCGGGCGTGCTGGCGATGAAGTGGCGGTTCAGTCGGCGAGCGCGGAGCGGATCAGCCGCATGACGTCCTCCGCGGCCTGGGTGGGCGTACAGGCCGAGGTGTCGATGCGAAGGTCGGGGGCCTCCGGCGGCTCGTAGGGACTGGCGATGCCGGTGAAGTTGGCCAACTCGCCCGCGCGGGCCCGGGCGTAGAGACCCTTCACGTCGCGCGCCTCGACCACCGCCAGCGGGGCGTCCACGTGCACCTCGAGGAACTCGCCGGGGGCCATGATCTCGCGGGCCGCCTGCCGCTCGGCCTCGAACGGCGAGATGAAGGCGACGAGCACGATCAGGCCGGCGTCGGTCATCAGTCGGGCGACCTCGGCGACGCGGCGGATGTTCTCGACCCGGTCGGCCTCGGTGAAGCCGAGGTCGCGGTTCAGGCCGCGGCGGACGTTGTCGCCGTCGAGCATGACGGCGTGCAGGCCGTCGGCCAGCAGGCGCTGGTCGACGAGGTTGGCGATGGTCGACTTGCCGGCCCCGGACAGGCCGGTGAACCAGACGACGAGCGGCTTCTGGCCCTTGAGCGCGGCGCGCTGGTCGCGGTCGACCGAGAGGCGCTGCGGACGCACCGTGTCGGCCCGCCGCAGGGCGAAACGGATCATGCCGGCGCCGACCGTCTCGTCGGTGATGCGGTCGATCAGGATGAAGCCGCCGAACTCGCGGCTCTCGGCGTACGGCGCGTAGGGGATGGGCGCGTCGAGCGACAGGGTCGCCACGCCAAGGTCGTTGAGGGCGAAGGTGCGGGCCGGCCGGGCTTCGCCGGTGTCGATGTCGATGCGGCGGCGGACGTCGCCGATGCGGGCGGCCACGGTCTGCGTCGCGAGCTGCAGCCAGTAGGACCGGCCGGGGAGAAGGGCGTGTTCGGACATCCAGACGATGTCGGCCTCGAACTGGTCGGCGACCTCGAGCGGCGCATCGGCGGCCGCCAGCACGTCCCCGCGGGAAACGTCGACGGGGCGGTCGAGCACGAGGCTGATCGACTGGCCTGTCGTCGCCTGCGGGAGATCGCCATCGAAGGCCACGATGCGGTCGACGGCGGCCTCGGTCCCGGCGGGGAGAATGCGCAGGCGGTCGCCGGGACGGACGGTCCCGCCGCCGACGCGGCCGGCCAGACCGCGGTAGCCGGCGCCGTGACGGATCACGGACTGCACCGCCATGCGGAAGGGGCCGGCGGCCTCCGTCGGCGCCGGCGTCGCCGCCAGCCAGTCGACCAGGGTCGATCCCTCAAACCGGGGCATGTGCGCGCTGCGGGCGACGACATTATCGCCGCCGCGGGCGCTGATCGGGACGGCCGCGACATCGGGGAGGCCGAGCTCCGCGGCGAAGGCGAGCCATTCGCCGGCGAGGCGGTCGAAGGTCTCCCGCGACCAGCCGACCCGGTCCATCTTGTTGACCGCCAGCAGCACCCGGCGGACGCCGAGCAGGGCCAGCAGGCGGGTGTGCCGCCGGGTCTGGGTGAGCACGCCCCGGGTGGCGTCGACCAGCACCACGGCCACGTCGGCGGACGAGGCGGCGGTGACCATGTTGCGCGTGTATTGCTCGTGGCCGGGCGCGTCGGCGAGGATGAACCGGCGCTCGCCGATGTCGAAGGACCGCCAGGCCACGTCGATGGTGATGCCCTGCTCCCGCTCGGCGCCGAGCCCGTCGAGCAGGCGCGACAGGTCGGGTTCGCCGGCCTCGTCCGCCTCCAGCGCCGCCAGGGTGTCGGCGGGCACGGCGTCGCTGTCGTGCAGCAGGCGGCCGATCAGGGTGGACTTGCCGTCGTCCACCGAGCCGCAGGCGACGAGACGGACGATGCCGGAGGCGGCCATCAGAAGTAGCCCTCGCGCTTCTTGCGCTCCATCGAGGCGGCCGAGTCGTGGTCGATGATGCGGCCGTGGCGTTCCGACAGCCGGGTTGCGGCGACCTCGGCGATCACCTCGTCGAGAGTCGCGGCGTCGCTCTCGACCGCGGCGGTGAGCGGCCAGCAGCCGAGGGTGCGGAAGCGGACCCGGCGCGTCTCCACGCGCTCGCCCGGCCGGAGGCGGAAGCGGTCGTCCTCCACCGGCAACAGCACGCCGTCGCGCTCGACCACCCGTCGCTCGGCGGCGAGGTAGAGGCCGGGCAGGGCGATGTTCTCGCGGCGCACGTAGCGCCACACATCCAGTTCGGTCCAGTTGGACAGGGGGAAGACGCGCAGCGACGCCCCGCCGGAGACGCGGGTGTTGTAGAGGCTCCAGAGCTCGGGCCGCTGGGCGCGGGGATCCCAGCCGTGGGTCGGCGAGCGGACCGAGACGATGCGCTCCTTGGCGCGGCTCTTCTCCTCGTCGCGGCGGGCCCCGCCGAAGGCGGCCCCGAAGCGGTGAAGGTCCAGCGCCTGCTTCAGGCCGGCGGTCTTCCAGAGATCGGTATGGACCGCGGGGCCGTGGTCGAACGGATTGACGCCGGCGGCTTCGGCCTCGGGATTGCGGTGGACGATCAGGCGCATGCCGGCGGCCGCCGCGGCGGCGTCGCGGTAGGCGTACATTTCGGCGAACTTCCACGTCGTGTCGACGTGGAGCAGGGGAAAGGGCGGCGGCGCGGGGAAGAAGGCCTTGCGGGCCAGGTGCAGCATCACCGCCGAATCCTTGCCGCCCGAGAACAGCATGACCGGCCGCTCGCGCCCGGCCGTGACCTCGCGCAGGATGTGGATGGCCTCGGCCTCCAGCCCGTCCAGCACCTTGTCGCGCCCGTCGTCCATGGGCAGCACCAGTGACGGCGGAATCGCCCGGCGCCAAGCCCCGCGCGGGGGGATGGTCCCGGGCCGCGCGGCGGGGCAGGGTGTGCCGATGAGCGAGGACAAGGACACTGTGTTGGCTGCCGGCGTCGAACTGGGCGGCACCAAATGCGTGTGCCTGCTGGCGTCGGGGCCGGACGGAATCGCCGAGGAGGTCCGGCTGCCGACGCGCGGGGCCGGCGAGACGCTTGCGGCCATCCGCGAGGTGCTGGCGCGCTGGCGGGCGGAGCGGGGGTTTCGCGGCCTCGGGATCGCCAGCTTCGGGCCGCTGGAGCTTGACCCGGCCTCGGCGGACTTCGGCCGGGTGACCGCCACGCCGAAGCCGGGCTGGCGCGGAGCGGACCTGCTGTCGATCGCGGCGGGGCTGGACTGTCCCGTCTCGATCGACACCGACGTCAACGGTGCGGCGCTGGCTGAGGGGCGCTGGGGAGCCGCGCAGGGGTTGCGCAGCTACGCCTACGTGACGGTCGGGACCGGCATCGGCGTGGGTTCGGTTGTGGACGGGCGGACCGTGCGGGGACTCGGCCACAGCGAGGCGGGCCACCTGCGGGTGTCGCGGCGGCCGGGGGACGACTGGCCGGGCGTCTGCCCCTATCACGGCGACTGCGTCGAGGGGCTGGCGTCGGGTCCGGCGATCGCCGCCCGGGCCGGCCGGCCCGGAGAGCAGACTCCGCCCGACCATCCAGCGTGGGAGACGGCGGTCGGGGCCCTGTCGGACATGCTGCACAACCTCGTCCTCACCACCTGTCCGGAGCGCATCCTGATCGGGGGCGGCGTCGCCGACGGGCAGCCGTGGCTGTTCCCGCGCCTGCGCCGGGGTCTGATCGACAGCCTGGGCGGCTATGCGACCGCCGACCGGATCGCCGCGGACGTCGAGGCCTTCGTCCAGCCGCCGGCGCTGGGCGGCCGCGCGGGACCGCTGGGGGCGATCGCCCTCGCCCTCGACGCGCCGGAACGCTAGCGACCGGGTCCGATTCCGCCCATGCTGACGGTTCGGGAGAGGGAGCGACATGGCGCGGAATCCGGGAACCACGGGAGCAGGATCGCGCAGACGCAAGGCGCCTTCGCCGGCCGCCGCGCCGGAGCCCGTCGCGCCGCCGCCGCCGCGGCCCTTCTGGCGCAGCCTGTACTTCCTCGTCCTCGTCGCGATTCTCGCCGGCGGGCTCGTCGGTCACCTGTGGCCGGAGCTCGGGCGGGACCTGAAGCCGCTGGGCGACGCCTTCATCAAGCTGGTCAAGATGATCATCGCGCCGGTGATCTTCCTGACCATCTCCACCGGCATCGCCGGGATGAGCGACCTCCGCTCGGTCGGCCGGGTGGCGGGGCGGGCGTTCGCCTACTTCCTGACCTTCTCGACCCTGGCCCTGATCGTCGGCCTGGTGATCGCCAATGTGGTGCGGCCGGGCCGCGGGCTGAACGTCGATCCGGCGACGCTCGACGCCGGCGCGGTGAGCCAGTACGCCCAGGCGGCGCACGAGACGACGATCACCGGCTTCCTGCTGGGGGTGATCCCCGATTCCCTCGTCGGCGCCTTCGTCAGCGGCAACATCCTGCAGACGCTGTTCATCTCGATCCTGTTCGGCCTCGCCCTGGCGCTCGTGGGCGAGCCGGCGCGGCCGGTGACCCGGGCGCTGGAGTCGCTGTCGCAGGTGGTGTTCCGGCTGGTCGCCATCCTGATGAAGGCGGCGCCGCTCGGGGCCTTCGGGGCGTTCGCCTTCACCATCGGGGCGTACGGGCTGCAGTCGGTGGTCAACCTGGCGGCGCTGGTGGCGACCTTCTACCTGACCTCGCTGGTCTTCGTGCTGGGCGTGCTGGGGCTGGTGGCGCGCGCCTTCGGCTTCTCGATCTTCCGGCTGATCGCCTACCTGAAGGCCGAGCTGCTGCTGGTGCTCGGCACGTCTTCCTCGGAAGCGGCGCTGCCCAGCCTGATGGAGAAGCTGGAGCGGGCCGGGGCCCCGAAGTCGGTGGTCGGGCTGGTGGTGCCGACGGGCTATTCGTTCAATCTCGACGGCACCAACATCTACATGACGCTGGCGGCCCTGTTCATCGCCCAGGCGATGAACATCGAACTGAGCCTCGGCGACCAGATCCTGCTGCTGCTGGTCGCCATGCTGAGCTCCAAGGGGGCCGCCGGGATCACCGGGGCGGGCTTCATCACCCTGGCGGCCACGCTCGCCGTGGTTCCGTCCGTGCCGGTAGCGGGCATGGCCCTGATCCTCGGCATCGACCGCTTCATGAGCGAGTGCCGGGCGCTGACCAATTTCGTCGGCAACGCCGTGGCCACGCTGGTGGTGGCGCGCTGGGAGGGGACGCTGGACCGCGCCGCTCTCGCCGAGGCGCTCGGCGGCGGGCCTGCGCCGCTGGCGGCCGCGCCCGATCCCGCGGCGGGCCCGGGAGACCGGGAGCACGTCACCGCCGACTGAGGCGGGGCTGACGCGACGGCGCGGCTTCTGTACCAGTGGCGGCCTGCGTCCGCCGGAGGATTCCATGACCGACACCCTCGAGCTCTGCCACTGGATCGACGGCGAGAAGGTCGCGGCGGATCGACCGAGCGAGGGGCTGAACCCGTCGGACACCCGCGAGGTCGTCGCCCGCCGGCCCGAGGGCGGCGACGCGGAGGTGAATGCGGCGGTGGCGGCGGCGAAGGCGGCCTTCCCCGCCTGGGCGGAGGCGTCGCCGGAGGTCCGTTCGGACGTTCTGGACCGGGCCGGGACCCTGCTCATGGAGCGGCGCGAGGCGATCGGGACCCTGCTGTCGCGCGAGGAGGGCAAGACCCTGGCCGAGGGGATCGGCGAAACCGTGCGGGCCGGGCGGATCCTCAAGTATTTCGCCGGGGAAGCGTTGCGCCTGCATGGCCAGAACCTCGCCTCGGTGCGCCCGGGGGTGGAGGTGCAGACCCGACGCGAGGCGGTCGGGGTGTTCGGCCTGATCACGCCGTGGAACTTCCCCATCGCCATCCCCGCGTGGAAGGCGGCGCCGGCGCTGGCCTTCGGCAACACCGTGGTGCTGAAACCCGCGGGTCCGACTCCGGCGACGGCCGAGGCGCTGGTGGCCGTGCTGCACGAGGCGGGCCTGCCCAGGGGCGTGCTCAACATGGTCGTCGGACGGGGCAATGTCGGCCAGGCTCTGGTCGATCATCCGGATGTCGACGGCCTGTCGTTCACCGGCTCGCAGGGCGTGGGCGCGGGCGTGGCCGCCGGGGCGGCGGCGCGGCAGGCGCGGGTGCAGCTGGAGATGGGCGGCAAGAATCCGCTGATCGTGCTGGACGACGCCGACCTCGACCGGGCCGTGGCCATCGCGCTGGACGGCTCCTTCTTCGCTACCGGCCAGCGCTGCACGGCGTCCAGCCGGCTGATCGTGCAGGACGGGATCCACGACCGTTTCACAGCGGCCTTGGCCGAGCGTCTGCAGGGGCTGAAGGTCGGACCGGCGCTGGACCCCGCCACCAACATCGGCCCCGCCGTCAGCGAGGCGCAGATGGAGACCTCGTATCGCTACGTCGAGATTGCGCGCGGCGAAGGCGGGCGGGTGGTCGCCGGCGGGGACCGGCCCCAGCTGGAGACGCCCGGCTGGTACGTGCAGCCGACCCTGATCGTCGACACCGCGGCCGGCATGCGCATCAACAGCGAGGAGGTGTTCGGCCCGGTCGCCTCGACCATCCGGGTGAAGACCTACGAGGAGGCGCTGGAGATCGCCAACGGGGTGGAGTTCGGCCTGTCGGCGGGGATCGTCACCGGCTCGCTGAAGCACGCCCGCGACTTCCAGCGCCGGGCGAAGGCGGGGATGACCATGGTCAACCTGCCCACCGCCGGCGTCGACTATCATGTGCCGTTCGGCGGCACGAAGAAGTCCAGCTACGGGCCGCGCGAGCAGGGCTTCGCGGCGGTCGAGTTCTTTACCTGGACGAAGACGGCCTACACCGCCCTGTAGCCGGGGCGGGGACAGGCCGCCGACGGGGTCGGTTCACCGGCGGTCTGCTGAGCCGTCGGCGGGAGGACCCGCGAGGTGAGCGGCACGCCCTTGAGCCAGATCCGCAGGGCCTCCCAATGGATGCCCGCAATCACCTTGAGGGTGAGCAGGGGCATGGACAGCGCCGTCGTAAGGATCGTCCGGTCCGTCAGCGGCCGGCGCCGACCGCGCATGGCGGTGGCGATCAGCAGGCCCTCCCGGTCAAAGCCGTGGATCAGCAGGGTCAGGGCCTCTGACGGCGCCTTGCCGCGGAAGTCGTAGCGCATGCCCATGGTCATGAACGGAGAGACGTAGAGGCGCTTGTCAGCGGTCTGGCGGATCCGGTCCTCCGCGGCGTCTTCGGCGGCGACGGGCAGGACATAGGCGTGCCGCTCGCCGAAGGTGCTGGTGACCTCGTAGACCATGGCCGCCAGCCGCCCGTCGGGGCGGTGGCAGTAGTAGAGGCTGATGGGATTGAAGACGTAGCCGAGCACCCGCGGCATGGTCAGCAGGCGGATCGCGCCCGCGCCGATGTCGACGCCTTCGCGGTCGAGCAGCTCGAGGATCTGGTCGCGGAGGGGCCGACCCGAGCCGTCGCCGTGATCACGGTCGTGGAAACCGAGCAGGTTGAACCGGTTCCGCGAAAGCAGCCGCAGCCGGCGGTCGATCGTATCCAGCTCCGCCAGATCGAGCAGCAGCCAGAACACCCGGTAGCGCAGTCGGTGCCGCCGCGGGCGGAGCCGGGCGTGGACCACGTCTCCGCTGTAGAGGGCCGAGTTCACGCGGCCTCCTCCTGCCGGCGGGGCGCGCGCAGATGGATGCGGCCGCTCTCGTTCGGAACCGTCCACGGACGGCGTACGCCGCCCAGCTGCTCGGCGACGGCCAGTCCCGCCTGCAGCCCGTCCTCGTGGAAGCCGGCCCCGAACCAGGCGCCGCAGAACCAGACGCCGCCCTGGCCCTGCAGGTCCCAGAGGCGCTTCTGGGCGCGGATCGCGGCGGGATCGAACACGGGGTGCTCGTAGATCTCGGTGCGCAGGAGGGTCTCGGGCCGCGGCGGGCGCGGCGGGTTCAGGGTGACGAACAGATTCTGCCCGGCGAGGCCCTGGAGGCGGTTCATCCAGTAGGTGACGCAGAGACCGTCGTCGACGCCGATGTAGTTCCATGCCGCCCAGGCGCGGCGGCGGCGCGGCATCAGACCGGCGTCGGAGTGGAGCACCGTCAGGTTGCGGCTGTAGCGGAAGGCGCCGAGCAGCGTCCTCTGTTCGCTGGTCGGCTCGGCCAGCATGGCCAGCGCCTGGTCCGCGTGAGCGCCGATGACGACGTGGTCGTAGCGTTCGACGCCGCCCTGCAGGTCGCGCACCTCCACCTTGCCGTCCACGGGACGCACCGAGGCGACGCTCCGCGCCAGACGGACGTGATCGAGGCGCTCGGCGAGCCGCGCGACATAGGTCCGGCTGCCGCCCTCGACGGTCCGCCACACGGGTCGGCCGGTCAGCCTCAGCAGTCCGTGGTTGCTGCAGAAGCGGATGAAGGACTCCGCCGGGTAGTCGAGCAGGGTGCTCGCGGGCGACGACCAGACCGCCGCAGCCATCGGCAGCAGGTGGTCGTCGCGGAAGGCCTGGCTGAAACCCTCACGCTTCAGGAAGTCGCCGAGCGTCAGATCCGGATCGGCGCGGGCGATGCTGAGCGGCGCCTCGCGATAGAAGCGCAGGATCTCCGAGAGCATGTTCCAGAAACGCGGCCGGAAGGCGTTGCGGCGCTGGGCGAACAGGGCCGGGGCGGCATATTCGAAGCCGCCCTGGTCCAGCGACACGGCGAACGACATGTCGGTGGCCCGGCTGCGGACACCGAGATGGTCGAACAGGGCGACCAGGTTCGGATAGGTGGCGTCGTTGAAGACGATGAAGCCGGTGTCCACCGGGGTGTCGGTCCCGTCCGGCGCGCGCACCTCGACGGTGTTGGAGTGACCGCCCAGCCGGTCGGCGCGCTCGTAGACGACCACCCGGTGCTTGCGGGCGAGCAGCCAGGCGCAGGACAGGGCCGAAACGCCCGAGCCGATCACGGCGATGTTGAGCCGGCGATCGCTTTCCGGGCCGGTGGCGGTGACAGACATGGAGACTCCGGGGAGATTGTCGGCTCCGATACGCAGCGACTCCGCGGTCGGATGTCGAAATCCGATCGCCTCCGGGCGACGTAGAAGCCGGGCATGGATGGCCAGATCGAAATCGCCCCCGCACCCGAGAGGCGCGCCGTGACCGGCGCAGCCGACGAGTATGGGCGGCTGATCGAGGCGGTGGCGGCGACCCGCGACCGCGACGCCTT
>MGLK01000037.1:0-9813 GCA_001794825.1 Caulobacterales bacterium RIFCSPHIGHO2_01_FULL_70_19 | reverse complement strand
CGCCTTCGCCCGCCTGTTCGAGCATTTCGCGCCGCGGCTGAAGGCCTATCTGATGCGGGCGGGCGCGCCGCCGGGCGCCGCCGAGGACTTCGCCCAGGACGCCATGCTGACGGTCTGGCGCAAGGCCGATCTGTTCGATCCGCGGCGCGCCTCCGCCGCCACATGGATCTTCACCATCGCCCGGAACCGGCGCCTCGACGCGCTCCGCCGGGAATCGCGGCCGCTGCCCGTCCCGGAGATGAGCCTCGCGCCCGAGGAGCCCGAACAGCCCGACGCGCAGTTGTCCGAGGCGGAGGAGGCGGCGCGACTGAACGCGGCGATGACGGACCTGTCGCCGGAGCAGCTGGAAGTGCTCCGCCTCGCCTTCTTCCAGGGCGACGCCCATTCGGAGATCGCGCGAAAGCTGAACCTTCCGCTGGGGACCGTGAAATCTCGCATCCGCAAGGCCATGATCAAGCTTCGCATCGCGCTCCAGCCGCTGAGGGAGACCCCATGACGGCGTTGCAGCACAACGTTTCCGACGAACGCCTGCTGTCCTGGGCGGCCGGCACGCTCAGCCCGCCGGAGGCCGTGGTGGTCGCCACGCACCTGGCGCTGCGTCCGCGCGTGGCGGCGGCCGCCCGACGCCTCCAGGCCGTGGGCGGACGCCTGCTGGAGGATCTCGAACCGCAGCCGATGCGGGCCGGCGCGCTCGCGCAGGTGCTCGCCCGCGCCGAGGCCGATTCGGGCCAGGCCGAGGCTTCGCCGCCCTCGAACGACATGCCGGGGCTGCCGGAACCGCTGCGGCGTTACGCGCTCGGGCCATGGCGCTGGATGGGCCCGGGCGTGCGGGTGCGGGACGTGCACGCTCCCCGGGACGGGGACAGCCGCGTCATCCTGCTGGAGATCCAGCCGGGTCGACGGACGCCCCGACACACCCATGGCGGCGTCGAGCTCACCTGCGTGCTGAAGGGCGCCTATGCGACCGAGACCGATCGCTTCGACGTCGGGGACCTCGAGGAGGCGGGGGAGGAGACCCTGCACCAGCCCCGGGTGGTGTCCGACGCGCCCTGCCTGTGCGTTGCGGCGCTGGACGGGCAGATCCTGCTGGACGGGTGGCTGGGCCGGATCCTGCAGCCCTTCGTGAAGCTCTGACGCCGACCGCATCCGCCGGGACGTTCCGTGCGTAGCTGATGCGCCAACCGGAAAGGCCCCATGAACGTCCTGCTTCTCGCCGCCGTCGCTTCGGTCGCCGCCCTGTCTGTGGCGTGGGCGGTGGCGCGCGCGACCGGCGACGGGGGCTGGGTCGACGCGATATGGGCGCTGTCGGCCGGAGCCATCGCGGCGGCCGCCGCCCTGTGGCCAGCCTCTGACGCCGCCCTTTCCCGCCAGGCGCTGGCGGCGGCGCTTGTCGCGCTTTGGGGCGCGCGGCTGGGGGTCTACATCGCCCGGCGGACGGCCGCGGCGGAGCGCCCCGATCCGCGCTACGAGCGCCTCGTGGCCGAATGGGGCGGCTGGAACGCCCGGGCTTGGCGGTTCCTGATGATCCAGGCGGCGACCGTCGTCGTTCTGGCGCTCGCCGTGCGGGCGGCGGCGGTGCGGCCGGAGGCCACGCTGGACGCGCGCGACGCGCTGGCCGCGGCGATCGTGCTCGCCGCCGTCGTCGGCGAGGCCCTGGCCGACCGCCAGATGGCGGCGTTCCGGCGTGATCCGCGCAACCGCGGCAAGGTCGCCGACCGGGGCCTGTGGGGGTGGAGCCGGCACCCCAACTACTTCTTCGAATGGCTGGTCTGGCTGGCCTGGCCGGCAATGGCCCTCGATCCGGCGGTCCCGGCCAGCTGGCTGACCCTGCCGGCGGCGCTGATGATGTGGTGGCTGCTCAACCACGTCAGCGGCGTGCCCATGCTCGAGGCCGAGATGCTCCGCTCCCGGCCTGAGGCCTACCGGGCCTACCAGGCGCGGGTCTCGCGCTTCTTCCCCTTCCCGCCGAAGCCGCGCTGAAAGGAGACGGACATGCGTTACCTCTGGGCCTTCATCGGGAGCGGCCTCGCCATGGCCGCGCTCGACGCGATCTGGCTGACCCAGGTGGGCCCGCGGCTCTACCGTCCGGCCATAGGCGAACTGCTCGCCGACAAGCCCGACATGCGGGCCGCGGTCGCCTTCTATCTGATCTATGTCTGCGGGATCGTCTTCCTGGCCGTCAGCCCCGCCCTGCGCGACGGCTCGCTGATGCGGGCGACCATCGCCGGGGCCGTGCTGGGCCTGGTCGCCTATGCGACCTATGACCTGACCAACCAGGCCACGCTGAAGGTCTGGCCGCTCCACGTCACCCTGGTCGACGTCGCCTGGGGCACGCTCCTGACCGCAGCCGCGGCGGCGGCCGGGTACTGGCTGGCGGCGCGGTTGGGCTGATCCTTCACGGCCCGGGAGTCGGGGCCCGGCCGAAGGGCCTTGTCTCCGGCCCGGCCATTCAGCGCCGTGATCCCCCGGGCGGACCGCTGCGTATACTGCGGACCGTCGCGTCCTATGGAGTCTTGTGAATGCCGGCCGCTGAGACCGCCCACGGGCGCCGGGAATCCGGAGATCGCGCCGGGCGGCCGGTGATCGTCTGGTTCAGGCGCGACCTTCGCGTGGCCGACAATCCCGCCCTGGCGGCGGCCGTCGCCGGGCGGCAGCCTGTGATCCCACTGTTCATCCTGGACGAAGGCCATGGAACCCCGTCGTTGGGCGGGGCTTCGAAGTGGTGGCTGGATCGATCCCTCGCCGCCCTTGCGCGACAGCTTGGATCCCTCGGCTCCCCGCTGGTGCTGCGGCGCGGCCTGGCGGAACTGGAGCTCGCCGGTCTGGTGCAGGAGACGGGCGCCGCCGCCGTGTTCATGAACCGCCTGTTCGAGCCGGCTGAATGGGCCCGGGACGCCGAAATCGCTCACGAGCTGAAGACATCGGGCGTGGACTGTCGCGGGTTCAATGGCACGCTGCTCAGCACGCCAGGCTCTGTTCTGACGGGCGCGGGACGGCCCTTCAAGGTGTTCACGCCCTTCCTCAAGGCGCTCCTGGCCCAGGCCAGGCCGCCCGTCCTGCCGCCTGCTCCCTCCCGCCTCGCGGCCGGTCCGGAGGTCAGGTCGGAAGACCAGGCGAGCTGGCGGCTTCGTCCCCTGTCGCCGGACTGGTCCACCGGGTTCGACTGGACCCCGGGCGAGGCGGGGGCGGCGGAAGCCCTGTCGGTCTTCGTCGCGAACGGCCTGGCCGACTACAGCCGGGGCCGCGACCGCCCGGCGGCCAACGCGTGCAGCCGCCTTTCGCCCCACCTGCACTGGGGCGAGATCCACCCGTGGCGGATCGTCGAGACCGTTCGCGCGGCCGCGGCCGCGAGGCCGGCCCTGAAGCCGGAAGCGGACAAGTTCATCGCGGAGATCGCCTGGAGGGAGTTCTCAGCTCACTTGCTGCACCATTTTCCGCACCTCCCGGAACGATCCTTCCATCCAAAATACGACGCCATGGAGTGGCGCAGGGATGAGGACGGCTTCGCGGCCTGGACCCGGGGGCGGACCGGATACCCGATCGTCGATGCGGGCATGCGCCAGTTGTGGACCACGGGCTGGATGCACAACCGTGTCCGGATGATTGCGGCGTCCTTCCTGGTCAAGGACCTGCTGATCGACTGGCGGAAGGGACAGGAGTGGTTCCGGGACACGCTCGTCGACGCGGATCTCGCCAGCAACAGCCAGAATTGGCAGTGGGTCGCAGGATCGGGCGCGGACGCCTCGCCCTTCTTCCGCGTGTTCAACCCGACGACCCAGGGGGAGAAGTTCGACCCGGACGGGGACTACGTCAGGCGGTGGGCGCCGGAGCTCGCGCGGCTGCCCCCGAAATGGATCCACGCGCCGTTCGCGGCGCCGGCGCAGGTTCTGAAGGAGGCGGGCGTCCGGCTGGGCGAAACCTACCCGAGGCCGATCGTCGACCATGCAGCGGCCCGGCTTCGGGCGCTGGCCGCCCTGAAAGCCGTGAACGGCGACGGTCACGCGGCCGATGACCCGGTGGGAGCGTCGCCCCCGTCCGTCCGCCGTTGATCAACAGTAGGGTGGCCGGTGGCGGTGCAGGCAGTCTGGAGACAAGTCTCCGCCAAGGCGAGCCGGGCACGCGCGGAATGGCGCTCAGGCGCGCTTCGCAAACGAGGCGGGAACAGGCGGGCTAGGGAAGGGCGCCTCCGCGCCTTCGGCCCGACCGCCGGAAGCGGACGTTGGGCGCGCGAGGCCGGATCGCCTCGGCAGGTCAGCTACGGATGAAGTGGGGTACGAAGCCCGAAGTGTTGCGGGTGATGCGGCCGGCATCTTCTCTCAGCGCGATGCCCGCGGGCTCGTCGCCCACCACCCAGGACCCTACGATGACGTGCTGGCCGTCGAAGCGCGGGGGCGCGTGCAACGCCTGACGGATGTGGCTTCCCTGGCCATAGCCCGCATCCTCGCCCTCCTCGGTGGCGTCGCCCTCCCGGATCGAGACGTTCGCGCCCTCGCGCGAGAACAGCGGCTTGCGCACATAGTCGGCGCCCAGGGCCGCGTGCCCCGGGTCGCTCTCGAACCAGGACTCCAGCAGGTTGGGGTGGCCGGCGTGCCGCTCCCAGAGCAGGGGCAGGATGCCCTTGTTGGACAGAAGGGCCTTCCAGGCCGGCTCCAGCACGGTCACCTGGGCGTTCGGCAGCGGCTCGGCGTAGTCGTCGCGCAGCATCTGCTCCCAGGGATAGAGCTTGAACATGGCCTGGATCAGCCAGTTCTCGTCGTCGACGAACCGGCCGTCGGCGTTCAGGCCGATCTGGTCGATGGCGACGAACTTCGGGTCCAGACCGGCCTGGCGGGCCAGATCCTCGAGGAACCGAACCGTCTGGCGATCCTCGACGAAATCGGCGTCCGAGCTGAAATGCACGAAGCCGCCGTCCGGGAAGATGGCGCGGAAGCGGTCGACCAGCTTTTCGTGCAGGCTGTTGAACTGGTCGGCGTCGGCCGGCAGCGTGCCGTCGGCGATGCGGTCTTCCAGCCACAGCCACTGGAACACCGCCGTCTCGAAGATGCTGGTCGGGGTGTCGGCGTTGTATTCGTACAGCTTCGCCGGGCCGCGGCCGTCGTAGGCGAAGTCGAACCGGCCGTAGAGGGACGGGTCGCCCCGGCTCCAGCTTTCGGCGACATAGTCGCGGGACGCCTCGGGGATCTCCAGCAGGGCCATCAGCCGCTCGGACTTCACCGCATCGGCGACGAGGTCCAGGCACATCTGGTGCAGCTCGGCCGTCGGCGCCTCCAGCCCGTCCTCGATCTCCTCGAGCGTGAAGGCGTAGGCGGCGCTTTCGTCCCAGTAGCGTTCGCCGGAGTCGTGGTGCCAGGTGAAGCCCACGGCCTCCGCGCGCGCCTGCCAGCCGGGACGCGGGTCGAGCCTCAACCTTTCCATGCGTCTAGGCCGGGTCCTTCGAGGCCGGGACCGACGTCCCGATCTGCGGCGTCACCACCCGGATCTCCTGGGCCGTCAGACGCGCCAGCACGTCGTCGGCTGAGGCGTGGCCGGGCAGGATGCCGGCTTCCTTCAGCTTGGCGTCCAGGTCGGCCCCGGTGCGCTTGTCCTCCAGCTCCTGGCCGGCCCGCAGCCGCTCTTCCTGGACCGCCTGGCGCTGCTTGATGCGCTGCAGGCTGTCGGCGGCCGAGCCGATGCGCGAATGCGCGCCGGCCGACTGCAGGGCCACGGAGGTCTGGGCCTTCTGCACCGAGTCATTGACCTTCACGATGTCGATCTCGCGCCGCAGCGTCTCGATCTTCTGGTCCGTGGTGGCGATGGCGGTGCGCAGGCGGGCCTCGGCCTCCTTCATGTTCTCGATCAGGGGGCCGCGCGTGCCGATCTCGGTCTCCAGCTCGGCGATCCGCTGCGCCACCTCGCGGGCCAGGTCGGTCTTGCCCTGGGCCAGGGCGGCGCGCGCGGAGCTTTCGTACTTGGCGATCTGGTCGCCGAAGCTCTTGATCTCGTTCTCGGCCATGCGCCGGCGGGCGACCAGGCCGGCGAGGTCGTCGCGCGCCTTGCCCTGGGCGTTGTCGGCGTCGCGGATCTCCTGGTCGAGGATCTTCAGCGCATTGGCGTCGACCACCGCCTGACCGGCCTCGTGGGCCGTGCCGCGAAACAAGGCCGAGAGCTTTGCGAGCATGGACATGGTTCGTCTCCGTCGGATCAGGCGGCTTCGGCGCCGAAGGTTTCACGCAGGCTGCTGGCGTCGATGGCGTTCTCCGCCAGGGTGCGCAGCTCGATCAATATGGTCTGCAGCGTCGTCTTGCACGACAGCTCGCCCATCAGCTCGTAGACGTCCTCGCCCGACACCGTGGTGATGGCGAAGTTCGACAGCGGCACCACGCGCTGGGCCTTCAGCAGGAATTCGTTGAACCGCGCTGCGTCCTTCTGCTCGGCCACGGGCCAGAGCAGGACCGAGGCCACGATCTGGGAGCCGCCGACGCTCAGATAGATCGGCAGGTCGCCGTATTCGTGCATGGTCGCCAGCAGGACAGGGTCGGCCCCCTCGAGCACGCGCAGGGTCATTTCGCCCTCGCGGACGAGTTCCGACGCCTCAAGCGCGGCCTTGATGGCGGGCACGGTCCAGGCGGTTTCGATCACGGCGTCCATGGGATGTCTCACTCCAGAAGGATCGTTCAGGGGGTTGCGGCGCCCTCGCCGGGCAGGGACGGGACCGCGGGTGGACTCGGTGACGATGGCGTGGACCGCCGCCCTCACATCGTCCCGCGTCGAGTGGGGGATCCAGAATTCCACCTTGATCATGCCGGCGTCGCGCCGGGCCTTGCGCCAAGCACGTATACGATCGTTCGCCGACGGCAAGGGATTTGAGGCGGGGTTACGCATGTTTCATGTAACGCGTAACAGGAACGGTTGACATCGGCTAGGGGTCTGCGATGTCTGGTCGCCGCCCCGGGGCTGGCCCGGGTCCTTGCGAGACGACATGCTGCTGCCGCGAATGAAGCTCGCGCGCCTGTTCGACCGGGCGTTCCACGCCATGGCGGACCTGCACTGGACCCTGCTGTTCGCTCTGATCCTTGTCCACGCCCTTCTGACCTGGGGCCTGGTGGGGCTGGCCGGCGAGGCGGGCCTGACGCCGCCGGCCGCCTTCTTCTACTGGTACGCCACCACCG
Source organism: Caulobacterales bacterium RIFCSPHIGHO2_01_FULL_70_19 (assembly GCA_001794825.1). GTDB lineage: Bacteria > Pseudomonadota > Alphaproteobacteria > Caulobacterales > Caulobacteraceae > Brevundimonas. The sequence continues at coordinate 2,665 of MGLK01000037.1, read as the reverse complement.
CCTACACCGTGGGCTATGGCGACCTCAGCCCGCAAACCGACGCGGGGCGGCTGATCACGGCTCTGTGGGTCTTCCCCGGCGCCATCGCCGCCTTCACCACCATCGTCGCCAAGGTCCTGGCCGCCATCGGCGAGGTCTGGCGCGTTCGCCGCTCCGGCAAGGGAGACTATTCCAGCATGACCGCCTCGATCGTCCTGATCGGCTACCACCCCGCCCGCACCGCCAAGATGGTGGACGAACTGTGCGCCGACCTCGCCCGGGACCAGACGCTGGTGCTGCTCACGCGGCAGACGATCGCGGATCCGGATCCGCGCATCCGCTATGTGCAGTCCGAGACCCTGACCTCCACCGCCGCCCTGACCCGGGCGGGCGTGCCCGAGGCCAGCCGCGTGCTGATCTTCACCGATTCCGACGCCGACACCCTGGCCGCCACCCTTGCCGCCGCCGCCCTCGCGCCGCCCGACGCGCACCTGGTCTGCTATTTCGAGGACCAGGACCATGCCCGGCTGATCGACCAGCACTGTCCGGAGGTCGAGGTCATCCTGTCGGCCGGGCCGGAGCTCGTCGCCCGGGCCTGCAAGGATCCGGGCGCCAGCCAGGTCATCAGCACCCTGACCAGCCACCTCGACGATCACGCGACCCTGTTCAGCCTGACCTGGCCCGACCGTCCCCCGCGGGACTTCGGCGATCTCGCCCGCGACCTGCGCGAGCGCGGCGCGACCCTGCTGGCGATCCAGCCGGCGCGGGAGACGGCGCCGAGGTTCAATCCGGCCATGGACCGTCCGGTCGGCCGCGGCGACCGACTGTTCTATGTCGCGGCGTCCCGACTCGATGCCGTCGCGCTGGCGGGCTAGGCTCGGGGCATGTTCAAACGCCTGTTCGGCTCCGGCGAGAAGCCCGCCCCCGCCCCGGGTCTGGCGGAGGTGCGCAACATCACCGTCGGCCGCACCGTCTCGCTGGATCCGCTGGCCTGGCGCCGGCTGGGCGACGAGACCCGCTTCACCCTCGACCGCGACGCCCTGGAGATCACCGCCCAGGGCGTGATCACCCTCGACGGCGGCCAGTTCGTGCATCGCTTCTACACCGACGACCACGTGATGCTTCAGGCCATGAGCGACGATCCCGAGGGCCGGGCCGCCTATGACTTCACCCTGTTCACCCCGTGGTCGTCGGCCTATCCGCCGGGCGCCCGGGAGCGCCGGCTGTGGATCGACCGGCTGTCCGAGCCGGTCTTCCGCGGCGCCGCCGAGGACCTGCCCGACTTCCCCCGCCTGTGGTTCGCCGAGAGCGACGCGCGCCAGCCGCCGGTGACGCTGTGGGAAACGATCTATGACGACCGCGCGGCGACGACGCCCTATGCGCGCATATTCCAGACGTGCATGTTGTACGCGCGCGACCTCGCCGGCGGACGCGAACTGATGCTGGCGCTCGAGATGCAGCCGGACGGGGGCGAGACCACGCACGAGATCATGATCGGCATTCCGCTGGAGATGGCCGAGTTCCGCGCCTAGGCGCACACCGAGGGGAAGCTGCACATGGACTGGTTCGCGTTTCAGACGGGGGCGACGGCCTTCATCATCGCCTTCGTGGCGGCGGTGCTGTTCTTCGTCGCCTTCAAATTCGTCTATCAGATGGTCACGCCCTACCATGAGCGCACCCTGATCCGGCAGGGCAACACGGCCGCCGCCGTGGCCTTGGGCGGCGCCCTGATCGGCTATGTCCTGCCGCTCGCCTCGGCCCTGTCGCACACCGTCAGCCTGCCGGAGTTCGCGGCCTGGGCGCTGCTGGCGGGCGTCATCCAGATCGTCTCCTTCATCGTCGTCAGCCGGCTGGTCTACCGGGCGCTGGCCTCGCGGATCGAGGCGGGCGAACTGGCGGCCGGCGTCTACATCGCCTCCATCTCCATCGGCGTGGGCCTGCTCAACGCCGCCTGCATGACGGCGTGAGCGGCATGACCCAGGACACTCCCGCCGCCCTGCCCGAGACCACCTCCCTGCGCCGGCTCAAGCGCTCCCGGTCGTTGCAGGTCACCAGCCTGATGGCCACGGTCGGCTTTTCGCTGTCGGCCTGCGGCTCGCCCCAGTCCGTTCCCGCGCCCGAGCCGGCGGAGCCGGCCCTGGCCTACACCTCGATCGACGACTGCAAGACCGCCGACGTCGTCCCCGATGCGGAGTGCGAAGCCGCCTACGCCGCCGCCCAGGCCGAGGCCGAGCGGACCGCGCCGCGCTACGCAACCCGGGCCGAGTGCGAGGGCCAGTGGGGGCCGGAGCAGTGCCGCCCGCTGAACACCGGCGGCGGGTCGTTCTTCGGCCCGCTCGCGACCGGCTTCATCATCGGCCAGATGATGAACGGCGGCTACCGCGGCGGCGGCCCGCTGTACCGCGACCGCGAGGACCAGTACTCCAACGGCTACGGCGGCGGCTATCTGTTCCGCGACTACCGCACCGGCCGCACCATCACCAACGCCCGCGAACACACGCGGGGGGTTCGCGAGGCGCCGACCCGGGTGCAGAGCCGCACCGCCGTGGTGTCCCGCGGCGGCTTCGGAGGCGGAGGGCGAGGCTACGGCGGGTAGCCTCGTCCAACGGGAGACCGGGAGGCCGCATCGCGCCATGTGTGGACGGCTCCCCGTTGGCAAGGGTTGATCTGACGCTCTGCTGAGCCT
>MGLK01000036.1:19679-19782 GCA_001794825.1 Caulobacterales bacterium RIFCSPHIGHO2_01_FULL_70_19 | reverse complement strand
GGGGGCGGAGGCGGAGGCGGAGGCGGCGGAGGGGGCGGAGGCGGAGGGGGCGGAGGGGGCGGCACCGGCGTCACCACGCCCCCGCCGGCGCCGCCGGCCCCGC
>MGLK01000036.1:18445-19673 GCA_001794825.1 Caulobacterales bacterium RIFCSPHIGHO2_01_FULL_70_19 | reverse complement strand
CGCAGGCCGCCAACGGCGTCAACATGGCCGCGACGGCCGCGGTGACGATCATGCCCTTCACGCTACGGTTGCGCATCGCCCACTTCCCCGAAACACTGATCCCAAACCCTAGGACCCGCCGCCGCCGATTTGCAATCGATTTCCGAAGCCCCGCGGCCCCGGCGCGGTCAGTGCGCTCCCTGCGCCGCAGCCGGGACCGGCGGGCGTCCGGGACCGGACAGTTCATCGGGGCTGCGGGCCGCTAGGGTCCGGTCGCAGCTGCGGGCGGGGGCGGCGCCACCACAGGTGGCGCCGGAGAGCCGTCGGCCGCGAGGCGGGCCGGCGCGCCCGTCCAGGCCGCGGCGGGGTTCAGGGCCGCCGTCGCCTCGAGGAAGGTTCCCGGTTTCATCGACGGCTCGCCCGCCGTCTGCAGGCCCGCCAGCCGGGCCAGATCGGCGATGAAGGTGATGCAGTTGCGTCGCCGCAGGTCGTAGACCGAACCCTCGGGCCCGTTCCACCAGTCGGCGCGGGCGCGGATGGCGTGGTAGACGGCGTCTGCGACGGTCAGGGACAGGTAGGGCCGCCCCTCTCCGACGTAGCGAGGATCGGGCTCCAGCACCACGCCGGACCCGCGCGCGAACAGCAGCTGCGGTCCCGGGTTCTTCGCGGTGAAGCCCGCCGCCCAGTCCACCGGCTCGCCGGTGTCGTCGAGAATCCCGACCGCGTGGACGAAGGCGTGCGGAAACAGCAGTTCGCCGCCGCGGATGCGGGCCCCGGGATGGGCGTAGAAGGTCAGGGTCACCTCGGCCCAGGCCGGGCCGGCGGCGAGCGCCAGCAACAGGGCGGCGAACAGGCTTCGGATCAGGCGAGGGATCATGCGGTCTCCCGGCGAACGCCCGCACTCTAGGACGCTGGCCTTCGAACGTGCAAAGGCGCGTGGGGATGCCGCAGTCGGACAGCTGGGCTGCAGATCCGCCGCCGGGGCGTTCCGGCCGGTGCGGAAAAGATCGTTCAACAGCGCGGCCGAAGCAGCGTCGCTCCGGACGCAAGCGCCGCCACACCGGCGAGGGCGAAGACAACGGACAGTGGCAGGCCGCCGGCCAGGACGACGGCGGCGGCCGCGGGCGCGAGGCTCTGGGGCAAGGCGACCGCGAGGTTCATGACGCCGAGGTCGCGCCCCGCCCGGGTCCGGTCAGGCACGCTCTCCGCCGTCAGGGCGGCGACGGTGGTCGCATGCACGCCGTGGCTC
>MGLK01000036.1:0-18432 GCA_001794825.1 Caulobacterales bacterium RIFCSPHIGHO2_01_FULL_70_19 | reverse complement strand
GACGAAAAGGCGCCGCGCGCCCACCCGGTCCGACAGGTGGCCGGCGGCGAAGCCGAAGGCCGTGGCGGCCAGGGTGGCGACGACCAGCAGAAGCCCGAACCTCCGCCCGGGAACCTCCGGGCCGAACGGAACGCCGGCCAGCAGGCTGTTCAGCCAGACGAGCAGAAAGAGGGTGTTGATGGCGACGGCGCCCTCGGCGAGCAGCCGCGAGACGAACAGTCTCCGGAACCACCCGTCCGAGAGGGCGGCCAGCGAGAACTGGATCCGGCTGCGGGAGTATTGTCGCGGCGGCTCCCGAAGCCGCATCGCGAACGGCAGGATCAAGATCCCGGCCGTGATGCCGACGGCGAGGAACTGAAGGTTCGTCGCTCCGGACAACCGGCTGGCGAGGACCGCCGTGAACAGATTGGCGACCGGGAGCGCCGCCCCGGCCCAGGCCGAGATCAGCCCCTTCTGGGAGTCGGGCACGAGATCCGGCACGAGCGCGGTCAGCGGCGCATACAGAGCGTTGACGGCGATCTGGAAGGCGACCACCGCCAGCACCAGCTGAAACGGCGTGCGGCTGGCCGCCAGCGCGACGAGGCTGCCGGCCACCAGGAGGAAGCCCCCCAAAATCCAGGGACGACGCCGCCCGAAGCGGCTGGTCGTGCGGTCGCTCAGCGCCCCGAAAAGGAAGTTCGCTCCGGCCGCCGTCAGCCCGCCCAGCATGGCCGCGATGCTGAGCAACAGCGCCGGGTCGGCCCCGCCGATCGTCCCGGCCATCTGCGGCAACAGCAGGGTCAGCAACGGGATGAAGCATATGAACGCGCCCGTCTGGGCCGCGCCATAGCCCAACACGAACCACCGCGAACGGTGAGGCGGCGGCGGAGGAGACTCGGCGTCGGCGGCGGTCATCGCGCCATATGACGTCGCCGCAAGCGGGCCGTCGAGCTATTGAAAGCCTCGCTGGCGCGGCCCATCGTTCAGCGACTCGCCAGGGGACGGGATTTGACGCCGAGGAAGCCGACCATCGATGATGTGGCCCGTCATTCGGGCGTCGGGCGCACGACGGTGTCGCGAGTGCTCAACGGCGGGCCCAATGTCCGCCCGGAGGTCCGCCAGCGCGTGCTCGCGTCGGTCGCGGCGCTTGACTATCGGGTGAACCCCCAGGCGCGCTCCCTCGCCGGCGGCGGAAGTCGCATGCTGGCCCTGATCCTGGCCTCCGATCTGGAGGCTGAACCGAACTCCTTCTATGCGTCGGCGCTCGAGCTTGGCGCCCTCCGGGAATGCCTGTCGCTGGGCTACCAGCTGATGACCCGGCATGTGCCTCAGCAGAGCCCCGATCGGCGCGAACAGGTGCTCGAGGTCGTGACCGCCCAGAGATGCCAGGGCGTGATCCTCACACCCCCGTTCGCCGACGACGCGGAACTGATCGAAGCGATCCGCCGACGCCGTTGTCACGTGGCCGCCGTTTCGCCCGGCGGCCCCGGCCGGGCGCTCGCCGACGGCGTGGGGATCGACGACGAGGCCGGGGGCTACGACATCGCCACGCACCTGCTCGACCTCGGCCACCGCCGCTTCGCCTTCATAAGCGGCATCGAGGGCCACCTCTCGGCCGAGCAACGCCTGGACGGGCTGAAGCGCGCCTTGCGCGAACGCGGCCTCGATCCGGAGGCGGTGACCGTCCTTCGCGGCGACTTCACCTTCCGCTCCGGAAGCGTGCTGGCGGCGCATCTGTTTGACCAGCCCGACCCGCCCACCGCCCTGGTCTGCGCCAATGACGACATGGCCGCCGGCGCCCTGTCCGCAGCTCACGGCCGCGGCCTGGACGTGCCGGTCCAGCTGTCCATCACCGGCTTCGACGACACGCCGGTGTCCGAGATCGTCTGGCCGCCGCTGACCACCGTCCACCAGCCTCTGAAGGAGATGGGCCGCGAAGCGGTTCGTCTGCTCGCCACGCGCCTCGCAGAGGGCCGCCAGGACCCCCACTGGCGGTTCGCCGTTCTCTCGCACGCGGTGGTCGCCCGCGCCTCCGTCGCACGGGCCACGCCGAAGCTCGCCGCCGCCAGCGCTTGACGTAGCGGCAGCCGGACGGGCTTATTGGAAGCGCTTCCAACTGGAAGCGCCGGGCGGCCGTTCGCCGACGCCCGGCCCATAGGGAGGGAACCCATGTCGCCACGACTCGCAATGCTGGCCCGCCGCACGCTGATCCTGGGCGCGAGCCTCGCCGCCCTGGCGGGGAGCGCCTGTGCGGGGCTGGCGCCGGACCCTTCGGCCCGGGTGTGGATGACCTCCGGCGACCGCAGCCGTCTGCTCTCGGAGCAGCCCTCGCTGCAGTTCACGCGCGCGGCCGACGCTTCCGGCGCCACGATCGTCGTCGACCCGGATCAACGGTTCCAGGAAATGGTCGGCTTCGGCGCGGCCGTCACCGACGCCTCCGCCTGGCTGATCCAGACGAAGCTCGACGACGCGTCCCGCGCGGCGCTGATACGGGAACTGTTCGGCCGCGAGGACGGCGGTCTCGGTTTCAGCTTCACACGCGTGACCATCGGCGCGTCCGACTTCTCCCTGGATCACTACAGTCTGGCCGATGCGCCCGATCCGACCCTGGCCGGATTCTCGACGGCGCGGATGGAGGAGTTCGTCTTCCCCACGGTGCGTGAAGCGCTGTCCGTCAATCCCGACCTGAAGGTCATGGCCTCGCCCTGGAGCGCGCCCGGCTGGATGAAAACCACCGGCTCGATGATCCAGGGACAGCTGAAGCCCGAGTTCTATCCGACCTATGCCGACTACCTGCGGCGCTACATCGACTCGGCCGCGGCGCACGGGGTGCCGACGGACTATCTCAGCATCCAGAACGAACCCGACTTCGAGCCGGACAGCTACCCGGGGATGCGCTGGGGTCCCGAGGACCGCGCCGTCTTCGTCGGCCGGCACCTGGGGCCGCTGCTCCAGGAAGCGGGCATCCAGACGCGGATCCTTGACTGGGACCACAACTGGGACCTGCCGCGCCAGCCGCTGACCATGCTGGCCGATGAGCGGGCGAGGGCGTTCACGGCCGGGGTGGCGTGGCACTGCTATGCCGGCGATGTGTCGGCGCAGAGTCGGGTCCGCGACGTGTGGCCGGACAAGGACGTCTTCTTCACCGAATGCTCGGGCGGCGAATGGGCGCCCGATTTCGCCGAAAGCTTCGCCTGGACCCTGAAGACCCTGATCATCGGCTCGACCGAGCACTGGGCGCGCGGCGTGCTGATGTGGAACCTGGCGCTGGACGAGAACTACGGCCCCCACGCGGGCGGCTGCGGCGATTGCCGGGGCGTGGTGAGGATCGACAGCCGAACCGGCGACGTCGAACGCAACCAGGAATACTACGCCTTCGGCCACGCCAGCCGCTTCGTCCGGCCCGGCGCGCGGCGCATCGCGTCGCAGGAACCCGCCGGGCTGAGCGCAGTGGCCTTCGTCAATCCCGACGGCCAGCGCGTCCTCATCGTGCTCAACGAGGCCGCCGCGCCCGCCACCTTCCACATCCGGGAAGGCGACCGCAGCGCCGCCGCCGAGCTGCCGCCGCGCACGGCCGCAACCTACGTGTGGTCCTTCGATCGCTGAAGGAGGCCGGTCCGGAATTCGGATTGCGCACGGCGCATGATTGGGTTAGCCATTGGAAGCGCTTCCAACGCAGCTTGATCAGGCTGCGACGGGTGCGTCGCAAATCAATAAGGGACGACCGGCGAAAGACGCCGGCGCCGGGGAAACATTCGGGGGTGCGCATGCGCAGCGAGTTCGCGGGCTGGCGGAAGCCGGAATCCATTTCAGTGTCCAGGTTGCGTCTGACGGCGTCGGCCATTGCCCTGGCGCTTGCCGCCCCGGCGACCGCTCTCGCCCAGGACACGCCGCCGGCTGATGAGCCCGTCGAGATCGACGAAGTCATCGTCACCGGCCTGCGCCGCGGCCTTGCCGATTCCATCAGCATCAAGCGCAACGAGACCTCCATCGTCGAGGCCGTGTCGGCCGAGGACATCGGCAAGCTCCCCGACGTCTCCATCGCCGAATCGATCGCCCGTCTGCCCGGTCTCGCCGCCCAGCGCGTCAACGGCCGCGCCCAGGTGATCTCGATCCGCGGCCTCGCCCCGGACTTCACGACCACCCTGCTGAACGGTCGCCAGCAGGCCAGCTCCGGCGACAACCGCGCCGTCGAGTTCGACCAGTATCCGTCCGAACTGCTGTCGGGCGTGGTCATCTACAAGACGCCGGACGCCGAGGTTTCCGGCATGGGCCTGTCCGGCACCGCGGACCTGCGCACCATCCGTCCGCTGGAATTCGGCCGGCGCGCCGTGGCCCTGAATGTGCGCGGCGAAACCGTCGAGGGCGGCGGGCTCAATGACGACGTCCGCAACTTCGGCGGCCGCGCCTCGATCAGCTACATCAACCAGTTCGCCGACGATACGGTCGGCCTGGCGCTGGGCTACGCCCATCTCGATTCGCCGTCCCAGAACCGCCACTACAAGGCCTATGGCTACGAGGCCTTCGGCTTCGCAGTGTCTCCGGACAGCGCCGACGACGCCCTGATCCTGAACGGCCAGGAAATCTTCGCCACCTCGCGCCTCAATCAGCGCGACGCCTTCATCGGCATCCTGGAGTGGCGGCCCAATGACCGCCTGCATTCGACCCTCGACCTGTACTATTCGAAATTCGACCAGGAAGAGACGACCCGGGGCGCCCAGTGGTTCTCGAACGGCTGGGCCGATGGCGCGACCTTCACCAACGTCGAGACCGAGACGCGCGGCGGCACCCTGTTCGCCACCAGCGGCACTCTCAACGGTGGCGTCCCGATCATCCGCAACGACTACAACACCCGTGAGGACGAGCTTTTCTCGGTCGGCCTGAACAACGAGTTCGAGCTGGACGAGCGCACCCGCCTGCGCGCCGATCTCTCCTACTCGACCAACGAACGGCGCGAGCAGATCCTCGAGACCTACGCCGGCTACGGCCGCGGTGTGGGCGGGGTCACGCCCGCGACGCCGGACGTGGGGCGGACCCTGGACACCATCGACTTCGCGGTCAACGACGACGGGTATCCCACCTACTCGGAAGGGCTGGACTACGCCGACGCCTCGCAGATGACGCTCGGCGACCGGGCGCCGTGGGGCGGCTGGGGCCACGACGGCGCGATCCGCTTCCCGGATGTCGAGGAGAGCATCACCGCCGTCGACCTGATGGCCGAGCGCGACCTCGACGGCTTCTTCTACAACGTCAGCGCCGGGGTGAATTTCGCCCAGCGCGACAAGTCAAAGCGGGTCGACGACTTCGACCTGTTCCTGAAGAACGGCCGCCAGCAGGTCTACGTCGATCCGCAGTATCTGGTGGAGCCGACCTCGCTCGGCTTCGCCGGTTTCGGAGAGGTGCTCAGCGTCGATCTGACCCGCGCCCTGGACGTCTACTACGACCGCGCCCCGATCCTCGACGCCAACTATTTCGACAAGAACTGGGACATCTCGGAAGAGGTGGTGACCTGGTTCGCCCGGGCCGAATTCGAGCGCGGGCCGATCCGGGGCAACATCGGCGTGCAGGTCGTGCAGCAGACCCAGGAATCCACCGGCGTCGTGATCAACGGCACCGAGCCGGGCCAGCCGATCGTTCCGATCTCCGTGACCGAGGGCGAAGACTACACCGACGTCCTGCCCAGCCTGAACCTGATCTACGAGATCACCGACGGGCACCGCATCCGCTTCGCCGCCTCCAAGACCATGGCCCGGCCGCGCATGGACGAGATGCGCGCCAACGTGACGCCTTCGTTCAACGCCCTGGTCTGTTCGGGCCAGCCCTGCCCGCCCGGCACGACGGTCAATCCGTGGTCCGCCTCGGGCGGCAACCCCGACCTGGAGCCGTGGCGCGCCACTGCGTTCGATCTGGCTTATGAGTGGTACGTCAACCCGACGACCTATCTGTCGGTCGCGGCCTTCTACAAGGACCTCGACAGCTACATCTATCAACAGACCGGGACCTTCGACTTCTCCGGCATCCCCCTGCCCAGCACCGCCAGTTCGATCCCGGCGGACGTGACCATCAGTCCGATCGGTCAGATCACCCTGCCGGCGAACGGCAACGGCGGGACTATCCAGGGCCTGGAGTTCAGCGGCGCGCTGAACCTCGGAACGATCTGGGAGCCGCTGGAAGGGTTCGGCGTCCTCGGCAGCCTGTCGCTGACGGAGTCGGACCTAAACCCCAGCCCGAGCGGAGACCCGGTGCGCATCCCCGGGCTCTCGGGCACGGTCTACAACGTCACCGCCTACTATGAGCGCGGCGGCTTCCAGGCCCGGATCAGCAAACGCTTCCGCGAGGCGTTCAAGGGCGAGGTGGTCCAGCTGTTCGCCACGCGGGGCTATACCGAAATCCTGGACGACGAACAGATCGACGCCCAGATCGGCTACACCTTCGATGCGGGCCCGCTCGAGGGCCTCGGCCTGCTGTTCCAGGTCAACAACCTGACCAACTCGCCCTACCGGACCCGGCTCGGCCTCGATGGCGGCGGCACGACGACCGCCGACGGAACCACCCTGCCCGAGACCTACGAGGAGTACGGCCGGCAGTTCCTGTTCGGCGTCAACTACCGGTTCTGACCCAGCGGCCCACACCAGGGCCGGAATTCGCCGTGGAACGGGAGCCTCCTCCCGCCCCGCTCCACGGCGACCCCTCAATGTGACCTGTCGAGTAGACGCATGATGCGACCCGCCCTGAAGCTTTCGCTTTCACTCCTGCTGCTGGCCGGGTGCGCCCCGGGCGCGATCACGGCGCCCGCGCCGGTCGCGGTCGCCGCCCCGGCGGCGGCCGACGCGGCGATGGAGCGGCGCATCGCCGAAATCGTCGCCGGCATGACCCTGGAGCAGAAGGTCGGCCAGATCACCCAGCCGGACGTGCGCTACATCACCCCCGACGAGGTGCGCCGCTACTACATCGGCACTGTCCTGAACGGCGGCGGCGCCTGGCCGGACAACGACAAGCGCTCGACCCTGGCCGACTGGGCCGCCTGGGCGGACTCCTACGCCGACGCCGCCATGGCGACCGACATGCCGGTCCGGATTCCGCTGCTGTGGGGCACGGACGCCGTGCATGGCCACAACAACGTCTCGGGCGCCACCCTCTTCCCGCACAACATCGGCCTCGGCGCCGCCAACGACCCCGACTTGATCGAGCGGATCGGCCGGGCAACGGCCCGGCAGGTGCGCGCCACCGGCGTCAACTGGGCCTTCGCCCCGACCCTGGCGGTGGGACAGGACCGGCGCTGGGGCCGGACCTATGAGAGCTGGTCGAGCGACCCGGCCCTGGTCCGCCGCTACGGCGAAGCCATGGTCCGGGGCCTGCAGGGCGAACTGACCGGCGACTCCGACGTCCTGGCCAGCGCCAAGCACTATCTGGGCGACGGCGGCACCTTCAACGGCGTCGACCAGGGCCAGACCCGGGCCACCCGCGAGGAGCTTCTGGAGACCCACGGCGCAGGCTACCTCGGCGCGCTCGCGGCGGACGTCCAGACGGTGATGGTGTCGTACAGCAGCTGGTACGACGCGGCGTCCGGCGTGGACCACGGCAAGATGCACGGCAACCGGGAACTGATCACCGGCCATCTGAAGGGCGAACTGGGCTTCGACGGCCTGGTGGTGTCGGACTGGAACGGCATCGAACAGGTGCCGGGCTGCGCCAAGGACCACTGCGCGCAGGCGGTGAACGCCGGCATCGACGTGTTCATGGTGCCCGAGGACTGGCGCGCCTTCATCGCCAACACCCTGGCCGATGTGCGCGAGGGCCGCATCCCCGAGGCTCGCATAGACGACGCCGTGACCCGGATCCTGCGGGTCAAGATGCGCATGGGCCTGTTCGACCGCCCGACGTCGGACAGTCCGCTGACCGGCCGCGTCGAGGCCCTCGACGCCGCCGAGCTGGCGCGCGAGGCGGTGCGCAAGTCGGTGGTTCTGCTCAAGAACGAAAACGACGCCCTGCCGCTGACCCGCGGCCGCAGGGTGCTTGTGGTCGGCGCCAGCGCCGACAGCCTGTCGAACCAGACGGGCGGCTGGTCCCTGACATGGCAGGGGACCGAGAACACCAACGCCGACTTCGCCACCGGCCAGACCCTTCTGGCCGCCCTGCGCGAGGCGCTGGGCGAGGCCAACGTCGCCTTCTCGGCCGACGGGACGGGCGTGGACGTGTCGCAGTACGACGCGGTCGTCGCCGTCCTGGGCGAGACCCCCTACGCCGAGTTCAACGGCGACGTCCGCTTCCCGACCCCCGTCCAGCACAGCTTGCAGAACCCCGCCGACCTGGCCGCGCTGCAGGCGGTGTCAGGAAAGGGGACGCCCGTGGTGACGGTGCTCTATTCGGGCCGCCCCGCCTATGCGAACGACCTCATAAACCTGTCGGACGCCTTCGTGGCCGCCTTCCTGCCGGGCACCGAGGCGCGCGGCCTCGCCGACGTGCTGGTCGGCGGCGAGCATGACTTCAGCGGTCGCCTGTCCTTCGCCTGGCCGGGGTCGGCCTGCAGCACCGGCGAGCGTCCGGGCGACCGGGTCCAGTTCCCGCGCGGCTACGGCCTCAGCTACGCCCGTCCGGTCCCCGTCGGCGCCCTGCCCTTGCCCGTGACCCCGTCGACCTGCGAAACCTCGGGCTCCTGATCCGGACAGATCCGACATGCGGCAACTCAAACGGATCCTCATCGTCGGCGGCGGCACGGCCGGCTGGATGACCGCAGCCCTGCTGTCGAAGCTGTTCAACGGCGTTTACGAGATCGTCCTCGTCGAGTCCGAAGCGATCGGCATCATCGGCGTGGGCGAGGCCACCATCCCCGCGATCAAGAAGTACAACGAGCTGCTCGGCCTCGACGAGAACGAGTTCCTGAAGCGCACCCAGGGCAGCTTCAAGCTGGGCGTGCAGTTCGTCGACTGGTGGAAGCTGGGGCACAGCTACATCCACGGCTTCGGCCTGATCGGCCGCGACCTCGGATGGCTGCGATGCCACCACTATTGGCTCAAGGCCCGGGCGTCGGGCCGGGTTTCCGACTTCGCGGACTATTCGATCAACACGGCCGCGGCGCTCGAGAACCGGTTCATGCGCGCCGATCCGAAGATGTCTGAATCGCCGCTGGGCCATATCGCCCACGCCTTCCATTTCGATGCGGCCCTGTACTCCCGGTATCTGCGCGGCCTTGCCGAGGCCGCGGGCGTCCGCCGCCGCGAAGGCAAGGTCGCCGACGTCACGCTTCGTTCCGACGACGGCTTCGTCCAGTCGGTGACCATGGAGGACGGCGAAGTCATCACCGCCGACCTGTTCATCGACTGCTCCGGGTTCCGCGGCCTGATCATCGAGCAGGCCCTGAAGACCGGCTACGAGGACTGGACCCGCTGGCTGCCCTGCGACCGGGCGATCGCGGTCCCCTGCGCCAGCACCGAGCCTTTCACGCCCTATACCCGCGCGACTGCGCGCACCGCGGGCTGGCAGTGGCGCATCCCCCTGCAGCACCGCACCGGCAACGGTCATGTCTACTCGAGCCGGTTCATCGACGACGCCGAGGCCGAGGCCATCCTGCTGGCCAACCTGGACGGCGAACAGCTGGCCGAGCCCAACCGCCTGCGCTTCACCGCCGGCAAACGCATGAAGGCCTGGAATCGCAACTGTGTCGCCATCGGCCTGGCCGCAGGCTTCCTCGAGCCGATCGAATCGACAAGCATCCACCTGATCCAGTCCGCCATCATCCGGCTCGTCCGGCTCCTGCCCGACGCCGGCTTCGACCCGGCGACCATCGCCGAGTTCAATCGCCAGACGGACTTCGAGTACGAACGGATCCGCGACTTCATCATCCTCCACTACAAGGCGACCCAGCGCGACGACACGCCGTTCTGGCGCTACTGCCGCGAGATGGAGGTTCCGGACACCCTGCAGCGCAAGATGGACCTGTTCGCCGCCAACGGCCGCATCTTCCGCGAGGATGAGGAGCTCTTCGCCGAGGAAAGCTGGATCCAGGTCTTTCTGGGCCAGGGCGTCGTCCCCCGCGGCTACGATCCGCTGGCCGACCTGAAGACCGACGCCGAGGTCGCCGCCTTCCTGGACAACATCGAGACGGTGATCCGCAAATGCGTCGCCGTGATGCCCAGCCACGCCGACTACGTGGCCCGGCACTGCCCGGCCTGATCGGGGACCCCGGACCGGACGGGATACGCGCCGGCGCGTCCCCGGACGTGACGAACCGCACCCTGGACGCGACCGCGCCCGCAAGGGCGGGGTAGCCGAACCGGTGGCGTGGCCGCTCGCCTGACGCGCCCCGGCGTGGCGCCGCCGCCAGCGACGGACGCAGCTCAGGCGCGGGCCGAGTGCGCCCCTGCGAAAAAAAGGCCGCCGGGGATGCCCCGGCGGCCCTTCTTGTCGCGCTTCGCAGCCTCAGTGCGACGAGGGCGCCGCCACCACGTCGCCGTCCCGCACCTTCGAACGGGCGCAGGCGATCGCGAACACGCTCAGCAGGATGTAGCCGGCCAGCGGCACGTAGAAGGCCGGGTTGAACACCGCCGCGGCGTCGTCGACCAGGTGGCCGGCGATGTAGGGCAGCACGGCCCCGCCGACGATGGCGGTGCACAGCAGGCCCGAGGTCGCCGAGGCCGGGGCGCCCGACCGCTCCAGCGTCAGGGTGAAGATGGTCGGGAACATGATCGAGTTGAAGAAGCCCACGGCGATGGCCGCATATGCCGCTGTCTCGCCGGTGGTCTGGGTGACCACCAGGCAGAGGATGGCGGCGATGGTCGTGTTGACCGTCAGCAGCACGCCGGCGCGGACGCGGGTCAGCAGCAGGGCGCCGATGAAGCGGCCGACCATGGCGCCGCCCCAGTACAGGCTGACCATGCGGCCGGCGTCGGCTTCGGGAATGTTCAGGATGGTCGGGCTGTGCAGGAAGTTGGTCAGCAGGCCGCCGATGGTCACTTCCGAGCCGACGTAGATGAAGATGGCCAGGGCGCCGAAGAGAGCCCACTTCGAGCCGAAGGCCTTGAGCGGCGAGGCCACGCCGCCGCCCTCGTCCGCCCCGGCCGCCGCCGCGTTGATCTTCTTGCGGGCGGTGAAGATGAAGAAGGCCACGACGGCGAAGAAGCCGCCCAGCGCCAGGAAGGCGAAGTCGATGCTGCGCAGCGACTCGTCGCGCGTCGCGGCGGTCACCACCGCCCCGGCGGCGAACACGCCCCCGGTCAGCAGCACCGTCGATCCGAGCCACGGCCCGACCGTGGTGCCCAGCGAGTTGAAGAACTGGGAGAAGTTCAGACGGGCGTGCGAGCTCTTGCGCGAGCCGAGCGCCGCGACCAGCGGATTGGCCGCGACCTGCAGCAGGGTCACGCCCGAGGCGATCACAAACAGGGCGATCAGCACGCCAGGATACCAGTCGACGATGGTGGCCACCGGCACGATCAGGCAGCCCAGCACCATCACCGCCAGGGCCGAGATGATCGAGCGGCTGTAGCCCAGCTTGCCGAGCACGGCGGCGGCCGGCACCGAGACCACCGCATAGGCGATGAACCAGGCCGAGGCGGTCAGCATGGCCTCGGCCGTGCTCAGGTCGAACACCTTGCGCACCGCCGCGATCAGCGGGTCGATCAGCGAGGTGGCGAAGCCCCAGGCGAAGAACAGGGTGGTCACATAGGCGAAGGCGAGGCCCGTGCCCTGGGTCCGCGACGGCGGCGCAGCTGTAGTGTCGGTCATGTCTCTCCCCGGCGGGCCGACGTTAAGCGCGCACGGCCCTGTTTCCACGTCCTTGCTTCCACCCGGCGGCGTCCGCGTCCAGCGGTTTGCGCCCGGCCGTAACCAAAAGTGGCCCGGAAGCGGCGAAAAGACGAGGGCCGCCCCGGTTTCCCGGAGCGGCCCCTGCCCTTGACCGGTCGGGATCGGTCAGTAGCGGTAGTTCAGACCCACCAGGAAGGTGCGGCCGTACTGCTGGTAGTCGATGACGCGACGCGGATCGTCGTTCTCGAAGGTCTTGAACTGCTCGTCGGTCAGGTTGTTGACCTGGGCGAGGATCGACAGGCCTTCCATCGGACCGGACTGGAACTCGTAGCCGACCTGGGCGTCGACCACGTTCTCCGCGTCCACCATCCGCTGGATGCGGTCGGTGCCGACGCCCGACAGCTCGCCGAGGAACTCCGACCGGTAGCGGTTCGAGATCCGGGCCTGGAAGCCCGCGCGCTCGTAGTAGACGGTCAGGTTGCCGACCTTCTCCGACAGGCCGGGCAGCGGCGTCGAGGGGCTGCCGGGGTTCGGCACGATGTCGCTGTCCGTCAGCGAGGCGCTGAAGGTCATGCCGAAGCCTTCCAGCGGCTCCCACAGGATGTCGAACGGCATCGACAGGGCGAACTCGAGGCCCTGGATGACCCCGCCCTCGCCGTTCTGCGGCGTGGAGAGATAGCCCTGGCGCAGGATCGGCTCGGGACCGCCGGTCACCGGATAGCCGGTGAAGTCGGTCAGCTGCTGCTGATCGTAGATGTAGCTTTCCAGGTCCTTGTAGAAGCCGGCCAGCGAGACGTAGCCGCGGCGGCCGAAATACTTCTCGACCGAGATGTCCAGGGCGTTGGCGATCCACGGCCGCAGGCGCGGGTTGCCGCCGGAACCGCCCCACGGCGACTGGTTGATGTTGGTGCTGGCGGCGAGACCCTGGTTGTAGTCGATGTTGATCGACGCCCGCATCTGGTCCATCCGCGGACGGGCCAGTTCACGCGCAGCGCCCAGGCGGACGAACAGGTTGTCGGCCACCTCGAACGCCAGGTTGGCGCTGGGCAGGACGTAGGTGTAGGCGTCGCCGTCGGAGCGCGGGACCGGAACGGCCGGATCGCCGGAGGCGACGGTGCCGTCCGAGCTCTGCTCGGTGTGAACGACCTGGAAGCCCATGTTGCCGGTCAGCGGCATGCCCAGCAGCTCGCTGTCGATGTCGGCCTTCCAGTAGCTGGTGAACACCTCTTCCGACACCGCCCAGCCGAAGGCCAGGAAGTTGTCGTCCTGCGGCTCGATCAGGGTGTAGATGCCGCTGTCGACGAGGGCGAACGGGTCGTAGCTGACCATCGGCCCGAGGCCCAGGTAGGTCAGGTTGGTCGGCTCCAGCAGGAACTCGCCGGGGATCGGCACGCTGGTGGAGTGGGTCGGATCGGCGACGTTGGCGTCCAGCGACAGGTAGTAGCGCTCGAGGTCGAGCTCCTTGTCGCGGCTGGTCAGGTTGAAGCCGAAGGCGAAGCGGTTGAACGGACCGCCGGTGTCGATGTCGCGAACGAAGTCGATGCGGGCGCTGGTCAGCTCGTCGGTGGTCGTCGGGCTGTTGATGAAGCCGTCCTGGCCGCCCGGAGGCGCGCCCCAGCCCTGCGGGCTGGTCAGCAGGATCAGCGAGGGATCCGAGTAGTCGAGGGTCGGGGTGAAGGTGGTGCCTTCCGGCGTCGTCACGAAGCCCAGGGTGTCCAGCGCCCCGATCACGTTCCGGCCGGTGCCGGAATAGGTCTCGAGGACCACGTCGGTGCGTTCGGCCTTCGAGAAGCTGAGGTCGAAGTTGGCGCGCCAGGCGTCGGTGAGCTGGAACTCGTTGTTCCAGCCGACAGCCGTCAATTCGGCGGTGCGGCGATTGCCGTCGTTGCGCACCACGCCCTTCACGTTGTCCCAGGTGCCGGCGACGATGACGCCGTCCTCGACCGTATAGCCGGGGCGCAGGCTCGGGCCCGGACGGCAGACGTCCGGCGTGCCCGGGCAGGCGCCGGAGCTGCCGCCCCAGGCCAGGGGGAACTCGATGCCGCGCAGGATCTGGGTGTTGTCGAACTCGGAATAGAAGGCGTCGAAGGTCGAACGCCAGCGATCGTTCGGGCGGTACTCGACGGTGGCGAGATAGCCGTCGCGGACCAGTTCGCTCGACTGCACGTAGGGCTTGGCGCCGCCGATGATCAGGTTTCCGTCCGAGTAGGTCGGATAGCCCCAGGCGTTGAAGCGCTCGGCCTGGTAGGGCGTCGACAGGTGGGCGTAGCCCAGCACCACGCCCAGGGTGTCGTCCATGAACTGGTCGATGTAGCTGATCGAGTACCGCTGGCCGGTGTCCTCGGTCCCCGAGTTCAGGGCGCCGTAGTCGTTCCACTCGTAGCGGGCGTTCAGCGCGATGGCCTGACGGCCGTACTCCAGCGGCCGGATGGTGCGCAGGTCGGCGGTGCCCGCCAGGCCTTGGCCGATCAGGGCCGCGTCCGGCGTCTTGTAGACCAGCACGCTGCCCAGCAGCTCCGACGGATACTGGTCGAACTCGACGCCGCGGTTGTCGCCGGCGGAGACCTGCTCGCGGCCGTTCAGCAGGGCGGTGGTGAAGTCGGGCGCGAGGCCGCGGATCGAAATTACCTGGCCGCGGCCGTCGAGGCGTTGCGCGGTCAGCCCGGGCAGGCGGGCCAGCGACTCGGCGATCGAGACGTCCGGCAGCTTGCCGATGTCCTCGGCGGTGACGACCTCCACGATCGAGGAGTTCTGGCGCTTCTCGGCGATCGAGCTCTCGATCGAGCCGCGGATGCCGGTGACGATGATTTCGCCGATCTCGGTCGTGTCTTCCTGCGGATCCTGGCTCTGGGCCTGGGCCGCGCCGGCCACGGCCAGCAGGCCGACAACGCCGAGAGCGGCTCCACCGAGAAGGCGCGCACGCCGGGTCACCTGGGTTCTCATCTCATTCCTCCCTGGGGCCGGCGCATTTCTGTCGAAGCGTCCAGCGTCATCGCAAAGTTATGCAAACTTATCGCAAGCACGCAAGCGGCGATGACGCGCTTCGCCTCGACCGTGTCCCAAATGTGACGAATTATTCAGGTTTGCCGCGCTGCAAAAAGGCGTTTCCGCAGGGACGGTCGTATTTCCGTTCTCTATTTCGCCGGATTGACACCGGCCGCCGCCGCTGCAAAATCTTGCAAACTGATCCTTCGGCCAATGTCGCCGGCGGACGCTTCGGAGGACGCCCCCATGCCCGGACGGTCAAACCCGGCCCGCCTCTCGCGCGCGCTCCTGCTGGCGGCCGCCCTCTCCGCCTTCGCGGGGCCGGCCGCGGCCCAGTCCGTCGGCGGCTTCCGGGAGCGGCCGCCCGAAGACGAGGTCATCTACTTCCTGCTGCCCGACCGCTTCGCCAACGGCGACCCCTCGAACGATCGTGGCGGCCTCTCCGGCGATCGGCTGGCCACCGGCTACGACCCGGCAGACCCGGGCTTCTACCACGGCGGCGACCTGCGCGGCCTCATGGAGCGTCTGGACTATCTGCAGGGCCTGGGCGTCACCGCGTTGTGGATCGCCCCGCCCTTCGTCAACAAGCCGGTGCAGGGGCCGCCGGGTCACGAGAGCGCCGCCTATCACGGCTACTGGATCACCGACTTCACCCGCATCGATCCGCACTTCGGGACCAACGAGGAGTTCCGGGCCCTGGTCGAGGCGGCGCACGCGCGCGGCATCAAGGTCTACCTCGACATCGTCATCAACCACACCGCCGACGTCATCCGTTACCGGGAGTGCCCGGCCAACGACTGCGGCTACCGCTGGAAGGGCGACTACCCCTACCAGCGCCGGGGCGGCCTGGAAGGCGAGGCGATCAACCCCGGCTTCACCGGCGAGCCGGGCAGCGATTTCTCGACCCTGGCCCGCCCCGACTGGGCGTACACGCCGTACGTTCCGGAGGGTGAGGAGGCCCGCAAGGTTCCGGCCTGGCTGAACGACCCGATCTACTACCACAACCGCGGCAACAGCGCCTGGTACGGCGAGGCGCGGATGGACGGCGATTTCGCGGGGCTGGACGACCTGTTCACCGAGCACCCGCGCGTGATCCAGGGCTTCATCGACATCTACGGCGCCTGGATCGACGACTACGGGATCGACGGCTTCCGCATCGACACCGCCCGCCACGTCAATCCGGAGTTCTGGCAGGCCTTCGTGCCGGCGATCATGGAGAAGGCGCGCGCGCGCGGCGTTCCCAACTTCCACATCTTCGGCGAGACCTACGACTTCCAGTCGGGGACCGCCGCCATGCACACCGTCGTCGACCGCCTGCCGACGGTGCTCGATTTCGCCTACCAGCGGGTGGTGCAGAACATGGTCACCGGCCAGCAGCATCCCGACGCCATGGGCTATCTGCTGATGGAGGACGCCATCTACGCCGGCGGCGCGGAGACCGCCCGCAGGCTGCCGACCTTCACCGGCAACCACGACATGGGCCGCATCGGCCACCTGATCCTGCATGCGATGCCGGACATCCCGGACGCGGAGTTGCTGGACCGCGCGACCCTCGCCCACGCCCTGGTCCTGCTGGGCCGCGGCGTGCCGGTTATCTACTACGGCGACGAGCAGGGCTTCACCGGCGACGGCGACGACCGCCGGGCGCGACAGGACATGTTCGAAACGCGCGTCGCCTCCTACGCCGACGATCGCCGCATCGGCTCCGCCGCCGGCCCCTTCGACCAGGGCGCCGACATGTACCGGCGGATCGCGGAGATGACCCGCGTCCGCGCCGCCGACGCCCGCCTGCGCCGCGGCGCGGTCAGGGTGCGGGTCGCCGACCAGGAGCCGGGGATCCTCGCGATCTCAAGGCTCGACGAAACCGGCGAGACCCTCGTCGTCTTCAACACCTCGACCCAGGCCCGCGACGTCAACGTGCCGGTCGAGACGACCTCCCTCGCCTGGCGCGCCGCGCTGGGCCAGTGTCCCGCCCGGGCCGCCGCACCGGGCGCCCTCTCCGTCTCCGTGCCCGCCCTGGGCTACCTCGTCTGCGTTTCCGAAGGCTCCGAGTGACCGCCCAGATTCTCGAACATCCCGCCGCCGGGACCGACGCCGCCGAGTGGTGGCGCGGCGCGGTCATCTATCAGGTCTATCCGCGCAGCTTCGCGGACTCGAACGGCGACGGGGTCGGCGACCTCAAGGGCGTGGCCGACCATCTTGAGCACATCGCCTCGCTGGGCGTGGACGCCGTCTGGCTCAGTCCCTTCTACACCTCGCCCATGCGCGACTTCGGCTACGACGTGGCCGACTACTGCGACGTCGATCCGATCTTCGGCACGCTGGCCGACTTCGACGCCCTCGTGAAGAAGGCCCACCGGCTGGGGCTGAAGGTGATCACCGACCTGGTGTTCGCCCACACCTCCGACCAGCACGCCTGGTTCCGCGAAAGCCGCCAGTCGCGCAGCGATCCGAAGGCCGACTGGTACGTCTGGGCCGACGCCCGTCCGGACGGCTCGCCGCCGACCAACTGGCAGTCGGTGTTCGGCGGGCCGGCGTGGACCTGGGACGCGCGGCGCGGCCAGTACTACATGCACAACTTCCTGCCGGAGCAGCCGCAGCTGAACGTGCACAATCCGGCGGTGCAGGACGCGCTGCTGGAGGTGGCGCGCTTCTGGCTGGACCGGGGCGTCGACGGCTTCCGCTTCGACGCCATCAACTTCGCGATGCACGACCCGGAACTTCGGGACAATCCGCCGCTGCCCCCGGGCGGCAAGCGGACGCGGCCGTTCGACTTCCAGGACAAGGTGTACAATCAGTCGCACCCGGCCATCGCCGACTTCCTGAAGCGGATCCGCGCCCTGACCGACAGCTACGGCGGCCGCTTCTCCGTGGCCGAGGTCGGAGGCGACCACGCCGAGCGCGAGATGCAGGCCTTCACCGCCGGCGACGATCACCTGAACAGCGCCTACGGCTTCCTCTACCTCTACACGCCGACGCTCGAATGCCAGCTGGTGCGGGAAGGGGCCGAGGCCTGGCACGGCCGCGAGGGACAGGGCTGGCCGTCGTGGACCTTCTCCAACCACGACGCGCCGCGCGCCATCTCGCGCTGGGCCCGGGATCGCGACCCGCACGCCTTCGCCGAGATGGCCATGCTGCTGCTCATGTGCCTGCGCGGCAACGTCTTCGTCTACTACGGCGAGGAGCTGGGCCTGCCCCAGGCGGAGGTGCCGTTCGAACGGCTCCAGGACCCCGAGGCGATCGCCAACTGGCCTCAGACGCTGGGCCGCGACGGGGCCCGCACGCCGATGCCGTGGAGGGCCGACGCGCCCCAGGCCGGCTTCTCCACCGGCGAGCCCTGGCTGCCCGTCGATCCGCGCCACCTCGCGCTGGCGGTGGATCGGCAGGAGGCGGATCCCGCCTCCATGCTGCACGCAACCCGCCGCCTGATCGCCCTGCGCAAGGCGCATCCGGCGCTGGCGCGTGGCGACATGCGCCTGCTCGACGCGCCCGACGGAGCGATCTGTTTCGAACGCGCCTTGGGCGGCGAGCGCCTGCTGTGCGTGTTCAACCTCGGCCGTGATCCGGTCGACTGGACGCCGCCGGCCGGATGGCGGCTGGTGGAGAGCGTCAACCTGCCGGCCGGCTCCGCCGGAACCCTGCCGCCGATGGCCGGACTGGTTCTGGCGGAGGGATGAGCCTCTCCCTCACCATTCCTCCCCCGGAGCGAAGCGAGAGGGGGAGGGG
>MGLK01000035.1 GCA_001794825.1 Caulobacterales bacterium RIFCSPHIGHO2_01_FULL_70_19 | reverse complement strand
CGGCCCCGGAGAGCGATCTCCGGGGCCGTTCTGCTGTCCGGGGGGCGGCGCGAGCGCGGCGCGCTCAGACGAAGCGCACCTCGACCCCCGGCTTCACCGCCGCGGCCAGCTGTTCGGCGTCCCAGTTGGTCAGGCGCACGCAGCCGTGCGAGGCGGTCTTGGCGATCTTCGCCGGATCCGGCGAGCCGTGGATGCCGTAGCCGTCGCGCGACAGGTCGATCCACACCGAGCCGACCGGATTGTTCGGGCCGGCGGGCACGACGATGGTCTCGTCGCCCGAGCCGTAGCTCAGCTCGTCCGGATCGAAGGTGTAGTCGGGGTCCGGCGCCACCCCGTTGACCCGCAGCGTGCCCGACGGGGCCGGGTTGGAGGCGGAGCCGATGGTCGCCGGATAGAAGGCGACGAGGCGGTCGGCGGCGTCGAAGGCGCGCAGCGCGCGCTCCTCCTTGTCCACGACGATGCGCGCCACCTCCGGCAGCTCGGGGGCGCCCACGGCGGGCACCACCAGCCGCTGGCCGGCGCGGCGGAAGTCGACGTCGGGGTTCAGCGCCTGCAGCAGCGCCTCGGTGATGTGGAAGCGCTCGGCGAGGCGCTCGCGCGGCCCGGTGTAGCGCACCCCCTGCCGGGCCTGGGCGGCGAGATCGTCGGACGGGGGCGGACTGAACGGCCCGGCGAGATCCTGTTCGGTGATCACATAGGTCGTCATGGCGGCGCGGGAGTCGGCGGCGACGAGCCGCTGCATCAGGGCGTCGTCGATGGCGTCGCCCTCCAGCCCCCCGGCCTCGCGGAAGGCGGCCACGGCCTGGCGGGTGTTCTCGCCCTGCAGGCCGTCGATCACCCCGGGCGAGAAGCGCGAGCGGTCGAGGAGGATCTGCAGGCGCACGAGTCCGGGGTCCGGCCGCGCCCCGGCGGCGAGGTCGGGAGCGGCGGCAGACGACCCCGCCGGTTGCTGCGTCCCGGCGGCCGGCATGGCCCGGTCGATCTCCTCCGCGGTGAAGATCGGGGACGCGGTCGCGGCTTTGCGGCCCGACGCCTCGGGGGACGCCTCCGGGTCGGGCGCGCCGCAGGCGGCGAGGGCGAGGAGGGCGGTCGAGGCGAGGATCAGGCGCATGGGGTTCCGGGCGTTGCGGGGGACCCCAAGCCAATTCCTCGCGGGGCCGGGCGTTCCCGGCCGGCCTCAGCGAAGGGCGGCGGCCAGTCCCTCGGCGGCGACCTCGGCCCAGCAGGCGTAGCCGGCGTCGTTGAGGTGCAGGTCGTCGGGGCCGACCCCGCCCCGCTCCAGTCCGCCCCAGTCCGCCATGGCGGCGAAGCGGCCGTGCACGGCGTAGCGCTTGCGGCCGCCCTCGAGGGCGATCAGCCGGGCCATTTCGGCCAGGGCGGGGTTGCGGCCGCGGAAGGACGGATTGTCGGTCTGCCCGGGCAGGCGCTGGGAGTCGACCAGCAGCACGTCGACGCCCGCCGCGTCGAGGATCGCCTGGCCGCGGCGGAAGTCGGCGAAGACGTCGTCCATCGGCCGGTCGCGCAGCACGTCGTTGGTTCCCAGCTGCCAGATCACCAGATCCGGCCGGACCGCGGCGGTCTCGCGGGCCAGCCGGTCGGCCGTCTCCCTCGCCGTCTCGCCGCCGACGCCGCGGTTGACCACGGTCACCTCGACGCCGGGCAGCCGGCGCCCGAGCCCGGCCTCAAGCCGGGGGGCGAAGCCGAGCTCCGGGCGGCTGGCGCCGACGCCCTCGATCGAGGAGGAGCCCATGGCGAGGATGGTCAGCCGGCCGCCGGCGACGGCCGCGCGGCTGCGCGTCAGGCCGTCGTTGGCCGCGACGTGGGCGGCGCTGACCGGGCAGGCGGCGGGCGCCGTCTGCGCGACGGCGGGGGCGGCGGCGAGGAGGGCGAGGACGGCGAACGGGGCGGCGACGGCGAGGCGGGCGGGGTTCAAGGGTTGGGCGTTCCGGTGGCGGGGTCGACGGCGGTGTCGCCGGAGTTGGAGGAGCCCTCGGAGCCCTTCGGCTCCTGGGCGGGGCGGGGCGGCTGCCCGTCGCGGGGCGGACGCCGCTCCTCTTCGTATTCGTTCTGTCGGCCGGGGTCACGGTCGGTCATGGCGGGCTCCCTGGTTGCGCGCCGCAAGGCAACGCCCGGGCGCCGCCGCGGGCTCCGCAGCATCTCGTTCACCAATCCCCTAAACCGTACCGCAACGGCGCCTCGGGCAGGGTGGCGGGGTCGCGAGACGTCGCCCCCGGGGAGCCATGACCGAACAGCTGGATCTGGAGATCATCCGGCCGGACGCCCTGCGCCCGGACGACCGGGCCGCCTGGGAGGCGATCCGGAGCGGAGACCCGACGCTGGACCATCCCTACCTGGACCCCCGTTTCGCCGCCGCGGCGGCGGAGGTTCCGGGCGCGGCCCTGGCCGTGTTCCGGCGCCGCGGCGCGGCGGTCGCCTTCTTCCCCTTCCAGCGCCGCGGCCGGCTGATCCAGCCGCTCGGCGCGCCGCTGAGCGACTATCACGGCGTCGTCGCGGCCCCGGCCGACCGGCTGACGCCGCAGGACCTGGCGCGCCGGCTGGGCGGGACCCTCCGCGTCGGCGGCTGGATCGTCTCGCCGGTCGAGGCGCCGGGGTTCGTGCGCAAGTCGCGGATGGCCACCGACGTGACGGGCGGGCGGCAGGCGCTGTGCGACCGGCTGGAGGCCCGCAGCCACCGCTTCTTCAAGAACATGCGCCGGCTGGGCCGCGGCTTCGAGCGCGACCACGGCGCGCCGGTGTTCCAGTGGGACGATCGCGACCCGGCCGTGCTGGACTGGATCGTCGGGCACAAGCGGGCCCAGTATCGCCGCACCCGCCGGCACGACGTGTTCGCCTGCGGCTGGACGGTGGACCTGTTGCGTCGGCTGCACGCCATGCATCCGGCCGGCTTCGGCGTGCGGGTGACCTCGCTGCGCAAGGCGGACGGGAGCCTGGTCGCCGCCGAGGCGTCGCTGGACGACCGCCGCACCCTGCACCTGTGGTTTCCGACCTACGACCCCGCCTTCAGCGCCTACGGCCCCGGCACCCTGCTGACCCGGCGCGAGCTGGAGCAGGCGGCGGAGGACGGCTACCGGCGTGTCGATTTCGGCGCCGGGGAGGAAGGCTACAAGTCCGCCCTGTCCGAGCCGTCGGGCGTCGTGTTCGAAGGCGTGGCCCGCGGCGCCGCGCCGGACCCGACCGCGGTCGCGGGGCGGCTGCTGGCGGCCGGTCCGGAGCCGCTGCGGCGCTTCGGGCGCAGCCTCGGCCGCCGCTTCGACATCATCAACGCCTGCGAGACCCGCGCCGGAGACTGGTGGGCCGGCGCGGCGGCGGCGGCCGCGGCGGCGGCCCGCAAGACCCTCGGAGCTTCGGCATGACCGACCGCCTGATTCCCGAGTTCGACTCCGGCCAGCGCGCCGCCTTCGGGCGAACGCCGATGACCTACGCCCACCGGCTGGTGGACACCGGCCTGTTCGGGGACGACCGGCTGGCCGCCCAGCTGGAGCGGCATCCGGCCGAACTGTTCGACATCAACATCTTCCACTACGACGCCGACGACCAGGCGCTGCTGCAGACCGGGACCAAGGGCGACCGGCCCGGGGCGGCCCTGCTGGAGGCGGTCAAGGCCGGCCGGGTGTGGATCCAGATGCGGCGCATCCAGGATCACTGGCCTGAGCTGGGCGCGGCCATGAAGCGGGTCTTCGCCGATCTGTCAGAGCAGGTCCCGGGCTTCCGGCCGGTGCAGGTGACCGGTCAGCTGATCCTTTCGGCGCCCCAGGCGAAGGTGCCCTTCCACGCCGATCCGCCGGGCGTGACCCTGTTCCACCTGCGGGGCGAGAAGCGCATCTGGATCTATCCCGTCGACGAGGCGCACATGCCGAGCCGGTCGATGGAGAACATCGTCATGGAGCAGCAGACCGAGGACCTGCCGTACCGACGCGAGATGGACGCGGCGGCCGAGGTCTTCGACCTGAAGCCCGGCATGGCCGTGGCCTGGCCGCTGCACGCGCCGCACCGGATCGAGAACCAGGGCAGTTTCAACGTCTCCCTGTCGTGCGACTACCAGACCTGGCGCTCGCGGATCACCAACGGGGCGCACTACGCCAACGGCGTGCTGCGTCGCTGGGGCGCGCCGGTGCTGCCGGCCGACCGGGCGCCCATGGCGGCGCGAGCGGCGCTGTGGGGGGCCGCAATAGCGCTGCGCCGCGCCGGGGTGGTGAAGACCCGGCTGGAGTCCTACGAGCGCGCCTTCGAGCTGGGCGACGCCCCGCCGCCGCCCGACAGGGGGCTGATCGCGCCGCTGGTCATGCGCTGACGCCCGCCCCGCCGGGGGTCTTCCTTACAACGAGGTCATGACCTCGATTTAAAGTGACTCGGCCGTGGCCCGGACGCACCTTCCCGCCATCTTAACCGGGAGGCGCTCATGAAACCCGCCATCGTACTTGCATCCGCCGCGGCCGCCGCCGCGCTCGCCGGCCCCGCCCTGGCCGGGGAGCCCAACGTCGAGATCCGCCACGCCGTGGCCCGTGTAGCGGTCGTGGTCGAGGACCGGACCGACGTCGCCGTCGAGGTCGAACAGGGGTCGTCGGAATTGCCGGCCGTCCGCGTCACCCGGGTGGGCGACGAGATCCGCGTCGACGGCGGCCTGCGCCGCCGCGGCTGGTTCGGCGGCGACAACATCCGCAGCTGCAACACCGGCCCGCGCACGGGCCGGGCGGGCGAGGGGGCCTCGGTCGAGGTGCGCGGCGTCGGCCGGGTCAACCTGGCGGACGCGCCGCTGATCGTCATCCGGACGCCGCGCGCCGTGGACGTGAACGCCTCGGGCGCCGTGTTCGGCTCCGTCGGGCGCGGGGCGAGCTCGGTCGAGCTCGGCAACGGCGGCTGCGGGGCCTGGGACATCGCCAACGTCGACGGGCCGCTGTCGCTGAGCATCGGCGGCTCGGGCGACATGCGCGCGGGGGCGTCGGCCTCGCTGGAGATCGCGATCGGCGGCTCTGGCTCGGTCTCGGCCGGGACGACCGGCCGCCTCGAGGTGGCCATCGGCGGCTCGGGCGACGTGACCGTGGCCCGCATCGACGGGCCGCTGGACGTGTCGATCGGCGGTTCGGGCGACGTGCAGGTGCGGGACGGGAACGCGCCGAGCGTGGACATCTCGATCGCCGGCTCCGGCGACGTCGACTTCGGCGGGGTCGCCGGCGACGTCGACGTCTCGATCATGGGCGGCGGCGATGTGAACATCGCTCGCGCCACCGGTTCCGTCAGCCGTTCGATCGTCGGCGGCGGGGACGTTCGCATCGGCAGCTGATCCGCCTGAAGCCTGCCGCGAGCGAGAAGGCCCGGGAGCGTGGAACCCCCCGGGCCTTTTTCGCGCCTGCAGTCCGGCCTCCGCGCACGAAAAGGCCCCGGCGGATCGCTCCGCCGGGGCCTCGTCCGTCAGACGTGACGGGCGCTTACAGGGCGCCCAGCACGCCGGCGATGCCGGCGCCCGGCAGGGTCGCGCCGGCGCGGTCGCGCGCCTGCAGGCCGCCGCCGAACGAGTAGCGCAGACCGACCGTCCAGGTGTCGATCGTCAGGTCCTCGACGTCGCCGCGGGTGTAGCCCGCCGCCACCGAGAACGGGGTGTTGGCGATCTCGTACTCGGCGCCGGCGCCGTAGGTCCACAGGTCGGCGTCGGCGCCGCCGGCGTCCAGGTTCGAGTAGCTGGCGCCGACGTTCAGGCGCAGGTTGGCCATCGGGTAGAAGGCCGCGTCCGCGCCCAGGGTCCAGGCGTCGACGTCGACGTCGTCGGCGGTGGTGTAGGCCAGCGAGCCGGTCAGGGTCGCGCCGGCGAGGTACTTCTGGGCCTCGGCGCCGACGGTCCAGGCCGTCTCGTCGCCGATGTCGGCGGCGCCGACGAAGCCGCCGAAGCGGACGTCCGAACCGGCCATGCGGGTCAGGTGAGCCGTGCCGGCCACGCCGGTCTCGTCGGCGTCGTCGTCATGGCCGATCGTGCCGGCGAAGGTGGCGGTCCAGCCCGAGAAGGCGTCCACGGCGACAACGCCGTCCACCGCGTAGCTGTCGCCGTCGGCCTCGAGACCGCCGAGGTCGATCTCGCTGTTGGAGTAGGAGACGCCGACCGAGCCGACCGGGCCCGACTGGGCGAGGGCGGGAGCGGCGGCGAAGGCGGCGACGGCCGCGGTGGCGAGGAGGAGAGACTTCATTGTTGTTCTTCCTTGCTTGCAGCGGCGGGGAGTCGCGCTGCGGACGGCGGAGCTATCAGCCGCGAGTCCAGCGTGGCTATTACAAAGCTGTCACGAAACAGCGGCTTGCGGCCGATGTGGCGAGCGGGCCACGCATTGTGGCGCCGGAGCGGCAGGGGTGCGGAGGGAAAGGGGCGAAGTCTCACGCGGCGGTCAGAATTGGCGTCGCGGGATGGTCCGTCGTCTCCATGAGGGCAGGGAAGGCCGCCGCCCGACGCCGCCACGGTTTCACCGCTTGACGGAAGCGGAATCGCCGGTCATAAGCCCCCACTCTTGTTGGACCGGCTGTGCACCTCCGGGTGCAGACGCGGTTCGCAGGGACGACCTGAGTACCTGTTCTTTGCAGCGCTTCAGGACTTCAACGGCCTTCGCGGGCGTCCGCGTGGGCCGATCGTTTTTGCGGACGTGCGTACCCTGAGGGCTCTCGAGCCCGAAAGGCTCCGGTCTTTGAAATGGTTCACAGGGACGCGGTCCACCGACCGCTTGGGAAAAACAACCGATATGGATCAGAGCATCCGCATCAGGCTGAAGGCCTTCGATCACCGCGTCCTCGACTTTTCGACGCGCGAGATCGTCAACACCGCCAAGCGCACGGGCGCGACCGTTCGCGGTCCGATCCCGCTGCCGACCCTGATCGAAAAGTTCACCGTGAACCGCTCGCCGCACGTCGACAAGAAGTCGCGCGAGCAGTTTGAAATCCGCACGCACAAGCGCGTGCTCGACATCGTCGACCCCACCCCGCAGACCGTGGACGCGCTCATGAAGCTCGACCTGTCCGCCGGCGTGGACGTCGAGATCAAGATTTAATCGAGAAGGGCGGGATCCGACATGCGTACGGGCGTGATCGCCAAGAAGCTGGGCATGACCCGCGTGTTCGCCGATGACGGCGCGCACGTTCCGGTCACTGTGCTCCAGCTCGACGGCTGCCAGGTCGTCGGCCAGCGAACCCAGGAGCGGGACGGCTACGTCGCCCTGCAGCTGGGCGCGGGCATGAAGAAGGCCAAGAACACCAACAAGGCCCAGCGGGAGGCTTTCGCCAAGGCGGAAGTCGAGCCGAAGGCCTATGTGGCCGAGTTCCGCGTCGATGCGGACGGTCTCGTCGACGTGGGCGCCGAGCTGTCGGCCGACCACTTCGTCGCCGGCCAGAAGGTCGACATCCAGGGGCTGACCATCGGCAAGGGCTTCGCCGGCGGCATGAAGCGCTGGAACTTCGGCGGCCTGCGGGCGACCCACGGCGTGTCGGTCTCGCACCGCTCGCACGGTTCGACCGGCAACCGCCAGGATCCGGGCCGCACCTTCCCCGGCAAGAAGATGGCCGGCCATCTCGGCCAGGAAACCGTCACCCAGCAGAACCTGACCGTCGTCCGCGTGGACGCCGAGCGCGGCCTGATCCTGGTCAAGGGCGCCGTCCCGGGCCACGACGGCAGCTACGTCAAGGTTCGCGACGCCATCAAGAAGGCCCGTCCGGCCGACGCCCCGTTCCCGGCCGGCGTCAAGTCGAACAAGGCCGCTGCTCAACCCGCTGAGACCCCGGCTGAAGAAGCCCCGGCCGTCGAAGCGACCGAAGGCGGTGAAGCGTAATGAAACTCTCGGTCATCAAACTCGACGGCAAGGCCTCGGGCGACGTTGAACTGTCGGACGCCGTCTTCGGCATCACCGACATCCGCGGCGACCTGCTGGCCCGTTACGTCAACTGGCAGCTGGCCAAGCGCCGCGCCGGCACCCACAAGGTCCAGACCCGGAACGAGAACTCTCGCACCGGCAAGAAGATGTACAAGCAGAAGGGCACCGGCGGCGCCCGTCACGGTTCGCGCCGTGCGCCGCAGTTCGTCGGCGGCTCGCGCGCCTTCGGCCCGGTCGTCCGTTCGCACGGCTTCTCGCTGCCGAAGAAGGTCCGCGCCCTGGCCCTGAAGCATGCCCTGTCCTCCAAGGCCAAGGCCGGCGACCTGGTGGTCGTCGACACCGTCTCGGTCAAGGAGCCCAAGACCGCCAAGCTGCGCGAGCAGTTCGGCAAGCTGGGCTGGAACAAGGCCCTGATCATCGCCGGTCCGGAAGTCGACGCGAACTTCGGCCTGGCCGCGCGCAACATCCCGCACATCGACGTGCTGCCGAACGCCGGCCTGAACGTCTATGACATCCTGCGGGCCGACAAGCTGGTGCTGACCAAGGCGGCTGTTGAAGCCATCGAGGCGCGCTTCTCTGAGAAGGAGGCCGCGTAATGGCCGGCGCTCAACCCACCGCCAAGCACTACGACACCATTTTGGCTCCGGTGATCACCGAGAAGGCCACGATCCTGTCGGAGCAGAACAAGGTCGTGTTCCGCGTCGCGGACGACGCCACCAAGGACGAGATCGCCGCGGCGGTCGAGGCCCTGTTCAAGGTCAACGTGCTGAAGGTCAACACCCTCGTCCAGAAGGGCAAGACCAAGCGTTTCCGCGGCATCATGGGCCGTCGGGTCGACATCAAGAAAGCGATCGTGACGCTGGCCGAAGGCCAGTCGATCGACGTCACGACGGGGCTCTGAACCGATGGCTCTGAAGACCTACAATCCGACCTCGCCGGGCCGTCGCGCCCTGGTGCTGATCGACCGTTCGGAGCTCCACAAGGGCCGTCCGGAGAAGTCGCTCGTCGAAGGCCTGACCAAGTCGGGCGGTCGCGGGCAGGGCGGTCGCGTGGCCGTCCGCTTCCGCGGCGGCGGGGCCAAGACCCTGTACCGCAAGATCGACTTCAAGCGCCGCAAGTTCGCTTCGGCGACCGTCGAGCGCCTGGAGTACGACCCGAACCGGACCGCCTTCATCGCCCTCATCACCTATGAGGACGGCGAGAAGGCCTACATCATCGCGCCGCAGCGCCTGAAGGCGGGCGACACGGTGGTGGCCGGCGAGCGCGTCGACGTGAAGCCGGGCAACGCCATGCCGCTGCGCTCGATGCCCGTGGGTACGATCATCCACAATATCGAGATGAAGCCGGGCAAGGGCGCCCAGCTGGCCCGTTCGGCCGGCGCCTACGCCCAGCTGGTCGGCCGCGACCAGGGCTACGCCCAGATCCGTCTCGGCTCGGGCGAGCTCCGCATGGTGCTGGACGGCTGCATGGCCACGGTGGGCGCGGTGTCGAACCCCGACCACATGAACCAGAACCTCGGCAAGGCGGGCCGCAAGCGTCACATGGGCTTCCGTCCGCACGTCCGCGGCGTGGCCATGAACCCGATCGACCACCCGCACGGTGGTGGTGAGGGTCGCACCTCGGGCGGCCGTACGCCGGTCACGCCGTGGGGCAAGGACACCAAGGGCACCCGCACCCGCAAGAACAAGGCTACGGACAAGTTCATCATCCGTACCCGCCACGTGAAGAAGGCTCGCTAACCGATGGCCCGCTCCTCCTGGAAAGGCCCGTTCGTCGACGGGTATCTGCTCAAGAAGGCCGACGCCGTTCAATCGTCGGGCCGCAAGGACGTGATCAAGACCTGGTCGCGCCGCTCCACCATCCTGCCGCAGTTCGTCGGTCTGACGTTCGGCGTCCACAACGGCCAGAAGCACGTGCCGGTGCTCGTCTCGGAAGAGATGGTCGGCATGAAGCTCGGCGAGTTCGCCCCGACCCGGAACTTCCCGGGCCACGCGGCGGACAAGAAGGCCAAGAGGAAGTAACCGATGGCCCAGACCAAGAACCCCCGTCGGGTCGGCAACACCGAGGCCCGCGCCAAGCTGGTGAACGTCCGGATCAGCCCCCAGAAGCTGAACCTGGTCGCCGCCTCGATCCGCGGCCTGCCGGTGCAGAAGGCGCTCAACGAGCTGGAATTCAGCCGCAAGCGCATCGCCACCGACGTCCGCAAGGTCCTGTACTCGGCCATCTCCAACGCCGAGAACAACCACAACCTCGACATCGACAACCTGGTCGTCGCCGAGGCCTTCGTGGGCAAGAACCTGGTGATGAAGCGTTTCGCGAGCCGTGCTCGCGGCCGCTCGTCGCGCATCCTGAAACCGTTCAGCGAGATCACCATCGTGGTCCGTGAAGCCGGCGAGGCCGCCTGATGGGTCAGAAAGTCAATCCGGTCGGGCTGCGGCTCGGCGTCAACCGCACCTGGGACAGCCGCTGGTTCGCCGGCGGCGCCGACTACGCCAAGCTGCTGCACCAGGACCTGAAGCTGCGCGAGTGGCTGAAGGAGCGCCTGTCGGCCGCCGGCGTGTCGCGCATCATCATCGAGCGCCCGCACAAGAAGTGCCGCGTGACGATCTACGCCGCCCGTCCGGGCGTCGTGATCGGCAAGAAGGGCGCCGACATCGAGAAGCTGCGCAAGGACATCTCGGCCCAGACCGAAGGCGAGGTTCACCTGAACATCGTCGAGGTCCGCAAGCCGGAAACCGACGCCCAGCTGATCGCCGAGAACATCGCCCAGCAGCTCGAGCGCCGGATCGCCTTCCGTCGCGCCATGAAGCGCGCGATGCAGTCGGCCATGCGCCTCGGCGCCAAGGGCGTCCGCATCAACGTGTCGGGCCGCCTCGGCGGCGCCGAGATCGCGCGGATGGAGTGGTATCGCGAAGGCCGCGTGCCGCTGCACACCCTGCGCGCCGACATCGACTACGGCTTCTACGAGGCCAAGACGACGTACGGCATCATCGGCGTGAAGGTCTGGGTGTTCAAGGGCGAGGTCCTCGAGCACGACCCGATGGCCCAGGACAAGCGTTGGGCCCAGGAAGCCTCGGGTCCGTCGTCGAATGAAGGCCGCGAGCGCGGCGGCCCCCGCGGCGACCGCGGTCCGCGTCGCGACCGGGGACGTGAGAGCTAAGTCATGCTGCAACCGAAGAAGACCAAGTACCGCAAGGCCTTCAAGGGCCGCATCCACGGTTCGGCCAAGGGCGGCTTCTCGCTGAACTTCGGCTCGTACGGGCTGAAGACGGTCGAGCCGGAGCGCATCACCGCGCGTCAGATCGAGGCGGCCCGCCGCGCGATCACCCGCCAGATGAAGCGTCAGGGCCGGGTGTGGATCCGGGTGTTCCCGGACCTGCCGGTCACCGGCAAGCCGGCGGAAGTCCGGATGGGCAAGGGCAAGGGCGCCGTGGACCACTGGGCCGCGCGCTGCCACCCGGGCCGCATCCTGTTCGAAATCGACGGCGTGCCGGACGACATCGCCCGCGAGGCGCTGCGCCTCGGCGCCGCCAAGCTGCCGGTCCGCACCAAGGTGGTCACCCGCCTCGACGCCGGCATCGCCCACACGGAGGCCGCTGCCTGATGACCAAGATCGCCGATCTCCGGTCGCAAACCGTCGACCAGCTGTCCGACGAGCTGCTGAAGCTCAAGAAGGAACAGTTCAACCTGCGCTTCCAGGCCGCCACCGGCCAGATGGAAAAGACCCACCGGGTCTCGGAAGTGCGCAAGGACATCGCCCGCATCTCCACGCTGCTGCGTGAGAAGCGGACCGTCGCTTAAGGGAACGAAGATGCCGAAGCGAATTCTCGAAGGCGTGGTCGTCTCCGACAAGGGCGACAAGACCGTTGTCGTCAAGGTCGAGCGCACCCTGCTGCACCCGGTCCTGAAGAAGACCGTCCGTCTGTCCAAGAAGTATCACGCCCACGACGAAGCCAACGCCCTCAAGGTCGGCGACCTGGCCCGCATCGTCGAGTGCGCCCCGAAGTCCAAGCTGAAGCGGTGGGAAGTCCTGCCCGCCTCGGCTTCGTAAGAAGAAGGATCGGATCCCATGATCCAGATGCAAACTAACCTGGAGGTGGCCGACAACTCGGGCGCCCGCCGGGTCATGTGCATCAAGGTGCTGGGCGGCTCCAAGCGCCGCTACGCCTCGGTGGGCGACACGATCGTCGCTTCGGTGAAGGAAGCGATTCCGCGCGGCCGCGTGAAGAAGGGCGACGTCGTGCGCGCCATCGTCGTGCGCACCGCCAAGGACATCATGCGCAAGGACGGCTCTGTCATCCGTTTCGACAAGTCGGCCGCCGTCATCGTCAACAAGCAGAACGAGCCGGTCGGCACCCGCATCTTCGGCCCGGTTCCGCGCGAGCTGCGCGCCAAGAACCACATGAAGATCATCTCACTGGCCCCGGAGGTCCTGTAACCATGGCCGCCAAGATCAAGAAGGGCGACAACGTCGTCGTCCTGACCGGCAAGGACAAGGGCCGCACCGGCCAGGTCCTCAAGGTCCTTCCGACCGAGAACCGCGTGGTGGTGCAGGGGATCAACATGGTCCAGCGCCACACCCGCCCGACCCAGATGGACCCGCAAGGGGGCATCAAGAACAAGGAAGCGTCGCTTCACCTGTCGAACGTCGCGATCGCCGACGCCAACGGCAAGCCGACCCGCGTCGGCTTCCGTGAGGAAGACGGCAAGAAGGTTCGCTTCGCCAAGACGACGGGAGACGTCATCTGATGGCTACCGAGAAGTACACCCCGCGGCTGAAGTCCGAATACGTCTCGCGCATCCGCAAGGCGATGAAGGACAAGTTCGGCTACACCAACGAGATGCAGGTGCCCAAGCTGGACAAGATCGTCCTGAACATGGGCATCGGCGAAGCCGTGGCCGACTCCAAGAAGGCGACCGCCGCCCTCAAGGACCTGACCGCGATCGCCGGCCAGAAGGCCGTGCCGACCAAGGCCCGCAACTCCATCGCCGGCTTCAAGCTGCGCGAAGGCATGGTCATCGGCGGCAAGGTCACCCTGCGCGGCGACCAGATGTACGAGTTCCTGGACCGGTTCATCACCATCGCGCTGCCGCGCGTGAAGGATTTCCGGGGCCTGAAGGGCACCTCGTTCGACGGTCGCGGCAACTACGCCACCGGTCTGAAGGAGCACATCGTGTTCCCCGAGATCAACTACGACCAGATCGACCAGATGTGGGGCATGGACATCGTTGTCTGCACCACGGCCAAGACCGATGAGGAGGCCAAGGCCCTTCTCACCGAGTTCAAGTTCCCGTTCGTGAACTGAGCGGGAAGGGAAGAGAACAATGGCTAAGAAGTCCGCCGTGAACCGCAACGAGATGGTCAAGGCCCTCGTCGCGAAATACGCCGACAAGCGCGCCGCCCTGAAGGCGACCGCCAACGACGAGTCGCTGCCGCTGGAGGAGCGCTTCGAGGCGCGCCTGAAGCTGGCGCAGCTGCCGCGCAACTCGGCGCCGAACCGCATCCGCAACCGCTGCGAGGTGACGGGCCGTCCGCGCGCCTACTATCGCAAGCTGAAGATGAGCCGGATCGCCCTGCGTGAGCTGGGCAACCTGGGTCAGATCCCCGGCCTGACGAAGTCGAGCTGGTAAGGGGAGACAGACAGTCATGATGATCAACGATCCCCTGAGCGACATGATCGCCCGCATCAAGAACGCCGCGACCCGCAAGCGTTCGAAGGTGCTGACCCCGGCCTCGCGTCTGCGCCAGCGCGTCCTCGACGTGCTGCAGGACGAGGGCTACATCCGCGGCTACAACCTGGTGCAGAACCCGGGCGAGTTTCCGCAGTTCGAGATCGAGCTGAAGTATTTCGACGGCGCCCCGGTGATCGCCGAGATCAGCCGCGTGTCGAAGCCCGGCCGTCGCGTCTACTCGGCCATCAGCGACCTGAAGCCGGTCAAGAACGGCCTCGGCATCTCGATCCTTTCGACGTCCAAGGGCGTCATGTCCGACGCCGCGGCCCGCGAGGCCAACGTGGGCGGCGAAGTTCTCTGCAGGGTCTACTAAGATGTCCCGTATCGGCAAGAAATCCATCGCGATCCCGAAGGGCGTGACCGTCACGCTCAACGGCCAGACCGTGTCGGTGAAGGGTCCCAAGGGCGAACGCACCTGGACCGTCGCCGAAGAGATCGAGATCCGGCAGGAAGGCGACGAGCTGTCGCTGACCCCGCGTTCGGACACCCCGCGCGCCCGCGCGATGTGGGGCCTGTCGCGGACCCTGGTCGACAACATGGTCACCGGCGTCACCACCGGCTTCGACAAGACGCTGGAGCTGGTCGGCGTGGGCTATCGCGCGGCGATGAAGGGCAGCCAGCTGTCGCTGCAGCTCGGCTTCTCGCACGACGTCGACATCGACCCGCCGGCCGGCGTGACCTTCGCGGTGCCGAAGCAGACCGAGATCAAGATCTCGGGCGTCGACAAGCAGGCCGTCGGCCAGATCGCCGCCGTGATCCGCAAGCTGCGTCCGCCGGAGCCCTACAAGGGCAAGGGCGTCCGCTATGCGGGCGAGTCCGTGCGCCGCAAGGAAGGCAAGAAGAAGTAAGCCATGGCCACCACTCTCAAGCAAAACGCCAAGCGTCGCGCCGAGCGCACCCGTCGCCGCCTGAAGGCCGTGGCCAACGGCCGCCTGCGCCTGTCGGTCTACCGGTCGGACAAGAACATCTCGGCCCAGATCATCGACGACGCCAAGGGCGTCACCGTCGCCTCGGCCTCGTCGCTGGAAGGCGGCAAGGGGGCGAAGGGCTCGGACGTCGCGGCCGCCACCAAGATCGGCAAGCTGATCGCGGAGCGCGCCATCGAGAAGGGCGTCAAGGACGTCGTCTTCGACCGTGGCGGCTACATCTATCACGGCCGGGTCAAGGCCCTGGCGGAGGCCGCGCGCGAAGCCGGCCTGAACTTCTAAGGGACGAGAAGCATGGCTCGTGAACCCAACCGCGGCGGCGGCGACCGTAACCGTCGCGACAACCGCAACGCTCCCGCCGCCGACGGTCCGGACTCGGACATCGTCGAGAAGCTGGTGCACATCAACCGCGTCGCCGCCACCGTGAAGGGCGGCCGCCGGTTCTCGTTCGCGGCCCTGATGGTCGTCGGCGACGGCAAGGGCCGCGTCGGCTTCGGTCACGGCAAGGCGCGCGAAGTGCCGGAAGCGATCCGCAAGGCGACCGAAGAAGCCAAGAAGACGATGATCCGCGTGCCGCTGCGCGAGAACCGCACCCTGCACCACGACGGTCAGGGCCGCTGGGGCGCCGGCAAGATCATGATGCGCGCGGCCCCTCCGGGCACCGGCGTCATCGCGGGCGGTCCGATGCGCGCGGTCCTCGAAACCCTCGGCGTCCAGGACGTCGTGGGCAAGTCGACCGGCTCGTCGAACCCCTACAACATGATCCGCGCCACCTTCGAAGCCCTGAAGGTCCAGTCCTCGCCCCGCCAGGTCGCGTCCAAGCGCGGCAAGAAGGTCGCGGATCTGATGGGTCGCCGCAACGACGGCGCCTCGGCGCCCGAAGCCATCGAGAGCTGATCATGGCCAAGAAAGAACAAGCCACCGTCACCGTCCGCCAGACGGGCTCGCCGATCCGCCGCAAGGCCGACCAGCGCGCCACCCTGGCCGGTCTCGGCCTGAACCGCGTGGGCCGCGAGTCCACGCTGGAGGACACCCCCTCGGTCCGCGGCATGATCGCCAAGGTCCGCCACATGGTGGAAGTGGTCGAGAAGTAACGAGATATCCCTCCCCCTCCGGGGGGAGGGAAGATCGCCGCTTGCAGCGATCCGGCGGGGGCGGCTATAGGCCGCCCTTCATTGCGTTCCGGGATGGCGGTTGACGCCGTCCCCACCCGGCCGCCTCGCGGCCACCCTCCCCGGACGGGGAGGGAGATTGAAGTCAACCAGCCGAGTCCGGACTGAGTCCGGGCGCTAGCACCCGAAAGGATCAGGCACATGAAACTGAACGAAATCCGCGACAACGAAGGCGCCCACAAGAAGCGCATGCGCGTCGGCCGGGGCCCGGGCTCGGGCAAGGGCAAGACCTCGGGCCGCGGCGTCAAGGGCCAGAAGTCCCGCACCGGCGTCAGCCTGCTGGGCTTCGAAGGTGGCCAGATGCCGCTGTACATGCGCATGCCCAAGCGCGGCTTCAACAACCCCGGCGCCCTGAAGCTGGCCGAGGTCAACCTGTGGCGCCTGCAGGACGCGGTCGACGCCGGCAAGCTGGACGCCAAGTCTGAGATCAACGGCGAGGCCCTGGTGGCCGCCGGCGTGATCCGCCGCGTCAAGGACGGCGTGCGCGTGCTCGGCACGGGCGAGCTGAAGGCCAAGCTGAACCTGGTGGTCTGGTCGGCCTCCTCGGGCGCCGTGAAGGCCATCGAGGCCGCCGGCGGCTCGGTGACCCAGCAGCGCATCGAGGCCGAGGCCAAGGCCGCGGCGCGCGTCGAGAAGCGCAACGCCGCCAAGGGCAAGGCTCCGGCCCCCAAGGCCCCCAAGGGCGACGCCAACAAGGTGTCGGCCCGCGCCCGCCGGACCGCCGCGGCGAAATAAGCTGACGGGCGCCCTCGCCACGGGGGCGCCCTTCTCCTATCTGGACGCAGGCGGCGACTTCGGGTCCGATGCGCCGCGTTCTGATCAGTCGGGGTGACGACACATGGCTTCGGCCGCCGAACAACTCGCAGCAAACATGAACATGGGCTCGTTCGCCCGTGCGACCGAGCTGCACAAACGTCTGCTGTTCACGATCCTGGCCCTGCTGGTCTACCGGATCGGCACCTATGTGCCGATCCCCGGCATCAACGCCGAGGCCTTCCTGCAGTTCTTCCAGAACCCGGACGGCCAGCGCGGCATCCTGGACATGTTCAACATGTTCTCCGGCGGCGCCGTCGAGCGCATGGCCGTGTTCGCGCTGAACGTCATGCCGTACATCTCGGCCTCGATCATCGTGCAGCTGCTCGGCGCGGTGTACCCGCCGTGGGAGAAGCTGAAGAAGGAAGGCGGCGAGAGCGGCCGCAAGCAGCTGAACCAGTACACGCGCTACCTGACCGTGGTGCTGGCGCTGTTCCAGTCGGGCGGCATCGCCATCGGCCTCAACGCCCAGCCGGGGCTGATCGACCAGCCCGGCCTGTTCTTCATCGTCTCGACCATCACCGTCCTGACCGGCGGGACCATGTTCCTGATGTGGCTCGGCGAGCAGGTGACGGCGCGCGGCGTCGGCAACGGCATCTCGCTGATCATCTTCGCCGGCATCGTGGCCGTGCTGCCGGGCGCCATCGCCCGCATGTTCGGCCTCGCCCAGGAAGGCCAGATCTCGGCCTTCACCCTGCTGTTCTTCGTGGCCATGGCCGTGGCCGTGGTGGTGTTCATCGTCTTCATGGAGCGCGCCCAGCGCCGGCTGCTGATCCAGTATCCGAAGCGCCAGGAAGGCAACCGGATGGCCGGGGGCGAGCGCTCGTTCCTGCCGCTGAAGGTCAACACCGCCGGCGTGATCCCGCCGATCTTCGCCTCGTCCCTGCTGATGCTGCCGACGACGGTGGCGCAGATGACCGCCAATGCGGACCTGCCGTCGTGGATGAGCTGGCTGCCGGTCGTCACGGCCGAGATGCAGCACGGCCGGCCGATCTTCATGGTCTTCTACGGCGCGCTGATCATCTTCTTCACCTTCTTCTACACCTCGATCACCTTCAATCCGGAGGACACGGCCGAGAACCTGCGCAAGTACGGCGGCTTCCTGCCGGGCATCCGCCCGGGCAAGCGGACGGCGGAGTATCTCGACTACGTGCTGACCCGCCTGACCGTGATCGGCGCCGCCTACATCACCGCCGTCTGCCTGGTGCCGGAGATGCTCATGGCCAACTCGGGCATGGGGCCGGCGGTCATCGGCGGCACCTCGATCCTGATCGTCGTCTCGGTGACCATGGACACGGTGGCGCAGATCCAGTCGCACCTGCTGGCCCACCAGTACGAAGGCCTGATCAAGAAGGCCAAGCTGCGCGGCCGCGGCCGCGGGACCACGGCGCCGGCGCGTCGCTGACCACGAACGCTCGGGGAGGGCGACGATGAACCTGATCCTGTTCGGGCCGCCTGCGGCCGGCAAGGGCACCCAGGCCAAGCGTCTGGTCGACACCCGCGGCATGGTCCAGCTGTCGACCGGCGACATGCTGCGCGCGGCGATCGCCTCGGGCTCCGAGCTGGGCCTGAAGGTGAAGGACGTGCTGGCCCGCGGCGACCTGGTCACCGACGAGATCGTCATCGCCCTGATCGAGGCGCGCCTGCCCGAAGCGGAGGCCGCCGGCGGCGCCATCTTCGACGGCTTCCCGCGCACCGTGGCCCAGGCCGAGGCCCTGGACGCCATGCTGGCCGGGCGCGGCAGCCGGATCGACCGCGTGGTCCGTCTGTGCGTCGACGACGAGGCCCTGACCGCGCGCATCGGCAAGCGCTTCGCCGAGCAGGGCCGGCCGGACGACAATCCGGAGACCTTCAAGGAGCGGTTGGCGGTCTACAACCGCAACACCGCGCCGCTGCTGCCGTACTACGAAGCGCAGGGCAAGCTGGTCGAGATCGACGGCATGGGCTCGATCGACCAGGTGTCCCGGGCGCTGGACGCCGCCCTCGCCTGACAGGCTGAACGGCGGCTGACCTTTCGGCCCCCGGCGCGTTCATGGCGCATGTGGCATAGTCCGCGTGTGAACATGGCCCTGCAGACTCTCAAGCGTCCGCCGGTGCGCAATCTCGGCGTGGCCGCCGCCATCGCCGTCCTGCACGTCGGCGTGTTCCTCGCGATCGCGCGCACCCAGCCGTCGCCGCCGCCGATGCTGCCGCCGGTCATCGAGGCGGTGCTGTTCCGGCCGCCGCCGCCTGAACCCCCTCCGCCGCCGGCCGAGCCCGCGCCTGAGGCCGGAGGCGGGGCCCCCGCCGCCGCCTCGCGCATCCATACGCCGCCGCCGCGGCCCGAAGCCCGGCCCGAACTGCCGGCGCCGCCGGTGCAGGCGCCGGCTCCGGAGCTGACCGTCGGGATCGCGCCGGCGCCGTCGCCGGCGCCCGGCTTCGGCCTGGGCGGGGAGGGGACCGGCGCGGGGAGCGGCGAGGGGACGGGCTCCGGCCCCGGCTCGGGCATGCCGTTCATGATCGTGCGCGGACCGACCCTCGCCGAGGTGCGCCGCGAACACCCGCGCGCCGCCCTGGCCGCGCGCCAGTCGGGCCGCGCTGAAATGTCGTGCGAGATCCGCCTCGACCAGCGGCTCGAGAACTGCCGCCTGCTGCGCGAGACGCCGGCCGGCATGGGCTTCGGCGAGGCCGCCCTGCGCTCGGCCGCCTATTTCCGCGTCCGGCCGCCGACGCGCGGCGGCGAACCGGTCGCCGGCCAGCGCGGCGTCTTCGGCGTGGAGTTCGGCCCGCCGCGGCGCTAGAGTCCGCGTCGCGGGCCTGTCTCCCGTTGACGGAAGCTGAATCCCCTGTATAAGGCGCGCTTCCGCGAAGGGCGCGTAACGCTCCTGGTCTGTTGACCGGAGCGTTTGTTGCGTCCGCACACGCGTATCTGGAGAGCTTCGTGGCCCGTATCGCTGGCGTCAACATCCCGACCAACAAGCGCGTCGAAATCGCGCTTCAGTACATCCACGGCATCGGCCCGGCCGCTGCGAAGGAAATCACCGAGAAGGTCGGCATCGAGCCCGCCCGCCGCGTGAACCAGCTGACCGACGCCGAGGTCCTGCAGATCCGCGAGACGATCGACCGCGACCACACGGTCGAGGGCGACCTGCGCCGCGAAACCTCGATGAACATCAAGCGCCTGATGGACCTGGCCTGCTACCGCGGCCTGCGCCACCGCAAGGGCCTGCCGGTGCGCGGCCAGCGCACGCACACCAACGCCCGCACCCGCAAGGGTCCGGCCAAGCCGATCGCCGGCAAGAAGAAGTAAGAGAAAGACCTGACCGATGGCCAAGGAACCGGGTCGCGTTAAGCGCCGCGAACGCAAGAACATCACCTCGGGCGTGGCGCATGTGAACGCCAGCTTCAACAACACCATGGTGACCATCACCGACGCGCAGGGGAACGCCATCTCCTGGTCGTCGGCCGGGCACATGGGCTTCAAGGGCTCGCGCAAGTCGACCCCGTACGCCGCCCAGATGGCCGCCGAGGACGCCGGCCGGAAGGCCGCCGAGCACGGCGTGAAGACGCTGGAAGTCAACGTCTCGGGTCCGGGTTCGGGCCGCGAGTCGGCCCTGCGGGCCCTGCAGGCCGTCGGCATGACCATCACGACCATCCGCGACGTGACGCCGATGCCGCACAACGGCTGCCGTCCGCCCAAGCGCCGCCGCGTCTAAGCGACGACGTCGACTACCTTTCTGCGCCGGTCCCGCCTTTCCTGACGAGGCGAGGGGGATCGGCGAAACCCGTTTCGAGGGACACCTATGATCGAACGTAACTGGCAAGAGCTGATCCGTCCCGAGAAGCCGCAGATCGAGGCGAGCTCCGACCCGCAGCGCAAGGCGCGCCTGGTCGCCGAGCCCCTCGAACGCGGTTTCGGCGTGACGCTCGGCAACGCCCTGCGCCGCGT
The DNA here is from genome assembly GCA_001794825.1 of Caulobacterales bacterium RIFCSPHIGHO2_01_FULL_70_19. GTDB lineage: Bacteria > Pseudomonadota > Alphaproteobacteria > Caulobacterales > Caulobacteraceae > Brevundimonas. The sequence continues at coordinate 51,455 of MGLK01000035.1, read as the reverse complement.
TCTCCTGTCGTCGCTGCAAGGCGCGGCGGTGACCGCCATCCAGATCGACGGCGTCGTCCACGAATTCTCCTCGCTGGAAGGCGTGCGGGAAGACGTCGTCGACATCGTCCTGAACATCAAGCAGCTGGCCCTGCGCATGCACGCCGAGGGCCCGAAGCGCATGACCCTGCGCGCCACCGGCCCTGGCCCGGTGACCGCCGGCCAGATCGACGTCCCGTCGGACATCGAGGTGCTGAACCCGGATCACGTGATCTGCACCCTCGACGACGGCGCCTCGGTGCGCATGGAGCTGACCGTCCAGAACGGCAAGGGCTACGTCGCCTCCGAGTTCAACCGTCCGGAAGACGCGCCGATCGGGCTGATCGCCGTCGACGCCCTGTACTCGCCGGTCAAGCGCGTCGCCTATCGCGTCGAGCCGACCCGTCAGGGCCAGTCGCTGGACTACGACAAGCTGGTGCTGGAAGTCGAAACCAACGGCGCGGTCTCGCCGGTGGACGCCGTGGCCTACGCCTCGCGCATCCTCCAGGACCAGCTGCAGATCTTCATCACCTTCGACGAGCCGAAGAAGGCGGTCGAGGCGGCGGACGGCAAGCCCGACCTGCCGTTCAACCCGGCCCTGCTGAAGAAGGTGGACGAGCTGGAGCTGTCGGTTCGTTCGGCCAACTGCCTGAAGAACGACAACATCGTCTACATCGGCGACCTGATCCAGAAGACCGAGGGCGAGATGCTTCGCACCCCGAACTTCGGGCGCAAGTCGCTGAACGAGATCAAGGAAGTGCTGGCGACCATGGGCCTCAGCCTCGGCATGGACGTGCCGAACTGGCCGCCGGAGAACATCGAAGACCTGGCCAAGAAGTTCGACGACCAGATCTAGTTTCAACCCTCCGCCCAAGACCCGCGGGTCGCGGAGCGGTTAGAATGAGAGAGCCCAAGGTCCGCAGAGGTATTGCGGAAACCAGGGTTGAGTAGGAGAGACCCCGATGCGCCACGGCGCCGCCTATCGCAAGCTCGGCCGCACGGCCAGCCACCGCACCGCGATGTTCGCCAACATGGCCGCCTCGCTGATCAAGCACGAGCAGATCACGACGACCCTGCCCAAGGCCAAGGAGCTGCGGCCGTTCGTCGAGAAGCTGGTCACGCTCGGCAAGAAGGGCGACCTGCACGCCCGTCGCCAGGCCATCAGCCAGGTGCGCGACGTGACCCAGGTCGGCAAGCTGTTCGACACGCTCGCGCCCCGTTACGCCGAGCGCAACGGCGGCTACATCCGCATCATGAAGGCGGGCTTCCGCCACGGCGACAATGCGCCGATGGCCGTGATCGAGTTCGTCGACCGGGACGTGGACGCCAAGGGCAAGGACTCGGGTCCGGTCCAGGCGTTCGAGGGCGACGACGAAGCCTGATCGGCTTCCTCGTCGGGGCAACGAAGGGCGGCGGGTCGAACGATCCGCCGCCCTTTTCTCCTTGGAGGGGCGGAATGGACGGCGAAACAAGACTGTTCGGCGGCCAGCCGGTCTTCCTGTGTCCTGCGGAGGGGGCGCCCATCGCATCGGAAGCCGACGCCGTGGATCTGATTGGCGGGCTTTGGGGGCAGGGGGCCGACTGGCTGGCCTTGCCCGTGGCGCGGCTGGGCGAGGGCTTCCTTCGACTGCGCACGGGCATCGCCGGGGCCGTGATCCAGAAGTTCGTCACCTATCAGGTCAGATTGGCGATCGTCGGAGACATCTCGATGGAGATGGCGGGGAGCGACGCCCTGCGCGACTTCGTTCGCGAGTCCAACGCCGGCGACCGGGTCTGGTTTGTGCCCGACCTGCCTTCGCTCGAATCGCGACTCTCCGCCCGATGAGCCTTCCCAATCCGCAGCCGTGGCGGCAGAGGTAAGGCCGGAGACACGGAAACGGCCTGATGCAATTCGCCCCGGTCCAGATCGTCGACTACCGGCCCGATCACGCCGCCGCCTGGAAGGCGCTGAACGAGGGCTGGCTGGCCGAAGGCGGCTTCGCCGTGGAAGCCAAGGATCGCAAGGTGATCGACGATCCCGAAGGCGTGATCCTGGCCCCCGGCGGGCGGATCTTCATGGCCGAACGGGCGGGGGAGGCGATCGGCTGCTGTGCGCTGATGCCGATGGAGGACGGCGGCTTCGAGGTGGCGAAGATGACCGTCGCGCCGGCCGCACGGGGCCTCGGGCTCGGACGCCGGCTGCTGGAGGCCTGCGAGGCCGCGGCCCGGGCCGCCGGGGCGCCGCGGCTTTACCTCGAGACCAGCAGCACGCTGAAGCCGGCGGGCGCGCTGTACCGCAGCTTCGGCTTCGTCGACCTGCCGCCGCGGCCCAGCCCCTACGTCCGCGCTGACGTGTGGATGGAGAAGCGGCTGACGCCCGGCGGCTGAAGGCGCTCCGCCCCGGGTGGACAGGCGCGATATGACCGCGTGGACAAGAGCGACGGTCCGCGTGGACGGGGTGGACGGGGTGGATCTGGTGGATACGCCCCGGAGGAGGCGCCTACTCCTTCGACAGGTCCTGCCGCCGGAACAGCAGCAGGGCCAGGCCGAGGGGGACCACGCACCACAAGGCCAGGCTGGCCAGCGCCGGCCACAGGGCGGCCTCGGTCGACATGACCCGCGCGGCGCCGGGTGAGACGAGGTTCTTCAGCGTGTCGTAGGCCAAGCCCGGCATCAGCAGCTGTGCGGGCCAGCCGTCGGGGTGCAGCTTCAGCAGCATCATCACCGGCGGAGCGCCGAGGATCGACTGGCCGAAGCCCAGCGCCCAGGGCACGAACAGGGCCGCGAGCAGCGAGCGGGTGAGGACCGCGGTCAGCAGGGCGATGAGGCCGTACTGGACGAGGCGGACGAACGACAGCAGCCAGATCAGGGCGGCGTCGCCGGCCTCGGCGGCGCCGAGGGAGAAGGTCGGCGGCCGCTCGAACACCAGCGCCTGGGCGAGATAATAGACGAAGGCCGCGATCAGCATGGCCACGGAGGCGGCGAGGGCCAACAGCTTCATCGTCCCGACCTTGCCGAGGATCAGCGCGGTGCGGCTGTTGCGGGCGCTGATCAGTCGCCACGTCTCCCAGCGGTAGTCGCCGGCGTAGACCGTGGCGGCGGCGATCAGCATGAAGGTCATCAGGGCGCCGTTGGCGATCTGGTTGGCCCCGAAGGTGAGGAATTCCGCGAGGTTGAGCGGCGATCCCGCCCCGGTCGTGGGCAGGCCCGCGGCCGCGGCGGCGGCGTCGCCCTGGTTCTTGTTGACGAGGTGATAGATCACCCCGCCGACCGCGAACATCAGCGGCACGAACACCACGCTCCAGAAGACGGTCATGCGGTTGCGCAGCAGGCGATAGGTTTCGGAGGCCAGGGCATCAACCAGCATGGATCGTCTCCGGAGCCTGGACCGCGCCCGTTTCGGTGAAGAAGATGCTCTCCAGATCGGCGCCGACCCAGCGGGCTTCGTGAATGTCGACGCCCCGTTCGACGAGGGCGCGGATCAGGGCCGGGCCCTCGGCGCGGGACACGTCGGCCAGCACCGCGTCGCCGTCGCGGCTCCCGTTCGCGCCCAGCACCTCCAGCACCCGCTCCACCGGCCCGGCCGAGAGGCGAAGCCGCTCGCCGATGGCGGTGAGTTCGCTGACCGCCCCCTCGCGCACCAGCCGCCCCTTGTCGAGAATGGCGACGCGATCGCAGACCCGCTGCACCTCCAGCAGCTGGTGGCTGGCCAGCACCACGGTGACGCCGTCGTCCGTTGCGAGCGAGCGGATCAGGGCGCGCATCTCCTGGATGCCGGGGGGATCCATGCCGCTGGTCGGTTCGTCCAGGATCACCAGCTCCGGCCGGCTCATCAGGGCGGCGGCGACGCCGAGCCGCTGCATCATGCCGACCGAGAAGCCGCGCACCCGCCGGTCCGCCGCTTCCGTGAGGCCGACGCGTTGCAGCCAGTGCGGGATGTCCGTCGAGCGGCCGATGCCGTGCTCAAGCGCCAGCCAGCGCAGCACCTGGCGGGCGGTCATGTAGGGCGGGAAGCGCGGCGTCTCGATCATCGAGCCCATGCGACGCATGTGGCTGACCTCGTTGACCGGCCCGCCCATCACCCGGGCCTCGCCCGTCGTCGGCCGGATCAGGCCCAGCAGGATGCGGAACAGGGTCGACTTGCCGGCCCCGTTCGGCCCCAGCACCCCGTAGACCCCGCCGCGCGGGATGGTCAGGTCCAGCCCGTCGAGGGCGCGCACGGCTCCGTAGGTCTTGGTCAGTCCACGGGTTTCGATAACGGCGGTCATACGGTCAGGTTGAACGTGAACCGGCCGGCGGCGCAATCCGGCTTCGCATTAAGCTTTGGCAACAAGCCGTTCCGGACGGCTGACCCGCGCCTCCGGCTCGGGTAGAAGGCGCTCCCTTCCGAGCCTCGCCATGTCCGTCCTCACCCGCCTCCGCACCAAGCGCGCCGCGCTCGCCTTCATCTTCGTGACGGCGGTGCTCGACATCGTGGCGATGGGGATCATCATCCCGGTACTGCCGCAGCTGATCGTCGACTTCGTCGGCTCCAACGCCGAGGCCGGCTGGATCAACGGCGTCTTCGTCGCCCTCTGGGCGGGAATGCAGTTCCTCTGCTCCCCGATCATCGGCTCCCTGTCCGACCAGTACGGCCGCCGGCCGGTGATCCTGATCAGCTGCGCCGGCCTGTCGATCGACTATGTCCTGATGGCGGTGGCGCCGAACCTGTGGTGGCTGGCGGTGGGGCGGATCATCGCCGGCGTCACCTCGTCCAGCTTCACCACCATCTACGCCTACATGGCCGACATCACCGCCCCGGAGCGCCGGGCGCGCGCCTACGGCCTGATCGGGGCCGCCTTCTCCGGCGGCTTCTTGCTGGGGCCGGTGCTGGGCGGCTTCCTCGGCGAGTTCGGGCCGCGCGTGCCGTTCTGGTTCGCCGCCGGCCTGTCGGGCGTGGCCTTCCTGTACGGTCTGCTGGTGCTGCCCGAGAGCCTGCCGGTCGAGAAGCGGATGCGCTTCAGCTGGCGCCGGGCCAATCCGGTCGGGGCCCTGATCCTGCTGCGCCGGCATTCGGAGCTCAGCGGCCTGGCGGTGGTGAACTTCCTGCTCTACTTCGCCCACCACGTCTTCTCGGCGGTCTTCGTGCTGTACGCCGCCCTGCGCTACGGCTGGGGGCCGAAGGGGGTCGGCCTGCTGCTGGCCATGGTCGGCGTGCTGGACATGGCGGTGCAGGGCGGTCTGACCGGGCGGGTGGTGCAGCATTTGGGCGACCGCGGCACGATGATCCTCGGGCTGGCGGGGGGAACCGTGGGGATCGCCCTGATGGGCTGGGCCCCTTCAGGTTGGATCTTCGTCGCCGCCATGCTGCCGAACGCCCTGTGGGGGCTGGCCATGCCCACCCTGCAGGCGCTGATGACCCGCCGCGTCGGCGACGACGAGCAGGGGCAGCTGCAGGGCGCCAACATGAGCGTGGCCTCCATCGCCGGGGTGGCCTCGCCGCTGTTCTTCGGCTGGATCTACGCCAGCTCGTCGGGCGGCGGGTTCGGCGGTCTTGCGCATGGTGTGGCGGAGCTGGGCCCGTGGACGGCGCCCCTGATCGGCGCCCTGTACGATCCGGGCCTGGCCTTCTACATCGCCGCGACCATCCTCGGCCTGGCGGCGGCGATCGGCTGGATCGTGGCGCGGCGGGCGGAACGTGAGGAAAGCGTAACCGTTTGAACTGGCTCACGCCTTGATCCCGTCGAATTGGCGGGCAGGAATAGGCCAGCGGAACCCATGATCGACCGGACGACGATGAAGACCAGCTCGCTTGCGATCGCCATCGCCCTGATGCTCGCCGCCTGCGGCCAGCCCGACAGCTCGAAGGCCCAGGACGGGGTGTTCGCCGACAATCGCGTGGTCCCCGGCGACGCCACCTCGATGAAGGCCAGTTTCGCCCCCGTGGTGCGCGAGGCGGCGCCGGCGGTTGTGAACATCTCGGCGCGGGGCGTGCGCACGGTGCAGGATCCGTTCTGGTCGATGTTCGGCATGCGGCCGCAGGCCCAGCAGGTCGGCTCCATCGGCTCGGGCGTCATCGTCCGTCCGGACGGGGTGGTGGTGACCAACAACCACGTCGTCGAGAACATGCAGCAGATCCGCGTCACCCTGAACGACCGGCGCGAGTTCCCGGCGCGGGTGGTGCTGGCCGACGAGCGATCCGACATCGCCGTGCTGCAGCTGGAGGGCGTGAACGAGCGCCTGCCGACCCTGAACATCGACGACCGCGAGGAGCAGCAGGTCGGCGACCTGGTGCTGGCCATCGGCAACCCCTTCGGCGTCGGCCAGACAGTGACCAACGGCATCATCTCGGCCCTGAACCGCACCGAGACCGGCATTTCGGACTCCAGCTCCTTCATTCAGACCGACGCCGCCATCAATCCGGGCAACTCGGGCGGGGCGCTGGTCGACATGGACGGCGACCTGATCGGCATCAACACCGCCATCTTCTCGCGTTCGGGCTCCTCGTCCGGGGTCGGCTTCGCGGTGCCGGCGACCATGGTGCGCCGGGTGGTCGACTCGGCCGTCGGCGGGGCCACCGCGGTGGTCCGGCCGTGGCTGGGCGTGAAGGGCGAGACCGTCACCGCCGACATCGCCCGCAGCCTCGGCCTCGAGCGGCCGCAGGGTCTGGTGGTCACGGAGGTGTGGCCGAACGGTCCCGGCGCCCGCGCCGGCATTCGCCAGGGCGACGTCATCACCGCCATCGACGGCGCCGAGATCAACGACCAGGGCGGTCTGAACTTCCGGGTGGGCACGCGCGAGCCGAACGAAACCGTCCAGATTTCGGTCCTCCGCGACGGTCGGGTTCAGAGCGTCGATGCGCGGGTGCAACGACTCCCGGGCGACGCCGATCCGGACAAGGCGCTGTTGATCCGGCAGGGCGTCCTCACCGGCGCCCAGGTTCTGGCCCTGAACCCGGCCCTAGCGGACAGCCTCGGCGGCGACCCGTTCACGAGCGGCGTCATCGTCGGATCGGTGAACCCCCGCGGCTACGCGGCCCGCTTTCTGGCCCGCGGCGACCTCATCCTCGCGGTGAACGGTCGGGCCGTGACGAACCCGGAGCAGCTGGAGAACATCCCGCGCGGCGCCCAGATCACGCTCCAGCGGCGCGGCCAGCAGGCGACGCTGCTGGTGCGTTAAGCCGGGCTCAGCCCTTCCGGATCGGCGCCCCGATCGACCAGCTGTGGCCGAACGGGTCGCGCAGCTGGCCGTAGCGGTCGCCCCAGAACTGGTCGGCCAGCGGATAGACGGGCACGGCGCCGGCGACGATGGCCCGGTTCCACCATTCGTCGACGTCGTCGACCTGCAGGTGCAGCACCACGCCTTTCGGCCGGATGTCCTGCTCGCCGTTCATCTCGGGGAATTCGTCGTGCAGCATGACGCTGCCGCCGTTGATGCGCAGGTGGGCGTGCATCAGACGCTCGCCGTCCTCGGCCGGCATGGTGCGCAGCACCTCGGCGCCGAAGGCCCGCTGGTAGAATTCGACCGCCGCCTGTCCGCCGCGCGACGGAATGGTCAGGTGCGGGGCGACGCCCCCGGTCGGTCCCTGCTGGGTGCGGTCTTCGGCCATGGCGTTCTCCTCCCTGAAGCCCACACTAGCGCGTGAAAAGGGCGGCGCGAACGCCTATCTCTTCTCCCCGCATGACCGACCTGTTCGAAGCCTCCGGCATCCATCCCCCCGACGCCCCGCTGGCCGACCGCCTGCGGCCGAAGAGCCTCGACGAGGTGGTGGGGCAGGATCACCTGCTGGGCGAGGGCGGGCCGATCCGGCGCATGGTCGAGGCCGGGCGTCTGGGGTCGATGATCCTGTGGGGCCCGCCGGGCACGGGCAAGACCACCATCGCCCGCCTGCTGGCCCAGGCTGCCGGCTACCAGTTCCAGCAGATCTCGGCCGTCTTCTCCGGCGTGGCTGATCTGAAAAAGGCCTTCGAGGCCGCCCGCATGCGCCGCGCCGCCGGCCAGTCGACCCTGCTGTTCGTCGACGAGATCCACCGCTTCAACCGTGCCCAGCAGGACGGCTTCCTGCCGTTCGTGGAAGAGGGGATCGTCACCCTCGTCGGGGCCACGACCGAGAACCCGTCGTTCGAGCTGAACGGCGCCCTGCTGTCGCGAAGCCAGGTCTATGTGCTGAAACGGCTCGACGACGCCGCTCTCGATCAACTATTGATTCGGGCCGAGGCGCAGGAGGGCAAGACCCTGCTGCTGACGCCGGAGGCGCGTCAGGCCCTGACGGCGCTGGCCGACGGCGACGGCCGCTACCTGCTGACCCTGTCCGAGGTGCTGTTCGACCTGACGACGACGACCGGGCCGCTCGACGTCCAGGCCCTCGCCGGCATCCTGCAGAAGCGCGCGCCCGCTTACGACAAGAGTCGAGAAGAGCACTACAACCTCATATCCGCGCTGCATAAATCCGTCCGCGGATCGGATCCTGATGCCGCCCTCTACTGGCTGGCGCGGATGCTGAACGGCGGCGAGGACCCGCTGTACCTGGCCCGCCGCATCGTGCGCATGGCGGTCGAGGACATCGGCGAGGCCGACCCGCTGTCGCTGCTGGTCGCCAATGCGGCCAAGGATACGTACGACTTCCTCGGCAGCCCGGAGGGCGAGCTGGCCCTGGCCCAGGCGGTGGTCCACCTCGCCACCGCCCCCAAGTCGGTCGGCGTCTACGAGGCCTTCAAGGCGGCGAAGCGGGCGGCGGCCGAGACCGGCTCGCTCATGCCGCCCGCCCACATCCGCAACGCGCCGACCAAGCTGATGAAGTCGCTGGGCTACGGCAAGGGCTACCAGTACGACCCCGACACGCCGGAGGGCTTTTCCGGCGCCAACTTCTTCCCCGACGGGATGGAGCGCCGAACCTTCTATGCGCCGAAGGGCGAGGGGCACGAGGCGAAGATCGTGGAGCGGCTGGAGCGGTGGGCGGCGCTGCGGGCCAGGGCGGAGGCGGGCGGCGGCGACTGAGCGTTGCCGTAACGTTGTTTTCGGCGCATCCTCCGGCCCTCGGGAAATCCTTGGGAGGGGACGATGACCGACACCATGAAGATGACCACCTCGACGCCCTGGCACCTGTGGGCGGTGGGGTTGGTGAGCCTGCTGTGGAACGGCTACGGCGGCTACGACTATGTCATGACCCAGACCGACAACGCCGCCTACCTGGCCCAGTTCACCGCCGAGCAGCGGGCATATTTTGACAGCTATCCGATGTGGATGGAGGCTGTGTGGGCGATCGGAATCTGGGGCGGGGTGCTGGGGGCCGTGCTCCTGCTGCTGCGCATGAAGTGGGCCTTCCACGCCTTCCTCGCCTCGCTGGTCGCCTTCGCCGTCAGCGTGGTCTACGGCCAGATGTCGGGCGGCAATGAGGTCATGGGAACCACCGGCATGATCTTCAGCGCGGTGATCTTCCTGCTCGGCCTCGGCTTCGTCATGTACAGCCGCGCCATGAGCCGCAAGGGCGTGTTGCGCTGACGGGCTGACGGGCGGCCGCACGCCGGGTATGCACGCCCGGTGACAGCCCGGCCGCCCGTTTCCCTTTCCGACGACGAGATCGCCGCCGTCCGCTCGTGGGTGATCCACGAGGACGCGCACGTTCTCGCGCTGAACAAGCCGTCCGGCCTGTCCAGCCAGGGCGGGCGGATCAGGGCGCACACCCTGGACGACCTGCTGTGGGCCTTCATGCGCTCGAACGGCAAGCGGCCCGAGCTGGTGCACCGGCTGGACCGCGACACCTCGGGCGTCATTCTCGCGGCGAAGACCAAGCCGGCCGCCGGCTTCCTCGGCAAGGCCCTGCAGGCGCGCAAGCTGGACAAGACCTATCTGGCCCTGGTGTCCGCCGCCCCCGAGCCCCGGCAGGGGACCATCGACGCGCCGCTGGTCCGGCAGGAGATCGGGCGCGAGAGCTACATGCGGGTCGCCGCGCCGGACGCGCCCGGGGCCCAGCCCTCGCTCAGCCGCTACCGCACCGTCGCCGCCTCGGAGGAGGGGGCCCTGGTCGAGCTGGAGCCGAAGACCGGCCGGATGCACCAGCTGCGGGTGCACATGGCCGCGATCGGCCGCCCGCTGGTCGGCGACGCCCGCTACGGCGGCGCCCTGACCTTCGCCGGACGCGCGGCGCCGCGGCTGATGCTGCACGCCGCGAAGCTGACCTTCCCGCACCCGGACGGCGGGCGGATGACGGTCGAGGCGCCCCTCCCGGCGGATTTCGCAGCGCTGGCGGAGGCGGCGGGGCTATAGCCCCTCCAGTGGGGGAGGAATTCTGCAGCCGCACCCGCCATTCCTCCCCCGCAGGGGGAGGGGGAACCCGGAAAGCTCCGCCACGCTTTCCTCCAAAGCCCCGGAGCCTGCGCCATGAAACGCCTGACCCTGCCCCTGATCGCCGCCGCCGGTCTCGCCCTCTCGGCCTGCGCCAGCCTTGCGCCCTACGGGCCGCAACAGTCGCCGGGCGGGCAGGGCTATACGGAGCAGCGCATCGAATCCGACCGCTACCGGGTGACCTACTATGGCGTCGGCGCGCCCGGGCCGGTGGCCGATCTGGCGCTGCTGCGCGCCGCCGAGCTGACCCTGGCCCAGGGCCACGACTGGTTCGAGGTGACCCAACGCTGGACCGACGGGCGACCCGACAGCGCCGGCGGCCTGCGGCCCAGCGTCGGCGTCGGCTACGGCTCCGGCCGCTATTCGGGTCGCTACGGCAGCTACTCCAGCTCGGGCGTGGGCGTCGGCGTCGGCCTCAACTTCAGCGGCCCCTCGCCGACCTCGACCACGCTGGAGGTGATCATGGGCGACGGCCCCCGGCCCGACCGGCCCAACGCCTACGACGCGGCGGGGGTGCGGGACAGCATCGGGTCCAGGTTCTAGGGTCTAGGGTCTAGGGAAATGGGCGACACGGCTTACCGTTGGCGCCAGCCCCTGAACCCTAGCCCCTAGAACCTAGCACCCAGTCCCTATCGCCCCCCGCGCGTCAGCGCGCGGTACTCAACCAGCCGTTCCTTGTCGCGGCGGACCTGGTCGGCGACGGCGTTGTCGACGTCCAGCGAGGCGTAGCGGACCCAGTTCTCGACGCCGAGCTTGTCCTGCACCGCCGAGGTCGGCGTCTGCCAGCGGAAGTAGGACAGCAGGGCGACGACGGCCGAGAGCAGGACGGCCAGGGCCTGCAGGCCGCGGAAGGCGACGTCGTGGCCCGGCGGCGCCGTCTCCAGCGCGATCGCGATCGCCCCGCCGACGAACACCAGCGGCGTCAGGATGCGCGCCAGCCAGCGCATCCAGTAGCGCTCGCGGCGCACCCGCCACAGCTCCATCTGGACGTACTTTTCGAGGTACTCCATGCGCGCGCCCAACCACATGGTCAGCCGGGTCAGGTACAGCGCCCGCTGGCCCCACGCCTTGCCGTCCTGCTGGTAGCGGGTCTCGGCCTGGTCGGCCATGGCGCGGCCCGAGGTGAACAGGTTCTGCAGCTCGCGGGTCCGCTGCACGATCTCGCGCGACAGTTGGTAGGAATCGTTCTCCAGCCGGAAGCGGTACTGGATGAACAGGATCTGCTGGACGCCCCACCACAGGCCGAAGGCGACCAGCATGGCGCCGGCGGCGAGGCCCGCGCCGGCCATGTCGGTCCCCGTCCAGCGGCTGAACCAGGTCGGGCCCAGCACCGCCAGCACCCCGAAGGCGGCCATGGCCAGCGCCTGGTTCAGGCGCTTGACCAGGACGTGCACGCGCAGGGCGTCGAACACCCGCCGGCCGTAGGCGTAGATGTCGGCCCGCAGGTCGGAATCGACCGGGAAGCGCTCCTCGATCTGGCGGGCGAACAGGACGTGGAAGCGGTCCGGCTTTCCCTCGGTCTCCCAGAAGGGGAAGATGTCCAGCGGCTGGTTGAAATACTCGTCGATGTGCGCCGAGACCCGCTCGATCGCCTCCGGGTCCTCGGAGAAATACTCGCTGTCCTGGATCGGGTTGAGGATGCCCTCGGGGTTGCGCAGCGGGCCGCTGCGGCGGGTCGGAGTCGCTGTGGGTACGGCGCGCTCATGCAGGTCGGCGGCGCCCGCGGGCGGCGGATTGGCGTGCGCGTCCAGACCGCCGCCCAGCCGCTGGTCGAAACCCTGGCCGCCGTGGCCGCCGTCGCCGGCGGGAGCGGGGTGATGATCGTCGTGCGACATGGCGCTTCGGCGTTCCCTCGAACGTGACCCGACACTATGGCGCGAGCGCGCCGCCGGGCCGACGGCGTTCTCTCGTGACGCGAAGCGCCACCGTTCGGGTATCGCCGTTAACCCTGCCGCCCGGCAAGTGAAGTTTCGGTCAGAACGGCCAACGGGCCGTGGCCGCGGCGGACGCCAGCAGCGGGATCAGCAGCAGGGCCTCCAGCCCCAGCCAGCGGCGCGCGCGCTTCAGCTCGTCGGCCGGCGGCGCGAAAGTCCGGCCGCCCGCCGAAGCCTTCCGCCACCGGATGAACAGCAGGGTGGGCGCGATCGACAGCAGGCCGATGAGGAGGAAGCTGGCCATCTTGGTCCAGAAGAACGGGTTCTCGACGTAAAAGGCCCAGCCCTTGCCGCCGAGGAGCACCCGGCCCACGCCGACCGCGATGACCAGCGCCGCCGTGGCGCCGAAGCCGGCGTCCAGCCGCGCGAGGCGGATCGCGTCGACCGTCTCGCCGCGCAGCAGGGCGCGCTCAATCGCCAGCATGGCGACCAGGCCGAAGACGAGGAGGTGGTGCAGGATGGCGAGGATCAGGTCGGCCATGGCGCGCTCCCTTCGCTTTGCCGCAATCGCGGGTATAAGCCGCGCATCATGACACGTCTTCTCATCGTCGCCGCCGGAGGGGCGCTCGGCGCGGTCGCCCGCTACGGCGTCGGCCGCGTGCTGCCCGCCACGGGCTGGCCGTGGCCGACCCTGACGGCGAACGTCGTCGGCGGCGTGCTGATGGGCCTGCTAGCCGGCTGGCTGGCCTTCCGCGGCGGGGCCCAGGGCGAGACGATCCGCCTGTTCGCCGCCGTCGGCCTGCTGGGCGGCTTCACCACCTTTTCGGCCTTCTCGCTGGAGACGGCGCTGATGATCGAGAAGCGCCAGTTCGCCCTGGCGTCGGGCTACGTCGCCGCCTCGGTGGTCCTCTCGATCGCCGCCCTGTTCCTCGGGCTGATGATCGCCCGCCGCGCCTTCGGAGCCGCCCTGTGACCGACGCCGCTCCCGCCCGCGAGGTGAAGACCCTCTACGTCGCCGAGGCCGAGGACGGCATCCGGCTGGACCGCTGGTTCAAACGCCGCTGGCCGCACCTGTCGCACATCCAGATCGAGAAGCTGGCCCGTTCCGGCCAGATCCGCGTCGACGGCTCGCGGGCGAAGCCGCAGGACCGGCTGACCGCGGGCGCCGCCGTGCGCGTGCCGCCCATCCCCGATCCGGTGGTCCGCGATCCGGCCGACAAGCCGAAGATCAGCGACCGGGACGCCGCCTATGCGAAGTCGCTGGTGCTCTACGAAGACGACCTCGTCATCGCCCTGAACAAGCCGGCGGGGCTGGCGGTGCAGGGCGGCACCAAGACCACCAAGCACATCGACCGCCTGCTGTCGGCCTGGGGGGAGGGGATGGCGCGCCCCCGTCTGGTGCACCGGCTGGACCGCGACACCTCCGGCGTCCTGCTGCTCGGCAAGGGACCCGAGGCGGCCAAGCGGCTGGCCGGGGCCTTCGCCCGGCGGCAGGCGAAGAAGACCTACTGGGCCCTGGTCATCGGCAACCCCAAGCCGGCCGCCGGCCAGATCGACCTGGCCCTGAAGAAGTCCGGCATCAACGACTTCGAGATCATGCGCCCGGCCGATCCCAAGGAGCACGGGGCCGAGCCGGCCGAGACCGCCTACGTCACCCTCAGCCGCGCCGCCCACCGCGCCGCCTGGATGGCGCTGCGCCCCTTCACCGGCCGCACCCACCAGCTGCGCGCCCACATGGCCGCCATCGGCCACCCGATCCTCGGCGACCCCAAGTACGGCACCGCGGAATCGGCCGAGCTGTCCGGCCCCTTGAAGCTGCAGCTGCACGCCCGCCGCATCGAGCTGGACCACCCCGGCGGCGGCAAGCTGATCGTCGAGGCCCCGCTGTCGCCGGAGATGAAGGCCGGCTTCGCCCACTTCGGCTTCTCCGAGGACGAGGCCGATCCGGACCCCTTCGCGGGAGTGAAGAGGATCCGATGAGGGCATTCCTCCCCCGCAGGGGGAGGGGGACCGCGCGCAGCACGGTGGAGGGAGCGCAGCCGCATCTCGTCGCCGGCTCATCGGCGGGCCTCCTTTTCCCCCTCCACCATCCTTCGGATGGTCCCCCTCCCCCTGCGGGGGAGGACCTCGCATGACCCGACCCCTCGCCGTGTTCGACATCGACGGCACCCTCGTGGACAGCCGCGCCTCCATCCACCGCGCCGCCTGCGAGGCCGCGCAGGTCCTCGGCCTTCCGGAGCCGGCCTACGACCGCGTGCGCATGATCGTCGGCCTCAGCCTGCCCAAGGCCCTGCACACGCTGGAGCCGCAGCTGACCGACGCCGAGCTGGCCGAGTTCGTCGCCGCCTTCCAGGCCAGCTTCCGGCGCATGTACGAGGCCGGGCACGAGGAGCCGCTCTATCCCGGCGTGATGGAGCACCTGCGCCGGCTGCATCGCGACGGCTGGCGGCTGGCGCTGGCCACCGGCCAGAACCGCCGCGGCGTCGCCCGCAACCTCGCCCGCGAGGGCTGGGCCGACCTGTTCCTGTCCAGCCATTGCGCCGAGGACGGCCCCGGCAAGCCGGACCCAGCCATGCTGCGCGCCGCCATGGCCGCCTGCGACGCCTGCCCGCGGACCACGACCATGATCGGCGACACGGCCCACGACATCGCCATGGCCGTCGCCGCCGGGACCCATCCGCTCGGCGTGTCCTGGGGCTTCCATACGGTCGAGGAGCAGATCGCCGCCGGCGCCGCCCATGTGGCGTCCGACTTCCCCGACCTCGAGACCGCCCTCGACCGGTTCGCCTCGTCCGCCCTCGCCGCCTGAGCCTCAGACCAGCAGCCAGATCCCGGCGATCAGACAGGCCGCGCCGAAGCCGATGGCGACGGCGATGGCGCGGACGTTCATCGACGACAATTCCTTGCCGGCGTGGGTGTCCAGCCGGGCCGAGACGGCGCAGGCCCGCCGTTCGGCCATGACCACGAGGAAGATGGCCAGCAGGATGAAGACGGTGGCGATGGCCTTGGGGGCCCAGGTCGGCTCCATGGCGTTGAACAGGGCGTTGAAGGCCAGGCCGATGCCGATCGCCGCCATCGCCGTCCGGGCCCAGCCGGCGAAGGTCCGCTCATTGGCCATGGCCGTGCGGTCCTCGGCCAGGTCGGTGCGGTCCTCGGCGAGGCCCCGGCGGTCGTCGCCACGATCGTCCATGCCGGACCTAATTCGCGACCTGCGTCGCCGTTCCTCGCCCAAGGCTGCCAAACCGCCGACGCACCGCTATATGGCCGCCATGCCCCACATCCCCCCGCTCGATCCCAACGTCGCCGCCCGCAAGGGCTTTCGCGAGTCCGAGGAGCGCCTGAAGCGCTTCTGGACCGCTGTCGACGTGGCGGAAGGCCAGGGCGGCTGGGCCGTGCGCCTCGACGGCCGCGGCCCGAAGACCCCGGCCGGGTCCCCCCTCGTCCTGCCGACCCGGGCCGCGGCCCGCCTGGCCGCCGACGAATGGGCCGCACAGGGCGAGTTCTTGCTGCCCGCGACCATGCCGGCCACGCGGCTGGCCTCGACCGCCATCGACCGGGTCTCCCGGGCGCGCGAAGCCGTGGCCGACGAGATCGCCGCCTTCGCCGGCTCGGACCTGCTCTGCTACCTCGCCGGGGAGCCGGCCAGTCTGGTCGAGCAGCAGGCCCGTCAATGGGCGCCGTGGCGCGCCTGGGCAGCGGTCGAGCTCGGCGTCCACCTCGAGCCCGCCGAGGGGATCGTTCACCGGCCGCAGGATCCGGCCGCCGTGGCGCGGGTGAAGGAACTGGCCCTGCGGCTGGACGACTTCGCCCTGACAGGTCTGGCCACCGCCGTGCCGCTCCTCGGCAGCGCCGTCCTCGGCCTCGCCCTGCAGCGCGGCGCCGTCGACGGGGAGACCGCCTTCGAGCTGTCCCGCCTCGACGAGGCCTTCCAGGAATCGCGCTGGGGCGTGGACGAGGAAGCCGCCGAACGCACCGCCGCCCGCCGCGCCGAGGCGGTCCTGCTGGAGCGGTGGTTCCGGGCGCTGCAGGGCTGAGACGCCCCCCTCCGCCTTGCCACCGCGCGCGTCGCTCCCTAAGCCTGCCGGCAGGGAGTCACCGCATGCAACACATCCTCGAAGAGCTCGAAAAGCGCCGCGAACAGGCCCGCCAGGGCGGCGGCGAGAAGCGCATCCAGGCGCAGCACGCCAAGGGCAAGCTGACTGCGCGCGAGCGCATCGCCGTCCTGCTGGACGAGGGCTCCTTCGAGGAGACCGACATGTTCGTCGAGCACCGCTCGCACGACTTCGGCATGGAGAAGCAGCGCATCCCCGGCGACGGCGTGGTCACCGGCCGGGGCACGATCGGCGGCCGGCTGGTCTATGTCTTCTCCAAGGACTTCACCGTCTTCGGCGGCTCGCTGTCGGGCGCCCACGCGGCCAAGATCGTCAAGATCCAGAAGATGGCCCTGACCAACGGCGCCCCGGTCATCGGCCTGTTCGACGCCGGCGGCGCCCGCATCCAGGAGGGGGTCGAGTCCCTCGCCGGCTACGCCGACATCTTCCTCCAGAACACCCTGGCCTCGGGCGTCATCCCCCAGATCAGCGTCATCATGGGTCCCTGCGCCGGCGGCGACGTCTATTCCCCGGCCATCACCGACTTCATCTTCATGGTGAAGGACACGTCGTACATGTACGTGACCGGCCCGGACGTGGTGAAGACGGTCACCAACGAGGTCGTCACCCACGAGGACCTCGGCGGGGCCCGCGTCCACGCCGGCAAGTCGGGCGTCGCCGACGGGGCCTTCGAGAACGATCTGGAGGCGCTCAGCGAGGTCCGCCGCCTGGTGGGCTTCCTGCCCCTGTCGAACCGCGAGAAGCCGCCGGTCCGCGAAAGCTACGACGACCCCGAGCGCGAGGAGCCCAGCCTCGACACCCTGGTTCCGGCCAATCCGAACCTGCCCTACGACATCAAGGAGCTGATCCTGAAGGTCGTCGACGAGGCCGAGTTCTTCGAGATCGGCCCCGACTTCGCGAAGAACATCGTCACCGGCTTCGGCCGCCTCGACGGCCAGACCGTCGGCGTCGTCGCCAACCAGCCCCAGACCCTCGCCGGGGTGCTGGATATCGACAGCTCGCGCAAGGCCGCCCGCTTCGTGCGCTTCTGCGACGCCTTCGACATCCCGCTGGTGACCTTCGTCGACGTCCCCGGCTTCATGCCCGGCACGCGTCAGGAGTACGGCGGCCTGATCAAGCACGGCGCCAAGCTGCTGTTCGCCTACGCCGAGGCCACCGTGCCCAAGCTGACCGTCATCACCCGCAAGGCCTACGGCGGCGCCTACGACGTGATGAGCTCCAAACACCTGCGCGGCGACGTCAACTACGCCTGGCCCTCGGCCGAGATCGCCGTCATGGGCGCCAAGGGCGCGGTCGAGATCATCTTCCGCAAGGAAGCCGGCGACCCCGAGGCCCTGGCCGCCCGAGAGGCCGAGTACAAGGCCCGCTTCGCCAACCCCTTCGTGGCGGCGGGGCTGGGCTATATCGACGACGTGATCATGCCGCACGGGACGCGGCGCCGGCTGATCCGGGCGCTACGGACGCTGAAGAACAAGCAGGCCGAGAACCCGTGGAAGAAGCACGATAATATTCCGCTGTAGGGGGCGCTCTCCGCGATCACCTCTCGGTCGCCGGGGCCCCTCCGGGAGCGCTGTTCCCCTCCCGTCAGCCCACGTCAGTTGCGCGCCCCCTCAGTCCGTCGCAGTCTCCGCCCATCACCGAGGGGAGTCTCCATGCGCTTCATCGCCGCCCTGGCCGCTGCGGCCGTCGTCGCCGGGCCCGTCGCGGCCGCGCCGCAGATGGCGCCCGTCATCGTGTATTTCGACGCCAAGTCCGACGCGCTCGTCCCCAGCGCCCAGGAGCTCCTCGACGCTACGGCGGCGCAGTATCGCGAGCACGCGGGGCAGCAGGTGATCCTCGCCGGCCACGCGGATGCGCATGAGGGCTCGGGCGCGCAGGGCGTCGGCCTGTCGCAGCGCCGGGCCAACGCGGTGCGCGAGTATCTGGTCAGCCGCGGCGTCCCGGCCGGGGTGATGACCACCCAGGCGTTCGGACAGTCGCGCCCGGCCGTCGAGGTCGCCGGACCGGATCCGGCGAACCGCCGCGTCGAGATCACCTTCGGCCCCGGCAGCGGCTGGTGACCTCGCCGCCGCCGGTCCCGGGCCGGGCCGGCGGTTGAAATTGCGGCCGGCAATCGCCACATTGCCCTCATCCTGAAATCCGTCGTTCGTCCCGCCCGCGCGCCCGCGCAGGCGGCGATGGCGTTTCGGCGCGGCGGGTTCCGGGACCTCGACAACCCTGAAGGAGACGTCTTGTACGCCCAACGCAAAGCCCCGCACGCCCCCCGTTCCCATGCCGGCCGCGGCTTCCGCCCGACGCCGATCCGCGCCCGGGTCGGCCTCGCCATGCGCCGCTCCATGAATTTCGGCTCCATGCCTGACGCCGAGTCGGTGCTGCGCGCCCACGGCCTGTCGCTCGCCCCGATGGCGATCGGCGAAGGCGGCCTCAGCATCGGCGGCACCAGCGTCCTGGCCACCGCCCAGGCCTCCGACCTCGACAGCGGCGCCCTGAAGGGCCTGGTCGTTCCCGCCGGCGCGGCCGACGAGGCCGGCGACGCCGCCCTGGCCGACGCCATCTCCCGCGCCTGCGCCAAGGGCGCGCCGGTGCTGGCCTTCGGCGAAGGCGTGGCCGCCACCCTGCGCGCGCTCGGCCGTCCCGCCGGGCCGTTCGCCGACGCCCCGGCCGTGGTCGTCTCGGGCGACGACGTCCAGCCGCTGGCCGACGCCGACGCGCTGGGCGCCGCCGCCGGCCGCATCCACTGATCGTCGCGCGGGGGCGGCGGGCCGGTCCCGTCGCTCCCGCCGCTCTCAGACCCCGAACGCCTCGAGGATCGGGCAGGGGCCCTTGCCGCCCGAGGCGCACGCGCCCGCCAGCCGGCGCAGCGACGCCCGCGCCGCCTCCAGTTCCGCGATCCGCGCATCCAGCGCCGCGATGCGCTCCTCGGCCAGCGTCCGCGCCCGCGCCCGGTCCTCGCCGGCGTCCAGCGCCAGCAGCTCGCCGATCTGCTCCAGGGTGAAGCCGGCGGCCTGCGCCGAGCGGATGAAGCGCAGCCGGCGCACGTCCCCGGCCCCGTAACGACGCACGCCGCCGCCCGAACCGCTTCCCGCCGGCCGCGGCGGCTCCGGCAGCAGGCCGCGTCGCTGGTAGTAGCGCACCGTCTCCACCCCGACCCCGCCGGCCTCGGCCAGGCGCGCGATGGTCAGTCCGGGAGCGGGGGAGGGCATGTCTTGACTCCGTACCATGGTACGGACCCTACATGGGGTGCGGATCGTTATACGGCAACGGAGAAGCCCCATGTCCGCCCCCGAAAACACCCCGCGGAAGAAGACCGCCGTCCTCTACCGCATGGTCATGCCCGACCATGTCTGCCCCTACGGCCGCAAGTCGCTGTGGCTGCTGCGCCGCAACGGCTATGAGGTCGACGACCGCCACCTGACCACCCGAGCGGAGACCGACGCCTTCAAGGCCCAGCACGGGGTGCAGACCACGCCCCAGACCTTCATCGACGGCGTCCGCATCGGCGGGCACGACGACCTGCGCCGCTTCTTCGGACAGAAGGTCCCCGAGCCCGGGGCGACCAGCTACACGCCGGTGCTGGCGGTGTTCGCCGTGGCCGCCCTGATCGCCCTCGCCATCGACGTGCTGTGGACGGGGTCGGTCAGCTGGATGGCCCTGCCCAACTTCATCGCCGTGGCCATGTGTCTGCTGGCCATGCTCAAGCTGCAGGACGTCGAGAAATTCTCGACCATGTTCCTCAACTACGACCTGCTGGCGCAGCGGTGGCCGACCTACGGCTATCTCTACCCCTTCGCCGAGCTGGGCGCGGGCGTGCTGATGCTGGCCGGGGTGCTGACCTGGCTGTCGGCGCCGGTCGCCCTGTTCATCGGCGGGGTCGGCGCGATCTCGGTGTTCAAGGCCGTGTATGTCGACAAGCGCCAGCTGAAGTGCGCCTGCGTCGGCGGCTCCTCGAACGTGCCGCTGGGCTTCGTCTCCCTGACCGAGAACCTGATGATGATCGCCATGGCGGCGTGGATGCTGGCCGGCCCGTCGCTGGGCCTCGGGCATCCGGCGAGCTGACGGGGTCTGACGATGCGGGTGCGCGGGGCTGCGGCGCGCGCCCGCCCGTGTTTCGCTGCGGTCCGGAGGAGATCCCATGGTCCGCGCCGCCGCCTTCGCCATCCTCGTCGTCGTCTGGGCCGGGCCCGGGCCAGCCGACGCCTGCATCCGCCCGATCGCCGGCCCGGGCGAGCGCATCGCCGAGGGCCGCTGGGCGACCGTGGCGCTGGCGACGGTCCGCCAGGTGGAGAGCCGCTCGCCGGAGCGGCCCAACCGCGCCTTCGTCGCCGTGCTGGAGATCGACCGCGTGGTCCAGGGCCATCCGCAGGCGGGGCGGCTCGTGCTCCGCCACGAGGAGCGCACCGAGTGCCCCCGCGTCCTGCCGCTTCCGACGCAGGGCGAGACCTGGGTGGTCTATCTGCCGTGGGACGCCCGCGGCGACGGCCCGGTCCACGACGCCTGGCCGCTGACCTGGGCCGAACGCATCGACCCCCGGTTCGGCGGCCGCGCCGACGCGGACCTGCGGGATCTGGAGCTGTCGCTGAGGCGCCGGCCCTAGGCGACAGCGCGCAGGCCGGCCCGCAGCGTGTCCGGCGCGACCGTCAGTTCGGCCTCGACCCGCTCATGCTCCTCGACCCAGATCGGCGTGGCCTGTGCCAGCAGGGCGCGCCCGGCCTCGGTCAGCGCCGCGCGGCGGCCGCGGCGATCGTCCGGATCGACGCCGATCGCGACCAGGCCCCGCCGCTGCAGCGGCTTGAGGTTGGCCGTCACCGTCGACCGGTCCATGGCCAGCACTTCCGCGACCTGGCCGAGGCTCGGCGGGGCGGGCCGGTTCAGGCTGTGCAACAGGGAGTACTGGCCGCTGGTGATCCCCAGCGGCCGGAACGCCTCGTCGAAGCGGCGCGCCAAGGCCCGCGCCGCCCGCTGCGCGTGCAGGCACAGGCAGGCGTCGCGGACGTGCAGGGTGGCGGCGAAGTCGGCGGCGTTTGACATGATCCAAAGTACTTTGATATCAACCCAATTGTCAACGAGCAGCACCCCGGAGACTCCCGATGCGCCAGGTCACCGCCTTCAAATGGGTCCCGCCCTTCGCCCAGGGCTCGGTGCGCGACATCCGCGTGCGCTGGGCTCTGGAGGAGGCCGGCCTCGGTTACGACGACCGGCTGATCGGGCTGGACGAGCGCGACGGCGCCGCCCACCGCGCCCGTCAGCCCTTCGGCCAGGTTCCGGCCTATCGCGACGGCGAGGTCGAGATGTTCGAGTCCGGCGCCATCGTGCTGTGGATCGCCCAGTCCTCGGACGCCCTCATGCCCGCCGACCCGGCCGGTCGGGCGGCGGTGATGACCTGGCTGTTCGCAGCCATGAACACGGTCGAGCCGGTGGTCGCCGAACTGGCGGGGATTGACATCTTCCACGCCGAAGAGCCCTGGGCGCCGCTGCGCCGCCCGGCCGTCGAGGCGCAGCTGCGCAAGCGTCTGGGCGAGCTGCAGGCGGCGCTCGGGCCGCGGCGCTGGTTCGCCGGCGACCGCTTCAGCGCCGCCGACATCCTGATGGTCCACGTGCTGCGGGACCTGCGCCACACCGACATCCTCGCCGGCTATCCGGCGCTGGCCGACTACGTCGCCCGGGCCGAGGCGCGCCCCGCCTTCCGTCGCGCCCTGGCCGACCAGTTGAAGCCGTTCAAGGCCGCCGAGCTCGCCGATCCCGCCCTGACGGCGGCCTGAATCGCTGCGGCCGATCCTGACGCGCCCGCGCCGTATCCTGCGGTCCGGGTCTCTGAGAACGTCGGGTCCGATGCGAGCAACGCGAACACTGCGAACACATCGGACTGTGTTTTCTGCTCGCTCAGCCGACCAGGGCCGCCCGCTCCGCCGGGGTCAGCACGCGCCAGCGGCCCTCCGGCAGGTCGCCCAGCTCCAGCGGCCCGATGCGGATGCGCAGCAGGTCGACCACCTCCAGCCCGACCAGGTCGCACATGCGCCGGATCTGCCGCTTGCGGCCCTCGCGCAGGACGAAGCGCAGCCGCTGCGGCTCGATCCGCGTCACCCGCGCCGGCTTCAGCCTGCGGCCGTCCAGCTCCAGCCCGTGGCGCAGCCGGTCCAGCTTCGCCTCGGTGACCGTCCCGGCCACCTCGACGAGATATTCCTTGTCGAGGTCCGACTCCGGCCCGATCACGGCCTTGGCGACCACCCCGTCGGACGACAGCAGCAGCAGGCCGCGCGAGTCCTCGTCCAGCCGCCCGATCGGGGGCAGGGAGGCGTCCTTGGCGGGGACCGCGCCGTCGCCGATCCGATTGGCGGCGGTGAGCAGGCGCACCGCCGGGACCTTGCCCGGCTCCGGCTGGCCCGAGACGTAGCCGACCGGCTTGTGCAGCACGATCGTCACGCCTTCCGCGAGCGCCGCCTCGGCCCGGTCGGCCAGGGTCAGGGTCTGGCCCGGCCGGATCTTGCGCCCCGCGTCGCGAACCGTCTCGCCGTCGACGGCGACCAGCCCGTCGGCGATCAGGGCGTCGGCCTCGCGCCGCGAGCACAGACCCGACTGGCCCATGAACTTGTTCAGCCGGACTGGCTCGTCGCCGGTCCAGGTGCGCGACACGGCCATCTCAGACCGCCCGGAACAGCAGCATGAGGTTGTTGGCGGGCATTTCGACCCGCAGGGTGAAGACCAGCCCCTCGGCCTTCGCCGCCGCCGCGACCGCCTCGCGCTCGCGCAGCCCCCAGGCCGGATCTCGCGCCTTCAGGCTTTCGTCGAAGGCGGCGTTGGACGGGGCCAGTTCGACGCCCGCCTCGCGGTAGGGGCCGTAGAGGACCAGCAGCCCGCCCGGCCGGCGCAGGACGCGCCCCGCCAGCCGCATCAGCCCCTCCGTCGCCGCCCACGGGCTGATGTGGATCATGTTGATGCAGACCACGGCCTCCACCGTCTCCCCGGGCCAGCCCGCCTCGTCCAGCACGTCCAGCGCCAGCGGGGGCCGCAGGTTGGGCAGGCCGGCGGCTCCGGCCCAGGCGGCGATGCTCGTCCGCGCCTCCGGCGACGGGTCGCTGGGGGTCCACGCCAGGCCGGGCAGGGCGCGGGCGAAGGCGACCGCGTGTTCGCCCGCTCCGCTGGCGATTTCCAGCACCCGCCCGCGGGCCGGCAGGTGCGCCTTCAGCACCTCCAGAATCGGGCCTGCGTTGCGGGCCGTGGCGGGGGAGGCGAGCGCCCCGTCGGGGCGGCGGGTCTGGGGGTCGAGGGTCTGCACGGCCGCTTCGATATCCCGCCCGGGGCCGCTCCGCGA
Organism: Caulobacterales bacterium RIFCSPHIGHO2_01_FULL_70_19; assembly: GCA_001794825.1. Classification (GTDB taxonomy): domain Bacteria; phylum Pseudomonadota; class Alphaproteobacteria; order Caulobacterales; family Caulobacteraceae; genus Brevundimonas. The sequence continues at coordinate 27,840 of MGLK01000035.1, read as the reverse complement.
CCGGAAATGTGCAGGCGGTCGGCGGCCGCGGCCTCGCGGGAGGTTGAAACGTGCAGCGGTTGACCTCGCGGCGCCTTGGATGCCATCTCCCTGAAACATTGCGTGATCTGCACGCATTCGGGAGGCGCCACGGCGGCGGAGACCGCCGGGCCAACGTTTCAGGAGAGTTCGCGTGACCCAGCCCATCCCCGGCCTGCACCCGGCCCCCACCGCCCACGCCGGTCTCGTGGCCTGGGTCGAGCAGATCGCCGCCCTGACCAAGCCCGCCCGGGTCCACTGGTGCGACGGTTCAGAGGCCGAGAAGCAGGCGATCATCGCCGACCTGATCGACAAGGGCACGCTGAAGGCGCTCGACCAGACGAAGCGGCCCGGCTGCTACTACGCCGCATCGGATCCCAAGGACGTGGCCCGGGTCGAGAGCCGCACCTTCATCTGCTCGGGCAACGAGAGCGACGCCGGGCCGACCAACAACTGGGCCGATCCGGTCGAGATGCGCACCCGCCTGAACGGCCTGTTCGACGGCTGCATGGCCGGCCGCACCATGTACGTGGTGCCGTTCTCGATGGGCCCGCTCGGCTCGAAGATCTCGGCCCTCGGCGTCGAGATCACCGACAGCGGCTACGTCGCCGTGTCGATGGGCGTCATGACCCGCATGGGCAAGGCGGCGCTGGAGGTGCTGGGGACGGACGGCGAGTTCGTGCCGGCGGTGCACACCCTCGGCGCTCCGCTGGCCGAGGGGCAGGCAGACGTGCCGTGGCCCTGCAACGAGGAGAAGTGGATCGTCCACTTCCCCGAGACGCGCGAGATCTGGTCCTACGGCTCGGGCTACGGCGGCAACGCCCTGCTGGGCAAGAAGTGCTACGCCCTTCGCATCGCCTCGGTCATGGCCCGCGACGAGGGCTGGCTGGCCGAGCACATGCTGATCCTCAAGCTGACGGATCCCAAGGGCCGCGCCAAATACGTCGCCGCCGCCTTCCCCTCGGCTTGCGGCAAGACCAACCTGGCCATGCTCCAGCCGACGCTGGAGGGCTGGAAGGCCGAGACCATCGGCGACGACATCGCCTGGATGCGCTTCGGCGACGACGGCCGCCTCTACGCCGTGAATCCGGAGGCCGGCTTCTTCGGCGTCGCCCCGGGCACCAGCCGGAACACCAACCAGAACGCCCTGGCCACGCTGGAGAAGAACACCGTCTTCACCAATACGGCCCTGACCGCCGACGGCGACGTCTGGTGGGAAGGCCTGACCAAGGAAGCGCCCGAGGGCCTGACCAACTGGAAGGGCCAGCCCCACGACCCGGCCTCGGGCGAGCCCGCCGCCCACCCGAACGCGCGCTTCGCCGCGCCCGCTGGCCAGTGCCCGGCCATCGCGCCCGAGTGGGAAGACCCGAAGGGCGTGCCGATCGACGCCATCCTGTTCGGCGGCCGCCGCGCCTCGGCGGTGCCGCTGGTCACCGAGGCCTTCGACTGGGAGCACGGGGTGTTCATGGGCTCGACGGTCGCCTCGGAAGGCACCGCCGCGGCCGAGAACAAGGTCGGTGAGCTGCGCCGCGATCCCTTCGCCATGCTGCCGTTCTGCGGCTACAACATGGGCGACTACTTCGCTCACTGGCTGTCGATGGGCGAGCGCACGGACGCGGCGAAGCTGCCGCGCCTCTACTTCGTCAACTGGTTCCGCAAGAACGAGGACGGCAAGTTCGTCTGGCCGGGCTTCGGCGACAACGCCCGCGTGCTGAAGTGGATCGCCGAACGCATCGACGGCGAGGCCGCGGCGGTCGACACGCCGGTCGGCCGCGTGCCGGCCCGCGAGGCGCTGGACCTGTCGGGTCTGGATCTGGCCGAGGCGGACCTGTCGACCCTGCTTGACGTCGACGCCGACGTCTGGGCCGAGGAGGCCGCGCTGATCCCCGCCTTCTACGAGAAGTTCGGCGACCGGCTGCCCAAGGCCCTGTGGGAGCAGCACGCGGCGCTCGTCGCCCGCGTCGAACAGGCCCGCGCCGCCGCCATCGCCGCCGAGTAAGGCTTGCATTCCCGAGCCGGGCGGTCGATCTGACCGTCCGTGTCTTCCCCCGACGTGATCGTCATCGGCGCCGGCGTGCTCGGCCTCTGCACCGCGGCGGAGCTGGGCGCGCGCGGCCATGCGGTGACGGTCCTTGATCCCGGCGGTCCCAACGCCAGCTCGGCCGCCGCCGGCATGCTGGCCCCGGCGCTCGAGTGCCTGTCGGACGCGGCGACGCCGGAGCGGGCCGCCTTCCTGACCCGCGCCCGCGACCTGTGGCCCGACTTCGCGGATCGCTTCGGCCTGAAACTGCATCGCGACGGCGTCGAATGGCGCGGACCCGATCCGGAGGCGGCGCTCGCCCGGCTAGCGAACTTCGGGGTCGAGGCGCGGCGCACCCGCCTCGGGCTGTTCACGCCTGAGGACTGGCGGGTGGAGGTGGGGCCCGCCCTGCAGGCGCTGTCTCGCGCCGCAGGGGTTTCGCCGGTCCATGCGACGGCGTCGCGTCTGTCGGCGGAGGGACGGCGCTGGCGCGTCGAGTCCGCGGACGGACGGGTCTGGTTCGCGCCGACGGTGGTCCTCGCCACCGGGGCCGCCGCCCCGATCGCCGGCCTGCCGGAGGCCGTGGCGGGGCTGGTCTCGGCCATCGAGCCGTGGCGCGGGCAATTGACTCCGATCAGCGGCGCGGCGCCCGCGCACACCCTCCGCGCCCCCGGGCTCTATGTCGTTCCGGCCCCCGGCGGCATGGTCGTCGGCGCGACCATGGAACGGGGGCGTCGCGATCTTGAACCGGACGCCGATGTCTCGCGCCGCCAGGTGGAGGCGGGCAGGGCGCTGTCGGGACTGGAGGGACGCCCGGAGGCGCCGCGGGTCGGCGTCCGCGGCGGGACCGCGGACGGCCTGCCGCTTGCCGGGCCGGCCGGCGATCCCGGCCTGCACCTCGCCCTGGCCCCCTTGCGCAACGGATGGCTGCTGGGGCCGCTCGTGGCGCGCGTGGTCGCGGACGGGATCGAAGGCGAGGCGCCGGTCGCCGACGCCGCCGCTCTCGATCCGCTCAGGTTCCGCTGATCACTCGGCCGGCGGCACGAACCGGAGACTGACCACCACCCGCGAGCCGGTCGCCGCGCCATCGACGGTCCGGGGATTGATGCGGAAGTGGCGCGACAGGCTCTGCGCCGCCCGGCCGAAGCCCTGGCCGGCCGGCGTTTCGCGGGACACGTCGCAGCCGGCGATCGTGCCGTTCGCCTGCACCAGGCAGTTCAGGGTCGCAGACCCGCCGATCCCGCGCTCGAGGGCCCGATCCGGATACGCCCGCATCATCTGTTCGGCGGTCGGCTGCCGGTCCCAAGTGGGATTGCGGATGACGGGCGGCGCCGGCTCCGGGGCCGGCTCCGTCGCCGGCGGGGCCTCATCCACAGGATTCGGCACGGGGTGGGCCAGGGTGATCGTCGGTCCCGCCGGAACGGTGGGCGCGTCGAAATGCGGGATCGGGAGCACCGGCGTTTCGACGACCGGAGCCGGGGTCGTGTGGATCGGGGGGTTGGGCGCGGCCGGCCGGACCTCGGGCGTGACCGGCTTCGGGGGCGGGTCGAGCGTGATCCGGAACGGATCGGTCGGCGCCGGCGCGGCCGGCGGGACCTCGAGCTCAAAGCGCTGGTAATACAAGGCCGCGCCGACCCCGAGGTGGGCCGCCGCGACCACGCCGATGGCGATCCAGGCGTTGCGCGAGAGGCCGGGCCCCCGCCGCTCGTGGAAGTCGATGGGGCTCACCAGTCCGGGGCCGCCTGCGGTTCTGATCATCATGGCCGTTCATCCCTGTCACTGTCCCCACAGCGTCCCACGGCCAAGTTGAGCGCTGACGTTGCGGCAAGTTTTGGGCGAGCTTCGCCTTGAAATGGTCTTGGCGGCGGCTCCGCATATTAGGGTTCCGTTAACCAGAGTTCGCCAGCGTTAACGATTATGACCATCGGGGCGATTCCATCGTCGAACGGGGTTGAGGCGGCCATCCGGCAGGCGTCCCGCGCCACCGGCGTGGACGCCGAATTCCTCGTGCGCACGGCGCGGCGCGAAAGCGCGATGAACCCCTCGGCGCGCGCCCCGACCTCGTCGGCGGCCGGGCTGTTCCAGTTCATCGAGCAGACCTGGCTGGCGACGGTGAAGGCCCACGGCGCCAAGCACGGCTACGGCCAGTACGCCGACCTGATCCACCGCGGCTCCGACGGGCGCTGGCGCGTCGGCGGCTCGGCCCGCAACGTGGTGCTCGACCTGCGCTTCGACCCCCGCGCCGCCTCGGTGATGGCGGCCGAGCTGACGGCGTCCAACGCCGCCTACCTGCGTGGCCGTACCGGTCGCGAGCCGGGCGCGGGCGATCTCTATGCGGCGCACTTCCTCGGCCCCGCCGGGGCGGCGCAACTGATGGACGCCATGGCGCGGCGGCCTGGTTCCAGCGCCGCCGCCCTGTTCCCCGAGGCGGCCGCCGCCAATCGGTCGATCTTCTATCGCGACGGCCGACCGGCGACCGTGGCCGAGGTTCACGCCAATCTCCAGCGATCTGCCGGCGGCGGGGCGCCGGCCGCCGCCGCCGGGCCGCCGCCGGCCGCGCCAGAGCTGTCGCCGCGCGACCAGATGCTGGCGGCCCGACTGGACCGGTTGCGGCAGGACCAGAGCCTGCTGGCGCTGCTGCTGGGACAGGAAGGGGAAGGCAAGGGCGCCGGCTTCGGCGGCGCCTTCGGACCGGGCGAAACCAGCGAAGTCTGAGCCCGAATCCCGCCATGGTGAACCGCCCGTTAACGATGACGGGCCGATGTTTCCCGCGAAGCTGGAATTCGAGCCCTGCCCATGACCGCCTATCGCGCCCGCCTGACCGAACTGGACATCCGCAGGCTGATCAAGGCGGCGGACGACGACGAGCGCGCCGCGGCGGCCCACAAGCTGTGCCGCAGCATGGACCGCGCCGACCTGGACGAGGCCGGGCGTGCCGCCGCCCACAAGATCCTGCGCATGCTGGCCGAGGACGCCGCGGAGCTGGTGCGACGGGCGATGGCGGTCACGCTGAAGACCTCGGACCTCGTTCCCCGGGATGTCGCGCGCCGGCTGGCGGCCGACGTGGACAGCGTGGCGCTGCCGATCATCAACTTCTCGCCGGCGTTCACCGACGAAGACCTCATCGAGATCGTCCGGGCCGGTTCCCCGGTCCGGCAGAACGCCGTCGCGGCCCGGCCGCGGGTCAGCCGCGACGTGGCGGCGGCGGTCGCCGACGTCGGGTGCGAGCAGGCGGTTCGCACCCTCGCGGCCAATGACAACGCCGACATCGCCGAATCCTCGCTCGGGACCTGCATCGACCGCTTCGGCGCCTCGCCGCAGGTGGTCGCCGCGCTGGCGTACCGGCAGGTGCTGCCCCTTTCGGTGAGCGAACGGCTGATCGAGTTGGCGTCCGACGCCGTGCGCGAACATCTCGTCACCCGACATGCCGTGGCGCCGGAGACGGCGATCCGTCTGGCCGCTTTCGCGCGGGAACGGGCCACGGTCGATCTGGTGGACCAGGGCTCCGGCCAGGCCGATCTGGGCGAGTTCGCGGCCAGCCTTAACGCGCGCAAGGCGCTCACGGCGTCGCTGCTCCTGCGGGCGCTGGCGCGCGGGCAGATGGCCCTGTTCGAGCACGGGCTGGCGGAGCTCGCCGGAACGCCGCACCAGCGCGCCTGGCTGATGATCCACGATGCGGGGCCGCTGGGGCTGAAGGCGATCTACGACCGGGCCGGCCTGCCGCCCAGACTGTTCCAGGCCTTCCGCGCCGGGGTCGACACCTGGCGGGCCCTGCAGAACGAAGGGGTGGACACCTCGGCCGACGCCTTCCGCCAGCAGATGCTGGAGCGGTTCCTGACGCAGCGGCCGAATGTCGGACGGGACGACCTGGCCTATCTGATGGAGCGGCTCGACCGCCGTCCGGCCGAGCGGGACCAGGTCGGCGCAGCCGCCTGAGGCCCATATGCGAACGCCCGCCGGAAGGGCGGGCGTGGCGTGAAACCGGAGCGCGTCCGCTTAGCCGAGGTGTTCGGCCACCCGAGCTTCGAGGGTCTCGGCCAGCGCCCGGCCGGTGGGATGGTCGTCGGTCTGGATCTGGTCGCGGACCACCGCCTTGATGGCGTCGACGTGGGCGTCGATCAGCACGAGAGGGGCGGCCATGCGCTTGCCCGGCTCGTCCATCATCTTGCACAGCGAACCGGCCAGGCGGGTCACCAGCGGATACTGGTAGGTGGTTCCCAGACCCTTCAGATCGTGGGCCCGGAAGTAGAGCGCCTCGGCCGTCTGCTCGTTGTAGCCCTGGTTGCGGATGTCCGCCTGGGCCTTGTCGAGTTTGACGATCTCGTCCTGCAGCCACTGGCCGAACTGGGCCGACATGGCCTTGAGGGCCTCCTCGGCCTTGGCGATGGCTCCGGCGTCGATTCCGCCGAATCCGCCGCCGACCTTCAGCCGAAGGGTGTTGGGCGGACGGATGACCTGGGCCGAATTGCTCACGGCGCGCTCCCCAAAATGAACGGCCGGACGATCGCATGGCCGACCTTAAGAACCCGTGCACGCGGCTCAGGCGGCGAACTGCTCCGCGAGCACGCGTTCCTCGAACGAGCGGTCCGCGTCGAACAGCATGGTCAGGGCGATGTCGCGGCGTTCGTGGACGTCGACCCGGGCGACCCGTCGGACCTCAAAGCTGTCGGCGGTCGCGCTGACCGGCCGCTTGTCCGGCTCCAGCACCTCGAAGCGGACCCGAGCCCGGTGGGACAGCAGGGCGCCCCGCCAGCGACGCGGTCGGAAGGCGCTGATCGGCGTCAGGGCCAGCACCTGCGAGTCGAGCGGAATGATCGGACCATGGGCGGACAGGTTGTAGGCGGTCGAACCGGCCGCCGTGGCGACGAGACAGCCGTCGCACGAGAGTTCCTCCAGCCGCACGCGGCCGTCGACGCTGATCCGCAGCTTGGCGCTCTGGCGCGTCTGGCGCAGCAGCGAGACCTCGTTGATGGCCAGACCGCTCTGGACCTGGCCGCTCTCGGTCCAGGCGTCCATCTGCAGGGGATGGATCACGGTTCGCCCGGCGCGCGCGATGCGTTCCGGCAGGTCGTCCTCGCTGTAGTCGTTCATCAGGAAGCCGACCGAACCGCGGTTCATGCCGAACACCGGCGTGCCCCGGTCCAACACCGTGTGCAGGGTCTCGAGCATGAAGCCGTCGCCGCCGAGGGCGACGATCACATCCGCGGTTTCCGGGTCAGCCGAGCCGTAGCGGGCGGCCAGGCGCGCCCGAGCGGTCTGGGCCTCCGGACGATCTGAGGCGGCGAAGGCGATGCGGGGGAGGGAAGGGGCGGGCGCGCTCACACCTGCACGCAAGCCGAGCCCGCCGGCGAAGTCAAACGGCGAGGCGCTCCGGCGCCGTGCGGCCGTCGGCCACAAGGGCGCGGAAGGCGCGGGCGGCGGAGGCGGGGGAAATGGCGCCTCTCAGCCAGACGGCCGGTCCCTGGTCCCCGGGCAAGCCCTGGTTCATCCCGCGGAGCTCCGCAAGCAGGCTCGGGTAGACAGCGCGGTCGATGCCGACGGCGGCGCAGGCGTAGTAGAGAGCTTCCGGCCTCGAGGCGGCCAGGGCGGCCCTGACCTCGGCGGCGGTGAAGCCGCCCAGCATGGCGAGGCCATGGACGAACAGGCTCATCCGCTTCTCGCGGGCGGCGCGGACCAGAACGCCGGCGCGCAGCTGGCCGGCGGCGTGCAGCTTGCTTGCGAGGCGCCGTTCCATTTCCTCGCGTTCGGGGGTCTCGACCGGGGGCTGGGCTGCAGGCCGGAGCACGCCCTCGACCGCATCGTACACCGCGGCGGCGAGGCGATGCTCCTCGACCTCGAAGCGGGCGCTGATCGACTGGCGAAGGGCCTCGCCGAGCCAGTGATACATTTCGCGGGCGAGGGCCTGGGTCAGGCGCGGATGACGGATCAGCGGTCCGCGCAGGGCCGCGATGCGGCGGGAATGCTCCACCAGCCGGCGCAGCCCGTCCGGGCTGACCTCGGCCGTTCGATTCGTGGCCAGCGCAGTCAGCACCGCCGGCTCGCCGCGCTCTATGACGGCGTCGACGACCCGGCCGCTGATCCGCGGACGTCGGGCGACGGCGATCTGGTGCTCCAGCGACGCCTCGATCAGCACGCGCAGCAGATCGTCGTCCTGAAGGACCGGGCTGGAGAGCAGGATCGGCCGGGCGATCTCGATCTCGTCGAGCGCAAGCACGTTCACCAGCGCGGCAGGCGCCCACTCGGCGCCGGCCAGGCGTTCGGCGAGAGCACGGCGCACCTCGCGCTCCGCCTGCTTCGCCAGGGTCAGGAAAATCTCGCCGAGGACCGGGGACAGTTCACCCGCCGGAGGGCTGACGTCGCAGAGCGCCATGACGCCCAGCAGGAGGCGTTGGCGGGCGTCGGGGCTGGGGTTCCGCGCCAGCGAGAGCAGTTCGCCCGGGGGCGGCGCGCTGCGGGTGGAAAGCGGAAGCTGGACGAGGACGGTCACGGACGTCTCCGGCGCGCCGGCTCGATGCGGCGAAGGCGACCGTAGCCGTGGGTCCCTAAAGCAGGGTTAATGGATCCTGAATCTTGACGCGGACGCCCGACGGCGCGAGCGTGGCCGGCGGAACATAAGGAGCACGCAGCCATGGCGGACGGGGCGATCACCTCCCTCAAGTCGAAGGTGTCGGAGGCGGAGTGGAAGGCGCGCGTCGAGCTGGCGGCGCTCTACCGGCTCGTCGCGCTCCACGGGTGGGACGACATGATCTTCACCCACATTTCAGCGCGCGTGCCCGGTCCGGAAAAGCACTTCCTGATCAATCCGTACGGCTTCTATTTCGAAGAGATCACCGCTTCGTCCCTGGTCAAGGTCGACCTCGACGGCGCCATCGTCCAGGAGACCACCAACTTCATCAATCCGGCCGGCTTCACGATCCACTCCGCCATCCACGGCGCCCGCGAGGACGCCCACTTCGTGATCCACCTGCACACGGTCGCCGGGGTCGGGGTGGCGGCGCAGAAGGAGGGTTTGCTGCCGATCGGCCAGAACGCCTGCCTGCTTCAGCATCAGGTCGCGTACCACGGCTACGAAGGCCTCGCCCTGAACCATGAGGAGCGCGAGCGGCTGGTGGCGGACCTGGGCGACAAGCCGCTGATGCTCCTTCGCAACCACGGCACGCTGGCCGTCGGCCAGACAGCGGCGCAGGCCTGGGTCGCGATGTTCTTCCTCGAGCGTGCCTGCGCCCAGCAGGTGGCGGCCCTGTCGGGCGGGCGCGAGCACGTGCTGTTCGCTCCCGACGCGGCCCAGGAGGAGACCCGGCAGCAGGGCGGGGGCATCGGTTTCGTCTCGGCCCTGGCGTGGCCGGGAGCGCTGCGCATGCTCGACCGCAAGTCGCCGGGCTACGACGTGTGAAACCGGCCGGGGGGCTGGTTCTGGCCCTCTTCGCCGCCGCAGCAGCGACGGCGGCCGAAGCTGGCGCGTGGCCGCAGGCCAGGGGCAGGGGCCAGGTCATCCTCAAGTTCGAGGACATGCGGGCGGACCAGGGCTTCGATCCGTCCGGCGAGCTCGCGCCGCTGCCGGCGGAACGCCGGGAGCGGATCCTCGGCGCCTTCGTCGAGTATGGCCTGACCGACCAGTTGACGCTTGTTCTCAAGGGAGACTGGCAGTCTGGGGAAGACGCCTTCGTCGACTACGAGGGGCGCGGGCCGCTCGAGATCGGAGTCAACTGGCAGGTCTGGGGCGACGATCGCACGTCGGTCTCGCTCTACGGCGGCGTCGCCGACGGAGGCGAGGGGCGGAACGCCGGCTACGCCGCGCCCGGCGAGGGCGATCGGGACTGGGAGGTCCGGGCGTCGGTCGGCCGTTCGTTCGCCGCGCCGGGCGGCCGATTCGGCGCCTTCAGCGGCGGCTTCGTCGAGCTGCAGGCCGCCCGACGCATGCGCGAGGGGCTGCCAGACGAGACGCGGGTGGACGCGACCCTCGGCGCCCACTTCGGCGAGGACTGGATGGCTCTGGGGCAGGCCTACGCCGGCGCGGCCGACGGGAATGGACCGCGCTGGCTCTCCGTCGAAGCCTCGGTGGTGCGGCGCTTCGGGGCCTGGAGCGTGCAGGCCGGCTGGCGTGAAGCCGTGTACGGCCGCGAAACGCCGCGGTCAGCCGGGCCGGTGATCGCCCTCTGGCGTCGCTTCTGACGCCCGGTGATCCGGGGCCGGCGGGCGGACGTAAACAGGGGCCTCGCCGCGACGGAAACGGAAACCGGCTCCGTTACATCAACTTGAATTGCGCCGCCGCGGGAAGTCGCTAAGCCGGCGCCTTCCCAGTCCGGAGTGCCTCCCGCGTGATCAGACGCCATTTCCTTCTTGTCGCGGCCGGCGTGCTGCTCGGCCTGATGGTCGTGGCGGTGGTTCTCCGCCTCGCCTTTGCCGGCGAGGACACGGGCGGCGCTCGCGGCGGCCCCGGCGGGCGCGGCGGCGGCCAGCAGGTCTCGCAGGCGGTCGCCACGCCGCGGTCGTTCAGCGACGAGATCCGCGTCCTTGGCGTGGCGCGGGGCAGAAGGTCGGTGAACATCACCTCCTCGACCAGCGAACTGATCACCCGCGTCCTGTTCACCGACGGCCAGAGGGTCTCCGCCGGCACGCCTCTGGTGCAGTTGCAGGCGCGGGAGGAAGACGCCGGCGTCGGCGAGGCGCGGGCGCAGGTGCTGCAGGCCCGGTCGATGTACGAGCGCTATCGCGAGCTCGGGGAGCGCGGCTTTGCGTCGCCGATGATGGTCGAGCAGTACGAGACCCAGCTTGAGAGCGCCCAGGCGGCGCTGAATGCGGCCGAGGCGCGACAGGGCGACCGCGTCATCCGGGCGCCGTTCTCCGGCGTTCTCGGCCTCAGCACGGTGACCCCCGGCACTCTTGTGAACCCGGGCGCCGTGATCGCCACCCTGGACGACATCGACGTGGTCCGGGTCGATTTCCCGGTCCCGGAACGCTACCTCGCGGTGCTTCGCACCGGTCAGCCGATCACGGCGACCGTCGACGCCTACGGCGACCAGCCCTTCAGCGGCCGGATCGCGCTGATCGACACGCGCGTCAACGAGCAGACGCGGGCCGTCACCGCCCGGGCCGAGATCCCGAACCCCGGATGGCGCATCCGTCCGGGCATGGCGGTGCGGGTCACGGTCGCGCAGGGACAGCGGACGGCGCCGGCCGTGCCCGAGTCCGCGGTGCAGTACGAGGGCGAAGGCGCGTTCGTGTACCGGATCGCCGCGGGCGAACGCGGGGCGACCGCCCAGCGGGTGGAGGTCGAGACCGGCGCCGTCGAGGGCGGCTTCGTCGAGATCGTGTCCGGCCTGAGCGCCGGCGATCGCGTGGTCGGTTCGGGCCTGAACCGCATCCAGCCAGGTGCGCCGATCCGCGTCGCCGGCGCCGCCCCGCGGGGCGCGGCCGAGAAGGGCGCCGCCCGATGATGCTCTCCGACGTCGCCGTCCGGCGCCCCGTCTTCGCGGCGGTGGCGGCCATCGTGCTCTGCGTCATCGGCGCCGCCAGCTTCTTCTTCCTGCCGGTCCGCGAGCTTCCCGACGTCGACCCGCCGATCGTCTCGGTGAACACCAGCTACGCCGGCGCCTCGGCCGAGGTGATCGAGAGCCGGATCACCGAGCCGATCGAGCAGCAGATCGCCGGCATCCAGGGGGTGGAGCGGATCAACTCCACCAGCCGCGACGGCCGTTCCAGCGTGTCGGTGGAGTTCTCGCTCGACCGCGACATCGACGACGCCGCCAACGACGTGCGCGACCGGGTGTCCCGGGTCGTCGGCAATCTGCCGAACCAGGCGGATCCGCCCGAGGTGCGCAAGGCGGACTCCGACGCCCAGCCGATCATGATCCTGTTCCTGCGCGCCACGAACATGAACCGGCTCGAGCTGACCGACTACGCCGACCGGTACCTGCTCGACCGGCTGGCGACCGTGCCGGGCGTGGCGGCGGTCAATATCTACGGCGAGCAGCGCTACGCCATGCGCATCTGGCTGGACGCCGCGGCCATGGCGGCGCGCGGCATCACGGTCACCGACGTCGAGAACGCGCTCACCACCCAGAACGTCGAGCTGCCCGCCGGGGCGTTGGAGTCGGGGCAGAAGAACTACACGGTGCGGGTGGCGCGGACCTACGCCAACGCGGCCGACTTCCGGCAGTTGCCGATCGGCGTGCGCGGGCTGAGCATGTCCCCAACCGGAGCGACGTCCTCCACGGCGAGCTCCGCCTCTGCGGGAGGCCTGCCAAGCGGAGCCAGCGGGGCCATCCTCGGCCCGACCGGTTACGTCACCCGGCTGGGCGACATCGCGCGCGTGGAGGAGGCGCCGCAGGAGGACCGCCGCCTGTTCCGGGGCAACGGCCTGGACCAGATCGGCCTCGCCATCACCCGCCAGGCCCAGTCGAACGACCTCGCCATCTCGGCGGGGGTGCGCGACATGATCGAGGACATCCGGCCCAGCCTGCCCGAGGGGGTCGAACTGGTCGTCGGCTCCGACAACTCGGTCTTCACCTCGCACGCCATCGACGAGGTCTGGATCACCATCGGCATCTCCATGGTGCTCGTGGCCCTCGTGAACTTCATCTTCCTCGGCACCCTGCGGGCGGCGCTGATCCCGTCGATCGTGGCTCCGATCTGCCTGCTGTCGACCTTCATCGTGCTGGCGCCGCTGGGCTTCTCGCTGAACCTGCTGACCCTGCTCGCCCTGGTGCTGGCGATCGGCCTGGTCGTCGACGACGCCATCGTGGTGACCGAGAACATCCAGCGTCGCCTCGACCACGGCGAACCGCCGCTCGTGGCCGCCGAGCGCGGCGCCCGACAGGTGTTCTTCGCGGTGGTCGCCACCACCGTCGTTCTGCTGTCGGTGTTCGCGCCGCTCCTGTTCCTGCCGGGCTACGTCGGCCGTCTGTTCGTCGAGCTGGCCGCGGCCATCGCGGCGGCGGTGGCCTTCTCCGCCTTCCTGGCGCTCACCCTCTCGCCGATGCTGGCGTCGAAAATCCTGAGGCCCGCGGCCAGCGGCGGCTGGCTGGCCCGCCGGGTCGACTGGGCCATGGACCAGCTGAAGACGTCCTACGGCGCCTCGCTGAACGCCCTTCTTGGCCGCCGGGCGGCGGTGGCGGGCGTGGCGGGCGTCGTCGTCCTCATCGGTGCCGGTGCGGCGGTGATGTTCCTGAACCTGCCCGAGACCCTCGTGCCGGACGAGGACCGCGGCCGGGTCGTGGTTCGCGTGCAGGGGCCGGAAGGCGCCGGCTTCGACTACACGCGCGAGATCATGCTGGGGCTGGAGCCGACGCTGGCCGAGTATGTCGCCAGCGGCGAGGCGGAGACCTACCTCGTTTCCGCCCCCGGTTTCGGCGGCGGCAGTTTCAACTCCGGCAATGCGGTGCTGACCCTCGCCGACTGGTCGGAGCGCGATCGCTCCGCCGACGAGATCGCCCAGGAGCTGAACGGCAAGCTCCGCAACCAGACCGGGGCGCAGGTCAACGCCTCGACCCCCGGCGCCTTCCAGCGCGGCGGCGGCAACTCGAACTCCATCGAGATGGTGGTCACCGGCGCCGAGTACGAGGACATCTACCAGTGGCTGCAGCCGGTGCTGGCGGCCTCGCTGGAGAATCCCGGCTTCTCGCGGCCACGACTGAACTACGAGCCGAACGCGCCGCGCCTGCTGGTCGATGTCGATCCGGAGAAGGCGGCGGCGCTCGGCGTCTCGTCGCAGTCCATCGGCCGCACGCTCGAGACCATGTTCGGCTCGCGGCGGGCCACCACCTACCTCAAGGGCGGGCAGGAGTACGACGTCATCCTCCAGACCGAGCTGGACGCCCGGCGCAGCGTCGGCGACCTTGAGGCGCTCTATGTCAACACCGGTTCGGGGGCTCTGGTGCCGCTGTCGGCGGTGGTCACGACCGAGACCAGCGGCGACACGCCGGAGCGCCGCCGCCTCGATCGGCAGCGGGCGATCACCCTGAGCGCCGATCTCAATCCCGGCGTCACCCTTGTGGACGCCACGGAATTCCTGAGCTCGGTGGCGGCGCAACAGCCGCAGGGCGTCGTCACGACCCAGTGGGGCGGCGCGGCGCGCGACCAGCAGGAGGCCGGCGGAGCGGTGGCGTGGGCTTTCGGCCTGGCCCTGCTGCTGGTGTTCCTCGTGCTGGCGGCGCAGTTCGAGAGCTGGATCACCCCGGCGGTGATCATGCTGACCGTCCCGCTCGCCGCAGCCGGCGGTCTGTTCGGCCTGGTGATGGCCGGCTCCAGCCTGAACATCTACTCGCAGATCGGCCTGATCATCCTGATCGGTGTCGCGGCCAAGAACGGGATCCTGATCGTCGAGTTCGCCAACCAGCTGCGCGACCAGGGCCGGTCGATCCGCGAAGCGATCATCGAGTCGTCGACCCTGCGCCTGCGGCCGATCATCATGACCTCTATCGCCACCGCCTTCGGGGCCCTGCCGCTGGTGCTGTGGCAGGGCGCGGGGGCCGGCAGCCGGCAGACCATCGGCGTGGTGATCTTCGCCGGGGCGATGTTCGCGACCCTGCTCACCCTGTTCGTGGTGCCGGTGATCTACGGCGTGCTGGCCCGGTTCACGAAGTCGCCGGAATACACCGCCCGCAAGATCGAGGAGTGGGAGGCAAAGGAACTGACGGCCAACGACTCGGTCCCCGCCGCGGCCGAATAGGTCAGTCCTCAGCGGCCGGCGCGTATCCCGTCTCGATCTTCAGGAAGGCGATCAGGTCGCGGCGATCCGCGGCGTCCGGGATGCCGGGGAAGGACATCTTGTTGCCCCGAAGGAATTCACGCGGATTCTCGAGCCAGTGGTCCAGCTGCTCGGCGTCCCAGGTGAACTCCGCCTCGCGCAAGGCAGTCGAGTAGTTGTAGCCTTCCTTTTCGCCGGCCTCACGTCCGAAGACGCCGTAGAGGTTCGGGCCGGTCATGTTCGGCCCGCCTTCCGTGATGGTGTGGCAGGCCCGGCAGCGGGCGAAGACCCGGCGCCCGTTGTCCAGATCGGCGCTGTCGTACGGCGCCGGCAGCGAGGCCAGCACCGCCGCCTTGTCGACGGCCGCTGGCGCAGGGCCCGCCTGGGCGCCCGCAGGCTTCGCGGCCGTTCCGCCGCCGTCGCCGCAGGCGGTCAGCAGCAACAGGGCGGCGGCGAGAGCAGGGCGTGTCATGTCGATCTCCGGTAAGCGCACCGTGATAGCCGATCCCCCGGGGAGGGCGCCACCTGCGGCGCCGTGTCGGGCTGGACGCTTCGGGTTCGCACCTGATAATCAGTGTCAGCAAGAGGCGCCCCGACGCCGGCCGGTCCGAAAGCCATGTCCGACACCTTCAAGCTCAGCGAGGCCCGCAAGGGCGCGCGCGGCGTCATCGTCCGCGTGGGCTGCCACCATCGCGAGGACGAGCACACGGCCGAACTGGAGCGCCGGCTGCTGGAGCTCGGCTTCGTCGAGGGCGCGCGGGTCGAGCTGCTCCACGAGGGCCTGTTCGGCCGCAACCCGATCGCGCTGAAGGTGGACGACATGCGGGTCGCCCTGCGTCGCCACGAGGCGGCGAGCATCACCATCCGTGTCGAGGGCGCCGCCTGATGGACATGCAGGTGCGCAATGTGCGGGTCGCGCTGGTCGGCAATCCGAACAGCGGCAAGACCGCCCTGTTCAACGCCCTGACCGGGGCCCACCAGAAGGTGGCGAACTACGCCGGCGTCACGGTGGAGCGGAAGGAGGGTTTCGTCCGCAACGCCGGCCGGACGATCTCGGTGCTCGACCTGCCGGGCACCTATTCGCTGCGCGCCCGGAGCCCCGACGAGGAGGTCACCCGCGACGCCATTCTCGGTCGACTTGCGGGGGAGACGCCGCCGGACGTGATCGTGGCGGTCGCGGACGCCACCAACCTGCGGCTCGTGCTCCGCCTCATCCTCGAACTGAAGGCGGTCGGCCGGCCGATGGTGCTGGCGCTCAACATGTACGACATCGCCCAGCGCACCGGGCTGCGAATCGACCTGGAGCGGCTGGAGGCCGAGCTCGGCGTGCCGATCGTCACGACCGTGGCCACGCGCAAGCGCGGGATCGAGGAGCTGATCGCCGCCGTCGAGGCGATCGCCGCCTCCACCGTTCCGGCGACCGCGGGCAGCTGGGCGCCGCCCGACGCCGAAGCGCTGCGCGGCAAGGCCGCGGAGGCCGAACGGATCATGAAGGCCTGCGTGCGGCCGCCGGAGCGACCCGACACGCTGACGGGCCGGATCGACGCGGTGCTGCTCCACCCGGTCGGCGGACTGCTGATCCTGAGCGCCGTCATGTTCGTCATGTTCCAGGCGGTCTTCGCCTGGGCCACGCCGGCGGCGGACGGCCTCGAGGGCCTGCTGACGGGCCTCGGCGGACTCGTCGCCGGCGTGATCCCGGACGGCATCTGGCAGAGCCTGATCGTCGACGGCCTGATTTCGGGCGTCGGCAGCGTGCTGGTCTTCCTGCCCCAGATCCTGATCCTGTTCCTGTTCATCATCCTGCTCGAGGATTTCGGCTACATGGCCCGCGCGGCCTTCCTGCTGGACCGAATCATGGGCGTCGCCGGCCTGCACGGCCGCGCCTTCATCCCGCTGCTGTCCAGCGTCGCCTGCGCCATTCCGGGGGTCATGGCCACGCGGGTGATCGACAACAAGCGGGACCGCCTGACCACCATCCTGGTGGCGCCGCTGATGACCTGTTCGGCGCGCATCCCGGTCTACACCCTGATCATCGCCGCCTTCATCCCGAACCAGACGGTGTGGGGCTTCGCCAACCTGCAGGGCCTGGTGATGTTCGGCCTCTACCTCGCCGGCGTCGTCAGCGCGCTCACTGTGGCGTTCGTGATCCGCAAGCTGTTCTGGCGCAGCGCCGTCGAGCCCTTCATGATGGAGATGCCGGCCTACAAGACGCCGGATCTGAAGAGCGTTCTGTTCAACCTGTGGCTCCGGGCGCGGATCTTCCTTGAGCGCGCCGGGCGGATCATCCTGCCGCTGATGATCGTGGTCTGGGCGCTGTCGACCTTCCCCTATCCGCCGGAAGGCGCCACGGCCCCGGCCATCGAATACTCCTTCGCCGGCATGATCGGGCGGGCGCTGGAGCCGCTGTTCGCCCCGATCGGATTCAACTGGCAGATGGTGGTCGCTCTGGTGCCGGGCATGGCCGCCCGCGAGGTGGCGGTGGCGGCGCTGGGCACGGTCTACGCCGTCGCCGACGCCGAGAGCGCCACAGGCGTGCTGGCGACGACCCTGGCGGCGCACTGGTCGCTGGCCACGGGCCTGGCCTTCCTGGCCTGGTACATCTTCGCGCCGCAGTGCGTGGCCACTCTCGGCGTGGTCCGGCGCGAGACCAACTCGGCCAGGTGGATGTGGGTGATGATCGCCTACATGTTCGGCCTGGCCTACCTGGCCGCCTTCGTGACCTACCGCATCGCGGTGGCGCTCGGCGGGGGATAGCGGGATTTTCGGCCCGTTGCCGAACAGTGGTTGACAAATCCTTTCCGCAGGAGCGAATCGAAGGGTCCGGGGGAAGGATCATGCTGTCGCCTTTGAAGCCGCTGCTCTGTCGGCACGTCTACTACTGGTCGGAGCGCCATCAGTCGGAACGCTGCCGGCGCTGCGGCAGGCTGGCGGGCGAGGCGTCCCGCGATCCGTCCGCCAGGACGCGGGCAGAGGCGGCCCCTGCGACCCCGCGGACACCGTTGGTCGCGACGCCCGCCTCGCCGCCGCCCCTGCGTCGACCGGGAGCGGAGAGCGAGCTTCGCGCGGAGGCCAGCTCCCGCCGCAAGCGGCTGGTCCTCCTGCTTGACGCGCTGGTCAGGGAGGAGCGTCCCACGCGCGAGGACGCCATCGACGCGGTCCTCGCCGTGATCGAGGATGCGCACTCGGCGGACCCGGTCCTCTTCGGCAGCGAGGCGGCGCTGGAATTCGCCCGTCTGCATGAGGCGCGGCGCCGTCTGGCCGCGGCGGTCCCGGAGCCGACAGGGGCCCGAGGTGAGGCGATGGTGCCGGCTACAGGGATCGAACCCGTGACCTTCGGTTTACAAAACCGATCATAGGGTCAGGCGGGCGCTGGGATGATTTTCAAGAACAGCTTGAAAATCGATAATTATCAATCACGTGGGCTTGTGTAGGTTCACCGAGGTTCCTAGAATTCTCCTGTTCCGTGGCGACACGGTGGCGACAGGAGAGCACCGTGGCGTTGATCGATATCGACCGCCGGACGATCGCGGCAATGGAGGGTGAGCCGGGCCGAGCCGTCATCCACTATGATCGGCGGCTGACGGGGTTCGGCGTTCGTATCAGCCCGCAGGGGCTGATCTCTTACTTCGTAGAATTCCGGCCCGGGGCTGGTGGCCGGCGGGTGCCCAAACGGCGGATCGTGCTTGGAAGGGATGCTCCGCATTTCCGTGCCGACCATGCCCGCGCGATGGCCGAGCAGCATCTCGCCAAGGTGCGGCTCGGAGGCGATCCTGCGGCTGAGCGTCAAGCCCGGAGGAACGCACCTACAGTGAACGAGGTGGTTCAGGGTTACATCGAAGGGCGCGTCGCAAGGCTACGGAAGCCCACCACGCACACGCTCTACGCTGGGTACCTCCGCATCCACATTGATCCGCAGATTGGGTCCCGCCCTGCGCACCTCCTTTCGCGAAGGGACATAACGGACCTGCACCGGACGATCGGCCGCAAGCACCCAGTCACGGCTAATCGCGTCGTGGTGATGCTTCGAGCCGCCCTCGAGTACGGAAAGAGACAGGGGCAACTGCCAGCGCAGTTTGAGAACCCCGCAACGGCCGCTGATGCCTATCGCGAGCATCTGCGGGAGAGGTACCTCACTGAGGAGGAGTTCGCGCGACTCGGTCAAACGCTCGTGCTGGCTGGCTCCGCAGGAATTCCCTGGACGCCCGATCCATCTAAGAAGCTGAAGCACGCACCGCGCGCGGAGAACCGGCGAGTAGTCGTCGATCCCTACGCAATCGCGGCAATCAAACTGCTGATACTGACGGGCGCCCGCCTGCGGGAAATCCTGAATCTGCGGTGGGATCAGGTGAACGAGAGGCAGGGACTCGCGGTCTTGCCTGACTCCAAAACCGGCAGAAAGGTACTGATCCTCAGCGACGCAGCTCTTGCAGTGCTCGCCTCAATCAAGCCCAGTGGTCCGTTCGTTATCGCGGGTGAGCCTGGAACTTCGGGAGAAGCTGAGCGCCCGCGGACCGATCTTAACCGTCCCTGGCGACGCATCCGCGCGCACGCGGGCCTGCACGACCTCCGAATCCACGACTTGAGGCATTCCTTCGCGTCAGTCGGTGCTTCCTCAGGCCTTGGCCTCTACGTGGTCGGGCAGCTCTTAGGACACCGTTCAGCGTCGACCACCACGAGATACGCTCACGTGGCTGATCAGTCTCTGAGCCGAGCCTCAAATGCGATAGCGGGGGCGATTGCGACTGCGCTCGGCTTGGAAGGGCCTTCTGGGAAATGACCCGTGCCGATCTGCTGACGCAAGCGATTAATCGCGAACGAGCGGTAACTCGGGCTGCCAAGTGGGTCGAGCGCTGCGCAATAAAACTGCGCAAATGGCGCCGCGAAAACCTTGAGCGTGAACTGAGAGATTACTGCGATCGACAACAGGTCGTGCTCAGCAAACCGCCCGCGGCTCGCGGGCCTATAGAACCTCCTGTTCGGGCACCTCGAACGCAAGCAACTACTTATCTCGCATGTCTGAAGAAGGTGAGTGCCGCTGAGGCATTTCGCCACCTGCACCGTGACTTGGTGCGAGAAGCCGCCTCGGATGATCTCTATCGAGCGAGGATTGGCGCTGATTGGCCGGAGGATTTCGGCCCTGCCACTGCGGATGATCGCCAGGGCGTGTGGTTGCGAAAACGAGGCCAATCACAGGTCATCCGGCACGGCGACACACTGATGTCGGTCGACCAGGCGGACATCGGCACTTCAGCCTGCGCCCCTCTGGAAGATGATGTGGAGCTCTTGGAGAGACAGGCGCAGACCATGTTCAGGGCGGACTTGGTCGAGCGGGCAAGTTGGTACCTATCCGATATGGATCTCACCGACTCGACCTGTGCCGCCTGCGAGACTCTGCTCGTCGATCGTTTGCTTTCGGCCGGCGCGGTGCTGCCCGTCCTCGATGAGGGTGCTCAGGCAAAGACCTGGGCCAAAGACATCTGGATTGAGGAACGGCTTAGAAGTGGCTCCAGCCTCAGGGAAGCCTGTCGTGAGATCGTCAGAGCGGCCGGCGAGTCACCTGCCAGTGGCCGTTCGGTGAGCGAAAGAGTCGACGATGAAGAGGCGGCTTTCCGCTCCCGTCTGGCAAGGCGGGCAGGGGTCGAGAGGGACTTAACGGAGCCGAGTGTTCGCGAACTATCGGCGCTACTGATGTTGGGAACCTCCCTAAGAGAGGCGGCTCAAACCGCTCTTGGCCTGGCGCGGCACCTTGCTGTGGTGGAGTGCGTGGACGCCAGGCGCCGGGATGAGATCAGGTCCCTCGAGGGACTTATCAGCGAAGTAGAACAAGGGAATGCCGGAGGGGGACTGGTTGCAGCCCGGCAACTAGACATCCTCCGTCAACGGCGGGCTCGTCTCCTTGCCTTCGACCGAAGCGAAATCCTGACAAGCCTTCTAGTCTGCGACAGACTGGCGGGTCAGATTCTAAGCGCCAACCCATCAGAAGCCGGCGATCTGATCGACCGCATGCTGTTAGAGCGGGGTCCCTCACGGGGATAAAGTGTCGCCACTTTATTTCTTCCTCCCCGTCTGGTGCAGCTCTGGGTTTGAGCATCATGAGGTCTTCTGAGGAGACCCAGATGCACCATCCAACAGAGTTCGGAACCGTCGAAGATGTGGCCAAGCTCCTGAAGCTTAGCCCGAGCTATCTCACCAAGCTCCGCCTGTACACGCCCGAAAAGTCGCCCCCCTTTGTCCGGGTGGGACGTCGCGTCCGCTATCCTATCGATGGGGCGACCGGCGTGCTTGCTTGGGCCGCAGCGAAGGTAGGAGGAGCGCGATGACGACCATCGGCATTCACCCTTCGGCCGTGATAGCGCAGCGCGCCGTCATCGCGGAGCAGGAGGAGGCCGTTCGCCTCGTGGATGGACGGATCAATGAGCTCCGCGCCCGCGCGGACGCAGCCCAGTCGTCGTTCGACGAACTCGTGGCCGAACGGAACGAGCGAAACCTGCAAGCGACGCTTGCAGGGGATTCGCTCCCCCCCGAAGACCCGACGGAGGGTAAGCGGCTGCGAAAGTACCAAGCCGAAATCGCGGCCGCCAACGAGGCCATTCAAGTGCTCACCCGGGATCGCGCGGGCATGATGTCCGAGTTGCCGCAGCTCCGCCGGGAGTTAGCCAACCAGTTCTTGGCTTGGAAAGGCCTTCGCCTGCACGCAGCCCTCGAGACTTCAAAGGCTTGTTTGTCGACCCTTCAGGCGCCGTTGGCGGAGCTTTTCGCACTGGATGCACTCCAGCTCGAGTTGCTCGGACCAGTTTTCCAAACCGGACCTGCCGTGGAGCCAAACAGCCTCATCTCAGGCTCGGCGATTGCCACGAGTTTAGTGAAGGCCCTGCCGCACCGGGTTGCCCCGGGGGAACTGGGTCCTGAGGCGCTCGACGAGGCCGCCCGCACCAGTCTCAATCTTCTCAAGGCGGAGATCGCCCAATGACCAAACTGATCGCCATTCATGCAATCCGCCACAACTGGACGGGCACCATGGAATTCACGGGACGCTTCGACAAAAACGGCGAGCCAATAATCCGCAGCGTCGCTACGGTGATCAAGCCCGGCGAGTTGTTCGAAGTCCCCTCGGACAAGAACGGCGAGCAGGAGCGGCTGCTCGAACTTGGCGCCGCGCGCATCGCAAACCGCCACGAGATTGAACTTCGGGACGCTGCCAGGCCAGGCGGGGCGGGTGGTTCAAAATGAGCGCTGTACTCGCGATGGCCAAGGCGGAGATCGGGCATGCCTAGCTTGCCACCGGCTGTCCTTGCCAGGCTCCTACAGAAGGGCCTTTCCGCTAAGCAGATTTGCCGGCGGGTCCGGCAAAGCAAACGGCGCCCGAGGCGCAGTCAATCACTCCTTAGGTTAGCCCGGTGAGCCGCTGGTCTGCATGGGAACGGAGCCGCGAGCGAGACCTAGCCGCCGAAGGTCTCGAGGCAGCCTTGGCCGCTAGGTTCGCCGCAGCTGAATCAGCAGCACGGCAGCGGATATCGCGGGTTCTGGGCTATCGAGCAGCGCTCTCAGCGATGCTCGTCACTACGCCTGAGGGCGGCTTGGGTCTTCAGATCGATCCGCGATCCGTTCGTTCCAGCCGCCGGCGTCTGGGCCTCTGGTTGGGGCAAGTCCCCGACTAGGGCCGGTTTACCCCTGAAGGACCAAAGCGATGATGTCGCTGACCGCAACCCGCCCTCAGCCATTGGGCGGCAGCCCCATGCTGCCCGCTGAGAGCGAGATTCTGTCCGCCGCGCGACCGCTGGTCGCCGCTGGCATCGCCGTCCACTGGCTCCGGCGCCGCGAGAAGGCGCCGATCGACGACGGCTGGTCGACAGCCCCCGTCCACACCTTCGAGACCCTGCGCGAATCGTACCGCAGCGGGTCGAATCTCGGCATCCGGGCGGGCGAGCCGTCGAAGACCGCCGCCGGCTACGTTCATCTGATCGACATCGACATTCGCGACCCGAAACAGGCCGAAGACGCCTGGGCCGCGCTGCTCGCGATGTGGCCGGAGGCCCGGGAAGCCCCGTTTGTGGTCTCAGGCAGCGGCGGAGCGTCGAAACACCTGTATTTCGTGTCGGAATCGCCGTTCCGGAGCCGAAAACTGGCCCATTCCGCCGGTTTTTCGATGGTCTGGGACGCGAAAAAGGACCGCGAAGTCAAGAAATGGGACTGGGAGATCGAGCTTTTCGGGACCGGCAAGCAGGCCGTTCTCCCGCCCTCGATCCACCCCGACACCGGCGAACCCTACCGCTGGGGCCGTCCGCTCGACGTGGATCTGCTCGAAATCGGCGTCGGACCCCTGATTCCGGCCGCAGTCGTCTCCGGATGGGGTGTTTCGACGGTCGATCACCTATCCGGCGACGACGATGACGACCTGTTCGCGCTGGTCCGCTCCGAGCCGATGGGTCTCACGACCGCCGAGATCGACGACGCCCTCGCCGGGTTGCCGCCGGATTGGGTCGAGGACCGCGACTGCTGGCTTCAGGTCGGCCAGGCGCTGCACCACGAGCACCAGGGGCAGCAGGCGGGCTTCGAGCGGTGGTGCGAGTGGTCGAAGGCGTCGGCGAAGTTCGATCCGAAGGACCAGGCGGCCGTGTGGCGCTCCTTCGGCAAGGGCCACGTCAAGAACCCGGTCCGCATGGCCTCGATCATCAAGGCCGCCGCGGACCACCGCCTGTCGGTCGCCCATGCCGCGCTCGATGATGGCTTCGTGGAGGCCGATGACGACCTCGCCGACCTGCTAGGGCGACCTTCGACCGCGCTGACCGTGCTGCCGGCCGCTTCGGCGGTCGACGCAGACCTGGCCGAACTGCTCGGCGGCACACCGCATCCGATCACGCCGCGCGCCGCTGGAGTGACACGTCCGCCCCTGGTCTACGATCCGGAGTGGCGATCATTCCTGCAACGGAACGAAGACGGCATCGTCAAGCCGACGCTACCTAACGTTCAACTGATCGTCCGCAACGATGTTCGGCTCCGCGGCGTCGTGGCCTTCAATGAGTTCACTCGCGAAGTAGTGCTGATCCGCAAGCCCGGAACACTGCGCCTCCAAAAGGAAGCCCCTAAGCCGATACGCCAACTCGATGGAGCGATCTGGACACCTCGAGATCCCCGGAACGGCAGTCTATGGTCGGACAGCCATGACCATGCCGTTCGGGCGCTGATTGAGGCGCCGGAGCGCCAGGGTGGCTACGGGATCAAAGTCAGCGACCGGGATCTTAGTGGGGCGATCGACCTGGTCGCACACGAGAACGCCTTCCACCCGGTCCGGGACTACCTTGCGGGACTGATCTGGGACGGCATTTGCCGTGTCGAACGCCTCTTCACCGAGTATCTCGGCGCTCCGGACACGCCGTACCACAGGGAGTCGGCGGTCCTGTTTATGGTGGGGGCAATCACCAGGATTTTCGAACCCGGCCACAAGTTCGATTTCGTACCGATCCTGGAGGGGACGCAAGGCAAGCGGAAATCTACGTTCATCCGCATCCTCGGAAGGTCATGGGCTTGCGAACTCGAGGGTGATTTCCACGATACACAAGGCATGGTCGAGAAGATGCAAGGTGCCTGGATCTGCGAAATCCCTGAACTCCAAGGCTTCTCGCGGGCGGAGGTGACAACGCTCAAAGGCTTCATCAGCCGGCCCGTTGACAAGGTGCGAATGGCGTACGCCCGACGTGCGGTCGAGTTTCACCGCTCCTGCGTGTTTATGGGTAGCACCAACGAGACCGAGTACCTGCGCGACGCTACCGGCGGTCGTCGTTTCTGGCCGATCGCATGCAGTGTGGAGGAGATCGATACAGACAGACTTGAAGCCGAGATTGATCAGATTTGGGCGGAGGCAAAGGCGATGTACGCGACGTGGCGCGAACAGTCGCCCGCTGGCTCACTGCCGCTCTACCTTCGGAACGCCGCTGCTTCAGAAGAAGCGGCGGAGCTGCAAGAGAGTCGGCGCCAGGAAACGGCAGACGAGGTGCTCGCCGGCCAAATATCAGCATGGCTCGAGAGCCCGGTCGGCGATGGTTTCGGAGCCGAAGGTGTCGCCCATGGCGAGCTTCGCTCCGAAGTCTGTCTCGCTGAGGTTCGTGACCACGTCCTGGGCTTAGATCGAGCGAAATACGACCAGAGGACGCAACAGATGCTCGGCCGTGCAATGAGGTTGGTCCCAGGTTGGCGAGTGGCTGGTCAGAGGAACACGAAGAACTATGGCAAGCAGCGCATCTTCTGCAGGGTGCACTGACCGCCCCGCGGTCGTGGCTGGATGTCCAGTTCCTGAGCGTGAATTATGGACGGCAGTCGACCCATAGCGGACCTTCACTGGCCTGGTGGGATTTTCGCCAGCACTCGGCCGATCAAGAACGCTGCCACCGACATCGCGTAGACTCCGAGGAGCGGGGGCAGCGTATTCGCGAGCGTCACCGTTGGGTGGCCTGCAAGCGAAAGCACCAACAGAGTCCAGAAGGCGGGTAGCAGAACGGCGACAGCCATCATTGTTCTGCCTAGCCAACGATAGTAGCCGCGCATGCTCAGACCGCTCCTTCCGGCGTTCAGGTTCTCTGATAATGGAGACCGGCTACGGCGGCGAACGTCCGGTTTCCACCCCGAACTGACCTTTGGGATGTCCGCTCCCGGCTAACTTGTCCAAGGACACCACGAGTATGTTGGAACAGGTTTGAGGTTTCCATCATCAGGTCCAACGGCCACCTGTTCTAGATAACCTTCTGAATCGTAACGGCCTTTTCCCCGTCGGAACAGGAGGAACGGGTGAACGGGCGTTGCGGGAATCTTGTCGTGCCCCTGCGCTGACGCCACACGCCC
Organism: Caulobacterales bacterium RIFCSPHIGHO2_01_FULL_70_19; assembly: GCA_001794825.1. GTDB lineage: Bacteria > Pseudomonadota > Alphaproteobacteria > Caulobacterales > Caulobacteraceae > Brevundimonas. Next base: position 2,278 of record MGLK01000035.1, on the reverse strand, counting down.
ACTCGCCCGCGCGGTTTTTCCATCTCTCCCCAAATCGCTGTTCCACCTGTTCCACCTGTTCCGATGCTTTGAGAACAATGGCTTACCTGGAACAGGTGCTCGGAACAGGTGGAACAGGCTCAAAGTGCTATTGCGAGCTTTGGATTGCCTCGAAATCCGGGCTCGGTGCGCGCCCCGGGGCAGGGGGTCTGGCCAGATGGGACCCAGTTTGTGTGGTAGTTCAACGGCTTAGAGGGTCACAGCATTCACGCTGCACCTGACTCTGATCTAAAGCCAACTTCCGCTCATGCGTGCCGATGCGTGCCAGTGCGCTGTACGCCGCAGAACGAGAAGAGATGAAACGGGCGTCGCAGGCCAAGCAGACGTCAACCGAGGTTCGCCTCACGCGCTCAGGGTATCGAGATGCCTCGAGACGTCAGCCAGGCGGAGAAGATCCAGAAGGCGACAACGAAGAATGGGCCGATCGCCAGGATGCGCAAAGCGTCCTGTGCGGCAGATCGACGGGGAGGGGGCTTGTCAACCTCAGGTTCGTTGATCACCAAAGCGCCCATACGTTGCTCCCTAGCCTGATACCATGTGTACTGCTCCGCCAGAGTGCGGAGGCTACTGCATGTCGCGGGATTCGTTCGGCAGGCAGCGGGCAGCAAAAAGCCCCGGGCCGATTGGCGCCGGGGCGTTGTTTACGGGTGCGACGAGTTATGCGGCCCAGCGAAGTCCGAGCTCATGAAGCGCCTGCGGCAGCTTCCGGCGGGAGGCAGCTAGTGTCCGAAAACGATAGGCCTCCCGCTCACTGATCGCGTCAGCATAGGCCGCAGCTTCGCCAGCTGCCTCACAGACGCCGAGCTCGCCGGCCTGCGGCCCTTGGAACGTCAGTCCGAGGTCAAGCACGATCACCTCTGAGTCACTGACTTGGTACCCCGCGACGAAACGAGCTCCGCTCCTGCCGGACGACGTCCGGACGATCAGGGGGCGGAAGACGGTGCCCCGATCCTCATTGGAGCACCACCCGCGGTGTTTGGATCGAAGGAGTTCGCCGGCGAAGGCAGCAAAGCGGAAGCCCGACTCCTCAAGGGTGGTGAGGGTGATGAGGGTACGGGCAGCGGGCGCACTGGCGGCGGTGATCATGGCTTCGGTCCTTTCCGATCTCGCTCCTGCACGTCGCCGGAGCTGTCGGATAATCCGACACTTGTCGGCCTTGGTCAAGCGTCAGATCCCGAGCTGCACAAAGCGGAGGTTGATCGGCCGCGCGCTGCCGCCCATCGCCCGCAGGCCTCGGAGAAACCCCTCGGAGAAACCCCTCGGAGAAACCCCTCGGAGAAACCCCTCGGAGAAACCCCTCGGAGAAACCCCTCGGAGAAACCCCTCGGAGAAACCCCTCGGAGAAGCTCAAGATTGACGCAGCCGGCCACAGCGGGCACTGTCGGGATATCAGACAGGAGCTTGCATGTCCGAACTCGCGTCAGTCGCCGTGACCCGTCTGGGTGAACGCATGTTTGGGGCAGAGTGGGCTGGCCCTATGGCGCGGCTCACAGGTTTGAGCGCTCGTACTCTGCTGAGGGTGAAGGCGGCTGCCCAGGAAGGCAGGGACTATCCCGCGGCTCGGGGTGCGCTTGCCGGTCTGCTTGTGGCTACCGACGCTCTGAACAATGCGGTGCGAGATGAGGCGAAAAGGCTCGGAATCCGGCCGCAGGAACCGCGTGAGTGACGAGTTCCGAGGCCTGCTGCTGACTCATTGCGGAGGTTCGGAGAGTCTGCTTGCTGGTCCTGCCGAGAGCAGCTGGCTCAACCAGATGGTTCGTTGTCGTCCCCAGACACGTCTGTTTTGGACGGGGAGAACGATAGCTCCCCAAGCTGAATGTTCTGCAATAAGCTCAACGCATTACCCGTAAACTGACCGAACCTCTGTGCTTGCTGGGCTCGGACGACAGATTGCGTGGTAAACTGGGCAACTCCGGAACGGGGAGACTTCACCCGCACTGCATAAGGGCGTGCTACGCCACCCTGCGACCGACTGGGTATGGCAGGCCCTCGATCTCAATCAGCGCAGTCGACCAAGGTCATGTCGCCTGCCGACACGCCGGTGTATCCTAATCTCCGCGATTATAGCTCTCGGCAAGGATAGCCCTTGGCCTTGAACTCGGAGTTCAGAAACTTCCCGTGCGACTCGGCCTCCCGGAAGTTGACTGACGTGACCCCCGTTTCTCATCCAGCCATAACAAGAGTCCGTAGTTGATCTGAGCTGGGGTTGTTGGGGTTGGCAAGAGGCCGGTCTGCGCAG
>MGLK01000034.1:12461-19875 GCA_001794825.1 Caulobacterales bacterium RIFCSPHIGHO2_01_FULL_70_19 | reverse complement strand
GCCGCCGGCGTGGCGACGGTCCTGCTCACCGGCCGCGACACCCCCGCCGACCGCCGCCCCCGGCTGGCCGCCCTGGCCTCGGGCGAGGCGAAGGTCGCCATCGGCACGCACGCCCTGTTCCAAGACGCCGTCCGCTTCGACCGCCTCGCCCTCGCCGTGATCGACGAACAGCACCGCTTCGGCGTCAACGAGCGCCAGCGGCTGCAGGCCAAGGGCGACCCGCGCACCGGCGGGGTGCACCTGCTGACCATGTCCGCCACCCCGATCCCGCGAACGCTGGAGCTGACCCAGTACGGCGAGCTGGAGGTCTCGCGCCTCACCGAAAAGCCGCCGGGCCGCACCCCGGTGACCACGGCCGTCCTGCCGCTGGCGCGGATCGGCGAGGTGGCGAAGCGGCTGAAGGCGGCGCTCGACGGCGGCGCCCAGGCCTACTGGATCTGCCCGCTGGTGGCCGAGAGCGAGGCCTCCGACCTCGCCGCGGCCGAGGCCCGCGCCGCCGAGCTGCGCCGCATCATGGGGGTCGAGGTCGGGCTCGCCCATGGCCAGATGGCCGGCGCCGAACGCGAGGCGGTGATGGCCGATTTCGCCGACGGCCGCACGCCGCTGCTGGTCGCCACGACCGTGGTCGAGGTCGGGGTCGACGTGCCCAACGCCTCGATCATGGTCATCGAGCACGCCGACCGTTTCGGCCTCGCTCAGCTGCACCAGTTGCGCGGCCGCGTCGGCCGGGGGTCCGCCGCCAGCACCTGCCTGCTGCTCTACGGCGGCGGGGACGAAGGGCTGGGCGAGACGGCCCGGGTGCGGCTGGAGACGCTGCGCCGCACCGAGGACGGCTTCGAGATCGCCGAGGAGGACTTCCGGCTGCGCGGCGGGGGCGATCCGCTGGGGCTGAAGCAGAGCGGCTTCCCCGCCTACCGCTTCGCCGACCCCATCCGGCATCGCGAGCTGCTGCTCGCCGCCGCCGACGACGCCCGGCTCACACTGGGCCGGGATCCGGACCTGACGACCCCCCGCGGCGAGGCGGTGAAGGTGCTGGAAGCCCTGTTCGACTGGCGCAACGACCGCCCAGGGGTGGACTAGCTCGATCGGCGGGCTCGCCAGGCCGCCAGCCGCGACTGAACATCAGCTTCAATATCACCGTAGAACAGATTGTACGGCCGGGACTTTCTGCGGTCCGCCCAGCTACCGGTCTCGCGGAAAGACTCCAGCCTCGGCTCCGTGTGACGCAGCAGCCCGTCGCGGCACTGCGCGGCCACCTCGCGGGTCATGAGGGCCGGATGGGCGCCCCATTCCAACCCGGTCGCGTTGGTCGCGCCGCGATGCGCACGGGCCGCGACGGGCGCCGTGTCGCTCGAGCCGGTGAGCGGGTTCACGCAAACCGGCGTGCGGCCGTCCAGCTCCACCAGCCGGCCGCGCTCGTCCCAGACCAGCGCCCGCCGCAACCGCCGACGCGCCGCCCCGTCGTTGCCCTCGCCGACCGGGGAGAAGGCGACCACGCAGCCGGCCTGATCGCGCCGTTCGCAGGCGGGGACCGCCGGCGACAATCCGTCCGCGGCGACCACGACGTCCATCAGATAGACCGCCGCGAGCCGCTCGCGCAGCCCCGGCTCGGGCGCCACCCGCTCCCGCACCAGCCGCGCGACCAGCTCCCCGCCCTGTTCGACGCCGGCCAGCACGATCGGCCCCTCCGGATGGCGCTCCAGCCACGCGTCGAAGGCCGCGACGATGTCTTGGTAGGCGAAGGCCCGGGCGTCCCGAGCGTCCTCGCGCAGCGTCAGCCGCGTGTAGAGGCTGGCCTGGCGGTAGCGGGGAGCGCTGACCGCGCCGGCCCGGGCGAAGGGCCCGGCGTAGTTTGGAATCACCACCTCGCGCAGCCACCGCTCGCCCTGGGCGGTTCCCACCGGTCCGTTCCAGTGCCGCCCGCCCTCGTAGGTGGTCGAATGGACGAAGAACACCGCCCCGTCTCCGGCCGCGGGCGCCCGGGCGTCCCGCAGCACCCACGCCGCAGGCTTCTCGTAATCCGGCGCCGGCGGCGGCGTGTAGGTCTGGAACGGCACCTGCGGGTCCAGTCCGGCGCGCAGGATGTCGCCCCGCCACACCGCCGTGGCGGCGGTCAGCAGGAAGACGAGGGCGAAACCGAACCAGCCCACCCACTGACGGAAGGTCAGCCGGGGGAGCTTCACCGGTAGGGGTCCGCCTGCATCAGGAAGCCCTGCACATAGCGCCGGACCCCCTCCTCCAGCGGCGTCGACTGGCCGGAGTATCCGGCCGCCCGCGCCCGCTCCATGCGCGCCTCGGTGAAGTACTGGTACTTGTCCCGGATCGACAGGGGGGTGTCGACGTACTCGACCTTCGGCGACTTGCCCGCCGCCGCGAAGGTGGCGTTGGCCAGGTCGAGGAACGATCGCGCCTGGCCCGAGCCGGCGTTGAACACGCCCGAAGCCGCCGGGGTCTCCAGCAGCCAGTCGACGATGTCGACCACGTCGTCGACGAAGACGAAGTCGCGCATCTGGCCGCCGTCGGCGTAGGCCGGGTTGTGCGAGCGGAACAGGGTCACCGGCTCGTCGGCGGCCACCCTGGGCCAGATCTGGGCCACGACCGACTTCATCCCGCCCTTGTGGTACTCGTTGGGGCCGTAGACGTTGAAGAACTTCAGGCCCGCCCACTGGCTCGGCGCATGCCCCTCCTCGGCCTGCTTCGCCGCGTACTGATCGAACAGATATTTCGAATATCCGTACGCGTTTAGCGGCCTAAGGCGAGACAGGCTCTCAAGATCATCGGCGTCCTCGAACCCCTGTTCGCCGTCCCCGTAGGTGGCCGCGGAGGACGCGTAGACCAGCCGGGCGTCGCGCAGCGCGCACCAGTCCCACAGGTCGCGCGACAGGGTGAAGTTGGTGCGCAGGATCAGGTCCGCGTCCGGCTCGGTGGTCGAGGAGATCGCCCCCATGTGCACCACGGCCTCGACCCGGTCGGCGTGGCGCTCCAGCTGGCCGAACATCTCCTCCGGCTGCCAGAAGTCGGCGATCGGGTGTTTGGCGATGTTCCGCCACTTGCCCGCCGCCGCGTCCTCCAGCCGGTCGCAGACGACCACGTCCCGCCGCCCTTCGGCGCACAGGCGGGCGACGATGTTGGAGCCGATGAAGCCGGCCCCGCCGGTCACCACGATCATCCGGCGCGCCATCAGCTGTCCTTCATCCGCTCGATCGTCCGGGTGGTGGAGAAGCCGTCCTCGAAGGTGGCCAGCCTCACCTCGCCGCCCCAGCTCTCCACCAGGTCGCCGCCGACCACCCCCTCGCGGGTGTAGTCCGCCCCCTTGATCAGCACGTCGGGCCGCAGCCGCTCGATCAGGGCCAGCGGCGTCGGATCGTCGAAACTGGTCACCCGGTCCACGCTGGCCAGGCCGCCGATGACCACGGCGCGGCTGTCCAGATCGTTGATCGGCCGCCCCTCGCCCTTCAGCCGCCGCACCGAGGCGTCGGTGTTCAGCGCCACCACCAGCCGGTCGCACCACGACCGCGCCTGGGCCAGATAGGCGACGTGGCCGCGGTGCAGGATGTCGAAACAGCCGTTGGTGAAGCCGACCTTCAGCCCTTGCCGCTTCCAGCCCTCCACCACATGCGCCAGCTCCTCCAGCGGCATGACCTTGGCGTGGGCCCCGGCGGCGTGCTGGCTCATCTCGGCGTCGATCAGCTCCGCGGGCGTGACCACGGCGGTGCCGGCCTTGCCGACCACCACGCCCGAGGCGAGGATGGCGAACTGCACCGCCGTCTCGAGCGACGCCCCCGCGCCCAGCGCCAGCCCCAGCGCCGCCAGACCGGTGTCGCCGGCGCCCGAGACGTCGAACACCTCGCGCGCCCGGCCCGGGAAATGCTTCACCGCCCCGCCGCGGCGCATCAGGCTCATCCCCTTGCCGGCCCGGGTGACCACGATGGCCTTCGCCGTCGTCGCCGCCAGCAGGGCCTTCAGCGCCGCCTCGACCTCGGCGTCGGTGTCCACCGGCAGCCCGGTGGCCGCCGCCAGCTCGCTGGCGTTGGGCTTGATCAGGTCGACCGGCCCGTAGCGGGCGAAGTCGCGCCCCTTGGGGTCAACGATCACCGGCGCTCCGCTCGCCTCGGCCGCCGCCAGCGCCTCGCCGATCAGCAGATCGCTGACCACGCCCTTGGCGTAGTCCGACAGAAGAATGACGGAAGCACCTCTGAAAGCGTCGCTTTCCTCGCCCATAACCGCCGGCGCTTCCTCGTCGAGACGCAGCAGCTGCTGGCCGGCGGCGACGAACCGGGTCTTGACGATGGTGGTCACGCCCTCGCGCCGTTCGACCGCGTCCTCGACCCCCGGCTCGGCGGCGATCAGGGCGGCCAGCTCGTCGCCTGCGGCGTCCCTCCCGGCCACGGCGCCCAGCCGGGCGATGCCGCCCAGGGCGGCGACGTTGCGGGCGACATTGCCGACGCCCCCCGGCATGGCCGTGCGGCGCCGCGTCCGCAGCACGGGAATCGGCGCCTCGGGCGAGATGCGCGTGACCTCGCCGTAGACGTAGCGATCCAGCATCAGGTCGCCGACGCAGGCCGCCTTGAGGCCGCGCACGCGCTCCAGCAGGGCCTGCAGTTCGCCGAGATCGAGGGTCCGGTCCTTCATCCCGTCCGGACTAACGGATTCAGGCGGCCTTCGCCATCCGCGCCTTGGTGAGGTCGTCATAGGCCAGCAGCTCGGCCGCCAGCGCCTCGAACTGGTTCAGGGGCACCATGTTCGGCCCGTCCGACGGCGCGTTGTCGGGATCCTGGTGCGTCTCCATGAAGACCGCATCCACGCCGACCGCCACGGCGGCGCGGGCCAGCACCGGCACGAACTCGCGCTGGCCGCCCGAGGACGTGCCCTGCCCGCCCGGCTGCTGCACGCTGTGGGTCGCGTCGAAGACCACGGGGCAGCCGATCTCGCGCAGGATCGGCAGGGCCCGCATGTCCGAGACCAGGGTGTTGTAGCCGAAGCTGACCCCGCGCTCGCAGGCCATGACGTTTGGATTGCCGGCGCCGACCACCTTGGCGATGACGTTCTTCATGTCCCAGGGGGCGAGGAACTGGCCCTTCTTGATGTTGATCGCCTTGCCGGTGGCGGCGGCGGCCAGCAGCAGGTCGGTCTGGCGGCTCAGGAAGGCCGGGATCTGCAGCACATCCACGGCCTGGGCCGCCTCGGCGCATTGCGCCTCGTTGTGCACATCGGTCAGCACCGGCAGGCCGACGCTCTCGCGGATCTCGGCGAAGATCGGCAGCGAGCCCGCCAGGCCCAGGCCGCGCGCCGCGTTGGCGCTGGTGCGGTTCGCCTTGTCGAAGCTGGTCTTGTAGATGATGCCGACGTTCAGGCGCTCGCCGATCTCCTTCAGGGCGTTGGCCATCTCCAGCGCATGCTGCCGGCTCTCCAGCTGGCACGGGCCGGCGATGAACACGATGCGCTGGCCGCCGCCGATGCTGACGGGACGCTTCAGGCCTTCGGTGATGTCGATGACGGCGTTGGGTTGGGACACGGGAAGACCTTGTGGCTGCGGCGGGAGGCTGTGACGCGCTTCTGCGGCGATCAGGTGGCGCCGGGCGGCGCGCGACGCAAGTCTCATGCGCGGCGCCGGCCGGTGACGGCATCCGTCGACCGCTCCCCGACGTATGCACGGCCTGACGGATCATGTGTGGGGGAATCGCCTGATGTCCGGACCTGAGCGCCGCGCCGGGCGGCTGAGATCGCCCGCGCGCCGGCAAGCTGAACAGGGATTGACGAGTGCGGCGCCGCTACCCAACATCGCCGGCATGACCTCGGTGACCGCCGATCGTCTGGAGGCTGGGGCCCGCACTCCCCGCGGGTTCGCCCTGCTGTTGCGCCTTCTCACCGCCAACTGGAGCGTCGGCCGGCTGACCGTGCTGCTGCCGAACGGCGAGACCCGTCGCCTCGAGGGTCGCGCGCCGGGGCCCTCCGCCGTGCTGGAGGTGCGCGACTACGGGTTCGCCCGGCGCGTGCTGGCCGCCGGCGACATCGGGTTCGCCGAGGGCTACATGGCGCAGGAGTGGGAAACCCCTCACCTCGCCGCCCTGCTCGAGGTGCTGGTCCGCAACCAGAGCCAGATCAGCCGCCTGTTCCGCGGCAACCCTGTGGTCGGGGCGATCAACTGGTTCGCCCACCGGATGAACCGCAACAGCCGGGCCGGATCGCGCAAGAACATCCACGCCCACTACGACCTCGGCAACGCCTTCTACGCCGCCTGGCTCGACCCCTCGATGACCTATTCCTCGGCCCGCTTCACGCGGACGGCCATGGCGCTCGAGGCGGCCCAGCGCGAGAAGTACGCGTCCCTGGCCCGGATGATGGACCTGCAGGCCGACCAGTCGGTCCTGGAGATCGGCTGCGGCTGGGGCGGCTTCGCGGAGTTCGCGGCCAGGGAGGTCGGAGCCCGCGTCACCGGCATCACCATATCCCGGCAACAGTACGACTTCGCCCGTCAGCGCATGTTCAACGCCGGCCTGTCGGAGCGCGCCGACATCCGCCTGGTCGACTACCGCGACGTCGAGGGCCGCTTCGACCGGGTCGCCTCGATCGAGATGTTCGAGGCGGTGGGGCAGGAATACTGGCCCGCCTACTTCGGCAAGATCGACCAGGTGCTGCGCCCCGGCGGCAAGGCCGGCCTGCAGATCATCACCATCGACGACGCCCACTTCCACGGCTACCGGCGCCGCGCCGACTTCATCCAGAAGTACATCTTCCCCGGCGGCATGCTGCCGTCCGAGGCCGCGCTGAAGCCCGTGGTCGACCGCGCCGGCCTGGCCTGGGGAGCGGTGGAGCGGTTCGGCCGCGACTACGCCGAGACCCTGAAGCTCTGGGACGAGCGCTTCCAGGCGGCGTGGCCCGAAATCAGCCGCATGGCCGGCTTCGACGAGCGCTTCCGCCGCCTGTGGCGCTTCTACCTGGCCTATTGCGAGGCCGGCTTCCGCTTCGGCCGCACCGACGTCATTCAGCTGGCGCTGGCGAAGCCCTGAGGACAGGCGCAGTCTGGCGGCCATGCCCGACAGCCCGCTCATCACCGCCGCCGACCTCGCCGACCGTCTGGGAGACGCCGACCTGCGGATCGTCGACGCCAGCTGGCGGCTGGACGGCCGCGATTGCCGCCCGGACCACGAATCCGCCCGTCTGCCCGGGGCGGTCTTCTTCGACCTCGAGCTCAGTTCGGACACATCCGCCGATCTCCCGCACATGCTGCCGCCGCCGGCGGCCTTCGCGGTCCGCATGGGAGCCCTGGGGCTTTCCGACGCCGACCGCATCGTCGTCTACGACAGCGTCGGCCTGTGGTCGGCTCCGCGCGTCTGGTGGATGCTGAAGGCGATGGGCGCGGGACGGGTGCAGGTGCTGGACGGCGGCCTGCCCGCCTGGCGCGCGGCCGGCC
>MGLK01000034.1:0-12446 GCA_001794825.1 Caulobacterales bacterium RIFCSPHIGHO2_01_FULL_70_19 | reverse complement strand
GCCCCGCCGCGCCGCCGCGACCCGCAGTGTTCCATGCCCGTCCCGATCGCGCGGCGCTGGCCACGATGGACGACGTCCGGCAGGCGCTCGCCGCCGGCGAGCAGGTGCTGGACGCCCGGCCCGCGGCCCGCTTCCGCGGCGAGGCGGCCGAGCCCCGCGCCGGATTGCGGTCCGGTCATATGCCCGGCGCCCGCAACCTGCCCTTTCCCGAGCTGCTGACCCCGGACGGACGGCTGAAGCCGGCGCAGGATCTCCGCGCCGCGTTCGTCGCATCCGGAATCGATACGGAACGACCGGTGACCACCACCTGCGGCTCGGGAGTCACCGCCGCCATCCTCGGCCTCGGCCTCGCCGCCCTGGGCCGGCCGTTCCGCCTCTACGACGGCAGCTGGGCCGAATGGGGCGCGCCGGACGGCGGCCCCGTCGCGACCGGCCCCTAGCTGGCCGGCGGCGCCACCGGCTCCGGCAGGTCCGCCGGCACGACGTCGTCGCTCTCGCCGCGCGAGACGACGGTCGCCGCCACCAGGTCGCCGGTGACGTTCAGCGTGGTCCGGCACATGTCGAGGAAACGGTCGACGCCCAGCACCAGGCCGATGCCTTCGGCGGGCACGCCGACCATGGTCAGGATCAGGGCGATGACCGGCAGCGACCCGGCCGGCACGCCCGCGGTGCCGATCCCGCCGAGGATGCAGACCAGCATGACGATCAGCTGCTGGGTCAGGCTCAGGTCGACGCCGAAGAACTGCGCCAGGAAGAGCACCGTCACCCCCTCGAACAGGGCGGTGCCGTTCTGGTTCGCCGTGGCGCCCACGGTCAGCACGAAGCGCGAGATGCGGCGCGGCAGCTTCAGCTTCTCCTCGGCCGCCTTCAGCGCGACCGGCAGGGTGGCGTTGGACGAGGCGGTCGAGAAGGCGACGACGAAGGGCTCGCGCACGCCGCTGGCGAAGCGCAGCGGGTTCATGCCGCCGAAGATCCAGACCAGCAGCGGATAGACCACGAACATGTGGATCGCCATCGCCCCCAGCGCGACCGCGGCATAGGCGCCCAGCCGCACCAGCAGGTCCCAGCCGAACACCGCCGCCAGGTTGAACATCAGGGCGGCGATGGCGATCGGGGCCAGTTTGATGACGAGGTTGATGAGCTTCATCATCACCTCGAACAGCCCCTGCAGCGTCTCCTGCAGCCGGTCGGTCGAGGGCGACTTGGCCATGACCATGCCGATGCCGAAGATCAGGGCGAACACCATCACCGGCAGGATCTGGTTCTCGGAGGCCGCGGTGACGACGTTCGAGGGGATCATGTCGAGGAAGAACTGACCGGCCTCGATGCTCTGCGGCGCATTGCCGACGATGGCCGAGGCGCCCTCGGCTCCGTCGGCCAGCAGTTGCTGCGCCAGCGCCGGATCCACGCCCGCGCCCGGCTGGAACCAGTTGACCATCACCAATCCGATGGCGACGGCGATCGCCGAGACCATGATGGTGAACAGCAGGGTCTTAAGCCCCACGCGGCCCAGCGACTTGAGGTCGCCCATCTCGGCGACGCCCACCGCCAGGGCCGCGAACAGCAGCGGCAGCACCAGCATGAACAGCAGGCGCAGGAAGATCTGACCCACGGCCTGGATGATCTCCATCACCCACGGCACGACCTCGAGGCCGTTCAGATTGACGTACAGCCCGCCGCCCAGACCGGCCAGAAAGCCGACCAGCATCCAGACGTAGAGCGGAATCCCGCCGCGTTTCGTGGTTTCCATGAAGCTCCCCCGGGCCCTCTGGCGGCGTGGTTATCGGATGGGCAGGGCGTAGATCAACCCGCCGGGCCGTGCGTTCCATTGTGCGTTGAGCCCGCGGGCCAGGTCGAGCGAAGAATCCGCCCCGATATTCCGGGCGAAGATCTCTCCGTAGTTCCCCTCGGCTTCGATCGCTCTCTTCATCCAGTCTTTTGACAGGCCGATCATCGGCCCGAACTCGCCCTCGGCGCCCAGCAGGCGGCGGACGACCGGGTCGCGTGATTCCGCCGCCAGTTCGCCGACGTTCTCCCGCGTCACCCCCAGCTCCTCGGCGAGGATCAGCCCGTTCAGGGTCCAGCGCACGATCGACGTCCAGGCCTCGTCGCCCCGCCGGACGACCGGTCCCAGCGGCTCCTTGGAGATGACCTCGGGCAGGATGGCGTGCTGTTCCGGATTGCTCAGCAGGGTGCGGGCCGCCGCGAGCGCCGAGACGTCGGCGCTGAAGGCGTCGCAGTCCTCCCGCGCATAGGCCTCGCGCGCCGCCTCCTGGCTGGCGGTGACGACCGGGCGATAGGCGATGCCGCGGGCGCGGAACCAGTCGGCGACATTGAGCTCGGACGTCGAATCCTTCTGCACGCAGATGCGGGCGCCGTTCAGCTCGACGGCGCTGGCCAGGTCGAGGGCGCGTCGCACAAGGAAGCCCTGGCCGTCGTAGTAGTTGACCCCGGCGAAGCGCACCCCCTCCTCCGCCTCGCGCGCCAGCGTCCAGGAGGTGCTGCGCCACAGCACGTCGATGCGGCCGCTGCGCAGCGCCTCGAAGCGCTGGCTGGTGGTCAGGGGCACGAAGCGGACCGCGTTCGGATTGCCCAGCACCGCCGCGGCGAGGGCGCGACAGAAGTCGGCGTCGAAGCCGCGCCACTGGCCCCGGTTGTCGGTGTAGGCGAAGCCGACCAGTCCCTCGTGGACCCCGCAGTTCAGCCGGCCGCGCCGCTTCACCGCCGCCAGCGTCGGGCTGTCGAACTCGGGCGCCGCCGCGTCGGTGCGAACCGGCTGCGGCTCGACGCCCTCCTCGACCCGCTCGCCGCGGCCGCAGGCGGCGACCGCGAGCCCGAGAGCGAGCGCCGCCCCCGTCGCCTTCCACCAATCCGCCGTCCCTGTCCGCATTCCGCGCCTCGCCGTCGCTCTTGCGCCCCCGCCCGTTTAGAGGCCTTTGGAGGCTCCACCGCAACCCTTGGGCAGGCGCGATGACCGCACGATCCGACCGGACCCGCCTGATCGCCGGCGCCACCCGCCGGGGCGCCGGCCGACGCCCGGTCTCGCCGCCGATCGAACGCGCCTCGACCCTGCTCAACGACTCGCCCGCGGCCATGCGCGACGAGGCCTCCGGTCCGGTCTACGGCATCGAGGACCTGTCCGCCGCCCGGGCGTTGCGCGCCGCCGTGGCCGAGCTCGAGGGTGCCGCCGACGCCTGGCTGGTTCCGTCCGGCCTCGCCGCGGTGACGGTTCCGCTGCTGGCCCTGCTGCGGCCCGGCGACGAGGTCCTCGCCACCGACGCCCTCTATGGTCCCAGCCGCCGCTTCCTGATCCGCTGGCTGGCCCCTCGGGGGGTATCGACGAGCTTCCACCCCGCCGAGGCCTCGACGGACGGGATCCTCGCCGCCGTGACGGACCGCACCCGGCTCCTGCTGATCGAATCGCCCGCCTCGCTGACCTTCGAACTGGTCGACGTCCCGGCCCTGGCAGCCGCCTGCCGCGCGCGGGGCGTTCTGACGGTGATGGACAACACCTGGGCCGCCGGTCTCGCCTTCCGTCCGCTGGCGCATGGCGTCGACGTCAGCGTCCAGGCCCTGACCAAGTACGTCGGCGGCCACTCCGACCTGCTGATGGGCTCCATCGCCGTCGCCGACGCCGCCGCCGCGCGGCAGATCGCCGGCACGATCAAGGACCTCGGCTGGCGGGTCTCGCCCGACGATGCCTGGCTGGCCCTGCGCGGCCTGCGCACCCTGCCGCTGCGCTACGACGAACAGGCCCGCTCGGCCCTGCAGGTCGCCGGCTGGCTGCGCAGCCGGCCGGAGGTGGCCGAGGTTCTCTACCCCGCCCTGCCCGGCGCCCCCGGCCACGATCTCTGGCGTCGCGACTACGGCGGCGCCGCGTCCCTGTTCGGCGTCGTCATGAAGGGCGGCCACGAGGCCGCCGCCCACGCCCTGATGTCGGCGCTCGAGCTGTTCGGCCTCGGCTACTCCTGGGGCGGCTTCGAGAGCCTGATCACCCACGAAACCGGGCAGCTGGCCTTCCGCGAGCGGCCGCCCCGGCTGGCCGGAGAACTGCTCCGCCTCCACGTCGGTCTCGAGGACCCCGCCGACCTGATCGCCGACCTGGAATCCGGCCTCGCCGCCTGGAACGCGGCCCTCAGGGCCTAGACGCCGCCGGCCCCTCCGGGAAGACAAACTCCCATACGGCGTCCGCCGCACGACGCAGAAGCTCGGTGGCCTCGTCGGCGTCGAACCCGTCCCCGAGCGGCGCGCCGCCGGAGGGATAGCTCCCGGCCGGATCTGAGAAAAAGGCCCGTTCGTCGCGAAAATCGACCAGCAAGACGGTGTAGCCGCACAGCATCATGTCGTGATTGATGCGACGCCCGAAACAGTCAGCCGCCCGGAGCATGTCGGCCAGGACAACGTCCGCATCGGCCGGGTAGTAGCCGAACTTTCTCCCCGCCACCGTATAGACGGGATCGAGCTCCGGCAGCCCTGCCGCTTTCGCGGCCTCGTGGACCCGGCCCCAGTTGATCTTCTTCACATCAAGTTCGTGACGCCGCGTAGCGGCGGGGATCGGGGGGTCGAATGTTACGGAGAACCCGGACATGCCGACAGCCTACACCGGGCTTGTGCGCGTCAGTCCAGCGTGATCCAGACCGGCGCGTGATCGCTGGCCTTCTCCCCGCCGCGCACCTCCCGGTCCACCCCGGCGTCGGTCAGCCGCGCCGCCGCCGCCGGGCTGAGCAGCAGGTGGTCGATCCTCAGGCCGGCGTCGCGCTCCCACGCCTGGCGGAAGTACTGCCAGAAGGTCCACGGCGGCGGGTCGTGCGGAAAGCGTTCGCGGATCGCGTCCGTCCAGCCCTGCTCCAGCAGACGCGCGAACGCCGCCCGGCTCTCCGGCTGCAGCAGGGCGTCCTTCTTCCATGAGCGGCTGTTGTAGATGTCGGCCTCCGTCGGCACGACGTTGAAGTCGCCGGCCAGGACCACCGGCGCGCCGGTGGCCAGCAGCGTCGCCGCGTGGGCGTTCAGCCGCTCCATCCATGCCAGCTTGTAGTCGAATTTCGGCCCCGGCTGCGGGTTGCCGTTGGGCAGGTACAGGCAGCCGACCAGCACGCCGCCGACCGCGGCCTCGATGTAGCGGCTCTGCACATCGCCCGGATCGCCCGGCAGCTCGCGCCGGGTGACGACCGGCTCGCCGATCCGCGACAGGACGGCCACGCCGTTCCAGCGATGCTCGCCCTTCCAGACGGCGTCGTAGCCGGCCTCGCGCACCGCCCGGGCCGGAAACTGCGCGTCCGTCGCCTTCAGCTCCTGCAGGCACACGACGTCCGGCCGGGACTCGGCCAGCCAGGCGAGCAGGCCGGCCAGCCGCGTGTTGACCCCGTTGATGTTGAAGGTGGCGAGCTTCACCCGCGCTCAACGGCGCCGCGCCCGCCGGGGTTGCCGGCGCCCGCCATGAGCGAAGCGCCGGCCGGGCCTCAGTCGCTTTCGCTGTCGTCGTCGGCCGCCTCGGTGAGGATGACGAAACCGGCGACGGTGGCGGCGGCGAAGATCAGGCCCGCGGGGATCCCGCCGGCGAACTCCTCGCTGGCCCCCGCGGACGGGCCCACCCGGTCGGCGATTCGCGGCGCGGCGTCGGCCTGGGCGAGCGCCTGGCTTGCAGCAAGGCTCAGGCCCATCGCCGTGGCGATCAGGGTCTTCTTCATGGGATGCTCCTGTCTGGCCCCCTCAGCCATTCAGGAAACCGGCCCCGGATCACATGGTTGCGGAACGCCGCTCGCCGGGGCCTGCGCCCCGGCCTCCGCCGCCGGCTCTAGCGCGCCGCCTTCCGCCCCCGCGTCAGCAGCCAGAGACCGAACAGCGCGAACCAGAGGATGCTGATCCCGCTGTTGAGCCGCTGGTAGAGCCCGACGTTGGCCTGGGTGACCAGTTCGCCGACCCCGAACATGATGGCGAGCATCACCACCGACCCCGCGAACACGAGCCCGAGGAACAGGCGCATCGCTCCCGCCGCCTTCACCGAACCCAGCGCCAGCAGCACGAACAGCGGAATCAGCGGAGCGACCAGGCCGAGGCCGAAGGCGCCGTGTCGCTCGTCCGGCATCGGGAAGAGCCCGCCCATGATCATCGATGCGCCCCATAGCGCGAGGGCGACGGCGGCGGCGACGGCCCAGGCGCGGCGCGCCCCGAGGTCCTTGAAGGCGGCCGGGAGCGTCAGCGCCCCGATGATCGCACTGGCGCCCGCCAGAATGATGCTGAGGTTGAACAGCAACGGATAGGGCGCGTCCGCCGCCCCCAGCTCGCTCGCGTAGTTGGTGATGTGGCTGTAGCCAGGATAGGTGGCGGCCCCCGCCAGAAGGCCGAAATAGTAGAGCGCGCTGATCGCGATCAGCGCCAACGCCAGCAACTTGCGCATGAGAGTTCCCCCTTCGCCTCCCCCGAGGCTTCGGGATCATCCTGCGCCCGGCGAACACGGGTCGCAACAGTCAAGCTTGGCGGGATGGCGCGCCCTGCAGGATTCGAACCTGCGACCGTCCGCTTAGAAGGCGGGTGCTCTATCCAGCTGAGCTAAGGGCGCCCGAGGCCATGCGCAGGCCGTAGCCGCAACCCCGCCCCGGCTCAAGAGAGGCGGCCGGGCCTCCGGCTTCAGGAACCGCGCCGAAGGTCGGCGGTCCGCGCCTCAGCGCGCCCGGCAAGGCAGGCGCGTCCGCGGTCCTGGGGCCGCCCGCAGGCGATCAATGCGTCCAGGGCGTCTTGCGGTGCGGGGCGAAGTTGTCGGCGTAGGCCTTGAGGATCACCGGCGGCTCCTGCGGCTCGTGCAGACGGAAGGGGATGCCGTAGCGCTCGGCGTAGGCGATCGCCTCCTCCTTCGTATCGAAGGTCAGACGCACCTGGCCGTTCATGTCCGAGCTCGAGGTCCAGCCCATCAGCGGGTCGATGGTCCGGGCCGAGGCCGGCTCGAACTCCAGCCGCCAGTCTCTCGACTTGGCCTTGCCGGACTGCATGGCGGTCTTGGCGGGGCGGTAGATGCGGGCGAGCATGGCGAGAACCTCTTCGTCCGGCCGGAGCCGGTGTCCGGCTCTAGGACGCCCGGCCGCCCCGATCAAGCCGTGGCCGCGCCGGGCGCCCCCGCTCGAAGTTCGGCCGCGCCGTGCTGCGACGAGCGCCGACGCCCCGGCGCGGCTTCAGCGATCCCGCCGCGCGCCGGTCGCCTGGCCGCCCGGCCCGGCGGGGCCGTCGACCTTGCCGCCGCCGGCGCCGAACTCGCGCCCCGGCATGACCGAATCGGCGGCCGGATCGTCGGCGCGCCAGCCGCGGGTGTGCCGTTCCGAGCCTGGCGGCCCCGCGCCCGGCGACAGGTCGTGTTGCGGCGGTCCGCTCTCGGGCTGACCGATCACCCGCCCCTCGGGCGGCCGCCGCGCCGGCTCCGGCTTCGAGCTCCGGCCGGGGTCCTTGCCCGCCGCCTGGCTGCTCCGCAGCGGCTCGCGGTCGCGATCCCGACCGCCGTCGCCGCCGTGCGCCCCCCTGTGCCGGTCCTCGCCCGGCGAGGGGCGGCTTTCGCTGTTGCTCATGATCAGGCTCCTTTCCGGTGGCGCGGCGCAATCAGCGCCGGTCCGCCCCGCCCCCGCCGGCCGGACCGGAGGCGTCGGACGGACGCTGGCCGAACTGGCTCTCGCTCGAGCCGGTCACCAGCACTCCGCCCTCGAGCGAGACCGCGCCCGCCGGAACCATGCGCACCGACCCGTCGGCGGATCGCACGAGGAAATGCACGGCGCGCCCCGCCTCGTTGCGCGTGACCTCGACGATCCGGCCCAGGTCCACGCCATCCGAACTGCGCACCGCGGCCCCGGTCTGCAGGGCGGCGTCGACGGCCACCCCGTCCCGGCTGGTTCGCAGCCCCGCCCGCACGTTCGCGTCGGCCTCCGCGTCGACGTCCGGCGCGGCGTCACGAGCCAGGTCCCGACCGCTGGAGATCGTGCCGCGGGTCAGGTCGCGGGCGTCGCGGACGGTGTCGCCCACCTGGCCGGCGACCGCGCCGGCGGCCGGTCGATCGATCCGGCCGGACACGCCGCCGGTCGCCTGGCCGCCGAGGCCGCCGGCGATCTGGGCCGCCGCGGGACCGGCCGCCAACAGCGCGGCGACGGCGGCGGAGAATGTGAGAATTCGGGTCATGGACAGCATCCCTGTGCAGCCCCCCGCCGCCTCGCACAACGGGCCCGCCGCAGGGCTGTTCCCGCCCGGCCGCGGCCCCGTCGCCGGAACCGCCTGCGCCCGGTTCACGTTCCGGTGCGCACCACGGAGGCCGCCATGAAGCACCTTGCGACACTCACCACCGCCGTCGGCGCCGCGCTCGCCCTCGGGCTGGCCCTGCCCGCCCCGGCCGACGCCCAGAACCCCGGCCGCGGCGGCGAGAACGGCCGCGGTCACGACCGTGCGGAACGGCACGACGACGGCCACGGAGCCCGGGGGCCCGAGCGCGCGCGCGGCCAGGATCGCAAGGAGGTCCGGCGCGTCGAACGGCAGGTCGAACGCGGCTGGGAACGGGCCCGCGAGGCGCGGCAGGAGGCCCGCGACGTCGAACGCCGCATCGAACGGGCGCGGGACGTTCGCCGCGATCCGCCTCGGGATCCCGAACGGCGCATCGAACGCCGGCTGGAGGAGCGCGGCGCCCGGATCCGGGACGAAGCCCGCCGGCTGGACCGCCGCCCCGACGACGACGATGGCCGCATCTTCCTCCTCGGCCGCGAACTGGATCGCGGCCTGATCGCCGGCTGCCCGCCCGGCCTGGCGAAGCGGAACAACGGCTGCCTTCCGCCGGGCCAGGCCCGCAAGCTGCAGCGCGCCCGCTACGACTGGGTCTGGGATCGCGGCGACGACTACCGCTACCGTTATGACGACGGCTACATGTACCGGCTCAACCCACGCGGCGACCTGCTCGGCTGGCTGCCGGCGCTCGGCGGCGCCCTTGCCGTCGGGCAGACTTGGCCGACGCAGTACACCGACTGGCGGCCGGCGCCCGACTACTACGCCCGCTATTACGGGCTGGAGGACCGCTATCAGTACCGCTACGCCGACGGGGCTCTCTACGGCGTCGACCCGACGACCCAGGCCATCGGCCAGATCGCGGCCCTGCTGACCGGCCAGCCCTGGACGGTCGGACAGCCGATGCCGGCTGGGTACGACGTCTACAACGTGCCCTACGACTACCGGTCCCGCTACGCCGACACGCCGGACAGCTGGTACCGCTACAGCGACGGCTATGTGTACCAGGTCGACCCCACCACCCAGCTGGTGATGGCGGCGATCCAGCTGCTCGCCTGATCCATCGCAGGAGACCCCGGATGCGCCCCACCCGCACCGCCGCGCTCGCGGCCCTGTCCGTCCTCGCCCTCGCCGGCTGCGGCGCCAAGGAGGCCGATGACGCGGCCTCCGGGACGGCGGTCGATACGGACCGCACCCTGGCCGCCGCCCTCGACGGCGACGACGGCTACGACACCCTCGGCGCCGTCGCCGACAACGCCGGTCTGGCCGACGTTTTCGCCGGTGTGGGCCCCTACACGGTGTTCGCGCCGGCGGACGCCGCCTTCCAGGGCGAGGGCGCGGCCGACTTCACCGCCGACGACCGTCGCGCCGAGGGCGCGGCCCTGGTGCGCGCCCACGTCGTGCCGGGGGCGTTGACGCGGCAGGACATCATGGCCGCCATCGACCGGTCCGGCGGCGACGGCGTCGCCATGCGCACCATGGCCGACGGCCTGCTGACCTTCACGCGCCAGGGCGACGCCATCGTGGTGGTGGCCGGCGACGGGGCCCGCGGCCGCCTGTCCGGCGAGGAGGCCGTGGTCCGCAACGGCGTCCTCCAGCCCGTCGACGCCCTGCTGGTCCGCCCCGCCCCGGCTGCGGAAGGCGGCTGAGCCGCGGCGGGGGCGCCCAGGACGGTCCGCGAAACGCCTGCGTCAGTCCGGCAGCGATCCGATCCACGCCTCGAGCGCCGCCGTGTCGTTCATATCGCCGTCGAAGCGATGCACGGGCCTGACCGGCTCATTGTTGCCGCGCCGCCTTCCGATGTAGAATTTCATCGGCAAGGACATGCTGCCCAGACCGCTCGGCATGCGGACCCTGCGGATCTCCATGTAGACCGTGTCGGCCCCCGTTTCGCGCCCGACGGGCGTCGCGCCGAGACGCGTCCAGAAGTCGACCGCATCGAGGCAGGCCGACATGCATGTCTCGTCTGTGAGGACGAACACCTTCCCTCGCGGCGGATGATAGGAGAGGTCTGCGCCGTTGGAGCCCGAGCCTTCGTCCGGAGAAGGCGCGATCACCCAGCGGTCCTCGCCATTGGCCATCGCCGCCTCAAGCCCCGCGATGGACCTGAGGTACCACTCCCTCATGTCGCTCGAGAGGTTGCCGTTGGCGTCACGTTCCCGGAAGGCGTCCCGCAGGGACTGCAGATTGCCCGTGGACGCTCTCCAGACCACAGTCATCGGGGGCTCGGGCGCGCGCTGAAAAGCCCCCTCGCCCCAGAGGCCCCTCGCCATCTCGGCCGACCAGGCAGACGAGCCGCCCCCGTTGCCGCGAAGGTCGAAGACAACTGCGGGCGCCAGACGCAATGCCTCAGCCTGTTGGCCGATCTCCGAAACGAGTGCGCGTAAGGCCCGACCGTCGTCGCTCTCGGGATGGCCGTTAAAGGAGGGGAGCGAAATCCAGTAGGCCCCGTCGTCGAGCCGGCGCATGACGATCGAACGCGGTCCGGGCGCCGGGAAGATGTTGTAGCGCCTGTAGAAGCCCGCCCCGCCGTTCCGCCAGTCAAGCTCGACTGAACGGCGACCGGCGTCCGTCTCGAGAACGCATCGTTCTATCGGCCGGACATAGGGGTCGCCCGTGTCGAGCATGACCATCGGCGCGAAGAGGGCTCTCTCCGACGCCAGCTCCCATCGCCCGAACCGGGCGCCGATGCGATCGTCGCCGAGCTGGAAGGCGTCGCGGCCGTCGCACTCGACAATGCGCGCCCCGGCCGGGACTCCGGACCAGTCCTCCGCGAGCGTCACGACGAGCCCCCTGTCGCCGTCGTCGCGGGCGATGAAGCCGGGCCACTTCACCTCGTTGTCAGGCGTCGAACCGAACACGCCGTACCCGAGGTGCCCGTCGTCGAAGGCGGCGACGTAGTGCTGCATGGCGTAGAAGTAGTCAGCGAAGCTGTCCGCCTCTTCGGCCCGCTCGAGCGCCAGCGCGTACTGGGTTTCGTTGAGCCGGGCGAAGTCCGGATCGTCCGGGTTGATCATGCCCGGATGGCTGTCGGCGATGGCCTCATGGACCGCAGCGGCGTCCATCCGAAGCGTCTCCCCCCAGTCGCGGGCGGGCTCCTGGGCAAACGCCAGACCGGCAACAGCCGAGAGGAAAAGCCACGACATGAACCCCAACCCACTGCCTTCACCGTCTCAGCATTATTCAGAGATCAATAACGGCTCCACAAGCAACACGTGCGTTCGCCCTTCCATCCTCCACTGACGCTCAGCGGGAAGACCGTTCGGAGGTCAGGATCGCGCCAGGAGCAGACATCGGGATCTCGCCGGCCAGCCGACCTTCGTTGAGCGCGCCGCCGCAGGGCGGTAGACAGCAGCATGCCTGCGTCGATTGTCGAACTTGATCTCGGTCGGGACGGCGCCGAGCTAACGCCAAAGGCGCTCGACCGCAGCACGCTCGCTGCTTTGGAACAGGTGCTCGCTGGCCAGGTGCGCGACGTCGCGGGCATCAGGCTTTTCGGCGTCGAAGGGCTGCCTGGCTTCCTCGCGGCCGACGGCCCGGTCGGCTCCCTCGCCGCGCGGAGGCTGGGTGAGATCGCGCGGCCTGTTCGGGCGATCCTCTTCGACAAGACAGCGTCCGCAAACTGGTCATTGCCCTGGCATCAGGACCGCGTGGTCGCGGTGCGGGAGCGAAAGGAGGTCGAGGGCTTCGGTCCGTGGACGCGCAAGCATGGCGCGCTGCACGTTGCGCCACCGTTCGAACTGCTTGCCCGCATGCTCACGCTGCGCGTGCACCTCGACGCTGCGCCTCGGACGAACGCTCCGTTGCTCATCGCGCCCGGCTCGCACCGCTTCGGCAGGATTCCGGAGGCAGACGTTCCGGAGGTGGTGATCAAGTGCGGCGTCGCGGTGTGTCTGGCTGAAGCGGGCGACGTCTGGACGTACGCCACGCCGATCCTGCACGCCTCCGACAGGGCAGCCGCAGCGAAGCGCCGTCGAGTTCTCCAGGTGGACTACGCCGTCGACGATCTTCCGGGCGGACTGCAGTGGCTTGGCGTCTGACTCGCGCCATAAGCTGGCGTTGGCGTCGCGGCGAGCACCGGACCTTCAAACCCGGGCCGCCGGGGCCGCTTCCGACCGAGGCTGTGTGAAAACGCCGTTCGGATCGAGCGAATTAGGATAGCCTCCTGAGGTCAGCAGGAGGTGGGTATGAGCCGCTTCGTT
>MGLK01000033.1:13503-35461 GCA_001794825.1 Caulobacterales bacterium RIFCSPHIGHO2_01_FULL_70_19 | reverse complement strand
GCGCCTGATCCTGCGCCTTACGTTGGTTCCTACAAAGCTCTACCCTCGCCGCGCAATTTATGGCTTCCATCCCTGGCAACCACCCTAAGGGTCATCGCTGCGCGACGTTAAAAAACGCTCCCGGCGATTTTTTTGGCCATTTCGATCCCCTTTTGGCCGTTGTCAGCGTTCTTTCATAGCGCCATACGGGCGAACAATGGTTGCCAGAACAACAAGCCTGGGAGCCACCTGCATGCTGACCTTTTACAGCGACGACCATCACCTGCACCACGGCAGCTGCGAGCTGATCGACGGCCAGTTGATGCCCTGCTTCGAGAAACCACAACGCGCCGACCATATCCTCCAGCGCGTCAAAGATCGCCAGCTCGGCGAAGTCCGCCCGCCACAGGATTTCGGCCTGGCGCCGATTGAGCGCATCCACAGCGCGGCCTATCTGAACTTCTTCAAGGGTGCCTGGGCGCGCTGGCAGGCGCAGAACGGCAGCGGCGATCTGCTGCCCTTTACTTGGCCGGCGCGCACCCTGCGCCAGGTAATCCCCAGGGATTTACACGGCCAGCTCGGTTATTACAGCTTCGACGGCGGCGCGCCGATCACCGCCGGTACCTGGCAGGCGGCATACAGCGCTGCACAAGTGGCGCTTAGCGGCCAGCAGGCAATTGCCAACGGCGCCCATAGCGCCTTTGCCCTGTGCCGCCCGCCAGGCCATCACGCCGCCGGCGAGTTGATGGGCGGCTACTGCTACCTGAACAACGCCGCCATCGCCGCCCGGGCGGCCCGCGACGCCGGCCACGCCCGCGTCGCCGTGCTCGACGTCGACTACCATCACGGCAACGGCACCCAGGACATCTTCCTCGACGATGGATCGGTGTTCTTCGCCTCCATCCACGCAGATCCGGCCAGCGACTATCCGTTCTTCTGGGGCCACGCCGACGAGCGCGGCGTTGGCGAGGGCGAGGGCGCCACGCTCAACCTGCCGCTGCCGCGCGGCACGACGGTCGAGCGCTACACGGCCGCCCTCGACACGGCGCTGGAGGCGATCGCGCGGTTCGATCCCTCGCTGCTGGTGATCTCCTTCGGCGCCGACACCTTCGAGGGCGACCCGATCTCGCACTTCCGCATCGCCACCGGCGACTACCCGCGCCTGGCCGAACGCATCGCCGCCCTGGGCAGGCCGACCCTGATCGTCATGGAAGGCGGCTACGCCGTCGCCGAACTGGCCGACAACGTCGAGGGCTTCCTGTCCGGGTTCTGAGGCTCAGTAGGCGAAGTCGCGGTACACCCGCTCCACATCCCCCTGCCAGTCGCCGTGGTACAGCTCCAGCAGGCGCTCCGCCGGGGTGATCCCGCTGTCGGCGATGTCCTCGAGTTCCGACAGATAGCCGCGCTCGTCGACCATGCCGCCCGAGAAGCGGGCGCGGTTCTTCAGCCCCTGCCGGGCGATGGCGACCATGTCCCGGGCCACGTCCTGCACGGTGCGGCCGGCCACCTCGGCCTTCAGGCCCAGGCGGGTGACGTCGCGGCGCAGCCGCTCGTGGTCGGCGATGTCCCAGTCCTTGACCAGGTCCCAGGCGGCCGCCAGCGACGGCGCGTCGTACAGCACCCCGGCCCACAGGGCGGGCAGGGCGCAGATCCGGCTCCACGGCCCGCCGTCGGCCCCGCGCATCTCGAGGTACTGCTTCAGCCGCACCTCGGGGAAGAGGGTGGTCAGGTGGTCGGCCCAGTCCTTCTTCGTCGCCCGTTCGCCCGGCAGGGCGTCAAGCCGGCCCTCCATGAAGGCGCGGAACGACTGGCCCGACAGGTCGACGTAGCGGTCGCCGCGCTTGGCGAAATACATCGGCGTGTCGAGCGCGTAGTCGGCGTAGCGCTCGAAGCCGAAGCCGTCCTCGAACACGAAGTCCAGCATGCCGGTGCGGTCGGGATCGGTGTCGGTCCAGACGTTCGCCCGCGCCGTCAGGAAGCCGTTCGGCCGGCCCTCCGTGAACGGGCTGTTGGCGAACAGGGCGGTGGCGATCGGCTGCAGCGCCAGCGAGGTGCGGAACTTCAGCACCATGTCCGCCTCGCTGTCGAAATCGAGGTTGGCCTGGATGGTGCAGGTGCGCAGCATCATGTCGAGGCCCAGCGCGCCCTTCTTCGGCATGTAGGCGCGCATGATGTCGTAGCGGCCCTTGGGCATGACCGGCACGTCCTCGCGCCGCCACATCGGATCGAAGCCGAGGCCGAGGAAGCCCAGCCCCAGCTGGTCGGCCACCTGCTTGACCTCGACCAGGTGGCGGCCGGTCTCGTCGCAGATGCCGTGGATGTCGGCCAGCGGCGCGCCTGACAGCTCGAACTGGCCGCCCGGCTCCAGGCTGATGGAGGCGGTGAAGCCTTCCTCGTTGGTGCGCTCGAGGGCGATGACGTGGTCGCCCTCGTTGACCGGGCTCCAGCCGAAGCGTTGCAGCCCCTCCAGCATGGCCCTGATGCCGTTGTCGCCTTCATAGGCGGGGCGGCGGAGTGTCGACCGGTCGAAGCCGAACTTCTCGTGCTCGGCGCCGATGCGCCATTGCTCCTTGGGCTTCGTCCCCTTCGACATGGCGCCGATCAGGTCGTCACGGGAAAGCGGCGCGGCGTCGGCCATGGGTGTTCTCTTCAGCCCCTGTGTCGCCGCTAGATGGGCGGGTCGGGTCGCCCGCTCAAGTCCCATTTTTCGGTGGCCCCGATAAGCCAGGCTTGGGCCTATCGTTCCCAGTCGCCGAGAGCCGCCTGCCACAGCGTCAGGGCCGTGGTCGCCGCCGTGTCGGCGCGCAGCACCCGCGGGCCCAGCGACACCGCCGTGGTGAAAGGCAGGGCGCGCAGCCGCTCGCGCTCCTCCGGTGAAAAGCCGCCCTCGGGGCCGATCAGGATCGCCCAGGGACCGCCGCCGGCCTCCGTCAGCGCCCTCAGCGCCGGTTCGCCGCCGGTCTCGTCGCAGAACATCAGCCGGCGCCCTGCGTCCCACCCGTCCAGCACCTCCGCCAGCCTGCGCGGCGCCTCGACGGCGGGCACGTCCAGCCGCCCGGTCTGTTCGGCGCTCTCCTCGGCGATGGCCGCCAGCCGGTCCATGCGCAGGTGTTGCGGCTGGGTCCGCGCCGTGGTCACGAGTCCGATCTGCGCCGCCCCCAGCTCTGTGGCCTTCTCGACCGCGAACTCCAGCGCCGACTTCTTCACCGTCGCGATCAGCAGGTGCACGTCCGGCGGCGTGACCTGCCCGCGAACCTGCGCCTCGGCCCGCAGCACCACGCCTTTCTTCAGCGCCTCTGCGATCACACACCGCCACTCGCCGTCGGCGCCGTTGAACACCAGCAGCGGATCGCCCGCCTTCAGCCGCATCACCTGAACGAGGTAGCGCGACTGCTCGAGCGTGGGCGCGAGCGCCGCGCCGGCGGACAGGGGCTGGGGGATGTGGAGGCGGATCATGCCCCGCTGTGTGGGCTCAGAGGGTCCGCGCGATCAAGAGCTTCATGATCTCGTTGGTGCCGCCGTAGATCCGCTGCACCCGCGCGTCCTTGTACAGCTGGGCGATCGGGTACTCGGTCATGTAGCCGTAGCCGCCGTGCAGCTGCAGCATCTCGTCGATGGTTTCGCCCTGGATGTCCGTCACCCAGTACTTGGCCATCGAGGCGGTGGCGGCGTCCAGCTCGCCCTTCAGGTGGCGTTCGATGCAGTGGTCGACGAAGACCTTGGCGACGGTCAGCTTGGTCTTCACCTCGGCCAGCTTGAACTGGGTGTTCTGGAAGTCGAGGATGCGCTTGCCGAAGGCCTTGCGCTCCTTGACGTAGGCCAGGGTGTGCTCCAGCCCGCGCTCGGCCGCGGCGACACCCTGCACGGCGATGTTCAGCCGCTCCTGCGGCAGCTGCTGCATCAGCTGGATGAAGCCCTGGCCCTCGCCCCCGCCGATGATGTTCTCGCCGGGGACCTTCACGTCGTTGAAGAACAGCTCGGAGGTGTCGTTGGCCTCCATGCCGATCTTGTGCAGGTTGCGGCCGCGCTCGAAGCCCTCGGCCCCGTCGGTCTCGACCACGATCAGGCTGGTGCCCTTCGCCCCCTCGGCCGGGTCGGTCTTGGCCACCACGATGATGAAGTTGGCCAGCTGGCCGTTGGTGATGAAGGTCTTGGAGCCGTTCACCACATACTGGTTGCCGGTCTTGATGGCGGTGGTCTTCACCCCCTGCAGGTCCGACCCGGCGCCCGGCTCGGTCATGGCGATGGCGCCGACCAGTTCGCCCGACTGCAGCCGCGGCAGCCAGCGCGCCTTCTGCTCCTCGGTCCCGTAGTGCCAGATGTACGGCATCACGATTGCATTGTGCAGCGAGATGCCGAAGTGGTCCGCGCCCTTCCAGCCCAGCTGGCGCATCAGCACCACCTCGTGCCGGTAGTCGCCGCCCATGCCGCCGTCGGTCTCGGGCATCGACAGGCCCAGCAGCCCCGCCTCGCCGGCGACGTTCCACAGCTGGCGCGGGACCGAGCTGTCGGCGATCCACTGCGCCATCTTCTCGGGCGGCGCGTGCTCGTCGATCCACCTGCCGACGCTGTCGGAGAAGAGGGTGATCTCCTCTTCCTGCATGAAGGCGGGGTCGGGGGCGTTGAGGACGTTCATGCTCAGAACGCCTCCGCCGGCAGGGTCATCAGCACGTCCGCGCCGGTCTTCAGCTTGGCCAGATGCGCGCCCGTGTCAGGCAGCATGCGCTCGACGAAATAGCGGCCGGTGGCGATCTTGTGGGCATAGAACGGATCGTCCGAGCCGCCGTCGATCGCCTTCTGTGCGGCGATCGCCATCTGGGCCCACATGTAGGCCAGCGCGGTCAGGCCGAAGATGTGCAGGTAGTCGGTCGAGGCCGCCCCGGCGTTGTCCGGGTTCTGCATGCCGTTCTGCATCAGCCACATGGTGGCTTCCTGCAGCTTCTTCTTGGCGTCGGCCAGGCCGTCGACGAACGGCTTCTGCGGGCCCTCGCCGCCGTGCTCGGTCACGAAGGCGTCGATCTCGCCGAACCAGGTCATGATCGCGCGGCCGCCGTTGGCCGGCAGCTTGCGGCCGACCAGATCCAGCGCCTGGATGCCGTTGGCGCCCTCGTAGATCATGGTGATGCGGGCGTCGCGCAGGTACTGCGAGGCCGGGAAGTGCTCGGTGTAGCCCGAACCGCCGTGCACCTGCATGGCCAGCGAGGCGGCGTGGAAGCCGCGGTCGGTCAGATAGGCCTTCAGCACCGGGGTGATCAGGCCCATGTAGTCGCGCGCCTTCGTCGCGACCGCCTCGTCCTCCGAATGCTGCAGATCGGCCTGCAGCGCGGTCCACAGGATGAAGGCCTGCCCGCCCTCGACGATGGCCTTCGCCTCCAGCAGCATGCGCCGCACGTCCGGATGCACCACGATCGGGTCGGCGGGGCCGTCCGGGTTCTTCGGGCCGGTCAGCGACCGCCCCTGCAGCCGGTCCTTCGCGAACTCCGCCGCCGCCTGGTAGGCCGCCGTGCCGATGGCCAGCCCCTGCAGGCCGGTGCCGAGGCGGGCCTCGTTCATCATGACGAACATCGCCGCCATGCCCTTGTTCTCGGTCCCGACCAGCCAGCCCCTGGCGCCCTCGTAGGACATCACGCAGGTGGCGTTGCCGTGAATGCCCATCTTGTGCTCGAGCCCGGCGCACTGGACGCCGTTGCGCTCGCCGATGGAGCCGTCCTCGTTGACGAGGAACTTGGGCACGACGAACAGGCTGATGCCCTTGATCCCCGCCGGCGCGCCCTCGATGCGGGCCAGCACCAGGTGGATGATGTTGTCGGTGAAGTCGTGCTCGCCGGAGCTGATCCAGATCTTCTGGCCGGTGATGCTGTAGCTGCCGTCGGCGTTCGGCACGGCCTTGGTGCGGATCAGTCCGAGGTCGGTGCCGCACTGCGGCTCGGTCAGGTTCATGGTCCCGCCCCACTCGCCCGAGGCCAGCTTGGGCAGGTACATCGCCTTCTGCTCGTCCGAGCCGTTGGCGTGCAGGCCCTCGTAGCAGCCGTGGGTCAGGCCCGGGTACATCGAGAAGGCGGGCGAGGCGGCGGCGGTGAACTGGCCGAAGGCCATGCCCACGATCGCCGGCAGGCCCTGGCCGCCGTATTCCGGATCGCAGGTCAGGCTGGGCCAGCCGGCCTCCACCATCTGCCGGTAGGCCTCCTTCCACCCGGTCGGGCCGGTGACCTTGCCGTCCTCCCACTTGCAGCCTTCCAGGTCGCCGACCCGGTTCAGCGGCGCGATGACCTCTTCGGCGAACTTCGCGCCCTCCTCGAGGATCTGGCCGACCAGCTCGGACGACACCTCGGCGAAGCCGGGCTGGTTCGAATAGCGGTCGATCTCCAGCACCTCGTTCAGAACGAAGGTCAGGTCGCGGACAGGCGCCTTGTAGGCCATGGGACTAGGCTCTCGCTTTGAAGGGCTGGTGATGGTGGTCGGGGTTCAGGCGCTCGCGCAGCAGCGAGGCGTATTCTTCGGCGCCCGGCAGCAGGTCGGGGCGGTGCTCGCCCAGCTTCTGCTCCATCCACTGACAGGCCTCCTCGGCCGTCTGGATGGCGCCCTCGATGTCTTCCAGCTGCTGCTTCAGCGCCGCGATCTGGGCCCGGTGTCGACGCAGGGCCACCGCCATCTGATGGGCGTTGTGATCCTTGCGGTCGTACAGATCCAGCATCTCCTGGATCTCCTGCAGGCTGAAGCCGATGCGCCGGCCGCGCAGGATCAGCTTCAGCCGCGCCCGGTCGCGGGCGTCATAGACGCGCGTCTGGCCCTTGCGGGCCGGGGTCAGCAGCCCCTTGTCCTCGTAAAACCGCAACGCCCGCGCCGTCGCCCCGAACTCGCGGCACAGCTGGCGGATCGAATAGGTGCGATGGTCGTCGGCGGTCGCCATGGCCGCCAGATAAGCCGAACTTTACGTGCACGTAAAGGGAAGGTTTTTTGGAGGAGGCAGTAGGCAGTAGGCGAGTGGCGAATAGGCAGGCCGCAGGCGTAACAGGGGGATGGGTCTATGGTCCGCGCACCAGGAGCGCGCCCCTACTGCCTACTGCCTGTTACCTCCTCAGCGCACTTCCCGCGCCCGCAGCCACAGCACCGGCGCGGTGATGGCGATCAGCGCCAGGTTGGTCGCGGCCAGGGCGAATTCCAGGCCGATCGCGTGCAGCGCCAGCATGATCACCTCCAGCGCCAGCAGGCCCGCGGCGGCCACCACCAGCAGCGGCCGGCCCTGCTTCCACGACACGAGCGGCGCCAGAACCAGAACGGCCAGAACGATCTCGGCCACGCCCAGACCGCGCACCAGGTTCTCCGGGGCGAACGCCGGCCATTTCATCAGCTCGACGAGGTTGGCCATGGGCTCGCTCAGCTTGGCGTAACCGGCGGCGATGAAGAACATCGCGATCCAGCCCTGCAGGGTCCACAGGGTCAGGTTGCGGTAGCTCGCATTCAGCCGCGAGCGGGCGGGGGAGAGGGCCTGGGAAGTCATATGTGCGACGCCCGGGGAGGGGCGCTCTTGTTGATTGGTAACAGTGGTGAGATCGGTTCGGCCGGCCGGCTTCGCAAGAGGCCGGGGCCGAAGCGTAACCTTCCGTGACCGCTTCCTGACGTCCGGCCGCGGCCAAAGCGTGGCCGCAACCATAATTCGACGTAATGTGGCGCCGTACGGCCGGGGCGACGGCGTCGCTCGACAGGAGGGGGAGGGGCAGGGCATCGGGGTCTCCGGAAGGATCCCCGGTCTACTGACAGCCTGTCGCCACCCTGCTGTCAGCAGCCGTTCAGCGCCGCGCCGCCCCGGCCGCGCGCACCCGGGCGATCTTCTCCCCGAATGGCCCCCAGTCGTCCCCGGCGTCTATGGCGGCCCAGATCGCCTCGACCTCGTCGATCAGCATCTCCTCCGGCTCCGGCGCCGCGAACGCCGGATGCTCCAGCCGCTCGGGCCGGTCCGGCTCGTGCTCGAACAGGGCGAAGCGGAAGGCGTCGAAGGCCTCGCCCTGGTACAGCTTGCCGCGCGGCCCGCCGAGCGCCCGGGCCGAGGAGGCGAAGCCGCCGAACCAGTCGTGGAACAGCGGCTCCCAGCGCAGCGCCTCGCCGCCTTCGCGCAGCAGCGCCAGCGTCGTGTCCAGCAGCCGCTGGTCGGCCGCCTCGCCGAGGCTCTTCACCCCCAGCCGCTCGAGGAAGGCCGCCCGCAGTTCCCGGATGTAGGCCGGTCCGAAGCCGTTCAGCGCCTCCGTCAGAGGCTCGACCCCGGCGACCAGCTTCAGCGCCCCGCCCAGCTGGGTCAGGGCCCAGAACACCGCCTCGGGCTGGCGCGCGAAGGCGTACAGGCCGGTCTGGTCGAAATAGGCCGCCGTGAACCCCGGCTCGTACCAGGGCAGGAAGCGCCACGGCCCGTAGTCGAAGCTTTCGCCGGTGACGTTCAGATTGTCGGTGTTCAGAACCCCGTGCACGAAGCCCGCCGCGATCCACCGCGCCGTCAGCCGGGCCGACGCCGCCGCCACGGCCGCGAGGAACCCGGGGACGTCCCCGCCCTCCACCTCCGGGTGGTAGAGCGCCCTCGCATGCTCGACCAGGGCCTCGATCATGTCCGCGCGGCCGAAATAGGCGGGCCGCTGGAAGGTCCCGAAGCGGACGTGGCTGTGCGACAGCCGCACCAGCACCGCCGAGCGGGTGGGGGAGGGCTCGTCCCCGCGCTCCAGCGCCTCGCCCGTCTCGATCAGGCTGAAGGCGCGGCTGGTCGGCACGCCCAGGGCCTCCAGCATCTCCGCCGCCAGCACCTCGCGGACCCCGCCCTTCAGCGTCAGCCGTCCGTCCCCGCCCCGCGACCATGGCGTCTGGCCCGAGCCCTTGGTGCCGAGGTCCAGCAGCCGCCCGTCCGCAGCGCGCAGCTGGGCCGCGAGGAAGCCGCGGCCGTCGCCGAGGTCCGGGTTGTAGGTCCGGAACTGGTGGCCGTGGTAGCGCATCGCCACCGGGCCGGGCTGTCCCGGGAGGGGCTGGAACCGGCCGAAGTGGGCGATCCATTCGGCGTCGTCCAGCGTCTCCAGCCCCACGGTCGCCGCCGCCGGGTCGTTGCGGAAGCGCAGGATCGTCTGCGGGAAGTCGGCGGGCCGGACGGCGTCGCCGTAGTCCTCCCCGAGGTCGAAGAAGCGCGGCTCGGGACGATAGGCGGCGGACACGGGCATGGAGGGCAAATGCTCCCTGCCGGGGAAGGCTGCAACGACCTGATCGCCGGTCAGCCGCGCCGCTTCTCGCCGGATCCGGCGGTCGGCGCCTCGTCGGCCGCGCCGTGGAACGTCGCCCAGTCGTCCCCGTCCGGCGACGCCGGCAGGCCGCTGACGATGCCGTCGGCGGGATTGGGATCGATGCCGTGGCCCTGGCGGTGCAGGTGCGCCTTGGCGATCATGTTGGCCGAAACGGGCGCGGTGAGCAGCAGGAAGACGGTGACCAGCAGTTCGTGCGCCGACCATGCGCCGCCGGTCGCCGGGAAGTAGATCATCGAGGCGATCAGGCAGGCGCCGACCCCGAGGGTGCTCGCCTTCGTCGGTCCGTGCAGCCGCGTCATGAGCGACGGCAGCCGCGCGAGCCCCCAGGAGCCGATCGCGATGAAGGCGCCGCCGACGACCAGCAGCGAGGCGATGACGATCTCGGCGACGAGGCTCATTCGATGATGTCCCCCCGCAGCAGGAATTTGCAGTAGGCGACCGTGCCCACGAAGGCGACCATGGCCAGTAGCAGGGCCGCCTCGAAATAGGTCTGGGTCGCGTGGGCCACCCCGAACACGACGATCAGGGCGATGGCGTTGATGGTCAGGGTGTCGACGGCGAGGATGCGATCGCCCGACGTCGGCCCGCGCACCAGCCGGAACAGGTTCAGCAGGATCGCCACGCTGACGCAGGCCAGGGCGAAGGCGAGCGCGGCGGGCAGCAGGGAGCCGGTCATCGGAACACCTTCAGCAGACGGGACTCGTACCTCTGTTTGATGCGGGCGACCTCGGCTTCGGGGTCGGCGACGTCGAGCGCGTGCACCAGCAGCGCCCGCCCGTCCGCCGAGACGTCGCTGGTCACGGTGCCGGGGGTCAGGCTGATGGTGCCCGCCAGGACGGTGATCGCCTCCGGCGAGCGCAGCTCCAGCGGCACCACCAGCCAGTGCGCGCGCAGGTCGCGATTGCGCCGGCTCAGGATGATCCACGCGACCTGGAAGTTGGCGACGACGATATCGTGCAGCACGATGGCCACATAGGCCAGCACGTCGCGTCCGAAGCGGATCCTCGGACGGTCGGGCCAGAACCGGCTGGTGACCAGGGGCGCGAGCACGGCCACGACGAGCGCGAGAAAGAGGCCGCCTGGGTTCAGTTCGTTGACCAGCAGCATCCAGACCACGGCGATCAGGACGCTCAGCGCCGGGTGGGGCAGCAGGCGGCGGATCATCGGCGGCCTCCCGCGGCGTCGCCCAGCACGGCTTCGATGTAACGGCCCGGCTCGAACAGCTGCGCCGCCGCCGCCCGGGTGTAGGCCGTCACCGGTCCGGCCAGCGTGGTCAGAAGCGCCAGGGCCGCCAGCAGGCTGGCGGCCGCCGTCAGCCCCGCCACGGGTCCGCGCAGCGCCCGCGTGGGGATTTCGCCCTCCACCTCGGTCGTCTTCCAGAAAAGCAGGCTGCCGGCCCGGGAGAAGGCCAGCACGCCGATCAGGGTCGTGATCAGGACCGCGGCCCAGATCCAGACCGCGCCAGGCGCGCCGCGGACGCCGTCGAGGATCAGCAGCTTGCCGACGAAGCCGGACAGCGGCGGCAGGCCGACGATCCCGATCGCCGCGAGGAAGAACAGGGCCGAGAGCAGCCCGGCCTGCCGGAACCGCGGCGCCAGGGTAAGGGCGTCCCCGTGCTCGCCGCGCCGGTAGGCGATCAGGTCCACCACGAGGAACAGCGCCGCGCCGGCGAGGGTGGAGTGGATCACGTAGTAGAGGGCCGAGGCCGTGGCCTCGACGCGGAACACCGCCACCGCGCTCAGCAGCACGCCCATCGAGCCGACCACCGACCAGGCCGCCATTTCCCGCAGTCCCCGCGCCGCGAACACGGCGATGAAGCCGATGAAGGTGGTCGCGATGGCCGCCGGCAGCAGCCACGGCCCGGCCACGAAGGCGGCCGCGCCGGCGTCGGCGCCGAAGATCAGCGTGCCTGTCCGGATCAGGGCGTAGGCGCCGACCTTGGTCATGATGGCGAACAGGGCCGCCACGGCGCCGGTGGTCGCGGAGTAGGCCCCGGGCAGCCAGAAATGCAGCGGCGCCAGCGCCGCCTTCAGCGCGAAGACGACGGTCAGCACCAGGGCGGAGGCGACGATCAGTCCCTGATCGCCCGGAGGGGCGGCCGCCACCCGCACCGCCAGGTCGGCCATGTTCAGCGTGCCGGTGACCCCGTACAGCAGGCCGACCCCGATCAGGAACAGGGTCGAGCCGACCAGGTTGATGACCACATACTGCACCCCGGCCCTGAGCCGCTGCGGCCCCTGGCCGTGCAGCAGCAGTCCGTAGGAGGCGATCAGCAGCACCTCGAAGAAGACGAACAGGTTGAACAGGTCGCCCGTCAGGAAGGCGCCGTTCAACCCCAGCAGCTGGAACTGGAACAGCGGATGGAAGTGCCAGCCCTTGCGGTCCATCCCCGTGGCTACGGCGTAGCTCATGACGACCAGGGCCAGAACCCCGGTCAGCAGCAACATCATGGCCGACAGCCGGTCCAGCACCAGGACGATGCCGAACGGCGCCGGCCAGTCGCCGAGGGCGTAGCTCTCGATCGTTCCGTCGGAGGCGTGGGCGACAAGCGCGCCGGCGATGCCGGTCAGCAGCAGGCAGGAAGCCAGCGAAACGAGGCGCGAGGCGTCCAGATGATGACGCAGCGTCAGCAGGATGGCGGCGCCGAGCACCGCCGGCGTCACGACCGCCGCGGCGATGAGGAGGGGCGCGATCCCGCTCACGACCCGGCCTCCTCTTCGCCGTGGCCGTCCACGTGGTCGACGCCGGTCTCGAGGAAGGTCCGCAGCGCCAGCACGACCACGAAGGCGGTCATGCCGAAGGCGATCACGATGGCGGTCAGCACCAGGGCCTGGGGCAGGGGATCGGTGTAGCTCTCTGCGGCCTTGTCGTAGATCGGCGGCCGGTTGATCACCAGCCGGCCCATGGCGAACAGGAACAGGTTGATGGCGTAGGACAGGAAGGCCAGCCCCAGCACCACGGGGAAGGTTCGGGCGCGCAGCACCAGATACACCCCCGCGGCGGTCAGGACGGCGATGGCCGAGGCGATCAGCAGCTCCATGGTCATCGGCCGGCCTCCGGCGGCGAGGCGGGCGCGGCGCGCGACGGATCCACGTCCATCGCCTTCAGGGACTCCGGCGCCGGCTGCTTCTCGGCGCTCTGCGCCACCCGCGACAGCTGCGCCAGCGCCAGCATCACCGCGCCGATCACCGCCAGCGCCACCCCGATGTCGAACAGCATGGCGGTGGCCAGCTCGAACTCCCCGATCAGGGGCAGGCTGAAGTAGTCGAAGGCGGTGGTCAGGAAGGGCGCTCCGAACGCCAGCGAGCCAAGCCCGGTCCCCGCGGCGACGAGGACGCCGGCGCCGATCAGGCTGTGATGGTCGGCCCGCAGCCGCTGGTCGGCGAAACTGTAGCCCGAGGCCATGTACTGCATCAGGAGGGCGATGGAGATCACCAGCCCGGCGATGAAGCCGCCGCCCGGCTGGTTGTGCCCGCGCAGGAAGATGTAGAGGCCGACCGCCACCGCCAGCGGCATCAGCAGCCGGGTGGCCACCACCAGCATCATCGGGTGGTGTTCGGGCGACCGCACCGTGTCCGGCTTCCACGCGGCGAGCCGCCGGCCGCTGGCGCCGGTGCCCACCGCCTCCAGCATCGAGAAGATCCCCAGCGCCGCGATGCCCAGCACGATGATTTCGCCGAAGGTGTCGAAGCCGCGGAAGTCGACGAGGATGACGTTGACCACATTGGTGCCGCCGCCGCCCGAATAGGCCTTGTCCCAGAAGTAGCCGGAGATGCTGTCCAGCGGCCGGGTCATCACCGCCCAGGCGGCGGCGCCGACGCCCAGTCCCGCGAGTCCCGCCAGCGCCCCGTCCCGGATGCGCCGCGCCGGTCCGCTCTCCGCCGGGGTGGTCTTGGGCAGCAGGTTCAGCGCCAGCAGCATCAGCAGGATGGTGACCACCTCCACCGAGATCTGGGTCAGGGCCAGGTCCGGCGCCGACAGGTGGGCGAAGGCCAGCGAGATGATCAGGCCGACGATGCCGATGTAGATCAGCGAGACGTAGCGGGCCCGGTGGTTCAGCACGACCAGCGCCGTCGCCGTCACCAGGGCCGCCCAGCCCACCACCGCCGCCGGCGAGGCCGGGACGCCCGGCCGGTCTCCCGCGGCGGCTCCGGCCCCGAGATAGCCCGCGAAGCCGACCAGCACGGTCGTCCCGATCAGGGCGGCCATGGCCCTTTGCAGCGAGCCGTTGTGCACGCCGTCGACGACGCGCCGCGCCGCCGCGGCCGCCGCTTCGACGGCCGCCTCGAACAGCGCCTTGGCCTGCGGCAGCCGCACCGCCTCGAACAGCCGCTGCAGCCGCCCGTGCGTCGCCAGCGCCAGGGCGCCGAGCGCGATGGCGGCCACGCTCATGAACAGGGCCGGCGTCACCCCGTGCCAGAGGGCCAGATGGACGTGCGGGGCCGCGCCGTTGGTCACCGCCTGCGCGACGGCGTCCACCAGCGGGCCGGCGAACAGGGCGGGGGCCAGGCCGATGGCCACGACCAGCGCGGTCAGCGCCGCCGGCGGCCCCCACAGGCCGACGCCCGGATCGTGCGGCGCCTTCGGATAGTCGTCCCGGCGCGGCCCGAAATAGACGTGGACGATGTAGCGCAGCGAATAGGCCACCGACAGCAACGCCCCCAGCGTCGCCAGCACCGGGAACACCCACGGCTGGCCCAGCCAGACCGTGTGCGCCGCCTCCTCCAGCATCATCTCCTTGGAGATGAAGCCGTTCAGCGGCGGGACCCCGGCCATCGACAGCCCGGCGACCAGCGCCAGCGTCCCGGCGATCGGCATCAGGCCGAACAGGCCGCCGAGCCGCTTCAGATCGCGAGTCCCCGCCTCGTGATCGACGATGCCGGCGTTCAGGAACAGCGCCGCCTTGAAGGTCGCATGATTGATGATGTGGAACACCCCGACCAGGGCCGCCATCGGCGTGCCGATGCCGAACAGCATGGTCAGAAAGCCGAGGTGGCTGATCGTCGAATACGCCAGCAGCCCCTTCAGATCGTCCTTGAACAGGGCGACCCAGGCGGCGAACACCATGGTGACCAGGCCGGTGGTCGCCACGATCAGGAACCAGGCCTCCGTCCCCGCCAGCACCGGCCACAGCCGCGCCAGCAGGAACACCCCCGCCTTCACCATAGTCGCCGAGTGCAGATAGGCGCTGACCGGCGTCGGCGCGGCCATGGCGTGCGGCAGCCAGAAGTGGAACGGGAACTGCGCCGACTTGGTGAAACAGCCGCCGAGGATCAGCAGCAGGGCGGGCAGGTACAGCGGCGAGGCCTGGATCGCCTCGCCCCGCTGCAGGATCACGGTCAGGTCATACGAGCCGGCGATCTCCCCGAGGATCAGCAGACCCCCGATGAGGGCGAGGCCGCCGCCGCCGGTGATGGTCAGGGCCATACGAGCGCCCTGCCGCGCCTCCGGCGAGTGCCGCCAGAAGCCGATCAGCAGGAAGGACGACAGGCTGGTCAGTTCCCAGAAGATCAGCAGAAGAAGGACGTTGTCCGACAGGACGATGCCCAGCATCGCGCCCTGGAACAGCAGCAGATAGGTGAAGAAGCGGCCCATCGGATCGGCCGCCGCCAGGTAGAACCGGGCGTAGATGATGACCAGCAGGCCGATGCCCAGGATCATCCCCGCGAACATCAGGCCCAGCGGGTCGAGGAACAGGCTGGCGTTCAGCCCGAGCGCCGGGATCCACGGCACGCTCGCCCGGACCGTTTCGCCCGCCAGCACGCCCGGCGCCAGCACCGCCAGGACGAGGAGGGCCGCGAGGGTCGCGCCTCCCGCCGCCACGGCGGCGGCGTTGCGGCCCAGCCGGATGGCGAGGGCCGGAGCGAGCGCTCCGATCAACGGGAGGAGGGCGAGCAGGAACAGCAAGAAGCGGCCTCGGAAGCGTGGGACAGGCGGGGCGCGGGTCGCCTTGATAGAGGGTGACGGCGCGGATTTCTCCCTCTTTTCGCCGGAGAATGCGCCGCGGACGATGGATCGCGGCGATCCGTCGCCGGCGGTTCGCCGCGCGACCGATGCAGGCCGAACACTCGCGTCGCGCGAACGATTCTGTCCCTCGACGGCCAATACTGGCGGCCTTGGGGGACGAATATTGACCTAACGTCATCGATTTCTGTCGCTTTTGCGTCACAGTCAGGCTGTCGACACGGCTGAAATGCGGCGTGATCGGCGCGCGCAGCTTGTCGGTGAGTCCGGCTTGGATTACCCCGAAAGTCGGAGTTTCGCGCTCCACGCAAGGGCGCGGACCAGGGATCAGGAAACGCCGGGCGCCACGCGACGCCCTGCCAACGTCGGGGAGCCGTGCATGCGCCTTACCAACCTTCTTCGCACCACCGTCTCGGCGGCCGTCGTCGGCTCCGTGGCCTTCGGTTTCGCCGGCGTCGCCGCCGCCCAGGACCAGGAAGGTCCCACCACCATCGACGACATCATCGTCACGGCCCAGAAGCGCGAGCAGAACCTTCAGGACGTGCCGATCGTGGTCACCAGCCTGCCGGCGGAGACGCTGCAGGACGCCGGCGTCCGCGACATCAAGGACCTCCAGATCCTCACCCCCGGCATGACGGTCACCTCGACCCAGTCGGAGGCCTCGACCACCGCCCGCATCCGCGGCGTCGGCACCGTCGGCGACAACCCCGGCCTCGAGAGCTCGGTCGGCGTGGTGATCGACGGCGTCTACCGCTCCCGCAACTCGGTCGGCTTCGGCGACCTCGGCGAGATGGCCCGCATCGAGGTGCTGAAGGGGCCGCAGGGCACCCTGTTCGGCAAGAACACCTCGGCCGGCGTCATCAACATCATCACCGAGGCCCCGTCCTTCACGCCGGGCTACAACGCCGAACTGACCGTCGGCAACTACGGCGCCATGGGCGCCTCGGGCTCGGTCACCGGCCCCATCAACGATCAGCTGGCCTTCCGCCTCTACGCCGGCCGCCGCGTGCGCGACGGCTTCTATGAAGTCGACACCGGCGACGGCCCGCGCGCCAACACCGACGACGCCAACCAGGACTTCGGCACCGTCCGCGGCCAGCTGCTGTGGCTGCCCAACGACAACACCTCGGTGCGCGTGATCGCCGACTACACCTCGCGCGACGAATACTGCTGCACCGGCGTCCAGATCCGCACCGGCCCGACCTATCCCTTCGTCGACGCCCTCTCCGACGGCACGGGCCAGCGTCCGCCGGCGGCCGGGTACGGAGCGCTGCCGTTCTCCCGCCAGGCCTTCGCCAACCGCGACACCGCCCAGGAGATCGAGGACAAGGGCGTGTCCATCGAGGCGAACATCGACATTCCGTCGATGAACGCCACCCTGACCTCGGTCACTTCGTGGCGCGACTGGTCCGGCGACATCGGCATGGATGTCGACTACACGGGCGCGGACATCGCCTACCGTCCGCAGGACGGCGGCTATGCCTACACGGTCGAGAACCTGACCCAGGAGCTCCGCCTCGCCGGCCAGAACGATCGCCTCGACTGGCTGGTCGGCCTGTTCGCCACCAAGGAGGACATCGGCCGCACCGACAGCTGGTGGTACGGGCCGGACTACACGCCGTTCCTGTCCTTCCTGCTCACGGCGCGCCTCAACGCCGCCACCGCCGGCATGCCGACGCCTCCGGGCCCGATCCCGATCAGCCCGTCCCGGATCGGCTGCTTCACGGCCCCCGGCCAGACGGCCGCCGGCCTGCAGGGCTGCCTCTACGGCCTGGTGCCGGCCACCGGGCCCGGCTTCACCGTCGGCCAGGGCTACCAGGACGTCTACGAGCAGGAATCGACCTCGTTCGCGATCTTCACCAACAACACCTGGCACGTCACTGACCAGTTCGACGTGACGCTCGGCCTTCGTTACACGATGGACGAGAAGAGCCTCGACGGCCTGCAGCAGAACCTGAACGGCAACGGCGGGACCTGCGCCGCCGCCGCCGCCAACGCCGCGGCGATCGCCGGGGCTCTCGGCGCCGCCAACGCCCCGGCCATCATCGGCAACTTCTGTCTGCCGTGGTCGAACTTCGCCTACAACAACCGCACGATCAGCGAGAGCTTCGACGACGGCGAGGTCAGCGGCACGATCAAGGCGTCCTATCGCCTGAACGACGCCATCATGGCCTACGCCTCGTACGCCCGCGGCTACAAGAGTTTCGGCTACAACCTCGATCGCGTGCAGACGGGCATCACCCCGGCCGCATCCACGCTGTTCCCGTCGGAAGTCGTGGACAGCTACGAGGCCGGCGTGAAGATGACGCTCGCCGACCGCACCGTGCTGCTGAACGCGACCTACTTCGACCAGACCTTCTCGGACTTCCAGCTCAACACCTTCCTCGGCACCGCCTTCGTGGTGGAGTCGATCCCCGAGCTGACCTCGCGCGGCATCGACGCCGACTTCCTGTGGTTCACCCCGATGGACGGGCTGACCCTGCAGGGCGGCGTCACCTACACGAAGACCGAGTACGGCGAGTTCACCGCCGCCGACCTCTCGAACCCCGGCAACTTCCCGCAGCTGTCGCTGCTGCCGGGCGCCACCGCCTCGTTCGCGCCGGAATGGTCGGCCACGGCCTCGATCAACTACGAGCGCGATCTCGGCAACAACCTGCGCGGCGGCTTCAGCCTCGCCGCCAAGTACATGTCGGACTACAACACCGGCTCCGACCTGCTGCCGTGGAAGCAGCAGGACGCCTTCGCCACGGTCAACGGCCGGATCTCGCTCGGCTCGGCCGACGAGCGCTGGACCCTCGAGCTCTGGGCCCAGAACCTGACCGACGAGGAGTACGTCCAGGTCGCCTACAACGCGCCGCTGCAGGGTTCCGCCTTCCAGAGCACGATCCAGCCGAACGGCACCTACTACAACCCGGCGCTGGACACCCAGACCTACGACGCCTACCTGGGCCAGCCGCGCACCTACGGCATGACCCTGCGCTTCAAGTACTGATCGCTTCGCCCCTGCGGCGAACGACGAACCGGCCGGGGAGCGATCCCCGGCCGGTTTTGTTTGTCGCGGATGTCGTCGGGGTCGGCGGAGGCCGACGTCGGCGGGATCAGCCCCCGGCGTAGGCTATGTCGAACTTGCCGTCGCGCAGTCCGCCAATGCCCCAGTTCAGGGTCTGGCCGCCGGCGAAGCGGACGGCGTAGATCTCCACCCGCCCGTCGGGTCGGTCTTCCGCGCGCACGAACGAAATCGACTCGACCGGACCCAGGCTGGCCAGGC
Organism: Caulobacterales bacterium RIFCSPHIGHO2_01_FULL_70_19; assembly: GCA_001794825.1. GTDB lineage: Bacteria > Pseudomonadota > Alphaproteobacteria > Caulobacterales > Caulobacteraceae > Brevundimonas. The sequence continues at coordinate 16,975 of MGLK01000033.1, read as the reverse complement.
CTGCCGACATCTGCGGCAGCTGCTGCCGGCAGGCGGCGAGCAGCTGATCGCCCATGATGTCGGCCGGGCAGGTTCCGCTCGCGGTCTCGGTGATCATCCGTTGAAGCGCGGCGCGGTACTCTCCGTCCTCGGCGAACGCCGGGGCGGCCAGGGCGGCCGCCGCGGTCGCGGCGGCGATCATCAGTCGGATGCGCATTTCGTCTCCTCCAGTTCGCCGACCATCGCGCGGTCGCGCCGCGCGGACAACCTCCTGCCGTCTACTCCGACAGCTGCGCCGGCGCAGGGCGGGTCGAGGTCTGCGCCCGCCGCGCCGCCAGCCCGCCGCCCAGACGCCGCTTCAGCCAGCCGGCGATGTCGTCGACGATGGTGAAGATCGACGGGATGTAGAGCAGCGACAGGAAGGTCGACGAGATCAGCCCGCCCAGCACGGCGATGGCCATGGGCGCCCGGAACTCGACGTCGGCGCCCCAGCCGATGGCCACCGGCACCATCCCCGCCCCCATGGCGAAGGTGGTCATCAGGATCGGCCGCGCCCGCTTGTGGGCGGCGTCGAGGATCGCCTCGTACCGCGGCATCCCGTCCTTCTCGGCCATGATGACGTAGTCGACCAGCAGGATGGAGTTCTTGGCCGCGATGCCCATCAGCATCAGCACCCCGATCAGGGCCGACATCGAGAAGTTGGTGCCCGAGATCGCCAGGGCGATGATCGCCCCGCCGACGGCGAGCGGCAGGGCCGCCATGATGGTGACCGGATAGGCGAAGCTTTTGAACAGCAGCACCAGCACCGCGTACATCAGCAGGATTCCGGAGGCGAAGGCGATGGCGAAGCCCGTGATCATCTCCTGGATGAACTCGGCGTCGCCGGCCGGCACCTGACGCACGCCGGCGGGCAGGTTCCGCACCGACTCCAGCTGCTGCACCCGCTGCGCCGCCGCGCCGGTGGTGATCCCGTCCAGCTCGGCGGTGATGGAGGCGATGCGCGAACGATCCTGCCGGCTCACGGTCGCCGGGCCGGCTCCGAAGCGGATGTCCGCGACCGAGCCCAGCGGCACGGTCCCGCCGGTCGCCGTCGGCACCTGCAAGGTCTCAAGCACCGACAGATCCTCCCGCGCCTCGGCGGTCAGCTGCAGCCGGATCGGCACCTGGCGGTCGCCGAGGTTGTACTTCGGCAGGGCCTGTTCGACGTCGCCGATCGTCGCCACGCGGATCGCCTGCGAGATGGCCGCGGTCGAGACCCCGACCTGGGCCGCGCGGTCGGCGCGCGGGGTGATCAGGATCTCGGGGCGGGCGATCGCGGCGGTGTTGACCACATTGGCGAGCCCCTCGACGCCCCGCATCTCCGCCTCCACGGCGCGGGCGGCGGCGTTCAGGGCCTGTGGATTGTCGCCCAGGATGGCGAAGGTGTAGCTGGTGCCGTCGCTCGGTCCGCCGCCCTGCTGGGCGATGCCGGCCCGCACCCGGATGCCGGGGATGTCCTTGAATTCGTCGACCATGGTGCGGGCGAATTCCTGCTGGCTCAGCTCCCGCTCGCCCTTGGGCACCATGTCCGCATAGACGTTGGCCTGGTTGACGTCCTGGCCGCCGATGGCGGCGAACACCGAGGTCACCTCCGGGCGCGCCTGCAGCTCGCGGGTGACGCGCTGCACCACCGCATCGGTCTGGCGCAGGGTGGAGCCCGGCGGCAGCTCGACCTGGAAGGCCGCGCGGCCCTCGTCGGCCGGCGACATGAATTCGAACGACATCTGGGTCACGGCCGCCAGCACGAAGGACGACACCAGGAAGGCTCCGCCGGCGATCCACACCTTCCAGCGGTTGGCCAGGGTCCACTTCAGCGCCCGCAGATAGCTGGCCATCCACGGCGGATCGCGATCCTCGTGCTTGGTGTGCTTGAGCATGTAGGCGGCCATCAGCGGCGTCAGCGTTCGCGCGACCAGCAGGGAGAACAGCACCGACACGCAGGCCGCCAGCGCGAACGCCTTGAAGAACTGGCCGATGATGCCCGGCATGAAGCCGACCGGCGCGAACACCGCCACGATCGTCGAGGTGGTGGCCAGCACCGCCAGTCCGATTTCATCGGCCGCCTCCATGGCCGCGGGGTAGGGCGGTTTCCCGTCGCGCATGTGCCGGACGATGTTCTCGATCTCCACGATGGCGTCGTCGACGAGGATGCCGATGGTCAGCGACAGGGCCAGCAGGGTCACCCCGTTCAGCGACTGCCCCATCGGCGCGAGGATGGCGAAGGTCGGGATCAGCGACATCGGCATGGCCGTCGCCGCGATCAGCGTCGCCCGCCAGTCGCGCAGGAAGATGAACACCACCGCGACGGCCAAGGCGGCGCCCAGCGCCAGCGCCTCCAGCGAGGCGAGGTAGCTCTCCTCGATGTACTTCACGCTCGAGGTGACCTGGGAGATCTCCAGCTCGGGGTGGGCCTCGTCGATGCGCGCCACCTCGGCCCGCACCTTCTTCGCCAGGTCGACCTCCGACGCCTCACGCGAGCGCAGGAAGTTGAAGGTCACCGCCTCCTGTCCGTTGTAGCGGGCCAGCCGGCGCGGCTCGGTCCACTTGTCCTCGACCGTGCCGAGGTCGCCCAGCCGCACGGTGCGGCCGCCGCCCAGCGGGATCAGCGTCTCGCGCAACTGCTCCACCGAGCCGGCCGCGCCGAGGGTGCGGATCGACCGCTCCGAGCCGGACACCGTCACCCGGCCGCCGGGCATGTCGCTGTTGACGCTGGTCAGCGCCTGGCTGACCGCCTGGGCGGTGACGCCGAAGGCCGCGAGGCGGTCGGGGTCCAGTTCGACCCGGATCTCGCGATCCACCCCGCCGGAGCGGTTGACCTCGCCGACGCCGCCGAGGCCGAGCAGGGCCCGGCTGACCTCGTTGTCGACGAACCAGCTGATCTCCTCAGGCGTCATCGTCGGCGAGCGCACCACCCAGGTGATCAGGGCGTCGCCGGTGATGTCGATGCGCTGGACCGTCGGCTCCTGCATGTCCTGCGGCAGCGAGGCCCGCACGCTGCTCATGGCGTTGCGCACGTCGTTGGTGGCGCGTTCGGTGTCGGTCGACAGCTCGAACTCGATCGTCGTCGAGGACACCCCGTCCGAGATGTTCGAATAGATGTGCCGCACCCCGGACAGGCCGGAGATCGAGTCCTCGATCAGCCGGGTGACCTGCACCTCCATCTCGCTGGGGGCGGCGCCGGGCCGCACCGCCGTCACCGCCACCAGCGGGAAGTCGATGTCGGGGTTGTTGTTCACCCGCATGCCCATGAACCCGACCACCCCGGCGAGGGTCAGCAGGACGAACAGCAGGATGATCGGAATGGGATTCCGGATCGACCAGGACGAGATGTTGCGCATGGTCGACCCTTACTTCTTCGCGGCGGGCGCGGCCGCCGCGGGGGCGCGCGCCGCCGCCTGCGCCGGGGCCGTCGGGGCGACGACCCGCACGCGGGCGCCGTCGGCCAGGAATCCGG
>MGLK01000033.1:3344-13491 GCA_001794825.1 Caulobacterales bacterium RIFCSPHIGHO2_01_FULL_70_19 | reverse complement strand
ACCACCACCCGAGCGCCCGCCGTCAGCCCCTCCAGCGCCGACCGCTGGTCGGTGCGCGACAGCACCGTCACCGGCTGGAAGCGCACCTGGTTTCCTTCGCCGAGCACGAACACCCCGGCCCGGTTCTCGCGGTAGAGCACCGCCGCCGTCGGCACGGTCAGGGCGGGTCGGCTGCCCGCCTCGATGCGGGCGCGGGCGAACATGCCCGGGCGGAAGCCGCCGGCGCCGTTCAGGGCGATGCGGGCCACGCCCAGCCGGGTCTCGGGGTCGACCTCGGGGGTGACGATCCGCACCCGCCCCGTGGTCTGCCCGACCTCGTCGGACGAGATCGTGGCCGACTGGCCCGCGCGGACCAGGTTCAGCTCCGTCTCGGGCACCCGCGCGTCCAGCTCCAGCCGCCCGTCGCGGACGATGCGGAACAGCTCGGTCCCCGCCGCGACGATCTGGCCGCGGGTCACGCTGCGGCTGATCACCAGCCCGGACACCGGCGCGCGCAGCGTCGCCTGCGACAGCCGCGTCTGCGTTTCCGCCAGCGCCGCCCGGGCCGCCGCCACATTGGCCTGCGAGGCCCGCTGGTTGGCCAGGGCCGTGTCCAGCGAGGCCTGGCTCAGGAAGCCGCGTTCCTTCAGCTCCTGGGCCCGCGCCAGCGCCGCGTCGTCGCGCGCGGCGTTGGCCTCGGCGGTCTGCACCGCCGCCTGCTGCTGCCGCACCTGCGCCCGCAGCAGGGCGTCGTTCATCTGCACCAGCGGCTGCCCCTGCCGCACGTACGAGCCCTCGTCGACCAGCACCGAGGTGGCGGTCAGGCCGCCGGTCTCGGCCCCGACCGGCACCTCCTCCCAGGCCGAGATGGTCCCGGAGGCGTTGATCGTCCGCGGCAGATCCTGCAGCACCGGCGCGACCACGGTGACGGTCTGGCCGCCGGCGGCGGCCTTCTCCGGAGCCTTCTCCTCGCCATGCCCGCCGCAGGCGGCCAGCGCGCCGAGGCCGACGGTGAGGGCGAGGGTCGCCAGGGTCCGGTGGATGCGGAAGCTGATGGCCACTTTGTATCCCCTTGGCGCCGGCGGGGGGAGGCGACGGCGCACGCGATGGGACGCCGTCCCGGCGCCCGGTTGTCATCCGCTGTTGAATAGCGTTTCCCGACGTCCGGCGAAACCCGGCAACGGGCGCCTTACCTCGAAGTAATCCGCAACAAAATCAGTGACTGTCGGCGAGCTCCCCGGCGGCCGTTGGCGCTTTCCCCGCGCCCGTGCTAGGCGCCGCACCATGCCGACCCCTCCCATCGAACGCATCCGCAACTTCTCCGTCGTGGCCCATATCGACCACGGCAAGTCGACCCTGTCCGACCGCCTGATCCAGTTCACGGGGGGGCTGACCGCGCGGGAGATGCGTGAGCAGGTGCTCGACAACATGGAGATCGAGCAGGAGCGGGGCATCACCATCAAGGCCCAGACCGTGCGCCTGACCTACAAGGCCAAGGACGGTCACGACTACGTCCTCAACCTGATGGACACCCCGGGCCACGTCGACTTCGCCTATGAGGTCAGCCGGTCCCTCGCCGCCTGCGAGGGCTCGCTGCTGGTCGTCGACGCGTCGCAGGGCGTCGAGGCCCAGACCCTGGCCAACGTCTACCAGGCCATCGACAACAACCACGAGATCGTCCCGGTCCTCAACAAGATCGACCTGCCCGCCGCCGAGCCCGAGCGGGTCAAGGCCCAGATCGAGGAGGTCATCGGCCTCGACGCCTCCGACGCCGTGCTGTGCAGCGCCAAGTCCGGCATCGGCATCGAGGACGTGCTGGAGGCCATCGTCGCCCGCCTGCCGCCGCCGAAGGGCGACGCCGCCGCCCCGCTGAAGGCCATGCTGGTCGACGCCTGGTACGACCCCTACCTCGGCGTGGTCCTGCTGGTCCGCGTCTTCGACGGCGTGCTCAAGGCCGGCCAGCGGGTCAAGTTCATGCAGAACGGCTCGACCCACCTGGTCGACCGCGTCGGCGTCTTCCTGCCCAAGAACACCCCGGTCGACCAGCTCGGCCCGGGCGAGGTCGGCTTCATCACCGCCCAGATCAAGGAGGTCGCCCACGCCGCCGTCGGCGACACCATCACCGACGAGAAGCGCCCCACCGCCGAGCCGCTCAAGGGCTTCAAGGAGGTCCAGTCGGTGGTCTTCTGCGGCCTCTTCCCGGTCGACGCCGCCGATTTCGAGGACCTGCGCGCCGCCATCGCCCGCCTGCGCCTCAACGACGCCAGCTTCACCTACGAGATGGAGTCCTCGGCCGCCCTGGGCTTCGGCTTCCGCTGCGGCTTCCTCGGCCTGCTGCACCTGGAGATCATCCAGGAGCGCCTCAGCCGCGAGTTCAACCTCGACCTGATCGCGACCGCCCCCTCGGTGGTCTACAAGATCGAGCTGCGCGACGGCTCGCACATCGACCTGCACAACCCGGCCGACCTGCCCGACGTGATGCAGATCGTCGAGATCCGCGAGCCGTGGATCAAGGCCACCATCCTGACCCCCGAGGAGTACCTCGGCGGCGTCATCAAGCTGTGCCAGGACCGCCGCGGCGAGCAGAAGGAGCTGACCTGGGTCGGCACGCGCGCCATGGTCGTCTACGACCTGCCGCTGAACGAGGTGGTGTTCGACTTCTACGACCGGCTGAAGTCGATCTCGAAGGGCTACGCCTCGTTCGACTACGAGCTGGCCGACTACCGCCCCGGCGACCTGGTGAAGATGAACATCCTCGTCAACGCCGAGCCGGTCGACGCCCTGTCGATGCTGGTCCACCGCAGCCGCGCCGAGACCCGCGGCCGCGGCATGGTCGAGAAGATGAAGGAGCTGATCCCGCCCCACCTCTTCCAGATCCCCATCCAGGCCGCCATCGGCGGCAAGATCATCGCCCGCGAGACGGTGCGGGCGTTGAGGAAGGACGTCACCAGCAAGTGCTACGGCGGCGACGCCACCCGGAAGAAGAAGCTTCTGGAGAAGCAGAAGGAAGGCAAGAAGCGGATGCGCCAGTTCGGCAAGGTGGAGATCCCGCAGGAGGCCTTCATCGCCGCGCTGAAGATGGATGAGGATTGATGCCCCTCAACCTTATCGAAGAGACTGTTTTTCCTATCTGTCACTTTGGGATGGTGGGTGCCCTTGCAGATGCGAAGAGGCTGCTAGGGTCTGGCTTTTTTCTCAACCACGAAGGACTCTTCATAACCGCCGGCCACGTCGCGCAGGCATTCGGGAACACGAGGCCGGGGATATTTTTCAAACCGGATCCGGTCGGAGACCCGCTCCTTAATCGGGTGGCTTGGGTTGGCGAGTTCGAATTGGGCCCGTCCGACCTCGCCGTGGGGAGGGTATCGGTGGGCGCGCACACATTCTTCGATTGCGTCGGGAGCGTGGAAGGTATGTGGGCAGATGTCGTCGCGTGCGGATATGCTGAAAGTGCCGTGTTGCTGGGTAACGGTAGATTCAGATCCCCAATCCGAGGCCTCAAGGGTCATGTGCAGCGGACGATCAGCGAGGGTCTGGACGACGATCTGCCGGTCGCTGGCAAAGTCTACGAGCTGAGTTTTCCCATTCCGAAGGGCATGAGCGGTTCGCCATTATACCGTGTGGCAAACAATCAGCTACAGTTGCTCGGTGTCTGTGTCGCGTCGCGTTCGGCTGAGATGGTCGATTTCGAAGACACGACAGTTGACGATGACGGAAGACACTACAGCGAGCGTAAGGTTCGTATCGAGCAGTACGGGATTGCGACGGCTATCGAGACGGCATTGGACTGGACTCCTAGAATGCTGGGACGCCCGATCCGCGAGCTAATCGTGGCAGGATAATTGGATTCGCCCGACTGCTCCGAGAGTCCTGAACAAATGTCCTGCGCTTACGCCAGGAACACGTGCCACGAGTTCATCGTCCACGGCCTGATACCCGTTCTCGGCTACCACTTCTGGTCAGCATCGCAGGGATGCCCCGGCACGCCCGATGGAAATGCGGCAGACGAGTTCGTCGAATCGCTCAACCCTGCATAGGAAGTCGGTTGACCGGAACATCTTGCGAACTAGCCTGAGCACATGAACGTCACAGGGCTATTCGCAGGAGTGGGGGGGCTGGAGCGCGGTCTGGCTGCGGCTGGCCACCATACCGTCGCCGTTTCCGAGGTCTGGCGACCCGCTTCGGCCGTGCTCGCCGCGCGGATCGACGCGCCCAACCTCGGCGACGTGACCCTGCTAAGGGACCTGCCGGGCGAGACCGAACTCCTCGCGGGCGGGTTTCCGTGTCAGGACCTGAGCCAGGCAGGTCGGACCGCCGGCATAGGCGGTGCGAAGTCGGGACTGGTGGAGTCCGTCTTCGCCTTGCTGGACCGACGACCCGTGCCTTGGGTCCTGTTAGAGAACGTGCCTTTCATGCTGCGGCTGGATGGCGGAGCCGCCATGGCGCGGCTGGTCCAGGCGTTCGAGGACCGGGATTATCGATGGGCCTATCGGGTGGTGAACTCGCTCTCCTTCGTGCCGCAGAGGCGGGAGCGGGTGTTCTTTCTCGCCAGTCGCGAAGGCGACCCGACCGAGGTTCTGTTCGCGGACGACGTGCCGTTCCGGCAGCCGGAAACTAGCCTCTCCACACACGCTCACGGCTTCTACTGGACCGAAGGGTTGCGAGGGTTGGGCTGGGCGCCCGACGCAGTGCCGCCGTTCAAGAACGGCTCCACCGTGGGCATTCCTTCCCCGCCCGCGATCGTACTGCCGAACAGGAACGTGGTTACGCCGGACATTCGCGACGCCGAGCGACTGCAGGGCATGCCGGAAGGATGGACCGAACCGGCCGAGGCGGTCGGACGATCTTCATGGCGGTGGTCCCTGGTGGGGAACGCCGTCACCGCCCCTGTGGCCGAATGGATCGGCCGCCGCCTGACGTCGCCGGGGGAGGCGACGTGCCGTCTGGACGAGCTCGAAAGGCGGTGGCCGACTGCGGCCTGTTTCGACGGGGCCCGCCGCTGGCGCGCCGATGTGGGGCCCTTCCCGACATGGGAGCCCCGGCCCCCGCTGCACGAGTTTCTCGCCTATCCCGGAAAGCCCCTTTCGGTGCGGGCGACCGCCGGCTTCCTCTCCCGCGCCGCGAGGAGCAGCTTGCGGTTCCCCGAGGGCTTCCTTGAAACGCTGAGCCTTCATCTGCAAAGGTGGGATGAGGACGGGGCGATGAGACAGGCGGCGTGAGCAAGGTAAGCAAGGGTCGATCCAACGCGCTCTCTTCCGGCAAGTCCGACTCGTTCCGCGAGGAGTTCCTGGCCGCGGGGGACCGGGACGAAATCGCCACCGTAGTTGCGAAGCTCAGCGCCGCCATGGACGAGCTCGGGCTGAGCGAGCATGAGCGGCGCTATGTGGAGGTCGGCCGCGCCGCCAAGAAGAACTACGCCCAACGGCTTTCGACATGCATCGCCCAGAAAGTCTCCGACGGCCTTCGAGACCGTTATCCGACGATCCTGCCGTCGGCCGATGGCAAGATGCACGAGTCCCGCTCCATGGGCGCGGGAGGGCTGAAGAAGCTGGATGTCAACTATTCCACGCCCGAGCTAGGGCTGGGACTGGGGATCTCCGTGAAGACGATCAATTTCCGGGACCTGGCCACCAAGCGCTACACAAAGAACGTCAAGCGGGTGGACGGAGAGCTTCGGGCGGAGGCGCAGGATTATCACACCCGGCAACCGTACTCGCTCCTCGCGGGGCTGGTCTTCATGCCCATGGACGCCGCCACCGATGGGGTGGGAGAACGTTCGAGTTTCCGTCATGCGCGAGAGGTGTTCGCCGGCCGCGCGGGGCGCGCCGGGCCGCAGGACGACCCATCGAGGTTCGAGAGACTGTGGATCGGTCTCTATGGCACGACGCCCGAGACCCTCGGGGACGTGCGGTTCTTCGATGTCTCCGGGCCTGAGGGCGACAGCGTCGAGGTGATCCGGTTCAGCGCCGTTCTCGACGAGATCCAATCCGAGTTCCGCACGCGAAACCGCAAGTAGGATCAGGCGGCTACGTCGGACCGAAGGAACGGTGCATGCTTCCATGTGCCTGATGCCGACCCCAAGTAGCGTCCGTGCCCGCTTCCTCGTCACACGAGACGAACGATTCGCCGGTCGATCCCCGGCGCAGCGCGATCATGCGCAATGTCAGGGGCAAGAACACCACGCCGGAGATGAGGGTGCGGTCGGCGCTGTATCGGGCGGGTTACCGGTTCCGGCTGCATCGCAAGGACCTGCCGGGGAGGCCGGACATCGTGCTGCCCCGGCTCCGGGCGGCGATCTTCGTGCACGGCTGCTTCTGGCATCGCCATCCGGGCTGTCGGGCGGCGAGCTCGCCGTCGACCCGCGCGGTGTTCTGGCAGGAGAAGTTCGCGCGCAACGTGGAGCGGGATCGGCGGACGATCGAGGCGCTGGAGGCGGACGGCTGGCGCGTCCACGTGGTGTGGGAGTGCGAGACCAAGGGGCGGGAGCCGACCTTCTGGGGCGGGCGGCGGGGGCCTGGCGTGACGGACGCGCGGGGCGCATCCGGGGATTCTGAGTGGCGGGCCTTTGGGTGGCGGTCGGTGCGGCGGGCCTCGTCGACTCGCCGCCGGCGAGGCTCCCGGCGTCGAAACCCCTCCACCATCCTTCGCCTGCGGCTCCGCATGGTCCCCCTCCCCATTCCTCCGGAACGGGGAGGAGACGGTGCGTCCGGTTCTGACGCAGGCGGGGGGCAGGGTGGGGGGATGAGCGAGCTCGTTCCGTCGCCGTCGCCGTCGCCTGCGCCGTCGCCCGCGCCGCGGCGGGAAGACCGGCCGGCGCACTATCGGCTGTCGACGGAGACCTGGGAGCTGATCCTGCAGGAGTATCGCGAGGGGGCGACGGCGCCCTTCCTGGCGCGCAAGTGGCGGGTGTCGGAGCACGCCATCCGGCGCCGGATCACCCGGCACGGGGCGACCAAGCGGGCGTGGGGCGACGCCCAGGCGATCGGGCAGGCGCTGGCCCGCGAGGCGGAGCTGGAAGAGGCGCGGCGCAACAGTCCCGAGGCGGTGGCGGCGCGGCTGTTCGAGGGGGTGGACGAGGGAGAGGGCGAGGCCGACGGCGATCCGGCGGCCCTGCTGAAGGTGGCCGTGCTGGCCTCCGGGCGGGCCATGCGCGGGCGGCTGTGGGCCGAGGCGAAGGCGCTGGCGGGGCTGGCGGAGAGCTATGCGCGGCTGGCGCGGGCGGAGGGCGGCGCGGGGGCGGGGCGCCAGGACGCGGAGGGCGAGCCGGACTGGGACGACGCGGCCGAGCTGGAGGCGGTGCGGCGCAAGGTCGAGGACATGCGCCGCGGCTCGGTCGAGATCGCGCTACGGGCGGCGGCGGAGGGGCGCGACCCGTGGGCGGCGGCGCAGGTGCCGCGGCCGGACTGGGCGGGGCCGGAAGAGCCGGGGGAGGCGGCGGGGGACGCGGCGGGGGACGCGGCGACGGCGGCGCCTACGGCCTGGTGAGCACCGCCCCCACGGCGGCGATGCGCTCGACGGCGTCGTACTCGGGCCGGCGCAGGGCGCCGCCGAAGACGTCGGGGTCCAGCTCCTCGTAGGCGAGGTCGAGGCCGCGGGCGGCGGCGAGGTCGGCGAGGCCGGCGCGGACGACGTCGCGGCCCTCGACCACCGGCGCGCCCGTGTAGAGGACGAAGCGACCGCCGGGGGCGAGGACCTCGAGCGCCTCGCGCGCCCATCCGAGGGCGACGGCCGTGCCCAGCGCCCCGCCGCCGTCGCGGTAGGTGCGCCCGGCCGCATCGGCGATGTAGGGCGGGTTGGCGACGACGAGATCGAACGGGCCGGTCCGGCCGGCGAGGCCCGAGCCCTCGACGACGTGCAGCGGCTGGCCGGCGTGGACGGCGTTGATGCGCATCAGGCGCAGGGCTTGCGGGTTGACGTCGGTGGCGGTGATCGCGGCCAGCGGCGCGCGGGCGGCGAGCGCCAGGGCCCCGACGCCGGCCCCGGCGCCGATGTCCAGCGCCCGGGTGAAGCCGGGGCGGCGGTCGAGCGTCTCGTGCAGCAGGCGCACGAAGCGGTAGCTGTCCGGCCCCAGGAAGACCGCCTCGGCCCCGGTCCCCCGCGCCGAGTGCAGGTGCAGGCGGCCGTCGACGGTGCTGACGCGGAGGGTGGGGCGGAGCAGCTCGCCGTCGGGCCGCAGCGCCTCGCCGGCGCGCAGCAGCGCCTCGACGTCGTCCGGCAGGTCGCCGGGGGCGAAGGGCAGGCTCCAGCCCAGCACGTCGCGCAGGTCGTCGGGGCGGGCGCGTCGCCGGCGGCCGGCGACGACGGAAGCCGTCGAGGGCGTGGGCGCGACGAAGGCGTAGCGGTGGGCCTCAAGCCGGTCGAGCAGCCGGACCAGGGCGCGATCCGCCTCCGTGAGCCTCGCCTCGGGCGGGGCGGCTTCGTGGAGGCGGTCCTCCGGCGGCAGGGCGCTCACGCGCGCTTCCGCAGGTCCTCGGGCCCCCACAGCCGTTCGCGGTAGGCCTCGAAGCAGGCGGCGCCGGCCATCAGCCGCATGACGGCGCCCTCGGCGAGGCTGCGGACGACGTCGGGGCGGGTCCCGGCCAGCGGGCGCAGCACCTCCTCGTTCCAGGCGCGCGAATGCTCGACGTCCAGGGTGGCGTGCAGGGCGTAGTATTTGCGCTCCGGCCCGACCCCCAGCCGCTTCAGTCCGGCGGCGACGTGGGCGGCGCGCCACGGGGCGGTCAGCTCGACCACGCCCAGGGCGCCCAGCGCATGGAAGGCGTAGCGGCGGGTGGTCGAGAAGGCGACCAGCACATTGCCCAGCGCCAGCGCCGGCCACACCGTCTCGTCGATGGTCGGATGCAGATCCAGGTGGTCGGCCAGCTTCTTCAGCATCGGCCCGTGCATGCCGGCCTGGTTGCCGCGGCCCATCTCGTCCCAGTAGTTGCGGGCCAGCTCCATCTTGGGCCGGTCGGGCATGCGCACCTGGGCCATGGCCACCAGGTCGTCGAAGCCGGCCTCGCCCGCCACCTCCTGCAGCAGGAACCAGCGCATCTGCTCGAGGTCGGCCTCCTCGGCCAGCCACGGGAACAGCGGGTCGTTCTCGCCCGGGCCGGCGCCCTGCAGCGCCTCGAACCAGGCCACGAAGCCGTCGGGGTCCTCGGGCAGGTCGGCCAGCCACGGGGCGGCGTCGGCGCGCAGCCGCTCGATGAAGGCGCCCTCGACGAGGATCATCTCGGCGTCCTCGCGCGCGTGGTCGGTCCAGCCCCCGTGCGGCGTGGTCGGCTCCAGCCGGCGGCTGTTCCAGCGGGTCAGGCGGCGGTGGAAGGCCGCGGGGTCGGCGCTGTCCGGGCGCAGCGGGGTCAGGTTGTCGGCCGGCGTCATGGCATCAATCTCGAAGGGATCAGAGCCCGCAATACGCTCCAGCTCCCCGCCGGTTCCGTCGTTCCCGGCGGCCTCTGCGCGCGCCGGACCGTCGGTTTCCCGACACAGGAACCACCTGAAATCTCCGGCATTTCCCGGGTCTCAACGGAGAATTTCGATGGACGGCTCAGGCTACAGCTGGACCCTCAGGCGGGAGGGCGATCACTGGTGCTGGAGGGCGGTCGATCGCGCCGACCAGACCGTGCTCGTCCAGGGCGTGGCGGGCAGCCGCGCCGAAGCGGCGGCCTTCCTCGCGCGCGCCATGTCGCTCGGCGTGCTGCACCGGCAGGGGACCGCAACGGCATGATTTCCGCCATCGGAGGCGCCGGACCCATGCGGGTCCTCGAGACGACCGTGTACAGGGGCCCCCACCTCTACAGCTCACGGCCCATGATCCGGCTCCAGCTGAACCTCGGCGCGCTCGAGCACTGGCCGACCCACCGGCTGGACGGCTTCACCGACGCCCTGCTGGCGCGCCTGCCGGGCCTGTCCCGTCACGGCTGCTGCTACGGCGAGCCCGGCGGCTTCGTGCGGCGGCTGCGCGAGGGCACCTGGCCGGGCCATGTGATCGAGCACGTGGCGATCGAGCTGCAGAGCGCCGCCGGCGCTCCGGTGACCCGCGGCAAGACGCGCTCCGTGCGGGGCCGGCCGGGGGTCTACAACGTCATGTACGCCTGGAGCGACGAGGACGCCGCCCTGCTCGCCGGCCGGCTGGCGATCGAGCTGGTGCTGGGCCTGCTTCCGCCGGACCTGCGCCGGGTCGAGG
>MGLK01000033.1:0-3333 GCA_001794825.1 Caulobacterales bacterium RIFCSPHIGHO2_01_FULL_70_19 | reverse complement strand
GGCGCTGGTCGACGCCGCCCGCCGGCGCGGCATCCCCGTCGAGCGTCTCAACGGCCAGAGCCTGATCCAGCTGGGCTGGGGCGCCAACCAACGCCGCCTGCGCGCCAGCGTGACCGGCCGCACGGGCCTGGTCGCGGCCGAGTCGGCGGGCGACAAGGCCGAGGCCAAGGCCCTGCTGGAGCGGATCGGGGTTCCGGTGGCGCGCGGCGTCGTGGTGCGCGCCGCCGACGAGGCCGTGCAGGCGGCGAAGGGCCTGCGGGCGCCCCTGGTGATCAAGCCGCTGGACGGCAACCACGGCCGCGGCGTGACCACCGGCCTGCTCACCGAGGCCGACCTGCGCCGCGCCTTCGCGGAAGCGGTCCGCCACAGCCGGCGGGTCATCGTCGAGGAGCAACTGCCGGGCCGGGATCACCGGATCCTCGTCGTCGACGGCCAGGTCGTCGCGGTCGCGGAGCGGGCTCCGCCGAGGGTGGTGGGCGACGGCGTCCGCACCGTGACCGAACTGGTCGAGGCGGTGAACGCCGACCCGCGCCGCGGCGAGGGCCACGAGGCGGCGCTGACCCGCATCCGGCTCGACGCCGCCGCCGTGGAAGTGCTGGCGCGGCAGGGCCTGGCCCTGCACTCCGTTCCGCCGCCGGGCCGCGAGGTGCTGCTGCGCACCGCCGCCAACCTGTCGGCCGGCGGCACCGCCATCGACCGGACCGCGGAGATCCATCCCGACAACGCCGCCATCGCCCGGCGGGCCGCGCTGGCCATCGGCCTGGACGTGGCCGGCGTCGACCTGCTGGCGCCCGACATCGGTCGGTCCATTCGCGAGACCGGCGGCGGCGTGGTCGAGGTCAACGCCGCGCCGGGCCTGCGCATGCATCTGGCCCCGTCGGAGGGGCAGGCGCGCGACGTGGCCCAGCCGATCATCGCCTCCCTCTATCCGCGCGGCGCCCCCGCCCGCATTCCGGTGCTGGCGGTGACGGGGACCAACGGCAAGTCCACGGTCGGCCGCATGGTGGCCCACATCTTCAAGGCCCAGGGGAAGGTCGTCGGCCTGACCAACACCAGCGGCGTCTACATCGGCGACGAACAGATCGCGGCGAGCGACTCCAGCGGCCCGAAGAGCGCCCGCATGGTGCTGCGCGACCCCACGGTCGAGGTGGCGGTGCTGGAATGCGCCCGCGGCGGCATCCTGCGCGAGGGCCTCGCCTTCGACCGCTGCGACGTCGGCGCCGTGCTCAACGTCCAGCCGGACCATCTGGGCCTGAAGGGGATCGAGACCCTCGAGGACCTTGCGGCGGTCAAGTCGGTGGTGGTGGAGAGCGTCTCCCGGCGCGGGGTCAGCGTGCTCAACGCGGACGACCCGCTGACCATCCGCATGGCCCGCCACGCGGGCGGCCGCGTGTGCTGGTTCTCGCTGCGCGGCGGCGAGCAGACGCCCGGCTTCGTGCTCAAGCACATCGCCGACGGCGGGGCGGCGGTGCTGCACGAGCCGGACACCGACGAGATCGTCCTCCACGACCGGGGCGAGCGCCGGCTGATCTGCCGGGCCGCCGGGATTCCGGCGACGCTGGAAGGGCACGTCCTGTTCAACGTGCAGAACGCCCTCGCCGCCGCCGCCATGGCCTGGGGCGCGGGGGTCTCCCCGGCCGCCATCGGCGAGGCGCTCGGCTCGTTCCGCTCGACCTTCGAGCAGAACCCGGGGCGGATGAACCTGCACGAGGACCACGGCTTCCGGGTCATCCTCGACTACGCCCACAACCCCGACGCCCTGCGCGCCCTCGGCCGCGTCGTCGCGGCGCTCAAGCCGCCCGGCCAGCGCAGCATCTGCATGATCAGCATCCCCGGCGACCGCCGCGAAGCCGACATCCGCCAGATGGGCGAGATCGGGGCGGAACACTTCGACCTCCTCGTCTTCCGCGAGGCGCCCGACAACCGCGGCCGCGGCAAGGGCGAGGTCATGCGGCTGCTGAGCGAGGGCGCGCGCGCCGCCGGATGCGCGCCCGGCCGGATCCACGAGGTGCACGAGGAGTCGGAAGCCGCCGAACTCTGCCTGCGGCTGGCCGAGCCGGGCGACCTCGTCGTGCTCACGCCGACCCGCGTCGAGGCTGTGTGGAAGATCATCCAGGACTTCCGCCCGCAGCGGACGCCCGAACCGGGGCTTGAAGAACTCCTGCTGGAGCCGCCGCATGGCTGACCGCAGGGGGCCGCTGCTGATCATCGGCGGGCACGAGGACAAGGACGGCGACCGGCTCATCCTCGGCGAGCTGGCGCGCCTGCTCGACGGCGGCCGGCTGGTGCTGGCCACGGTCGCCTCGCACGAACCGGATGGCTATTTCGAGGCCTACGAGAAGGCCTTCGCCGCCCTCGGGGTCACCGATCTGGTCGAACTCTACGTCCACGAGCGATCGGACAGCGGGGAGCCCGAGGCGCTGGCGAAGCTGGACGGCGCGGCCGGGGTCTTCTTCACCGGCGGCGACCAGCTGCGCATCTCCAGCCAGATCGGCGACACGCCCGTCGAGCGCCGGATCCTCGAGCTGCATCGCGCCGGCGGCGTCATCGCCGGCACCTCGGCGGGGGCCTCGGTGATGAGCGAGACCATGCTGGTCAAGGGGCCCAGCGCCGAGTCCTACCGCATCGGCGAACTGCACATGGCCCCCGGCCTCGGTCTGATGCGGCACGTCATCATCGACCAGCACTTCGCCGAGCGCGGCCGCTACGGCCGCCTGCTCGGCGCCGTCGCCCACAATCCCCGCCTGCTGGGCGTCGGCATCGACGAGGACACCGCCCTGCTGGTTCGCGGCGACGAGGGGCGGGTGCTCGGGGCCGGGGCGGTCTACGTCGTCGACGGCGAGGAGGCGAGCCATTCCAACATCGCCGAGGCTCGCGCCGACCGGGCCCTGTCCATCTTCGACGTGCGCATGCACGTCCTGTCCAGCGGCGACCGCTTCGACTTCATCCGCCGTCGCCCGGCCTGCGGGTCGGACGAGCCGGAAGACTGAGTCCGCCAGACGGACGGCCGCGAACGCCGCACCCCTGCCTCACCGGGCCCCGGTCAGGTCGCCCCAGCGCCACGCGCCGGGCCCCAGCGCCAGCCGCGGCGCGCCCCGCCCGTCGCCCAGCGCCAGCACCGCATAGCCGCGCACCGTCTCCGCCCGGCAGGCGGCGGGGGCGAAGGCCACCTCCACGGCGATGGCCTGCCGCACCCCGGCCAGCCCCTTGCCCGCCTCGCCCGGGCTGGTCACCCAGTCGCCGTTCCAGACCAGCAGCGCCCGGCCGGGCCCGGCTCCGGCCAGAGTCGCCGTTCCAGACCAGCAGCGCCCGGCCGGGCCCGGCTCCGGCCAG
>MGLK01000032.1 GCA_001794825.1 Caulobacterales bacterium RIFCSPHIGHO2_01_FULL_70_19 | reverse complement strand
TGAGGGGCGGAACGGGGACGGCATTCCTCCCCCGCAGGGGGAGGGGGACCGCCGGAACGGCGGTGGAGGGGGGCACGGAGGCGGCGGTCAGGCGCCCTCCACCACGCTGCGCGTGGTCCCCCTCCCCCGAGGGGGGAGGAATGGCGCTCACTCCCCCTCCTTCGGCACCAGCAGGCTGGCGCCGGCGGCGATCAGGAAGCTGGCGGCGCCGAGGGCGAGGGCCCAGATCGGCTGGCCGCCGAAGACGGCGTTGAGCACGGCGCCCAGGATGGTGGCGGCGACCAGCTGGGGCACGACGATGAAGATGTTGAAGACGCCCATGTAGAGGCCCATTTTCCGGCCCGGCACGGCGTTCGACAGGATGGCGTAAGGCATCGACACGATCGAGGCCCAGGCGAAGCCGACGCCGATCATCGGCAGCCACAGCCACTGCGGATCGCGGATCAGGAAGACGCCAAGGAAGCCCGCGGCGCCGAGGGTCAGGTTCAGCGCATGGGCGCCGCGCAGGCCGGTGCGGTGCGCGATCACCGGGATCAGGAAGGCGGCCAGGGCGGCGACGCCGTTGTAGACGCCCATCAGCACCCCGACCCAGTTGGCGCCCTCGCCATAGCCGGCCGAGGTCGGGTCGGGCGAGGCGTAATGCACGGCGGTGACCGCCGGGGTCATGTAGATCCACATGGCGAACAGGGCGAACCAGCTGAAGAACTGGACCACGGCGAGGCCCTGCATGGTCTTGGGCATGGCGAAGACGTCGCCCATGATGTCGGTCAGGGGATTGGAGCGGCCGGCGGCGGCGAGGGCGCCTACGGCCATCTGCATCAGGCCGAAGGCGAGCACGAAGCCGGCGAGGACGTAGAGCTCCTTCTGCAGTCCGAAGGCGCCCACCGCCGCCACGCCGAGAGAGCCGGCGAGGGCCCACAGAAGGCCGCCGGCGTACCAAGCCGATTGCGAGCGGGCGGCGGCCGGCGCGTGGCCCGCGTCGCGCCCGGTCTCGAAGGCGTCGATCTGTTCGGGGCTGTACTCGCGGGTGGTGAAGACGGTCCACAGCACGGCCGCCAGCAGGGCGGCGGCGCCGACGTAGAAGGAGATCCGCACCGCCATCGGCACCACCCCCTCGGGGGCGGTGGCGGCGACCGAGAACCACTCGGTCAGGATCCACGGCAGGCAGGAGGCGAACACCGCTCCGGCGCCGATGAAGAAGCTCTGCATCGCATAGCCGGCGGTGCGCTGCTCCTCAGGCAGGTTGTCGCCGACGAAGGCCCGGAACGGCTCCATGGTGATGTTGATCGACGCGTCCATGATCCAGAGCATCGACGCGGCCATCCAGAGCCACGGGCTGTGCGGCATGACCACCAGGGCCAGGGTCGTCAGGACGGCGCCGGCGAGGAAGTATGGCCGGCGGCGGCCCAGCCGGGTCCATGTGCGGTCGCTGAAATAGCCGACGACCGGCTGGACCAGCAGGCCGGTCAGGGGGGCGGCGATCCACAGGATGGCGAGGCTGTCGACCTCGGCGCCGAGGGTCTGGAAGATGCGGCTGGTGTTGGCGTTCTGCAGGCCGAAGCCGATCTGGATGCCGAAGAAGCCGACGCACATGTTCCAGATCGCCCAGCCGCTGAGGCGGGGGCGGGCGGTCAGGGGCTCGGGCGCGGCTGCGGTCATCGGGCGACCTCCGGGGGTCCTTCTCCCCCTGGGGGAGAAGGTGTCATGCGGAGCATGACGGATGAGGGGGCTGATTCAGGTCGCACCTCGCCGGCCAGGGCGGCTGCGTTTGCCAGTCCCCTCATCCGAGCGGCTCCGCCGCCCACCTTCTCCCCCGAGGGGAGAAGGAATGCCCGCGCGTTGCTCATCGCCGGCTTCTACCCAGCGGCACGAAGCGGATGGCCTGGCCGCCGCCGGGGGCGAGGCGCAGGGTGAGCACGTCGGCCGAGGTGACCTCGCGGGTCGAGATGTCGATGGCCTCGCGGTTGTCGGTGTAGTTGGCGCCGGGTGCGTCGGCGTAGATCTCGGCGCGGTAGCGGCGGCCGGGGTCGAGGAAGCCGAGGGCGGCGGTGAGGACGCGCGGCTGCTCGTCCGTGATCGATCCGAGGAACCATTCGTCGGAGTTGCGGTCCTTGCGCGCGATGGTGACGAAGTCGCCGACCTCGCCGTTCAGCACCCGGGTCTCCTCCCAGTCGACGGCGACGTCCTTGATGAATTGGAACGGCGCCGGGTTTTTCTCGTAGTTCTCCAGCAGGTCGGCGGCCATCTGGATCGGGCTGTAGATGACCACATACAGGGCCAGCTGCTTGGCCCAGGTGGTGGCCACGCCCTCGGGGACGCGGGTCTCCATGCCGAAGATGCCGGGGGTGTAGTCCATCGGCCCGGCCAGCAGACGGGTGAAGACCAGATTGGGCTCGTGCTCGGGCGGATTGGCCGGCTGGCCCCAGGCGGCGTACTCCATGCCCCGCGCGCCCTCGCGGCTGATGGTGTTGGGATATGTCCGGCGCAGGCCGGTGTCCTTGATCGGCTCGTGGGCGTTGACGGCGACCTGGTACTTCGCCGCCGTCTCGACGACCTTCAGGTGGTGGCGGGCCATGTGCTGGCCCTCGTGCCAGGCCAGGGCCGAACCGCCGGCTCCGTCGGCGACCCGCGCGCCGCCGGCGTCGGCGACATAGCCGGTCTTGACCGTGTGCCAGCCGTGACGCTGCATCAGGGCGAAGGCGGCCTCGAGCTGCTGCTCGTAGTGGAAGGCGTTGCCGCCGGTCTCGTGGTGGCCGACGATCTCGACGCCCTTCTCGCGGGCGTAGGCCGCGACGCGTTCGATGTCGAAGTCCGGATAGGGCTGGGTGAAGCTGTAGTTCCAGCCGGTCCCGAACCACTCGCCGTCCCAGCCGACGTTCCAGCCCTCGACCAGGACGCCGCCGAAGCCGTGCTCGGCCGCGAAGTCGATGTGGCGCATCGTGTACTCAGTGGTGGCGCCGTGCTTGGGCCCGGAGTTCCAGCTGCGGGTGTCGAGGTGCATGTCCCACCAGATGCCGATGTATTTCATCGGCTTGAACCAGCTGAGTTCGCCCAGCTTGTTGGGCTCGTTGAGGTTCAGGATCAGGCTGGATTCGACGAGGCCGCCGGCCTGGTCGGCGATCTGGAGGGTGCGCCACGGGGTGTGGAACGGGGCTTCGCGCACGACGGCCGCGCTGGTCAGGCCCGGGGTCAGCATGGCGCGGAACTTGCCGCCCTCGACCCGGCGCAGGTTCATGCCGGAGTAGTCGACCAGCGCGGCCTCGTGGATCGACAGGTGGGTCCCGTCCTCGAGCCGCATGGTCAGCGGCGTCTGGCTGACGCCGACCGAGTCGATGTCGGTCCGGTTGTAGAGGTATTCGGCGCGATTGTACTCGAAGGCCGGCAGCCACCAGGCCGTGCCCGGATCGGCGACCGTGAACTCGGTCAGCTCGGCGCCGATGTTGACGGTCTTCAGCTCGGGCTGCTCCGGAAACTCGTAACGGAAGCCGAGCCCGTCGTCGTAGAGGCGGAAGACCACGTCCATGCGCCGCATCAGGCCCCAGCGTTCCTGCAGCTGGACGCGCAGCTCGTTGTAGCGGTTGCGGATGAAGCGCCGCTCGCCCCACGGCTGCTCCCACGTCTCGTCATGGCTGGCGACCGTCTGGTCGAGGATGCCGAAGGCGCGCTCCAGCTTGCGGGCGTCGGTGAGCAGAAAGCCCAGCCGCGACGGGGCGATGATCTGTCGTCCGAGACGGTTGACCGAGTACGAGACGAAGCCGTCGTTGTCGGCCTTCAGCTCGACGGAGATCACGCCCTCGGGCGAGGCGGCGCGGGCGACCCCCGGTTGGGCTCCGCCGGCCGGCGCGTCCTGGGCCGAGGCCGCGACCGGAACGGCGGCGACGGCGGCGCTGGTGGTGATCAGGGATCGGCGGTTGATCATCGGGGGACGCTCCGGGAACAGGGACTTGCCAAGCGCGGCCGCAGCGGCGCAGAACAAGCAAGGTTTGCAGCAAAATTTGCAGCCGTGCCATTCGCGAGAAACCAAACGTGAGCCGTCGCAACACCCGCCTGGAGGATCTGGCCCGGCTGGCGGGGGTGTCGATCTCGACGGCGTCGCGTGCGCTCAACGACAGCCCGGCGGTCAATGCCCGAACCAAGCAGCTGATCTGGAAGCTGGCGCGCGAGCACGACTATCCCTTCCGGCGCTACATGCCCTCGGGCCCGGTGGGCGCCGAGGGCGTGATCGCCCTGGTCACGCCGCGGCCGCAGGGGCGGGAAGGGCGGCTGAGCGATCCGTTCTTCCTCGAACTGCTGGCCGGCGTCGGCGAGGCGGCGCGCGAGCGCGGCTGCGACGTGATCCTGAGCCATTTCTCGCCGACCAGCTACGAGGATCTGGTGGCGGCGATGAACACCCGCGCCGACGGGGTGATCTTCCTCGGCCAGTCGTTCCTGCACCAGAGCCTGAACCGGCTGGCCGAGACGGACGGCCGCTTCGTGGTCTGGGGCGCGCAGATGCCGGACCAGCTCTACTGCTCTGTCGGATCCGACAACCTCGCCGGCGGCCGGCGCGCCACGCGGCACCTCGCGCGGCTGGGCCGCAAGCGCATCGTCTTTCTCGGCGACCTCGACCCGCCCGAGGCCATGCAGCGCCACCGGGGCTACCTCGAGGCGCTGGAGCAGACGGGGCTCGGCGTCGATCCGGAGCTGATCATCGAGGCCCATTTCGAGGTCGAGTCGGCCGAGGCCTCCGTGGACGGCCTGATCCGCCGGGGGGTGCCCTTCGACGGCGTCGTCTGCGCCTCGGACCAGATCGCGCTCGGCGCCGTGCGGGCCCTGCTGCACGCCGGCCTTCGCGTGCCCGAGGACGTCTCGGTGATCGGCTTCGACAACGTCCCGTTCAGCCGCTACGCGCGCCCGGCCCTGACCACCATCGCCCAGGACACGATGAAGGCGGGGCGGCTGCTGGTCTCCAAGCTGATCGACAACCCCGGCGACTCCGTCGGCCGGTCGGAACGGATCCCGACCGACCTGATCGTGCGCGAGAGCTGCGGGGGCTAACCCACATTCCTCCCCCGCAGGGGGAGGGGGACCGCGAAGCGGTGGAG
>MGLK01000031.1:65938-72453 GCA_001794825.1 Caulobacterales bacterium RIFCSPHIGHO2_01_FULL_70_19 | reverse complement strand
CTCCCCCAGAGGGGGAGGATCGCATGGTGATCGGCCGTCTCAGAGGGGTGCTGGCCGAGGTCGAGCCGGACCATTGCCTGATCGACTGCGGGGGCGTCGGCTACGTCGTCGCCTGCGGCTCGCGCACCCTCGGCCGCCTGCCGGCCCCCGGCGACGAGGCCACCCTGTTCATTGAGAGCACCTGGAGCGCCGAGAGCGGGCCGCGCCTCTACGGCTTCCTGTCCCGGGACGAGCGTCGCGCCTTCACCACCCTGCTGACCATCCAGGGCGTCGGCCCCAAGGCCGCCCTGTCGGTGCTCGATGTGCTGCCGCCGGGAGAGCTGGCCGCGGCGGTGGCCCGCGAGGACAAGGCCGCCGTGGCCCGCGCCAACGGGGTCGGCCCCAAGCTGGCCCTCCGCATCGTCACCGAACTGAAGGGCAAGCCGCTGGGCGAGCCGTCGTTCACGCCCTCGGCGCCCGGCGTGCACGTCGAACCGGCGGCGGCGGTTCCCAGCCTCACCGGCGAGGCGGTCTCGGCCCTGCTCGGCCTCGGCGTCGCCGAGGTCGTCGCCCGCCGCGCCGTCGACCAGGCGCTGATCCGCCTCGGCGACGAGGCCGACCTGTCGGCCGTGATCCGCGCCGCCCTGCAGGAGCTGGGCCGGTGACCGACGACCGCATCATCTCCGCCGAGCCTGCCCCCGGCGAGGCCTACGACCGCGCCCTGCGCCCGCAGACCCTGTCCGAGTTCGTCGGCCAGGAGCAGGCCCGCGGCAACCTCAAGGTCTTCATCGACGCCGCCCGCGCCCGGTCCGAGGCGCTGGACCACGTCCTGCTGTTCGGCCCGCCGGGCCTCGGCAAGACCACCCTGGCCCAGATCGTCGCCCGCGAGCTCGGCGTCGGCTTCCGCGCCACCTCCGGTCCGATTCTCGCCAAGGCCGGCGATCTCGCCGCCATCCTGACCAATCTCGAGCCGCGCGACGTCCTGTTCATCGACGAGATCCACCGCCTCAATCCGCAGGTGGAGGAGATCCTCTATCCGGCCATGGAGGATCACGTCCTCGACCTGATCATCGGCGAGGGGCCCTCGGCGCGGTCGGTGCGGATCGACCTCGCTCCTTTCACCCTCGTGGGGGCCACCACCCGCGCCGGCCTTCTGGCCACGCCATTGCGCGACCGTTTCGGCATCCCGCTCAGGCTGGAGTTCTACACCCCCGAGGAGCTGACCCGGGTGGTCATGGGCGCGGCCCGCAAGATGGGCGCGCCGATCACCGAGGAGGGGGCGCTGGAGATCGCCGCCCGCGCCCGCGGCACCCCGCGCGTGGCCGGCCGCCTGCTGCGCCGGGTGCGCGACTTCGCCGACGCCGAGGGGGCCGTCTCGATCGACCGCCTCGCCGCCGCCCGGGCGCTGAGCCGGCTGGAGGTCGACGAGGCGGGTCTCGACAGCCTCGACCGGCGTTTCCTCCGCGCCCTGATCGAGAACTACGGCGGCGGCCCGGTCGGCATGGACACCCTCGCCGCCGCCATCGCCGAGGCCCGCGACGCGGTCGAGGACGTGATCGAGCCATTCCTGCTGCAGCAGGGCTTCATCCAGCGCACCCCGCGCGGCCGCATGGCCTGCGCCCGGGCCTGGAGCCACCTTGGCCTGACCGAACCGCCGCGCGCGCCGCAGGCGGGGGACCTGTTCGGGGGCAAGTAGCTAGATCCAGCAGCCGGCCAAAGACATCGTGGCGACGAGTCCCCAAAGGGCCGTGATGGGGAAGAGGCCCACCGTCAACGCTATTGTGAAGCGTCGCGCCACGCGGTGACGGATCGCGAGCACGATGCCCAGCAGGATCACCGTCAGGCTCAGGAGCAGCGGTACATAGTTCAGGGGCCGCTCCACGCAGGAGCCAGCCGGTAAGCCGAACGCGTGTTGGAGCAGGAGCATAAGGCCGAGAGGCCCGCTGAGGGCCAGCACGATCCCGGCATAAGGCTGCGCCACCGGACGACGCCAAGGATACTGGGTCACGGCTCCTGCTATGCCGAGCATTGCGAAGGCTGCAAGAACCCAGACCAAATGCATATGGCCAAGCTAGCCTGCTTCCGTTCGCCTGCGAACCCCGTCATGTTCGGCCCGTGAACCGCCGCCTCTCCACCGACCGCCTGATCCTGATCCTCGGCGTCGCCGTGCTGGCGCTGGGCGCGCTGATCCTGTGGCTGGTGAGCCGGAACGCCTTCGCCCCGTCCGCGCCGACGCCGGAGGAACGCGCCGTCGCCCAGGTCCGCGACATCCTCGGCCCCGGGGCCCGCGTCCGCTACACGGAGCCGGGCCGACGGCTGGCGGTGTGCGGCTACATCGAGAACGACGGCCAGACCATCGCCTTCATCTCCCGACCCAATCGCCTGATGCTGTCCACCGACCCGCTGCGCACAGAGTACGAGCAGATGCAGGCCGACTTCTGCCCGGGCTTCCTCAAGCCGCCCGGAGCGGGGGGATGAGCGAGGGACAAGGGCGCGACACGGGCGGAACGGCGCTGGGCCTTTTTCGCAGCGCCTGGAAGATCAGCCGCACCAGCCTGACGTCCCCGCTCTGCCCGGACGAATGCCTGAACCGCCTGAAGTCCGATCTGGGCGCGTCGATCTTCATGAGCGGGGTCGGCCCGGTGGTCGGCCGGGTGAACGGCGGGTCCGCCACGCTGGTGCGCCGCATCCGTTACGGCAACGGTTTCCGAACCTATGTGCGTGCCCGGATTCGCGAGACCGCGCTCGGTGGAACAAGCATAGACTGCGTGGCGGGCATGCACGCGTGGCCGCGGGTCTTCATGACGGTGTGGTTCGCGTTCATTCTTGTCTGGTGGGTCGGGGCAGTGGCGGCGACGCTCGCAACGCCGACGCCAATGGCATGGCTCTTCTGGCTGGTCCCGGTCCCCATGCTTGGCTTCGGGTTCGCTCTGGTGGTGGGAGGCCGCTATCTGGCCCGCAACGACGAGACCCTCATCCTGAGTTATCTGCGCCGACGGCTGGAGGCAGCATGACCGACCGTCCCACCGCCGGCCGCTTCGAGGGCCGCGAGCACCGCCTGCCGGTCCGCGTCTACTACGAGGACACGGACTTCACCGGCCTCGTCTACCACGCCAACTACGTGCGCTATCTGGAGCGCGGCCGGTCCGACGCCCTGCGCCTGATGGGCGTCGGCCACGCCGAGCTGCTGGACGGCGACCAGCCCATGGCCTTCGTCGTCTCGCAGCTGCAGCTGAAGTACCTGAAGCCCGCCCGCATCGACGACGAGCTGGTGGTGCGCACCCGCTACCGCGCCGTGAAGGGGCCGCGCCTGCTGATCGACCAGGAAGTCGTGCGCGGCGACGACGTCCTGTGCCGGGCCGAGGTGGAGGCCGTCTGCATCCATCTGGACGGCCGCCCGCGACGGCCGACGGCCCTGCTCGTGGAGCGCGTGCGGCCCTGGCTCGCGGGCGAAGACTGACGGCATTTCCCGCCCGTCACGTGCAGACAGTCGACCCGCCCGCCGTCGCCCGCTAGAGCACGCCGGAACCGCCACATATCCGCCACCTCCGTCCGCTGCACAGGGCGGGCAAGTCGGAAGGACGCCGAATGACCGAAGCCTCGATTCTCAACCCCGTGACCCTGTTCATGGAAGCGGACATCGTCGTGAAGGCGGTGATGGTGGGGCTGGCGATCGCCTCGCTGTGGTCGTGGGCGGTGATCATCGACAAGGCCTTCCGCTTCGCCGCCCTGAACCGCACCGCCGCGGCCTTCGAGGACGAGGTCGGCTCGGGCCGGCCGCTCGAGGAGATCGCCCAGCGGGCCGGGCCGAATCCGTCGCATCCGCTGCCGCGCATGCTGGTCATCGCGCTGGCGGACTGGCGCGAGGCGCGGACCCGCGGGCCGCTCACCGAAGGGCAGGGCGCCATGCTGATGGCGCGCATCGACCGGGCGCTGGACAGCCTGATCGCCCGCGAGGGCCAGCGCATCGAGAACGGCCTGGGCGTGCTGTCGGTGGTCGCCACCTCGTCGCCCTTCATCGGCCTGTTCGGCACCGTCTGGGGGATCATGAACGCCTTCGGCCGCATCGCCGAGGCCGGCAACACCAACCTGACCACCGTGGCCCCCGCCATCGCCGAGGCCCTGTTCGCCACCGCCATCGGCCTCGCCGCCGCCATCCCGGCCTACATCGCCTACAACAAGTTCTCGATCGACGCGGGCAAGTTCACCGGCCGGCTGGAGAGCTTCGCCGACGACCTGCAGGCCGCCGTCGCCCGTCGCCTGGGCGCCGCCCCGGCCGACGCCCGCCGGGAGGTCTGAGCCATGGCTCTCGGAGGCGCAGCCGGAGGCGGCGGACACGTCCGCGGCCGGAGACGGGCGCGCAGGCGCCCGCTCAGCGAGATCAACGTCACGCCACTGGTCGACGTCATGCTGGTGCTGCTGATCATCTTCATGATCTCGGCCCCGCTGCTGACCACCGGCGTCGAGGTCGAACTGCCCAAGACCGAGGCCAGCGCGGTGGACACCGAGAGTCAGCCCGTGACGGTCTCCATCGACCGCAACGGGGCGATCTTCGTCGGCGAGAGCGAGGTCGAGTGGGAGCGGCTGGTGCTCGCCGTGGCCGAGGATGGCGGCGAAGGCGCCCGCGACAATCCGGTCTTCGTGCGCGGCGACGGCCGGGCGCCCTACCAGGCCGTGGCCCGCGTGATGGCGCGGTTGTCCGGCGCCGGCTTCACCAAGCTGAACCTGATCACCGACACCGTTCCCACGGGCGAAGCCGCCGCGGCCGGGGAGGGCTGAGAGGGTGGATCGTCCCGGCGCCGCCCTGGTCGGATCGATCGTCGTCCACGCCGCCGTGGTCGGCGTGATGGCGCTCGGCCTGCTGACCTGGAGCGAGCGCGAGCCGCTGGACATGACCACCGCCGTGCCGGTGTCGATCGTCTCGGAGACGATGGTGATCGAGGCGGCGGCGCCCGACAATCCATCGGAAGAGCTGGTCACGGAGGACGCCGCCACCGCGCCGGTGGAAAGCCCGCCCGAGCCCGTGCCGCCCGAGCCGACGCCGACGCCTCCGACGCCCCGACCCGACCCCACCCCGCCGCGCCGTCCGGCGCCGGTGCCGGAGAAAACGCAGCCCCGGCCGACGCCGCCGCGGCCCCGGCCCACCCCGCCGCGTCCGCAGCCGGCCCCGCCGCGCGAGCAGGGCCTCGACCTCGACGCCCTCGCCGGTCCGCCGCGGCCCTCGACGCGTCCGGGCCAGCGCCCGGCCACCGGCCAGCAGGGTCGAGGCAGCGCCCCGCAGGCGGTGGGCCGCGCCTCGCTGCAGGCGCTTGGCGCCCAGGTGCGCCCGCGGCTCAATTGCGATCTGCCGGGCGCGAGCTCGACCACGGTGCGAGTCGTCGTGCGTCTGAACGAAAGCGGCCGCATCGTTGGCGCTCCGCGACTCCAGGGTGACCGGACTCCGATATCGGAAAGCGTGCTGCGCGCCATTCAGGCCGCCGAGCCCTTCGAGATGCCCTCTGGCTATGAGGAGCAGGACATCCCGTTCGTCTTCAACACCAACACCTGGTGCTGACCTTCGAAGTCAGGACGCGTCAGGAGTTTGACCCGAATCTCGCCGCATTGAACGGCAAGCTCCGGGGTGTGCTAGTCAACCGGGGGCTAAATGACGATCACTGCAGGAGGTGCCGCGTGCGCTTGAAAGCTTGGCTCTGTCTGTTCGCTTCTGCGACACTGGTGGCGCCCCTTGCGGCGGCGGCTCAGGATGCCCAGCCGGCGCAGACGCAGGATGTCATCATCAGCCAGGCGGACCTGCGTCCGCTGCCCATCGCCGTCGTCAGCTTCACCGGGCAGAACGGCGCCGAGCTGTCCGGCGTGATCCGCGACGACCTGCGCCGCTCGGGCTATTTCGAGCCGCTGGATCCCGCCAGCTTCATCGAGACCGGCCTGACCCTGGCCAACGCCCCGAACTTCCCGCAGTGGACCTCGATCGGCGCCCAGGCGGTGCTGTACGGCGAGGTCACGCCCCGGCCCGACAACCGCAACGACTACGGCTTCCGCCTCTACGACCCCTACCGCCAGTGCCAGCTGGTGGCGTGGAAGTTCACCGCCACCCCGCTGCAGTGGCGGCGCATCGGGCACAAGATCGCCGACATGGTCTACCAGCGGATGACCGGCGAGAGCGGCTTCTTCGACAGCCGCGTGGTCTTCGTCTCGGAGAGCGGCACCCAGCTGAACCGTCTGTCGCGCCTCGCCATCTCGGACCAGGACGGCCACGACCCGGTGTTCCTGACCCAGGGCGAAGAGATCATCATGTCGCCCCGCTTCTCGATGAGCGACCCCAACGAGATCACCTATGTGGCGCTGGGCAAGGACTACAGCCGCATCTATCTGCTCAACCTGTCGACCAACCGTCGCGAGAGCCTGGGCGAGTTCGATGGCCAGGTGCTGGCCCCGCGCTTCTCGAACGACGGTTCGAAGCTGGCCTTCTCGATCATCCGCGGCGGCAACACCGACATCTATGTCATGGACCTGAGCAGCCGGCAGCTGCGCCGCCT
>MGLK01000031.1:54350-65905 GCA_001794825.1 Caulobacterales bacterium RIFCSPHIGHO2_01_FULL_70_19 | reverse complement strand
CAGCGTCCGATCAGCCGCGGCGGCGGCGTCTACACCGCCCCGGCCTGGAGCCCGCGCGGCGACCTGATCGCCTTCACCAAGCAGGCCGGCGGGCGCTTCTCGACCGGCGTGATGCGCACCGACGGCTCGGGCGAGCGCATCCTGTCGTCCAGCTATTTCGAGGAGGGCCCGTCCTGGGCGCCCAACGGGCGCTACATCATGTTCGCGCGCCAGGCCCCCGGCGGAGACACCCGCCTGTGGACCGTCGACCTGTCGGGCCGGGTGGTCAGCCAAGCGGGCTATCCCGGTCGCGGATCGGACCCGGCCTGGTCGCCGCTGCTCGACGAGCAGCCCGCCCGCCTCGCCGCCACCGGTCCGGACGCCTGTCCGACCTGACGGGACGGAGCCCCCGGGCTCAAACCTTCGTTATCGCGACTGGCGAATGCGCTGGCGCGACAGTACCCAACCTTTACAGCAAAGCCGAGGGGCCGCTGGCCCGGCATCCAGGAGACGACCGATGATGAAGCCCTCGAACCTCCTTCGCCTGGTGGCGGTCGGAGCCGCCGCGGCGGCCTTCGCCGCCTGCACGCCCCGTCCGGCCGCCGACTCGCCCGCCGGCAACGACATCCCCTCGGCCGACGCCAATCCGCAGTACCCGGGAGCCGGCGCCGGCGCGGTCGACGGCGGCGCCCTCGGCGCGGCGGCGCCGGGCTCCGAGCAGGACTTCGTCGTCAACGTCGGCGACCGGGTCTACTTCGACCTCGACAGCTATCAGATCCGTCCCGAGGCCTATCCGCGCCTCGACGCCCAGGCGGCCTGGCTGCAGCGTTATCCGAACGTGACCGTCCGCATCGAGGGCAACGCCGACGAGCGCGGCACCCGCGAGTACAACCTCGCCCTCGGCGCCCGCAGGGCGGAGTCGGTCCGCACCTACCTCGTCGAGCGCGGCATCAACGCCGCCCGCATCGACACCATCAGCTACGGCAAGGAGCGGCCGATCGCCGCCGGCTCCAACGAGGAGGCCTGGGCCCGCAACCGCAACGCCCACACCGCCATCGTCTCCGGCGCCGTGCGCTGATCGCGCCGACCCGGCTCTTCTGAAGGGCGCCCGCCCCGCGCGGGCGCCCTTTTTCGTTTCCGGCGCGGGCGGCGCTGGCTAGAAGGGCGAGGGAAAGGGGGCTTTCGCATGAGCATGGAGGACGCCGGCGCGGCGGTCAGCGCGGGTCTCGTCGCGGGCGCGCTGGAGCGGCCGACGGGCAAGGCCGGCGAGCACCAAGGGACCTGTTCCGACTGCGGGGCGGAGACCTCCGGGAATTTCTGCGCCAACTGCGGCCAGCCGACCCATGTCCATCGCACCCTGCTGCACCTCGGCGAGGAGCTGCTGCATGGCGTCATGCATTTCGACGCGCGCATCTGGCGCACCCTGCCGCTGCTGGCGCTCAACCCCGGGCGGCTGACCCGCGAATGGGTGCAGGGCGCGCGCACGCGCTACGTCTCGCCGCTGGCGCTGTTCCTGTTCACGATCTTCGTGACCTTCTTCATCCTCAGCTTCGTGCGCATGCCCGAGCCGGTGATGAGCCTCGCCGGCCAGCGCGCCGCCGCAGAGGCCGCCCTGGACGAGGCCGCCGCCGACGCCGAGCGGGCCCGCCAGCGCGTGGCCGCCCTGGAAGGCGAGGCGACGCCGGAGCCCGGCGCGCTGGCCCAGGCCCGCGCCGCCCTGCAGGAGGCCGCCGCCGAACGCGACGAACGGCTGGGCGACGTCGAGCGGCTCACCGCGGCGGCGGGCCCCGCCGACCGCGCCGACGGTCTCGCGCCCGGCGGCTGGCAGGCCGGGCTCAAGGACTGGGCGGCGGGAATCTACCGGTCGGAAGACGCCGGACCGACCGCGAAGAAGATGGCCAAGAAGCTCCAGAACCCGGACCTTGCCGTCTACAAGCTGCAGCAGACGCTCTACAAATTCGCCTTCCTGCTGGTGCCGCTGTCGATCCCCTTCATGGCGATCCTGTTCCTGCACCGCCGCCGGGTCAGCCTCTACGACCACGGCGTCTTCGTCCTCTACTCGCTGACCTTCATGGCCCTGCTGGGGCTCGCCGTGTGGGGACTGGCGATGCTCAACGGCTGGCTGGGCGCCCTGGCGTGGATCGCGTCGTGCTTCATCGTGCCGGCGCACATCTTCGCCCAGCTGAAGGGCGCCTATTCGCTCTCCTGGTTCTCGGCGCTGTGGCGCTTCGTCTTCCTGATCCTGTTCTGCAACATCGTCCTGGGCCTGTTCCTGTGGGCGGTGATCTGGCTCGGCCTGGGCGTCTGACGCCTTGCGACGGCCGCAAATCGGTGGGACCACAACGACCATGCTGAAGCTCTCCTCCGCCCTCCGTTCGCGCAAGTTGATGGCCGCCGCTCTGGGCGTCGCCCTGGTGGGCGGCGGCACGGTGGTCGTCGCCCAGACCGCGCCTCTCGAGCCGATCCAGTGGGACCGCCGCCGGCTCGAGCAGCTGGACCGCAACGTCCGCCGCCTCGAACGCGCCGTGACCCAGCGCAACGCCGCCGGTCAGCCGGTGCTGGTCGAGCCCGACCCCGAGGTTGTGGCCCTGCAGGGACGCGTCGGCCTGATGGACCGCCGGCTCGAGGACATGGAGGCCACCGTCCGCCGGGTGAACGCCGACCTCGAGCGCCTCACCTTCGCGCTGGACGAGGCCAACCGCGACAACGCCGCCCTCGGCGCCCGTCTCCGCGACGCGGAGGGTCGTGTGCGGGCGCTGGAGGCCGCCGCCGCCCGCGAGGCCGAGCTGAACTCGCCGATCCCGACCACCTCGCCGACGGGCGACGCCGCCCGCGACCTCGCCGCCGCGGTGCGTCTCGCCGCCAGCGATCCCGCCCGCGGCGACCGCGCCCTGCAGACCGTCATCGCCGCCTGGCCCGACACGCCCCAGGCGCGTGAGGCGCACAGCCGGCTGGGCGACCTGCGGGTCGCCGCCGGAGACCACGCCGGCGCCGTCTCGGCCTACGCCTCCTCGCTGCAGGGCTGGCCGACCACCCCGTGGGCCGCCGCCACCACCCTCGAGCTGGCCGCCGCCCTGAACGAGACCGACCGCAAGACCCAGGCCTGCGGAGCCCTGACGGAATTCGCCAACCGTTACGCCGAGGGGGCCAGCCCCGCATTGCGGACGCGCGCGACCGAGCTGCGCACCCGTTTCGAATGTCCCGCCCCGCGGCCCGCCCGGAGAGGCGGCTGACCGGGGACGCGCCGGCCTGGGCCGCGGCGGCGGAGGCCGTTCTCGACGCCCGCCTTGAGCGCGACGTGGATCGTCCCCTCGTCGTCGCCCTCTCCGGCGGCGGCGACTCCGTCGCCCTGCTGCGCCTGACGGCCGACTGGGCCCGCCGCCGTGGCCGGCGCGTCCTCGCCCTGACGGTGGATCACGGTCTCAACCCCGAAAGTCCCGGCTGGACCGCCCTGGCCGAGCGGGCCGCCCGCGCACTCGGCGCCGACTGGCGGGGGCTCCGCTGGACCGGTCCGAAGCCGGCGTCCGGCCTTCCCGTCGCGGCCCGGCGGGCAAGGCACCGGCTGCTGGCCGACGCGGCCCGCGCCGCCGGCGCGCGGGTCATCCTCATGGCCCACACCGCCGACGACGTGATCGAGGGGGAGCGGATGCGGGCCGAAGGCTCCAGCCTCGGGCGGCTGCGCGCGTGGGCGCCGTCCCCGGCGTGGCCGGAGGGCAGGGGCCTCATGCTGCTGCGGCCGCTGCTGGGCGCGCGCCGGGTCGAACTCCGGGACTGGCTGGGCGCCGCCGGCGCCGACTGGGTCGAGGATCCGGCCAACGACGATCCGCGCTTCGCCCGCGCCCGGGCCCGCCGCGCCCTCGCCGGACGAGCCTCCGCGGCGGCCGCGCAGGTCGGGGAGGAGGCGGCGGCGGGCGTCCTCTGCGTGGAGGCCGACATCATCCACCTGGCCCGCGACGTCGCCCCCCGGGCGCTGGCTGCGGCCCTGGTCTGCGGCGGCGGCGGCGACCGGCCACCCCGTGGCGAGCGGCTGGCCGCGCTGCTGTCCCGCCTGCGATCGGGCGAGGATTTCGTCGCCGTGCTCGCCGGCGCCCGGCTGGAGGCGGACGGCGATCGGGTCCGGGTCGGACGCGAACCGGGCGAGCTGCGGCGCCGAGGCCTGTCGTCCGTCCCGCTTGTCCCGGGCGAGGAGGTCGTCTGGGACGGCCGCTGGCTCGTGACCGCGCCGGAGGCCGGCTGGTCCGTCGCCGCAGCCGCGGGGGCCATGGCCCGGCTGTCCGACGCCGACCGGGCGTCGCTGAAGCCGTTGCCGCCCGCCGCCCGCGCCGCCCGCCCTGTGCTGATCCGGAACGATCCGCCTGCGGCGGTTCTTGCAGGGAGCGCGGGCAAGGCGCAGGCGCTGGTCGGGAACCGGCTGGCGGGGGCGCTGGACCGAATGACGCACGAAAGCGATCCGGACGCGGTCTTCCATGGCGCGGCGCCCCGGAAGCACCTATTTTCGGGCGTCACCATCATGAACGAGGGGCGCTTCCCGCGTCCCGAGGAACCGAGACGAGCATGAATCTGCGTAATATGGCCATCCTGGGCGCCGTCATTCTGGGCGCCATGGCGGTCTACGTCGCCGTGAGCCGCGGCGGGCCGATGGCCACGCCGGCCGACAGCGCCGCGGCCGAGCGTCCGCAGCGCATGAACTATTCCCAGCTCATGGCCGCCCGCGACGCCGGGAACATCAAGGCCATCGAGGTCCGCAACCAGAACGTCACCGGCGAGCTCAAGGACGGCACGAAATTCTCCGCCGTCACGACCATGCCGAACGGGGACGTGATCGAGTCCATCCGCGCCTCCGGCGCCACCGTCGAGGTCGCGGACACCACCCAGCGCTGGTGGGTCGGCGCCCTGGTCACCCTGCTGCCCTTCCTGCTGATCATCGGCCTGTGGATCCTGATCATGCGCCAGATGCAGGGCGGCGCCCGGGGCGCCATGGGCTTCGGCAAGTCCAAGGCCAAGCTGCTGACCGAGCACAAGGGCCGCAAGACCTTCGACGACGTCGCCGGCGTCGACGAGGCCAAGGAGGAGCTTCAGGAGGTCGTCGACTTCCTCAAGGATCCGGCCAAGTTCCAGCGTCTCGGCGGCAAGATTCCGAAAGGCGCCCTGCTGGTCGGCCCTCCCGGTACGGGCAAGACCCTGCTGGCCCGCGCCGTGGCCGGGGAGGCGGGCGTGCCCTTCTTCTCCATCTCCGGCTCGGACTTCGTCGAGATGTTCGTCGGCGTCGGCGCCAGCCGGGTCCGCGACATGTTCGAGCAGGCCAAGAAGAACGCCCCCTGCATCATCTTCATCGACGAGATCGACGCCGTCGGCCGTCACCGCGGCGCCGGACTGGGCGGCGGCAATGACGAGCGCGAACAGACCCTCAACCAGCTGCTGGTCGAGATGGACGGCTTCGAGTCCAACGAGGGCATCATCCTGATCGCCGCCACCAACCGGCCCGACGTGCTGGACCCGGCCCTGCTGCGTCCGGGCCGCTTCGACCGTCAGGTGGTGGTGCCCAATCCGGACGTCTCGGGCCGCGAGAAGATTCTCCGCGTCCATATGAAGGACGTGCCCCTGGCCGCCGACGTCAACGTCAAGACCATCGCCCGCGGCACCCCCGGCTTCTCCGGCGCCGACCTGGCCAACCTCGTCAACGAGGCGGCCCTGATGGCGGCCCGCAAGGACCGTCGCATGGTCACCCACCGCGACTTCGAGGACGCCAAGGACAAGGTCATGATGGGCGCCGAGCGCAAGTCCATGGCCATGAACGAGGAGGAGAAGCGCCTCACCGCCTATCACGAGGCCGGCCACGCCATCGTCGCCATGAACGTCAAGATGGCCGACCCGGTGCACAAGGCCACCATCGTGCCGCGCGGCCGTGCGCTCGGCATGGTCATGCAGCTGCCCGAGGGCGACCGCTACTCGATGAAGTACCAGCAGATGGTCGACCGCATCGCCATCATGGCCGGCGGCCGCGTGGCCGAGGAGCTGATCTTCGGCAAGGAGAACATCACCTCCGGCGCCAGCTCCGACATCGAGCAGGCCACCAAGCTGGCCCGCGCCATGGTCACCCGCTGGGGCTTCTCCGAGAAGCTCGGCACCGTGGCCTATGGCGAGAACCAGGAAGAGGTCTTCCTCGGCCACTCCGTCGCGCGCAGCCAGAACGTCTCGGAGGAGACGGCCCGGATCATCGACGAGGAGGTCAAGCGCCTGGTCACGTCGGGCTGGGACGAGGCGCGCCGGATCCTGACCGAGAAGGCCGACGACCACGAGAAGCTGTCCCAGGCCCTGCTCGAGTACGAGACCCTGTCGGGCGAGGAGATCAAGGACCTGCTGGAGAAGGGCGTCGCGCCGAACCGCGACGAGAACAACTTCCCCAACGCCGGCCCCTCGGTCTCCGTGCCGATCACGCCGGTCTCCGACGGGACGACGGTGGAACAGCCGACGGTGCACTGACCAGAGCCCCCGGACCCAAGGTCCGGGGGTTTTTCGTAGCGGGCTCCGGCGGCCGGATGCGGCCGCCGTCCCGGGTTCATCACGAGGCACAGGAAGAGCGGGGCGTCTTCGCAGCGCCCGCCGGACTCCGTCGCCGGCGAGTGTCTACCAACCAGTTTGCAATTCAAACAAGTCTGACGTAACACTGTGGCGTCCGAAGGGGAGACCTCGCCGATGACGCCCGCCGCAACGCCGCCCGACCGCCTGCACGGCCTCGACTCCCTCAGGGCCGGGGCGCTCCTGCTGGGCGTGGTCCTCCACGCCAGCCTGTCCTTCTTTCCCCAGCAGGCCTGGATCGTCGCCGACGACAGCCGCTCCATCGGCGCGGCCGTCCTGTTCTTCGCCATCCACCTGTTCCGGATGACCGCCTTCTTCCTGATCGCCGGCCTGTTCGCCCACATGATGCTGGCGCGGAGGGGCTGGGCCGGCTTCGCCCGCGACCGGCTCGTCCGCATCGCCGGACCGCTGGCCGCCTTCTGGCTGCCGGTCATGGCCGGGATCGTCGCGGCCCTGGTGTGGAACGCCCACGCCAATGGCCTGATCACGCCCGGCGCACCGCCGCCGCCGCCACCCAGCTACGACTGGACCAATTTTCCGCTGACCCATCTGTGGTTCCTCTGGGTCCTGCTCCTGTTCTACGCAGCGATGCTGCTGCTCCGCGCGCCCTTCGCCGCCCTCGACCGGGGCGGCGCCTGGGGCCGGGTCGTCGACCGGATCACGGGCGCGCTGATCGGCCCATGGACCCCGCTCCTGCTGGCCGCGCCGCTGGCGCTGGCCCTGTGGCTGGATCCGGCCTGGATCGCCTTCTTCGCCGTGCCGACTCCCGACGAGGGAGTGGTCCCCGACGCCGCGGCCCTGGTCGGCTTCGGCCTCGCCTTCGGTCTCGGCTTTCTGCTCGACCGGCGGCGGGACCTGCTGGACCGGATCGCCGCCTGGGCGCCCGTGTTCCTCGCCATGGCGCTGATCTCCGGCGTCGCCGGCTGGGGCCTCGCCGGCGGGCCGCGCCTCGCGCCCATGGTCGAGCCCACCCTCGACAAGGCCGTCGCCGCCGCCGCGGTGGCCCTCGCGGTCTACGCCTCGGCCCTCGCCGCCGTCGGCCTCTGCCTGCGCTTCCTGTCGGGCCGCAGCCCGGTGCGCCGCTATCTCGCCGACGCCTCCTACTGGATCTACATCCTGCACCTGCCGCTGGTCATGCTGGCCCAGGTCTGGGTGCAGGACTGGCCCGGCCCGTGGTGGGCCAAGCTGGCCGGCGTATCCCTCGGCGTGCTCGCCGTCTGCCTCGCCACCTACGAGCTGCTGGTGCGCCACAGCTTCCTCGGCCGGTTCCTCAACGGTCGCCGCGTCCCCTGGCGTCGCGCCCCGCAGGCGGCCGCCGTCCCCGCCGAATAGCTTGCCAACCCCCGCCATGTCCGCCAACTCCCGCGCCCCGTCCGTCGAGGCCGACCTCGCCTTCATGCGCTCGATCGTCGAGGGCGGCGGCCGCCCGTCGCTCACCCTGGCGATCTGCTATCTCGCCGGCGGCCTCCTCTACGGCCTGCAGTGCCTGTTCCATGTCGGCCAGGCCTTCGGCGTCCTCCGCTGGCCCGATCTGGCCAACCTCGCCTTCGTCGCGGCGATCAGCGCCGCCTTTCTCGTCGTGCTGGTCTGGGCCATCCGCCGGGACCGGCGCGACGAGGCGGCCGGCCGCCGCGGCCCGCTGGCCAGCCGCGCCATGAATGCCGGCCTCAGCGGCGCCGGCATGGCGAACGCCGCCATTCTCATCGTCTTCGGCGTCGGCGCCGTGCGCGACCAGGACTTCGGCGTCTGGCTCTACTACCCGGCGATGATCTTCGCCTTGCAGAGCGCCGCCTGGTTCATGGCCTGGAACCTCAAGAAGAAGGGCTGGATGCTGGCGACCTCGCTCGGCGGCTGGGCGACCGCGGTGGCGCTCGGCCTGCTGGTGCGCGAGCCGCAGTGGTACCTCGGGGTCTGCACTCTCGCCCTGTTCGGCCTGTTCGCCCTGCCCGGCTGGATCATGTACCGCGACGCCACGGCCGAGAGGGCCTGACGCCGTCATGGGCCTGGAGGATCTCGGACGGATCGACGACGTCATCCACGGCCGCATGCGGCTGGGGATCATGGTCTATCTGGCCGACGCCGAGACCGCCGACTTCACCGAGCTCAAGACCGTGCTCGAGGCCACCCAGGGCAACCTGTCGGTGCACCTGAAGAAGCTGGAGGAGGCCGGCTACGTCGCCATCGCCAAGAGCTTCGTGAACAACAAGCCGCTGACCCGGGTGTCGATCACCCCGGCCGGCCGCAGGGCTTTCGCGGCCTATCTCGACGCCATCGCCGGCCTGATTGGTCAGGCCCCGCGGTGACCGGCGCGTCCGCGACGCGCCGGCCGCCCGGTTCAGGGCGCCAGCGGGTCGGGGTCCTCGACCAGCACCGGGGTCAGCCTGCGCGTTGCGCCCGAAGGGTCCGGCCACAGGATGCTCTGGCCCTCCGGCAGGCCGATCAGGCCGGCGCCGACGTAGGACAGGGCCGAGATCCGGCCCGCGTCGATGTCCGCCGCCTGCGGCAGGACGATCTTGATCTGGCGCAGGTCGCGGGCCCGGCCGTCGCTGTAATGGACCCAGCGGTCGAGTCCGACCGCGTGGGCCGGCCGCTCCTCGACCACGGTGGCGCGGTCCAGCTCCTGCTGCAGCAGGCCGGCGACGCCGCTCGCCTCATGGTCGCCCACCAGCCGCGACAGCAGGTCGTGCTCGGCGGGGGTCAGGAAGATTTCGGGCAGGTCCGCGGCGGACGTGCGTGGGGTGAAGGTTTCGGCAGCGGTCATCTCGCGCCTCCGGTCAGGGAGCGTCGCGGGACCGCGCGCTCCGGGTTTCAGGTATTCGGCATGTCGGGGAAGGGGATCGGCGTCGCCCGGGACGGACGATCGCGCGCACGCTTCCGTCCCGGGTCAATCGCCTGCGACGAGGCGAC
This sequence comes from Caulobacterales bacterium RIFCSPHIGHO2_01_FULL_70_19, assembly GCA_001794825.1. Classification (GTDB taxonomy): domain Bacteria; phylum Pseudomonadota; class Alphaproteobacteria; order Caulobacterales; family Caulobacteraceae; genus Brevundimonas. Next base: position 56,440 of record MGLK01000031.1, on the reverse strand, counting down.
CCGCGTGGTTCTGACGTCGGACGATGTCGGTGAACCGGAACATGACGCCCCCAAGCTGGGATCGGAGGGGCTGGAAGTCAAATGCGTCGCCCCGGCCGGCGAGCTATGCTGGAGCGTCGCCGCGCTCCGCCGCGGTTCAACAGGGAGTCTCGCATGAAGGTCGTCGCGCTCGTCGCCTCGCTCGTTCTCGTCCTCGCTCCGGCGGGCCCGACGCTCGCCCAGTCGACCGGGGGGGGCCGGCTGGCCGAAGCCGTCGAGGCGTTGCCGCGCGCCTCCGCCATCTATGTCGCCGGTCGGGGAACGACCGAGCCGTGGGGCGCGGCGGCCGGGGTCGCCTTCCCGGAAACCGGCGCGCCGATGACCGTCGACACCCCGGTGCGCATCGCCAGCAACGCCAAGACCTTCACCGCCGCCACCGTGCTCCGCCTGTGGGAGACCGGCCGCATCGACCTCGACGCGCCCATCGGCCCCCTGCTCACCCCCGAGCTGGACGCCCTGCTCGTGGCCGACGGCTACGACACCGCCGCCATCACCGTCCGCCAGCTGCTCACCCACAGCGCCGGCCTCTACGACCATGGCGGCGACCGCCGCTTCGTCGAGGCGATCAGGGCCGATCCCTCGCACGTCTGGACCCGGGCGGAGCTGGTCGGTCTGACCACCGCCTGGGCCGATCCGCAGCCGGCCGGCGTCGCCTTCCGCTACTCCGACACCGGCTACATCCTGCTCGGCGACATCGTGGAGCGCATCACCGGCAAGCCGCTCGGCGTGGCGGTGCGCGAGGAGCTGCGCCTCGACCGCCTCGGCCTGACCGCCAGCTGGTGGGAGATCATGGAGCCGGCCCCGCCCGGCGCCGTCCGCGCCCCCCAGGCGCTCGGCGACATCGACGCCCGCGACTGGCACGCGTCCATGGACCTGTACGGCGGCGGGGGGCTGGTGATGTCGGCCCGCGACCTGGCGACCTTCTTCGCCGCCCTTTTCGAGGGCCGCGTCTTCGACCGACCCGACACGCTCGCCGAGATGCTTCGGCCGGGGCGGCACCAGGGCGGCGACCACTACCGCCTGGGCGTGTTCGTCAGCGAGCGGGACGGCCGGTCCTTCTACTGGCACTCCGGCTTCTGGGGCACGGTGGCCATCTACGCCCCGGACGCGGGGGTCGCGGTCGCCGGCGTCACCACCAACCAGGACGGCTTCGTCCCCATGCGCACGCTGGCCGAGTCCGTCGTCGGCGCGCCGCCGTCCCGCCCATGACCGTCCCGCCGTCCGCCCCCCGCGTCATGGGCATTGTCAACGTCACGCCCGACAGCTTCTCCGACGGCGGCCGCCACGCCGGCGTCGCGGCGGCGGTGGAGCACGGCCTCCGGCTGGTGGAGCAGGGCGCCGACATCCTCGATGTCGGCGGCGAAAGCACCCGCCCGGGTGCGGAGCCGGTCGACGTCGTGGAGGAGATCGCCCGGACCGTGCCTGTCGTGGAGGGCCTGCGCGCGCGCTGGGACGGGCCGATCAGCATCGACACCATGAAGCCCGAGGTCGCCCGCGCCGCCGTCGCCGCCGGGGCGACGATGTGGAACGACGTGGCGGCGCTCGGCTGGTCGCCCGACGCTCCCGCCGTCGCCGCCGAACTGGGCTGCGAGGTGGTGCTGATGCACATGAAGGGCGAGCCCCGCACCATGCAGGCCGACCCGCGCTACGAGGACGTGGTGGCCGAGGTGACCGACTGGCTGGTCGCCCGGGCCGAAGCCGCCATGGCCGCAGGCGTCGCCCGCGAGCGCATCCGGCTCGACCCCGGCCTCGGCTTCGGCAAGACCGCGGCCCACAACCTCCTCCTGACGGCGCGCCTCGACCGCCTCGTCGCCGCCGGCCTTCCGGTGCTCTACGGGGCCAGCCGCAAGCGCACCATCCAGTCCGTGGACCCGACCGCGACCGACCCTCTGGACCGCCTCGGCGGCTCGCTGGCCCTGGCGCTGGAGGCGGCCCGCCGCGGCGCCGCCATCATCCGCGTCCACGACGTCCGGGAGACGGTGCAGGCGCTGAAGCTTCAGGCGGCGGTGACCGGCGCCGGCTTGTCCCCGCGACCGGTTTGAGCCATCTGC
>MGLK01000031.1:52642-54340 GCA_001794825.1 Caulobacterales bacterium RIFCSPHIGHO2_01_FULL_70_19 | reverse complement strand
GCCGACATCAAGGCCGTCACGGCTATGGGCGGCTACGCCGCCACCGCCATCACCGCCATCACGGTCCAGAACACGCTCGGCGTCCAGAACGTCCATCCGCTGCCGCTCGACCTGATCGAGGCCCAGGCCCGGGCGGTGCTGGACGACATCGGCGCCGACGCCATCAAGACCGGCATGCTGGGCTCGGTCGAGGTGGTCGAGCGGGTCGCCGCCATCCTCGACAGCGCCGACGTCCCCGCGGTGGTCGATCCGGTGATGATCGCCAAGGGCGGCCATCCGCTGTTGCCCGACGCAGCGGTCGAGGCCGTGCGCCGGCTGATGGTTCCGCGCGCCGCCCTGCTGACCCCCAACGCGCCCGAGGCCGAGGCGCTGACCGGCCTCGCCGTCGCCGACCTGGACGGCCAGCGCCGCGCCGGCGAGGCCCTGCTGACGATGGGCGCGAAGGCGGTGCTGATGAAGGGCGGCCACGTGCCCGGCGAGACCGTCGTCGACCTGCTGCTCACCCCCTCCGGCGAGACCGTGCTCGAGGGCGAGCGCGTCGAGACGCGCCACACCCACGGCACCGGCTGCACCCTGGCCAGCGCCTGCGCCGCCGGACTGGCGAAGGGCCTGCCGCTGGAAGTCGCGGTCGCCGAAGCCTGGGCCTATGTCGCCGAGGCCATCCGCCGGGCGCCCGGGCTGGGGCAGGGGCACGGTCCGCTGGACCACGGCTGGCCGCTGCGCGAGGCGCGCCGGTGAGCCACCTGCAAGCCCGCCTCGCCGACATCGTCCGCGCCGACCCCGGCCTGATGCACGTCCTGACCACGGTCCGGGGGCTCGGCCTGTCCGACTGGCGGGTCTTCTCCGGCGCCGTCTACCAGTCGGTGTGGAACGCCGTCACGGGGCGCCCGGCCGGCTACGGCATCCGCGACTACGACCTCGGCTATTTCGACCCGGACGTCTCCTGGGACGCGGAGGACGTGGTCATCAAACGCGTCGCCGCCGCCTTCGACCAGCCGTTCCGGGACATGGTCGAGGTCCGCAACCAGGCCCGCGTCCACCTCTGGTTCGAGGGCAAGTTCGGAGAGCCCTACGAGGCGCTCGCCGAGACGGACGAGGCGCTGGCCCGCTTCGTCGCCCCGGCCTTCGCGGTCGGCGTCCGGCTTGAGGACGACGACGCGATCAGCGTCGCCGCGCCGTTCGGCCTGGACGACGTGTTCTCGCTCACGCTGCGGCCCAACCCGCGGCGCGGGCTCGCCCGGGGCTGGGACCGGGTCGTGGCCAACGCCCGGGCGCGCTGGCCGGAGCTGACCATCATCGAACCGGAGCGGACCTGATGCGCCAGTGGACCGTCGACGCCTTCGCCGCCGAGCCGTTCCGCGGCAATCCCGCCTGCGTGGTCGAGCCCTTCGACGTCTGGCCGGAGGACGGCTGGATGCAGGCGCTGGCGAAGGAGAACAACCAGGCCGAGACCGCCTTCCTGCGCCGCACGGGCGACCCGGCGCGCTTCGACCTGCGCTGGTTCACGCCGGGCATGGAGGTCGATCTCTGCGGCCACGCCACCCTCGCCTCGGCCCACGTGCTGCTGCGCGAGCTCGGCCTCGAGGCCGAGGCCCTGACCTTCGACACCCGGTCCGGGCCGCTGGTCGTGCGCGGCGCCGCCGAGGGATACGAGATGGACTTCCCGGCCGACCCGCCGCGTCCGACCGCCGCGCCCGC
>MGLK01000031.1:34941-52633 GCA_001794825.1 Caulobacterales bacterium RIFCSPHIGHO2_01_FULL_70_19 | reverse complement strand
GGGTCGAGCCGGTTCAGGTCCTCGCCGGCCGCTACCTCGTCGCCGTCCTGCCGGACGCCGCCGCCGTCAGGGCCGTTGCGCCCGACATCCGCGCCCTCTCGGCCATCCAGGGCGAGGCCGGCGAGCGGGGGCAGGTCATCGTCTGCGCCGGCGCCGACCCCGGCGACGACGTGGACGTGGTCGACCGCTTCTTCGCCCCGGGCTGCGGCGTCGACGAGGATCCGGCCACCGGCTCCGCCCACTGCATCCTCGGGCCGCTCTACGCCGACCGGCTGGGCCGGGCCGAGGTGCGCTTCCGCCAGGTCTTCCCCGGTCGCGGGGGCGACATCGTCACGGAGACCCGCGGCGACCGGGTGCGCCTGCGCGGGGCCGCGGTCACGGTGATCGAGAGCCGGCTTAGGCTGCGGCCATGAGAAAGGGGCGCGACCCTTTCGGATCGCGCCCCTTCGGCCCTCCGGGGAGAGAAGGCGCGGCCTACCAGCGACGGCCGTCGCGATCGCGGCGCTCGTAGCGGACCTGCCGCGACAGCTGGTCGTAGCGGCGGTCGAGCTCCTGGCGCTCGCGCCAGGTCAGGCCGCCGCGCTGGTAGCGGTACTCGAGCCGGACGAGCCGATCGAGCTCGTAGCGCAGCCGGGTCGCCTCACGGCGGCTCAGCTGGCCGTTGCGGACGCCGACGTCGATCCGGCGGTCGAGGTTGTACTTGCGCTGGGCGATCGGCTGCCAGCCGCGGAAGTCACGCTCGTAGCGATCTCCGCGGTCATGGCCGTAGCCGTACGACTGGGCCGCCGCCGGGACCGCGACGGACGCCGCGGCCAGGGCGAGGGCGGGGATGAGGGCTTTCTTGAACATCGGGGTCTCCTTGGCGTTCGCCGCAGCCGCTCGGGGCTACGTTGAGGAGACAAGACCACTTCGCGGCTGAGCCGTGCCTGAACGGCTTCCGTCAGCCGGCGTTCATCATCCTGAACCGACGGCCGGAGCGGTTCCGCTGGGGCGCCTTGGTGAAATATGATTACAATCCACGTTCAGCCGACGTTCAGAGCCTGAGGCCTAAATCCCGCCCCATGAAACGGACGTCAGCCCTTTTCGCCGCCGCCCTCGTCGCCGCCGCTCCCATGGCCGCGGTCGCGCAGGATCGCGAGCGCCCGCAGCGGCCGGACCGCCGTGAGCAGCTCGAGGAGCGCCCCCGCGTGAGCATGGCCCAGGCCGTCCAGCGCGCCTCGGCGGGCCGTCCCGGCCGCTTCCTGGGCGCCAGCAACCGGGGGGACATGATCGTGGTGCGGTGGGAATATCCCGGCGGCCGCGTCGCCGATATCCTTGTGGACGGCCGCACCGGCCGGGTGATCGGAGAACGCTGAATGCGCGTGTTGCTCGTCGAGGACGACGTCGACCTCTCCCGTCAGCTCAGGACGGCGCTGTCCGACGCCGGATACGCCGTGGATCACGCCGCGGACGGCGAGGAGGCCCACTTCCTCGGCGACACCGAGCCGTACGACGTCATCGTTCTGGATCTCGGCCTGCCGAAGATCGACGGCGTTTCGGTGCTGGAGCGCTGGCGGCGCGAGGGGCGCACGACCCCGGTGCTGATCCTGACCGCGCGCGGCGCATGGTCGGACAAGGTGTCGGGCTTCGACGCCGGGGCGGACGATTACCTGACCAAGCCGTTCCACACCGAGGAGCTGCTGGCCCGCCTGCGCGCCCTGCTGCGCCGCTCGGCGGGCATCGCCTCGGCGACCCTGACCTGCGGCGGCCTGCGCCTCGATCCGCGCGCCGCCCGCGCCAGCGTCAACGGCGAGCCGCTGCGCCTGACGTCGCTGGAATACCGGCTGCTGCACTATCTGATGATGCACCAGGGGCGGGTGATCAGCCGCACCGAGCTGGTCGAGCACCTGTACGACCAGGATTTCGACCGCGACTCCAACACCATCGAGGTGTTCGTCGGCCGCCTGCGCAAGAAGATCGGCGCCGAGCGCATCGAGACGGTGCGCGGCCTCGGCTACCGCCTGACGCCGCTGGCCGGGGAGTCCGAGGCGGCGTGACGGCCGATCCGGGGGGCGCATCGGACACCCAGGCGGGGGCCCGGTCGAGAGGCTGGGGCCGCTGGTTCGGACGTCCGGGCCGCAGCCTGACGCGCCGTCTGATCTGGCTCGCCTCGATCTGGATCGTGCTCGCCCTGCTGGCGACCGGCTGGACGCTGACCAGCCAGTACGAGGAATCTTCCCTGCGCCGTCTCGGCGCGGTGCTTTCGGACACGATCGACGAGGTGGTTCTGGCCACCAACACCGTTCCCGACGGCTCGCTCACCGTCGCCGAGATCAGGGACCACGAGACGCTTCGTCCCTTGTCGGGCAAATACTGGGCGGTGGCCGTCCCGACCGCTGACGGACGGCTGCGCATCGTGGTCCGCTCGCCCTCGCTCGCCGGCGAGGACCTGGTCATCCCCCGCGAGCTTCCGGACCGCCTGCGCGCGGCGCGCGGCGAGACCATCAGCTACAACGCCTGGGGCCCGCTGCAGAAGCGCCTGCGCGTGGCGGCCAGCATGAAGCAGTTGCCGGGCCGGACGGAGCCCGTCGTGTTCATGGCCGGTCTGGACCGTTCGACGGTCGACGCCGACACCCAGCAGTTCGCGACCTTCACCTGGGCGGCCCTGCTGATTCTCGGCCTCGGCCTGGTGGTCGCCGTTCTCCTGCAGGTCCAGATCGGCCTGCGCCCGCTCTACAGCCTGCGCAACGAGATCGCCGATGTGCGCAAGGGGCGGAGCGCGCGCATCGCGCGCAGCTATCCGCTCGAGATCCAGCCGCTGGCGGAACAGGTCAACCGCCTCCTCGACCACAACCAGGAGACCGTCGAGCGGCAGCGCACCCATGTCGGCAACCTCGCGCACGCGCTGAAGACGCCGCTGTCGGTGATGCTCGCGGAAGCGGACGTCCAGCAGGGCCCGCTCCCCGACATCGTCCGCAAGCAGACGGCGATCATGCAGGCCCAGGTCGACCACCACCTGCGCCGCGCCCGCGCCGCGGCCCGCGCCCAGATGCTCGGCGAACGCACGCCCATCGCCGAGGTCGTCGACGAACTCGCCGTGATGCTCGAGCGGGTGTTCGAGAGCCGCGGCGTCGAGATCGACTGGCGCGCGCCCGACGATCTCGCCTTCCGGGGCGAGCGCCAAGACCTGCAGGAGATTCTCGGCAATCTGATGGAGAACGCCTGCAAGTGGGCGAAACGGCGCGTCCGGGTCTCCGCCGGCGCGACGGGGCTCGGCCAGATGATCGTGGTGGTGGAGGACGACGGGCCGGGCTTGCCCGAAGCGCAGCGGGAGGCGGCGCTGCAACGCGGCATGCGCATGGACGAAACCACGCCTGGGTCGGGCCTCGGCCTGTCCATCGTGGTCGAGCTGATCCGCGCCTACGGCGGCCGGATCACCCTCGGCGACAGCGAGATGGGCGGCCTCAAGGCCATGCTGGAGTTGCCGGCGGCCGAAGCCTGAGCGCGCCGGAGAGGCGCTGTTAACCCGAATTGGGACAGTCTGCGTCCTGGTCCGGCGGCATGGCCGGTCGCCAAGGTAAACTAATGGCCGGGCTTTCCGCCGCCCATCGCAGTGCGCTCGCCGCGCTTCTCGCCCGCTGCGGCGACCCTGTGCTGCGGGCCGTCGCCGGCGCCGTCGCGCCGCTGCCGGGCGAGCGCGCGATCGAACTTCGCGCGATGCTGACCGAGGAAATGCGCGACCGGCGGCGGCGGAGCCTCGTGTTCGCGCCGCTCGCGCCGATGTTCCGTCCCCGCGCCGACAGGGTGGCGGCCATGACCTTCCCGGCCGAGGTTCTCCCGCGCCTCTGGCGTATCGCCAGCGAACGCGAGCCCGATCTGCTGCCCCGGCTCGACGACGAGGACGAGGAGGCCGACGCCGTCGCCGTGGCCAACCGCATCTGCCAGGCGGCGGCCTCCGTCGTCCGCGACCGTCCGGACCTGGTCTGGCCCGTCGACCTCGAGCCCGAGGCCCGCGAAGGCGGCCTCGCCGACCTCGCCGCCTGCCTCGATCTGGCCCATCTGGCGCGCCGCGCCATGCCGTCGATCGAGGTGTGGCTGAAGCGGCCGGACGGCGACCAGCTGGCCGAGCTCCGCCTGCTGGTGAAGGACGCCGCCGCGATCCACGCGGACGGGGCGCGGCGCCTGGTCGAGATGCTGTTCGCCCACCTCGAGGACGCCGTTCTGGTGCTGCGCATCGTCACGCGCACCTCGGGCGTCGCCGGACGGGAAGGCTTCCTCAGCGCCTCCGAACTGGCCGACTTCGTCGATCGCCTGCTGGACGGCGTCGCGGTTCGCGCCGGACGTCTGGCCGCGTACACGCCCCGCCTCGATGCGGAGGAGCTGCGCAGGGTGGTGGGCGATCTCGACTGGTGCGCCAACGTTCTGGGCGAGCTGGACGTCACCCTGACCCTGGATCCCGGCTCCCCGTGGGGCAAGTCGGTGCGCGACGCCCGCCTGAAGCTGGCGGACTGGTTGTCGGGCCTCATGCGCGCCGCCGACAGGGCGGTGGACAAGGCGCTGCCGCTGACCCGGGTCCAGATCGCCGGACGCATGAGCCGCAAGGCGCCCCTGCTCACCGCCCCGGGGCGCGGCGACGAGGTGGACGTCGCCCTCGCCCTGCTGCGCCTGACGGGCGCGGCCCGCGGCGCCAGCGCCACCTTCGGGTGCGAGTCCGACCGGCGGGCGCTGGAGGAGGCGCTGCAGGCCCGGCTGACCGACTACGCCGACCAGGTTCTGCTGATGGTCAACGACGGCGAAGCCCCCGACGAGGACCACGCGCTTCGTCTGGTCGCCGTCGCGGCCCGCTATCTGGAGGAGATCGGGGCCCGCGATCCCGCGCGCATCGTGCGTCGCCGCGCCGCAGTGGCCGGCGGCTCCGCGTCGCAGGACGGCCCCTCGTCCCAGGCCGCCTGATAGGCTACATCGCGCCGCGATGATGGTGTTCTGGATCATGACGGCCGTGCTGGCGGCCCTCGCCGGCCTGCCCGTGCTGGCGGGCGCTCGCCGCGGCGCCGACGCCGGCGAGGCGGTGGAGCTCGCCGCCGCCGACGCCGAGCTGGCCGATCTCGACCGGCTGAAGGCCCGCGGCCTGATGGACGAGGCGTCGTGGTCCGCCGCCCGGGCCGAGGCGGGCCGCCGCATCCTCGCCGGTCGACGCAGGGCCGCGCCGCTGATCGCAGGCGCACACGACCGGCTCTGGGTTCTCGGCGGGCTCGCCGCCGCCGGGGCCGCCGCCCTCGGCCTTTACGCCCTACTGGGCTCTCCGGGCGCGCCGGACCAGGGGTACGAACGCCGCGTCGACGAATGGGCGACCCGGCTGGACACCCTGCAGGCGCCCCAGATCGCCGCCGTCGCCGCCCGCGTCGTGGCCGAGCGGCCCGACGACCATGAAGCCCTGACCATGCTGGGGGCGGCCCGCTTCGAGGCCGGCGATCCGATCGGCGCCGTCTCCGCCTTCCGCCGGGCCCTGGCCCTCCGCCCCGACGACGCGCAGAGCTGGAGCCGGCTGGGCGAGAGCCTGGTGCGCGCCAACGGCGGGGCCGTCGACGGCGACGCCGAGGCCGCCTTCCGTCAGGCGCTGCGCCGCGATCCGAACCAGCTCGGGGCCCGCTACTTCCTCGGAGAGGCCGCCATGGCGCGAGGCGACGCCGCCGCCGTGCGCGAGATGTGGCTGCCGCTCATCGCCGCCCTCGACCCGCGCGACCCGCGTCGGGCCGATCTGGAGGCGCGCCTGCCGACCGGAGACGCCTCGTGAGCTGGATGCCGAAATCCCCCAAGGCCCGCCGCCGCCTGTGGGTGGTGCTGGCCGTCGCGCCGATCCTCGCCCTGGCGGTGGGCCTGTCGCTGTTCGCCATGCGGGACAGCGTGACCTTCTTCTTCACCCCGTCCGAGGCCACGGTCGAGAAGGCCCCGCCCGGCCGCGTCGTCCGCCTCGGCGGGCTGGTCGAGATCGGCAGCATCGAACGCGCGCCGACCGGCGAGGTCGCCTTCGAGGTCACCGACTCGGTCGCCACCACGCGCGTGGTCTACCAGGGCGACCTGCCCGACCTGTTCCGCGAAGGGCAGGGGGTGGTGGCGCAGGGCGCGTTCCTGCCCGATCGCACCTTCCGCGCCACCCAGGTCTTGGCCAAGCACGACGAGAACTACATGCCGCGCGAGGTGGCCGAGGGTCTGAAGGACAAGGGCGAGTGGCGGCCCGAGGCCACCCTCGTCGACGGAGCCTCGGAGTCGTGATCGTCGAAGCCGGCGCCTTCGCCCTCGTCCTCGCCTTCGCCCTGGCCGTGTTGCAGACCGGCCTGGCGGCGGCTGGCCGGCTGCGGCGCAGCCCGGTCCTCGCCGGCGCCGCCGACGGGGCGGCGCTCGCCTCGGCCGTCGCCGTGGCCCTGGCCTTCGCGGCCCTGATCCAGGCCTTCGCCGTCTCGGACTTCTCGGTCGCCAACGTCGCGGCCAACAGCCACACCGACAAGCCGATGCTCTACAAGGTGGCGGCCGCCTGGGGCAGCCACGAGGGCTCGCTGCTGCTCTGGTGCCTGGTGCTGACCGGCTTCGGCGCCGCCTTGGCCCGCGCCCGCAACCTGCCCTTCGGCCTGCGCACCTCGGCCGTGGCGGTCCAGGGCCTGCTCGGGGCCCTGTTCCTCGCCTTCGCCGTCTTCACCTCGAACCCGTTCGAGCGCCTCGATCCGGTCCCCTTCCAGGGCGCGTCGCTGAACCCGCTGCTGCAGGACCCGGCGCTCGCCTTCCATCCCCCCTTCCTCTACGCCGGCTACGTCGGCTTTTCGGTCTGCTTCTCGCTGGCGGTGGCGGCCCTGATCGAGGGCCGCGCCAACGCCGCCTTCTGGCCGGCGTGGGGCCGCTGGGTGCGCCCGTGGGCGCTGGCCAGTTGGGTGCTGCTCACCCTCGGCATCACCCTCGGCGCCTTCTGGGCCTACTACGAGCTGGGCTGGGGCGGCTGGTGGTTCTGGGACCCGGTGGAGAACGCCAGCTTCATGCCGTGGCTGGCGGGCGCCGCCCTGCTGCATTCGTCCATCGTCACCGAGCGGCGCGGGGCCCTGGCCGCCTGGTCCACCTTCCTGGCCCTGCTCGCCTTCACCTTCTCCATGCTGGGCGCCTTCCTCGTGCGCTCGGGGGTGCTGACCAGCGTCCACGCCTTCGCCGTCGACCCCGAGCGGGGGATGATGCTGCTGGCCATCCTCGGGTTCGCGGCCGGCGCGGCCTTCGCCCTGTTCGCCTGGCGGGCGCCGCAACTGAAGGGCGGCGGTCTGTTCGCGCCCGTCAGCCGCGAGGGCGGACTGGTGCTGAACAACCTGTTCCTGACCGCCGCCGCCGCCACCGTCCTGCTCGGCACCCTCTACCCGCTGATCCTCGAGGCGGCGACCGGGGCCACCATCTCGGTCGGCCCGCCCTATTTCGCCCTGACCTTCACGCCGCTGATGGCCGTGGCCCTCGTCGTCCTGCCGGCGGGCCCCTTCCTCGCCTGGAAGCGGGCCGACCTGCGCGGCGTGGTCCAGCGCCTCGCCGTCGCCTTCGGCCTCGCCCTGCTGCTCGCCGTCGCCGGCTGGTTCGCCTTCGAGCCGCGCAAGATTCTCTCCGCCCTCGGCATCGGCCTCGGCGCCTGGCTGATCCTCGGGGCGCTGGCCGAGACCGCCGAGCGGATCCGCCTGTTCCGCGCGCCCGCCGGCGAGACCCTGCGCCGCGCCCGCGGCCTGCCGCTCGCCGCCTGGGGCATGACCCTCGCCCACGCCGGCCTCGGCGTCTTCGTGCTCGGGGCGGTGGTCGAGAGCGGGTTCCGTGTCGAGGCCGCCCGCCCGCTGGCCGTCGGCGAGTCGCTGCAGGCGGGCAAGTGGACCGTGACCCTGAACGACGTGCGCATCGTCGAGGGGCCGAACTATCTGGCCGAGCAGGGCCGGCTGACCGTCGCCGTGCCGGGCGGCGCGACGCGTCAGGTCGTCGCCGAGCGGCGCTTCTTCCCGGCGGGCGGCCAGACCACCACCGAGGTGGGGCTCGACTTCCGCGGTCTCGACGATGTCTACGTCGTGCTGGGCGAGCGCGGCCAGACTCCGGCGGGGCAGCCCGGCTGGAGCGTGCGCGTGTGGTGGAACCCCTGGGCCCGGCTGATCTTCCTCGGCCCCGCCATCATGGCGGCCGGCGGCGCGCTGTCGCTGCTGGACCGCCGCCTGCGCCTCGGCGCCGGCGCGCGCAAGGCGAAGGCCGCGTGATGTCCGCGCCGTCCCGCGTGCGAGGCATGGTCCGGACGCTGCTGGCTCTGCTCAGCCTGTGCGTCGCCTCCGCCGCATGGGCCCAGGAGCCGCCGCCCGCGCCCGACCGGCCGCTGGCCGACGCCCGCCAGGAGGCCCGCGCCCAGGCCCTGTTCGACGACATCCGTTGCGTGGTCTGCCAGCACGAGGCCATCGCCGACAGCCCCGCCGGCATCGCGGCCGACATGCGCCAGCTGGTGCGCGAACAGATCGCCGCCGGCCGCTCCGACGCGCAGATCCGCGACGACCTCGTCCGCCGCTACGGCGACTTCGTCCTGTTCAGCCCGCCGGTGCGCATCGGCACCTGGCTGCTGTGGTTCGGTCCCTTCGTCGTCCTGCTGGCGGTCGCGGCCGCGCTGCTCGCCTTCGCCCGTCGCCGACGCCCCGAGACCGCGCCCCTGTCGGCGGAGGAGGAGGCCCGGCTGGCGGAAATCCTCGCCGACCGCCGTGATCCTGACGCAAAGCCGTCGGACGACTGACGGCTCGGGAGGCCATCCTCCCGCCGATGGCGTTGGTCCTGTGGACGAACGCCCTATATTGATCGCCTTACGGGCGCGCCGACGTCCGACCAGAGGGAACGCAGTCTGCCCATGATGAAGCGTAAGGAGTTCATGCTCGGGGCCGTCGCCGGCCTGACCTTCGCGGCCGCCGCCACCGCCGGCGGCGTGATCGACTGGCCGTCCGCCCAGGCGGGGCCGGTCGCCGGAGTCTCAGGACGTCTCGCCCCCAGCGCCGGCGCCGCCGGCCTCGCCTTCGCCCCGCCGCAGGGGGCCCCGCTCAGCTTCGCCGACATCTTCCAGCAGGTCGCCCCGGCCGTGGTGCAGATCGACGTCGCCACGCGCGTGCCGCGCCCCCGCACCCTCGAGCTTCCGGGCTTCCCCGGCTTCAGCATCCCGGTGCCGGAAGGCCAGACGCCGGAAGGCGAGGAAGGCGAGGAGGGCGAGGACGGCGCCACCGCCCTTGGCGCGGGCTCCGGCTTCTTCATCTCCGCCGACGGCTACATCGTCACCAACAACCACGTGGTCGAGAACGCCACCGAGATCACCGTCCGCCTCGCCGACGAGCGCGAGCTGGAGGCCCGCGTGGTCGGCCGCGACCCGGCCACGGACCTCGCCGTGATCAAGGTCGAGGGCTCCGACTTCCCGTTCGTCAGCTTCGAGGAGTCGGCCCAGCCGCGCGTCGGCGACTGGGTCATCGCCGTCGGCAATCCCTTCGGTCTCGGGGGCACCGCCACGGCGGGCATCGTCTCGGCCACTTCGCGCCAGAACATCGACCCGACCACCTCCAGCTACGTCGATTTCCTGCAGATCGACGCCGCCATCAACCGCGGCAACTCGGGCGGCCCGACCTTCGACATCTACGGCCGCGTCATCGGCGTGAACTCGGCCATCTACGGCAACCCGCTGGGCGGCTCGGTCGGCATCGGCTTCGCCATCCCGGCGACCATCGCCAAGCCGGTGGTCGAGGAACTGATGCGCGAGGGCCGCATCGAGCGCGGATACATCGGCGCCACGGTCGGCCTGATCACGCCCGAGATGCAGCGCAGCCTGCAACTGCCGAACCGCAAGGGCGCCTACATCGTCAGCGTCAACCCCGGCGGCCCGGCCGCCAGCGGCGGCCTTCGCGACGGTGACATCGTGCTGACCCTGAACGGCCAGGAGGTGCAGAACAACACCGACCTGACCCGCCGTGTCGGCCAGGCCAACCCCGGCGACACCCTGCGGATGGAGATCCTGCGCGACGGCCGTCGCCAGACGATCAACGTGCGTTCCGGCACCCGTCCCTCCGAGGCGGAGCTGAACGCGGGCGCCGAGGCCGGCTCGGCGCAGGGCCAGGCGCCGGCGCCGGAAGCGACCGGCTCGGAAGTCGGCGGCCTCATGGTCGCGCCGCTCAGCCCCGCCGCCCGCAGCCGCTACGACATCCCGGCCGGCGTGGAAGGCGTCGTCGTCACCGCGCCGGGTCGCGGAAAGGCCCGCGGCTTCCTGCCCGGCTACGTGATCACGCGGGCGGGCAACCGCACCGTGCGGTCGGTGGCCGACCTGCAGGCCGAGGTGGAAGCGGCCCGCCGCGGCGGCCACGGAGTCTTCCTCCTGGTGTGGACGCCGCAGGGCAACCGCCCGGTGGTGCTGGAGCTGCCGAAGTCTGAATAAGCCTTAACTGCCGGAACCGCCGCCGATGCGCTAACATCGGCGGCGATTCTCGTTAGAGGGGCTGATTCCATGCGCATTCTGGTGGTCGAGGACGACGCCGACGCCGCGACCGCCATGGTCCGGGGCCTGAGCGAGGCGGGGCACGAGGTGACCCACGCCGTCGACGGCGCCTTCGGCCTGCTGGAGGCGCAGAAGGGCGGCTACGACGTCTACGTCGTCGACCGCATGATGCCGCGGCTGGACGGCATCGGCATGGTCGAGACCCTGCGCAAGGACGGCGACCAGACCCCGGTGCTGTTCCTGTCGGCGCTGGGCGAGGTCGAGGACCGCGTCACCGGCCTCAAGGCCGGGGCCGACGACTATCTGGTCAAGCCGTACGCCTTCTCGGAGCTGATCGCCCGCGTCGAGGCCCTGTCGCGCCGCCGCGAGACCGGCTCGGTGGCCACCATGCTCAAGGTCGGCGACCTCGAGATGAACCTCATCGCCCGCACCGTCCATCGCGCCGGCCAGGAGATCGACCTGCAGCCGCGCGAGTTCCAGCTGCTCGAGTTCCTGATGCGCCACGCCGGCCAGTCGGTGACCCGCACCATGCTGCTGGAGAAGGTCTGGGAGTACCACTTCGACCCCCAGACCAACGTCATCGACGTTCACATCAGCCGCCTGCGCGCCAAGATCGACAAGGGCTTCGACAAGGCCATGCTGCAGACGGTGCGCGGGGCGGGATACAGACTGGAGGCCTGATGCGCCTCCCATCCCTCCTTCGCCGGACGCCCTTCCGGCTCACCCTGCTGTTCCTCGCCCTGTTCGCGGCGGCGGCCAGCGCCATCCTCGGCTACGTCTACGTCGCCTCGGCGGCCGAGGCCCGCGCCCGCGCCGAGGCGGCGGTGCGCAGCGAGCTCGACACCCTGACCGGCATCTACAAGGAGCGGGGCGTCGACGCCCTCAACCGGGCCCTGGTCGACCGCGCGCTGAGCGACAGCCCCTTCCTCTACCTTCTGATGGACGCCGAGGGCAGCGTCATCACCGGTTCGCTCAACGCCTCGCCGATCACCGACTACGCCGAGGGCGAGCAGTGGGTCACCTATCCCTATACCGACACCGACGCCGAAGGCCGGGTGACGCGGCCGCAGGCCCGCGGCGTGCAGGTGCGGCTTTCGTCGGGCGAGATGCTGTTCGTGGCCCGCTCGATGGGCGACACCGAGGCCTACCTGTCCCGCCTGACCCAGGCCCTGTGGGCGGCCATGGGCATCGTCCTGATGCTGGGGCTGGCCGGCGGCCTGCTGGTCAGCCGCAACATCGAGCGGTCGATGGCGCGCCTGAACCGGGTCGTCACCGCCGTGCAGGAGGGCGACCTCAAGGCCCGGGCCCCGCTGCGCAACGCCGGCGACGAGTTCGACGAGCTCGGACTGGGCCTCAACGTCATGCTCGACCGGCTGGAGGCCTCGATGGCCTCGATCCGCCACGCGGGCGACGCCATCGCCCACGACCTGCGCTCGCCGCTGACCCGCATGCGGGCCAAGCTCGAGGTCGCCCTGATCGACGCCGAAGCCGGCAAGATCGACGGCGTCGACGCCCTGCAACTGGCGCTGGACGAGGCGGACAGCCTGCTCAAGACCTTCAACACCGTTCTGGCCATCGCCCGGCTGCAGGCCGCTGCGGGCGCCGGCCGCACGCCGGATCCCACCCTGTTCGACGCCGCCGATCTCGCCGCCGACATGGCCGAGCTCTACGAGCCGGCCAGCGAGGACAAGGGGCTGGAGTTCTCGGCCGAGATCGAGCGCGGCCTGATGATCGAGGCCAATCGCCCCTTCCTGGCCCAGGCGCTGGCCAACATCATCGACAACGCCATCAAGTACACGCCGACGGGCGGCGCCGTGATGCTGCGCGCGCGGCGCCGCTCCTCGGGCGAGATCGAGTTCTCCGTCACCGACACCGGCCCGGGCGTGCCCGAAGGCGACCGTGAGCGGGTGATCGAGCGCTTCGTTCGTCTCGACAACAGCCGCACCGAGCCCGGCTCGGGCCTTGGCCTGTCGCTGGTCGGGGCGGTGATGGAGGCCCACGGCGGCCGCATCCAGCTCGACGAGGGGCCCGGGGAATATGGCGGCTTCGGCCCTGGCCTGCGCGTGGCCCTGGTGCTGCCGCCGGCGGCGAACGCGTGAGCGCGGGCCCGCTTCACACTCGTCTCGCCCCCTGCGGCCCCGTCCACGACGCCGCCGCCGCCGACCGCGCCCGTGAGCGACTGGCCGAGGCGGCGGGGCAGGGCGGCTGGGCGGACCTGCTCGACGCGGCGTGGCCGGCCCTCGCCCCGGTCTTCGCCGCCTCCCCCTATCTGTTCGGTCTCGCCCGCCGCTGGCCGGACATGCTTCGGGACCTCCTCGCCGACGACCCCGCCGCCCGGCTCGCGGACGTCCTCGCCCGCACCGGCGCGCTGACCGGCGGGGCTGATGAGCTCCGCGCCCCCCTGCGCCGGCTCAAGGGCGAACTGCACCTGCTTACCGCGCTCGCCGACCTCGGCGGCGTCTGGGATCTCGACGCCGTCACCGGCGCCCTGAGCCGCTTCGCCGACGTCGCCGCCCGCTCCGCCCTCGCCGCCGTGGTCCACGACCAGCGCGAGCGGGGCAAGGTCGTCAGCCCCCCCGACGACCCGCGCGGCCCCCTGCCGGGCCTCTTCGGCCTCGCCATGGGCAAGCACGGGGCGGACGAGCTCAACTACTCCTCCGACATCGACGTCAGCCTGTTCTGGGAGCCCGAGGTGGTGGCCGCGCTCGCCCCCGGCGTCGAACCGCAGCGCTTCCTCGACCGGCTCGCCCAGGCCTTCGCCGGTCTGATGCAGGAGCGCACCGGCGAGGGCTATGTCTTCCGGGTCGACCTGCGCCTGCGCCCCGACCCGTCCTCGACCCCGCCGGTGGTCGCCGTCCCCTTCGCCCTGACCTATTACGAAAGCGTCGGCCAGAACTGGGAGCGCGCCGCCTTCATCAAGGCCCGGGCCATGCTCGGCGACGTCCCCGCCGGCGAGGCCTTCCTCAAGGCGCTGCGGCCCTTCGTCTGGCGACGCAGCCTCGACTATCCGGCCATCCTCGACATCCAGTCGATCAAGCGCCAGATCCACGTCCACAAGACGGGTGAGGGGCTGGAGGCCGCCGGCGCCAACCTCAAGCTCGGCCGCGGCGGCATCCGCGAGATCGAGTTCTTCGCCCAGACCCAGCAGCTGATCCTCGGCGGTCGCGATCCGGGCCTGCGCCGATCCCGCACCGTCGACGCCCTCGCCGCCCTGCGCGACGCCGGTCACGTCTCGCCGGAAGTCTGCCAGGCACTTGCCGCGGCCTACGGCGAACTCCGCGCCCTCGAGCACCGGGTGCAGATGCTCGACGATGAGCAGACCCACGACCTGCCGCTCGATCCCGCGCGCCGCGCCGCCGTGGCCGCCCTGGCCGGGGAGGGCGACCTCGCCCGCTTCGACGCGGCCGTCGAGGCCCTGCTGGCCGGGGTGAACCGCCGCTATGGCGAGCTGTTCGAGGGCGAGGAGGAGCTGTCCTCCCCCTACGGCTCGCTGGTCTTCACCGGGGTGGAGAACGACCCCGAGACCCTGCGGACCCTGTCGCGCATGGGCTTCTCCGACCCGGCCGCCGTCGCCGACGCCATCCGCAGCTGGCACCACGGCCGCATCCCCGCGACCCGCACCGCCCGCGGCCGCGAGCTGTTCACCCGTCTCGCCCCCCGACTGCTCGACGCCATGGCCGGCACCGGGGCGCCCGACGCCGCCTTCCGCCGCTTCGCCGTCTTCTTCTCGGCGCTCAGCGCCGGCGTCCAGGTCCAGGCCCTGTTCCTCGCCCAGCCGAAGCTGTTCGAGCTGGTGGTGGGAGTGATGGCCTTCGCCCCCCGGCTGGCGCGGGCGCTCGGACGGTATCCGGCGGCGCTGGACAGCATGCTGGACTCCCGCTTCGCCCGCGCGCTCGACGAGGACAGCGGCGTGGTCGCCCAGATGCTCGCCGACGCCGCCGCCGCGCCGGACTTCGAGTCGGCCATGAATGTGGTCCGCCGGGTGCACCGCGAGCAGATGTTCCGCATCGGCGTGCAGGTCATCACCGGCCGGTCCGACGCCGAGGCCGCGGGCCGCGGCTACGCCGTGCTGGCCGACGCCTGCCTGCGGGCCCTCGCCCCCGCCGCCATGGCCGAGACCGTGCGCCAGGGCGGCGTCCTCGCCGGCGGGGCGGTGGCGGTCGTGGCCCTTGGCAAGGCCGGCTCGCGCGAGATGACCGCCAGCTCCGACCTCGACCTGATGACGGTCTACGACGCGCCGCCCGACGCCGCGTCCGACGGCAAGGGCTGGCCGGCCGGCGTCTTCTATCCGCGCTTCACCCAGCGGTTGATCTCGGCCCTGTCGGCGCACACCGCCGAGGGCGGGCTCTACGAGGTCGACATGCGGCTGCGGCCGACCGGCGCCAAGGGCCCGGTGTCGCTGCGGCTCTCGGCGGTGCAGGACTACTACGCCGAAGAGGCCGACACCTGGGAGTTCATGGCCCTGACCCGGGCCCGGGTGGTGTGGAGCGACGATCCTGCCTTCGCCGCACGGGTCGCCCGGACCCTTGAAACCATCCTCCGCCGTCCCCGGCCCGGCGTCGACATCGCGGGCGACGCCCGGCGCATGCGCGACCTCATGGCCCGCGAGCGGCCACCGCGCGGCCCGTGGGATCTCAAGCTGGTCCCCGGCGGCCAGGTCGACGCGGAATTCGTCGCCCAGGTCCGCCAGCTGATCCACGCCCCCGCCGGCGGCCCGCTGACCGTCTCGACGCTGGAGGCGCTGGCGGGCGAGCCGGAGCTGGCCGAGGCGTGGCGCCTGCAGCAGGCCATCGGCCAGGTCCTGGCCGCCGCCTTCAACGAACGTCCCGATCCGCTGGCCGAACCCTCGGGCTTCCGCCAGCGCCTCGCCCGCGCCGCCGGCTTCGACAGCTTCGAGGCCCTTGAAGCGCGCCTGGCCGAGGTCCGGCAGGCGGCGCGGACGGCCTTCGAAAGGGCTCTCCCGCCTCCCGCGACGGAGACTCCGCCTCCGTCCGTTTGATCCTCCAGACAGGGATGACGGCCGCTGCGGCGGCCATGGAGATCATCGGAATGAACACGACCCAACTGCTCGGCGGCCTCGCCGCCCTGGCTCTCCTCGCCGCCGGCGGCGTGGCCGTCGCCCAGCAGGCGACCAACCGCCCCGCCGCCCCCGCCATGCGCGCCGACGCCGACGGCGACGGACGCATCAGCCAGGCCGAGTTCGTCGGCCGTCGCCTCGACCGGCTGCGCGCCGCCGACGCGAACGGCGACGGCTCCGTCAGCCCGGAGGAGCGCCAGGCCATGCGCCAGGCCCATCGCGCCGCCCGCGCCGACGCCCGCTTCGACCGGCTCGACGCCGACAAGGACGGCGCCGTCACGCGCGCCGAGTTCGACGCCGCCCATGCGGCGCGCGGCGACCGCGGCCCGCGCGGCATGCGCGGCCGTCATGGCGACGGGGCCCACGCAGGCATGCGCGCCGCGACCCCGGTGGCGATCGCCGGGATCGAGGCGCGTGCGGCCGAAACCTTCGCCCGGCTGGATGCCGACCGCGACGGCTATCTGACCGTCGACGAGCGTCGCGCGGGACGGCGGCAGGGCATGCGCGGGCATCGGGGCCACATGGCGCCGCAGGCGTCGCCGCCGGCGGCTTCTTCGGAGTAAGGAGATGACGGGCCCGGCGGTCAGCGACCTCTCAGCCCTCCCGATGACTGTCGCAAGAGGGACGTTTGGCGCCGATCGCCGACCCGGACGAGGATCTGGTGCGCCGCGTGGGTCAGGCCGACCCTGCGGCCATCCAGGCCATGGTGGCGCGCAAGCTGCCCCGCATGCTGGCGCTGGCCCAACGCATGCTGGGCGATCCGGTCGAGGCCGAGGATGTGGCCCAGGAGGCCATGCTGCGCGCCTGGCGACAGGCGCCGCGCTGGACGCCGGGCAAGGCGAAGTTCGACACCTGGCTGCACCGGGTTGCCCTGAACCTCTGCTACGACCGCCTGCGCCGCCGCCGGGAGATTCCCACCGACGTCCCGCCGGATCGCCCGGATCCCGGGCCCGCCCCCGACCGCGGTCTGCTCGCCGCCGAGACGGGGCTCCGCGTCGACGCCGCCCTGGCGCGATTGCCGGAGCGTCAGCGCGAGGCCATCGTGCTGTGCCACTACCAGGAGCTGACCAACATCGAGGCCGCGGCCCTGATGGAGGTCAGCGTCGAGGCGCTGGAAAGCCTGCTGTCGCGTGGACGGCGGGCGCTGAGAACAGCCCTGGCCGACCTGCGGCCGGGGACTGAAGGAGCGTGAGGATGATGACCGCGGAACGCTTTCTCGCCCTGGTCGCCGCCTGGGGCGCCGACTCCCGGCGCTGGCCGGCGGAGGAGCGCGCGGCGGCCGAGGCCTTCGCGGCCGCCCGGCCCGACATCGCCCGCCCCGCGCTCGCCGAGGCCGACGGGATCGACGCCCTGCTGCACGCCTCGCGTGTCGCCGCGCCGTCGGCCGCCCTGCGCGACCGGGTGCTCGCCTCGGCGGCGGAAGCGGGGCTGCGCGCCCGTCGCGGAGGCCGGCGCTGGCTGGACAGGCTCGGCCTCGCCTTGGGCGCCGGCTGGGCCGCCGCGGCCTGCGCGGGCGTCGTGGCCGGCGTCGCCCTGACCGGCCAACTGACCGCCGCGGCCGAGGCCGACGCCGTCCTCTACCAGGCGTCGCTGCTGGCCTTCGACGACACGGAGGTGCTCGGATGAGTTCGCGGGCTCTGAAGATCGCGCTCGGCGTCTCGGTGGCGATCAACGTCTTCGCCCTGGCTATCGGCGCGACCGTGCTGGTGCGCCAGGACCAGCTTGAGGACCGCATCGACGCCCATCGCCGTCAGGTCCGCGAGCGGCCGCCGATCATGGCCGTGGTCGAGAGCCTCGATCCCGAGATCCGCGAGCGGGTGCGCGGCCAGCTGCGCGCTTCCGCCCTGGCCGGTCGCCCCGATTTCGAGACGGCGCGCAGCAAGCGCCGCGAGGCCATCGCCCTGGCCCGTTCGGACCGCTTCGACCCGGCCGAGGTGCGTCGCCTGCTGGAGGAATCGCGCACTGCGGAGCTGCGCGGGCGAGCCCGGCTGGAGTCCGACGCGGTCGGCGTGCTCGAGACGCTCGAGCCCGACGATCGCGCCGCGCTGGCGGAGATCCTGACCCGCCGCGGCCGCTCGGGCGCCCGCAAGGCCGGCGGGCCGCCGGCAGGCCGGGGCGGCTGACGCCCTCTC
>MGLK01000031.1:26436-34907 GCA_001794825.1 Caulobacterales bacterium RIFCSPHIGHO2_01_FULL_70_19 | reverse complement strand
GCCGCCGGATCGGCAGGTCGAAGCTGACCGTGGTCCCGTGGCCGGGCTCGCTCTCGATCACCAGCCGCCCGCCGTGCAGTTCGACCAGCGACTTCGTCAGCGCCAGACCCAGTCCCGTGCCCTGGGTGGTCTTGGAATGCTGGCCCTCGACCTGCTCGAAGGGCCGCGCCAGCCGCGCCAGATCCTCGGCGGCGATGCCGATGCCGGTGTCGGTCACCGCCACCCGCATCCGGTCGGCGCGCGGCTGCGACACGGCGATGACGATGTCGCCGCCCTCGGGCGTGAACTTCACCGCGTTGGACACGAGGTTCAGGATCACCTGCTTCAGCCCGCGGTGGTCGGCCTCCACGTCGGGCAGGTCGGGCGCGTCGACGACAAGCTTCAGCCCGGCCTCCTGGACCCGGCCGCGCATCAGGCGGGCCGCGTCCTCCACCACCTCCTTCAGCGACACCCGCTCGTAGTGCAGGGTCATCTTGCCGGCCTCGATCTTGGCCATGTCGAGGATGTCGTTGATCAGGCTCAGCAGGTGCTGCCCGGACTTCAGGATGTCGGCCGCGTAGCCCTTGTAGCGGGGGTCCCCCAGCGGCCCGAACAGCTCCCCGGCCATGATCTCCGAGAAGCCGTTGATCGCGTTCAGCGGCGTTCGCAGCTCGTGGCTCATGTTGGCGAGGAATTCCGACTTGGCCTGGTTGGCCGCCTCCGCCCGCGTCATCGCCACCTCGTACTTGCGCGCCAGCTGCTGCAGCTGCTCCTCCCGCTCCTCCAGTTCGTTGATGGTGGCGTGGAGCCGCTCGGCGGCGCGCTGGCGCTCGGCCTCCTTCTGCTTGATCGCCGTGATGTCGGCCGCCGACACAACCGATCCGCCGTCCGAGGTGAAGCGCTCGACCAGCTGCAGCCAGCGCCCGTCGTGCAGCTCGACCTCCCGGGCGCCGGCGCGACCGCCTGCGGCGGGCTGGTCCGACCGGATCGCCAGCGCCGCGATGCGGTTCAGGTCCGCCTTCAGCGCTCCCTTGCGCAGCACGCCGGCGTCGAAGCCGAAGGCGTCCTGGAAGGCCTGGTTGCACAGGATCAGCCGGCCGTGACGGTCGAACAGCACGAAGGCGTCCGAGACGCTCTCGATGCCGTCGCGCAGCCGGCTCTCGGCGGCCTGGGCCTGGGCCTTGGCCCGCCGCGCCTCGGTCGTGTCCAGCGCGATGCCGAGGATGGACGAGAAGCCCTCGTCGCCGCGGTCGCCGCGCGCCTGCCCGCGGGCGTCGATCCAGCGCGCCCGGCCCTGGGCGTCGGGCACCGGGAAGCTGACCTCGAACACGCCGTAGGTCTGGGCCTGGCGCAGGGCGTGCGAGAAGGCGTCGCGATAGCGCGGATGCACCCGCTCGAGGAACTGCTCGACCGCGGCCGGTCCGCTGCCCTCCAGGCCCATCAGTTCGGCCATGTAGTCCGAGACGGTGACGACGCCGGCGTCCACGTCCCATTCCCAGACGCCGCAGCGGGCCGCCTCCACCGCGCCGCGGAAGCGCCGTTCCGAGGCCGCCCACTGCCGGCTGATGCCGAGCTGGCGCTGCTCCATCAGGTAGACGACGACGAGGGTGAACAGGCCGATTCCGACCGGCGGTCCCAGCACCCACAGGTCGGCGAGACTGACGCTCTCGCGCGGTCCGGCGACGCCGCGCGCCACCAGCAGGACGTGCGCGGCGATGGCCAGCACCAGCACATAGATGGCGATGCGAAGCCAGGCCGGCGGGCCCTTGTCGCGGTCGGCGGCCCGTCGTCCCTGCGGTGTTATGCGGCGGTCTTCACCCCGCAAGGCGCTCTCCCGGACGATTCGACGACGATGGCCGAATCTAGGCTGCGTCGCGGATTCGTGTCGAGGACGGTTATCCGCCCATCAACCGTTTCAGGCGGCGCGATGGGCGGGGGCGGCCGCCTCGACGGCGGGCGGCGCCAGGATGTCGGTGATCGTCTTCAGGATTTCGCGGGCTTCGCGGGCCATGGACTGAACCTCGGGCGGCGCATCCTCCGGCGCCTCGTCGACCGCCGCGGTCAATCGCTCGGCCAGCGCCATCAGCCGCGGCGCGGCGACGATCAGGCGGGCCTGGAACTCGATCTGCTCGGGGTCGCGGTCGTATTCGGCGCCCGGCACGCGCCAGCCGCCCCAGTCGGCCCTGTCGGTCACCACCACCGGATAGGTGCCCGGGAAGGGATGGTGGGCCGTGTCCTCGGCCGTCTGCCACTTGTTGCGCGCCCGCATCAGGCGCCAGTTCTGGCCCACGGCCGCCGCGGGATCCTCGGCCGGCAGCATCAGCTCGTGGCCGAGGAACTCCCGGCCCAGCCCGACGTCGTAGGTGACGCGCACCGGCTCCTCGAACCCCTTGGCCCAGACGGGCTGGACCTTCTCGATCTGGGCCCAGGCTCCGACACACTCGACCCAGACCTTCTGGCCCTTCTGGAATTGCGCGCGCGCCATGCTTCGCTCCGGTTATCGCGACCGGAAGCATGCCCGGTCGCGGTGAACGCCGGGTTTGGCGAGAGGGTTAACGGCCGCCGGTCAGGGCCGCGAGATGTCCTCCAGCGCCTCGCCGGCGTACTTCTCCTTCACCCGCGTCGACAGGTCGCCCAGCGAGACCACGCCGACCAGACGGTCGTCCTTGTCCAGCACCGGCAGGCGGCGGATCTGGCGCGATCCCATGGCCTCCAGCACATCCTTCAGGTCGTCGTCCGCCCGTGCGGTGTGCGGGTCGCGGGTGATGTACTCGACCACCGGCGCCGAGCTGGCCGCGCCCTCGGCGATCGCCCGGATGCAGATGTCGCGGTCGGTGACGGTTCCGATCAGCCGGTCCCCGTCGGCCACCGGCATGAAGCCGAAGTCGCCGTCCCGCATGCGCATGGCCACCTGCTGCAGGCTGTCGCCCGGGCGCGCCACCTGGACGTCCTTGCTCATCACGTCGCGTATTCTCATCGGGGCTTCTCCTCGTTCTCGGGTCGGCGACAGAACCCGCGGCGCCGGGCCGGGTTCCGCTTCCGCCGTGGCCCGGAGCGGGCTAGACCGCCCGGCGGAACACGGAGGGCGCGATGACGGCGGCGAACGAGGCGAAGGACATCCTTGAGCGGCTGGGCGCCGGCGGTCCGATCTGGAGCTCGGACGGGCTCGAGGTCCGGTCCCCGATCGACGGCTCGACCGCCGGCCGTCTCGCCGAGACCCCGGATCTCGATCCGGTCGTCGCCCGCGCCGTGGAGGCATTCCACGCCTGGCGGCGGGTCCCCGCCCCGCGCCGGGGCGAGCTGGTCCGCCTGTTCGGCGAGGAGCTGCGCGCCGCCAAGGACGACCTCGCCCGCCTGGTCACCCTCGAGGCCGGCAAGATCGTCTCCGAGGGCCTCGGCGAGGTGCAGGAGATGATCGACGTCTGCGACTTCGCGGTCGGCCTGTCGCGCCAGCTCTACGGCCTGACCCTGCCCAGCGAGCGGCCCGGCCACCACATGCGCGAGACGTGGCAGCCGCTCGGACCGGTACTGGTCATCTCGGCCTTCAACTTCCCGGTCGCGGTGTGGGCGTGGAACGCCTGTCTCGCCCTCGTCTGCGGCGATCCGGTGATCTGGAAGCCGTCCGAGAAGACCCCGCTCACGGCGCTGGCGACCCAGGCCGTGTTCCAGCGCGCCCTGGCCCGCTTCGGCGACGCCCCGGAAGGTCTGTCCCAGGTGGTCGTCGGCGGTCGCGACGCCGGCGAGGCCCTGGCGGCCGACCCGCGCATTCCGCTGGTGTCCGCCACCGGCTCGACCCGGATGGGCAAGGCCGTCGCCCAGACCGTCGCCGCCCGCCTCGGCCGCTCCCTGCTCGAGCTCGGCGGCAACAACGCCATGATCGTCGCGCCCTCCGCGGATCTGGAGATGGCGGTGCGCGCCATCGCCTTCTCCGCCGTCGGCACCTGCGGTCAGCGCTGCACCTCGCTGCGTCGCCTGCTGGTGCACGAGAGCGTGGCGGACGCCCTGGTGGCCCGCCTGAAGGCCGCCTACGAGACCCTCCCCATCGGCGACCCGCGCGACGACGGCGTGCTGGTCGGCCCGCTGATCGACGCCGACGCCGCCGACGCCTTCGATGCGGCCCTCGCGCGGGCGGCGGAGCAGGGCGGGGAGGTCGTCACCGGCGGCGCCCGGCTCAATCGCGACGGGGTCTACGTCCGCCCCGCCATCGTGCGCATGCCGGCCCAGACGGAGGTGGTGATGCACGAGACCTTCGCCCCCGTCCTCTACGTCCTCACCTGGTCCGACTTCGACGAGGCGGTGGCCCTGCAGAACGCCGTCCCGCAGGGTCTCTCGTCCTGCGTCTTCACCGACTCGGTGCGCGAGGCGGAGCAGTTCCTTTCGGCCTGGGGCTCGGACTGCGGCATCGCCAACGTCAACATCGGCCCGTCGGGGGCCGAGATCGGCGGGGCGTTCGGCGGCGAGAAGGACACCGGCGGCGGCCGCGAGTCGGGCTCGGACGCCTGGAAGGCCTACATGCGCCGCCAGACCCAGACGGTGAACTTCTCCTCGGCCCTGCCGCTGGCCCAGGGAGTGCGGTTCGATGTTTGAGGCGGTCTTCCGGGGCGGCTTTGGGACCTGGAGCGAAAGACCGCTTTCGACCCTTTTCAGCCCTTCATCGTAAGCGCTGATCAAGCGCTTCCCTCAGCCTTCTGCTCACTTGCGGCGCTTACTTGCTAACGCCGCAAACCGCCATGACAGAGTGGCGCTGTATACTGCCATTGCGACAATCAGGAGGCTTTGAGCCGCGTAGCGCAGCCAATCCGGAGCAATATCCACAAAACGCAGCAAGAGATAAAAACACAAGATGCCGCCACCGCCACCCAACCTCAGCAAGTGGTGATGCGTCACAAGGACCGACATATATCGCGGCACTGCGCGACGATCACTATCGCTTGCATCGTTCGGCAGCTTATAGCCAAAACTCGTGGCGGCCATTGCTCGCGCAAGGACGAGTATAGCTAAGATTGCGGCCGCCGATCCAAGGAAATCGAACATGGTCCTCCGCTCCTATCTGGCCTTAACCTGGGCTATGTTGATTGGCCATCCAAGGGTAAGCCAACGCCCCCACGCGGCCCTGAGGGGCCGTCCACTACCCCCCCCTAGTAGACTTTCGGGTACCCCGCCGCGGGCTAATCCGGCGCTTTCGGCCAACGAGCTCGCAGCGGAGACTTCCAGCATCACCGCTCGCCCAAGCGCACGCCAAGGCTCCCGCGATGCGTCGTACTCGATGATTTCGTAGTTCCGACCGCACGTCCTCCAACTGGTGCAGGGGTACGTTTGGGGGCTTGGCCCAAGGGATGCTGGCAAGCCGACGAAGCTCGGCCATCGCTTCATCACGAGTTCCAAGCGGTCCGAGTTGTTCGGCGTGCAGATCGTTGTGGATCACGAACATTCGACCTCTCTCCCAGCCCCAGAGGCTAGGAGAAGCAACGTCCGCGTTCCACTCTTGGCGGACACTTGCGGGGTCGGCGTTCAGTCGTCTGAAACACGCATGTCGATGGCCAGCGACGCCCCCAGCGCCGCCGCCAGATCTCCCTTACCGGTCACCTCCACGCGGTCCAGCCCGAGCCACCCCGCCATCCGCCGCAGCTCCCCCGCCAGCCGCTCCGCCGTCTCCGCCGTCGTGTCCGGCTCGCGCCAGGCCGCCTGCACCCGCAGCACGCCCGCCTGCCGGTCCGCCTTCAGGTCGACGCGCGCGGTGATCGCCTCGTCCTCGAGGAAGGGCAGGACATAGTAGCCGTGGGTGCGCTTGTGGGCCGGGGTGTAGATCTCCAGCCGCACCCGCGCGCCGAACAGCCGCTCGGTGCGGTCCCGGGTCCAGATCAGGTTGTCGAACGGCGACAGCAGGGCGTCGCCCTTCACCTTCCGCGGCCGCCGCGCGTCGGGCCACAGCCACGCTGTCCGCGCCCAGCCCTTGACCTGCACCGGCGTCAGCTCCCCGGCCTCGGCCAGCTCCGCCACCCGCGCCCGCGCGTCGGCCAGCGGCAGCCGGAAGTAGTCCCGCAGGTCGGCCTCGGTCGCCACCCCCAGCGCCCGCGCCGCGATCCGAACCAGCTCGCGCTGGGCGTCGGCCTCGTCCGGAGTCGGCGTCTCGACCACCGCCCGGGGCAGGGCGCGTTCCGTCAGGTCATAGACCCGTTCGAAGCCGCGTCGGGTCCGCGTGGTGATCAGTCCGGCCCAGAACAGCCATTCCAGCGCCCGTTTGCCGTCCGACCACGACCACCAGCCGGGCGCCCCGCGCGGGCCTTCCGCGAAGTCGCCGCCGGTGACCGGCCCCCGCCGCTCGATCTCCTTCAGCACCTCCGCGATGTAGTCCGCCCGTTCGCGTCCGAACCGCGCCACCCCGCCCCAGACGCCTTCGCCCGCCTGCGCCCGCGCCATGCGCCAGCGCAGCAGCGGCTGGCTCTCCACCGGCAGCAGCGACGCCTCGTGGCCCCAGTACTCGAACAGCCCTCGCCGGGTGCCCCAGGCTTCCCCCTCCAGCGCCTCGCGCGGGTAGTCCCCCAGCCGCGAGAAACCAGGCAGGTAGTGGGTGCGAGCCACCACGTTGACGCTGTCGATCTGCACCACGCCCAGCCGGCGCACGAGGTCGCGGACGTGCCTTCGGCCGGGCGCCGCGGGAGGCGTCCGGCCGAAGCCCTGGGCGGCCAGGGCGATGCGGCGGGCGATGGCGGGGGAGAGGGTCTCGGTCACGGGCGGAACAATGTCGCCAACCCGCTTCCTTGGGGAGGGGAGAACCGCCGCCAGCGCCGATTTCCGCCAGCCGGGCCGGCTTCGACCGGGATGACAGGGCCCTCCCTAGGGGGTCCTTGCCGCGGGCAGCTCCGACGCCGCGCGGACCAGCTGCACGAACTCCGCCCGCTCTCCGTACGGATCTTCGCCCCGCGCCCCCTGCGCCTGCTCGAGGATCTCGTTCCAGCCGAAGTCCGCCGGCATCCAGGGATCGCCGCGCAGCTTCTGGCCGAAGGCCGCCACCGCCAGGGCCCAGCGCGTGCTTTCGGGCGGCTGCGCCGACACGGGCCCGGAGGCGCGGTTCGTCACCACCTGCTGGATCAGTCGCGAGGAGTCCTCGCCCGGCCGCTTGTAGCGGACCTGCACGAAGCCGATCTCGCCGGACGGATCGCCGCCCCCGACGCCGATGCGGTTCTGATCGTAGCGCCGTTCCGGGATCTGGCTGGGGCCGCCGACCGGGGTGATCTCGTACAGGGCGGTGACCGAGGCGCCTGATCCCACTTCGCCGGCGTCGACCCGATCATTGGCGAAGTCGGCCTCGTCCAGCAGCCGGGTCTCGTAGCCGATCAGGCGGTACTCGGCGACGCGGGCCGGATTGAATTCGACCTGGATCTTGACGTCGTCGGCGATGGGGAAGGCCCCGCGGTCGAACATCGGCCCGAACAGCCGCCGCGCCTCGTTGAGGTCGTCCACGTAGGCCGCCGTTCCGTTGCCGGCCTGGGCGATGGTCTGCATGCGGGCGTCCTGGTAGTTGCCGCGCCCGAACCCGTAGACCGACAGGTAGATGCCGGTCTCCCGCTTGGCCGCGACATAGTCCTCCAGCAGCATGTCGTCGGTGACCCCGACGTTGAAGTCGCCGTCGGTGAACATCAGGATGCGGTTGACCCGATCGCGGGCGAAGTTGGCCTGGGCCTGGTCGTAGGCGTTGGTCATGCCGGTCGCCCCCGCCGTCCCGCCCGAGGCGTGGAGGCTGGCCACCGCGCAGCGGATCTTCAGCTTCTGGTCGCCCGGCGTCGGCGCGAGGGTCGTGCCCGCCCCTTCCGCGTAATAGGTCACCGCCACCGTGTCCTGCGGCCGCAGCCGGTCGATGATCAGGTTCATCGATCGCTGGGCCAGCGCCAGCTTGTCCGGGCTGTTCATCGAGCCCGACACGTCGACGAGGAAGGTCAGGTTCAGCGGCCGCCGCTCGCGCTCGGGCAGCTCATAGCCCTGCAGTCCCACGTGCACGATCTGCCGCCCCGGCGCCCAGGGCGCCGCCGCCACCGCGGTGTGGATCGCGAACGGTTCGTCCGCCGAGCGCGGCCGGGCGTAGCCATAGTCGAAGTAATTGACGAGCTCCTCGACCCGCACCGCGTCCGCCGGCGGCGCCCGACCCTCGTCGATGAAGCGACGAACATTGGAATAGCTGGCCGTGTCGACGTCGATGGAGAAGGTCGACACCGGCTCGTCGGCCACCCGGCGCACGGGATTGGGCGTGGCGTCGGGGTAGCGTTCCGTCTCGACCGGTCCTGGCCGGATCCGCGAGCCCGTGACCGCGATGTTTCCCGAGGTCCCCGCCGGCGCGGACAGCACGGGCGGCGGAGGCGGAGGCGGAGGCGCCGGCATCGGGGGCGGCGGGGGAGAGGGCGGCGGAGCGGCGTAGGCGAGACGGTCCTCCTTGCGGGTCGGAGGGACCGAGATCGGCGGCGCGACCCGCGGTGGCGGCGCGAACCTCTCTTCCG
>MGLK01000031.1:5881-26430 GCA_001794825.1 Caulobacterales bacterium RIFCSPHIGHO2_01_FULL_70_19 | reverse complement strand
GAGAGCCGGCTGCGTCGTCGCCGGCGCCGCCAGCGCCAGGCACAGCAGCGCCGCCGTCGCGGCCTTTCCTCGATTGCGGATCATCGCCATCCTCCCTTGCTGCATGCATCAGCGGCGCAGCATCGGACCAAACTGTGGCGGCGGCCCCTGACGATGCCTGATTGCGTGGGCTGGCGCGCGGCGGTTCGCGCCCCCACTATGCACGACCTCGGACAGGGGGGACGACGATGGCGGAACCTGCGGCGGGACTGGAGCTGGGTCATGTCGCGGCCCTGCTGGCGGCGGCCGTGGTCGCCGTGCCGCTGTTCCGGCGGCTGAAGCTGGGCTCTGTCCTCGGCTATCTCGCCGCCGGCCTCGCCATCGGCCCCTTCGGCGCGGGCCTGTTCCGCGAGCCCGAGACCATCCTCCACGTCGCCGAGTTCGGCGTGGTCATCTTCCTGTTCATCATCGGCCTCGAGATGCGCCCCTCGCGGTTGTGGGGCCTGCGTCGGGAGATCTTCGGACTCGGCGCCGCCCAGGTGGCGCTGGCCAGCCTTCTGCTCACCTTCACCGGCATGGCCGCGGGGCTCAGCGTGCCGGTCGCCTTCGTGGTCGCCTCCGGCTTCGTGCTCAGCTCCACCGCCGTGATCATGCAGATGCTCGACGAGCGCGGCGAGCTGGCGACGCCCGGAGGACAGCGCGCCGTTTCCATCCTCCTGCTCGAGGATCTGGCCATCGTGCCGCTGCTGGCGGTGGTCGCGGTGCTCGCCTCGGCCATGGGGCTGGCGGGCGAGGCCGGCCCGCCCCTGTGGCGCACCCTCGCCCTGGCGGCGGGGGCCGTCGTGCTGGTCTTCGTTTCCGGCCGCTACCTGATGAACCCCGTGTTCCGCATCCTCGCCCGCTACGGCGGACGCGAGGTGATGACCGCCGCGGCCCTGCTGGTCGTGGTCGGGGCGGCCTGGCTGATGAACCTTGGCGGCCTGTCCATGGCCATGGGCGCCTTCCTGGCCGGGGTGCTGCTGTCCGAATCCAGTTTCCGGCACCAGCTGGAGGCCGACGTCGAGCCCTTCCGCGCCATCCTGCTCGGCCTGTTCTTCCTCAGCGTCGGCATGTCGCTGGACCTCGGCGTGGTGCTCGCCGACTGGCAGGTCATCGTCGGCGGGGTGATCGCCTTCATGGCCGTCAAGGCCGTCGCCATCTACGGCGTCGCCCGCCTGTTCCGCGCCCGCGAGCGCGAGGCGGTCGAGCGGGCCGTGCTGTTCGCCCAGGGCGGCGAATTCGCCTTCGTCCTTTACGCCGCCGCCCTCTCCGCCGGCCTGTTCGACGCCCGCATCGCCGCCTCGGCGACGGCGGTGGTCATCCTGTCGATGGTGCTGACGCCCCTGACCACCCTGGCGGTCGCCCGCTTCATGCCGGCCGAGACGATCGACCCGGACGCCGCCGACGGGGTCGACCGCGCGCGCGATCTTCGCGAGCGGGTGCTGGTCATCGGCTTCGGCCGCTTCGCCCAGGTGGTGTCCCAGTCGCTGCTGGCGCGGGACGTCGACGTCTCGATCATCGACTACGACGTGGAGATGATCCAGGCGGCCGGGGACTTCGGCTTCAAGGTCTACTACGGCGACGGCGCCCGGCTCGACGTGCTGCGCGCCTCGGGCGCCGGCGAGGCCGAGACCATCCTCGTCTGCGTCGACAGGCCCGAGGTCGCCGACCGCATCGTCGAACTGGTCAGGGCCGAGTTCCCGCTGACCAAACTGTTCGTCCGCGCCTTCGACCGCGGCCACGCCATCCGCCTCGTCCAGGCCGGCGTCGACTACCAGATCCGCGAGACCTTCGAGAGCGCCCTGACCTTCGGTCGCGAGGTGCTGCTCGACCTCGGCTTTTCCGAGGCGCAGGTCGCCGAGACCATCGCGGATGTGCGGCGTCGCGACGACGAGCGCTTCACGCTCCAGCTCGCCGGCGGCGACATCACCGCCGGTCGCCACCTGATGCGCGGCAACATCGCCACCACCCGCCCGGAGCCCTGGATCCGGCCCCGGCGCGAGGGGCGGCCGCTCAACGAGGAAGCGGCCGAGGCCCTGGCCGAGGACGAGGAACGCGAAAAGGCCGGCGTCTGACGACGCCGGCCCTCGCATCCGCTGTGGCGGTCCAGCCTTACATCGACGACTGGATCTGCTGGGCGCGCTGCAGGTGCGCCTCGATCTTCGGCGCCACCGACCGGGCGTGCGCCGCCAGCGGCGAATCGCTGTCGGCGAAGCCGCGGTGCAGGGTCAGGGCCTCCTGGTGGGCGGCGACCTGCTGGTCGATGTAGGTGCGGTCGAAGGTCTCGGCCGAGGCCGAGCGCAGGTTGTCGATCATGCCTTGGCGCCGTTCGTCCAGGGCGTTCGGAACCTCGGCCTCCGGCGCGGCCTGCGGCAGCATCGCCTTCATCGCGTTCGAGGCCGCCGTGTGATCGGTCTTGATCATCTGGGCCAGCTCGCGGATCTGGGCGTTCTGGGTGCGCTCGAGCGCGATGTCCGCGGCCATGATCTCGTACATGTCGCCCTCGGCGGCGTTTGAGATGTAGGCCTCCTGGGTGTTGGCCCCGAGCGTGGCGGCCGACATCTGGCCGACCGGGGCGGCGGCCATGTCCTGGGCCTTGTCGACGACCTCGGGACTGCGTTCCTGCTGACAGGCGGCCAGAAGGGCGGCGCACGCGGCGCCGGCGAGAAGGGTTCTGATCATGGTTTCCTCCGTGGGATGACTCCGGAAACACGGCGCGAACGGCGAGGGTTCCCCGGATTGGCGTCCCGCCGGCGTTTCGGTGTAAGGAGCGCGCCCGATGGACCGCCGCCTCTCGATCGCCCCGATGATGGACTGGACCGACCGGCACTGCCGGGCGTTCCATCGCACCCTCACGGGCCGCGCCCTGCTCTACACCGAGATGGTCACCGCCCCGGCGGTGATCCACGGCGACCGCGAGCGGCTGCTGGGTTTCGATCCGGTCGAGCACCCGGTGGCCCTGCAACTGGGCGGCTCCGATCCGGCGGAACTGGCCGAGGCGGCCCGCATCGGCGAGGGCTTCGGCTACGACGAGATCAATCTCAACGTCGGCTGCCCGTCCGACCGGGTCCAGTCCGGCCGTTTCGGGGCCTGCCTGATGAAGGAGCCGGAGCTGGTGGCCGAGTGCATGGCGGCGATCCGCGAGGCGGTCTCGGTTCCGGCCACGGTCAAGTGCCGGATCGGCGTCGACGACCAGGAGCCCGAAGTCTCGCTGTTCGCCCTCGTCGACGCCTGCGCCGCCGCCGGCGTGGATGTCTTCGTCATCCACGCCCGCAAGGCCTGGCTCCAGGGGCTTTCCCCCAAGGAAAACCGGGACGTGCCGCCGCTCGACTACGGCCTGGTGCGGCGGCTGAAGCGCGAGCGCCCGCACCTGTCGATCAGCCTCAACGGCGGCGTCGCCTCGCTGGACGAGGCCGAGGCGCACCTCCACGCCGGCGACGGGGTGCAGTTGGACGGCGTCATGCTGGGCCGCGCCGCCTACCACGAGCCGGCCCTCCTCGGGCAGGCCGATCGCCGCCTGTTCGGCGCCGCGACGGCGGACGTCGACGCCTTCGCCGCCATCGAGCGCTACCGGCCCTACATGGCGGCCCGCCTCGCCGAAGGCGTTCACCTGCCGGCCATGACGCGGCACATGCTCGGCGTCATGCACGGCCGCGCCGGCGCCCGCGCCTTCCGCCGCATTCTGACGGTCGAGTCGGTGCGCCCCGGCGCGGGGCTCGAGGTGCTGGACCGGGCCGTGACGGCGGTGCGGGAGGCCGAGGCCCGCGCCTCGCAACGCGCCGCCGCCTGACGGCGGGTGAGGCCCGCAGGACACAGCCGGCCCTCCTCCACGGTTAACGACGCGGCATCGGGGAACGCTGCGGCGCCGCTTCGCATTGCGTGGTCAGGAGCCCCCCATGCCCAAGAGTCCGCCCGCCAAGCCCGACCTCCGTCTCGTCCCCTCCGAGGCCGCCGTCTACGATCTGATGCGCCAGCCCGAGAGCACCTCCGAGCGGGTGAAGCGGCTCCAGCTTGAGGCGCGCGCCCTGGCGGTCGAACAGGTCGAGGCGCTGGAGAAGGTCCTGCTGCAGGCCGCCGCCATGGCCAGGGAGATCGCCGACGGCGGCGACGCCTATCCGGTCGGCGCCCGTGAGCTGGCGTCGCGTCTGAACGCCGACCTGCCCGCCAAGGCCGAGACGCTGAAGGCCATCGTCGGCCGCGCCCTCTAGGCGGTCCGGGTCGCGCGCCCGGTCCGCAGGCGGCGAGCCAGCCGAAAGACGACGATCGCCAGCACGATAAGCAGCGCCGGCACGAGGATGGGCGCCAGGAAGGCGACCAGCACCGTCGCGAGCGCCAGCGCATCCTCCACGAACGACACCAGCGGATTGGCGAGGCCGCCGGTGGTCGCGGTGGAGCCGACGCGCGCGCCGGTCTGGGCGGCGTTGAAGGCCAACGCCGCCGGCGCGCCGACGATGATCCCGGCCACGGCCGCGGCGGTGGGATCCACGGCCCAGAACACGCTGCCCGCGGCCACGGCTCCGGCGACGGGGCGGGTGACGTAGCCGACCGCATTCAGCGCATGATCGACTGCCGGAACCTTGTCGCCGGCGAACTCCGCGATCGTCGCCGTCGCCAGGGCGGCGATGGCCGGCCAGGAGACCAGCCAGTCCATCTGCTCGATCAGGCGGACGTCGAACAGCTCGAACTTCGCCGCCAGCGCCAGCATCAGCAGCGGCAGGAAGGTGCGCAGGCCCGTCGCCGAGGCCAGACCCAGCCCCAGCAGGGCGGGCAGCACCCAGGTCTGCAGCGGCCCGGCGGCGGCCCCGAGGGCGTTCAGGTCCATTTCCGGCATGGCGGCTCCTCCGGTGCGGCGGGACCATAATGCGCGGGAACGGCCCGGCGCTCCAACCGCTTGTCGGTCTCTGGAAAGGAGACCGGACATGGACGACCGTTTCGGCAATCGCGCTGACCGCATCGCCGACCAGGAGCGCAGGATCCAGGCTGGCATCGACGCCAAGGGCTCGGGCGGGGCCGGGGAGGAAGGGCAGGGGGCCGTCCAGGCCGGCGCGCGCCGCTACCCCGAACCACCCTTCCCCGAGCAGCACCAGCGGAAGCCTGGCGAGGAGGCCGCGCTGGACCCGGCGCCGATGTACGACGCCCCGTTCTGGAAGGGCTCGGGCAAGCTCGAGGGAATGGCCGCCATTGTGACGGGCGCCGACTCCGGCATCGGCCGGGCGGTCGCCGTGCTGTTCGCCCGCGAAGGCTGCGACGTCGCCATCTGCCACCTCGACGAGGCAGGGGATGCGGAGGACACGAGGAAGGCCGTCGAGGCCGAGGGGCACCGCGCCATCGTACTCAAGGGCGACGTCGCCGATCCGGCCTTCCCGGAGGCGGCGGTCAAGGCGACGCTGGAGGCCTTCGGCCGGCTGGACGTCGTCGTGCCGAACGCGGCGTTCCAGGAGCATGTGGAGGCGCTCGAAGATCTGACCCTCGAACACTTCGACCGGACCCTGAAGACCAACCTCTACGGCTACTTCAACCTGGTGAAGGCGGCCGTGCCGCACCTCAGGGCCGGGGGCTCCATCGTCATGACCGGCTCGGTCACCGGCATCATGGGCAACGACAACCTGCTCGACTATTCGATGACCAAGGGCGGCATTCACGCCTTCGCCCGCTCTCTCGGGACACATCTCGCCCCCCGCGGCATCCGGGTGAACGTGGTGGCTCCCGGGCCGGTGTGGACGCCGCTGAACCCGGCCGACCAGCCCGCGGAGAAGGTCGCGAAATTCGGCGCGCAGACGGTGATGAAGCGGCCGGCGCAACCGGAGGAGATCGCCCCGGCCTTCGTCTTCCTCGCCTCGCCGCAGTGCTCCAGCTACATCACCGGCGAGATCCTGCCGATCATCGGCGGCTACAGCGGCGGTTAGGCCGCGTCGGGCCCGGGAGGCGGGACTTCCGGCCGCGGCGCGGTGGAATGTCAGGCCGCCAGAACGTCGTCGTACTCGGGGTGCCGGCGGTGCCACATGACGGCGTAGCTGCAGCGGGGCCGGAGCTTCAGCCCCTCCTGCCGCGCGTGGGCCGCCAGCGTCTGCATGAAGCGTCCCGCCGCCCCGCCGCCGCGCAGCGCCGGGTGCGCCTCGACGTGCAGGATCACGCGCACGCCGTCCTGCACCGCATAGTCGGCGAAAACGGGCCGGACCTCACCGTCGGCGTCGGCGAACCCCTGTTCGAACCGATGCTCGTCACGAACGTCGCGGAAGTCGGTCATGGAGTCTTCCTGTGTCCAGTAGCAGACAGAACCCCCAACCGCCCGCTGGCGCACCCGTTCCCGAACCGCCGAGCGAAACCTGAAACGCTGTGATCCCCCGGCCTCAGGGGGCCCGGTCGCCGAGCAGGTTGATCAACCCGAAGACGCTCTTCACCGTGAACCACACGCTGATCAGGAACCAGAGAATCCCGAACAGGATCAGGAAGGGAATGCCGATCAGCACGATCGACATCACCACGCTCACGGCGATGGCGATCCAGCAGGCGATGGTCCACCAGAACACCGACCAGAACAGCCGGATCTGGGCGTCGAGGTGTTGCCTCGGAACGCCCGTCGCCGAACTCCGCGCCGCATAGGCGACGACGAGGCCGACCAGCACCAGCAGGTTGGCGCTCGGGATCGACAGGATGAACAGCGTCCAGGCGGCGAGGGCCGCAACCTTGCCGTCGTCGCTCCCGCTGTGCGGGAGATCACGCTGTTCCGGCGGCACGTACGACATTTCGGCTCTCCTCAGATCCACCAGCTGCTGGGGTCGCTGATCGGACGGCCCGACTTGAGGGTCCAGACGCCCGCCGCGCCCCGGATCACGGTCCACAGGGCGAGGGCGAACAGCAGGGGCACGCCCAGCGCGAACGGCGCCGCCAGCAGGATGACGCCGATGACGCCGGCGACGGCGGCCGCCCACAGGGTGCGTTGCTGATAGATGAAATGGGTGCGAGCCTCGGGCTCATCGGGTCCGGGGCGCCCGGTCACCGCCACGAGGCCGATGACGGCGGAGACGCCAAGGGTCGGCACCGCGAACAGGATCAGGGCGTAGATTGCGTACAGGTTCAGTCCGCCGATCATCGGCGGCGCCGAGGGTTCGGGGCGCCGGTGATGGATCTCGAAGCCCGGCGACGGTTCGAAGATGGAGCTGGCGCGGATCGGATGGGGCCTGGAGACGGGGGCTTCCTCCACAGGCGCCGGCTCCGGCGCGCTCTCGACCTCGGGGGGCGCCGGCTCGGGCTCGCGCGGCCGTCCCTGCAGCGACTCGGCCGAGGCGAAGCCGATCAGCGCATCGTCGTCATCCGGGCTGCGGGGGTCGCCGGGTTCGGCCATCGGGGATCCTTCAACTCCGCCTCAGGTATGACGGCCCCGCTCCCGCGGCGCAACCGGGCAGGCGGCTCAGCGGCCCAGCACGACCTCGCAACCGGCCGCCGCGGCGCCCTCCAGCGCGCCGGGTTTCTCGATCCGCACGGTGCACCGACGGACCCGGCCGTCCTGCAGGCAGGCGGTCGCCAGCCGTTCCGCGAAGGTCTCGACCAGACCAACGTGACCCTCGGCGGCGATGGCGCGGGCGGCGGCGGCGACGGTCTCGTAGTTCACCGTGTCGGCCAGCCGCTCAACGCTTGTCGGTTCGAGCACGAGCGTCGCGTCGATCACCAGCCGCTGCAGCCGGCCCTGCTCGTGGTCGTAGACCCCGATGCCGGCCTCGACCTCCAGGCCGCGCACGAACACCGTCAGGCCCTGATGGGCGGGCGTCTCGGCGCCGGGGAAGGGCAGGGGGGACGGTGCGGCCACGGAGCTACTCCAGGATGTCCGGGGTCTTCCAGGCCAGATGCTGGCCCCCGTCCACGGCGATCATCTGCCCGGTCACCAGCTCGGCGTCCACCAGCCAGCGCACCGCGGCGGCCACCGCCTCGGGACTGCCCGGGCGCCGCAGCAGGGTGCCGGCGGCCTCGGCGGCGAATTCGGCCTCGCTCTGGTGGATCGACGGCAGGGTCGGGCCGGGACCGACGCCGTTGACGCGGATGCGCGGCGCCAGCGCCTGGGCCAGGGTGCGCGTGGCCCACCACAGGCCGTTGCGCGACAGGGCGTAGGAGAAGAACCGCGGGTCCGGCTTCAGCACCCGCTGGTCAAGCAGGTTGACGATGCAGCCGCCCTCCGGCGCCTGCGACGCGAACGCCTCGGCCAGCACCACCGGCGCCCGCAGGTTGGTCTCCATGTGCGCGTCCCAGGTGGCGCGCTCCAGGGCGCCGACGCGGTCGTCCTCGAAGACGGAGGCGTTGTTCACCAGCACCGCCAGCGGCCGCCCGAGGGCCCCGGCCGCCACCGGGACGAGGGCTCTTGCTTCGGACTCGACGGCCAGGTCGGCGCGCAGGGTCGCGGCGCGGCGGCCCAGAGCCCGCGCCTCTTCCGCCACGGCCTCGGCCGCATCGGCCGACGAGCGGTAGTGGATGGCGAGATCGAAGCCGGCGCGGGCCAGCTCGAGGCAGATCGCCCGCCCGATGCGCTTGCCGCCGCCGGTGACCAGCGCGGCCCCGCGGCGGGCGGCGGGATCAGTCAACCCGGCCGAACTCGACGAGGTTGATCACGGCGAGGACGGCGACGAAGCCGAGGATGATGGCGAGGGCCAGCATGGGGTGCTCCTTGTTCGCCCCGCCAATAGAGCGGCGGCGCCCGCGGTTCAAGGCTGGCGCCGCGCGACGGGCGTGCTAGCGAGCGGGGATGAACCCGTCGCTGCTCGCCATCGTCGCCGTCGTCCTCGGCGGGGCCGCCACCGCCCTGCAGGCGCCGACCAATGCCAAGCTGATGGGGGCTGTCGGCTCACCCGTAAACGCCGCCCTGGTCTCTTTCGCCGTCGGGACCGCCGGGCTGGCGGTGCTGGCCCTCTTCCTGCAGGCGAAGCCCGACATGGCCGCCGCGCGGGCCCTGCCCTGGTACGCCTGGGTCGGCGGGCTCTACGGGGCGATCTTCGTGGTCGCTGCGGCCTGGGGCGTGCCCCGCCTCGGCGTCGCCACCACCATCACCCTGATGGTCGCGGGCCAGCTGCTGCTCAGCATCCTGCTCGACCACTTCGGCGTCATGGGCATTCCGAAGCAGCCGC
Source organism: Caulobacterales bacterium RIFCSPHIGHO2_01_FULL_70_19 (assembly GCA_001794825.1). Taxonomy (GTDB): domain Bacteria; phylum Pseudomonadota; class Alphaproteobacteria; order Caulobacterales; family Caulobacteraceae; genus Brevundimonas. The sequence continues at coordinate 17,299 of MGLK01000031.1, read as the reverse complement.
TCAACCTCGGCCGCATGGCGGGCGTCGCCCTCGTCGTCGCGGGCGTGGTTATGGTCCGCAGGTTCTGAGCCTATATCGGTCGCGATGACCGAGGAGCCGCTTCCCGCCGATTCGCTGAAGGCCGCCGACCTGATCCGCGACGAGGCCCGGCGCGCGCCGGACAAGCCCGGCGTCTACCGGATGTACGGCGAGGACGGGGCCTGCCTCTACGTGGGCAAGGCGCGGTCGCTGAAGAAGCGCATCCTGCAGTACGCCCAGGGCCGCTTCCACACCCAGCGCATCGGGCTGATGGTCTCCCTGACCCGCTCGATGGAGCTGGTGGTCACGGCCTCGGAGACCGAGGCCCTGCTGCTCGAGTCCAACTTCATCAAGAAGCTCAAGCCGCGCTTCAACGTGGTGCTCCGCGACGACAAGTCGTTCGCGGAGCTGATGATCCGCCGCGACCACCGCGCCCCGCAGGTGCGCAAGCATCGCGGCGCCCACACCCTGAAGGGCGACTACTTCGGTCCCTTCGCCTCGACCTGGGCGGTCAACCGCACCCTGACCACCCTGCAGAAGGCCTTCCTGCTGCGCTCCTGCTCGGACAGCGTCTACGAGACCCGAACCCGGCCGTGCATGCTGCACCAGATCAAGCGCTGCTCGGCCCCGTGCACCGGCCTGATCTCGCTGGAGGACTACGGCCAGCTGGTCGACGAGGCCGAGGCCTTCCTGCGCGGCCGCTCGCGCGCCGTCATCGGCCGCCTGTCCAAGGAGATGCAGGCGGCCTCCGATGCCATGGACTTCGAACAGGCCGCCCGCGTCCGCGACCGCATCCGCGCCCTGTCGGCCATCGCCATGGAGAATTCGGTCAGCGCCGAGGGCGTGGCCGAGGCCGACGTCTTCGCCCTGCACTCGGACGGCGGTCAGGCCTGCGTGCAGGTGTTCTTCTACCGCGGCGGACAGAACTGGGGCGGCCGGGCCTATTTCCCGCGCGTCGACCGCGCCGACACGGACCCGGAGATCCTCGCCGCCTTCCTCGGCCAATTCTACGAGGACAAGCCCGTGCCGCGGCAGATCCTGACCAATGTGCGGCCGCACGAGAAGGAGCTGCTGGAGGAGGCCTTCTCCTTGAAGGCGAAGACCGTCGACGGCCGCCGCGTCGTCACCATCGAGCTGCCGCAGCGGGGGCCGCGCCGGGCCCTGGTCGACCACGCCCTGACCAACGCCCGCGAGGCCCTGGGCCGGCGGATGGCCGAGAGCTCGGCCCAGGGCAAGATCCTCGACGAGGTCTGCGAGGCCTTCGGCCTCGAGGCCCGGCCCGAGCGGATCGAGGTCTACGACAACTCGCACATCCAGGGGACCAACGCCGTCGGCGGCATGATCGTCGCCGGGCCCGAGGGCTTCCGGAAGACCCAGTATCGCAAGTTCAACATCCGCGGCGACGAGCTCACGCCCGGCGACGACTACGGCATGATGCGCGAGGTGCTGCGCCGCCGCTTCGGCCGTCTCGCGAAGGAGGAGGAGGCCGGCGAGGACGTCGAACGTCCCGATCTGGTGCTCATCGACGGCGGCGCCGGCCAACTGGCCGAGGCGGTGGCGGTGATGGCCGAGCTGGGACTGCACGACATTCCGGTGGTCGGCGTCGCCAAGGGGCCCGACCGCGACGCCGGGCTGGAGCGCTTCTTCATCCCGGGCAAGCCGCCCTTCATGCTGCCGCTGAAGTCGCCGGCGCTCTACTACCTGCAGCGGTTGCGCGACGAGGCGCACCGCTTCGCCATCGGCGCCCACCGCACCCGCCGCTCGATGGACATCAAGAAGAACCCGCTCGACGAGATCGAGGGCGTCGGCCCCGGCCGCAAGAAGGCCCTGCTGCACGCCTTCGGCTCGGCCAAGGGCGTCGGCCGCGCCTCGGTCGCCGACCTGGTGAAGGTGGACGGCATCAACCAGGCCCTGGCCGAACGCATCCACGCCTTCTTCCGCAAGGCGTGAGCCCGCATTAGAAGACGGCGCATGACTAACGACTCGAACGACGCCCTGCTGGCCGGTTATCGTCGGTTTCGCGAGGGTCACTGGGCCGACGCGAAGGCCGAGTACGAGGCGCTCGCCGCCGAGGGCCAGAAGCCGCACACCCTGGTGGTGGCCTGTTCGGACAGCCGCGCCGACCCGGCCCTGATCTTCGACGCCGCGCCCGGACAGCTGTTCGTGGTCCGCAACGTCGCCAACCTGGTGCCGCCCTACCAGCCGGACGGCCAGTTGCACGGCGTCTCGGCGGCTCTGGAGTTCGGGGTCAAGGTGCTCGGCGTCAGCCGTATCGTGGTCATGGGGCACGCCTACTGCGGCGGGGTGAACGCCATGCTGCACGGCGCCCCGGACAGCTGCCGCGACTTCGTCGCGCCCTGGGTCGCCCAGGCCGGCCCGGTGGTGCGCATGGTCTGCGAGAGCTTCCCGGCGGAGGAAAGCGGGCGGCTCGCCGAGGAGACGGTCGTGCGACTCTCGATCGAGAACCTGCGCACCTTCCCGTGGATCGCCGAGCGCGAGGCGGCCGGCGAACTGACCCTAAGCGGCCTGCACTTCGGCATCGCCGACGGCGTCCTGCGCGCCCTCAAGGGACCGGGTCGGTTCGAGGCGCTGGCCTGATCTCTCGCTTCATGCAGCGAAGCGTGGCAGATCGGCGTTGAAGCACGGATGACGCCGATGACCCCCGCCCCGCACGCCAATCCGATCCCCAACATCCTCACCGGCCTGCGCCTCGCGGCCGGGGTGGTGATGTTCCTGCTTCTCGCCGGCGCGGCCCCGCAGGGGCTGCCCTTCCTGCCGCCGGACTTCCTCAGCCCGAGCGATCAGTTCCGCTTCGCCCGCACGGCCTTCATCATCTTCATCGTCGCCGCCTCGACGGACTGGATCGACGGCTTCCTCGCCCGCCGCTGGCACGCCACGACGCGGTGGGGCGCCATCCTCGACCCGATCGCCGACAAGGTGCTGATCACCGGCGCCATCCTCGGCGTGCTGGCCTGGGGCTCGGTGCCGCAGGCGGCCATCCCCTGCGGCCTGATCCTGTTCCGCGAGTTCGCCGTCTCGGCCCTGCGCGAGACGGTGGCCGGCAAGGTCAAGCTGCCGGTCACCCTCCTGGCCAAGTGGAAGACGGTCCTGCAGATGGTCGCCCTGGCCGTCCTTCAGCTGGCGCTGGCGCCGCTGTGGGAAGGCTTCGGCCTGCCCTTCGAATGGCTGCCGCACTTCCAGACCTTCGCCTACCTGCTGCTCTGGCTGGCGACCATCGTCACCCTCTGGACCGGCTGGCAGTACTTCTCGAAGGCCCAGCAGAAGATGCGGCAGCTGTAGGCGGCCGCATCCTCCGCCGCGGTTCAGTCGGCCCCCAGCTCCTCCACCAGCCGCTCCATGCCGTAGACGTCGCGCAGCGCCGTGGTGATCGCGCCCGTGGTCACGATCACCGAGCGGTTGACGTTGCGGTCGTAGCCGTAGGCGTTGCGCTGGGTCAGGACGGTGGAGTCGAAATTGGCGCCGACGATCTCGCCCGCCTCGGTGACCACCGGCGAGCCCGAGGAGCCGCCTATGGTGTCGGACGACACGGCCATGTTCATCACCGTGTCCGGGTCGATCCGGTCCTTCGCCGCCAGCAGCTTCGGCGCCACGTCGAACGGCGGAGCGCCGGTCGCCCGGTCCCACAGGCCGCCGAAGGTGGTGAAGGGGCCCCAGCGCTGGCCCGGCACGTCCGAGCCCTCGATCAGGCCGTAGGTCAGCCGCAGCGTGCCGGTGGCGTCCGGATAGACGCTGTCGCCATAGGCCTGGAAGCGCGCCGTCGCCAGCTGCTCGGAGGCCCGCGCTGTCGGGGCCTCGACCTTCTCCTCCCATTCCGAGCGGATCGCCCGGGTCGGCTCCTGGATCGCCAGCAGGTAGCGGATCATCGGATCGTCGGAGGCTTCGACGGCGGCGAGGCCGCCCTCCCACAGCGCCCGGCGCACCGCCGGATCGCCCAGTGTCGAGCCCGCCGCCAGCCGGGCTGACAGCTGTTCCGGCGATTCATCGCCCAGCAGCGCCCGCACCCGCGGATCGTCGACGGTCAGCCACTCGCGGGTCTTGGACAGCCACCACTCCAGCCGCACCTGTTCAAGGGACGGATAGACCGGCCGCTCGGCGAACAGGGACGACCGAACCGCCGCCAGCCGGCTGTCGGCGTATTCCGGCAGGCGCTCCGCCGACGGCTTCTCGCGCTCCTGCGCCGCCCGCACCAGCGTCCGCGCCCAGCTGAACAGCTGCGACCCGCCGCCCGGCGAGGTGGTGCCCATGCCCGTGCCGCCCTCCAGCAGCGCCATGGCCGGATAGAGCTCGCGGGCGATCGGCTGCACCGCGCTCAGCTCGGCCCACGGATCGCCCACGCCCGCCAGCGCCCCGGCCCGCTGCCGGAAGTCCGCCTCCGACTCGGCCTTCATCCGCATGAAGCCGGGGTCGACCAGCGCCGCCATCCGGCCGCGCCCGCGCTTGTAGGTGTTCTCCAGCCCCACGATCGGGTCCATGGCGATGAAGGCGTTCTCCTCGCTCTCCTCCGAGAAGCGGATCAGCCGGCCGCGCAGCTCCGAGGCGATCAGCTGGTCCAGCGGCAGCACCACGTCGCGCAGCGTCATCAGCTGGTCCATGGTCAGCAGCCGCTGGGTGGATCCCGGGTTGCCCGAGACGAACACCGGCGTCCCCTCGACGGGGCGCTCCGCGTTCCAGGTGAAGTGCGTCGGCGTCGCCACCGGCTGGCCGTTCTCGTACAGCCGGACGAAGGCCGCATCGATGGCGAAGCGGGGGAAGCTGAAGTTGTCGAGGTCGCCGCCGAAGGTGGCCGCCCGGTCCTCCGGCGCCCAGGCCAGACGCACGTCGGTGTAGCGGCGGAACCTGTACAGCTTGAACTGGCCGCCGCGGTACAGGCTGACGACCTGGCAGCGCGTCGTGGCGTCGCCGCCGCAGGCCTCCTGCTCGATGGCGCCGGCCTCGGCGTCCCGCGCCCGGGTGAAGGCCTGGCCCTCGAGGCCCGCGCCGGCGGCCTGCATGCGGTCGGTCACGTCGACGATCTCGGTCAGGATCTCGGCCGAGGCGCCGGGGCACTGCAGTTCCTCCTCACGCGTTCGCGGCGCGAAGCCGGTCTCGGCGTAGTTGACCGCCTGGGTCGACAGGTTGGCCACGCAGGTGGCGACGCAGTGATTGTTGGTCAGCACCAGCCCCTCGCCCGAGACCAGTCCCGCCGAGCAGCCGCCGAACTTCACCGACGACAGCCGCACCCGGTCCAGCCAGGCCTGGTCGATGTTCGTGCCCAGCGTCCGGTTGGCCCGCGCGATGGGGAAGTTGTCGAAGGTCCACATGCCCTCCTCGGCCCGGGCGGCGCCCGACAGCCCGAGACCGGCGGCGACGCAGAGAGCGAGCAGCGACGGCGCAAGTTTTTGTGATCCGGACATGGGAGTTCACTCCGTGGTCAAGCTGGAACGATGAGGCGCAGGGCCGATTGGCGGGGCAGGGCATGCCGCCCGCGAGGAATGTCACCCATGTTCATGCACAACAAACGGCTCATGTATACCGTCCGGGTGTCGGAGCCGAACCCCGCCCTCGCCACCCTGATGCTGGAGCAGTTCGGCGGGCCCCAGGGCGAACTGGCCGCCGCCATGCGCTACTTCACCCAGGCGCTCGCCGAGGAGGATCCGGGCCGCAAGGATATGCTGCTCGACATCGCCACCGAGGAGCTCAGCCATCTCGAGGTGATCGGCTCCATCGTTTCCATGCTCAACCGCGGCATCAAGGGACGGCTCGCCGAGGCGACGGAGGAAGAGGCGGATCTCTATATGTCGCTGAACGAGGGCGGCGAGAGCCACACGACGTCCATCCTCTACGGCGGCGCCCCGGCGCTGGTGAACTCGGCCGGCGTGCCGTGGACCGCCGCCTACATCGACTCCATCGGCGATCCGGGCTGCGACCTGCGCTCGAACATCGCCGCGGAGGCCCGCGCCAAGATCGTCTACGAACGGCTCATCAACGTCACCGACGACCCGGGGATCAAGGACGCCCTGGGCTTCCTGATGACCCGCGAGGTGGCCCACCAGAAGTCCTTCGAGAAGGCGCTCTATTCGATGCAGCCGAACTTCCCGCCCGGCAAGCTGCCCGGGATGCCGGAGTTCTCGGACAAGTACTACAACATGTCCCAAGGCGAAGGCGACGCGCGGGGGCCGTGGAACGAGGGCGCCCAGTGGGAGACCGTGGACGACCGCGAGGACCAGGGCGCCGTCGACGGCGGCGACGGCGGAGCCAGTGTCGAGCTCAAGGGTGAGGCCGCCTCGACCGTGAAGGCGATGGCCGAACGGCTGGCCTCGGATGCCGCATCCAACCCGATCACCGGCGCCGACCTCGGCGCGGGACCCGGCGCCGGCACGACGACGCCGGTCTAGCAGCCCGAACGACGAACGCCCGGCGAAGCGAACCGCCGGGCGTTTGCCTGTGCGTGGCCGATCGCGCCTATTCCACCCCCAGCTCCTCCAGCAGGCGCGGCTGCGGGTAGACCACCCGCAGCGCCTCGGTGATCGCCGCCGTCGACACCGACACCGTGCGGTTCAGCTCGCCGTCATAGCCGAAGGCGCCGCCCAGCGAGTGGATGTTGCCGTCGAAGGCGGCGCCGATCACCTCGCCCTCGGCGTTGACCACCGGCGAGCCGGAGTTGCCGCCGATGATGTCGTTGGTCGAGACGAAGTCGTAGACGACGTCCTTGTCGATGCGCGCCTCGGCGGCGGCGAACGCCGGCGCAAGGTCGAACGGCTCGGATCCCGTCGCGCGCTCGTACAGTCCGCCCATGTAGGTGAACGGCGGCACGGTCACGCCGCGGTGGGTCCAGCCCTGCACCTGGCCGTAGGACAGGCGCAGGCTGAAGGTCGCGTCCGGGTACAGGTTGGTGCCGTAGACCGCGAACCGGGCCTCGGCGACCTTCTCGGCGGCGCGGGCGGTCGGCGCGCTGACCTCGGCGGCCCAGCGGTCGCCGATCGCCTTGGCCGCGTCGTCGTTGGCCAGCACGAAGGCCAGCAGCGGGTCGGCCTCCGCCAGCTGTTCCGGCGTCATCGTCAGGGCCTGGGTGCGGAAGGCCGGATCGGCCAGCCGGGTGCCTGCGATCAGTCGCTCCGCCAGCGCCTCGGGGCTTTCGCGTCCCAGCAGGCGCTTCACGTCCGCATTGTCCACGGTCAGGTACTCGCGGGTCTTCGACAGCCAGTAGCGCAGCCGCAGCTCCTCGATGTCCGTCGCGATCGGAACCTCGTTGGCGAGGCTGGCGGCGAGCTGGGCGCGCCGCGCCTCGGTCATGTCGGTGTTCTTCGCCGCACGCACGATGGCGCGGGCGTACTGATACAGTTGCGACCCGCCGCCGGCCGCCTGCTCCAGCTGGCGGTAGGGCAGGTAGAGGTCCATCGCCGTCGCCTGCACGCGCTCGAGGTCGGCCCAGGGGTCTCCGATGCGCTGCGCCAGCGCCGGATCGGCGGCGACGCGCGTCCGTAACTCCTGCTCCTGCTCGCGCTTCATGGCCATGAAGTCCGGATCGGTCAGGGCGCCCTGCTGGCCGTAGTAGACCTTGAAGCTGTTCTCGAGCCCGAAGATCGGGTCAAAGGCCAGTCGCTTGGCCTCCTCGCCGGTCAGCGAATACTCGAGCAGCCGGCCGCGCAGCTCGGAGCTCTGGATCAGGGTGACCGGCAACTGCTGGTCGCGCAGGCGCTCCAGCTGGCTCATGGTCAGCAGGCGCGAAGTCGAGCCCGGGTTGCCGACCACGAAGGTGACGTCGCCCTCTTCCGGCGCAGCGGGATTCCAGGTCAGGTGGTTGGGCGTCGAGACCGGCTGGCCGTTCTCGTAGGCGCGGAGGAATCCGGCGTCGAGCGCGTAGCGGGGGAAGTTGAAGTTGTCCGGGTCGCCCCCGAAGAAGGCCGCCTGCTGCTCCGGCGCGAACACCAGCCGCACGTCGTCGTACTTGCGGAACTTGTAGAGGGCGTAGCGTCCGCCGCGGTAGAAGCTGATCACCTGGCAATTGAACTTCGCGTCGCCGGCGCAGGCTTCCTGCTGGATGCGGTTGATCTCGGCCGAACGCGCCGCATTGAAGGCCGCGCCTTCCAGACCCTCGCCGACGGCCAGCACCCGGTCGGTGACGTCGACGATCTCGGTCAGCACCTCGGCCGTCTGCCCGGGGCAGCGACGCTCCTCCTCGCGGGTCGCGGTCATCCAGCCGTTCTTCACATAGTCGTTCTCCGGCGACGACAGGTCCTGCACGCAGCCGACCACGCAGTGCCAGTTGGTCAGGATCAGACCCTCGTCCGAGACGAAGGAGGCCGAGCAGCCCTGCAGGCGCACCGCGGCGTTGCGCACCCGGTCCAGCCACGCCTGGTCGATGCGCGTGCCGTACTTCTCGTTGACCGTCTGGATCGGGAAGTTGTCGAAGGTCCACATGCCCTCGTCGGCCTTGGCCGGGGCGGGGGCCAGCACGGCCATGGCGCCGGCGACGACGGCGATGGAGGCGGTCGCCGAGACGGCGGCGCGCAGCGAACGGAACAGCATCCTGCATTCTCCCTGGGGGCCGGCCTGTCGCCGGACCTGTTGCGGATACCTAGCCTTGCCGACGGCTCCGCGTCCACGGCTTGCAGCGCGGCGGACTGCCGCCGCCTTACCCCGATTTAACTTGGCCCTCACGTCGGGCGTCGTCAGATAGCGGCAATACCGGGGGCCGCACTTCCAGATGTCGCTTGCACTTTCCACCCTGCTTTACGAGTGGCGCCGTTACATGGCCGCGGTGATGGCGCTCGCCCTCTCCGGGCTGCTGGTGCTCGCCATGACCGGCGTCTTCATCGGCATCGGCAAGGGCTTCACGGCCCAGATCGAGCGGTCGCGCGCGGACATCATGGTTCTGCAGCCCGGGGCCAAGAACATCATGAGCGGACCCTCGGGAGTTCCGCGCCGCTTCATCCCGCTGGTCTACAACCACAACGAGGTTGTCGAAGTTCAGCCGCTCGACGGCGCCGGCGGATCCTTCCAGTCGGTCAAGAACGTCGACCCGACCCAGTCCCAGGCCGACCGCGCCCGGGCCGGCGCGCCCAAGATGAACTACGTGCAGACGCGCATCATCGACACGACGCCCGACGCCGTGACCATTCCGGTCGACTATTCCCAGGAGCTGGTCGACGCCCTTCGCCAACCCTACACCGTGGCCGTGGACGAGACGGATCTGCCGAAGCTCGGCGTCAGGCTCGGCGAGAAGGCCCTCTACAACGGCCAGACGGTGACCCTCGTCGGCGTCACCCGCGGCTACCCGAACATGATGCAGCCCACCGTCATCATGTCCCGCGACACCCTGCGCATGGTGGGACAGGCGGACACCGGGCCGCGGGTGGGGCCGTTGATGGTCAAGCTGCGCGATCCGACGCGGGCCGAGGCCGTCGCCCGCGAGCTGAACGTCATGGGCAACGGCCAGTGGCGCGCGTGGACCCGGAACGAGCTCGCCGAAGCCAACGCCGCCGGCATGTTCGAGGAAGGCATCCTCGTCATCATCATCGGCGGCTGCGTGGTGCTGGGCACCATCATCGGCGTGGCCATCACCTGGCAGACCCTGCGCGGCGCCATCATGGCCAACATCAAGGAATTCGCCTCGCTGCGCGCCCTCGGCGTCGGCATGGGCTCGCTGCGCCGCATCGTCATGGAGCTGAGCTTCTGGGTCGGGCTGGTCGGCGTGGCCGCGGCCATCTTCCTGACCTGGCTGGTGCAGCTGCTGGCCGCGGCCAACGCCGTCATCATCTCCCTGCCGCCCATGCTGCTGATCATCGTCGGCGGCGGACTGGTGGCGATCTCCATGCTGTCGGGCCTGCTGTCGCTCGGCGTCCTCAAGAACAGCCAGCCCGCGGACCTGCTGCGATGATGACGACCAAGGTTCACGGCAAGCACGGCGACTTCGCCATCGAGGCCAAGGGCCTGGTGAAGCGCTTCAAGTCCGGCAAGAGCTTCGTCGAGGTGCTCAAGAAGGTCGACTTCGACGCCCGCCACGGCGACCTCACCATGGTCATGGGCCCGTCGGGCTCGGGCAAGTCGACCCTGATCGCCGCCCTGTCCGGACTGCTCCGGCCCGAGGCGGGCCGCGTCGACACCCTCGACGTCGACGACCTGTGGAAGCTGACCTCCGGCCGGATCGACAAGTTTCGCCTCGACCACTGCGGCTTCATCTTCCAGGGCTTCAACCTCTTCCCGGCCCTATCGGCGCTACAGCAGGTCGAGGTGGTGCTGAAGTTCCAGGGCCTGTCGAAGGCCGACGCCAGACGGCAGGCGACCGTCGCGCTGGAGGAGGTCGGCCTCGGCCACCGTCTGCACCAGCGGCCGTCCGCCCTCTCCGGCGGCGAGAAGCAGCGCGTCGCCATCGCCCGGGCGCTCGCCAAGCAGCCGCAGATCCTGTTCGCCGACGAGCCCACCTCAGCGCTGGACGGCGAGAACGGCCAGGTGGTGATCCGCCTGCTCCGGCGCGCCGCCACCGAACACGGCGCGGCCGTCATCTGCGTCACCCACGACCCGCGCCTCGAGGCCTGGGCCGACCGGGTCATCCACATCGAGGACGGCGTGATCATAGACGATCAGCGCCGTACGCCCAACCCCGACGCCACCCTGGCGTCCCACTGAACCGCCTTTCGGGGACCGAGAACACCATGCCTGGCTTTCTGAAGAACAAGTGGCTCTGGATCGGCGTCGTGCTGATCGTGGTGCTCGTCATCGGCTTCAACGTCATGTCCGGCAACGCCGCGAAGAAGAAGGCCGAAGACGAGAAGGCCGCGGCGCAGAAGGTCGAGACCCCCTACGCCGCCGTCGCCAACGGCAAGATCGACATCGAGGGCGGCATCATCCAGATCGCGGCCCGCCGCGGCGGCGTGGTGCGCGAGGTGCTGGTGCAGGAGGGCGACCGCGTGGTGGCCGGCCAGATCCTCGCCCGCCAGGAGGACGACGAGCCGCGCCTGGCGCTGCAGCGCGCCCGCGCCGAGGTCGCCCAGGCCGAGAGCCAGCTGCGCCAGATCCAGGTCGACATCGCCACCGCCCGCCGCGAGTACGAGCGCCTCGAGCGGCTGGTCGACACCAACTTCGTCGCCGCCCAGCGGCTCGACCAGGCCCGCGACGCCATCGCCACCGCCGAGGCCCGCCTGTCGTCGCAGCAGGCGGCGGTCCAGACCGCCCGCGCCCGCATGGCCGAGGCCGAGTACAACGTCGAACTGACCGTCATCCGCGCCCCGACCGACGGCCGCATCGTGCGCCGCTACGCCAATCCCGGCGCCGGCGCCTCGACCCTGAACGTGTCGAACATGTTCGACCTCGAGCCCGACGCCCCGCGCATCGCCCGCGCCGAGATCGTCGAGTCCGACATCCCCAACGTCACCGTCGGCCAGGCCGTGGAGATCACCC
>MGLK01000031.1:0-5862 GCA_001794825.1 Caulobacterales bacterium RIFCSPHIGHO2_01_FULL_70_19 | reverse complement strand
CGAGCGGGTGGTCGAGGTGGTGGTCGCCGCCGGCGACGCGCCCCTGCTCATCGGACAGCGCGTGCTGGTCAAGTTCATGAAGCCCGGCGAAACCGCCGGCGCGCCGCGCCAGGCCGCCGCCGGCGTTCCCGCCAACCGCTCGATGCAACAGCCGGCGCGCGAGGGCTGATCGGGCCTTCCGGGCGTCAGAACCGCGGCGGCCGCTTCTCCAGCGCGGCCGCCACGCCCTCGGCGTGATCGTCGGTCAGGTGGGCCAGCGCCTGCATGGCCGCCGACATCTCCAGCATCTGGTCGAAATTCATGTCGCGGCCCTGGCGCAGCAGGGCCTTGGCCATGCGCAGCGCCTGCGGTCCGTGCGCCGCCACGCGTCCCGCGGTGGTCAGGGCCTCGGCCATCAGCGCCTCGGGGGCGACGACGTGGTTCACCAGTCCCCACCGCTCGGCGGTGGCGGCGTCGATCGTCTCGCCGGTGAACAGCATCTCCGCCGCCCGGGCGTAGCCGATGTTGCGCGGCAGCAGCCAGGAGCCGCCGTCGCCGGGGATGATGCCCAGCTTCAGGAAGGGCACGCCGAAGCGCGCGTCGCTGGCGGCGATGCGGATATCGGCCAGGCCGGCGATGTCGCAGCCCAGCCCCATGGCCGCGCCGTTCACCGCCGCGATCAGCGGGACCTCGAGGCCGTAGAGCGAGCGCACGATGCGGTGCACGACGCGACGATAGCGCTCGCGGATCTCCGGTCCGGTGCCCTCGAACAGGTCCCGGCGGTCCCGCATCGCCTTCAGGTCGCCGCCGGCCGAGAAGGCTCGCCCGGCCCCGGTCAGCACCACGCAGCGGACCGCCGGATCCCCGTTCACCGCCGCGCAGGCCTCGGCGAAGGCCTCGCCGTCCTGCAGGTCGGGCAGGGCGTTCAGCCGCTCGGCGCGGTCCAGGGTCCAGAGTTCAACGGCGTCGCGCCGTTCGCGCACGATCAGGGTCATGCGCCATCAGTGCCGTATCCGCTGCGCGGAGACAATTGGATCCGGAAAGCACGAAACCCCGGCCTTGCGGCCGGGGCTCCGTCGGTCTGCGTCGTGGCGCGCCCCTAACGGCGCACCCGGTCCAGCTTGATCGGCTCGAAGTTCGATGGGTGGCTGACCGCGCGATCGCCCGCCCCATTGGTCTGCTTCGTGTTCACCAGCATGCCGCCCCACAGGGCGAAGGACAGCATGGCGTGCTGGAGGTTCCGGTTCTTGTCGTTCATCTTTGATGTCTCCTTTCGCTGAACGATGAAAAGAGACACGTCGTGCTCGCAGGGGTTCTCACCCTCTCAGTCGTTTCGCGTCATCCCTTACCTGCGCCATTCTACCGCGGAAAGCAAGTTTTCGTTCCGCCGCCGGAGCATATTTCGCATCCATGTCATCGATTCCGTCACAGCCGCCCCGCCCGATCGCCACGCCGTGCGTGCAGGTCTGCATTGTCGACGGCGCCACGGGCCTCTGCCTCGGGTGCCGCCGCACCCTGCAGGAGATCGGCGGCTGGAGCCGGTTCAGCGACGCCGAGCGGGCCGCGATCATGGCGGAGCTGCCGGGAAGGGCGGGGAAGGGGGATGAGGGATGAGGGAGTAGGGAGCAGGGACTGGGGATCAGCCCCCCCCACGAGGCGACGAGGCGACGAGCGGTCTCCGACTTCGCTCTCATCCCTGATCCCTCATCCCTCATCCCTGGTCCCTACTGCCTCCCCCCCTCCGTTAACCTCCCTCCAACCACGCTCCTTCACCGCATTCCAACCGCCGCCGTGCGACACCGCCGGCATGCGCTTCGACCTTTCCTCCCTCGGGGTCCTGTCCCTCGCCGTCGCCTCCTCGCTCAGCGTGCTGTGGTGGATGGACATCGGCGGCCTGCGCGGAACGGCCCAGGCCGCCGAGGCTCCCGCCGCGGCGCTCCGGGCCGCCGACGGCCACTACTGGGCCGAAGCCCGCATCGACGGCCGCCTGGTCCGCCTGATGGTCGACACCGGCGCCAGCCAGGTGATCCTGACGCGCGCCGATGCGGCCGCCCTCGGCATCGAACCGCCCGCGGACGCCTTCTCCGCCGCCCTGACGACCGTCGCCGGCCCGGTCCGCGCCGCCCCCGTGCGCCTGAAGTCCGTCGCCGTCGCCGGCGCCCGCGTCGACCAGGTCGAGGCCCTCGTCGTCGACCACGGCCTGCCCCACTCCCTGCTCGGCATGAGCTATCTCGGCCGCCTCTCCGCCTTCACCGCCACGCCGACGCGGCTGACGCTGGAGGGGTAGGGCTGGGGGGCAGGTTCCAGGTTCCAGGGCCAGGGGCCAGGATCACGGGTTTCGGCGCGGCGGGTCGGCTCGATCAGCGACGCCCCTGGCGCTCGGAACCTGATGCCTACACCGCCTTCACCACGACCAGGGTCGCCGTGATCAGCAGGTAGATCGCGAACGCCCGCCGCAGCACCTTGCGGTCGAGCCGGTGCGCCAGCTTCGCCCCCCACGGCGCCACCGCCGTGGTCAGCACCGCCATCACCACCGCGCCCGGGACGTTGACGTAGCCCAGCGACAGCGGCGGCCGTCCCGCCGCTGTCCAGCCGAACACGACGAAGCCCAGGGTCGCGGCCGTCCCGATGGCCACGCCGAAGCCCGAGGCCGTGGCCACCGCCTGATGGATCGGCCGCCCGCACAGGGTCAGCAGCATGCCGCCGAAACTGCCGCCGCCGATGCCCATCATCGCCGAGAGGCCGCCGATCGCCGCCCCCAGCCCGCGTCGCGCCCAGCCGGTCGGCAGGCTCCGCCACGGCGCCCAGCCCTCGCGCATCAGCCCCATCTGCGCGGCCACCGCCGCCAGACAGATGCCGTAGACCAGCGCCAGCCCCTCCATCGAGGTCACGCCGGCGACCGCGGCCCCCGCCACCGCGCCCGCGCCCACCCACGGAGTCCACGTCTTCAGCACCGTCTCGTCCACGGCTCCGTGCGCCCGGTGCGCCCGCAGCGAGCGCCAGCTGGTCGCCACGATGGTCAGCAGCGAGGTGCCGATGGCAACGTGCAGATTGCTCTCGCCCCCCACCCCCAGCACCTCGAAGGCGTAGAACACCGCCGGCACGATCACCGTCCCGCCGCCCACCCCGAACAGGCCGGCGATCAGGCCGCCGAACAGCCCCGCCGCCGTCAGGGCGGCGAGCAGCATCAGGATCTCGTTCAGGGGCAGGGCGGGCATCGGCTCAGCCGTAGCGGTTCCTCTCCCGCAGGGGGAGGGGGAGCATGCGACCCCGCGGGCGAAGCATGGTGGCGGGGAGGGGAGTCGTCCTTCCCGGTTGCGCGATGTCCGCGAACCGGCTCCTCTGCCCGTCGAGGGAGCCGCCATGACCGAACACCACGACGACGCCGCAGCCGCCCTGCCGCCGGCCGGCACCCGCTGGCGGCTGATCGGCCCCGGCGTCGTTGCGGCGGCGACGGGCGTGGGCGCCGGGGACCTGGTCGCCACCCTGATCGCCGGGTCGAAGTTCGGCTACGCCCTGCTCTGGGCGGCGGTGATCGGAACCCTGCTCAAGATCTCGCTGGCCGAGGCCGTCGGCCGCTGGTCGCTGGCGTCCGGACGCACCATCTTCGAAGGCTGGTCCAGCCTGGGCCCGGGCTGGTTCGGCGGCCGGCTCAACTGGGCCAGCGCCTATTTCGGCGTCTATGTGGTGCTGTGGGGCTTCGTCTACGGCGCCACCGCCATGACCGCCTCGGCCCTGCCGCTGGCGGCGCTGCTCGACCGCACGCCGTTGGCGCTCGATCTCAAGGCCTGGGCGATGATCCTCGGCGTGCTGGGCCTGATCCTCGTCTGGTTCAACCGCTACCCGCTGTTCGAGAAGCTGATGACCGGCCTCGTCGGCGTGATGTTCGTCACCGTGGTCGGGCTGGCGGTGATCGTCGCGCCGGATCTCCCCGCCCTCGCCCGGGGCCTCGTCCCGAGCCTCCCGCCGGGCGCCGCCTACTACACCCTTGGCCTGATCGGCGGCGTCGGCGGCACCATCACCCTGGCCGCCTACGGCTACTGGATCGGCCAGAAGGGCTGGCGCGGACCCGCGTGGATGCGCGTCATGCGGCTCGACAACCGGGTCGGCTACGCCGTCACGGGCATCTTCGTCGTCGCCATGCTGATCGTCGGCGCGGAGTTGCTCTACGCCTCCGGCATCGCCCTCGCGGGCGGGGACCGCGGCCTGCTCGACCTCGACCGGGTGCTGCGCGACCGCTTCGGCGACGCCGTCGGCGTTCTCTTTCTGGTCGGTTTCTTCGCCGCCAGCTTCTCGTCGCTGATCGGCGTCTGGCACGGCGTCGGCCTGATGTTCGCCGACTTCTGGGGCCACGTCCGCCACGGCCCGGAGCGCTCCGGAGCCGCCGGCGAAGGCAGTCCGGCCTTCCGCGGCTACCTGCTGTGGCTGACCTTCCCGCCGATGCTGCTGCTGTTCATGGACCGGCCGTTCGGCCTGATCGTCGCCTACGGCGCGCTCGGCGCGGTCTTCATGCCCTTCCTCGCCTTCACCCTGCTGTGGCTGCTCAACTCCGGCCGCACGCCGCCCGAATGGCGCAGCCGCGGGCTGTCCAACGCCATGCTCGTCGCCGGCGGCCTGCTGTTCTGCGTTCTGGCCGGGCGGGAGCTGATGGGCTTGTTCGGCTAGACGCTCGCTCCCGGGCGAGGGGGGCGGCCCGGCCCGGGAGCGGGACTTGGAGACCGCGAAGGCCATGTGCCTCGACCTCTGGGGAGTGCCCCCCGGTCATGGACTGAGGCGCCCATCTAGCGGACGAGGGTTCGCTAAGGGTCGGGAACCGACTGTCGCCTAAGGGTGGAAAGCAGACCTTCAACCACTTACGCTCACGGCATGGATTATTCTCGCGGCCTCTGGAGCCTACCACTCGCCGCCGCGACTATCTCGCTGGCTGTCGGCCCAGCCGTTGCGTCAGAGACCGAGTGCTTCGACGCTGAAGTCTCTGCCCGCATCAGCCGTCAGACTCCTACGATCATGCCAGACTGCGGTGATTGCATCGTCATGCGGTGGCCATGGATAGTCGAGTTGCAGATCGAGGATGTTCATAGCGGTAGGCTGGAGCGAGGACCTGCCACTGTTCTAACCCTGCAGCACACTTACTATCGCAGTGACCTTGGAGCGCGTCGCTGGTGGCTGCGACGAAACACGCTCGGTGCCTACAACATCCTGCAACCTGACGAAGGCGAAACGCTAAAGAAATGCGCCGCCGACAGTCCTGCCGCGCGGCCGTACATCCAGCCGTCCGATGGGAAGACGCTGGAAGACCTGCGCCGTGAAGGCGAGGAGCATTACGGTCCTGGGCCCTCGACCTAGCTCCGCAACGGGTCGGGACGCGACCTCGCCAAAGGGTGGTTTGCAGACCTCACATCAAGCAGTGTGGATGCTGAGGGGGAGGTCGAACCATGCCGATCATTACGCCGCTGCTCGCATTTGCCCTGCTGACATCGCCCATTCAACAGGGTCAGGACGCCGCGTCGGAACCGCTGCAATGCATGGCCGGGCCGGTCCAACGCTCGTTCGGTGAGACCGATTGGCTGACTTACGCCTGCGCGGATCACTCGACGCTGATCGTGGTGTCGGCTCCGGGCAACCCCGCTATGCCCTTCGTGTTCACGCTTTCCAGGACCGACGCCGGCGTTCGGGTGAGCGGCGAAGGAAATGGCGACCGAGGGGCTACCGCCGCAGCTTTCGAGGACCTCAAGAAGGTGTCCGTCGAGGATCTCGACCGGATGGTTCGAGAAGCAGAACTGCATCCGTGAACATCCGCAATGGGTCGAGGCCGTGTAGAAACGCGCTGAGCTGGCGTGGGGCGGAGGTGTTATCGAGGCGCAGAGCGCCTCCTTCTCAGGC
>MGLK01000030.1 GCA_001794825.1 Caulobacterales bacterium RIFCSPHIGHO2_01_FULL_70_19 | reverse complement strand
TCCACCCGCCAGTTCTCGTTGAACCGGTAGCCCAGCCGCGCAAAGCCGGCCCAGCTGTCTTCCGTATCGAAATCGGCGCCCTGCGCCGTCTCGACGTCCGACGTATGCCAGCCGGCGTCAAGCGCGCCGTACCAGCCGTTCGGCTCGGCAGACGCTGCGCCGGCCGACAGGGCCAGCGCCCCGGCGGCGGTCGACGCCAGAATGAGAGACTTAACGCGCATTGGTGGATGCCCTCCGCAGCCCAGAATTGGTTGTTCGTGACGGCGCGCATGCCGCCGCTAAGCTTTCATAACAGCCCGCTAGGGGCAGGTCGAGCGGCCGTGTCGCACAACGCCGTTCAGCGTGTCTCCCGGGTGACACAGCGCCCAGGTCCTCAACCCCCGCCTGTGCGGCCCGTGGCGCGGCCGGTTCCGGCGCAGACCGGACAGGCCTCCCCCGCCGGGTTGACGCCGACGCCCTGGCACTCCGGGCAAAGGGCGGCGTCGATCCGCTGGAGCGAGGCCGGATCGGCGGGATCGTCCGGGCGCAGGTCGCGGTCGTCGATCTCGTGTTCCTTCATCGCGACGGAACGGCCGGCGCGGCCTCCCGGTTTCATGATGACAGGCCGGGAGCTTGGCATTAGGGACCGCGCGATGGACGAGACCGAACCGCGACCGGGAGATCCCGGCTGGGCGACCGCGAGGACGCTGGCCGAGGCCCTGCCCTACATCCAGATCTATGACCGCGAGACCGTGGTCATAAAGTACGGCGGGCACGCCATGGGCGACAGCGCCGTCGCCAGGCAGTTCGCCGCCGACGTGGTGCTGCTGAAGCTGATGGGCGTGAACCCCGTGGTGGTCCACGGCGGCGGCCCGCAGATCAGCGCCATGCTGGACAAGGCGGGGGTCAAGTCAGCCTTCGTGGACGGGCTCCGGGTCACCGACGCGGATACGATGCAGGTGGCCGAGATGGTCCTGTCCGGCGCGGTCAACAAGGAGATCGCCCACTGGATCACCGTGGCCGGCAAGGAGGCCGACGTGCGCGGCGTCGGCCTGTCCGGCAAGGACGCCGGCCTGCTGACGGTGGAGAAGACGCGGCGCACCCGCCGCGATCCGGACAGCATGATCGAGCATGAGGTCGACCTCGGCTTCGTGGGCGAACCCACCAAGGTCGATCCCAAGCTCATCGCCGGCCTGATCGCCTCCGAGACCGAGGACTGGGTCCCGGTGATCGCGCCCATCGGCGTGGCCGCGGACGGCCAGACCTACAACGTCAACGCCGACACCGTGGCCGGAGCGGTGGCCGGCGCGCTCGACGCCAAGCGCATGCTGCTGCTGACCGATGTGCCGGGAGTCCGGGGCGCCGACGGCGAGATCATCCGCCAGATGACGGTGAGCGAGGCACAGGCGCTGATCGACGACGGCGTGGCCACCGGCGGCATGATCCCCAAGCTGGAGACGGCCATGGCCGCCGTGCGCGACGGCGTCGAGGCCGTGGTCATCCTCGACGGGCGCCGACCCCACGCCATGCTGGTTGAACTGTTCACCGAGCACGGGGCGGGCACCCTGGTGCAGGCCGGATGACGGCGCAGCCGGTCGAACCGACCGAGATCGGCGCCGACCTGCGCCACGTGGGCAGCTGGGTGTTCGACCTCGACGACACCCTCTATCCGCCCGAGAAGCAGGTCCTGCGCCTCGTGGCCGACCGCATCGGCCAGTTCATGATCCGCGCCACCGGCCTGCCGCCCGAGGAGGCGCGGGCGCTGCAGAAGCGCTACCTGCTCGACCATGGCGCGGCCCTTGGCGGGCTGATGCAGGACTATACGGTGGACCCGCACGCCTTCCTCGCCGAGGTCCACGACGTGCCGCTGGACGCGCTGGAGCCGAGCGAGGGCCTGCGCGCCGGGCTGAAGCGGCTGAACGGGCCGCGCTACGTCTTCACCAACGGCTCGCAGCGGCACGGCGAGCGGGTGCTGGCCAGGCTGGGGATCGACGACCTGTTCGACGGCCTGTTTGCGCTGGAGCACGCCGAGCTCCGTCCCAAGCCGCACCCGCGAACCTTCGAGCGCATGCTCGACCGTTTCGCCCTCGACCCGAAGAGCGCCGCCTTCTTCGAGGACACCGAGCGCAACCTCGACCACGCCAAGGCCCTCGGCATGACCACCGTGCTGGTCGGCCCGCATGCGCTGGACTCGGTGGTGCATTTCGTCGACCACCGCGCCGCCGCCCTGCCGCCCTTCCTCGCCACCGCCGTCCTCGCCGGAGACCCGACATGACCGACCGCGCCCACCTGGAGTCCGTGATCGAGGCGGCGTGGGAGGATCGCGCCGGCGTCACCGCCGCCACGCACGGCGAGGTCCGGCACGCGGTCGAGCAGGCGCTGGCCATGCTGGACGCGGGCGAGGCGCGCGTCGCCTCGCGCGGGCCCGACGGGACCTGGACCACGCACCAGTGGCTGAAGAAGGCGGTCCTGCTATCCTTCCGTCTGAACGACAACGAGCTGCTGCGCGCCGGCGACCGCGGCCCCGCCTCGGGCGCGCCCGGCGTCGGCCCGTGGTGGGACAAGGTGCCCAACAAGTTCGGCGACTGGACCGCCAACCACTACCGCGAGGCGGGCTTCCGCTCGGTCCCCGGCGCCATCGTGCGGCAGGGCGCCTACGTCGCCCGCAACGTGGTGCTGATGCCCAGCTTCGTGAACATCGGCGCCTTCGTGGACGAGGGTTCGATGGTCGACGCCTGGGCGACCGTCGGCAGCTGCGCCCAGATCGGCAAGAACGTGCACCTGTCGGGCGGCGCCGGAATCGGCGGGGTGCTGGAGCCGCTGCAGGCCAATCCGACCATCATCGAGGACGGCTGCTTCATCGGCGCCCGGGCGGAGGTGGCCGAGGGGGTCATCGTCCGCGAGGGCGCCGTGCTGGCCATGGGCGTCTACCTGTCGGCCTCGACGAAGATCGTCGACCGGGCCAGCGGCGAGGTGTTCCGGGGCGAGGTGCCGGCGTATTCGGTGGTGGTGCCGGGCAGCCTGCCCGACCCGAACGGCGGCCCGTCGCTCTACTGCGCGGTGATCGTCAAGCGGGTCGACGCCCAGACGCGGGCCAAGACCGGCGTCAACGAGCTGCTGCGGGATTGAGGCCACGGACTCGCCGAGGCATGCTGGACCGGGAGGTTCACATGTCTGATCGCTTGGCCGACTCCTTCGATTTGAAAGGCCGTCTGAGCTTCGCCGGCCGTCAGAGGCTGGAACGGAAGCTGCTGGCCCTGGCTCTGCTTCCCCTCCTGACGGTGGCGGTCCTGATCATGCTGGGCCTTCGTCAATGGGCGGCGCTACCCTTCCTTCTGCTGCTCCCGCTGCCAGTAGCCCTCGCGGCCGCCCATGTGCGCAGAATGCACGACCTTGGCCTTGAGGCAGGGGCTGTGCTGGTTCGTCACCTTCTGGCTTTTGGTCTGTTCGCCGCGCCAGCCGCCCTGGCTCTGATCGCCGTCAGCCTGCCAGACTGGGCGCGTCTGGCCCTGACCGCGACCTCGGCGCTGGTCATTCTGACCGGTATAGCCCGCAGCCTTTTCGTCCTGCCGCTGGACTGGCGACGTGGAGACCCCGGCCCGAACCGCTTCGGCCCGGCGCCGGAGTAGCCGTCAATCCGCCGCCGCCAGCCGGACCAGCTTGCCGTTCTGCTCGTCGGTGATCGCCCAGACCGCGCCGTCGGGACCGACCGCCACGTCGCGCACCCGCTCGCCGAGGTCGGTGAGCAGCCGCTCCTCGCCCGCGACCCGGCCGTTCTCCAGCACCAGTCGGGCGATGTGCTTCTCCTTCAGGGCCGCGGCCAGCAGGTTGCCGCGCCACTCGGGGAACATGGCCCCGTCGTAGAAGGTCATGCCGCCCGGCGCGATCACCGGGTCCCAGTAGTAGACGGGCTGCTCGGTGCCCTCGCGGGCGGTGACGCCCTCGTTGATCGGACCGCCGCGGTACTCGACGCCGTAGGCCACGTCGGGCCAGCCGTAGTTGAGGCCCGCCCGGTCGAGGTTCAGCTCGTCCCCGCCGCGGGTCCCGTGCTCGATCGTCCACACCGCGCCGTCGGGCGCAATGGCGATCCCCTGGACGTTGCGGTGGCCGAGCGACCAGATCTCCGGCAGCGCCCCCTCGCGGCCGACGAAGGGGTTGTCACGGGGGACCGAACCGTCGGCGTTGATGCGGATGGTCTTGCCCATGTGCGAGCCGAGATCCTGGGCCTGCGGCCGCATCGGCGCGTCCGAGCGCTCGCCGAGGGTCACGAACAGCGTGCCGTCGGGGGCGAAGGCCAGCGAGGAGCCGTAATGCTTGTCGCCGTCGTAGGCCGGCAGGGCGCGAAAGACGACCTGCACGTTCTCGACCCGGGTCCCGTCCTCCGACAGCCGACCCCGCGCCACCGAGGTGGCGTTGCCGCCGTCGCGGGGCTCGGCGTAGCTCCACCAGATCATCCGGTCGTCGGCGAAGTCCGGACCGGGGATCACGTCCAGCAGGCCGCCCTGGCCGCGGGCGTCCACCGCCGGCAGGCCGGCCACCGGTTCGCTCACGGCTCCCTCGGCGGTCACGATGCGCAGCCGCCCCGGGCGCTCGGTGACCAGCCAGCGACCGTCCGGCAGCAGGGCCAGCCCCCACGGCTCGACGAGGCCCGAGGCGACCACGGTGTGGGCGAGCGCCCGCTCCGTGCGCACGGCCGGGGCCCGGGTCTGGCCGGGGAAGGCCGGTTGCTGGTCAGGGGCGTTGGCCGGCCGCGTCTCCAGCGGCGCCCCCGCCTGCGGCGAGGCTGCGGTCGGCCCCCCGTCCTGGGCGCCGCAGGCGGAGGCCAGGGCGAGGGCGGAGGCGGCGGCGGCGAGGGCGGTCAGGCGCATGGGTCGGGTCCCCTTCAGGTCGGCGGCGAAAGCGCTCCGGAGGTGTTACCGTTCCCGGGACACAGCGTCACGCGAACGGTTGCCGCACGACGCGCGACTGCGTCTTGAATCCGTGTCGCGGCGCCTCTATAGGCACGCCTCTTCCGGCGGTCAGACCAGTTCCCGCCGGACCCTCGCGACGGGCTCGTCACTGGGGCTGGGTAGCTCAGCTGGTTAGAGCGGTGGATTCATAACCCACAGGTCGGCGGTTCGAGCCCGCCCCCAGCCACCACATTGTTCCGAAGATTAAATCATAGGATTGGCGGGCGGAGGAGCGCTTCGTATCGTCCCCCACTGTGGAACGCGGACGGTCGTCCTGAGGCTTCGATGCTCGTGTCTGCTGCCGACCGAGGCCGTGTAGAAACGCGCTGAGCTGGCGTGGGGCGGAGGTGTTATCGAGGCGCAGAGCGCCT
>MGLK01000029.1 GCA_001794825.1 Caulobacterales bacterium RIFCSPHIGHO2_01_FULL_70_19 | reverse complement strand
AGTTCTCGTTGAACCGGTAGCCCAGCCGCGCAAAGCCGGCCCAGCTGTCTTCCGTATCAAAGTCGGCGCCCTGCGCCGTCTCGACGTCCGACGTATGCCAGCCGGCGTCAAGCGCCCCGTACCAGCCGTTCGGCTCGGCAGACGCTGCGCCGGCTGCAAGCAGCCCGGCCGTCGCGACGCCGGCGAGAAGTTTCACCTTCATCATATCCCTCACACTCATGGTTGCCCGAATGCCCACGCTTATACGGGGCGGCTCGGGAGGCCTAACCACAATGTACGGTTCCGGTTCCTCGACAATCCATCGAATGCGGCGACTGTGGCGCCGTTTCAACACAAATTCGGGGGCTTTCCCTGTCTGAAACGCCTGCTAGGACAAAAGGGCACGGGCAAGTGAGGCGAAATGGCGATGAAATTCGACGGGCGGGTAGCGATCGTCACCGGCGCCGGTGGCGGGCTGGGCCGTGAACATGCGCTGGCGCTGGCCCGGCGGGGCGCGCGCGTGGTGGTGAACGACCTCGGCGGCGCCCGCGACGGATCCGGCGGCTCCGCGACGGCGGCGGAAGCGGTCGTGGCGGAGATCACAGCGGCGGGCGGCGAGGCCATGGCCAGCGCCGCCTCGGTCACCGACTTCTCGGCCGTCCAGGCGATGACGGCCGAGGCGATGGATCGCTGGGGACGCGTGGACATTCTCGTCAACAACGCCGGAGTCCTGCGCGACAGGACCTTCGCAAAGATGGAGCTGGACGACTTCCGTTTCGTCGTCGACGTCCACCTGATGGGGGCCGTGAACTGCACCAAGGCGGTGTGGGACATCATGCGCGAGCGGAACTACGGCCGCATCGTCATGACCACCTCGTCCTCCGGCCTCTACGGCAACTTCGGCCAGTCGAACTACGGCGCCGCCAAGATGGCGCTGGTGGGCCTGATGCAGACCCTGTCGATCGAGGGCGCGAAGCACGACATCCGGGTCAACTGCCTGGCCCCGACCGCCCATACCCGCATGACCGAGGATCTCGGCGCCCGGCTGCCGCTGGAGATGCTCGAACCCTCGCTGGTCACCCCCGGCCTGCTGCACCTGGTCAGCGAGGAGGCGCCGAACCGCTGCATCCTCGCCGCCGGCGCCGGCGGTTTCGAGCGCGCCTACGTCACGCTCACGCAGGGGGTCCGGATCGTTGGCGACGACGCGCCCGAGCAGGTGGCCGCGCGTTTCGACGAGATTTCCGACCGCACCGGCGAGATCGTCCCCGAAATGGGCGCGGCGCAAGGCTTCATCGAGCTCTCGAAGGCGCAGAAGGCCCACGCGGACGGCTGACTTGGCTGACGCTGCGGCAGGGCGCTAGGGTGACGCTCTCCCTGCGCTTGCGCCGCGAACCATTGCGCTGCGAGCGCCAGCGCCTCCCGAAGGAGCCTCGCAGATGCGACGCGAAGCCGTCATCGTCTCCACCGCCCGCACGCCGATCGGCCGCGCCTATCGCGGCGCGTTCAACGACACCCAGGCGCAGCAGCTGGGCGGCCACGCCATCCGCCACGCGGTCGCCCGGGCCGGGATCGATCCGGCCGAGGTCGAGGACGTGGTCATGGGCGCCGCCCTGCAGCAGGGCTCGACCGGCACCAACATCGGCCGACAGGCGGCGCTTGCCGGCGGCTTGCCGGTGACGACCGCCGGGATGAGCCTCGACCGCCAGTGCGCCTCGGGCCTGATGGCCATCGCCACGGCCGCGAAACAGGTGCTCCACGACGGGCAGGTGGTCGCCGTCGGCGGCGGGCTGGAGTCGATCTCGCTCGTGCAGAACCAGAACATGAACCTGCACCGCCTGCACGACCCGGCGCTGAAGGCGATGCATCCGCACATCTACATGTCGATGCTGGAGACGGCCGAGGTCGTCGCCGACCGCTACGGGGTCGGGCGCGAGGCCCAGGACGAATACGCCCTGCAGTCCCAGCAGCGGACGGCCCGGGCCCAGGCCGAGGGCCGGCTGGACGCCGAGATCGCGCCGATGACCACCACCATGCAGGTCGTCGACAAGGCCACCGGCCAGACCTCGGCGAAGGAGGTCACCCTGACCCGGGACGAGGGCAACCGGCCCGACACCACCCTTGAGGGCCTGTCCTCCCTGAAGCCTGTGTTCGGCGGCGGCGAGAAGGTGCAGCAGGGCCGCTTCATCACCGCCGGCAACGCCAGCCAGCTGTCCGACGGCGCCTCGGCCTCGGTGATCATGGAGGCGAAGGAGGCCGAGCGCCGCGGACTGCAGCCGCTGGGCGCCTTCCGCGGCATGGCGGTGGCCGGCTGCGAGCCGGACGAAATGGGCATCGGGCCGGTGTTCGCCGTGCCCCGCCTGCTGGAGCGGCACGGCCTGACCGTCGACGACATCGGCATCTGGGAGCTGAACGAGGCCTTCGCCGTACAGGTCATCTACTGCCGCGACCGCCTCGGCATTCCGAACGACCGCCTCAACGTTTCGGGCGGGGCCATCTCGATCGGCCACCCCTACGGCATGTCGGGCGCCCGCATGACCGGCCATGTCCTGATCGAGGGCAAGCGCCGGGGCGCGAAATACGGCGTCGTCACCATGTGCGTCGGCGGCGGCATGGGCGCCGCCGGACTGTTCGAGATCTTCTAGGCCCGCTTCTCCGGCGGCGGCTTGCCGGCGGCGATCCACGCCGCCCGCTCGGCCTCCATCTTCGCCATCCAGCGGGCGCGCAGCGCGGCGGGCCGCGCCGGGTAGCGTTCGTCGAGAAAATCGGCCGCCGCCACCCGATCGGTGCGGAAGGTGCGGAAGTCGTCGCGCATCTCGCACCAGCCGACCAGCAGCCGCGTCGTCTCGCGATAGCCGACCAGGAAGGGCCAGACCACGCGCCGGGTCTCGCGCTCCCGCTCGTCGCGATAGACGAGCGCCAGCTTGCGCCCCGCGTGGATCCAGGCGCGGGCCCGCGCCATGTCCAGCACCTCCGGCTTTCGATCGTCCCACACCGGCGCGCTGGCCACCGCGGGCTCGAGCAGCACCGGCCGCAGCCGCTCCGGCACGGTGGCGGCGATCTTGGCGATCAGGTCCCGCGCGGCGCGGGCCAGGGCCGGATCGCCGCGGCCGGCCACCCACTGCGCCCCCAGCACCGCCGCCTCGACCTCGTCGGACGTCAGCATCAGCGGCGGCATGTCGAAGCCGCCGTCCAGCACATAGCCGACGCCCGCCTCGCCGCGGATCGGGACGCGCTGGCCGATCAGGGTGGCGATGTCGCGGTAGATCGAGCGCTTCGAGGTCTCCAGCTCGGCGGCGATGGCCTCGGCCGTGACCGGCCGCGACGAGCGCCGGAGCACCTGGATGATCTGGAACAGCCGGTCCGCGCGTCTCATGTCGCCACCCTTGCGTACGGTTGCTGACAGCATGCTGTCAGCAGGATGTCAGTAGTCAATCGGTGACGGCGACGAGGGCGCTCAAGCAGGGCGCGACCGCGTCGCCAGCAATGCGCCCCAACCGGAGAGAGACATCATGCTGACCCTGTTCCACGCCCCGCAGTCGCGCTCGGGCCGCATCGTCTGGCTGCTCGAGGAGATCGGCGCTCCCTACGAGATCGAGTACGTCGACATCTTCCGCGCCCTGTCCGGGACCGGGAAGGCCGACCCGGCCAATCCTCACCCGGACCGCAAGGTTCCGGCGCTGCTCCACGACGGGGCGCTGGTGACCGAGTCGGCCGCCATCGCCCTCTACCTGACCGACCTGTTCCCTAAGGCCGACCTCGGCGCGCCGGTCGGCGCGCCGGAGCGGGCGGCCTATCTGACCTGGCTGGCCTGGACCGCCGGCGAGATGGAGCCCGCCTACTGGAGCCGGATTCGGGGCGAGACCGAGACCGATCAGCTGGCCCGAAAGCGCTACGATGCGGTCAACGCCCGCATCCTCGGCGCGCTCGATCACGGCCCGTGGCTGATGGGGCGCCGGTTCACGGCCGTCGACGTCATGGTCGGTTCGGCGATGCTGTGGGGCCGGGAGTTCGCCCCGCGCAGCGCGGCCATGGACGCCTGGCTGGCGCGGCTGTCGGAGCGGCCCGGCGCCCTGCTGGCCGCGGCGAAGGACGGCGCTCCCGCGCCACTGGCCGAGGTGGCCTGAGGTCAGGCCGCGCGGGCGGCGGAGCCGTCGCCGTCCGCCGGCCGGTCCACCGCCCGCAGGCAGGCGACGAAGTCGTCGCGCCAGATGGACACGTCGGTGTCGCGCACCACCTGCATGAGCGACGCCCATTTCCGCTTGCGCTCGTCCAGCGGCATGGTCAGGGCGCGTTTGATCGCGTCGGAGAGTTCCTCGCGGCTGAACGGATTCACCAGCAGGGCCTCGCCCATCTGCTCCGCGGCGCCGGCGAAGCGCGACAGGATCAGCACCCCCGGGTCGTCGGGATTCTGGGCCGCCACATACTCCTTGGCCACCAGGTTCATGCCGTCGCGCAGGGGCGTCACCAGGCCCACGCGCGCGGCGCGGTAGATGCCGGCCAGCTGGTCGCGGCGGTAGGTCCGATTCAGATAGCGGATCGGCTGCCAGTCCATGTCGGCGTATTCGCCGTTGATCCGGCCGGCCAGCGCGTCCAGCCGCGCCCGGATGTCCTGGTAGGCGTCGACCTCGTCGCGGCTGATCGGCGTCACCTGCAGCAGGAAGACCTCGGCGCGCATGTCGGGATTGTCCGCTAGGAACTGCTCGTAGCCGAGCAGCCGCTGCTCCAGCCCCTTGGAGTAGTCCAGCCGGTCCACGCCGACGATCATCGAACGGAACGCCGCCGACGCCGCCATCCGGTCGTAGGTGCGGGTCCCCAGGGGCGAGTTGCGCGCCGCGAGGAAGCCGTTGACGTCGATGCCGATCGGGAAGACGCCGGTCTGCACCGTCTTGCCGAACGCCTCCAGCTCGTCGTTGGGCAGCAGGCGGCCATTCACGCTGGGCTCGGAGGCGACGTAGTCGCGGAACAGGTCCAGCCACTCGCGGGTGTGGAAGCCGATCAGGTCGTAGTCGAACATCGACTCCACCAGCCGGCGATGGTGCGGCAGGGTCACCAGCAGCTGCCGCGCCGGCCACGGCGTGTGAAGGAAGAAACCGATGCGATTGCGCAGGCCGCGCCGCCGCAGGTCCCGGGCCAGCGGGATCATGTGGTAGTCGTGGATCCAGATGACGTCGTCGGGCCGGATCAGCGGCGCCAGCACCTCGGCGAAGCGGGCGTTGGTGCGCTCGTACCCCTCGCCGTAGGAGCGCTCGTATTCGGTCAGGTCGACCCGATGGTGGAACAGCGGCCACAGGGTCTTGTTGGCGTAGCCGTTGTAATACTCCTCGACATCCTGGGCCTCGAGGTCGACGAGGGCGACCGTGACGCCGGCGCGATCCTCGATCTTCGCCTCGGGGACGAAGGTCTCCACCGTTTCCCCGGACCAGCCGAACCACAGGCCTTCGTACTTGCGCAGGGCGGCGGACAGGGCCATCGCCAGCCCGCCGGCCGAGCCGGCGGCCGGATCCTTGGGCGCCGAGACGCGATTCGAGACGACGATCAGGCGGCTCATGGCAGCAGAACCGCCGGACGAGGGCTTTGGCGCCAGCGCGATCTCGTGAAGCCGTTCACCGGACGTCCGTCCACGAGCGGCTGAGCAGGACGGCGCAGTTGATGATCCCGACCAGCGAATAGGTCTGCGGATAGTTGCCCCACAGTTCGTTGTCCCCCAACGCGATATCCTCGCTCAGCAGGCCGGCGTGGGTGCGCCGGTTGAGCATCTCCTCGAAGATCGCCCGCGCCTCCTCGGTCCGGCCGTTCAGGTGCAGCGCCTCGATGAACCAGAAGGTGCAGAAGTTGAAGGCCGTCTCCGGCTCCCCGAAATCATCGGGCTCGACGTAGCGGAACAGGTACGGCCCCTTCTTCAGGTCCCGCTCGATGGCCTCGAAGGTGCCCACCTGGCGCGGATCCAGCGGATCGAGGAAGCCGAGGTCGGTCAGCTGCAGCAGCGAGGCGTCCAGTTCGCGGTTGCCATAGCTGGCGGCGAACCGGCCCTCGTCGGGCAGATAGGCCTCCGCCTCGATGCGCTCGCGGATGATCCGCGCCCGGTCGCGCCAGACCTCGCCCCGGCTGATCAGGCCCAGGTGGTCGGCGGCCTTGGCCAGCCGGTCGCAGGCCGCCCAGCACATCACCGAGGAGTAGGTGTGCACCCGCGCGATGGTGCGGAACTCCCACAGGCCGGCGTCGGGCTGGTCGTGCATGGCGAAGGCGCGCTCGCCGACCTTCTCCAGGGCGTAGAAGTCGTCGATGGTCGCCGGCCGGATCAGTCGATGATCGTAGAAGGCCTGCACCAGCGGGAGCACGATCTGGCCATAGACGTCATGCTGCAGGTGTTCGTGGGCCTGGTTGCCGACCCGCACCGGCTTCATGCCGCGGTAGCCCTCGACCGTGTCGATGATGCGCTCGCCGATGCCGGGCTCCAGCCCGACGCCGTACACCGGCTGGACATGCCCGCCGCCCGAGTTGTCGACGAGATTGCGCAGGTAGCCGAGGTAGTTCTCGAGGATGTCGACCGCGCCGAGGCGGTTCAGCGCCCGCACCACATAATAGGCGTCGCGAATCCAGCAGTAGCGGTAGTCCCAGTTGCGCCCGCTCTCCGGAAACTCCGGCACCGAGGTGGTCATGGCCGCGACGATGGCCCCGGTCTCCTCGTAGGCGCAGAGCTTGAGGGTGATCGCGGCGCGGATCACCGCCTCCTGCCAGTCCAGCGGCAGGTAAAGCTTGCGCACCCAGTCCTGCCAGTAGGCGATGGTGCGGTCGAGCGCCGCGGTCACGCCCGGCCCCACGTCCTGGTCATAGCCCTCGTCCGGTCCGAGGAAGAAGGCGCAGGGCCGCTCCAGCCGGAAGGTGCGTTCGTTCATCACGTGCGAGACGGGGCAGTCCGTCGTGAGCCGCATGGTGACGTCGGTGCACAGATAGCGAATGTGGTTCGACCCGCTGGTCCGCTCGGCCGGCCGGCCGCCCCAGTCAGCGGAGGGCCGCAGCCGCACCCGGATCCGGGGCGCGCCTTCCAGCGGCCGCACCACCCGGCCGAAGGCCAGCGGCCGGTAGGTCCGACTGTGCTTCGGATGACGCGGGGCGAAATCGATGATCTCGACCGCCGCCCCGTCCTCGGCGGTCAGCACGGTGCGCAGCACGGGCGTGTTGCGGATGTAGGCCTGGCTGACGTGCTTCACGCCTTCCAGTTCGATGTCCCAGAAGCCGTGCGCCGGGTCCGAGCCGTCCATAAGGGCCGAGAAGATCGGGTCTCCGTCCACGCGCGGGGCGCACGCCCACACGTATCGGCCGCGCCTGTCGACGAGGGCGCTGATCGAACAGTTGCCGATCGGCGCCAGGTCCAGGTCAGGGATCACGCGACCTCCTGCAGTGTCTCGAGCCAGTCCAGCACCGCATCAACGTCCGGCAGGCCGTATCGCGCCGCGGTCGCTCGCGCCGGCCCCACCAGAACGCCGAAACCGCCCAGTTCGTCTGCGGCCCGGAAGCCGTACTCGTCAGTCAGGTCGTCGCCGAGCATGACCGGTACGGCGCCCGCGAACGGCGGTTCGTCCATGAAGGCGGTGATCGCCGTGCCCTTGTCGGTCCCCGGGGTCTTCAGCTCGACCACGAGGTTGCCGGGTTGCATGACGAGGCCGGTGCGCTCCGCCAGTCTGCGCGCCAGCGCCATCGCCTCGTCGCCCGCCTCCCGGGCCTGGCGGAAATGCAGTCCGGCGGAGACCGCCTTGTCCTCGACGATCACCCCGGGGCGCTCGCGGGCGAACGCCTCGAAGGCGTCGACCGCCGCGCGGACGCCCTCGGCCGGCTCCAGTCGGTGCAGGGAGCCGTCCGAGCGGCGGCGCTCCAGGCCGTGCACGCCGGAGGCGGCGTCGAGCACCCCGTCGGAGATGCGGTCGATCTCGGCGATGGTCCGGCCGCTGACAATCGCCACACGCCCGTCGAACCGGGCCAGGGCCTGACGCAGCACCCGGCTGCGGCGCGGGTGCGGAACCACCGCCTCGGGCGTCTCGGCCAGCGGCGCCAGCACGCCGTCGAGGTCGAGGAAGAGGGCCGGCTTGTGGATTCGCGACGGCGGCGTCGGCAGGTTCGGAGCGGCGGAATCGACGGCCTTGGCGGCGGCGTCGGTGATCGGATGTGACGTCCCCATGGCTCTCCCTAACGCGAAACGCCCCGTGGAGTTGACCCCAAGCGTCGCTTTTTTCGCGCCGGCGCGGCGTGGCGGGGTTCGCCCGACGCGGATTGTGCATCCCGGCTGGATGGGCCAATTCCCCGCCATGACCGAGCCTCGCCCCACCCTCGCCGCCGAACCCGCCGCCATGATCGACCGCGCCCGCGAGGTGGTGCGGCTCAACGTCGCCGCCCTGCAGGCGCTGGAAGCGAGCATCGGCGACGATCTGGTGCGGGCGGTCGAAATCATCCTGTCGCGACCCGGCTATGTCGTCGTCACCGGCATGGGCAAGTCCGGCCACATCGGCGGCAAGATCGCCGCGACCCTGGCCTCGACCGGCACCAACGCCTTCTTCGTCCACCCGGCGGAGATGAGCCACGGCGACCTGGGCATGCTGAGGAAGGACGTCACCCTGCTGGCGATCTCCAATTCCGGTGAGAGCCGCGAGCTGCGCGATCCGCTGATCTACTGCCAGCGCGAGGGCATCCCGGTGATCGGGATCACGCAGCGGCCGAACAGCTTCCTCGGACGCTCGTCCGCGGTCTGCCTGGCCCTGCCGCAGGTGGCGGAGGCCTGCCCCAACGGCCTGGCCCCCACCACCTCGACCCTGATGACGCTGGCGATAGGCGACGCCCTGGCCATGGTGCTGATGGACCGCCGCGGGTTCACCGCCGAGGACTTCGGCCTGCATCACCCGGGCGGCAAGCTGGGCATGAGCCTGCAGAGCGTGAAGGACTGGATGGGCGACCGGCCGCCGGCGCCGGCGCTGGTGCCGACGACTGCGACCTTCGCCGAGGTGGTGTCCGCCATCACCGAGGGCCGCAAGGGAGCCACGGCCGTGGTCGACGCCGACGGAAAGCTGGCCGGGATCGTCACCGACGGCGACGTGCGCCGCGCCTTCGCCCGGGCTGACGCCGGCGGCCTCACCGCCGCCGACATCATGAGCCCCCGCCCCAAGGTCATCGCGCCAGACGCCCGGATGAGCGACGCCATCGACCTGATGACCCAGAACAAGATCGCCACCCTGCTGGTCCTCGAGGACGAGCGCCCGGCGGCCATCATCCACATCGCCGAGCTGATGCAGGCGGGCTACGTCAGCTGAGGGTGTGGGGCGTAGGGTGTGGAGAGCTGCCGGGGGCGCCGTCTACGCGCCGCGTAGACCCCACACCCCACGCCCTGCACCCCTCTCTTCAGTACGCCGTGCGCCCGTCGATATTCCCCGGCGGCGCGGAGCGGCAGGCCAGCACCGAGCGATCGCCGCGGGCCTCGACGGCGCAGCCGACGTGGGTCGTGTCGCGCCACACCAGCTGGGTGTAGTGGGCCACGTCGACCCAGTTTCCGGTGCGGCTGACGTTCGGAAATGGGCCGGGCCGGTAGTCGGCCCGCTCGGCCGCCCACTCTCCCACCATCTCCTCCGGCGTCCAGACCCGGCCGCCCCAGCCGGTCCACAGGTTCTCGCCGTGGCCATGCGGCGCGGGATCGTGCGCGAATGTGTTGCTGCCGACCAACTCGCGGGCCCAGATCCGGGCCTCCCCTTCCAGCGAGTCGGCCCAGCGCAGCGGCGCGACCCCGACCCGCGCCCGCTCGGCGTTGTGCGCGTCGAGAAGCCGGCGCTCGACCTCGCTGGACGGCGCGGTCGTGCGCGGCGGGGCGATCGGCTGAACGGTGCGCGGCTGCTGCGGCGGCGGCACGACGCGCAGGCCGGGTTCGGCGCAGGCGGCGAGCCCGGCGGCGAGTAGGGCGAAAGCGGCGGACCGTCCGGAAAGCATCGCCGGCCTCAGCGGGGCTGCGCCCCTTCCCCAAACGGCTGGTCCGTCTGGGCGCTCTCCACGTCGTCGCCATGCAGGGTGCGGGTCTCGGCCGGCTTGCCAGCCTGGAATTCCTCCATCGCCGAGCGCTTCCGCAGCCGCATCTGGTCGGCCAGCTCGTCCATGTCGAGGCCGGCCGCGCGGGCCTGGCTGAACATGCCCTCCGAGCGCTTCTCCTCCTCCTCGACGTGGTGCTCGATCATCTCGGACAGCACCTTGACCTTGGCGTCGTAGAAGGCCTCGTCCGGCCCGCCCGCCTCGATCTCGTTGATCAGCAGCTTGGCGGCGTCGTGCTCGACATAGGCCTCGTCGACCAGCTCGTCCTCGATCTTGCCGCGGCAGGCCGGGTAGAAGATCTCCTCCTCCATCGCCGTGTGCACCTTCAGCTCCAGGCAGATCTGCCCGGCCAGCTTCTGCTTGGTGGCCTTGCCGTTGGTGTTCTCGAACTTTTCGAACAGCTCCTCCACCTTGCGGTGGTCCGCCTTCAGCATGGCGATGGCGTCCATTTCTTCGTAGCTCTGGGCCATCTCGGCTCCTCCATCTTGGTTCGGCGACAGAAGCCGCAAGGCGGCCGCCCGTTCCGCGCGTCCGCCAAGCTGAGAGTCGTTCGCGCGCCCCCGCCGGCATCGCCCCGCCGGAACTCCGCTGCGACGCGGCCTTGTTACTTGACGTTGACGTAAACGTAGGGTTTCTGACAGGCGCGTTTCGAAACCGCACCCTCCCTTCGAAGCCCCCAAGGAGCTCTCCATGGCCGACGCCTACATCTACGATGCGGTCCGCACCCCGCGCGGCAAGGGCAAGAAGGACGGCTCGCTGCACGAGATCACCGCGCTGGGCCTCGCCACCCAGGTGCTGGAGGCCCTGCGCGACCGCAACGGGCTGGACACCTCGAAGGTGGACGACGTCATCCTCGGCTGCGTCTCGCCCGTGGGCGAGCAGGGCGCCGACATCGCCCGCACCGCCGTGCTCAACGCCGGCTGGGCCCAGACCACCGCCGGCGTCCAGATCAACCGCTTCTGCGCCTCGGGCCTCGAGGCGGTGAACATGGCCGCGGCCAAGGTGAAGGCCGGCGAAGCCGACTTCGCCGTCGGCGGCGGGGTCGAGGCCATGAGCCGGGTGCCGATGGGCTCCGACGGCGGCGCCTGGCCGGTGGATCCGTCCTCGGCCTTCTCGACCTATTTCGTGCCGCAGGGCGTCTCGGCCGACATGATCGCCTCGAAGTGGGGCTTCAGCCGCGACGACGTCGACGCCTATTCGGTCGAGAGCCACAAGCGGGCCGCGCGCAGCTGGGAAGAGGGCCGCTTCGCCAGGTCGGTGGTGCCGGTGAAGAACCAGCTCGGCCTCGTCCAGCTGGACCGCGACGAGACCATCCGCCCCAACACCGACATGCAGACGCTGGGCGCGCTGAACCCCTCCTTCGCCATGATGGGCGAGATGGCCTTCGACAGCGTGATCAACCAGCGCTACCCCGAGGTCGAGCGGGTCAACCACGTCCACACGCCGGGCAACTCCTCCGGGATCGTCGACGGTTCGGCCGGGGTGCTGATCGGCTCGCTGGAGGCCGGCCAGGCGCTCGGCCTGAAGCCGCGGGCGAAGATCCGCGGCGCCGCCTCGATCGGCTCGGAGCCGTCGATCATGCTCACCGGCCCGGAGTTCGTCACGCAGAAGCTGCTCGGCAAGCTCGGCATGACCACCGCCGACATCGACCTGTGGGAACTCAACGAGGCCTTCGCCGCCGTGGTCCTGCGCTACATGCAGGCGCTCGACATCCCGCACGACAAGATCAACGTCTGCGGCGGCGCCATCGCCATGGGCCACCCGCTCGGCGCCACCGGAGCCATGATCACGGGAGTCGTCCTCGACGAGCTGGAGCGCTCGGACAAGGAGACCGCCCTGGTCACCCTGTGCATCGGCGGCGGCATGGGCACCGCGACGGTCATCGAGCGCGTCTGATGACGCTTCGCCCCGTCAGCTTCGGCGACCTCGACCTCGTCTGCGACCATCGCCGGCGGATGTTCGAGGCGGCGGGCCGCGACGGGGCGACGCTCGAGCGGATGACCAAGGCCTTCCGGCCGTGGCTGGCGTCCCGCCTTCGCAGCGGCGAGTACGGCGGCTGGGTGGCCGAGCACGACGGGCAGGCCGTCGCCAGCGTGGGCCTGATGTTCATCGACTGGCCGCCGCATCCGGAGCACCCCGACTGCGACCGGCGCGGCTATGTGCTGAACCTGTTCGTCGAGCCGGACCACCGCAGACGGGGCCACGCCGCCCGGCTGATGGACCGGGTCGAGGCCGAGGCCCGGGCGCGCGGCGTGCACTACCTGATCCTTCACCCGACGGCCCAGGCGCGGCCGATCTACGAAACCATGAACTGGCAGGCGACGTCCGAAATGTCGCTCCGCCTCAGCTAGAGCCGAGGATTCCGATGGAAAACTTCAAGATCGACGTCGACGCCGACGGCATCGCCCTGATCACCTTCGACGTGCCGGGGCGGTCGATGAACACCCTGACCTCGGGCGTCATGGCCGAGATCCCGCAGTGGGTCGAACGGGTGAAGACCGACGACGCCATCAAGGGCGCGGTGCTGACCTCGGGCAAGACCAGCGGCTTCTGCGCCGGGGCGGACCTCGGCGACATGGCGGCGGGCATGCTGGGCGGGACCGACCTGCAGGCGGCCTATGACGCCGGCTGGCGGCTGAACGGCGCTCTGCGCGCCCTCGAGACCTGCGGCAAGCCGGTGGCCGCCGCGATCAACGGCCTCGCCCTCGGCGGAGGTCTGGAACTGACCCTGGCCTGCCACTACCGCGTCGCCGGCGACGATCCGAAGATCCAGCTGGGCCTGCCCGAGATCAAGGTCGGCCTCTTCCCCGGCGGCGGCGGCACCCAGCGCCTGACCCGCTTGGTCGGCGTGCAAGCCGCGATGATGGCCATGAGCGAGGGCAAGTCCTTCCGCCCCAATGACGCGAAGGGCGCCGGCATCATTCATGAGGTCGTGGCGAAGGGCGGCGAGGTCGAGGCGGCGAAGGCCTGGATCAAGGGCGGCGGGAAGGCCGTGCAGCCGTGGGACGAGAAGTCGTTCAAGCTTCCCGGCGGCGGCCCCTACCACCCCGCCGGCATCCAGAACTTCCTCGTCGGCAACGCCATGCTGCGCAAGCAGTCCTACGGCAACTACCCGGCCGTGCTGAACCTGATGAAGGCGGTCTACGAGGGCGTGCAGGTGCCGATGGACGCGGCCCTGCGCATCGAGACCCGCTACTTCATCAAGACCCTGATGACGCCCCAGGCCCAGGGCATGATCCGCTCGCTGTTCCTGTCCAAGCAGGAGCTCGACAAGGGCGCCGTCCGCCCCGCCGGGGTGGCGAAGTCGGACCCGAAGAAGGTCACGGTGCTGGGCGCCGGCATGATGGGCGCCGGCATCGCCTATGTGCAGGCCATGGCCGGCATCGAGACCATCCTGATCGACCGCGACCAGGCCGCCGCCGACAAGGGCAAGGCCCACGTCGAGGAGCTGCTGAAGAAGCGCCTGTCGCGCGGCCAGCTGACCCAGGAGAAGTTCGACGCCCTTCTGGCCTCGGTCACGGCGACCACCGACTACGACCTGATCAAGGGCTCTGACCTGGTCATCGAGGCGGTGTTCGAGAACCGCGAGATCAAGGCCGACGTCACGAAGCGGGCCGAGGCCCAGCTGGAGCCGGGCGCCGTGTTCGGCTCGAACACCTCGACCCTGCCGATCACCGGCCTGGCGGAAGCCTCGGCGCGGCCGGAGAACTTCATCGGCATCCACTTCTTCTCACCTGTCGACAAGATGATGCTGGTCGAGATCATCATGGGCGAGAAGACCGGCCAGGAGGCCCTGGCGAAGGCGCTCGACTATGTGATGAAAATCCGCAAGACGCCGATCGTCGTCAACGACAGCCGCGGCTTCTACACCTCGCGCTGCTTCGGCACCTATGTCGCCGAAGGTCTGGCCATGCTGGAGGAGGGCTACGCCCCCGCCCTCATCGACAACATCGGCCGCATGACCGGCATGCCGCGCGGCCCGCTGGAGATGCACGACGACGTGGCGCTGGACCTGTCGGTCAAGATCGCGAAGCAGACGAAGGAAGACCTCGGCGACGCCTACCAGCCCCTGCCCGGCTGGAAGATCGTCCAGACCATGGTCGAGGACCTCGGCCGCTACGGCCGCAAGAACGGCAAGGGCTTCTACGACTACGACAGCAAGCCGAAGAAGCTCTGGTCGGGCCTGTCCGACCTCGCGCCGGTGACGATCAACGATTCCACGCCGGAGATGGTCGAGGACCAGAAGCGGCGCCTGCTCTACCGCCAGGCGATCGAGGTGGCCCGCTGCTGGGAAGAGGGCGTCATCGACGACCCGCGCGAGGCCGACGTCGGCGCCATCCTCGCCTGGGGCTTCGCGCCCTGGACCGGCGGCCCGATCACCATGATCGACCAGATCGGCCTCGAGGCCTTCGTCGAACAGGCCGACGCCTATGCGGCGAAGTACGGCGACCGTTTCTCGCCGCCGCAGCTGCTGCGCGACATGGCGGCGAAGGGCGAGACCTTCTACGGCCGGTTCGCCGGCCGCAAGGCCGCGGCGTAATCCTGCCCTTCTCCCCTTGCGGGAGAAGGTGGCCCGCGAAGCGGGTCGGATGAGGGGGCGCGCACACGGCTACCGTGCGACCCCTCACCCGACCGCACAAGGGCAACGACTTCGCCGCCGCGTGCGGTCTCCCTCTCCCGCAAGGGGAGAGGGGACCTAGAGGTTCACCACCTCGAACCCGTCCTCCGCCTGCAGCCGTTCGGCCAGCACGGCGCGATGGCAGCCCGCGTGGTCGGCCTCGAAGCACAGCAGGGCGGTGGGACGGTCTTTCGCGATCTCGCGCAGCCGCTCGTACGCCAGCTGCGACGGCGGCTCCTGCATGTGTTCCGCGAAGATCGACCGCATCTCGCCGATCCGCCCCGCCCGCGCCGCGTCCCGCCCCGCCTTGGGCGTGCCGAGGTCGCGCAGGTGGACGTATTCGATCCCCGCCTCGGCGAGGCTGGAGCCCAGCACCGTCTTGGAGAAGCCGGCCCGCCGCGACGCGGCCACCGCCCGCACGTCGGCCAGCACCTTCACGCCCGCCGCCTTCAGCCGGTCGATCACCGCCGCCTGCGGCTCGCCCTCGTAGCCGATGGTGAACAGCTTCATTCCGGGCCCATCCCCGGCACGGCCCCCGCCTCGATGGCGACGTCGACGCAGGCCTGCCGCTCGGCCCTGAACTGCTCCGGCTCGGTCACGCTCATGGCGCCGAGGCCGGCCATGGCGGCGGCCAGCTCCGCGTCATCGTCTTCGGGAGCGCCCGCCTCGATCGCCTTCAGCGCCCACCAGTCGCGGATGAACCACGTCGGCCCGGCCACGTGGCCGCCTTCGCGGGCCACATCCTGGATCATGATCTCCATGTGCGCCTGACAGGTGCGGGCCTCCTCCAGACTCGGCGCATCGGCGGCCAGCAGCACAAGCATCGGAAGGATCATCGGCGGCTCCTGTTCGTCCGCGAGCTTGACGCAGCCCCCGGGATATTGCGAGTCCGGAGCCCGCCAGTCTCAGGAACCGTCAGATGCGCCGCACCCTGCTCCTCGCCCTCCTGCTCGCCGGGGCGGCCACGTCCGCGCAGGCCCAGAACCTCGTGATCCGTGGCGGGCCGATCTACACCGGCGTCGACGCCGCCCCGACCGCCGAGGTGGTGCAGGTGCGCGAAGGACGGATCGTTTACGTCGGCGCCGCCGCCGGCGCGCCCGCCGCCGACGGGCTGGAGTCAGTGGACCTGAAGGGCGCCGCCCTGTTCCCCGGCTTCACCGACGGCCACGCCCACCTCGACGGGATCGGCTGGCGCGAACTGACCCTCAACCTCGAGGGCTCGGCCTCGGTCGCCGAGGCCATGGCCCGCCTGACCGCCTGGGCCGAGGCCCACCCCGAGGGGCCGATCGTCGGCCGCGGCTGGATCGAGACCCACTGGCCCGAGGCCCGCTTCCTGACCGCCGCCGACCTCGACGCCGCCGCGCCGGGCCGCGTCGTCCTGCTCGGCCGCGCCGACGGCCACGCCGTTGTCGCCTCCTCCGCGGCGCTGGCCGCCGCCGGGATAGACGCCTCGACCGAGGCCCCGTCGGGCGGCGAGATTCTCAAGGACGAGCAGGGGCGGCCGACCGGCCTCCTGGTCGACGCCGCCGAGCAGCTGGTCGCCCGCCTGACGCCCCAGGCCGACCCGGAGGCCCTGCGCGAGGCCTACCGCGCCGGCTTCCGGGTCGAGGCCGAATACGGCTGGACTGGCGTCCACTTCATGAGCGCCCCGTGGCGCGACATCCCCCTGCTGGAGCAGATGGCCGAGGCCGGCGAGGCCCCGCTGCGGGTCTACAACAGCGTCACCCCGGACGGGGCCCAGGCCCTGTTCGCCTCGGGCCCGCGCAGCGTCGCCGACGGGCGGGTGATCACCCGGGCGGTGAAATACTACGCCGACGGGGCGCTCGGCTCACGCGGCGCCGCCCTGTTCGCGCCCTACGCCGACCGGCCCGACACCACCGGCCTGATGCAGATCGGCGAGAAGGAGATCGTGCCGCTGTACCAGCAAGCCCTGCGCGCCGGCATCCAGATCGCCACCCACGCCATCGGCGACCGCGGCAACGCCTCGGTGGCCGAGTGGTACCAGCAGGCCCTCGCCGGAGTGGCGCCGGTGGAGCGGCCCAACGGCGCCGACGTGCGCTGGCGCATCGAACACGCCCAGATCCTGCGCCCCGGCGACTACCACTGGTTCGTCGACCTGCCGATCATCGCCTCGATGCAGCCCAGCCACGCCATCGGCGACCTGCATTTCGCCCCGGCCCGTCTGGGCGACGCCCGGCTGGACGGCGCCTACGCCTGGCGCAGCCTGGTCGACCGGGGCGTCATCGTGGTCGGCGGCTCCGACGCCCCGGTCGAGCGCGGCTCCCCCCTGATCGAGTTCTACGCCGCCATCGCCCGCGCCGACCTGCAGGGCTTCCAGGGCCCCGACTGGCGGCCGCTGGAGGCGGTGGACCGCGCCACGGCGTTGAAAATGTTCACCTTCTGGCCGGCTTACGCCAGCTTCCGCGAAGCCGAGCTGGGCACCATCGAGGTCGGCAAGCGCGCCGACCTGACCGCCTTCGACGTCGACCTGATGACCGCCGCGCCCGCCGACATCCTCGACGGCAGGGCGACCCTGACCGTGGTCGACGGGGTCGTCGTCCACCGCGCCGAGTGACGCGAAACGGGGCGGCCCTTTCGGAGCCGCCCCGCTTGATGCTTTCCGCCGTTCGCCCTAAATCTGCGTCCGGCTCCGCGGGCATGATGTAGTGGTAGCCTGAAAGCTTCCCAAGCTTTTCGTGCGGGTTCGATTCCCGCTGCCCGCTCCAGCCTCCCTCCTACTGCACCGTCTCGACGTCCACGCCGCGCTGCTCCAGCAGGCGCTGGACGCTGTCATCGCCCGCGAGGTGGGCGGCGCCGACAGCGACGAAGGCCGTCCCCTCGCCCGCCAGCAGTTGCTGGATCTGCCCGGCCCAGTCGGCGTTCCGCTGCACCAGCAGGGCCTGGTAGATGGCCTCGCTCTCCTCGCGCATGTCCGACACGCCCAGCTCCTCGACGACGGCGACATCGCCGCGGGCCCAGGCCTCGACGAGCCGGTCCAGATCGACCGGGGCGTCCTCGAAGGCGTCCAGGGTGCTGGTCAGGAAGGCCATCTGGTCGGCCTCCGGGAAGCCGGCGAGGATCCGCACCTGCCGGTCGATGGTCTCGAACCCCTTCACCGGCTTGCCCGCCGCTTCGGCCCGCGCCTTGAGCATCAGCTCGACGCCGGAGGCCGGGTTGTAGCCCGCCCGCGCCAGCGGCGCGATCGACAGGGTCAGGGCGGCGAGCCATGGCCGCGCGTGGTCCATGCGTATGGCGTCCGAGCCGATGGTCCGGGCGGCGTTGTCGAGCAGGGTCAGCTGGCCGGTGGAGAGCTTCAGGGTCAGGCGCTGGGTCGGGTCGACGCCGTGCTGCTGGATCAGCGGCTCGAGGGCCGCCTGGTCATCGGGGTTGGAGATCTCCAGCCACAGCTCGTCCGCCTCGGCGAAGGCCCGCTCGACCCGCTCGGAACCCCAGGCCGTGGTCGGGCGCAGCATGTGGACGGTGCCGAACAGGTAGATGGTCGAGTCGGCGTCGCGCACCACCCACAGGGCCGGCCCGGCGCCGTCGGCGCGCGGGATGGCCGGCAGGTCGGCGGCGGTCGCCGCGGGCGCGGTCGCCTGGGCGAAGGCCTGGGCCGGCTGGAAGGCGATGGCGGCGGCGAGGCCGAGCCCCAGGGCGGTTCCGAGGGCGGCGCGGGCGACGCCGGCGGCGAGGCGGAGGGGGCGGAAGGTCATGCGACGGAATCCTGGTCGGAGAAGATCGATTCGATGGGCTGGCCGAAGATCCGGGCGATCCGGAAGGCCAGCGGCAGGGAGGGGTCGTAGCGGCCGGTCTCGAGCGCGTTCACGGTCTGGCGCGACACCCCCAGCGCCTCGGCGAGGTGGGCCTGACTCCAGTTGCGCTCGGCGCGCAGCACCTTGAGGCGGTTGTTCACGGGGCGCTCCTCACCGGCGTCGCCACCACCACCACGCCCAGGCGAGGGTGTAGCCGGCGGTCATCAGCAGGGCGAGGATCGCCCCGCCGGTGGCCATGTAGGCGGCGGGGTCGGTTCGCCCGCCGAACCAGGAGGGGAGCTGCAGCGACTCTGCCAGCGGCGTCGAGGCGAGGATGAAGAACACTCCGCCCACAGCCATGCCGCCGCAGCCGCCCCAGAACCAGGCCGACTTGTGGGCCTCGCGGGCCGCCTCGTCGATGGCGCGCATCCAGCCGATGGTGACGGCCATGGCCCCGCTCATGCAGATCACCGCCACGCCGCTCGCGATCCAGAAGGCGATCCGGTCGGCGTCGATACCGGCGCCCCCCGCCGACTGACGGGCGACAAACGCTCCGACGCCGACGGTCGCCAGAATGACCAGCGCCGCGAGAGCGAGGAAGCCGAGCAGGGTGTAGAGGGCGACGCGTTTCAGGCCTTTGGCCATGGCAGGCAAACATCCTTGTCCAAATGACAAGGACGCTTTACCTGCTCGCAGAACCTGTTGTCAAGCGTCCTTGTCTACTCGGTGGACCCGGCGACGAGACGGGGCCCCTCGGGCTTCTCGGCGGCGAGCAGTTCGGGCCGTGTGAGGCCCCGCGGCGACTGCTCGACCGGCGGCAGCTCGGGCAGCTCCTTGCCCTCGTGGTCGACGTGCAGGTCCTCGAAGCGGCGTGCCGAGACCATGACCTGGCTCTCCAGCGAGCCGACGAACTGGTTGTATCGGCCGACCGCCGCCTCCAGCGCCTTGCCGACTGAGGCGGCGTGGCCGCCCATCACCGACAGGCGCTTGTAGAGCTCCTTGCCCAGCTTCGCGACCTGCTCGGCGTTGCGCGACTGCTCCTCGGCGCGCCAGCCGTAGGCCACCGCCTTGCACAGGGCGAACAGGGTGGTGGGGGTGACGATCACCACCCGCGAGGCCATGGCCGTGGTCATCAGATCCGGCTCGTGGTCCAGCGCCGCGGCGAGGAAGGCGTCGCCGGGCACGAACATGGCGACGAAGTCCGGGCTGGGCTTGAACTGGTCCTGGTAGGCCTTCGACGACAGCTGGCGGACGTGGGTCTTCATGCTCGCGGCGGTGCGCATGGACGCGGCGCGGGCGCGGGCCTCCTCGTCGCCCTCCCCCTCGTCGGCGAAGGCCAGCGGCACCTTGGCGTCGATCACGAACATGCCGCCCCCGGGCAGGCGCACGACGAAGTCGGGCCGCTGCTGACGTCCCGCCTCGTCGGCGGTCGAGGTCTGTTCCTCGAAATCGAAGCGGCCGGCCATGCCCGCCGCCTCCAGCACGTTGCGGCAGGTCTGCTCGCCCCAGCGGCCGCGGCGGCCGGTATTGCCCCGCAGAGCCTCGGTCAGCTTGCGCGCCTCGTCGCGGGTGGCGCTGGACGCCGCCATCAGCTGGGCCAGCTGCTCCTTCAGACCGCCGGTCTCCTCGGTGCGGGCCTTCTCCAGCGCCGCGACATGCTCCTGGAACTGCTTGAGCGTCTCGGCCACCGGCTTCAGCTGCGCCTCCATCCGCTCGCGGGCCATCAGCTCGCGATTGCGGAAGGTCTCGTCGGTGCGCTTGAGCAGCTCCTCGGCCACGGTGCTGGCCGACTCGCGGGCCTGGGCGCGGAGCAGCTCGGCCTGGGTGGCGGCCTGGTCCTCGACCAGACGCAGGCGGGCCTCGGCCTCGGCGTGGCGCTCGCGCAGCTCCCAGTTCCGGGTCTCGGCGGCGGCGGCGCGCCGGCGCTCCATCAGGGCCCAGGCGAGGGCGATCAGGGCGGCGACGGCGGCGGCGAGGAAGGCGACCAGATAAGCGTTCATGCTCCGTTCCTTACCGGGAGTCGGCCGCGGCCGCCACGGCGGCAGACAAACGACAAGCCATCCGGCCTCCGCGAAGACCCGTGGACACATCCGGACGGCTTCGATCGCTCACCTCCGGAGGGCGGGTTACACACCTGCTACGTCAGTTCCGGACGCAGGCGGCGACTTCACGGAAAGAGGCGAATCGCCCTTGTCGCGCATGTCGACGTCGTCCACCCGACATGTCGCGCTTGTAGCGGCGGAAATATAGCGCTTGTCCTCACGCCGGCCGCCGGGCCCGCAGCGCCTGCACGATCGTCCCGTCGTCCAGCCAGTCCAGCTCGCCGCCCACCGGCACGCCGCGGGCAAGCGAGGTGATCTCCACGCCCATGCCGGCCAGCCGTTCGGCCAGGTAGTGGGCGGTGGTCTGGCCGTCGACGGTGGCCGGCAGGGCCAGCACCACCTCCTTCGCCTCGCCGCCCTTCACCCGGCCGACCAGTTCGGCGACGCGCAGGGCGTCCGGCCCGATCCCGTCGAGCGCCGACAGCAGGCCGCCCAGCACGTGGTACTTGCCGCGGAAGGCGCCCGAGCGTTCCATGGCCCACAGGGCGCCGGCCTCCTCGACCACGCAGATCAGTCCGTTGTCACGGCTGCCGTCCGAGCAGATCGAGCACGGGTCGCGGGTGTCCGGAGCGCCGCACACCGAGCAGGAGGTCACCTTCTCCGCCGTCTCGGCCAGCGAGGCCGCCAGCGGCACGAGCAGCTGTTCGCGCTTCTTGAGCAGGGCCAGGGCGGCGCGCCGGGCCGACCGCGGGCCCATGCCGGGCAGCTTGGCCAGCAGCGATATCAGCCGCTCG
The DNA here is from genome assembly GCA_001794825.1 of Caulobacterales bacterium RIFCSPHIGHO2_01_FULL_70_19. Lineage (GTDB taxonomy): Bacteria > Pseudomonadota > Alphaproteobacteria > Caulobacterales > Caulobacteraceae > Brevundimonas. The sequence continues at coordinate 1,837 of MGLK01000029.1, read as the reverse complement.
ATCTCGGGTCCGGCGGAGGCGGCCACGCGCGCTTCGTCAGAACAGCTTGGGCATGCCGGGGATGTTCATCCCCGCCATCGGGCCGGCGGCCTCGCGCATCAGGGCGGCGTTGACCTCGTCCAGCTTGCGCTTGGCGTCGGCGTGGGCGGCGACGATCAGGTCGGCGAGGATCTCGCCCTCGCCGGGGATCATCAGGCTGTCGTCGATGGTCACCGAGGTGATCTCGCCGGGCCCCTTCAGGGCGATCGAGACGAGGCCCCCGCCGGAGGTGCCGACGGCGGTGCTTTCGGCCATTTTCGCCTGGGCGTCCTGCAGTCGCTGCTGCATCGCCTGGGCCTGTTGCATCAGGGCGTTGAGGTCTTTCATGGCCCCTAGATAGGCCGATCGCATCGCCGGCGACAGGGGGGCGGCGCGGCGCCGCACGGGCCATCTGCAACAGAATTTGTTCCAGAACCTCTGGCGCGAGCGGCCGCTCTTCCTAATTGATACCGCACTCGTTGCTGTTCCAGATCAAAAGGGTTCCCCCATGGCTTTCGACGCTCTCGCCGCCCGCGACGTCCCGCTGGCCGAGCCGGCGCTGGCGCGGCTGTTCACCGAGGCGCGCACGCGCAACGCCTGGACCGACCGGCCCGTGTCCGAGGACCTGCTGCGCCGGCTCTACGACCTGACCAGGTTCGGTCCGACGGCGGTGAACAACACACCGGCTCGCTTCGTGTTCGTGACCTCGCCCGAGGCGAAGGCGCGGCTCGCGCCGCTGATGAGCGAGGGCAACCGGGCCAAGACCCTGCAGGCGCCGGTGAACGTGATCATCGGCATGGACCTCGACTTCCCCGACACCCTGCCCCGGCTGTTCCCGCACGCGCCGGGCGCGAAGGACTGGTTCGCCGACGAGGCCGCCCGCCGCGAGAGCGCCTTCCGCAACAGTTCGCTGCAGGGCGGCTACTTCCTCATCGCCGCCCGCGCGCTGGGCCTCGACGTCGGCCCGATGTCGGGCTTCGACCCGGCGGGGGTGAAGGCGGAGTTCTTCGCCGGAACGAACGTGGAGCCGAACTTCATCGTCAACCTCGGCTACGGCTCGGACGAGAACCTGTTCCCCCGCTCGCCGCGTCTGGCGTTCGAGGAGGCGGCGGTCATCCTGTAGGGGGCCACGCCCTTGTCATCCCGGCCGAAGCGAAGCGGAGAGCCGGGACGGGGCCCGCCCAAAGTCGCTGACCCTCCCGGAAGCCGCGCAGCGGCTGTCCGGGAGACGGCTGGCTCCGGGCTCCGGCCCTGACCTGTCTCCCGGCTCGCTACTGACGCAGCGTCCGGGAGGATGGATTGTGGGGTCAGGCGTCCCGGATCGCCGCTTTGCGGCGTCCGGGATGACAAGGCGGGTGATGGAGCCCCAAGCGGACGTCACCAAGGGCAGCTGTGGGTGGTTAGCGGACGTGTGCTTCAAGTGACTGACGACACTGCTGAGCCGCCTGCAACACGTCGTTCTCGTCGCGATAACTCGGAATCCGAGCGCGTTCGTCGGGATAGGGCGAGTAGTAAACAACCACGTCGAACATCCGCTTGATGGCAGCCTTCTCGGGCTCGGCGAGCGTCGCGCGCTCGTCCCCGAAGTTCCATTCGTGCTCGACCGATGATGAAAAATCGCCGACCGACATCGATCCTTGTTGGACCGCCTCGATAAGGTTGAGGAAAGTCTTCGGCATCAGATCAGCCAACGCGGTTCACTCGCTCCCGTCAATGTCTCCTACGGGTCGAGGCCGTGTAGAAACGCGCTGAGCTGGCGTGGGGCGGAGGTGTTATCGAGGCGCAGAGCGCCTCCTTCTCAGGCTCTGATCGCTTCCAT
>MGLK01000028.1:35176-42040 GCA_001794825.1 Caulobacterales bacterium RIFCSPHIGHO2_01_FULL_70_19 | reverse complement strand
TCGAGGCGTCGCCAAGCCCGCCGCCCGCGCCGCCGCCGGCGGCGGCCAGTTGCACCCCGCCGAGGAGGATGCGGGTATCGCCTCCCGGCTGCCCCGCGGACGCCTGACCTCCCGCGCCGCCCGCTCCGACGACGACGGTCAGGCCGGCCGCGACTTCCTCCGCGCGCCAGTGAAAATGTGCGACGCCGCCCGCGCCCCCGCCGCCGCCGCCGAACCGGTCGCCGGACGGTCCGAAGGCGCCCGCGCCGCCGCCGCCCCCGCCGCCGACCAGCACGGCCTCCACGGTGCGCGCCCACGCCGGCGGCTGCCATGAGGCGCCGCTCGTCAGAAGGGCCGTCTCGCGCCGCACGACGCCCGCCGGGAAGGCCGCGCGGCCGGTGGACCGGTCGATGCGGAAGGCTTCACGCCACTGGCCCCCATCGTCGCCGACCTTGACCACGAGGTCGTCGTCGCCGACGAGTCCGAGCTCCGCCCGGCCGTTCCAGCCCGACTGCAGCAACAGGGACAGGACGTCGCCCGGCGTCTCCTTGTTCAGGACCAGGCGCAGGTCGCCGTTTCCGCCAGCCGCCGCTTCGCGCGCTGTCCAGAGGGCGTTGTTCAGACGGACGAGGAAGGGGTTGGCCGCGTCCGGAGTCGCGCCAAGGCCGAAACGGTCCAGATCGCGGATCTCGCCCAGACGCTCGGCCAGCGGCGTCCAGCCGTCGCCTTCGCGAACCAGGCACCGGCCTGCGTCGCCGACCCACGCCAGCGCGCCCGGCGGGACCTCGATCGGGGTCCAGGCGCCGCCCTCCGCCCGCACGAGATCGCCGGCCGCGAAACCGGGCCAGCCGCCCGCCTCCGGGACGATGAACAGGCTGCCGTCCCCGGGATCGGCCGGCGGCTCGACGGTCGAGCGGCTCTCGACCCGCAACTGGACGAGCGCGTCCAGGCGGGTCAGGGCCTCATTGAGGGTGACGTGCTTCTGCATCTGTCCGGCCGCGAGGTACGGCAGGCCGAGGCGCGCGGACTGGTCTTCGCTCATGCTGTGATCTCCGGTGGTGAGGCGGAGATCAGTCTGCGGGAGCGGCTTCCTCAGGCGGGCTCATGACGCTGCCTGCCCCGCTTTTCGTTTTGGAATCAGGGGCGCAATGCGCAGAATTGCGGGGTTTAAACATTAACTGCCGGCGCCGCTCAGTCGTGCAGGTAGACGATCCGGCGCAGCTTTGGATCCGTCCTGAGGGTGGCGAGATGGCGCTCGTGTTCGCCGGTGGCCCGGGCGTCGCGTTCGCTCGCCTCGACCCAGTGGGTGCTCTCGATATCCTTCTGCAGGGCCTTGGCGGCCATCAGGTGGCCGCGGATCAGCACGTCGGCCACGCCCGGCACGAAGTCGAGGAAGGGCACCTCGCCGACGGCCGTGATCACGCTGTCCAGGCCTAGGTAGCCGAGCATGCGCACCACGGTGCCGGGGCGGGCCCGCGCCCGCGCCGCCTGCAGCAGCAGCCAGCCGGCCGTCCCGACGCTGTAGGCGGTGCCGACCACCGGGATCCAGGTGAGGAGACCGTCGAGGCCAATGCCGAACGGACCGAGGCCGACGACCCGGTCGGACAGCTTCTTCACGCCCTCGACATTGGACCAGATTTTCTCGATATCGCCGATGGTCCGTCTGGCCATGCAATCCTCCGAAGCGGGACCGTAACGCGCCATGACGACCGGCGTTCATCATCAAGACAAGGACCGGTCGCCAATCGCAAGCCGGCTGTTCCGACTGGCCGCGTTGGCGCTTGTGGGCGCGCCGCTGGCGATCGGCGTTTCGGCCCTGAGCGGCTTCGGACATCGCGGACCGGACCTGCTGGCCCAGTTCACGGCGCCCGCCTTGCTCGCGACCGCAGCCCTGGCCGCCGTCCTGCTGCTGGTCCGGCGCGTGCGGTGGGCGCTGGCCGCGGCGGCGGTCGCCGGGTTGCTGCTGCTGGCCGCATGGCCGCAGTGGCTTCCGCCCACCGGCGAGGCGACCCCGGGAACGCCTCGTCTGCGACTCTACTCGGCCAATCTGTGGGCGCGGAACGACGACACGGCGGCCATCGTCGCGTCTATCCGGGAAGCGGACGCCGACATCCTCGTACTGATCGAGCTCGGCGACGCGCCGGCCGCGCGCATCGACACCCTGCTCGAGGGCTACCCCTACCGGGTCGTGACGCCCCGCATCGACCGCCCCAGCGGCGCGGCGCGGTCGGTGATCGCGTCGCGGCGTCCGCTCGAGGTCATTCCCGACCGGCCCGACGGACTGCACGCCGTCGCGGCCCTCGCACAGACCCCGCTGGGGCCCGTCAATGTGGTCGGCGTCCACCTGACCCGGCCCTGGCCGTTCCAGGAGCAGTGGGGGCAGATTTCGGAGACCATGGCCCTGGCCGAAATCCGGCACTCGCTCGAGGGGCCGGTCATCGTGGCCGGCGACTTCAACAGCGTGTCCTCGGCGAGGATCGGCCGGCAGGTGAGGAAGGACGTCGGCCTTGTCCCCGCCCCCGGCTTCCCCGGCACCTGGCCGGCGGCGCTGCCCGCGGCGCTCGGCGTAACCATCGACCACGTCTGGCGGTCGCCGGACCTGGCCCTGACCGGTCGGCGGCTGGGGCGTCCGACCGGCTCGGATCACCGGCCGGTGGTGGTCGAGCTCACCCGCGCCGTTCCCTGACCAAGGCCTCAAGCCGCCCGGCGTGGCCGTCGACGGGAAAGTCGGCGGCGATCCAGTCCGCCTCGAAGGCCTTGAGCAGACGTCCCGTCTCCGGCCCGGGCGGCACGCCCAGCCGGGCCAGGTCGCGCCCGCCGACCGGCAGCCGCGGCGGCGCCCAGGCCTCGGCGATGTCCCGCAACCCGTCGAGCGCCGGCGCCTCGTCCGGGCGCTCAGCCGAACGCCGCAGCAAGGCGTCGACGACGGCCTGGGCGCCATGGCGGTAGACCGCGGCGCGAACCTGGGCCGCCGTCATCGACGGGTCGACCTCCACGCCGGCCGCCGCCGCCAGGCGGTCGCGGATGCGGTTCGGCAGGCGCAGGCGACGGCTGGCCGCGACCGCCACCGCGGCGTCCGCCGGCGTCAGGACCATGAGACGGAGGACGGGGTCGTCGCTCAGCCAGACCATCGCGGCGAAGGCCGGCGTCAGCTCGCCTTCCGGGAGGATCCGCCCCAGCACGCCGGCGGCGTCCATGGCCGCCAGGGCCGGTCCAGGATCCGGGGCCGCCAGCAGCTTCATCAGCTCCTTCGACACGCGCTCGGCCGAAAGACGGGTCATCCCCGAGGCGAGGTCGGCGCAGGCGGCGAGCCCGGCGGGGTCCGGCTCGCCCCGTCCATACCAGGCGAAGAAGCGAAAGAAGCGCAGGATGCGCAGGTAGTCCTCGCGGATGCGGGCCCCGGGATCGCCGACGAAGACGATCCGACCGGCGAGGGCGTCGGCGACGCCTTCTCCGGTCGGGTCGAGGACGCGCCCTTCGGCGTCGGCGTAGAGCGCGTTCAGCCGGAAGTCGCGACGGGCCGCGTCCTCGGCCCAGTCGTCGGTGAAGGCGACGGTGGCGTTGCGGCCATCGGTGGCGACGTCCCGACGCAGGGTGGTGATTTCGAAGGGCCGATGGTCTGCGATGGCCGTCACCGTGCCGTGGGCGAGGCCGGTCGGCACGGCCTTCAGCCCGGCGGCGCGGATGGCCTGGTCGGTCTGTTCGGGCGTCAGGGTCGTGGCGATGTCGACGTCGTCGACGGGCTGGCCGACCAGGGCGTTGCGCACGCAGCCGCCGACGAACCGCGCGCAGTCGGGGCCGCCGGCGGCCTCCAGCGCCGCCATCACCCGGCGGGTGGCGGCGGCGTCGAGCCAGTCCTGCCCCTGCAGGATCACGCCGCGTCCTCCCCGACCGCCAGGGCCGGCACGTCCTCGTCGCCGTACAGGCGGCCGCGCAGGGCGCGGACGATGCCGGCGGTGACGCCCCAGATGTAGCGCTGCTCCCACGGCACGGCCCAGAACCAGCGCCGCGGCTCGCCGTCGCGCTGGTAGGAATCCCGGCGATGGTTGGCCGGATCCATCAGGAAGTCCCACGGAACCTCGAAAACCTCGGCCACTTCGTCCGGCGAGGGCCGGGTCGTCGGGCTCTCGGCGAGCCAGCCGACGACCGGGGTGACCAGAAAGCCGGTGCCCGTCTCGTAGGCGTCGCCCAGCCCGATGACCTCGACCACGCCTGGATCGAGAGCGACCTCCTCCCACGCCTCCCGCAGAGCCGCCTGCGCCGCCGTCTCGCCGGGATCGAGCCGCCCGCCGGGAAAGGCGATCTGGCCGGTGTGGCTGGCGAGGCTGTCCGAACGGCGCGTCATCAGCACCGCGGCCCCCTCGGGCCGGGCGATGACGGGGACGAGCACCGCGGCGGGCCGCAGGGGCCGGCCGAGCGGCCGGGCCTCCGGGTTCAGGTCGAAGTCCGACCGCACGGCGGCGTCTCCGGGAGACCACGCCGAGACCGGGACGAGTCGCTCGACCAGCCTCTGCCGGAGCGTCGCCAGGCTCATGACAGCCCCGCGCCGACGGGCCCCAGCGGGAAGGCTGCGCCCTTCGAGCGCACCGTCAGCCGGTCATCCTCGACCTTCGCCATCTCGACCAGCTGGTAGAAGACCGGTCGGGCGATCCGGGCCCACAGGTCGGCGCGCACGCGCACCCGCGGCGCCGGTTCTTCCGTGACGGGATCGGTCTCCACGACGATGGGAAAGTCCGCCCCCGCCTCGACCTCGTCGCCGACGTCTGTGGTGAAGACCAGCGCGTCGCCGCGGGTCTCAAGCGTGACGGCGCGGAACGGCAGGTCCTCCACCCGCAGGGTCAGCTTCTCGACCGGGGTGACGAGGCAGTAGCCGTCCGGATCCTTACGCAGCACGGTGGAGAACAGCCGGACCAGCTCAGGTCGGCCGATGGGCGAGCCCTCGTGCATCCACACGCCGTCGCGGCGGATGAGGATGTCGATGTCCCCGCAGTGCGGCGGGTTCCACAGGTGCACCGGCGGCAGGCCGCGACCCGGCGCCTGCCGCGCCGCCTCGGCGACGCCCGCAAGTCCGCTGCCTCTGTCGCCCTGCTCGGCCATGCCCCAGACTTAGGGCGCGCCGCGCCGGGCGCAAAGCGCTCAGGCGACGCGAACGGCGCCCTGCGGCTCATCCGCCCCCAACCACATCACCCGCCGCGGGTCCACCGGCCCGGGAAGATGCGCGCCGGGAGCCGGCCGGAAGCCGAAACGCCCGAAGTACGGCGGGTCGCCGACCAGCAGCACGCCCCGCCCGTCGGCGGCGTCCAGGCAGGCGCGAACCAGGGCCGCGCCCATGCCCTCCCGTCGACTCTCCGCCTCCACCGCGATGGGCCCGAGGAACAGGGCCGGCGCCTCGCCGATCCGGACGGGCCAGAGGCGCACCGAACCGATGATCCGGCCCTCGCTGCGGATGACGAAGCCCTGCGCCGGCGCTCCGCCCTCGCGCAGGCGCTCGGCGGTCTTGGCGAAGCGGCCGGGCCCGAAGGCGGCGAGCACCAGGGCGTCCACGGCGCCGGCGTCGGCCGAGGATTCCGGCTCGACCCGCCAGGACAGGACTTCAGGGGCGGGAAGAGGCGCGTGGGTCATGGGGCGCGCGCACCTAAGGCCGACGCGCGCGCGAATCAACCGGCTTTCGAGAAGTCCGGCGCCCGCTTCTGCGTGAAGGCCATGAAGGCCTCCATCGCCTCGGGGCTTTTCATCTGACTGCCGAAGGCCTCGCCCTCGACCTGCATGCGGCTCCACAGGGCGGCGGCGTCGCGCATCAGGCGCTTGGTCTTGCGGATCGAGTTGGGCGCCCGGGCGGCGAGCTGCGCGGCGAGCCCGGCCGCCGCAGCCTCGACCTCGTCGCCCGGCACGGCCCGGTTGGCCAGCCCCCAGGCCAGCGCTGTGCGGCCGTCGATCGGCTCGCCGAGGGCGAAGATCTCGAACGCCCGCTGATGACCCACCCCCTGCGGCAGCAGCAGCGAGGAGGCCGCCTCCGGGGCGAGGGCCAGGTTGACGAAGGGCGCCGACAGCAGGGCGTCCTCGGCCACGACCACCATGTCGCAATGGAGCAGCAGGGTCAGGCCGATGCCCACGGCACGCCCGCGCACGGCCGCCACCGCCGGCTTGTCGAGATCCGCGAGCGCCTTCAGGAAGCGGAACACCGACATGTCGAACGGCTGCTCGGTCTGCGAGCCGATGGCGATGAAGTCGCCGATGTCGTTGCCGGCCGAGAAGCTGTCGCCCTCCGCCCGGAACAGCAGCACCCGCACGGCGTCGTCCGTCCTGGCCCGCTCGGTCGCCTCGGACAGGGCCGCATACATGGCCTGGGTGATGGCGTTCTTCTTCTCCGGCCGGTTCAGGGAGACCGTGAGCACGCCTCCCGCCAGTTCCATGGTGATGTGGTCGGTCATGCCGCCTTCCCCTTCGATGCAGCGCTCCACCAGTCGACGCCGTCCGCGTCGCGGACCCTTTCGACGCGTCCCTGGCGGAGCAGATAGTTGAGATGAGCCAGGCTCTCGCCGGTGGCCATGCCGCGCACGCCGTCGCCGACCGGGCGGGCGAACAGGGCCGGGAACACATCCACCGCCCGTTTGGGCGAGCGCAGCGCCCGCTCCAGCCGGCGAAGGGCGGTGCGATGCCCCCGCAGCAGGGCGTCGAGCCGCGCCTGCGCTCCGCGGAAGGGTTCGCCGTGGGACGGCAGCACCAGCACGTCGTCCGGGAACACCGTCTTCATTCGCTCCAGCGAGGCCAGCCAGTCCCCCAGCGGGTCGGCGTCCGGCTCCGTCGGCCACACCGAAACGTTCGACGAGATCTTCGGCAGGATCTGGTCTCCGCCCAGCACCACGCCGTCGGCTTCGCGCCAGA
>MGLK01000028.1:0-35168 GCA_001794825.1 Caulobacterales bacterium RIFCSPHIGHO2_01_FULL_70_19 | reverse complement strand
GCCAGTCCGCGCCGCCGATGGTCAGCCGGTCGCCCTCGCGCATGCGGACGTAGCCGGCCGGCATGGGCGCAACGGCCCGCCCGAACTGGCCGAAATCGCGGCGGTAGGACTCCAGCTGTTCACCGCTCCAGCCGGCGGCCCGGTAGAAGACGGCGCCGCTCTCCGGCGCGGGGCGGCCGGTGTCGGCGAGCAGCATACGGGCCATGACGTACTCAAGCCGCGTCATCGCCAGCGGCGCCCGGAACCGGTCGCACAGCCAGCCCGCCAGACCGATGTGATCGGGATGCATGTGGGTGCAGATCACCCGGGTCGCAGGCCGGCCCTCCAGCGGCCCCGCCAGCAACGCCTCCCACTCGGCACGGGTGGCGGGCAGGTTCAGGCCGGTGTCCACGAGGGTCCAGCCGCCGCCGTCGCGCACCGCGTAGACGTTGATGTGGTCCAGCGCCATCGGCATGGCCAGCCGCATCCACAGCACGCCGGGCGCGACCTCGATCGCGTCCCCCGGCGCTGGCGGGCCGGCGAAGGGATAGATCAGGCCCCTGGAGCCCGCCTCCCCTGTTGTCCCGGCGACGCCGTCGGCCAAGTCCGTCTCCAATCGAAACTAAGGGAGGGATAACCTGATGCCCCGCGGTCGTCCAGCGGCCGCCTGTCTCCCGCCTTGACCCGGCCACACCGCCTCGCCAAGGGTGACGGTCACGACCTTCCACCCGGAGCTGCCTTGTGTTGAACAGAAAGTTGATCGCCGTTCTCGGCGGCGCCTGCGCCCTTTTCGTCTCCCTCGCCCACCCGGCCGCAGCCCAGGAGGAAGGTCGCACCGAATCCGATCGCGCCAGCGGCGTCGTGAGGGGTGAGCGAGTCCTTCCGGGCCGTGTCGGCGGCGGCCGCCGCGAGCGTCAGGAGAACCAGCCGGCGGCTCCCGCCGCGCAGACGCCTGAGCAGATCGTCGCCGCCGCCCAGGCCCAGGTGCAGGCCGCCGGCCTCGACTGCCAGGTGACCGAGGCGGCCAATCCCGGCCTGATCGGCGAAAGCCAGGTCTACGAGGCGGCCTGCGCCAGCGGGCCCGGCTACATCCTGATCGCGTCGACCCCGCCGCAGAGCTTCAACTGCCTCGAACTGGCGGGCACGGCGTACACCGCTCGCCTGCGCGACCCGGCCGCCGACGTCGGCCAGCAGTGCCTCCTTCCCGCCAACCAGAACGGACTGGCCGTGATCGGCGGCTGGGCCCGCGACGCGGGCGTGACCTGCACGGTCGACGAAGCTATCGCCATCGGCAAGAGCGAGGCCAACAACGTGGTCTACGAAGTCGGGTGCGCCGGCGCCGACGGCTACTGGCTGGAGAAGGTCGGCGATCAGTGGACGCTCCAGGACTGCCTGCAGGTCGCGTCGGTGGGCGGGACGTGCCGCTTCACGACCGCGGACGAGCAGAACGCCACCCTTCAGGCCAAGCTGGCCGGCACCGAGGCGGCCAACTGCAGCGTGCAGCAGGTCCGGCTGATGGGCTCCAACGCGAACGGCCGCTTCTTCGAGGTCAAGTGCGCCGCTGAGGGCGAGGGCTACATCGCCCGCATCAAGGACGGCGCGGCCCAGCAGATCTACCCCTGCGCCACCGCCCAGCGGATCGGCGGGGGCTGCACCCTGACGCCGGCCCCGGCCGCCGCGCCCACCGAGCAGTAAGCCCTTCGCATCTACGGAACGGACGCCCCGGGGGAGACTCCGGGGCGTTTTTCGTCCGGGCGATCGGCGCTTCACAGACCCGGGCGATACGGCGTAGGCATGGCGCATGCGCATCGCCACCTGGAACGTCAACTCCGTCAACGCCCGCCTGCCCACGGTGCTGGCCTGGCTGGAGGCGGCTAGGCCGGACGTGGTGGGCCTCCAGGAGATCAAGTGCCTCGACGAGAAGTTCCCTCGCGAGGCCATCGAGGCGCTCGGGTACAACGTCGAGACCCACGGGCAGAAGTCCTACAACGGGGTCGCCCTGCTCTCGAAATTCCCGCTGTCCGACGTGCGGCGGGGACTGCCGGGCGTCGACGCCTCGGGCCACGAGGCGGAAGCGGAGCAGGCCCGCTACATCGAGGCGGTGATCGAGACGGCCCGGCCGGTGCGCATCGGCTGCCTCTACCTGCCCAACGGCAATCCGGTGGACAGCCCGAAGTTCGCCTACAAGCTGGCCTGGTTCGACCGGCTGCAGGCCCACGCCCGCGCCCTGCTGGCGCAGGAGGAGGCCTTCACCCTGTGCGGCGACTACAACGTCATTCCGACGCCCGAGGACGCCCGCAACCCGTCGGCCTGGGTGGGCGACGCCCTGTTCCGGCCCGAGAGCCAGGCCGCCTTCCGCGCGCTGCGCCACCTCGGCCTCTATGACGCCGGCGAGCTGGGCCGGCAGCCGCCGGGGAGCTGGACCTTCTGGGACTACCAGGCCGGGGCGTGGCAGCGCGACCACGGCATCCGCATCGACTTCCACCTGCTGTCGCCGCAGGCCGCCGACCGCTTCCGGGCCGTCGAGACGCACCGCGACGCGCGCGACATGGACAAGCCGTCGGACCATGTGCCGGTGGTGGTCGAACTGGAGGACTGACGGTGGCCGAGGCTCTCAGGGTCGTCCTGCTGGCCGCCCTGGCCGCGGCGGCGCTAACCACCGCGGCGCTGATGCTGGCGTGGTGGATGGAGCCGGTGCGACGCATGAAGCGGGCCCTGCTGAAGTCTCTCGGCGTCGTCCCCGAGGCGGAGGCGCTGTCGCCTGCGGAAGGGCGGGCCGCCGGGCTCGACTTCGACGGGGCGCAGATCGCGGTGCTGTGGAACCGCGGCGCCATGGGGCTGGTCTACGCCTTCGAGGAGATCGAGGGCGGCGAGGTCATCGTGGACGGCCATGTGGTGGCGCGGGTGCGGCGCGGCGAAACGCGCAAGTCGCTGGACGTCATGGCGCCCGACGCGGGTCAGGTCGTTCTGCGGCTGATGTTCGCCGACGCCCGCCACCCCGAGTTCGAGCTGGCCCTGTGGGACGCGACCCTGCCGGTGCAGACCGGCTCTCCGGGCGAGGCGCTGCGGCTGGGGCGCCGGTGGCTTTCGCACCTCGAGGCGCTGCTTCGGCCCTGATCGGGGTTCCGCCCCCGGCGACGGAACGCTAGAAGCCCCGTTCCCATTTCCGACCGAACAGCCCTGGAGCGCCCGCCGTGGCCCGTCTCTTCGACGCCGTCATCATCGCAGACTGGACCGCCGCGGAGGGGAAGAAGCTTGGCGAGCAGTCGGTCTGGATCGGCGTGGCCAAGCGCGACGTGCGCTTCCGCCTCTACACCGAGACCCACAACACCGCGACGCGGGCCGAGGGCGAGGCCCTGCTCAACAAGCTGATCTCCGAGCACCGCAAGCGCGGCGACCGCGTGCTGGTCGGCTTCGACTTCAACTTCGGCTTCCCGGCGGGCACGGCGGAGCGGCTGAAGCTGACGGGGACGCCGTGGCAGGCGATGTGGAAATTCCTCGCCGCGAACGTGGTCGACAAGGCCGACAACACCAACAACCGCTACCAGGTGGCGGCCAAGATGAACCGGCTGATGACCGACGAGGCCTGGCCGTTCTGGGGCGCGCCGGCCAAGCAGGCGCAGCGCTGGCTGACCACCACCAAGCCGCCCGCCGGCGCGGGCGCCGACATCCCGGAGTTCCGGGCGACGGAGGCGGCGGCCCGCAAGGGCAAGCTGCAGCCCAAGTCGGTGTGGCAGATGCACGGGGCCGGAGCGGTGGGCGGCCAGACCCTGGTCGGCGTGCCCATGGTGCGCCGCCTGCTGGAGAGCCTGGGGCCGTCGGGCGCGGTGTGGCCGTTCGGGACCGGCTGGCGGGCGCTGGACGCGGCCGACGTGGAGCCGCTGTCGGCCCTGGTGGTCGAGGTCTGGCCGTCGATGTTCGACGGCAAGCCGCAGCCGGGCGAGTTCAGGGACCAGGCCCAGGTGCGGGCCACGGCCGAGGCGCTGGCGAAGATGGACGAGGCCGGCGAGCTGGCGAAGGCCTTCGCCCCGCCGAAGGGCGCGGCCGAGGCCCTGATCGCCCGCGTCGAGCAGGAAGAGGGCTGGATCCTCGGGGCCTGAACCGGTCCCGGCCGCCTACCCGGCGATCTTCCCGAAGTCGGCGACCTGGCCCATGACGTCGCGGACCTGGCCGAGCAGCTTCAGCCGGTTCTCCCGCTCGGCGGGGACCTCGGAGTTGACCATCACCTGATCGAAGAAGGCGTCGACCGGGGCGCGCAGGGCGGCCAGGGCCGTCATGGCGGCGGCGAAGTCCTCGCCCTCGAGCGCCGCGTCGACGGCGGTGCGGGCCGCGCCGACGGCGAAGGCCAGGGCGACCTCGGCCTCGGGCTGTCCGGGCAGGCCGGTCTGGACCATGCCCACCGGCAGCTCGCCCTTCCTGGCCTCGGCCTTCAGGATGTTGGAGGCGCGGCGGTGGCCGGCCAGCAGGTTGGCCCCGTCGTCGGTGGCGAGGAAGGCGTCGAGCGCCTCGACGCGCCGCACGATACGCACGAGGTCGTCGTCGCCGAGCGCGAAAACGGCGTCGACGAGATCGTGGCGCTTGCCCTGGTCGCGGAGAAGGACCTTCAGGCGGTCGGCGAAGAAGCCCAAGAGATTCTCGGCGAGTGCTGCCTGCGGCGTGCCAACCTTAGAGTGGTAGATGATCTGGCTACCTTCGATCTCGCCAGCACGAAGCTTGGCGACGCCGGCCCAGAAAGAGTCGTCCAAGCCAACAGCAAACAGACGGTGCGCATGGCGCTCAAATAGAGGCGACAGGTTGAGGCGGATGAGAGCTTCGAGCTCCAGCCGGATCGTCCCAAGCGTGGCCCGACGCAACGCAAACGGATCTTTCGATCCGGTGGGCACCTCATTAAGCACCCAGAAGCCGACGAGGGTGTCGAGCTTGTCGGCCAGCGCCACCGCCACCGTCAGCGGCGCGGTCGGCACGGCGTCCGACGGCCCCTGCGGACGGTAGTGGTCGCGCACGGCGTCGGCGACGGCGTCCGGGTGGCCGGCTTCGCGGGCGTAGTAGCCGCCCATGATCCCCTGCAGCTCCGGGAACTCGCCGACCATGCCCGAGGCGAGGTCGGCCTTGGCGAGGCGGGCGGCGGCTTCGGCCTGGTCCGGGTCGGCCCCGACCAGAGGGGCGATCTCGCGGGCCAGCGCCGCGATGCGCTCGACGCGCTCGGCCATGGTCCCCAGCTTCGCGTGGAAGGTGACGCCCTCCAGCTTCTTCAGCCAGGCGTCGAAGTTTCCGGCCTTTCGGTCCTCGTCCCAGAAGAAGCGGGCGTCGTTCAGGCGGGCGGAGAGGACGCGGCTGTTGCCGGCCGCCAGCGCCGTGCCGCCGTCGGTCGCCTCGACGTTGGCCACCACCACGAAGTGCGGGGCCAGCCGGTGGGTGGCCGGGTCGCGGACGGCGAAATACTTCTGGTGCACCTTCATCGACAGCTGCACCACCTCCGGCGGCAGGTCGAGGAACTGCGGGTCCATATCGCCGAGGATGGGCGTCGGCCATTCGGCCAGGCCGGCGACCTCGTCCAGCAGGCCGTCGTCGTCGACGAGGGCGAGGCCGCGGTCGGAACAGACCTTCTGCGCCGCCTCGAGGATGCGCAGACGGCGGTCGGCGGCGTCCAGCAGGACGTATTCGGCCTCCAGCTTGCGGCGGTAGTCCTCGAAGTCCTTCACCGCGAACGGCCGGCCGGAGCCGAGGAAGCGGTGGCCTTCGGTGAGATGGCCGCTCGCGATCCCGTCGATGTCGAACGGGACCACATCGCCGTCGAACAGGGCGACGATCCGCTTCAGCGGCCGCACCCAGCGGAGCGTCCCGGTCCCCCAGCGCATCGACTTGGGCCAGGGGAAGCTGCGCACGATCTGGTCGACCATGGCGGGGACCAGGTCGGCGGTGGGCTGGCCCTTCGAGCTGCTCACCGCGAAGAAGACGCCGTCGCGCTCGACCAGCTGCTCGCGAGTCAGGCCCGTCTTGCGCAGGAAACCCTCCAGCGCCTGCTCCGGGGCCGAGGTCTTGGGCCCCTTGAGCTCCTCTTCGCGGTCGGGCGTGGCGGCCGGCAGGCCCTCGACGACGAGGGTCAGGCGGCGCGGGCCGGCGAAGGCGGTCAGGGCGTCATACGTCAGGCCGGCGGCCTTGAGGCGATCGGCGGCCATCCGCTCCAGATCGCGCGCGGCCCCGCCCTGCATGCGGGCGGGGATCTCTTCGGAGAACAGTTCGAGAAGCAGCTGGGGCATCAGTTTTCGTCGTCTCGCGCCCACGGGTCACGGGCGCGCCATGAAGTCGCCCCCCGGGACGTTTTCGGCGCAGGGTGATTGGCGAAGCCCTCCCCCTCGACGGGGGAGGGTTGGGAGGGGGTGGCGGCAGCCTGGCCGGCGGCGGGGCTGGAAGACGCCGGCGTCTCCGGGACAAGCGGGCGGCATCGTGCCTCCACCCCATCCCCCGCCCCTTCCCCGTCGAGGGGAAGGGGAGAAGCGCTGCGGATGGCGGACAGCACCCCTTCGATGTCGTCTTCCACTTGCCGGGTGGTGAAACGCAGAACCCGATAGCCTTGAGCCTGGAGCCATTCATCACGGGCGGCGTCGCGGGCGGCGACCTCCGGCAGCGCGTGCACGCCCCCGTCCACCTCGATGATCAGGCGAGCGCGATGGCAGGCGAAGTCGACCACGTACGGATCGACCGGAACCTGACGTCGGAAACGGACCGGCAGCTTGCGGAGCCGGCTCCAGAGGTTTTCCTCCGAACGCGTCGGCGCCACGCGCAGCCGACGGGCGCGCGCGATCTGCCCGGGTGCGGCGCGGGTCGCGCGATCGAAGCGATCCAGCTCCTCCCCCGTCAAGCCCGCGCCCTTTCCTGCTCCACCCACGCGACCGCGCACGCCTTGCAGAGGTCGCGGATGCGGCCGATGTAGCTCTGCCGTTCGGCGACGGCGATGGCGCCGCGGGCGTCCATCAGGTTGAACAGGTGGGAGGCCTTCAGCACCTGGTCGTAGGCCGGCAGCACCAGCGGCTGGCCCTGCGGTCCGGTCATGGCCAGCAGGCGCGACACCTCGGCGACCATGTCCTCGAAGCGGCGCTTGAGGCCGTCCACGTCGTAGCCGTGGAAGTTCGCCTCGGACTGCTGGCGCTCGTTCTCGAGGAAGACCTCGCCGTAGGTCGTCCCCTCCTTGGTGAACTTCAGGTCGTAGACGTTGTCCACGCCCTGGACGTACATGGCCAGACGCTCCAGGCCGTAGGTCAGCTCGCCCGAGACGACATCGACCTCGATGCCGCCGACGCCCTGGAAGTAGGTGAACTGGGTCACCTCCATGCCGTCGCACCACACCTCCCAGCCGAGTCCCCAGGCGCCGACCGTGGGGTTCTCCCAGTCGTCCTCGACGAAGCGGATGTCGTGCAGCTTGGGATCGATCCCGATGGCCTTCAGCGAGCCGAGATAGAGCTCCTGCAGGTTGTCGGGGTTCGGCTTCAGGATGACCTGGTACTGGTAATAGTGCTGTAATCTATTGGGATTTTCGCCATACCGGCCGTCGCCGGGGCGGCGGCTGGGCTGGACGTAGGCGGCCTTCCACGGGCGCGGGCCCAGCGCGCGCAGCACGGTGGCCGGGTGCAGGGTGCCGGCCCCGACCTCGATGTCGTAGGGCTGCAGGATGGCGCAGCCCTGGTCGCCCCAGTACTTGTGGAGCGTCAGGATGAGGTCCTGGAAGGCGAGCGGCTCGGTCGTCACGGCAGGCATTTCGTCCCGGGGAAGAAGGCGGCGGACCCTAGACGGGCGGCCTTGGACGGGCAAGGCAGCGCCGCCCTTCTCCCCTTGCGGGAGAAGGTGGCCGAGCGGAGCGAGGTCGGATGAGGGGTCGATGACTCCTGTCGCAGCTGCGACCCCTCATCCGTCGGCCTTCGGCCGCCACCTTCTCCCGCAAGGGGAGAAGGAATTTTAAAGCCGCTCCGCTATGCCGGACCCATGCAGCTGATCGACCAGATGCGCCGCCGGGCCGCGCGCCACCTCGACGTCGAGGCGGTGGAGATCGCGCCGGCGCGGGGGATCTTCTCGCTCAGCTTCGACGACTTCCCGGCGACAGCGTGGACGGAGGCGGGGCCGGTCCTCGCGGAGCACGGGGTGAAGGCGACCTACTACGTCTGCGGCGGCCTCGCCGGCGGGCGCAACATGGATCGCGACCAGTACCGGCTGGAGCACCTGCAGGCCTTGCACGCGGCCGGGCACGAGGTCGGCTGCCACACCTGGGGCCACACCAGCGTCCTGCGCATGAGCCGTGAAGCCCTGCGCCTCAGCCTCGACGCCAACGCCGGATGGGTGGCGGAAAGGCTGGACGGCTACCGCATGACCACCTTCGCCTGGCCGTTCGGCGACTGCTCGGTCGAGGCCAAGCGCTATGTGCGCGGACGGTTCGATCTGGCGCGGGGGGTGCGTGACGGGATCAACGCAGGCCGGGAGGATCGCGGGCTGATCAAATCGATCGGCCTCGAGAGCCGGCGCCTGCCCGGCTACGACCTCGAGGCGCTGATGGCCGAGGCGGCAGAGGGGCGCGGCTGGCTGACGGGCTATGGACACGACGTGTCGGACCGGCCGACGGACTATGGCTGCACGCCGGACGATCTGGACCGGGTGCTGCGGCTGGCGAAAGCCGCGGGACTGGAGGTGCTGCCGGTGGCGGCGGCGTGGGAGAAAGTCCGGATCTAGGCGGCCTCGGACAGGCCCTGGGCCTTGCGGCCGTCCGCCCAGCGGATCAGCGCCGCCCGCGGCCAGGCCACGATCCACGAGCGCGCCGTGTACTTGCCTTCCTCGATCAGCGCCTTGCGCGTGGGCGACGAGGTCGAGGCGCGCATCGTGTGGATCTCCCCGGGCCCCTGGTGGACCATGAAGGCCCCGTGCCGGAGCGGGTTGAGGCGCAGGTAGGCGAGGCGCGGGCTGATTTGCTCGAGCGGCGGGTCGTAGAACCAGCTGGAGCCGATCATGCCGGCCATGTGCGGGCGGCGCTTCAGGATCTCGGCGGCGGTCGCCCAGGCGCGGTCCCAGCCGGCCTCGTTGAAGTCGGACAGCTCGCGGCTCTCGGTATGGACCTCCAGCCAGGGCTTCCAGGCCTGGGCGGCGGCGTACGCCGGGATCACCGACCAGCCCCAGCCCTCGCGGGCGTGGCGCAGGACCTGTCCGGGGCCCAGGGGCGAGGACAGGTCGATCATCTGGGTGCGGGCGCCGGGCACGCTGAGCACCAGCGCGATGCGCACGTCCTTGGCCCAGAAGTCGCGGTCGTAGGGATCGGCGGCGGCGGTGAGGAAGTCGGCGAGGCGCTGGATCCACTCGGGATAGAGGTCCAGCACCGCCGGCGGCAGGTCGGCGGCCGGGACCCGCGCCGGCGTCTCCAGCGCCCAGAGGGCGACGAGGGCGCGACGGTGGTCGTCGGTCAGGGCGTCTCCGAAGGCGGCGCGCAGCGCCTCCTCGGCGCGATGGGCCGGCTGGTCGAAGTCCCAGTGCGGCGCCGAGGCTTCGGCGGCGGCGGCGGCCTCGTCCTTCAGCGCGTGGAGCCGGGCGCGGTCGTCGGCCGAGACCCGGCCGAGCACGGCCTCGAAGGCGGCGATCTGTTCGGGGGTCAGCAGGTCCATGCCGCCAGTCTACGCAACGCCGGTTCGCCAACGGTTAAGCGGACGCACGAAAGGCGGCGAGCCGGGCCCGCCGCCTTCGCCGGGCTTCCGCCTCGATCACTCGTCCGGCGTCGGGGCCGGGTTGAGCGGATCCTCCTCGTCGTCGACCTGGCCGTCGGTCGGATTCTGCACCGGCGGCGACTGGACCGTCGTCACGGTCGCGGCCGGTTGGCCGTTCGGCGCGGTCTGGCCGGTCGCCGGCGTGGTGGTGGCGGTCACCCCCGCCGGCGCAGGCGCGGCGGCGGCCGATCCGGGAGCCGGGGCCGTGTCCGGCGCGGTGGGAGCGGCCGGGGCCGGGTTGGCGGTCGCCGGAGACAGGGCCGTGGTCGGGGCCGGGTCCGGGGCGGTGCGCTCGGCGGGCAGGGTCGGCGGGGTGTTCGGCGCCGCCTCCTCCGCAGCGGCCTCGTCGGCCGGGGCCTCGGCGGGCGTCTCCGCAGCGGCGCCGTCCGCGGCCGCCGTCTCGGAATCGCCCATGGCCGCGAGCGAGCGGGCGGGGTCGAGCACCTGGTCGATGGCGAAGATCGCGCCGTTGCCGGCGCCGATGTCCGCCTGCACCACCGTGGCGTTGTCGACCTTGATGCCGTCGCCGGTGCCGTCCAGCTGGACCTCGGTCTGCGCCGCCGTCTGGACGCCGCCGCGCGTGCCCTCGATCTGGCCCGACGCCACGTCGGCGACGATCACGTGGTAGAGCAGCCGCTCGCGCAGTTCGGCGGCGTTGGCCGGGTCGAGGAGACGGGTCCGCTCCTCTTCCGGCAGGGCGGCGAAGGCGGCGTCAGTCGGAGCGAATATCGAGATCGCCGGGCGGGAGGCCAGGGTTTCAGTCAGCCCGGCCCGGTCCAGCGCGGCCAGCAGGGTGGTGAACTCGCCGCGGGCGCGGAGCACGTCGATCACCGTGGCGTTCTCCGCCGCGGCCGGGGCGGCGGGCGGCGGCGCATCCTGGGCCGGCCGGACCGGAGCCGGTTGTTGCGCCGGCGGTTGCGGGTTCGTCTGGGCCAGGGCGGCCGGAGCCGCCACGAGGGCGGAGGCGGCGACCGCGGTGAAGAGCATCGAGCGAAGCATGGGATTTCCCTTCTTCAGGCGACGGCCGCGAAGGGAAGGTCGGACGCGGCCGCGCCGGGGGTGTGCGATGCGGTTGAAAGTCCGGAACGGCGAACCGGGTTCCCCGGACGCCTTGCCGGGAGCGAGCTCCGGGGCCCTGGGAAGTTCAGCCGAGAAGGGTCGGCGCCACCCACCAGTCGGGCCGGCGTGCCCGCAGTCGCGCGGCCGCGGCGGTCGCGTCGGACGGGGCCTCGAACAGGGCGAAGACGGTGGCGCCCGAGCCGGACATGCGAGCCAGCCGCGCGCCGGGCAGGTCGGCGACCTCGGCCAGGGCGTCGCCGATCAGGGGCTGGAGCGAGACCGCCGCCGCCTGGAGGTCGTTGCGCTGGCCCGCCAGCCACTGGATCACGCGCCCGGCCGACCAGTCGGACGGCGGCGACGGCCGATCTGCCGCGGCGGGCGGCCCGGCGTCGAAGGCGCGGTAGACCGCTCCCGTGGGCGAGGGGACGCCGGGATTGACGAGCAGCGCCGGGAGCGACGGCAGCGCGGGCTCGAAGGTGAGCCGCTCTCCCCGCCCCTCGGCCCAGGCGGCGCGGGCGTACAGGCACATGGGTCCGTCGGCCCCGGCCTCCCCGGCGATCCCGGCGAGGGCGCAGTCGTCGAGATCGAGGCGGAGGGCGTCCCGGGCCAGCCGGAGCGCCGCCCCGGCGTCGGCCGAGCCGCGCCTAAGCCGGCCGCCTCGCCGAGCCGGCGCAAGACCCGCAGGATCAGATTGTCGGGCTCGCCGGCCAGCGCCGCGGCGAACGGTCCCCCGACTGTCAGAGACAGGCGATCGGCGGCAGCGACGGAGACCCGGTCGCCGACGTCGGCGAAGGCGACGAGGCTGGCGAGCGGGTGGTAGCCGTCCGCATCGACCGGGCCGACGTGCAGGAACAGGTTGACCTTCGCGGGCGCGATCGCCGTCCGGGCGGACATACGGTCAGGCGCCGGCCGCGGCCGGGGGCGCGGGGTCGGACAGGCCCTCGCTGAGCTTGCGTTCGACGGCGGCGCGCCGGTCGGCGTCAGGGTCGAGCGTCAGGACCCGGCTCCACTGCCATTCCGCCTCCCGTCGCCGGCCCACCCGCCAGTAGGCGTCGCCGAGGTGGTCGTTGATCTCGGCGTTGGCCGGCTCCTTCTCGACCGCCCCCTCCAGCGTCTCGACCGCGGCGTCGTAGAGCCCCTGACGGTACTGGGCCCAGCCGAGCGAGTCCTGGATGTTGCCATTGTCGGGGTCGGCGGCGTGGGCGCGGGCGATCATCTCGGCCCCCTGCTCCACCCGGCGGCCGCTGTCGACCCAGAGGTAGCCGAGATAGTTCAGCAGCGCCGGGTCGTCCGGCTGCGCCTGCAGCGCCGCCCACAACTGGGCCTCGGCCGCCTCGATCCGGCCGAGCAGATGGAGGGCGTTGCCCCTGAGGAAACGCGTGGCGGCGGGCTGGTCGGCCGTGTTCAGCATCGGCCGGTCGAGGATGTCCAGCGCCTCCGCGGCCTCCCCGTTCGCCAGCAACTGTCCCGCCAGCTCGAGCGCAATCAGAACCTGGCCCGGCGCGGCGGCGTCGGCCTGACGAAAGGCGGCGAGAGCGTCGTCCGGCCGGTCCTGCCGACGCAGGCTCAGGCCGAGATTGTACCGGGCGCCGGCGTAGACGATGGGATCGGCCTCGCTGACGCTGAGGAAGGCCGCCTGGGCCGGGGTCTCCTGACCGGCGCCGGCGAAGGCCAGCCCGAGGCGAAGGGCGGTCGTGTCCTGCGGCGCGAGCGCCTGGGCCAGTCGCAGATAGATGGCGGCGATCTCGTGCTGCTCATACTCGGTGGCCTCCAGCGCGGCGAAGACCAGGGCGTCGGCGGCGTTCGCGGTCACCGAGGGGGGCGCCGGCGGCCGTTCACGGCTCGCCATCCGTTCCAGCCCGCGCAAGGCCGCCGGATCGGGCGCAGGTCCCTCCAGCGAGGCGCGATAGCGGGCTTCGGCCTCGGCGCGACGACCGCGTCTCTCGAGGAACTGCCCATAGGCGACGCCGTACACCCGGCCGCCTTCCGGAAGCGCCATGAGCGCCTGATACTCGGCGTCGGCCTCGTCGTGCCGACGCCGCAGTTCGAGCAGGCGCGCCCGCTGCAGCCTGAGGACCAGACCGGCGGGATCGCCGGCGACGGCCGCGACGGGCTGGAGGGCGGCGTCCCAGTCGCCGGCGGCGGCGTTGACCGCCGGCAGGAGGTAGCGCGCAACGGACCCGTAGGGGGCCGTGAAGGGTCGATCCCGCAGCGCCGCCAGCGCCGCGGCGCCGTCGCCGCGGCGGAGCGATCCGACCACACCGAAGAGCCGGCCGGCGTCGGCGAACAAGGGCATGTCGTCGACCATCGGGGTCAGGCGCACGACGGTCTCGAGGTCGCCGGTGAACAGGGCGGCGCGGAAGGCTTCCTCGCCGAGGGCCGGCTGCTCCGGGGTCAGCGCCTGGCTGCGGGCGAGGAACTCCGCCGCGTCGGCGCGGGCGCCGCGGATGCCCGCCACCCGACCGGAGAGATAGAGGCCGTAGGCGGAGCGGCCGGCGGCGTCCAGCGGGACCGGCGCCCACTCGGCCGGGATCGGCGGCGCGGCGAGGGTCGCCTCCTCGACCTCCGGGTCGGTCGGGACCACGGCAGGCGGAAGGGCCTCGGAAGGATCCACCGTTTCCGCTGGCGGGATGACGACCGCCGGCGGCGACAGGGGCGGATCGACGATCACCGGCGCATCCTGGGCCAGGGCGACGGGAGCGAGCGCCAGGGCGGCGCAGCCGGTCAGGAGCAGGCGAAGGGCGGAAAGGCGCATGGCGGGAACCTTCCCGGATTATGCGGCGGCGGCAAGGCCCCTCGCCCGGAGCGCGTCACATATTCGGATAGTTGGGGCCGCCGCCGCCCTCCGGGGTCGTCCAGACGATGTTCTGCGACGGGTCCTTGATGTCGCAGGTTTTGCAGTGGACGCAGTTCTGGGCGTTGATAACGAAGCGCGGATCGGTCTTCGCCGCATCGTCGGCGTAGACCACCTCGTAGACGCCGGCCGGGCAGTAGAGGCGCGCCGGCTCGCCGTACTTCGGCAGGTTGACCCGGATCGGCACGGAGGGGTCGAGCAGTTTCAGGTGGGCCGGCTGGTCCTCGGCGTGGTTGGTGTTGGAGACGAACACCGACGACAGCTTGTCGAAGCTGAGCTTCCCGTCCGGCTTCGGATAGGCGATCGGGCGGTGCTTCGACGCGGGCTCCGTCGAGGCGGCGTCCGTCTTGCCGTGCTTCATCGTGCCGAACAGGGAGAAGCCGCCGAACAGGGTCTGGAACCACATGTCGAACAGGCCGAGCGCCCCGCCCAGCGTGGTGCCGAACTTCGACAGCAGCGGCTTGGCGTTCCGGACGCGCTTCAGTTCGCGATAGACCCAGCTATCCTCGTAGGCGGCCTGGTACTCGACCAGCTCGTCGCCGCCGCGACCGGCGGCCAGCGCGTCGAAGGCGGCGTCGGCGGCCAGCATGCCGGTCTTCATGGCGTTGTGGCTGCCCTTGATGCGCGGCACGTTCACGAAGCCGGCCGAGCAGCCGATCAGGGCCCCGCCGGGGAAGTACAGCCGCGGCACCGACTGGAACCCGCCCTCGGTGATGGCGCGGGCGCCGTAGGAGATGCGCGTGCCGCCCTCGAGGTGCTCGCTGATCGCCGGGTGGTGCTTGAAGCGCTGGAACTCGTCGAACGGCGACAGGTACGGATTGCGGTAGTTCAGGTGCACCACATAGCCGATGGCCACGTAGCGATCGCCGAAGTGGTACATGAAGCTGCCGCCGCCGGTGTTCTCGTCGAGCGGCCAGCCGGTGGTGTGCTGGGCCAGACCGGGCTGGTGCTTCTCGGCTGGGACCTGCCACAGCTCCTTGATGCCGATGCCGAACTTCTGGGGCTCGGCCTTGTCGCAGAGATTGTGGCGGGCCATCACGGTCTTGGCCAGCGAGCCGCGCCCCCCCTCGGCGATGAAGACGTACTTGCCGTGCAGCTCGATGCCGGGCTGGAACTCGCCGGTCGGCCTGCCTTCCCGGTCGATGCCGAACACCCCGGCGACGACGCCCTTCACCCGCCCCGACGGCTCGTCCCAGACCACGTGGCTCGCGGCCATGCCCGGATAGACCTCGACGCCCAGCGCCTCGGCCTGCTCGCCCAGCCAGCGGCAGAGGTTGCCCAGCGAGGTGATGTAGCAGCCGTCGTTGTGCATCATCGGCGGCAGGGCGAACATCGGCAGGTCGGCCTGGCCGTGCGGGCCGAGAACGAGGAAGCGATCCTTCGTGACCGGGGTCTCGAGCGGCGCTCCACGTTCCTTCCAGTCCGGGAACAGCTCGGTCAGCGCCTTCGGGTCGATCACGGCGCCCGAGAGGATGTGCCCGCCGATCTCGGCCGACTTCTCCAGCACGGCGACGGAGACCTCGCGGCCGTCCTTTTCGGCGCGCTGCTTCAGGCGGATGGCGGCGGCGAGACCGGCGGGGCCGCCGCCGACGATCACCACGTCGTACTCCATGACCTCGCGCTCGACGCCGGCCAGCGCCTCGAGCGGCGGCAGCTTGTCGATGACGGCTTCCTGCCACGCGTTCGCCGCGCCGCCCTCGATCGCTTGCTCGGCCATGCCCCTGAATTCCCTCGCGGTCGGTATCGTCGGATGTATGCGCCTTATCGGAAGGTGACGCGAGGGCGGTCAAGGACTATCCCTGTCGCGGAGCCATGTCCGTCCAGCCCCTCGACAGCGCCGCCACCGAGAGCCTGCTCGCCTTCTGGCGCGATGCAGGGGTCGACGCCTGCTTCGAGGATGCGCCGGTCGACCGCACCCATGTGACGCCCCCGCCGGCGGTGAAGGCGGTGGCGAAGGCCACCGCGTCGGTGGTCGCGCAAGCCCCCGGCGACGCTGTCGCCGAGGCCCGGCGGCTGGCCGCGGGCGCGGATTCGCTGGAGGCCCTGGGCGCGGCCATCGCCGCCTTCGAGGGATGTCCGCTGCGCGGCATGGGGGCCCGGCAGGCGGTGTTCAGCCGCGGCGATCCGCAGGCGCCGCTCATGGTCGTGGGCGAAGGCCCCGGCGCCGAGGAGGACGCGCGCGGCCAGCCGTTCGTCGGCAAGGCCGGCCAGCTGCTGGACCGGATGCTGCGCGAGGCGGGTCTCGAGGGACGGGTCTTCATCACCAACACCGTGTTCTGGCGGCCTCCCGGCAACCGCACGCCGACCGCGGCCGAGCAGGCGGTGTGCGCGCCCTTCCTCGAGCGGGCGTTCGCCCTGTTGAAGCCGAAGGCGGTTCTGCTGCTGGGGGCCGCGGCGTCGAAGTCGGTGCTGGGGACCGACGAGGGCATCATGAAGCTGCGAGGACAGTGGAAGGAGTGGCGGCTGGCGGAAGGGGGCGTCGCCGCCCCGGCCCTGCCGACGCTTCATCCGGCCTTCCTGTTGCGCACGCCCATGGCGAAGAAGGCGGTGTGGGCGGACCTGCTGTCGCTGGCGGTGCGGCTGGACGAAGGGGCCTGAGGCGTTCATCGGCCGGACTCAAATACGCCCTAAAAGGAGGTCAGAACTTGACACTGGCCGGGGCCGTGGCGCCTTTCTGGCCTGACGACCGAACGTAAGGCGCGCGGCCGGATCGAATCGAGACGATTCCGCCGCCGCTCCAAGGGGGGCCGCCAAGTGCGTGTTCAATTCCGCCACGCCCTGTTTGCGCCGACGCTGGCGATTGCGCTTGCCCTCGCCGGCGGCGCGCAGGCGACCGCAGGCGAGGAAACCGTCGCCTACGCCGATGGTTCCGAGAACCGGCCGGTCTCCGCCCTGAGCCCGGCCGATCGCCTCAGCTACACGACGGCCTTCGACGCGCTGCGCCGCGGCGATCTCGAGGCCGCGCGCGCCTCCGCGCGCCAGGCCCAGGACCGGATCCTGCTGGGCCAGGTCGAGTTCGAGCGCCTGTTCCACCCCGACTACACCGCCACCTACGAGGAGCTGGCGGCCTGGCTCGAGGAATACGCCGACCTGCCGTGCGCCGACCGGGCCTACAGCCTCGCGCTGCGGCGGCGGCCGGACGGGGCTCCCGAGCCGCGCCGTCCCGCACGCTTCTTCGGTCGCAGCTGGGCCGGGGTAGCCGCAGCGGGCGGGAACGTCGAGGGCGATCCGACCCGGGCGGCCCGCGTGGCGCTGAACCGCGACGACCTGGCCGGGGCGGTGGCCTTGGGCGAGCAGATCGGCGACTGGTGGACGGTGGGCCTGGCGCAGTATCGGCAGGGCGAGTTCGCGCGCGCTGCGTCGGCCTTCGAGCGGGTGCTGGAGGATCCCACCGAGGACGGCTGGGTGCGCGCCGGCGCCGCCTTCTGGGCGGCCCGCTCGGCCGGACGTTCGAGCCAGCACGATCGGGTAAGGCCGCTGCTGCGCCGCGCCGCGACCTGGCCGGCGAGTTTCTACGGCCAGATCGCCCTGGCCCAGCTGGGCGAAGAGCCCGAGATCGAGAACCTCGGCCCACGTCCCTATCAGGCCACCCTTCAGCGGGCCGCCTGGTCGCCAGCCGAACCCATCGGAGTCGAGACCGCGGAGTTGCACGCCTTCGTGCAGAGCAACCCGGATGCGCGCCGGACCGTCGCCTACTACGAGGTCGGCCGCCGGGAGGACGCCCGCGACGCGCTGCGCACCGGGTTCCGCTCGGCGATCGACAACCGCGCGCGGGAATTGTGGGCGGCGCTCGGGCGGGCGCTGGGGCCGCGGGTCACCGGATCCGACCAGGAAGCGCGGCGGATCGACGCCAACCGGTATCCCCAGCCTGTGATCGAGCCCGAAGGCGGTTTCACCGTCGAGCGCTCTCTGGTCTACGCCATCGCCCGCAAGGAGACGGACTTCAACGCCCGCGCGCGGTCGTCAGTGGGCGCCTACGGCCTGATGCAGGTCATGCCGACGACGGCGGCGGAGCTGTCCGGAGACAACGGCTTCGTCAGCGATCCCGAGCGGCTCTACGACCCGAACGTCAACGCCCGCCTGGGCCAGGCGTACATCCAGCGCGTGCTGGCCATGCCGGCGATCGACGGGGACCTGCTGCGCGCGGCCGCGTCCTACAACGCCGGCCCCGGCCCGATGGTGGCGGCGGTGCGCAAGCTGGGCCAGGACGCCGACCCTCTCCTGCTGATCGAGACCATCGACGTGCCGCAGGCGCGCGACTACGTCGAAAAGGTGGTGGCGGCCTACTGGATCTACCAGCGCATGAACGGGCGTCCCCTGAACACGCTCGCCGCGGTGGCGTCGGGAGCCACACGGGTTCCGTTGAGCCTCGATTATGTGGCCCCGCCCGCGCCGGCGCAGCCGGTCGAGGTCGCGGCGCTGCCGGCGACCGGGGGCTAGAGGCCCGCCAGCAGAAGCGCCGGCAGACAGCAGGCGACAACGATCATCAGGCCGTAGACCAGCAGGCTGGGACGGCGGGCCTGGGGCTGTGGGGCGGGCATCGACATGGCTGACCCTGAACGCTCCGGCGCGGGTGAGGCTCCAGAGATAGCGACGTTGTCTTAAGGCGGCGTTGGGCGGTGCGGTTAATGCAACGCTTCCGCCGTCCACTCGAGGAAATCGGGCTGGGCGAGGAGCGCGTCCCGATAGGCGGCGGCCGTCCCGTCGTCACCGTACTCCCCCAGGTCGATCTGGAAATGGCGGAAACGGGTCGCCACCGGAGTGAAGAAGGCGTCGGCGATCGACCATTCGCCGAAGAGATACGGACCACCGGCGCCAAAGCGGGCGCGCATCTCCTTCCACAGCGAGACCATGCGGCGGAGGTCGCGCTCCAGCCCCTCGCCAACGGGCGGGGGACAGCGGTCGGGGCCGACCATGGTGTGGTCCGGTCCCATGCCGCAGTGGGTGCGCAGGGCGGTGAAGCCTCCGTGCATCTCACAGGTCGCGGCGCGCGCCAGCCAGCGGGCATGAGGGTCGCTCGGCCACAGTCGGGCGTCCGGAAAGCGCTCGGCGCACCAGACGGAGATCGCCAGGGAGTCCCAGATGGTCTCCCCGTCGACCCGGAGCAGCGGCACAAACCCGGACGGCGAAACCCGGTCCAGCTCCGCGCGACCTTCCGGTCCGTAGATGTCGATCTCGCGCACGGTGAAATCAGCGCCGCAGCGCTTCAGCACCAGCCACGGGCGCAGCGACCAGGTGGAATACAGCCGCGGTCCGATGATCAGTTCCATGAGTCCCTCCGTTCGCCCGTCCTGAATACGCCGCGACCCGGCCGGGGACCATGCCGGCGAGCCCGAGTTCGGCGCGCCCCGCCACAAGCGACGCTTGACTCGCGGGGGCCCGGGACCGACACCCCGCGCCCATGATCACCCGCTATTCCCGCCCCGACGCCGTCGCCATCTGGTCGCAGGAGACCAAGTATCGGATCTGGTTCGAGATCGAGGCCCATGCGGCCACGAAGATGGCCGAGCTGGGCGTGATTCCGGTCGAGGCCGCCGAGGCCATCTGGGCCAAGGGCAAGGACGCGACCTTCGACGCCGACCGCATCGACGAGATCGAGCGCACCACGAAGCACGACGTCATCGCCTTCCTGACCCATGTCGCCGAGATCGTCGGCGACGAGGCGCGGTTCCTGCACCAGGGCATGACCAGCTCCGACGTGCTCGACACCTGCTTCGCGGTGCAGCTGGCGCGCTCAACGGACCTGCTGCTGGCCGGCGTGGACCGGGTGTTGGCGGCGCTGGAGACGCGGGCGAAGGAGCACAAGGACACCGTCTGCGTCGGCCGTTCGCACGGCATCCACGCCGAGCCTGTGACCTTCGGCCTGAAGCTGGCCGGCTATCACGCCGAGTTCCAGAGGGCGCGGCGCCGACTGGTCGCGGCGCGCGAGGAAATCGCCACCTGCGCTATTTCGGGGGCGGTGGGCACCTTCGCCAACGTCGATCCGGCGGTCGAGGCCTATGTGGCGGAGAAGATGGGCCTGCAGGTCGAGCCGGTGTCGACCCAGGTGATCCCGCGCGACCGCCATGCGGCGTGGTTCGCGGCGCTGGGGGTGGTGGCGTCGTCGATCGAGCGGCTGGCCACCGAGATCCGGCACCTGCAGCGCACCGAGGTGCTGGAGGCCGAGGAGTTCTTCGACAAAGGCCAGAAGGGCTCGTCGGCCATGCCGCACAAGCGCAATCCGATCCTGACCGAGAACCTGACCGGTCTGGCGCGGCTGGTGCGCTCGGCGGTGGTCCCGGCGATGGAGAACGTCGCCCTCTGGCACGAGCGTGACATCAGCCACTCCTCGGTGGAGCGCGGCATCGGCCCGGACGCCTCGATCCACCTCGACTTCGCCCTGCACCGGCTGGCCGGGGTGATCGAACGGCTGAACGTCTATCCCGAGAACATGCAGAAGAACCTCGACCGCCTCGGTGGCCTGGTGTTCTCGCAGCGGGTGATGCTGGCGCTGACCCAGGCGGGGATGTCGCGCGAGGACGCCTACGCGGCCGTACAGGAGAACGCCATGAGGGTGTGGCGCGGCGAGGGGCGGTTCCTCGACTTCCTGAAGGCGGACGAGCGGGTGACCCTGCCAGACGCGGACCTCGAGGCCCTGTTCGACCTCCGGTACCACACCAAGCACGTGGACACGGTGTTCGCGCGGGTGTTCGGGGACTGAATGTTCAAGGCTGCGTTCGCGCCGGTCGTCGACGCGGACACGCGGCTGCTGATCCTCGGCAGCCTGCCGGGCGACGCCTCCCTGAAGGCCGGCCAGTACTACGGCCATCCGCAGAATGGCTTCTGGCGCCTGCTGGGGCCGGTCGTCGGCCGGGATCTCGCCGGACTGCCCTACGACGAGCGGCTGGCCGTGCTGCGCGGCGCGGGCGTCGGGCTGTGGGACGTGATCGCCCGGGCCCGCCGGCCGGGGAGCCTCGACGGGGCGATCCGCGAGGCCGAGGCGGCCGACCTGCGCCGCCTGATCGCAGACCTGCCGCGCCTGCGGGCGGTGGCCTTCAACGGCGGCACGGCGGCGCGGATCGGACGCCGGTCGATGGCCGGCGCCGCAGGCCTGGCGCTGGTCGATCTTCCGTCGTCCAGTCCGGCCTACACCCTGCCGCTGTCGGCGAAGGCCCGCCTCTGGGCCGGCCTGGCCGACTGGCTGCGCGACGACGCGGCGTCCTGACGCAGGCGGCCATCCGGCGGCGGCGGGGGGGCGTAACCCTGACAGGCGCCGACCCCCGGCGTCGTCTCAGGAAGGAAAGCTCCATGAAGACCCCCCGTCACGGCGCCGTCGCCATCGCCGCGCTGACCTCGACCCTGCTGATCGCCGCCTGCAGCAACGCCGCCGAAACCCCGGTCCCGGCGGAAGACGCCCCTCCGGCCGAGACCGCCGCCGCCGCCGATCCCGCCGCGTCGGGGACGATCGTGGCCGTGGCCCAGGGCGCCGGCAGCTTCTCGACCCTGGTGGCCGCGGTGCAGGCCGCGGGCCTGGTCGACACCCTCAACGGCGCCGGACCGTTCACCGTCTTCGCCCCCACCGACGACGCCTTCGGCAAGGTGCCGGCCGCCACTCGCGACGCGCTGCTGGCTCCGGCCGGCAAGGCCGACCTGACCAAGATCCTGACCTATCACGTCGTGGCCGGCCGGGTGGATGCGGCGACCCTGACCCGGCAGATCCAGGAAGGCGGCGGCAGCGCCCGCCTGACCACGGTCGAGGGCGGCGTTCTGACCGCGCGCGCCGGCGCCGACGGCTCGGTCACCCTGACCGACGAGACCGGCGGCACGGCCACGGTCGTTCAGACTGACGTGGCGGCGACGAACGGCGTGATCCACGCCATCGACACGGTGGTGATGCCGAACTGATCCGCGAGTCATGGCGGTGAAATGCGAAAGGCCGCCCGGAAGGGCGGCCTTTCTGCCGTTCAGGCCCGGAGCGGCGCGGCCTATTCGCCGGCGCGGATCTGTTCGCGGGCGACCGAGGACAGCTCGTCCATCTTGCGGCGGATCTCTCCTTCCGAGACGGTCAGGCCGGCGCCCTCCAGGTCCTGGGCGATCTTGCGGTAGACATCTTCCTCGCCCGGCTGCTCGAAGTCGGCGCGAACGACGGCCGAGGCGTATTGCTCGGCGCTTTCCGCCGACAGGCCCATCTTCTGCGCGGCCCACAGGCCCAGCAGCTTGTTGCGCCGGGCGACCGCCTTGAATTCCTGTTCCTGATCGAGGGCGTACTTGGACTCGAAGCCCTTTTCCCGATCGTCGAAGGTGGTCATGGGGTCCGCAGGCTCCGAAGGACGGCCGGAATCGTGGCCGCATCGGGGTGCTCTATAGCCCCCCGTGCCCCGAACGCAATCGGAACCATGAGGGTTGCGGCGCTCTGTCCCCGGGCCCGCCCGGGCGGCCTGCGGTTTGTGTCCGCAACCGGGTTCCGCTAAGGGAGGCGCGACCGAATTCTCCCGCCCGCCGATTCAGGATCGCGCCGCCCGGACCCCGTTCCGGCCGCGCGTTTTTCGTTTCCGGCGCGGCCCCGCCCGGACCGGACACATGAACGTCAAGCGCAAGAAGCTCTACGAGGGCAAGGCCAAGATCCTGTACGAGGGACCCGAGCCCGGCACGCTGATCCAGTATTTCAAGGACGACGCCACCGCCTTCAACGCCCAGAAGCGGGCGACGCTGGAGGGCAAGGGCGTCATCAATAACCAGATCAGCGAATTCATCATGTCGCGCCTGAACGGCATCGGCGTGACCAACCACTTCATCAAGCGTCTGAACCTGCGCGAGCAGTTGATCCGCGAATGCGAGATCATCCCGCTGGAAGTGGTGTGCCGCAACATCGTGGCCGGCTCGATGAGCCAGCGGCTGGGCATCGACGAGGGCACGCCCCTGCCCCGCTCGATCATCGAATTCTACTACAAGAAGGACGAGCTCAACGACCCGATGGTCACCGAGGAGCACATCACGGCCTTCAACTGGGCGAGCACCCAGGAGCTGGACGACATCCTGGCCATGACGGTGCGGGTGAACGACTATCTGTCCGGCCTGTTCGCCGGCGTCGGCATCACCCTGGTCGACTTCAAGATCGAGTTCGGACGCATCTGGGAAAACGACTTCAGCCGCGTCATCCTCGCCGATGAGATCAGCCCGGACAGCTGCCGCCTGTGGGACACGGCCACCGGCGAGAAGCTGGACAAGGACCGCTTCCGCCGCGATCTGGGCAATGTCATCGAGAGCTACACCGAGGTGGCGCGCCGTCTCGGAATCATGAAGGGGATGCCGACCGTGATCCAGGGAGGACTGCACTGATGGCCAAGGTGAAGGTGCACGTGTTCCTGAAGCCCGGCGTGCTGGACGTGCAGGGCAAGGCCGTCGAGGGCGCCCTGAACGGCCTCGGCTGGACCGGCGTCAGGGACGTGCGGGTCGGCAAGCTGATCGAGTTCGAGTTCGACGGAGAGGACCCCGCCGGCGAGGCGAAGAAGATGTGCGACACCCTCCTCGCCAACACGGTGATCGAGAGCTACCGGATCGAGGTGGCGTGACTTGCGGCGGCTGGTCCGGCTGACCGTGATCCTGTTCGTCGCCGGCGCCTGCGTGGTGTTCGCCGCGGCGCTCGCCGGCGGGTTGATGGATGATCGGGCGTTCACGACGGAGGCGGTGGGCGCGGCGCACTGATCCGCGTCAGTCGCCGCAGAGATAGTCGCGCGTCAGCGGCGCCGCGGTCGGCCGTTTCGCCAGCTGGATCTGGAACACCATGTGGCCGAGGCGGCGGAAGGCGACCTCGCTGGACGCCAGGTAGAATTCCCACAGGCGGCAGAAGCGCTCGTCGTAGAGGGCCGCAGCCTCGGCGCGGCGGGCGAGGAAGCGTTCCCGCCACGCCCTCAGCGTGTCGGCGTAGTGGAGACGCAGGATCTCGACGTCCGTGACCCAGAGCCCGGAGCGTTCGATGGCCGGCAGGACCTCCGAGAGGGCGGGGATGTAGCCGCCCGGGAAGATGTATTTCCGGATCCACGGCTGGGTCCGGCTGGGGCCGTCCTTGCGGCCGATGGAATGGATCAGCGCGACGCCGTCGTCCTCGAGCAGGCGGGCCACCGTGTCGAAATAGGCCTGGTAGTTGGGCACGCCGACGTGTTCGAACATGCCGACCGAGACGATCCGGTCGAACCGCTCGTCCAGATCGCGATAATCCTGCAGCCGGAAGCCGGCCCTGTCGGCGAGGCCGCGGGCCGCGGCGCGTTCGTTGGCGAGGCGGTGCTGTTCGGTCGACAGGGTGACGCCCGTCACCCGGGCCCCGGCTTCGGCGAGCGTGAGGCCGAGCCCGCCCCAGCCGCAGCCGATATCGAGGACGCGGTCGCCGGGCCGCAGCAGCAGCTTGCGGGCGATCCTGCGCTTCTTGGCCGCCTGGGCCTCGTCCAGCGACTGGCCCGGGTGTTCGAAGAAGGCGCAGGAGTACTGGAGGTCCTCGTCGAGGAAGAGCCGGTAGAGGTCGACGGTCAGATCATAGTGGTGATGCACATTGCGCCGGGCGCGCAGCCGGTCGTTGGACTGCTCCAGCAGCCGCCGGAGACGCCAGCCGGCGCCCGGCCCGCGGCGGGGACGGCCCACGAGCTCCGACGCGGTCAGGTCGAGGAAGGCGTAGATGTCGCCTCCCTCCACCGCGAGGCCGCCGTCGACCCAGGCCTCGCCCAGCGCCAGCTCGGGGTTCGCGGCGATGCGCGCGACTGTCCGCAGGTCGCGCAGCGCGAGGGTGAGTTCGGGCTCGCCCGGCGCGGCGCTGACGATCTCACGGCCGCCCGGAAGCCGCACCCGGATGGGCCGGGTTCTGTACACACGGCTGATCAAGCGCTCGAGCACCGGTTCCGCCTCCGTGGCAGTGGCCGTGACCGTCACTGTACCCTGGCCGTCGCCGTAGCCATCGGGACTTTAGAAGAACAGCCGACCCGGGGCTAGGCTTGCCCGCCTTTTGCGCGTTCACTGGAGCGGCAGTCGCAGGAGATCCGACATGACCTTCACCCTCACCTCCAACGACATCGTCGACGGCGGCGTGTTGCCGGACGCCCAGGTCAAGGCGAAGGGAAACACCTCCCCGCACCTGAAGTGGTCGGGCGCGCCGGAGGGGACGAGGAGCTTCGCCGTCACCTGCTATGATCCGGACGCGCCGACGGGTTCCGGCTTCTGGCACTGGACGGTGGCCAACATTCCGGCCGGGGTGACCGAGCTGCCGACGGGCGGGCCGGTTCCCGCGGGGGCTGTCGAGGGTCGCACCGACTATGGCGAGCCGGGCTTCGGCGGGGCCGCTCCGCCGCCGGGCCACGGGCCGCACCGGTACGTCTTCACGGTGTTCGCGGTGGACGTGGAGAAGCTGGACGTGACCCCGGACAACTCGGGCGCTGTGTTCGGCTTCAACCTGCATTTCCACACGCTGGCGAAGGCGTCGATCACGGCGACCTACGAGAACCGCGGGCAAGGGTGAGCCTCTTTCGAATCTGTGCGAACAACGTTGCGCGCCCGGCTGACGGCGGCGCCCTGACATCGCCGCCGAACGCTGCTAAAGGGCCGCGCCATGAGCGCCGCCGTCATCGTCTTCCCCGGGTCCAACTGCGACCGCGACTGCAAGGTCGCCATCGAACGCTCGACCGGCGAGCCAGTCCGGATGGTCTGGCACCAGGAGACCGAACTGCCCAAGGGGCTGGACCTGATCGTCCTGCCCGGCGGCTTCTCGTACGGCGACTACCTGCGCTGCGGGGCCATGGCGGCCCTGTCGCCGGTGATGCAGGCGGTGAAGAAGGCCGCCGACGACGGCGTGGCCGTGGTCGGCATCTGCAACGGCTTCCAGATCCTGTGCGAGGCGGGGATGCTGCCGGGCGCCCTGCTGCGCAACGCCGGGCTGAAATACGTCTGCAAGCCCGTCACTCTCGAGGTGGCCAACGGCCAGACCCGCTTCACCTCCGGTTATCAGGGCCAGCGCGAGGTCGTGATGACCCAGGGCAATGGAGACGGGAACTACTTCTGCGACGCCGAGACCCTGAAGCGGCTCGAGGGCGAGGGTCAGGTGGTGTTCCGCTACGTCGACAATCCCAACGGCTCGATCGCCGACATCGCCGGCATCCAGAACGCCCGCGGCAATGTTCTGGGCATGATGCCCCACCCGGACCGGGCTTTCGAGGCGGAGCTGGGCTCGGCCGACGGCGCGGTGCTGTTCCAGAGCGTCTTCGCCGCCGCCTGACGGCTGCCTCGCCCCTACACTCCCCAGGCCGTCCCGCCGGCGCCGTAGGCGTCGATGGCCTCGAACATGGCGGAGACCAGCTCGCGCTCCTCGCCGGTGAGCTCGGGCTTCCAGGCGTCGAAGATCAGAATGGTGCGATCCGCCGCGCTGTCGTTGCGCGCCTCGTGCTCCACCGTGTCGTCGAAGGCCCAGGCCACGCCCTCCTTCCACTCGCGAATCTCGTTGCCGACGCGGAAGCGGTTCCCCGGCGGCACGATCAGCGGCAGATGGCAGATCAGGCGCGTATTGATCAGTCCGTGGTGCGGCGGGATGCGCGCGCCGGGCCTGAGCCGGGAGAAGAGGATCGACGGGGTGCGCCCCGGAACCCGGCACAGCGGAACCTCGGCGAGCGCCGCCAGCGTCCGCGGGCAGCGGCGGGCGACTTCCGTCTGCTCCACCCCGTCTTTCCAGAGGTAGAGGGCGCTCCAGTCGGGGTTCTCGACCATGCCGGCGGTGTCGGAGTTGGGTCGATCGGCCCGGCGCTCGACATAGGGCCGGAACAGCCCGGGCTCGGCCAGCAGCGCCTCGAGCTCCGCCCGGATGTCGGCGGCGGCGGCCTCCACGGCGTCGAGCCAGGGCAGGGTTTCACGCGGCTGGAACTGGATCTGGGGCAGGCCCGGGAAGAGGTAGAAGAGCGGCTGCGACAGGTAGAGCCGCTTGCGCCCCGCCATGAGGTCGAGCGACTGGCTGAACCGCGCGCTCGACAGGGCCGGATCGAAGCCGGCGGCGGCGAGGCTGTCGGTCAGGTGGGATTCGAAGCGCCGCGCCTGCTCCTTCGCGGCGTCCTGGGCGCGGCGCAGGTCGGCGACGAGGTCGGCCGGCAGGGTCCGCCCGTCTCCGGCATATCTGAGCGCACAGCTGTAGAAGCCGGCTCCGGCCCGCGCATCGCCGAGGGCGGTGAGCGCATCCCCCTTTGCGATCAGGGCCCCGAGGTCGCGAGGATCGGCGGCGAGGCGGCGGTCGGCGTCGGCGAGCCGCCGCCGGTGGGCGTCATCGTTCTGACGTTCGACGGCCTCCATGCGGAGATCGGAGGTCGTCGAGCGGCGCTCGTCAAGCCCTTACCGATCTTCGCGGGCGGGAGAGATCGCCTGTTCGTCGTCCCGGGCGCCCTGGACGCCGACCGACCGGTCCAGCGCTTCGGCCGCGGAGGAGTCGTCTTCCTCGCTACCCACCTCGACGTCGGGCGTGCGCACCCCGCCCGGATCACGCTGGGCCTGAAGCTCGCGTTCACCCATGCCGAGCCCCTGTTCTCGGGCCCGGTCGGCGCGCACAGTGCCGGTTTCGAAATGCGGGTCCTCGGCGGGCGTTGGGCGGTCGTGTTCGGCCATCTCGTTCTCCTCTGCGTCGGAAGACTGAACCAGCGGGGCCGGACCGCGGTTCCGGCGTGAACCGATCCCCACCGCCGGGCGTAGAGGACAGGCCCCTTCGCCGGAGTCCGCCATGCCCTCCATCATCCGCCCCTCCTCCGCGCAGACGACGCGCCGGCTGCTCGTGCTGGCCGCCGCGATCTTCGCCGTGGTGATCGCCTATGCGCAGATGGCGATCGGCTGGGGCCAGACCCCGGCGGAGTTCTCCGCCGACAGCGACGCCACCCTGCGGGTGGCCGGCTACGCCTTCTCGATCTGGGGGATCATCTACCTCGGCCTGCTGATCTACGCGGTGCGGCAGGCCCTGCCGCAGACCGGTGAAAGCCGGCTTATTCACCGGTTCGGCTGGCCTTCGCTGCTGGCCTTCCTCGGCATCGGCTGGTGGATCGTGGCCTCGGCCTTCGACTGGGAATGGGGCACGGTGGTGCTGATTTTCGGCTCGCTGCTGGCCCTGCTGGTCCCGATGCTGATGGAGGCGGGAACCATCCGGACCCTGGACCGGAGCGATCGGGATCGCCTGATGGTGATCTGGCCGCTGGCCCTGCTGGCCGGCTGGCTGACGGTCGCCTCGCCCGTGAACCTGCTGACGGTGCTGACGGGGAACGGGACCCTCCCGGAGAGCCCCTCCCCCGAGGTCTGGGCGCTGATCGCCGTGGTGATCGTCGCGGGGGTCGCCCTGCTGGTGACCGCCCGCCTCCGCACCATGGCCTATCCGCTGCCGGTGGCGTGGGGCCTGCTGGGCGTGTTCGTGGCCGAGCTGGAGCGCGGGCGCGAACTCGTCGCCTACGGCGCGCTGAGCGCGGCGGTCGCGGTGCTGGTCGGCGCGGTGATCCTGACCTTCCGCCTGCGCCGCGGCGTCGAGCGGCCGACCTAGCCGCCGCCGCGCGAGTCCGGTTCGTCTCCGCCGGGCTCCTCGCCGGCGCCCACGTCGAAGGCGCCGGCTTCGTCATAGCCGACGCTGCCGACGCCGGCGGCGGAGCCGGTCAGCCGCTGACGGCGGCTGTGCATGGCCACCCCGGGGGCGGCCTCGTCCATGGCGCGGGTCACCGCCGGATCGTTGGAACGGTCCATCTGCTGATGGTCGGCCGGCGTGGGCGAGGTCTCCGCCGGAGTCGGATCGGGGGTGCGGGACATCAGGCGTCCTCCCCGTCCGGGTCGTCGGCCGCCTGCTTCGCCGCGCGCTCGGCCGCGGCGCTGGCGCCGACGTCGTCGGCGGCGATCTCCGGGGCGTCCGGATCCTCGGGCGTGGCGGCGGGATCGATGGGCTGGTCGGTCATGGAGGGCCTCCTTGGCGTCAGCCAATCAATGAAAGGCCGCCGTCGATGTTCCTCTTGCGGCTGACACGACTCCGTTCTGCCGCTATGAGGCGCGGCCATGAGCGCTCCCCAGAAGTCCATGGCCGATCTGGCCGCCGAGTACGGTCTCGCCCCCAATGAGTACCAGGTGATCCTCGACCGGCTCGGCCGCGAGCCCAACCAGGTCGAACTGGGCGTCTTCTCGGTGATGTGGTCGGAGCACTGCTCCTACAAGTCGTCGAAGATCCACCTCGGCAAGTTCCCGACCAAGGGCGCGCGGGTGATCTGCGGGCCGGGCGAGAACGCCGGGGTCGTGGACATCGACGACGGCGACGCCTGCATCTTCAAGATGGAGAGCCACAACCACCCGTCCTACATCGAGCCCTACCAGGGCGCGGCGACGGGCGTGGGCGGGATCATGCGCGACGTCTTCACCATGGGCGCGCGGCCGGTGGCGCTGCTGAACGCCCTGCGATTCGGCGATCCGTCGCACGAGAAGACGAAGCGGCTGGTCTCCGGCGTGGTGTCCGGCATCGGCGGCTACGGCAACTGCGTCGGCGTCCCCACGGTCGGCGGCGAGACCAACTTCCACCGGGGCTACAACGGCAACATCCTGGTCAACGCCATGTGCGTCGGCCTGGCGAAGGCGGACTCGATCTTCTACTCGGCCGCCCCGGCGCCGGGCCTGTCGGTGGTCTATTTCGGGTCGAAGACCGGGCGCGACGGCATCCACGGCGCGACCATGGCCTCGGCCGAGTTCGACGAGGACTCCGACGAGAAGCGCCCGACCGTGCAGGTCGGCGACCCGTTCGCGGAGAAGCTGCTGATCGAGGCGACGCTCGAGCTGATGGCCTCGGGGGCCGTGGCGGCGATCCAGGACATGGGCGCGGCGGGCCTGACCTCCTCGTCGGTCGAGATGGCCGGCAAGGGCGGGGTCGGCATCGAGCTGAACATGGACGCCGTGCCCCAGCGCGAAGAAGGCATGACCGCCTACGAGATGATGCTCTCGGAAAGCCAGGAGCGAATGCTGGCGGTGCTGAAGCCGGGCCGCGAGGAAGACGGCTACCGCATCTTCAGGAAGTGGGGCCTGGACGCGGCGGTGATCGGCCAGACCACCGACACCGGGCGGCTGGTGCTGAAGCATCACGGCGAGACGGTCTGCGACGTGCCGCTGGCCCCGCTGTTCGACGACGCGCCGATGTACGACCGCCCCTGGGTGCAGCCGGAGCTGCAGCCGCGGCTCGACGCCAAGACCATCCCGGCTCCGGACAGCTGGGTCGACGCCGTGATCAAGGTCGTGTGCTGTCCGGACATGGCGTCCAAGCGCTGGATCTGGGAGCAGTACGACCGTCACGTCATGGCCGACACCCTGCACGACTCGGCCACCGGCGCGGACGCCGGGGTGGTGCGGGTGCACGGCACCGACAAGGGCCTCGCGGTCACCTCGGACGTCACGCCGCGCTATGTCCAGGCGGACCCCTACGAGGGCGGCAAGCAGGCGGTGGCCGAGGCGTGGCGCAACCTGACGGCCGTCGGGGCGCGGCCGATCGCCATCACCGACAACCTCAACTTCGGCAATCCGCAGCGGCCCGAGATCATGGGCCAGATCGTCCGCGCCATCGACGGCATGGCCGAGGCCTGCCGGGCGCTGGAGTTCCCCGTCGTGAGCGGCAACGTCAGCCTCTACAATGAGACCAACGGCGTCGCCATTCCGCCGACCCCGACGGTCGGAGCGGTGGGCCTGCTGCCCAACTACGACGTGGTGGCCGGCTTCGGCGGCATGGCCGAGGGCGACGTGCTGGTGCTGATCGGCGACACCGTCGGCGAACTGGGCTCCTCGATCTACCTGCGTGAGGTGCTGGGCCGGGAGGAGGGCGCGCCGCCGCCGGTGGACCTGGCGCTGGAGAAGAAGACCGGCGACTTCGTGCGCGGCCTGATCGAGGCCGGCGATCTGACCTGCGTCCACGACCTGTCCGACGGCGGCCTGATCGGGGCGGCGGCGGACATGGCCCTGGCCTCGGACTGCGGGGTGGAGCTGGACGCCAGCAGCCCGACCCACGCGCACATCCTGCTGTTCGGCGAGGACCAGGCGCGCTACCTGGCCGCCGTCACCGACGCGACGGACCTGATCGCGAAGGCGCAGGCGGCGGGGCTGCACGCCTCGGTGGTCGGGCGGGCGAAGGGGCGCGACTTCGCCTCGACCGGCCCGAACGGTGACCTGTTCCGCCTGCCGCTCGATCATCTGCGCGAGATGCACGAAGGCTGGATGCCGAACTGGATCGAGGGCCGCGCTTGAGGCGCGCTCTCGCCCTGGCCCTCTTCGGCCTCGCGGCCTGCGAGGGCGGCGGCGATCCGGTCGAGAGCGCCCTGCGCGAGGCCGCGGCCGCCAACCACGCCGCCGTGACGAAGGCGACGCCCGTCGACGCGGCTCCGGCCTCCGATCCGGACGCCGCCGTGGTGACGCGGCTGCTGGCGGCGGAGACGCAGGCGCTCGCCGCCGCGGAGGCGGCGCTGGCCCGCGCGAACGACCACGAGGTCCGGCGGCTGGCCGAGGCCTCGCGCGAAGCTCATCGCGCCCGGATCGCCGACCTCGAGGCGTGGCGTCCAACGGAGTGACGACCGTCACATTTCCGGGCTAGGTCGGACCTCCACAAGCGAGGAGACACCGATGCGCCTGCCCGATTCCGTATCCCGTCGCGGCCTGATGCTGGCGCTCGGCGCCGGCGGCGTGGCGCTGGGCTCGGGCCGTCAGGCGCTCGCCGACCCGGTCTTCGCCGAGTATCCGTTCCAGCTGGGCGTCGCGTCGGGCGATCCGACGCCGGACGGCTTCGTGATCTGGACCCGCCTCGCCCCGCGGCCGCTGGAGCCCGGCCATGGCATGCCGTCGGCCCCCGTGCCGGTGCGGTGGGAGGTGGGAACCGACCGCGGCCTGTCGAACGTGGTGCGAAGCGGCGAGGCGATCGCCCGGCCCGAACTGGGCCACGCCGTCCACGTGGAGCTCGAGGGCCTGGAGCCCGGGCGGGACTATTTCTACCGTTTCACGGCCGGAGCCGAGCGAACCGCGACGGGGCGGGCGAAGACCGCCCCTGCGGCTGGCGCGGCCGTCGCGCGCTCCCGCTTCGGCGTGGTCGGCTGCCAGGCGTACGAGCAGGGCTTCTACACCGCGCACCGGCGGATCGCGGGCGAGGATCTCGACTTCGTCTACTGCTACGGGGATTACATCTACGAGGGCCGCGGCAGCCGGACCTATACCGGCTCGGGCGGGACCGTGGAGAACCCGCGCCAGCACATCGGCGGCGAAACCTACAGCCTCGACGACTACCGGCGTCGGTACGCCCAGTACAAGATGGATGCGGATCTGCAGGCCAGCCATGCGGCGGCGGCCTGGTTCGTGACCTGGGACGATCACGAGGTCGCCAACAACTGGGTCTCGGCGATCGACGACGGCGTGCCGCCGGAGGTGTTCCTGCTGCGCCGGCAAGCGGCGGCCCAGGCCTTCTACGAGCACATGCCGCTGCGCCGCTCGGCCTTCCCGCGCGGAGCGGAGATGCAGCTGTACCGGCACGCGGCGTGGGGCGACCTGCTGGATCTCAACTTCCTCGACACCCGCTCGCACCGCTCGGACCAGCCATGCGACGACAGCTGGGCCGCGAACTGCGCGGGCGTGACCGACCCCGCCGCCCAGGTGCTGGGCGAGGCGCAGGAGCAGTGGCTGTACCGCAATCTCGAGCGCAGCCGGGCGCACTGGAAGGTGCTGGCCCAGCAGATCATGATCATGGACCTCGACCGGCGCGAGGGGCCGGAGGTCGGATACAACCTCGACAGCTGGGCGGGCTATCGCATCCCGCGGCAGCGCCTGCTCGACCGCCTTCACCAGCGGCGCGTCGACAATGTCGTCGTGCTGACGGGTGACGAGCACCAGAACTATGCGGGCGAGCTGCACCGCGACAGCCGGACGCCGGAAGGGCGGCCCGTGGCGGCGGAGTTCGTGACCACCTCGATCAGCTCGTCCGGCGACGGCGTGGACCAGCAGCCGCGCGGTCGGCAGTGGATGGCCGACAACCCGTTCCTGAAGTTCAACAACGCCCAGCGCGGCTATGTCGTCTGCGACGTGACGCCGGAAGCCTGGCGCACCGAGTTCAAGGTGCTGGACAAGGTGTCGGAGCGGAACGGGACGCTGTCGACGCGGGCTGTCTACGCGGTCGAGAGCGGCGACGGGCGGGTGGTTCCGGCCTAGGACCCGGACGACCTCAGTTCGCGACGAGATACTCCGACGGCTCCACGAGGACGAAGCCGGGCATGGTCTGGACCATCTGGCGGAGCCAGTAGTTGTGGCCCGAACCGTAGACGACCACGATCCGGTCGCCCGGCCGCGCGACCTGCAGGAGGCGGGCGAAGATCTGGGCGTTGCGCGCGTACCAGCGGGCGTTGAGCACGGCGCCGGGCTGGTCGTCGCCGGCGCCGAAGGTCATCAGCCGGGCGTAGAAGCCCTGGTCCCACCGGATCCGCTCGGGCGCGTTGATGCCGGCCAGCAGCTGGCTCGCGGTTTCGGTGGCCTGCCGCCGCTCGAGGTCGGTCAGCATGGCGGCGATCTCGCCGTGCATGGCGCCAAGGCGTTCGCCGCCGCCGTGGGTTTCCGCCCAACGCTGCACGTCCTCGAAGGGGAAGTAGGACGGCTGGCCCTCGCGGTCCTGCTCGTCGATGGCGTAGACCCGTTCGAGGCCGAGCCGATGCGCCAGCCGGTAGCCGACCTGCACCCGCTCGTCGGGATTGGTCAGCAGGTCGGCGGGGGTGAAGGCCGGATAGCGCGGGTCCAGCAGGGTCGACTGGTCGGGGGCGATCCGTTCGACGGCCACGGCGGTGGGCCTGAAGCGGGCCAGGGCCTCGGCGACGGCCTCCAGCTCCGCCTGCTTCTCCGGCGTGGTGACCGGGTCGATGCGGGCGTTGTGCAGGTCCTGCCCCGGATTGGACATGTGATAGGTCCCGAGAACCATGACCTGCACCGGCTCCGGGCCCCGCTCCGGCGCGGCCGCCTGGGCCAGGGCCGCGGTCGGCAGGAGGAGGGCCGCAAGCGCGGCGAGGGCCTTCAGCATCGGGAGCACTCCGTGGCGTTTCGCGGTGAGAGGTCGCGAGCGGAGCCGTTGGATGCAGTTCAGACGGCGGGAATTGTCTGGGTCAGCCGCCCGCCGACGCGGATCGGCTCGACGCGGGTGGCCAGTCCCGTCCTGTCGTCCGTCTCGACATAGACGCCGCAGACGGTCGCGGGACCGGAGGCGGGGGTGTAGCGGCCGCCCGAGATGCGGGTGGTGAAGCGCCGCAGCGGCTCCTCCTTGTCGTTGCCGATGACCGAGTCGTAGTCGCAACAGCCGCCGGCGTCGGTCTGGTAGGCGGTGCCGCCGGGCAGGATCTGGCAGTCCGCGGTGGGCACATGGGTGTGGGTGCCGACCACCAGCGAGGCGCGGCCGTCGCAGAAGTGGCCCATGGCCATCTTCTCGGAGGTGGCCTCGCAGTGCATGTCGACGATGACGGCGTCGGCGGCCATGCCCAGCGGGCAGGCGGCGAGCTCCTTCTCGACCGCGCTGAAGGGGTCGTCCATCGGGTCCATATGGACACGGCCCAGCACGTTCATGACCAGCACCTGCTTGCCCGAGTGGGTTTCGAACAGGTTCGCGCCGGCGCCGGGGGCGTCCATCAGGCGCGGGTAGTTGAGCGGCCGGATCAGGCGCGGCTCGCGCACGATGTAGGTCAGGGCCTCGCGCTGGTCCCAGCTGTGGTTGCCCAGGGTCAGGCAGTCGGCCCCGGCCATGAACAGGTCGTTGGCGGTGTTCTCGGTGATGCCGAAGCCGCCGGCGGCGTTCTCGGCGTTGACCACCACGAAGTCGAGCTTCAGGTCCCGCTTGAGCGCGGGCAGATGGTCGCTGAGGCCGTCGCGGCCGGACTTGCCGACCACATCGCCGAAGAACGCGAGACGCATGGGAGATCAGACCTTTCGGGCGGCGGTATAGCCGGTCTCGGTCAGAACGCCATGCAGGCGGATGTCGTGCCCTTGCAGCGGCAGGTGGTCGACCTGCTGGCCCGCGTAGGCGAGGCCGATGCGCAGGGCCTCCGGGAGGGCGGCGAAGGTTCGGTCGTAGTAGCCGCCGCCCTGCCCCAGCCGCCCCCCGGCGGCGTCGAAGGCCAGCAGCGGGGTGAGGATCACATCGGGCGTCACCACCTCCGCCAGCGGCAGGGGCGCGGGGACGCCGGCGGCGTCGAGCTCCAGCGGATCGCCGAAGCGCCAGCGGCGAAAGATCATCGGCGCGTCCAGCTCGATGACCACCGGCAGGCAGAGCTCGCGCCCGTCCCGCTCCAGAGCCAGGGAAACCGCGTCGGCGTCCAGTTCGGAGCCGATGGCGCGATAGACGGCGACGATCCGACCCGCCGGCAGGTCGCCGACGTGGGCGGCGGCGCGCGCGGCGGCGTCCGGCGACTGTCCGGCGAGTCCCTTGCGGTGGGCGCGCATGGCGGCCCGGAGGGCGCGCTTGTCGATCATGGGGAGAGAGGTAGCGCATGGGAGGGGCTGACGTCGCCCCCTCCACCATGCTTCGCATGGTCCCCCTCCCC
>MGLK01000027.1 GCA_001794825.1 Caulobacterales bacterium RIFCSPHIGHO2_01_FULL_70_19 | reverse complement strand
TCCACCATGCTTCGCATGGTCCCCCTCCCCCTGCGGGGGAGGACTGATCAAGGCCCGCTTCCGCAGCTGGGCGTGGGTGATCGCCACCGCCAGGGCGTCGGCCGCATCGGCCGTC
This sequence comes from Caulobacterales bacterium RIFCSPHIGHO2_01_FULL_70_19, assembly GCA_001794825.1. GTDB lineage: Bacteria > Pseudomonadota > Alphaproteobacteria > Caulobacterales > Caulobacteraceae > Brevundimonas. The sequence continues at coordinate 11,593 of MGLK01000027.1, read as the reverse complement.
ACGTCGCCGGCCGCCGGCAGCAGGCGCTTCACCATGAAGGCGATCTGGCTCTTGTCGGCGTGGCCGCCGCCGACCACGGCCTTCTTGATCAGGTTGGGGGCGTATTCGGCGACGCTCAGGCCGCAGCGGGCGGGGGCCAGCATGACCGCGGCCCGGGCGTGGCCCAGCTTGAGCGTGGAGGACGGGTTCATGTTGACGAAGACCTCCTCGATCGCCGCCTCGTCGCAGGCGTGGGCGGCGCAGACCTCCGCCACCGCCTCGAGCAGGAACAGCAGCCGCTCGCTGAACGGCGCCTTCTCCGGGGGAGCCACGACGCCGTGGGCGATCCAGCGCAGACGCGAGCCTTCGGCCGCCAGCACGCCCCATCCGGTGCGCCTGAGGCCGGGGTCCAGACCGAGAATCCGAGTCGCTTCGTTCGCCATCCGTTCCGTTCATGCCCGATAGAGGCCTAACGGACAATGACCGGCGCGAAGGCGGCCCCTATTCGGTGGTGGTTCCGTCGAAATGCTCCTCGGCCGCAGCCGCCTCGGCCTTGGTCCGGTGCACGACGCCCTCGCGGTGATCCGGCGGGCCATAGAGGGTGTACAGGGTCAGCGGCTGGTCGCCGGTGTTGGTCACATTGTGCCGCGCGCCGGCCGGAACGATGACCGCGTCGTCGTCCTTGATCGGCGTCCTCACCCCGTCGATCAGCACCTCGCCGGAGCCGCTCTCGATGCGGAAGAACTGGTCGTGGTCCTCGTGAACCTCCTCGCCGATCTCCTCGCCCGGCTTCAGCGTCATCAGCACCAGCTGCAGGAACTTGCCGGTGTACAGGACCCGGCGAAAGTCGGTGTTGGACGTGGTGAGATCCTCGATGTCGGCGATGAAGCCCTTCATGACGTACCTTCCTGTTCCGTGAGTGCTGTACAGATGTGGCGGCGGGGCGAGCGGTCAAGGCGCCGCGGCTAATCCTCGCGCGGGTCCAGCCGGTAGCCGACGACGCCCTCGATGCCGCGCAGGCGGGCGGCGAGGCCCTTGAGGGCGGGTTCGCCCTCGATGCGCATCCGGAAGCTGCGGCGCACCGCCGCGCCGCCGTCGATGAGTTCGAAACGGTCGGCCCGGCCGCGGCGGTCGATCCCGGCCAGGGCGGCCTCGACCCGGTCCTCGGCCGCCGTCGCCTCGCGCCGCCAGACGATCTCCGCGTCCACCACCAGCAGCTGAGGCACGCGGCGGCTGATCAGGCGCAACAGGGTCAGGACGCCGACAGTGAGGACGGTTCCCACCGTCCCCAGCAGGAACAGCCCCGCCCCGAACAGCATGCCGATGGCGGCGGTGATCCACAGCGAGGCGGCCGTTGTCAGGCCGTGGATCGAAAAGCCGGCCCGGAAGATCACCCCTGCGCAGAGGAAGCCGATGCCGGTCAGGACCCCGTGGGCCATGCGGGTCGGATCGCTGACGATCTCCGTCCCGGGCAGGGCGGCGAAACGCCAGACCGCCTGTGACACCGCCGCCTCCATCAGCAGGGCCGAGGCGAGGCAGACCAGAATGTGGGTCCGGAATCCCGCAGCACGGCCGCGCCACTCGCGCTCGAAGCCGATCAGTCCTCCGGCCAGCACCGCGGCCAGCAGCGGCAGGATGAAGTCGGGTGGCGCGGTCAGGTCCATCGCAGCGGCAACGGTTGCAGGGCCGGCGGCGTTCCGCAGGTCGGCCGCGCGCGCCGCTGTGTCGGCAACCCGACCTTGGCGGTATGAAACCGACCTGCCTGACGGTCCGTTCGGTCCGCGCGGGAACCCGCGCTCCCGCACGGAGACGCCGCATGCCCGCCCATCCGCACCGCGAACTCCCGCCGCCGACCTATGCAGCGTTGAAGACCGAGGTCGTTCGAGCCGCGGTCGAGCTGTCCGACGATCAGCTGATGGACCTCGCCGGCGCCCTGCACAGCCTGATGCGCCTGCGCCGTCCCGGCCGCCCGATCGGCCGGCCCGACGGCTGGCTCGAAGCGGAGTCGCCCTACCTCGCCTGAGGGGGCTCGTCCGGGTAAGGCAGGCGATAGCGGACCGTGAACTGGACGCGCACCCCGATCGGCGAATCGGGTGTGACCTTCGCCCTGTGCGCCGCCTCGATCGCGCTGCGCCCGAAGCCGTAGCCGCCTGGAGCCTCGTCGAGCACCCGGCAGTCGCCGAGCGTCTGGTCGCCCTGGACGCCGCAATTCAGAACCACTTCGCCGCCGCCCACCTCCAGGGCCGTCGTGGGGTACTCGGGACTCGGCTGGATCAGCCAGCGGGGGCGTGGCGAAGTCGCCGCGGCGGGCGGAGGCGGCGGTTCGGGCGCCGGCCGGACCCTGGCCGGGCCTTCGCTGACGGGCGGGGCCGCGGCGTCCGGGTGGACGGGAATGAGCTCGAAGCGGATGTTCGAGGCGATCCAGGCGACGACCGCGGCGGCGGCGGCGAGGGCGACGATCCATCTCCACGGCGGACGGCGCGGCTCCTCGACCAGCGGAGCCTTCCTCCGGTCCCCGCCCAGGTCCACGGCTCAGCCCGCGTACTTCGCCGCGTCCTCGTCCGAGATCTCCTCGTTCGAATAGACCTGCTGCACGTCGTCCTCGGCGTCCAGCGCGTCCATCAGCTTCATCAGGGTGGCGACCTGGTCGCCGGTGACCGGCACGGTCGACTGCGGCTTCCAGACGATGGCGGTGGACTTGGGGTCGCCCAGGGTCTTCGACATGGCGTCGGCGACCTCGTTGAGATCCTCGAAGGCGGTCCAGATGGTGTGGCCCGGCGCGTCCTCGTAGATGTCGGGCTTGACCAGGTCGCTCTCCACGTCCTGGGCGCCGGCCTCGATGGCGGCCTCCATGACCGCGTCCTCGGAGCCCGCCTCAGCGGGGTAGACGATCTTGCCGACCCGGTCCCACATGAAGGTCACCGAGCCCGTCTCGCCCAGCGCGCCGCCGTATTTGGTGAAGGCCGAGCGCACCGCCGAGGCGGCCCGGTTGCGGTTGTCGGTCAGCACCTCGACCACGAACTGCACCCCGCCGGGGCCGCGGCCCTCGTAGCGGATCTCCTCCATGGCGTCGATTTCGCCGCCCGAGGCCTTCTTGATCGCCCGGTCGATGTTGTCCTTGGGCATGGACTCGGCCTTGGCGTTGTTCACCGCCAGGCGCAGGCGCGGGTTCATGGCCGGATCCGGCAGGCCGGACTTGGCCGCCACGGTGATCTCGCGCGACAGCCGCGAGAACAGCTTGGAGCGGACCGCGTCGGCGCGGCCCTTGCGGTGCATGATGTTCTTGAACTTGGAGTGGCCGGCCATGAAGGATGTCTGGGTCTGGCGAGAAGGAGAGGCGCGCCGTCTAGCCGATGGGCGGCGCGCTGTCACGGTGCGGGAACGCGCGGCGGGCGTGAGCATTCCGGCTGCGGACACAGGGAGCGCGCCATGACCGCCGACGACGCCATCTACGAGGCCGAGGGCAGCCTCGACGACGACCTGCACGACGCCGACATCGTCGAGTGGTACGAGGCCCGCCCGATGACGGTGTCGACCTATGTCGCCACCGGCGCGGTGGTCGGCGCCTTCGCGCTGGGCGTGCTGACCGCCGTGGGGGCGCTGGCGCTGATGGGACGGCTGGACGACTAGGTCCTGAGCCCCTCGAGGAAGCCCCGCATCTTCTCGTCGATCGGGACCGGCCGCTTGGTCTCGCGGTCCACGTAGACGTGGACGAAGTAGCCGACCGCCGCGGCCTCGGGCTCCTTGTTGCGGAACAGGCCGATCTCGTAGCGCACCGAGCTGGTCCCGATGTGCGCCACCCGGACGCCGGCCTCGATCTCGTCGGGGAAGGCGGTCGGCGCGAAGTAGCGGCAGCCGGTCTCGACCACCAGGCCGATGGTCCGGCCGTGATGGATGTCGAGCAGGCCGTTGACGACCAGCAGCCGGTTCACCGCCGTGTCGAACCACGAATAGTAGACCACGTTGTTCACGTGGCCGTAGACGTCGTTGTCCATCCAGCGCGTGGAGATGTTCTGGAAGCGGCTGTAGTCGCTGCGTCTGGTCCGCTCGATGGTGCCGGTCATCGGTCCTCCCACGGTGCGCTATCGCTCGCGACGCGGTCGCTCGCTGCTTGAGCGCGATTGCATGTGCGTTTCCCCGGCGCGTCTTGGGCGCGCTCGATGGTGAGACGGTCGGGCTTGGCGGACGCGGCGTCAAGCGCCTAGCGTCGGCGCATGATCACGACCCGCGCCGCCGTTCTCCGGTCCATGGGGGCCGCCCGCCCCTACGCCGCCAGCCGGCCGCTGGCGATCGAGACGGTGACGCTGGACCCGCCCGGACGCGACGAGGTGCTGGTGCGCATCCGCGCCGCCGGCCTGTGCCACTCGGACCTCAGCGTCATCAACGGCGACCGGCCGCGGCCGATGCCCATGGCGCTGGGCCACGAGGCGGCGGGCGAGGTGGAGGCGGTCGGCGCGGGCGTCGACGATCTGAAGCCCGGCGACCGGGTGGTGATGGTCTTCATGCCCTCCTGCGGCCATTGCGCGCCCTGCGCCGGGGGGCGGCCGGCCCTGTGCGAGCCGGGGGCGGCGGCCAACGGCCGGGGCGAGCTGCTGGGCGGGGGACGGCGGCTGCACCTGGGCGGGGAGACGCTGCACCACCATCTCGGCTGCTCGGCCTTCGCGGAGCGGGCGGTGGTGTCGCGACGCTCGCTGGTCCGGGTGCCGGACGACCTGCCGTTCGAGCACGCCGCCCTGTTCGGCTGCGCGGTGCTGACCGGGGTCGGGGCGGTGGTCAATACGGCGCAGGTGCGGGCCGGGCAGTCGGTCGTGGTCGTCGGCCTCGGCGGCGTCGGCCTGGCCAGCGTGCTGGGGGCGCTGGCGAGCGGGGCGAGTCCGGTGGTGGCCGTCGACCTGTCGGAGGAGAAGCTGGCGCTGGCCCGCTCGCTCGGGCCGGTGCGGACGGTGAACGCGGCGGATTCCGACGCGGTGGAGCAGGTCCGCGCCCTGACCGGCGGCGGGGCCGAGGTCGCGCTGGAGATGGCCGGCTCGGCGAAGGCGCTGGAGGCGGCGTGGAAGATGACCCGGCGCGGCGGGACCACGGTCACCGCCGGCCTGCCCCCGCCCGAGGCGGCGCTGGCGGTCAACATCGTCTCGCTGGTGGCCGAGGAGCGGACCCTGAAGGGCTCGTACATCGGGACCTGCGTGCCCTCGCGCGACATCCCGCGCTTCGTCGCCCTGTTCCGCGAGGGCCGGCTGCCGGTGGACCGGCTGCTGTCGGGGACGACGGCGCTGGAGGACGTCAACGCCGCCTTCGACGCGCTGGCGGAGGGCAAGGCGGTGCGGACGGTGGTGCGGTTGTGACGCCCTTCTCCCCTCGGGGGAGAAGGTGGCTCGCGAAGCGAGACGGATGAGGGGGCGGCCGACGCGCGCTCCGCTCCTCTTGCGGGAAATGCGGAAAGAGCCCCCTCATCCGGACGGCTCCGCCGCCCACCTTCTCCCCCGAGGGGAGAAGGAGATGGAAGTTGTACTTCCCCCTACGCCTTGTCCCTGACCCGCATCTGGCCGCCGGCGCCCGTCTCGACGTCGAACCGCCCCGTCGCCCGGATCAGGTCGGACAGCTTGGCGTGGCCGTAGGTGCGCTGGTCGAAGTCGGGGTAGGCGTTGCGCAGGCGGTTGGCGAGGCCGCCGGCCTGGACCCAGCCGGCCTCGTCCTCGTCCATGTCGGCGATGACGGTGGCGATCAGGCGGGCCGCCTCGGACGGCGGGCGCTTGCCGGCGGCGGCGGCGGCGGCGGGCTCGGAGCGGGCGGCGGGGGTCGCGGCCCCGGCGCCGGCGCGGCGGCCGCGTTTCGGGGCGGCGGCGGCCTCGTCCGCGCCGTCGGCGACCGGGCCGACGAGGTTCTCGGTGTAGATGAAGCGGGTGCAGGCCTGGCGGAAGCTCTCGGGCGTCTTGCGCTCGCCGAAGCCGTAGACGTCGACCCCCTCCTCGCGGATGCGCGACGCCAGCCGGGTGAAGTCGGCGTCGGACGAGACCAGGCAGAAGCCGTCGAACCGGCCCGAGTGCAGCAGGTCCATGGCGTCGATGACCAGGGCGATGTCGCCCGAGTTCTTGCCCTTGGTGTTGGCGAAATTCTGCTGCGGCTGGATGGCGAAGCGGGCCAGCACCCGCGTCCAGCCCTGGATCTGGGCCGAGGCGAAGTCGCCGTAGATGCGCCGCGCCGAGGCCTCGCCGAGGGTGGCGATCTCGGTGAACAGGGCCTCGGCGATCTTGGGCGAGGCGTTCTCGGCGTCGATCAGGACGGCGAGACGGGGCGGCTTGGCGGCGTCGGCGGGCATGGGCGGGTCTTCGGATTGCGGAATGGCGGCCGGCATGATGGACGGGTTCGGCGGCGGTGTCGCGGCCGTTTCCAGCTCGGCCTTATTCTGCTCGAACCGCTCGACCTCGCACAGGACGCGGGCTGCGGTCGAGCGTCGAGGCCGGGGCGAAGGAGAGTCCCGGGGTCCTCGTCGGGCGGGTGCGTCGCCGAGGCCGTGGATCCGACGCCCTCCCCATCGACGGGATGGCAGGAGCGTACGCCGGGTCTTTCCTCCGGGGCGCAGATGACGCTGACGGTTCCGGATTGCGGCAGCGGGGTCAGCGGGTTGGGGTTCGCATGTGTGAGCGTATCGGATGAAAGACTGACACGTTTCGCGGCGGCCCTGCCCCCTCCACCGCCTTCGGCGGTCCCCCTCCCCCTGCGGGGGAGGAATGGAAGTCGCCGCTGCAGTTCCTCCCCCGCAGGGGGAGGGGGACCATCCGCAGCGCAGCGGAGGATGGTGGAGGGGGTGAGAACCGGCCCGTGCTCAGGCGAGACCCCGGACCTCAGAGATGAAGCGCTCGAAACTCGTCAGGCGGGGCCTGACCGCTTCGGGATACTTGCTCATGAGCGTCGCCGGAACGACCAGCCGGAGACCCGCCGCCTCCATCTCGGCGAACTGGTTGTGAGACACGCCTTCCTGCAGGGTCAGGAGGTGTTTGGTCGGCAACCGGTCCGCCTCGTTCAGGACCTGCCGCCAGCGGTCCCGCGCCGTCGTCTTGGCGGCCAGCATGCGCAGCCGGGCGACCGGCCAGGCGGCGTCACGATAGGCGGCCGCGGAGGGGAACAGGAAGTCGGGCTTCTTCTCCCCCTCGGAACGCGCGCCGTGATTGAAGTCCCGCCCCTCGACCAGCCCTTCTTCCAGGAAGATCTCCTTAGCGTGCAGCTCCAGGGACCGCCCCGATCTCGACTTGCGCCTCTGGAGGATGGTCTGGGCGAGGGTGAGGAAGTCGTCGATCGACCTGAAGCCCTCGGCGATTCTGGGCTCTTCTCTCGCTCGCTCCACCGACTGGAACAACTCGAACTCGCAACGCCGTCGCCGAAGAAGGCGGTCATCGGGGCTTTCCCTCCGGAGCGGTCTGAGTTCGACCGTCTTGTGTACGATCTCCGCGGCCTTCGGGAAATCCACCAGCCAGGCCGCCGGCAGCTCCTCCCGCGAGAGCGCACAGCTGAATCGCGGCGTATCAGGAGAAAAGAGACCTGACGCCGTCCCCGGCCGCCAGACCACTGACTTCCCCGGATCTACGGGGCCGACGAGATCTTCGAAGACCTCGTCCTCGTACCCTTGGCATACCCAGACGTGCAGGGAGCGGGCGCCATCTCGCGCGCCGCATTCCTCGAACACGAACGCAGCGAGCGCGCCGGTGCTGTCCGGATCAAGGAGGGCGGACGCTCCGCCTCCCCAGCCGGTAATGCGGGTTTCGTCTCGCGTGCCCCCGCGGAGCCGGTTGTTGTACCAGATTGCGGTGACTTCCCGAGCTTCTGGATGGGAGTCCACCCAGACCCGAATCCTTGAACGAGGATTTGGCACCCCGCGCTCATGCAGCCCCGGCACCACCTCGAAGAGCAACTCTTTCGGAAAGTAGGGCCCCGCCTGGTGAGCACCGTTCGCCAATGTGTCGTTCGCGGAGAGCCTCTTCAGGTACCAAGTATTTCCCGGACGGGCGAACTCGGCGATCCAGTCGGGAAGGCTGGTGACGGGCATATTCAGCTTTCGATCGCGAGTGTTCGAAGATCAGATCTGATCCAAAGCTCAAGCGCCTCGGCAACCTCGTCAAGCGGCCGACGCTCCCGCCCCTTGAGCGCACACTCCCAGACCACCCCCACCCGCCATCCTGCCTTGGAGAGCGCCTCCTCCGCAGCCGCGCCCACAATCCGGTTGCGCTCGATCTTCGTCCGCCAGAACTCCGGTCGGGTGCTCGGCCATTTGAACAGGTGACAGTCATGGCCGTGCCAGAAGCAGCCGTGGACGAAGACCACCGCACGGTGTTTCGGCAGGCAGATGTCGGGCTTGCCAGGCAGGTCGCAGTGCAGGCGATAGCGGAAGCCGCGGGCGTGGAGCGCCTTGCGGATCAGCAGTTCCGGTTTCGTGTTCTTGCCCCGGATGCCGGACATCATCCGGCTGCGCGTCGCCGGGTCGACGACGTCAGCCAACCGCCGCCTTCGGCCGTTTTCCGAGAGCGGCGAGGAGGTGCGGCTTCATGTGTTCGGCGACGGCTTTCACGGCCGGCACCACAACAGAATTTCCGAACTGGCGATAGGCCTGGGTGTCGGACACCGGGATGATGAAATCGGCTCCGCGCGGAGAATCGAAGCCCATCAGGCGGGCGCATTCACGCGGCGTCAGACGGCGAGGGTTCTTGCCGTCTTCCTGCTTCACGAGGATTTCCGAGCCGTCCTTGAAGTAGCGGGCGGACAGGGTGCGCGCCACGTCCTCAGGACCGACGAGACCGAAACCGAAGCCGTTGCCGGCGGCCTGGTGCTTCTCCTTGTACCGCTGGAGATAGTCCCAGAGGTGGTCGGTCAGGGTGTACTTGTCGGCGACCCGACCGGAGTTGCCGACGGTGAAGCGCTGATCCGGAATTTCGCTCTCGTCGCCTTCACGGTGCAGGATTTCGCCGAGCTTGGGCGCGGCGTCCGGAAGCTTCAGGTCAGAGAACCGGAAGCCTTGGTCCTCGCGGAAGCCGACGATGAAGATCCGCTCCCGATGCTGGGGCGTCCAGTGGCGGCCGTCGATGATCCGGAAGTCGATGGTGTAGCCGAGTTCTTCCGTGAGCACGTCCTTGATGGTCTGGAAGGTCCGGCCCTTGTCGTGCCCGACGAGGTTGCGGACGTTCTCCAGCAGGAAGGCCGCCGGGCGGTGGTGGGCGATGATGCGCGCCACATCGAAAAACAGGGTCCCCTGGGTGGCGTCGGCGAAACCGTGGGCGCGCCCGAGGGCGTTCTTCTTCGAAACGCCCGCGATGGAGAAGGGCTGGCATGGGAAGCCGGCGAGCAGGACGTCGTGGGCCGGGATGTCGGCGGCGTCGACCTGGCGGATGTCGCCGTTGATCTCGTGGTCGTCGTCCGGGAAGTTCGCCCGGTAGGTCTTCTGGCTGTACTTGTCCCACTCGGACGTGAAGACGCAGCGGCCGCCGATGGACTCGAAACCCAGGCGCAATCCGCCGATGCCCGCGAACAGGTCGATGAAGGTGAAATCAGCGGGCGGCTGATCCTTGCCGCCCCTGACGAGCTTGAGCGCAGGATGGGCCGCGGCAGGCGCGACAGGCCCTTCGATGTAGCCCTGCTCCACGGCCGCGTCGGCCACGGCCTGGCCGGCCTGTTTCACCATAAGGGCATACTCCGACACGGTGATTCCGCGGCTCCGAGCGTGGCAGACTGGGGAGATTCTGCCAGGAGAACAAGTCGCGAACAACAGGCTTCCTACCGGCAGTAGGCAGGCTTCTGTCGCTTCAACCGGGCCGATCTGTGGCCCCTACTTCACCTTCACCCCCACCCCGTCCTCGCCGCCGGGCTTGCTGACCGCCACGTCGAACACCTCCTGGCCGAACTGGAGGCCGCGGACCGCGCGTTCGATCAGGGCGACGACCTCGTCGGCGGGCTGGTCGGTGCGGACGTCGAGGTGCCAGCCCATCATGCGGGCCTCCATCCAGCGGGCGCGGGCCAGCCAGGCGGCCTTGACGTCGAGGCCCTTGAAGGCCTCGTTGAGGCGGCCGATGAGGGCGATCGGGTGCTGGGGCGCGGGCACGTCGGCGAGCTCGACCGTGCCGGTGGGGCGCCGCGCGTGGGTCGGCGGGACGGGGGTCTGCTCCAGCACCTCGCGGATCTGGTCGGGGTTGAGCAGCAAGCCCTTGCCGTCGGCCGGGTTGAGCAGGATCACCGCGTCCTTGAGGATCTGCAGCAGGTTGCGGCCCTTCATGGCGATGATGCGGGCGCCCTCGCCGAACATCTGCGTGGCGCGGCGCGGGTCGGTGAACAGGGTGACGGTGTTGCGGCCGTCGTTGAGCACCACGCCGCGCAGGACCAGCTGCTCGCCCGGGCGCAGCACCTTGGGGCCGTCGTCGCCGGGGGTTCCGCCGGGGCTGTCGGGCTCGGGCACGGCGTAGAGGTCGGCCTCGAGCATCAGCCGCTCGAACACGCCCATCTTCGTGTGGTCGGCCAGCCCCTCGTAGAGCGCCACCTCCAGCGGGTTCATCGGATTGTCGGTGAAGCGCAGCGGCTGGGGGGCAGCGGCGGTGGAGGCGTCGGTCATGGTCGGCTCGCGGATAAGGGGCCGACACAGGAGCGGAGCGGGGGCGCGGCGTCAACGCCGGCCCCCGTCCCTTTTTCAGCCGTCGCGCCTCAGACGAGGACGACGATCGAGACGCGGCGGTTCTGCGACCGGCCTTCCGGCGTCCCGTTGTCGGCCACCGGCGAGGCCTCGCCGTAGGAGATGGTCGACATGCGGTTCAGCGCGACGCCCTGCTGGCTGAGGTAGCGGCGCACCGCCTCGGCGCGGGCCTCGCCGAGCTCCTCGTTGTAGGCCTCGTCGCCGGTCGCGTCGGTGTGGCCCTGGATCTCGAGGTAGACGTTGCGGTTCTCGGCCCGGAGACGCTGGGCCAGTTCGGCGAGGCGCTGTTCGGCCTCGGGCGACAGGGCGTGGCGGTCGGTGGGGAATTTCACCGAGTCGTCCGAGAGCACGACCTCGTAAAGGAACTTGCCCTCGGCCAGCTTGTGGGCCGCGTTGGCGCGCTCAAGCGCCTGGCCGGCGAGGCCTTCGACGCCGGTGACGCGGGTGTCGACCACGGCGACCTGGTCGCGCACGAAGCGATGGCTGGCGCAGCCGCTGGCCACGACGCCGACCGCGAGAAGGGCGCCGGCGAGGGCGGCCCGGGACAGTATGGTTCTGGTCAAGGAAGTCTTCTCCGTCATCGGGACGCCACTCCCGGATATCCCCGAGCCCTGAGCCAGCCTGGCCGTAACGGCGAAGTCGGGACCGGGTTGCATGCGGTTTCCCCGAGCCCGCCGTCAGTAAACGGCGAACGCCGGTCTTCGCCCGATCTGAAGGCGGGGGCGCCGCCGCTTCCCGCCGGCGCCACGATGCTGACGCGAGGGGCGGATCAACATGGCGGCGATGCGGATCGACCGGACAGGCGGAGGCGGGAGGGCGCGCGGGCGCACGCTGGCGGCGATCGCCCTGAGCGCGGCCGCGCACCTGGTGCTGCTGCCGGCGCTGTTCGCGGCCTCGCGGGGCGGCCCGGAGCCGGGGCCCTTCCCGCCGCCGCCGATCCTGCTGGAG
>MGLK01000026.1:4629-102223 GCA_001794825.1 Caulobacterales bacterium RIFCSPHIGHO2_01_FULL_70_19 | reverse complement strand
CCCCAGCCCGAGGACGCTCAGCGACAGGAAGGGCGTGGCCGGCGACAGACCGGCCGTCGCGGCCACGAGGGTTGCGGCGGCCATCCAGGCCAGCGACGGCCCGTGCAGCGCCGCCGAGACCAGCCCGGCCCCCACCGTCAGGAGCAGCGCCGCCGCGCCGCGCGCCCCCAGCCGCCACGGCCGCCGCGTGTGCACGCCCCAGGTCTGCATGTAGCCCTTCTGCCAGCGCACGCGCTGCGGCAGCCAATGCTCCAGACCGCCGGGCGGCGTCTCCCGGGTCGGCCGGTCGATCACCCCCAACCGCCAGCCGCGGCTCCACAGCCGGAAGCCGAGGTCGGCGTCCTCCGTGACGTTCCAGGCGTCCCAGCCGCCGACCGCCTTCAGAACCGCCGTCCTGAAGTGATTGCTGGTGCCGCCGAGCGGGAAGGGGAGCCCGAGGCGCGCGAGGCCGGGGAGGGCGGTCTCGAACAGGGCGGCGTATTCGGCGGCGAACTGGCGGTCGAGGAATGGATCGGCGTCGGCGGTTCCGGGCCGCCGGATGCGCAGCGGGGCCTGCAGGCAGGCGAGCCGGCCGCTTCCGTCAGCGACGAAGCGCGCCGCGGCGGCGCGCAACTGGCCCGGGTCGGGCTCGTCCTCGGCGTCGTAGACGGTCAGGAACTCGCCCGTGGCCTGTTCCAGGGCGTGGTTCAGCGCGCGCGGCTTGGTCTGCGGCGCCCCCGGCGGGACGATGAACAGCTCCAGCCATTCGGGACGCGGCGCGGCGAGGGCGGCCCGGATGGTGTCGTGGTCGTGGGCCTCGAGGAGCAACAACCCCTGCAGCCGGTCCGAGGGGTAGTCGAGGCGCGCCAGTCGGGAGACGAGCAGGGGAACCACCTCGGCCTCGTCGTACAGCGCCGCCAGCACGGTGTATCGCGGCCAGACCGTCGGGTCCGGCGTGGGAAGGGCCGGTGCGGCGCTGAGCATGACCAGCAGGATTCGCCAGACGGCGACGAGCACGAAACCGGTCCCCACCGCGACCACGATCAATGCGCCTGTCCGTTCGGGCTGCAGCCAGACGCCGGCGCCGCCGCAGCCCGCGAGGGCGGTCAGGATCAGCCACTGGAAGGGCGCAAGGCCCCTGCGGCCGGCGCTCTCTTCCGGCGCCGGTCCGTAGCGCGCCTCGCCGCGCCGCGGTTCGCCCGCTACGCTGGTGTCAGCCCTGCCCACACGCAATGGTTAACGCCCCTCCACGCCCGCGGCAACCGATTGGCGACGCGGGGCGAATGCCGCTATTCAGGCTTGACGTCGCCCGGAGTGCCCCTTGTCCAGCGAAGCCCCCGTCAGCGCCCGCTCGCAGCGCAAGCCGAAGGGCGAAGGCCATGAACGCCGCGCGGAGATTCTCGCCGCGGCGGAGCGGATCTTCGTCGAGCACGGCTACGAGGGCGCCACGATCCGCAAGATCGCCGATGAGGTCGGACTGTCCTCCACCGCCCTCTACATGCACTTTCCCGACAAGGGCGCGATCCTGCAGGAGATTTCCCGCCAGGCCTTTGAGGCCCTGCGCGCCGCCAATGAGCGGGCCATGGCCCAGTCGGGACCTGCCGAAGACCGTCTGCGCCGGATGATGCGTGCCTATGTCGAGTTCGGCTTCAGCAACCCGAACGCCTACCGGCTCGTCTACATGACGCGGCCGGCGGAGCTTCGGGAGGGCCCGCAGTCGACGGCGCGGGAGCTGGGCACGGAGCTTTTCCGCTCGTTCGAGCGGGTGGTCGAGGAGCTGGAGGCCGCCGGCCGGCTCCGTCCCGACGCCCGCACCGCCGCCCAGGCCCTGTGGGCGGGCGGGCATGGCGTGGTCTCGCTGATGATCAGCAAGCCGTATTTCGACTGGGTCGACCGCGAGGCGCTGACCACGGCGATGATGGAGGGGCTGCTCGCGGGCTTCCTGCGGCCTTGAGGCCCGCAACCGCCGTCGCCGCGGGCCTGTCGGCGCTGAGCGTGGCGTGCGCGGCCGAAGCCCGACCGCTGCGCGCCATGGCGCTGGACCAGTGCGCGGACCAGTACCTGCTGGCCCTGCGCCCCGACGCGGACCTTGCCCTTTCGCCGCGCGCCGACGATCCGGACGCCTGGCTCCGCACGGCCGCCGAGGGGCGACGGCGCGTCCGGCCGACGCTCGAGGCTGCGGTAGCCTTCGATCCCGACGTGGTGGTCCGTTACTGGGGCGGCGAGCCGCGCCTGCTGCAGAGGCTCTCGGAGACCGGCGTCCGTATCGCCGTCATCGAGGACGCCAGCGACTTCAAAGGCGTGCGGCGTAACATTCGCGCCGTCGCTGAGGCGCTTGAGGCGCCGGAGCGGGGCGAGGCGCTGATCGCCCGGATGGACGCGCGCCTCGCCGCCGCGGCGCCCGCGCCCGCATCGCCGCGCCCCGGCGCCCTGTATCTCACCGCCGGCGGCTTCACCGCCGGTTCCGGCACCCTCGTCGACGCCATCCTGACCGCCGCCGGCTTCGCCAATCTGGCCCCGGCGCCGTTCTTCGGCCCCGTCAGCGTCGAGCGCATCGCGCTGGAGCCGCCGGTTCGGTTCGTGCTCGGCTTCTTCGACCAGATGCGGGGCGACTGGCGCGGACCGGGGCGGCATCCCGTAGTGCGTCAGGCCGCCCGTGGCCGGGTCGCCGCGAGCCTGCCGGCGGCGAGTCTGACCTGCCCGGCCTGGTTCGCCGCCGACGCCGCCGCCCTGCTGGCGGAGCGCCGCCCGTGACCGCGGCGCCGGGGACGCGGCTGACGGCGGCGCTGACGATCGCCATCCTGCTCGCCCTCGTCCTCGCGGTGCTCATGGGGGAGAGCACGCTGTCTTCGGCGCAGTACGCTCAGGGCTTCCGCGAACCGGCGTCCGGACCGGGCCTGGTGCTGTGGCAGGTGCGGGCCCCCCGGACGGCGACCGCCCTGCTGGTCGGGGCGGCGCTCGGTCTTGCGGGCGCGGTCATGCAGGGACTGCTGCGCAATCCCCTGGCTGATCCCGGCGTGCTCGGCGTCTCGGCCAGCGCCGCCTTCGCCGCCGCCGTCGCCATCGTGCTGGGTCTCGCCGCCGTCCCCGGTGCGGTCGAGACTTCGGCCCTGGCCGGCGCCGGCGCAGCCGGCGGCCTGCTGGTGCTGTTCTCGGCGCGGGTGCGTTCGCCCGAGGCGCTGATCCTGTTCGGCGTCGCCCTGTCCAGCTTCGCCGGCGCCGCCACGGCGCTGATCTTCAACCTGTCGCCGTCCCCGATCGCCAGCGCCGAAGTGATGGGCTGGCTGCTGGGCTCGGTGCAGAACCGCAGCTGGATCGACGTCGCCTGGGTCGCGCCTGCCGCCCTCGCCGCGGCGGGCCTCGCCAGCCTGGCCGCGCCCGGCCTGCGCATGCTCAGCCTGGGCGAGGAGACGGCCCGAACCTCCGGCCTGCCGATGGGGCGCCTTCGGGTCCTGGCCCTGCTCGCGGCGGCTCTGGCGACGGGCGCGGCTGTCGCCGTGGCCGGGGTGATCGGCTTCGTCGGCCTGGCGGCCCCGCACCTCGTCCGCGCCGCTGTGCGTGGCGATCCCGGCCGCCTGTTGTGGCCGTCGGCCCTGGCTGGAGGCCTCATGCTGGTGGTCGCCGACCTGCTGGCGCGCATCGTGCCGACCGATCAGGAGCTCAAGCTCGGCGTCTTCACCGCCCTCGTCGGCGCGCCCCTGTTCGCCCTGATCGCCTGGCGCGCGGCGCGGGAGTGGCGGCTGTGAGCGCCCTCGAGCTCGTCGGCGCGACCGCCCGTCTGGGCGGCCGGGCCGTGCTGGAGGCGGTGGACGTCGCCGTCGCGCCGGGGGAGCTGGTGGCGCTGGTCGGCCCCAACGGCGCCGGCAAGTCGAGCGCCATCCGGGCGCTCGCCGGCCTGCTGCCGCTGACCGGCGGCGAGGCCCGGCTCGGCGGCGCCGCTGTGACCGCCTTGCCCGGCCGGGAGCGCGCCGCCCGCGCCGCCTACCTGCCGCAGGAGCGGCGCATCGCCTGGAACCTGCCCGCGATCGAGGTCGCGGCCCTCGGCGCGCCCTTTCTCGCCGGACCGCAGGCCTTCGCCGCCGCCCGCCGGGCGCTGGAGCAGGTCGAGGCGGGACGCCTCGCCGACCGCGGCGTCGCCGAGATGTCCGGCGGCGAGCGGGCAAGGGTGCTGCTGGCGCGGGCGCTGGCCGCCGACGCCGCCGCCCTGATGGCCGACGAGCCGATCGCCGGCCTCGACCCGGACGCGCAGCTGATGGTGCTGGAGCTGCTCCGCGGCCGCGCCCGCGCCGGCCAGGCGGTGCTCGCCAGCCTCCACGACCTGTCCCTCGCGGCCCGTTATGCGGACCGGGTGATCGTGCTGGATGCGGGACGCGTGGTCGCCGACGGGCCGCCGCTGCAGGCGCTCGCGCCGGAGGTGCTCGCTCGGGTCTTCGGGCTGGCAGGCCGGTGGATCGAGGCGCCGGAAGGGCCGCTGCTGTCCGGGGTCCGTTATTGCGACGGGTCAGAGGGCGGCGTCCGCAGTTCCGGCTCGCCCTCGAATCCCGGGTAGGGGCGGGGCCCCTCGGCCGCGCCGCGGCGCAGGTCCTCGGACAGGGTCAGCGGGGCCGAGCCGCCGTTCAGTCGGGCCTTGTAGATGCTCATGTTCTCCATGACCCGCATCATGTAGTTGCGCGTCTCGGTGAATGGCGCGCACTCGATGAAGTCGACCGGGTCGACCTGGCCGCCTCGCGGGTCGCCGCAGCGCGCGATCCACTGCGGCGGCCGCGCCGGACCGGCGTTGTAGCCCACCGTGGTCAGCAGCATCGATCCGCCGAAGCGGGTCATCAGCTCGCCGAGGTGATAGCTCCCCAGCGTCATGTTGTAGTCGGGCTCCCAAAGCCGGTCGGCGGAGTAGGACATGCCGAGGCGGCGGGCGACGCCGGCCGCGGTCGACGGCAGGAACTGCATCATGCCGCGCGCGTCGGCGCTGGAGCGGGCCCGCGGATCGAAGCTGGACTCCTGCCGGGTGATCGCGAGGGTGAAGGGAAGGGGAGCCGCGCCGGCCACTTCCGGCGGAACGCGCACCGGATACTGCCGCTCCGGCATCAGGAAGCCGCGCTGGCTGGCGGCGCGGCCGATCATCATGGCCGTAAAGCCCTCGCCGTAGCCGCGCGCCGCATCCATCAGCAGGGCCAACTGCGCCGGCCCCGGCAGGTCGTCGTCCAGCTGGTAGGCGAACACCCGGAACAGGCTGGTTTCGGCGGTCTCGCCGAGGATGCGCAGTGCGCGGACGCGCTCGTCGGCTTCGAAGGCGGCGCGGTCCCCCGCCGACGGAACGGGATCGGCGGGCAGGGTGATCGTGGTCATCCCGGCCTTCTCGGCGGCCAGCTGGCCGTAGAAGCTCTGGATGTGCTCGGCGCCGGCGCGGTAGTGGGCCACGGCTGCGGGCGTATTGCCCTGCGCCTCGGCCGCCCGGCCGAGCCAGTACAGCGCCCGTCCCTGGGTGATCGGAGTGGACGAGGCCTGGCGCAGCGTTTCGAAATGCGCCGCCGCCCGGGCGGGATCGTTGAGCTTCACCAACGCCACCCAGCCGGCGAAGAACTCGGCGTCGACCTTGCGCTCGCCGGAAAGGAAGCCGTGGCCGGCCATGGCGTCGTAGGCCGCCTGCCAGTTCCGCCGCTCGAGCGCGTCGAGGAAGTAGTTGCGGCGCTCCGACCACAGGGTGTTCTGCGCATCCGTCGACGCCGTCCCCGCGGGGGGCAGGGCCGACAGCAGGGCGAACCCCTCCGACTGCCGGTTCGCCGCGCGCAGGATCCGCGCCCGCTCCAGCGCCACGGCCGGCTCGCGCGCCTGCGCCGGGGTGAGGTTGGCGACGATCGCATCGGGGCTGTAGGCCGTGCGCAGCGCCATGGCCGCCTCGGCCACCGCCCGCCGCCCGGGCGACACCAGCTGGGTCATGGCGCGGGTCGCCGGCCCGTGCGGGCCCGGGAGGAGCAGGTTCAGGCGCGTCTCGTGATCCGCCTGGGTCAGGGCGGAGCCCCAGCGGGCGAGAATGCGACTCTGGCTGGCGTCGTCGAACGAGCGCGTCGTCCACCACTCGCGGATCAGCCGCCGGGCCTCGTCTCCCCTGCCGCGCTGCTCCAGCGCGTCCGCCAGGGCGATGGCGCCTTCGACCGTGGTCGGCTCCGAGCGCTGGAACAGGGCCAGCGTCGCGTCCGGGCCCACGTAGCCGCGTTCCAGCGCCTTCTCGACCGCCGCGCGGCGGCTGTCGGAGCGCGGCCAGCCGGCGAAGCGGGCGTCGACATCCGCCAGCTCCGACCACGACATCCGGTCTGCGGAGGTGTCGAGCAGGGCCCATTCGACCAGCTTGCGCGCCGCCGGATCGCCGATCCGGGCCATCACCGCCCGGGTTCCGGAGATGTCGCGGGCCCGAGCGAGCGCCAGTCCCTCGCGGAACAGGGCCGTGTCCTGTTCGCCCAGCACCCGCGGTTGATCGCCGACCGGCCCCTGGGCGACGGAGGCGTAGGGGACCTGGGGCGGAACCAGAGTTTCCGGCGCGGGTGCGAAGAGGGCCAGCACGGCCGCGAGACTGGTTCCGATCATGCCGTGTGCGATCCCCATTGCGTCCTGTTGCGGTCGGCCGGTCGGCGACCTACCCTTTGCGGTCTGTCCGGCGCCCGCCGCCCAACCTTCCGTCCAGGATCATCGTTCCCATGACCGCCCCCTTGTTCAAGGGTGTGATCACCGCCCTGATCACACCACTTCGTGACGGAAAGGTGGACGAGGCCGCCTTCCGCGCCCTGGTCGAACGTCAGATCGCTGCCGGGGTTCACGGCCTCGTGCCCATGGGCACGACCGGGGAGAGCGCCACCCTGCATCCCGACGAGCACCGCCGCGTGGTCGAGCTGTGCGTCGAGGTCGCCGCCGGGCGGGTTCGCGTCATCGCCGGCGCCGGGGCTTCGGCCACGGACAAGGCCATCGACTTCGTGCGCCACGCCAGGACCGTCGGCGCCGACGGGGCCCTGGTGGTCACGCCCTACTACAACCGACCGTCGCAGGCCGGGCTGGCGGCCCATTTCGAGGCCATCGCCGAGGCGGTTCAGCTGCCGATCCTGCTCTACAACGTGCCCGGACGGACCGGCGTCGACCTCTCGAACGAGACTGTGGCGCGCCTGGCCGTCCATCCGAACATCGTCGGCATCAAGGACGCCACCGGCGACCTCTCCCGGGTCAGCTGGATGCGGGCCAACATCCAGGGTCAGCAGTTCGACCTGATCTCCGGCGACGACCCCAGCTATCTCGGCTACCACGCCCAGGGCGGAGTCGGCGTCATCTCCGTCACCTCCAACGTCGCGCCCGAAGCGATGGTCGCCCTGCACGAGGCCGCGGCCGCCGGCGACTACGCAGCCGCGCGCGACTGGCAGGACCGGCTGATCGGCCTGCACAAGGGCCTGTTCCTCGACAGCTCGCCGTCGCCGGCCAAGTACGCGCTCGCGCGGCTGGGCCTGTGCACCGAGGAGGTGCGCCTGCCGCTGGTCCCGACTTCGGACGCCGTCAAGCCGGCCATCGACCGGGCCATGGCCGACGCGGGTCTCGGCTGATGGCTTCCGACAAGCCGAAGACGAAGGTGATCGCCGAGAACCGGCGCGCGCGCTTCGACTACTTCCTCGAGGACTTCACCGAGGCCGGAATCCAGCTGCTCGGCACCGAGATCAAGGCGCTTCGCGACGGACGCGCGAACATCGCCGAGTCCTACGTCGCGCCGGAGGGGCGCGAACTGGTGCTGATCAATTCCGACATCCCGCCCTACAAGCAGGCCAACCGTTTCAACCACGAGCCGCGCCGCCACCGGAAGCTGCTGCTCCATCGCCGCCAGATCGACCGCATGATCGGCGCCGTCCAGCGCGAGGGTCGCACCATCGTGCCCGTGCGGCTTTACCTCAACGAGGCGGGCAAGGCGAAGATCGAGATCGCTCTCGCCAAGGGCAAGAAGATCCACGACAAGCGCGAGGCCACGGCCGAGCGCGACTGGCAGCGGGACAAGGCCCGGCTGCTCAAGGAGCGGGGCTGACCCCGCTCACCCCTGCAGCGGCTGCGCCTCCTGAACGCCGGGCGGCAGGGAGGACACATAGGCGTCCATTCCGCCGAGCGACGGCTCAGTGTGCTGCTGGACCACGATGCCGCCCACCGCAATCAGGGCCGCCCCGATCAGGGCCCAGAATGCAGCCTTCCTCTCCCGGGGCGTGAACACCCCGCCTTCCGTACGCATGACAGCCTCCAAAGCTGCCCCGTCAACGCCTCCCCCGAGGCGCCGTTCCTGGAATCGGAGGATACGCCTCGCGGTCGGCGATTCCCGTGCCGCGGGAGCCACACCGCCTGAAAAGCGAACAGCGTTCGTCAGGCGTCCAGCAGGCTCTTCGCGCGCTGGAACACCGCCTCGAACATTCCGGCCGTGAGCCGTCCGGTGTTCGTGTTCAGTCGCGAGCAGTGATAGCTGTTGATCAGCAGGTAGGGGCCGACGCGGCCCTCGGCCCCGTGCCCGGCGGGCATCGCCGAGGCCGGCCGCCCCAGCGCCCTAAGCACGTTCCTCCGCGACACGTCGCCCAGCGTGACGATCACCTTCAGCCGGGGCAGCGTCGCCAGCCGCGCCTGCAGAAAGGGGCGACAGGTCGCCTCCTCGACGGGCAACGGCTTGTTGCCGGGCGGGGCGCAGCGCACGGCGTTGGTGATCATACAGTCCACCAGCTCCAGCGCGTCGTCGCCGTCGGGATCGTAGCCGCCACGCGCGAAGCCCGCCCGCTGGAGCGTTTCGTACAGCAGCCAGCCGGCGTGGTCGCCCGTGAACGGCCGGCCGGTGCGGTTGGCGCCGGTCCGCCCGGGCGCGAGGCCGGCCACCAGCAGCCGCGCCTGCGGATCGCCGAAGGAGGGAACCGCTCCGTTGAACCAGCCGGGCGTGCGTTGCTCGTTCTCCAGCCGGTACCCGACCAGTCGCGGACACAGCGGACAGTCCCGGGGCGCCTCCGGGGGAAAGGCGCTCACGGACGCTCATCCCGCGGCAGGCCGACGCCGCCCGTCGTCCGCGGCCGCCCGATCCCGGGCAGGAGACTCTCCAGATCGACGAAGGCGTCCGCCTGTCTGCGCAATTCGTCGGCGATCTGCGGCGGCTGGCTCTTCAGGGTCGAGACGACGGTCACCCGCACACCCCTGGCCTGCACCGCCTGCACCAGCCGGCGGAAGTCGCCGTCGCCGGAGAACAACACCGCGTGATCCAGCCGCGGGGCCAACTCCAGCATGTCCACCGCGATCTCGATGTCCATGTTCCCCTTGGTCCGCGACCGTCCATCGCTGTCGGTGAAGCGTTTCACCGGCTTGGTGACGACGGAAAACCCGTTGTAGTCGAGCCAGTCGACCAGCGGCTTCAGCGGCGAGAACTCCTCGCCCTCGACCACGGCGGTGTAGTAATAGGCGCGGACAAGGATGCCGGCGTCGCGGTACAGCTCGAGCAGCTTGCGGAAGTCGAGGTCGGCGTTCAGGGCGCGAGCCGCCGAATACAGGTTGGCCCCGTCGATGAAGAGGGCGATGCGTTCGCCGGGATTGGGCGTCATGAATACAGGCTCCGGAAAATCCGACGACGTCCGCCCCTCCGTCGAAATAGACGGCGGCCTCGATCTGGACTCCGCCGTCATCGTCGCCCTCGGCTGCAATGACAAGGGGGCCTGGGCCGACTGCCGCGAGGCGCTGGAGGCGGCGCTCGCCCGGTTCCGCTGCGAGGGAATCGACGTGGTCGCCCGTTCCTCGTGGTGGCGCTCGGCCGCCTGGCCCGACCCCGACGACCCGCCCTTCCTCAACGGCGTCGTCTTCATTCGAACCGAGCTCGGGCCGCACGAGCTGATGGCCGCCCTCGGCCGTATCGAGGAGGCCTTTGGCCGGCAGCGTTCGCGCCTGAACGCCCCGCGCACGCTGGACCTCGACCTGATCGCCTACGGACGACTCAGCGGCGACCTCGACGGCCTGATCCTGCCGCACCCGCGTGCGGCCGAGCGGCTGTTCGTCATGGGCCCGCTGGCGGAAATCGCGGCCGAGTGGGAGCATCCCGGCGGCGGGTGCGCGCGTGACCTGGCGGTGGCGGCGACCGTCGGTCGCGACGCGGCCGTCGCGAAATGATCTTCCAGCGAGCGTGTTGCTTCTGCGGCGAGGCGGTCACGAGGGCCGACCCGGACGCGGTCGAAGTCGCGCTGCGCAATCTGTGGGGCGGCCAGTCCGTACAGGGACTTCAGGCTCACTCCGCCTGCATCGTTCGCGTCTTCCCGGATTTCGCCATGGTCGACCCGCCGTGCTTGAGAGACTGACGCCTCATTCCCGCCCATGCGGCGTTGCACAATCGGCTCCATATCTCTATTTTCCGCGGTTCTCCCCCGCCGCCCGAGGATTTTCATGGCTCGCGTCACTGTCGAAGACTGCATCGAGAAGGTGCCGAACCGTTTCGGTCTGGTCCTGCTGGCCGGTCACCGCGCCCGCAATATCGCCAACGGCGCCCCGCTGACCCTCGACCGCGACAACGACAAGAACCCGGTCGTGGCCCTGCGCGAGCTGGCCGAGGACACCGTGCGTCCTGACGAGCTGCAGGAAAACATCATCACTACCCTGCAGCGCGTCGACGAGCGCACCGAGGCCGAAGACGAGGCCGAGACCGTCGCCCTGCTGGCCGAGCCGCAGCACATGAACATGGCCGAGGCCGAGCTGATCCGCGCGCTGCAGAGCGACCGCGACGGCGGGCAGGAGGAGCGGTACTGACGGCGGACCCCGCCAGCGGTGTCACCATCCTGCCGGCGCGACAGCCCGCGCCGACCCCCAAAGCTGCCAATCTGAACGAGCCGGACGGCGCCGCGCCGCCGCCGGCTGCGCCCGATCATGCCGGACGCAGCAAGGTGCTGCGTCAGTTCGAGCTGGTCGAGGCGGTCAAGGCCTACGACCCGACCGCCGACGAGGCCCTGCTCAACCGGGCCTACGTCTATGCGATGAAGATGCACGGCTCGCAGCTGCGAGCGTCGGGCGATCCCTACTTCGCACACCCGATCCAGGTCGCCGGCATCCTCACGGACTATCGGCTCGACACCGCCACCATCGTCACCGCCCTGCTGCACGACGTGGTCGAGGACACCTCGGCCACCCGCGACGACATCGCCGGGATGTTCGGCGAGGAGATCGCCTCCCTGGTCGAGGGCGTGACCAAGCTCTCGCGGCTGGAGCTGCAGGCGGAGCACACGCGCCAGGCCGAAAACCTGCGCAAGTTCATCCTCGCCATCTCGAAGGACGTGCGGGTCCTGCTGGTCAAGCTGGCCGACCGCCTGCACAACATGCGCACCCTGCGCTACGTCAAGCCGGAGAAACGCGAACGCATCTCCCGCGAGACGCTGGAGGTCTACGCGCCGCTGGGCCGCTCGATCGGCATCCACTCGATCGCGTCCGAGCTCGAGGAGCTCGCCTTCGAGCACCTCAATCCGACCGCCCGCACCGCCATCGAGCGCCGGCTGGAGGCGCTGAAGCTCGAGCACGGCCGCGCCATCGGCGGGGTGTCGCGCGAGATCGAGCGGGTGCTGGAGGAGGCGGGCGTCAAGGCCCGGGTCCTTGGCCGCGAGAAAACGCCCTATTCGATCTGGCGCAAGCTGCAGCGCAAGTCGGTGGGGTTTTCGTCCCTGTCCGACATCTACGGCTTCCGGGTCATCGTCGAGGCCGAGGACGACTGCTACCGCGCCCTCGGCGTCATTCACCGCGCCTGGCCCGTGGTCCCCGAGCGGTTCAAGGACTTCATCTCGACGCCGAAGTCGAACAACTACCGCTCGCTGCACACCACGGTCGTCGGGCCGTCGGGCCTGCGCATCGAGATGCAGATCCGCACCGAGGCCATGGACCGCGTCGCCGAGGACGGGGTGGCGGCGCACTGGGCCTACAAGAACCACTCCTACGGCTTCGACCGCGAGGCCATGGCCGCCCAGGGCGGGCGCGATCCGCTTCAGAACCTGCGCCACCTCGTGCAGGTCATCGAGCACGGGGAGGGGGGCGAGGACTGGGTCGAGCACGCCAAGCTGGAGATGTACCTCGACCAGGTGTTCGTGTTCACGCCCAAGGGCGCGCTGATCACCCTGCCGCGCGGCGGCATGCCGCTCGACTTCGCCTACGCCGTCCACACCGAGGTCGGGGATTCGGCCGTCGGGGTGAAGATCAACGGCGAGCTGAAGCCGATGCGCACGCAGCTCCAGAACGGCGACGTCGTCGAGATCATCCGCGGGGCCAAGCGCGAGATTCCCTCGGACTGGCGATCGCTGACCGTCACCGGCCGCGCCCGCTCGGCCATCCGCCGCCACATCCGCAGCTCCGAGCGCGAGGAGTTCCAGAAGCTCGGCCGCGCCACGCTGGACCAGACCCTGTCGCGGGCCGGCAAGTCGCTGGCCGAGGTCTCGCTGAAGCCGGCGCTGGAAACCCTGGCGGTGGCGACCGAGGATGATCTGTTCGAGGCCATCGGCCGCGGGCGGCTGTCGGCCGCCAAGGTGGGCGAAACCCTGTTCCCCAGCCTCAAGGGACGGCTCAAGGCGGGTCCCGACCGCAAGCGCATCGGCGACGAGCAGGCCCGGCTGTTCGTGCGCGGCGGGGGGCTGACGCCGGGCGTCAGCGTCCACTTCGGCCACTGCTGCTCGCCGGTCCCGGGCGACCGTATCGTCGGCATCCTCGAACCGGACGTCGGGCTGACGGTGCACACCATCGACTGCCAGCGTCTCGCCGACTTCGCCGACGATGATTCGGTCTGGCAGGACCTGCAGTGGACGCCGCAGGCGGAACAGGGGACGGTCGCCGCCGCACGCCTGCGCGCCACCATCAAGAACGCCCCGGGCGTGCTCGGCCAGGTCGCCACCATCATCGGCGAGGCCGGCGGCAACATCCTCAACCTGGTCATGACCCACCGGCAGCAGGACTTCTTCGACGTCGACATCGACGTCGAGGTCGAGGATGCGCGCCACGCCACCACCATCATGGCCGCCCTGCGCGCCAATCCCTCGGTCGACACGGTCGAGCGGGCCCGCGGATGAGCGAGGCCGGTTCCGGGAACGCGGCCCAGCAGGCCTCGCCGTCCTACCGGCTGGCGGCCCTCGACCAGGACTTCCTGCTCGGCGATTCGATGCGCGGCGTGCGCTTCCTGCTGGAGTACGCCAAGGCCGAGGAGGCGCTGCGCGACTGGGGGGTGCGTTCGACCCTGGTGGTGTTCGGCAGCGCCCGTGTCGGCGAGAACGGCGATCCGACCCACGCCCGCTGGTACAATGAGGCCCGCGCTTTCGGCCGCCTCGCCTCAGAGCGCGGCGGCGCGCTCCGCGCACGCCCCGGCGAGCCGCGCGACAACGTCATAGCCACCGGCGGCGGCCCGGGAATCATGGGCGCGGCCAATCGTGGAGCCCACGACGTCGGCGCGCCTTCGATCGGCTACAACATCACCCTGCCGCACGAGCAGGAGCCGAACCCCTGGTCGACGCCGGAGCTGACCTTCCGCTTCCACTACTTCGCCATGCGCAAGATGCACTTCGCCATGCGCGCCAACGGCCTGGTGGTCTTCCCCGGCGGCTTCGGGACCTTCGACGAGCTGTTCGAAATTCTCACCCTGCGGCAGACGGGCAAGAAGCGGAACGTGCCGATCGTCCTGTTCGACGAGGGCTACTGGCGCTCGGTCGTCGGCTTCGAGAAGCTGGCCGATTACGGGATGATCGCCCCCGAAGACCTCGAGCTGATCAGCTTCGCCGAGGACGCCGAGGGGATCTGGACCGAGCTGCTCGCCCGCGGTCTGAGGCCCGGCCACGAGAGCGCCGAGGATCCGCATCAGCCGGCGCTTCAAAGCGAGGGCGTGACGGGGTAGGGGAGGGCGCATGACCGCCATGACCTCCGACGACGTCCTCGACGAATTCCGCGCCGCCGGCGCCCTGCGCGAGGGCCACTTCGTGCTCTCCTCCGGCCTGCACAGCCCCGTCTTCCTGCAGAAGAACCTGGTCTTCATGCGCGCGGACCGCTGCGCCCGGCTGTGCCAGGCGCTGGCGGAGAAGATCACGACGGCCGTCGGCGCCGTCGACGTCGCCATCTCTCCCGCCGTCGGCGGCATCATCCCCGGCTATGAGACCGCCCGCTGGCTGGGCGTTCCCTCGATGTACGTCGAACGCGAGGGCGGCGCCTTCAGGCTCCGTCGCGGCTTCCACATCGAGCCGGGGCAGAAGGTGGTCATGGTCGAGGACATCGTCACCACGGGCCTGAGCTCGCGCGAGTGCATCCAGGCCATCCGCGACGCCGGCGGGGACGTGGTCGCCGCCGCCTGCATCGTCGACCGCTCGGGCGGACGCGCCGACGTGGGCGTGCCGCTGGTGGCGCTGGCCACCCTGGACGTGCCGGCGTACCCCGCCGACTCCCTCCCGGCTGAGCTGGCCGCGCTGCCGGTCGAGGACCCCGGCAGCCGCCGGCTGTCGAAATAGGATTCTGCCCATGCGCGACCGCGTCCGCCTCGGCGTCAACATCGACCACGTCGCCACGGTGCGGAACGCCCGCGGCGGCGGCCATCCCGATCCCGTCCGCGCCGCCCGCGAGGCGCTGGCGGCCGGCGCGGACGGCATCACCGCCCATCTGCGCGAGGACCGCCGCCACATCACCGACTCCGACATCGCGGCCCTCAGCGACCTGTGCGCCGGGGCCGGAAAGCCGCTGAACCTCGAGATGGCCGTGACCGACGAGATGCTCGCCATCGCGCTCCGCCACCGCCCGCACGCCGCCTGCCTGGTGCCCGAGCGCCGCGAGGAGGTCACGACCGAGGGCGGTCTCGCCGTCGCCGGCGCCGAGACCCGGGTCGCACCGGTCGTGAAGGCCCTGTCGGACGCCGGCATCCGCGTCTCCCTGTTCATCGAACCGTCGTCGGAGCAGGTCGAGGCGGCCGCCGCCGTGGGGGCCCAGGTGGTCGAGTTCCACACTGGTCGCTACTGCCACCTGTCCGGCGACGACCGGCTGGTCGAGTTCGAGCGCCTTCAGGCCGCAGCGGCCCGGGCCGCCGACCGCGGACTCGAAGTGCACGCGGGCCACGGTCTCGACTACGCCACAGCCGCCGAGATGATGGCCATCCCCGAGGTGCGGGAGCTGAACATCGGGCATTTCCTGATCGGCGAGGCGGTTTTCGTCGGCCTCGCAGCCGCCATCCATCGCATGCGCGCGGGCATGGACGCCGCCGCCGCGGAGGTCGCATGATCGTCGGCGTCGGCGCGGACCTGACCGACATCCGGCGCATCCAGGCGTCGCTGGATCGTTTCGGCGACCGCTTCCGCCTCCGGTGCTTCACCGAAATCGAGCGCGCCCGCTCCGAGCGCAAGCCGGACCCGGCGTGGAGCTACGCGAAGCGCTTCTCGGCCAAGGAGGCCTGCGCCAAGGCGCTGGGCACGGGCATGCGATCGGACGTCTACTGGCGCGACATGGGGGTGGTGAACCTGCCCTCGGGGCAGCCGACCCTGGCTCTGACGGGCAACGCAGCGGCTCACCTGGCGCGCCTCGTCCCGCCCGGACACGCCCCGCACGTCCATCTGACCCTGAGCGACGAGCACCCGTACGCGCTCGCCTTCGTGGTGATCGAAGCCTTGCCGATAGCTTAATGACGTTATACCCGTTTCGCGGCTGAAAGACCGCGCGCAGCGGCAGGGGGATACGGTCAACATGAGCGACGAGCACAAGCCGCACCAGGACGAGCACGGCCACGGGCCGGCTCCGGACCCGCACGCCGGCGCCGCGGCGTCGCCCCATGACGACCATGGCCATGCCGCTGCCCATGACGACCATGGCCACGCCGCCCACGACGACCATGGGCACGCCGCCGCGGCTTCGCATGACGACCACGGCCACGCCGCCGCCCACGACGATCACGGCCACGCGGCGACGACGCACGACGACCACGGGCATGCCGCGGCTTCGCATGACGATCACGGCCACGCCGCCGCGCACGACGATCACGGACATGCTGCGCCCTCCCACGACGATCATGGCCACGTCGCGCCGTCGCACGACGACCACGGCCATGCCGCCGCCCATGACCCGCACGGCCACGAGGCCGCGCCGGCCGCGGCGGCTGCGGCGCCCGAGCGCCGGCCGGTGTGGAGCGACTCCGGCGACGCCCCCTTCGAGGACGTCGACGCCACCCCCGTGTACGCCCGCGGCGGCAAGGGGCGAAAGAAGGCGAAGAAGGGCGGCGGCAGCGAAAGCTGGGAGATCGTCAAGACGATCGTCTTCGCCCTGCTCATCGCGCTGGTTCTGCGCGTCCTGCTGTTCCAGCCCTTCACCATCCCGTCGGCCTCGATGGAGCCCAACCTCTACGAGGGCGACTACATCGTCGTCTCGAAGTGGACCTACGGCTACTCGAAGCACTCGATTCCCTTCAGCCCGCCGGTGTTCGAGGGCCGCATCTTCGGCAACGAGCCGGAGCGGGGCGACATCGTGGTCTTCAAGCTGCCGCGGGACGACCGCACCGACTACATCAAGCGCGTCATCGGTCTTCCGGGCGATCGCATCCAGATGATCAACAACGTCCTGCACATCAACGGCGAGGCCGCCCGCGACGTCGTGGTCACCGGCCAGGACGTGACCAACATGTACGGCGAACTGATCGTCACCGCTGACGAGACCCTTCCGGGCGGCCGCACCTTCCGCATCCAGGACTTCGGCCCCGGCCGCGATCTGGACGACACCCCGGTGTTCGAGGTGCCGGCGGGCCACTACTTCATGATGGGCGACAACCGTGACAACTCGGTCGACAGCCGCGTCGACGAGTCGATGGGCGTCGGGCTGGTTCCGGCCGAGAACCTGATCGGCAAGGCCGAGATCATCCTGTTCTCGTGGCAGCCCGGGGCCTCGCTGTGGAATCCGGTCAGCTGGTTCTCGAAGGTCCGCCCGAGCCGGTTCTTCACCGTCCTCGACTGATGGCCGATCGACGGGCCGAGTCCGTCGCCGCGCTCGTGCGCGAACTCGGCCACGACTTCCGCGACCGCAGCTTGCTGGAACGCGCCCTGACCCACCCCAGCGTGGGCGAGGGCGCGGCCCGCGACGCCCGCGGCCGGCCCTTCCTCGACAACCAGCGGCTCGAGTTCCTCGGCGATCGCGTGCTCGGCCTGCTGGTCGCCGATCGCCTGTTGCGTGACTTCCCCGACGCGGCCGAGGGCGAGATGTCCTCCCGTCTGCATGTCCTCGTCGACAAGGCCGCCTGCGCCCGGGTGGCCGACCGGCTCGGGGTGGGTCCCGCCATGCGCCTGTCGCCCGGGGAGGCGAAGCAGGGCGGCCGGCGCCGCGAGGGCGTGCTCGGCGACGCCATGGAGGCGATCCTCGCCGCGGTCTGGCTGGACGGGGGCATGGACGCCGCCCGCGCGGTGTTCGAGCGTGTCTGGGCGCCCGAATTCGCCGCGCCTGCGAAGCCGTCCCTGGCCAACCCGAAGTCGGCGCTTCAGGAGTGGGCCCTGGGCCAGGGCCGGCCGCTGCCGACCTATCGGATCGTCGAGCGCACCGGCTCGGACCACGCCCCCACATTCACGGTCGAGGCCAGCGTGGCCGGATATCCGCCCTTGACCGCGAAGGGCCGTTCGCGTCAGGACGCGGAGAAGGCGGCCGCGACCGCCCTTCTCCAGCGTGAAGGCGTGATTTGACCGAACCCCAGGACACGGCACCGGCCCGGCGGCGCGCCGGCTTCGCCGCCATCATCGGCGCCCCGAACGCGGGCAAGTCCACGCTGGTCAACCGCCTGACCGGGACCAAGGTCTCGATCGTCACCCAGAAGGTCCAGACGACACGCTTCCCGGTGCGCGGCATCGCCATGTACGGCGACGCCCAGATCGTGCTGGTCGACACCCCCGGCATCTTCAGCCCGCGCCGCCGGCTCGACCGCGCCATGGTCGCCTCGGCCTGGGGCGGGGCCGACGAGGCCGACGCCGTGGTCCACCTCGTCGACGCCGCCTCGCACATCGCCGCCCAGAGCAAGGAAGGCGCCGCCGCCGACCGCCGCTCGGCGGAGGACACGGAGACCATCATCTCGGCCCTCAGGGAGTCCGGCAGGAAGGTCATCCTGGCGCTCAACAAGATCGACGGCATGCGCCGCGACACCCTGCTGGCCCTGTCGCAGCAGCTGTTCGACACGGGCGCTTACAGCGAGGTGTTCATGATCTCGGCCCTGACCGGCGACGGGGTCGACGACCTCGGCCGGCGACTGGCGGAGATGATGCCCGAAGGGCCGTGGCTGTATCCCGAGGACCAGTCCGCCGACGTGCCGTTGCGCGTGCTGGCCGCCGAGATCACCCGCGAGAAGGTCTATCTGCGCGTCCACGAGGAACTGCCCTATTCGGCCGCGGTGGAGACCACCTCCTTCGAGGATCGCCCGGACGGCTCCGCCCGCATCGAGCAGACCATCTACGTCGAACGGGACAGCCAGCGGCCCATCGTGCTGGGCAAGGGCGGCCAGACGCTGAAGTGGATCGGCCAGAAGGCGCGCGAGGAGCTGACCGAGCTGCTTGACCGCCCGGTGCACCTGTTCCTGACCGTCAAGGTCGATCCGAAATGGCAGGAGTCGCGGGCGCTCTACGCGCAGTTCGGCCTCGAGTACGACGTCTGATCCCTTGTTTCATGTCCCCCGCCGCGCCGGAAACCATCCCCGGCTGACCTTCGGTCTTCTGGCCGTCCTGGCCGCGTTGGCGGCCGGCGGGGTGGGATGGGCGACGCTGAACCGGCCGCCGGCGGAAGGCGAGCCGGTCGAGGCGACCTTGCCGCCGCGACCGCCCCTGGTCACGGTCGAGGCCCTGCCGCAGCTCAAGGATCAGCTGGATCGATGGGGCGGCGCCGGCCGCTTCACCGGCGGGGTTCTTGTCGCCCGCGGCGACGAGGTGCTGTTTCGCCGCGTCTACGGCATGGCGGACCGGCGCACCGGAACGCCGCTGGAGCTGAACTCCCGTTTCCGGCTCGCGTCGGTCAGCAAGCAGTTCACCGCCGCCGCCGTCCTTCGCCTGCAGGACGAGGGCGTGCTTTCGGTGGAGGATCCGGTCTGCCGCTGGATCGAGGATTGCCCGGCGTCCTGGGCCCCGATCCGCCTGCGCCATCTCCTGTCGCATAGTTCCGGCCTTCCCGACCTGATGGCGCGTCCGGGCTGGGGCCTGCGTCGCGTGACCCCCGCCACGCCGGAAGAACTGACCGAAGACTCAAGACGCTACAGCCCGTCCTTCGCGCCGGGAACGAAGGTCCGATACAGCAACGCCGGCTACAACCTTCTGGGCGTGGTGGTCGAGCGGGCCAGCGGCCAGCCGCTGCACGACTACCTCCGCGCCGCCTTCTTCGAGCCCCTCGGCATGATCGACACAGGCTACGACGACGGCTTCTCGGACGTGGTCATGGGATACGCCAATCTCGGCGGTCCGCCCAGTCCGCAGCCGAACGCCAACCTCAGCATCATCTTCGCCGCCGGAGCCCTGTATTCGACGCTGGACGACCTGCTCGTGTGGAATCGCGCCCTGCACGGCGGCCACCTGCTGTCGCCAGAGAGCTACCGCCAGATGATCGCCGACCATGCGCCCGAGGACACGCCCGACGAACGCGGCCAGCCGCGCCGCCTGTGGGGCTTCGGCCTCTACGAGAAGGCGCTGGGCCGCCAGGTCCGCCCCGACTTCCTCGATCGTCAGATCTACCACACGGGCAGCTGGTCGGGTTTCCGCAACCTGGTGACCTACCAGCCGGACGGGGACGTCACGGTCATCGTCCTGTCCAACAATTTCCACCAGCGCGAGGCGGTGCTGCTGCTGTCCCAGCAGGGCATGGCCGAGGCCCTCGGGCGCTCGTTCCCGACGGAGGTCGTGCGCTAGCCTTCGGCCCGGCTCCCCTCCCGCCGCGCCTGCCGGGCCTCGCCGATCTCGTCCCCGGCGAACGAGCCGGTCGGCACGTCGCCGCCCCGGCGGTAGGTGGAGACCACAACGCCCTCGCCGGTAGTCTCGGTCCCCAGCGGCGTCCAGCCGCGCGGCCGCGAGCCCGCGTCGAACAGGCGTTTGCCCTCGCCCAGCACCAGCGGGAAGGTCAGCAGCGTCATCTGGTCGATCAGGTCAGCCGCGAGCAGGGCGTGGATGACCTCGCTCGAACCCTGGATCAGCAGGTCCCGCCCCTCCGTCTGCTTGAGCGCCCGCACCGACTCCGCGACATCGCCCTCCAGCAGGTGGCTGTTCTCCCATGGCGTCGGCGTGCCGGGGCTCGCCACGACGTACTTGTTCACCGCGTTGAAGACGCGGCCGATGTCGTCGTCCTGGTGCGGCCAGTAGGCGGCGAAGATCTCGTAGGTCCGGCGGCCCAGCAGGAGATCGTAGTTCTCGCCCATGGCGCGGTCCATCAGCCGCCCGAGGGCCTCGTCCCAGTGCGGAAACACCCACCCGCCGAAGCGGAAGCCGCCGGCCGGATCCTCCTCCGGCCCGCCGGGCGCCTGCATGACGCCGTCTAACGAAACGAAGGTGGCGGTTCGGATCGTGCGCATCTCTGGATCTCCTTGGGTGCGGGGAGGCGGGGCGCCCGCGCCGCGCCTCCCGGATCGTCAGGTCTCGGGGCCGCGCCACTCGCCGGCCGGCACGGTGTTGACCATCCACGGCACGCCGAAGCGGTCGATCAGGCTGCCGTGGCCGGGCGACCAGAAGGTCTCGTTGAAGGCCATGACGACCCGGCCGCCCTCGGACAGCTGCTCGAACCAGCGCTGCGCCTCGGCCTTGTCCTGGGTGTGCAGGGTGACGTCGAAGCCGTTCTTGGGCTTGTCGACGTTCGGCGCCCAGTCGACGTCCATGTCCGCCCCCATCAGCGCCTGGTCGCCGACCTCGAGCCAGCAATGCATCAGCCACTCACGGTACCTGTCGCCCACGGGCATCTCCGGCGGCGCGTCGGAATAGGGCATGGCGGCGGTGATCCTGCCGCCCAGCGCCTTCGCATAGAACTCGAACGCCTCGCGGCACTGGCCGTTGAAGCTCAGGCTGGTCACGATCTTCATCGATTGTCTCCGTCGTCCTGCTTTTCGAGAAAGGCCACCAGACGGTCGAAGGTCGAGGTCCAGCCGTGGCGATGGCCGACCAGGCTCTGCTCCGACTTCAGGCCCTCGTGGGTGAAGTCCATGCGGGTGCGGCCATCCGGAAGTTCGGCGAACTCCACCGTGACCAGGGTGTCGACCGGCGGCCCGTCCTCGTGGGACTCGTCCCACTTGAAGGTGAACACCAGACGCTCGGGCGGGACGATCTCGCGGTAGATCCCGCCCTGCCACAGGTCCTGTCCGGTCTCGGGCGAGCGCAGGCAGGCCCGCCATTCGCCGCCGACGCGCAGATCCTGCGACACGCTGACCGCCGGCCATTCGACCGGACCCAGCCACAGCACCACGGTCTCGGGCGTCGTCCAGGCCTTCCACACCAGCGCCCGGGGCGCGTCGAAGACGCGCTGCAGGTGCAGGGACGGTCGGGTGGCGATGGCTTCGACGTGGTTCATGAGGCTTCCTCGCAGGGCGGGTCCGGTCGACGGTCGGGGAGGGGATCAGTTGTTCTTCAGCAGCTGCTCCAGCTGGTCGGCGCACTGGCCCCAGCCCTCGTGGAAACCCATGGCCTCGTGCTGCTTCATCGTCTCGGCGTTCCAGTGCCGGGCGGTGGCGACATATTCCGTCCGGCCGTCGGCGAGGGGGGTCAGTTCGACGGTCGCGACCATGAACGGCTGGCCGGCGGGCCTCCAGTCCGGCGTGAAGGCGTCGGTCGTGGTCCAGCGCCGGTTCGGCTCGGCCTCTAGGAACACGCCGTGGTTCGGATAACGCTCGCCGTCCGGGCCGTGCATGACGAAGTTGAACACCCCGCCCGGACGCGGGTCGACCCGCACGTCCGAGATGCGCCACGGCTTCGGCGCGAACCACTGCTCCAGCAGCTCCGGCGTCATCCAGGCCTTCCAGATCCGCTCGGGGGAGGCGTCGATCGTCCGGCGCAGCTCCAGCTCGAAGGCGTGCGCCACGCCGTCGGTGTTGCAGGGATTGGTCTCAGTTTCTTGGGCCACGGTCGTCTCCTTGCTGAATCTTCTTCAGGTACGCGTCCAGCCGGTCGAAACTGGCGTCCCAGAAGCGGCGGTAGTGCTCCATCCACTCGGCGATGCCCTTCAGGGCCATCGGCTCCAGCCGCGCCGGTCGCCACTGCGCCTCCCGCCCGCGGCTGATCAGCCCCGCCTTCTCCAGCACCTTCAGGTGCTTCGACACGGCGGGCAGGCTGATGTCGAACGGCTCGGCCAGTTCATTGACGCTGGCTTCCCCTTCGCTCAGCCGCGCGAGGATCGCCCGACGGGTCGGGTCGGCGAGGGCGGCGAACTGGGCGGAGAGAAGGTCGGTCTGCATGGCGGCGTCTTATGTAACTGACAGGTTAAATGCGCCGCGGCCGTCCCGTTGTCAACCGTCGGGTTAAATGAAGGTCCGGAACGGTCCGGCGGGGGCGTGCATTGGCCCGGCTCCAGCATAGGAGGCGCGCCGATGAAGGCCCTGGTCCTGAACTGCACCCTCAAGCCGTCGCCGCAGACCTCGAACACCGAGGCGCTCGCGCGGGTGGTCATGGCCGAACTGGAGAAGGGCGGGGCGGAGACAGAGCTCGTCCGTCTGGTGGACCTGAACCTCAAGCCCGGCGTGAAGACCGACCAGGGCGAGGGCGACGACTGGCCGTCGGTGCGCGCCCGCATTCTCGCCGCCGACATCCTGGTCATGGCCACGCCGACCTGGCTGGGCCAGCATTCCAGCGTGTGTATGCGCGCGCTGGAGCGGATGGACGCCATGCTGTCCGAGACCCGCGACGACGGCCGTCCGGTCGCCTACGGCAAGGTGGCCGGGGTGGTGATCACCGGCAACGAGGACGGCGCCCACCACATCGTCGCCAGCGTCTGTCAGGCCCTGATCGACATCGGCTTCACCATTCCGGGCCAGAGCTGGACCTATTGGCACCTCGGGCCCGGCCCCGGCCCGAACTACACCGACACCGACAAGGCCCACGACTGGTCCGACCGCACCGGCCGCATCGCCGCGCGCAACCTGCTGGCGCTCGCCCGTGTGCTCAGCCCGGATGTCTATCCAGTCCCGGAGAGCGGCGGCTAGCCGCGCAGCTCGATGCCGTTGCCGTCGGGATCCTTCAGGTAGATCGAGGCGGCCACGCCGCCGGCCCCGTAGCGCTCGGCCGGCGCCTCGAAGGGCACGCCGTGGGCCTTGAGGTGCGCCATCGTCGCCGCCGGCTCGTAGTCCTTAAGCCGCAGGCAGATGTGGTCGACGTTGCGACCCTCCACGCCCGGTCCCGCGCCGCCCGCGGCCCCCAGCCGGCCGTCCAGCGGCACGAGGTCGATCAGGCTGTCGCCGGCGCGCAGGTGGATCAGGCCGATGGCGTCGTTGCGCCGCTCGACCGGGCAGCCCAGCACCCCGCTGTAGAAGGCCACCGACGCCTCTGCATCGCGCACCCGCAGCACCACATGGTCGATTCCGGCGACGGTCAGCATGCGCTTCCTCCTTGGGCGATCCGGCTTGCCAAGGTAGGCTTCCGTCCATGCTCGCGCCACTTCTCGCCCTCGCCCTGTCCATCCAGGCTCCGGATCCCGCCGTCGCCGAGGTCGCCGCCGTGCTCGACCGGCTGAACGCCGCCTCGACCGCCGCCGACGGCGACGCCTACTTCGCCCTGTTCACACCCGACGCCCGCTTCGTCGGCACGGACGCGACCGAGCACTGGACGCTGGCCGAATTCCGCGCCTACGCCGGGCCTCATTTCGCGCGCGGCAACGGCTGGTCCTATCCCGCCGCCGAGCGGACCATCACCATCGCCCCGATCGACTGCCGCTGCATCGCCTGGTTCGAGGAGAAGCTGTCCAACGAGTCCTACGGCGAAACCCGCGGCTCCGGCGTCCTGCGCCTCACCGCCGACGGCTGGAGGATCGAGCAGTACGTGCTCAGCTTCGCCGTCCCCAATGACAGGGCGCGGCAGGTCGTCGAGGTCATCCGCGGAGCGGAGTGACGCCGCCGGAACGTGTGGCCAACCCCCGCCGGCCGCTCTAAGCCGTCTGCATGGACTTCACCGACGACGCCTACGTCCTCGCCGCCCGCGCCCACGGCGACACCGGAGCCGTGGTGGAGTTGCTCACCGAAAGCCACGGCCGGCGCGCGGCCTATGTCGCGGGCGGCGCCTCGCGGCGGATGAAGCCGTTCCTGCAGCCCGGCGCCCGGGTCGTCGCCGATCTCCGCGCCCGCACCTCCGAGCACCTCGGCTCGGCCCGGCTGGAGCCGGTGGGGGAGGGGCCCAGCGCCCTGTTCGACGATCCGCTGGCCCTGACCGGTCTGGCCGCCGCCGCCGCCGTGGCCCAGGGCGCGCTGCCGGAGCGTGAGCCGCACCCCGGCGCCTTTCTCGCCTTTGAGGCGCTGATCTCCGCCTTCGCCGTCCCGGAGGTCTGGCCCGCCGTCTTCGTCCGCTTCGAGGCCGGCCTGCTCGAGGATCTCGGCTTCGGGCTCGATCTCAGCCGCTGCGCCGCCACCGGCGCCGTCGACGACCTCGTCTGGGTCAGCCCGCGCACCGGCCGCGCCGTCAGCCGCGCCGCCGGAGAGCCGTACGCCGACAAACTGCTGAAGCTGCCGCCCTTCCTGCTCGGCGCCCAGGCCGGCCTCGGCGAGGGCGACGTCGGCGCGGGGCTCGACCTCACCGGACACTTCCTCGAGCAGTTCGTGTTCCACCCGCTGGACCGGCCCCTGCCGCCGGCGCGGGTGTGGATGATCGACCGTCTGCGCGAGGCGGGGCGGCTTTAGGGTTCCGCTTCAAGCCGCCTTAACACTCGATTTGTACGGTCACGGACCCGGAATCCCGGGTGCGCCGAAGGCAAGTCGACATGAGTTATGCGTCCCTCGTCAGAACGTCCCTTGTGGCGGAAGAGCCGGTCTCGGAGCCGCGCGAGGGCGAGAACGCTCACCTCAGCACCTTCTTCGACGTGTCGCTTGACCTCCTGGTCATCCGCGATCTCGAGGGACGGGCGGTCAAGGTCAGCCGTTCGTGGGAGACGGTGCTGGGGCATCGCCCCGAGGACATGGAGGGCCGGCCTCTCCTGCGCTTCCTGCACCCGGAAGATGCGGCCGCGACCCGCATCAGCGTCCACGAGGTCGAGAACCGGAAGCCGGGCGACCCGGTGCTGGGCTTCATCAACCGTTACCGGCACGCCGACGGCTCGTACCGCATCCTTGAATGGCGGGCCCAGCGCTACGGCGACCTGATCTACGGCGTGGCCCGTGACGTGACGGATCGCATCGCCGCCGAGCGCGCCATGGCCGAGGCCAGGGCGGCCGCCGAGGCGGCCAGCCGGGCGAAGTCCGACTTTCTTGCCAATATGAGCCATGAGATCCGGACGCCCCTGAACGGCGTCATCGGCATTGTCGACGCCCTGGCGCGCACCGACCTGACGCCTGAACAGTCCGAGATGGTCGCCCTGGTGCGCGAATCCGGCGTCGTGCTGGAACGGCTGGTTTCGGACATTCTCGACGTCTCCAAGATCGAGGCGGGTCATTTGCACCTCGAGAGCCGGCCGTTCGACCTGGCCCGCACCCTCGCAGCCTCCATCGAGAGCGTCCGCTCCCGCGCCAGCGAAAAGGGGCTGGAGGTCGTCGTCGCCCACGATCCGGCCGCCCGCGGCCGGTTCATCGGCGACAGCACCCGCGTGCGCCAGATCGTCGACAACCTGCTCTCCAACGCCGTCAAGTTCACGGCCGACGGATCGATCACGGTGCGGGTCGACCTCGACCGCGCCGGGCGCATCCGGATCGAGGTGCAGGACACCGGCATCGGCTTCGACGCCGAGACGGGCGCGCGCCTGTTCGGGCGGTTCACCCAGGCGGACACCAGCATCACCCGCCGCTTCGGCGGCACGGGGCTGGGCCTTTCGATCTGCCGCTCTCTGGCCCGGATGATGGGCGGCGACATCGCCGTCGTTTCGTCGCCCGGCGCCGGCAGCCGGTTCACCGTCCATCTGCCGCTGGCGCGAGTCGGCGCGCACGTGGAGGACCCCGCAAACGAGGCGGCGCCGACGGGCGACGTCCGGCGCGACAGGCCGCTGCGCGTCCTCCTGGCCGAGGACCACCCGACCAACCAGCGCGTCGTGCAGTTGATCCTGGCCTCCACCGGCGCGGACCTGACCATCGTCGAGGACGGCCACCAGGCCTTGGAGGCCTTCGCAGCCGCCCCCTACGACGTGGTGCTGATGGACATGCAGATGCCGGTGATGGACGGCCTGGCCGCCACGCGAGCCATTCGCGAGCTGGAAGCCCGGCGCGGCGCCGGCGTCACGCCGATCGTCATGCTCAGCGCCAACGCCA
Source organism: Caulobacterales bacterium RIFCSPHIGHO2_01_FULL_70_19 (assembly GCA_001794825.1). Taxonomy (GTDB): domain Bacteria; phylum Pseudomonadota; class Alphaproteobacteria; order Caulobacterales; family Caulobacteraceae; genus Brevundimonas. The sequence continues at coordinate 75,870 of MGLK01000026.1, read as the reverse complement.
TGACCGAACACCGCGAGGAGGCCCGCGCCGCCGGCGCCGACCTGCACGTGTCAAAGCCGATCACCGCCGAGAGCCTCCTGGCGGGCATCGAACAGGCGGTCGGCTGATCGCCCACAGGCGCGTTCCGTCACGGGCGCCCATCCTGCGCTAGACTGACGGCTTCCCAGCCCGAATCAGTTTCGCATGACCGTTCACACCCCGCCGCCGGAAGGCGGCCGCATTATCGATGAGCCGATGAGCGAGGCGCTGTCGCGCCGCTATCTCGCCTACGCGCTCTCGACCATCACCAACCGCGCCCTCCCGGACGTGCGCGACGGCTTCAAGCCGGTGCACCGCCGGATCATGTACGCCATGCACGAGATGCGGCTGAACCCGCAGGCCGCGGCGCGCAAGTGCGCCAAGGTCGTCGGCGAGGTGATGGGCGGCTTCCACCCGCACGGCGACGCCTCGATCTACGACGCCCTCGTGCGTCTCGCGCAGGACTTCTCCCAGCGCTACCCGCTGGTCGACGGCCAGGGCAATTTCGGCAACATCGACGGCGATAGCGCCGCGGCCATGCGCTACACCGAGTGCAAGCTGACGCCGGCCGCCATGCTGCTGATGGACGGCATCGACCAGGACGCCGTCGACTTTCGCCCGACCTACGACGACCAGGACGAGGAGCCGGTCGTCCTGCCCGCCGGCTTCCCGAACCTGTTGGCCAACGGCTCCTCCGGCATCGCCGTCGGCATGGCCACCTCGATCCCGCCGCACAACGTCGGCGAGCTGATCGAGGCCTGTCAGCTGCTGCTCGACAACCCCGAGGCGACCACGGAAGAGCTGGCGGCGATCGTGCCCGGGCCGGACTTCCCGACCGGCGGCGTCGCCGTCGAGGGCCACGCCTCCATCCTCGACGCCTACGAGACCGGCCGCGGCGGGGTGCGCCTGCGCGCCCGCTGGGAGACCGAGGACCTCGGCCGCGGCGTCTGGCGCATCGTGGTCACCGAGGTGCCCTACCAGGTCCAGAAGTCCAAGCTGATCGCCGACCTCGCCGAGCTGATCGAGAACAAGAAGGCGCCCCTGCTCGCCGACGTGCGCGACGAGTCCGCCGAGGACATCCGTCTGGTGCTCGAGCCGAAGTCCCGCACCGTCGAGCCAGACGTGCTGATGGAGAGCCTGTTCAAGCTGTCCGACCTCGAGATCCGCTTCCCGATCAACATGAACGTGCTGGACGCCACCGGCACGCCGCGGGTGATGGGCCTCAAGCCCTGTCTGCAGGCCTTCCTCGATCACCGCCGCGAGGTGCTGCTCCGGCGCGGCGCCTGGCGCATCCAGAAGATCGAGAAGCGCCTCCACCTGCTGGAAGGCCTCAGGATCGTCTTCCTCAACCTCGACGAGGTGATCCGCATCGTTCGCGAGGAGGAGCAGCCCAAGGCCGTCCTGATCGCCCGCTTCGGCCTGTCCGAGCTCCAGGCCGACTATGTCCTTGACACCCGGCTGCGCCAGCTGGCGCGCATCGAGGAGATGGCGATCGAGAACGAATACAAGGAGCTGTCTGAGGAACTTGCCGGCCTGCGTGCGATGATCGCCTCGCCGGCGAAACAGTCGAAGCTGATCGCCCTCGGGCTGCAGGACGTGCGCAAGGCGATGATCTCGCCGCGTCGCACGACCATCTCGGAGGCGGTGGACACCTCCGCCTTCGCGCCCATCGAGGCCTTCATCCCGCGCGAGGCGATCACCGTCGTCCTCTCGGAGCGCGGCTGGATCCGCGCCCAGAAGGGCAAGGTCGACGATCCGTCCGAGCTGAAGTTCAAGGAGGGCGACAGCCTCGCCTTCCTCGTCCCGGCGCACACGACCGACAAGCTGCTGCTGGCGGCGTCGGACGGCCGCATCTTCACCATCGGCGCCGACAAGCTGGCCTCGGGCCGCGGCCATGGCGAGCCGGTGCGGCTGATGATCGACCTCGACGAGGGCGCCGGCATCGTCAACCTGCTGGCCCACCAGCCCGGGGCGAAGCTGCTGGTCGCCTCGAAGGCCGGCTACGGCTTCATCGCTCCCGAGGACGACCTGCTGGCCCAGAAGCGCGGCGGCAAGCAGGTGCTGAACGGCGAGATGCTCGCCGCCCTGCGCGTCGCCGGCGACCACGTCGCCACCATCGGCGACAATATCAAGGCGCTGATCTTCCGGATCGACGAGCTGCCCGAGATGGGTCGCGGCAAGGGCGTGAAGCTGCAGTCCTTCAAGCAGGGCGGTCTCGCCGACGTCACCACCTTCAGCGCCGAAGCCGGCCCCGAGTGGGTCGACGGCGGCGGTCGCCGCCGCCAGTGGCCCGACTGGAAGGACTGGCTCGGCAAGCGCGCCCAGGCCGGCCGCCAAGGACCGCGGGGACTGCGCAAATTCAGGTGACACGGCGGCCGCCATCCTCGCCCTACGGGGAGCCGCGGCGCGGCCTCGGGATACCGGAGGGTGGCGACCGGCGCGTTCGGTGACTCCGATTTCACTTCGCCCGCCGTCCATAACCGGCGATAGTGAAGAGGTGGGCCATCGCCCCGAGGGGAGACTGACATGATCACCTGGATCGTCATCGGCGTCGTCGTCGCCATCGTCCTGTTCATCGTCGTCGGCGGCTACAACCGACTCGTGGCGCTGGACCAGCGCGCCGACCAGTCGTTCGCCGACATCGACGTCCAGCTGAAGCAGCGGCAGGACCTGATCCCCAACCTCGTCGAGACGGTGAAGGGCTACGCCACCCACGAGCGCGGGACCCTGGACGCCGTCACCCAGGCACGCGCCGCCGCCGCCGGGGCGCAGAACATCAACGATCGGGTGCAGGCCGAGAACATGCTGACCGGCGCCCTGGGCCGCCTGTTCGCCGTCGCCGAGGCCTATCCGGACCTCAAGGCCAACACCAACTTCCAGCAGTTGCAGACCGAGCTTTCGGATATCGAGAACAAGCTCGCCGCCGCCCGGCGCTTCTTCAACAACGCGGTCTCCGAGTTCAACGCCGTCCGCCGCCAGTTCCCGACCGTCCTGTTCGCCGGCCTCGTCGGCTTCGACGCGGACAAGCCGTTCTTCGATGTGGGCGAGGCCGACCGCGCCGCCATGACCGCCGCCCCGCCGACGGTGAACTTCCAGGCCTGACTGAGCCATGGGCGCCGTCGGGCTCCAGACCCACATCTGGGCGAACAACACCCGGTCGATCCTGCTGCTGGCCGGCTTTCCGGTGCTGCTGGTCTTCATTCTCTACGGCGCCCAGCTGGTGATGATGGGCTTCGGCCTGCTGCCCGGCACCGGGCGCGGGCTCGGCGACGACATGGCGCTGGCCGCCTCGTGGCTGGGCTGGACCGTGCCCATGGCCCTGGTCGTCGCCGCGGTCTGGTTCGCCATCGCCTACGTCGGCAACCAGGCCATCATCGACTCGATCACCGGCGCCCGGAAGGTTGAGAGACGCACTGAACCCGAGCTCTACAACCTGCTGGAAAACCTCGCGATCTCACGCGGACTGCGCACGCCGACACTGCGCATGATCGAGAGCGACAGCCTCAACGCCTTCGCCACCGGCCTGCACGAGGGCCGCTACAGCGTCACCGTGACCCGGGGGCTCGTGAACACCCTGACCCGCGACGAGGTCGAAGCCGTTCTGGCCCACGAGCTCACCCACGTCATCAACAAGGACGTGCGGACCATGGTCATCGCCTCCATCTTCGCCGGCATCATCAGCGTGCTGGCCGAACTGGTCTTCCGCGCCCTGGTCCACACCGGCGGCGGACGCGGCCGATCGAAGAACTCCAATGCCGGCCCGCTGATCCTCATCGGCCTGGTTTTCGCCGCCGTCGGCGTGGCCCTGGCGGTGGTCATCCGGATGATGCTGTCGCGCACGCGCGAGTTCGTCGCCGACGCCGGGGCCGTGGAGCTGACCAAGAACCCCGACGCAATGATCTCGGCCCTGCGCAAGATCGAGGGCCGCTCCTCGCTGAAGGGCCCGGACGAGGTGCAGCAGATGTTCCTCGACAACCAGCCGGACGGCCGCGGCCTGGAAGGCCTGTTCGCCACCCATCCGCCGATCGAAAAGCGCATCGAAGCGCTGGTGAAATTCGGCGGGGGGCAGGACCCGGGCCCGTGGGTCGGACCGCAGCCGGCGGGGCAGGACACCTCCGTGCCGGCGGCCAGCTAGGGCAGGGCGCGCCAGCCCAGCCGGGTCAGTTGCTCCATCGGCCGGAAGCGGGCCTTGTAGTCCATCTTCTCCGATCCCCGGACCCAGTAGCCCAGGTAGACGTACGGGAGCCCCACGGCCTGCGCCTGTCGCACGTGGTCGAGGATGGCGAACCGTCCCGGGCTCCGCGCCTCCTGGTCCGGGTCGAAGAAGCTGTAGACCATCGACAGCCCGTCCGAGAGCAGGTCCGTCAGGCAGACCCCCACCAGGTCCCCGGGACCGCCGTCCGGGGAGGGCAGCCGGTATTCGATCAGGTGGGTCCGCACCGCCGTATCCTCGACCATGGCCACATAGTCGAGCCAGCCCATGCCGCTCATCCCGCCGCCGGGATGCCGTGCCGCCAGGTAGCGCCGCAGCAGGTCGAACTGCTCGGTCGTCGCCTCGGCCTCGACCAGATCCCGGCTCAGATCCGAGTTCCTCGCCAACACCCGCCGCTGCGATCGGGAGAAGGCGAACTGGCCCGTGGGGATGCGCACGGAGACGCAGGCGTCGCAGCTCTCGCACGCCGGCCGGTAGGCGATGTTCTGGCTGCGCCGGAACCCGGCCTGGGTCAGCTCATCGTTGACGTGGACCCCGTCCGAGAAGGGCAGGTTGGCGAACACCTTCCGTTCCGTCTGCCCGGGCAGGTAAGGGCAGGGGGCGACCGAGGTCATGTAGAAGCGTAGCTGGCGTTGCGGAACGAAGCGGGTCACGGCCTCACCACGCCATCCAATTCCGCCCGAAATCCGGCACCTTGCACATGACCGTATGTGGGACCGCTCCGCCTCCCGACGCAAGCCCGACCGTCGCTGGCCGGGCGGCGGGTCACAGGCTGGTGTCCGTGGGCAGCACCGGAGCCTCGCGCAGCAACACGATGGCGATGCGTCGGTTTCCTGCGAGGGTCGGGTCGTCGGGGTAGAGCGGATCCGATCCCGCCTTGCCCGACACTTGGTAGACCCGGTCGGGATCCACGCCCGCCGCCTGCAGGATCAACCGCGAAGCGTTGGCGCGCGCTGACGACAGGGTCCAGTCGTTGGGGCCGCTGGCCCGGTTCGACCCTGGCGCCGCCGAGGTGTGGCCGGTGATCGAGATGCGGTTCGGCAGCTGGTTGATCACTCGCGAGATAGCCCGGAGCAGCAGCTGGGCCCGTGGATTGGGCCGGGCCGAATTGGTCTCGAACATCGAGCGGCCTTCCTGGTCGACCAGCTGGATGCGCAGCCCTTCCGGAGTCTGGTCGATGATCAGCTGCTTCGACAGCTCGGCCAGCTCCGGCATCGACTGCATCGCCTGACGCAGCGATTCGGCCGCGGAAGCGAAGTCCGCGGCCTCGCGCCGGGCGATCTCTTCGCGCAGCTCCTCTTCCGTGGCCGCGGCGAGGTTCGAATTCTGGCCCGCTTCCGCCGGCGCATCCTCCGGCGCCTCGGGGGCCAGCTGGGTGATCACTGACATCGAACCCGCCCCCTTGGCCCCGTCGTCGCCCAGCGAGGTGCCGCCGAGAATGCCGCCCGAGCCCGAGGTGGTCTGCGACACGCTGGCCGGCGCGAAATACTCCGCAATGCCGCGCTTCTGCTCCGGATCCGTCGTGTTGATCAGCCACATCAGCAGGAAGAAGGCCATCATCGCGGTCACGAAGTCGGCGTAGGCGACCTTCCATGCGCCGCCATGGTGGCCGTGCCCCACGACCTTCTTGACCTTCTTGATGAGGATCGGACGATCGCTCATGGACATGGGGGAGGGGCTCCAGCGGGACTGTCCCGATCCTGGACGGCGAGGCGTTAAGGCGACGTTTCCCATCCGCGGCTTGCCCCGGCCCGCGCGGCCGCCTAGGTCGGACGCGTGACCCTCGAACCGCCGCCCGAGCATCCGTCCGCCGAGACCACGGCCTACCGCCGCGCGCTCGGCGCCTTCGCCACAGGCGTGTGCGTGGTGACGGCCGACAGCGACCAGGGGCCGCTGGGCCTGACCATCAACTCCTTCACCTCTGTCTCGCTCGAGCCGCGGCTGATCCTGTGGTGCCTGGACGAACGGTCGGAGCGCTGGTCGGCCTTCGCCGCCGCCGACCGATTCGCCGTCCACGTCCTTGCGGCCGCGGACCGGGCGAGGGCGGCGCGCTTCGCCCGGGGCGTGGCGATCCTGTCCGAGGGTGAGTTCGGTAGGCGAGCGGACGGTCCCCCGCGTCTGCCTCACGTCCTGGCCCGCTTCGATTGCGCCACCCATGAGAGGATCGGGATGGGAGATCACATGATCGTCGTCGGCCGGGTCGAGAGCTTCTCGGTCGAGGAGGGCTCCGCACTGACGTTCTGGCGGGGTCGCTACGGGATGCTGGGAGACGTCAAATGAGAATCGGCTTCGCGGGACTGGGCGTCATGGGCGCGCCGATGGCGCGTCACCTCGTGGCCGCCGGACATGAGGTCGCAGGCTTCAACCGCTCGCCGGCCAAGGCGCAGGCCTGGGCCGAGGCCGCGGGCGGGCGCTACGCCGCCACGGTGGCCGACGCGGCCCGGGGCGCCGAACTGTTCATCCTCTGCGTCGGGAACGATGACGACGTGCGCCAGGTCGTCCTCGAGGCTCTTCCGCACCTCGGCCCGCAGGCCGTGGTCGTGGACCACACCACGACGTCGGCCCGCATCGCCCGGGAAATGGCCGCCGCCGCGGACAAGGCGGACGTGGCCTTCATCGATGCGCCGGTCTCGGGCGGCCAGGCGGGCGCGGAAGCGGGCGCGCTCAGCGTCATGGCGGGCGGCGACGCGGCGGCGCTGGCGCGTGTCGAGCCGGTCCTTCGCGCCTACGCCAGGGCCGTGAAGCACATGGGGCCCGCGGGCGCCGGCCAGTTGACCAAGATGGTCAACCAGATCTGCATCGCCGGCGTCGTGCAGGGCCTGGCCGAGGCCGTGCACTTCGCCCAGTCGGCCGGCCTCGACACGGACGCCGTCTACGACGCCATCTCGAAGGGCGCGGCCCAGTCGTGGCAGATGGACAATCGCTGGAAGACCATGGCTCGCGGCGAGTTCGAGTTCGGCTTCGCCGTCGACTGGATGCGCAAGGACCTCGGACTGGTGCTTGAGGAGGCGCGCGCCAACGGCAGCCATCTGGCCCTGACGGCGCTGGTCGACCAGTTCTATTCAGAGGTGCAGGCCATGGGAGGCTCGCGCTGGGACACTTCCAGTCTTGCGGCGCGCCTGCAGGCGCGCAGCGCGGCCCGCTGAGCTGATCCCGAATTTCGCATAATATGTCTTAGGCGTGTCCCGGGTCTGGCGAGACGGCCTCTCTCGTGTCCCTGTTTCCAATGCTTGAGATTCTCATCGCCACAGGCCGTTCGCATGGTGTTTGCGATCAGTCTTGCGAGTTTTGATCGGAATGCTGCGACTCTGTGCTCACGAGCGCAGCTCGACTAGCCAGCCTGGATCGGGCTCAGGCGGCGGCGGCGCTCGGAGGCGCTTCGCCCAGGTACAAAAGGACTGCGGTGTAGATGATGTCGCTGATGATGACGTCGCGGTCTTCAGCGATGGCTCGGACGCGCGTCGCCAACGGGCGCGGAACCACCAGCGAGGTCGACGGCGACGACGTCGGTCCGGCGATTAAACCATTCTTCCAGCGATCGATTTCGTTTTCAACGAAGTCTCCCACGACGTCCGTATACAGGTCCGCCGCAGTCCGGCCCTCGTCACGGGCCTTCGCCTTCATACGCTTGTGGGCCCATCGAGGAATGCGCATCGATAGATTGGTGCGCGGCACTTCCCAGTCCGCGTCCCTACCGGCTCGGGTCAGTTCTGGCTCTGTCATCGGCAAACTCCCTGCTTTGTCGGGAGAATCGCTGATCGTGGACTCCACGTCTAGTCGAAGCCGTCAAGACCGCGTCTTCCGATTTCGCCGTGAGCGATATAGTGACCTGATTGCGTTCGCCGGAGGGCTTTCTCATGCTCGACGAGTTCTCGATACCGGTCGTGCTGGCCTTCTTCGCCGTGCTCGCCCTAGGGGCGCTCCTCTCGGCACTGGCGCGGGCTTGGCGCGGTCCCAACATCCGCCGGAAGCATGATCGAGAGTGATCCTCGGAGCGCGGTTCAGTTGAGGCCAGCCAAGGCGGCCAGTTGCTCGGCGGCCGCCCAACGTCCCCGAAACTCTTCCGACCAGCCCCCCGCTCTCGCCCGTAGCTGATGGAACGGCTGGACAGGGAGCGCCATAGCCAGCAGCCCCAGCGGGTCCATGCCGACATCGCCGATCACCCGCCGCCGACCCTTCGGCACGACGACGTCCACAACGCGGGAGAACCAGTCTCCCAGCACCTCCCGCTCCTGACGATAGCCGGGCGAAGGCCAGCGCAGAGCGATGGCGGCTCGCGCGAACAGAAGCCGATCGGCCGGGTCCAGCGCCGCCAAGATGTCCTCTGGCAGGGTCAGCGCGAGCGGGGCGATGTGACGCCCACGGCGAGGCTCTTCGAAGAGGGTCAGCGCCGCTCCTGTTCCTAAGGCGAGGTTGATCTGGACCGACAGCGCGTCGACGAGATCCCGCACTTCGCGGACCAAGGTGCCCACGTCTGGCGTGATCGATTTGGTTGGGCGGACGCGTTCGGCCGCGAGCAGAAGGCTGTCGAGGGGCTCCCGCTCGATGCTGGACAGCCCATGATCTTGGCGGGGCAAGCTGACGTCGGACGGAAGCATCGCTGAGGCCTGCGCTGCGGTTGGCGTCAGGAGGGGCGAACGGTGCTCGAGGCAGACCGTCGCGAGGGGATGGGTCCACGCCGTTCTCACGAAGAGCGCCCTCCCCGCCCCGGCGTCTTGCGCCAGGCACGCGGGACATACGCGCCAGTCCAACTCCGCTCGCAAGGGTCGATCAGATCCAGTGAGCAGCGGATGCACCGCCGCTCTAACCTGGTAGAGGTCCACGCCGGTGCGGCGGGCGATCTGCGCAAGGATCTCTTCAGCAGGCGCGTGGTCGACCAACTGCACGCGACAACCGACCTCGTCCGCGACGTGGTCCATATCGAGAAGATGCGCTCGGGCGATGCGTGCGAGCCAGGAGGAGAGCGCCTCCCCTTCCTCCCGTCTGACGGCCGGGAACGAGAGCGTCGCGCCGTGAGGCCGATCAAACCCCATGTTCGAGCCGCTCGCCCTTGAGCGCCACGGCTTCCAGCAGCTCGACGGAAAGCTGCTCGCTGCCGTCACGGATCGCCGATCGGGCGCAGCGTTCCAGCATGGCCAGCATGCGCCCGCCCGTCGGCCCACAGAGCTGCAGCAGCAGGTTCATGAAGGACCGGTCGATCACAGTCGGCCGTCGCAACGGAAACAGGGTGATGCGCTGACGAACGACGTCGACCACCCAGCTGTGCTTCTTGTCCCAGGCCGGCAGGGCTACGACTTCGAAGCGTTGGGCGAGGTGCTCGTCGGAATAGACAAGCGCCTTCGACTCTCGGGATCCGAACCCCGCGATGGACAGGCTCAGTTCGTTGGACAGGTACTTCAGGGTGTTGAGAACCACCTGCTGTGCGCTGGCGCGCTGGCCCAGGGCATGCTGCAACTCGTCGATGATCAACAAGCGCGTACGACGCTGGCGTAGTTGATTGACGACCATGGAGCGAAGCTTGGCCGTGGTCGTATTCGGGGCGCTGGCTCCGATCGCGTTGAGGATCTCAAGGTACAGACGCTTCTCGTCCACAGTCGGCGGCGCCTGGATCACTACGACCCCATCCCGATCCGCCTCATCGCGGGAGACCCGCCCGGCATAGAGGGCCATGAACCGGGTGATGATCGCCGTCTTGCCGTAGTTGGGCGGAGCATGAACGACAATCGACGGCGGCCTTTGGCGGAGCGGCAGATCGATCAGTTCGAAGAGACGGGTGATCACCTCCTCGCCCGGCGGATAGGAGATCCACCAATCGCTGGAGATGAGCGCCAGGCGCGACGCATCGGTCGCCAGGGCGTGGGCCTTCACTCGGTCATCCAGGTGAGCGAAGGGGTCGCCGATGTCGTCGGTCAAAGCGCGCCTCCCCAGCTGTCATCGTGATCCTGGGCCGGCGGCGCTTCCGTGGCGACGCGGGCCTGTCGGAGGCGCTCAACGGCGAGGCGGGCGATGCGGGAGCTATGAGCCTCGCCGTGGAGCAGCTCCTCGGCCTTTTCGCGGGCGGCGCGCGCCATGATGCCCTCGAGGGGTGCGCCAAGCACTTTGGCGAGCCGACGGGCGTAGTTGTAGAACCACAGCGTCGGGTAGCGCCCGGAATGGTTCGGCAGGCGATATAGCACGCGAACCCATCGACCGGCCGTTTGAAGGTAGAGACAGCCCAGGTTCCGGGGATCGAACTTCAGCCGGGCCTTGGTGCGACCTTCAGCGTAAGCGAGCGTGGTGTCTTCTGACGCATACTCCTCCCCGAACGCCTTCAAGCCTGTGCGTGTCAGGGTGCGCGTGATTTCTGGAAACAGATCGATCCGAAAGCTTTCCGGGTCGTCCGGTCGGCGCGGATGGAGCCCGGCTGCCTTGCGCTCCCAGGCCTCAAGAGGTGTGCAGCCGAGCGAGCTATGGACGGTGTTGTGGTACTCCCCGAGGATTTGGTGAGCAAACCATAGTTCAAGCTGGTCGATATCCAGGGCAGCGCCCTTGCTGGCGTCGTAGTCGCCGCGCGCTTTGGGATTCCCCTGAGTGGCGCCGGGCAGCATCTTGCACCTGCCCATCATCGTGCCGATCATCCGCTCGATGTGGCCGCCCCAATGGGCTTTCCCGGCAGGACGGAGGAAGGTTTCGACTCCCTGATTGGCCAACGCCCGTTCGAAGGCGCGAGACTGGAATTCGCCGGCACGATCGGAATGGATGAGCTTGGGAAGACCCTCGACCGGCCAGCGATAGTCGAGCCCCAACTGCTTCAGCCAGGGCCCCTTGGGCCGAACCGCCTGGTCGAGGGCGGCGCCAGCTCGCAAGATCGAGGGCGGCTCAAGAGATACGTAGAAGCCTACGACCATACGGGTGGCGACGTCGATGATGACGGTCAGCCAAGGGCGCCCGACCGGCTTGCGACTCTCCTTGTCGACGATGATGACGTCGGCCTTGGTGTGATCGATCTGCCAGCAATCCCAAGGGTGCTTGATCTCATAGCTGCCGGGCCTGGCCGTCGCAGCCTCACGGGCTTTCTTCCCGTCGCGACGGCCGAGCACCGCTGCGCGGTTCATTTTCAGAAGGCGACGTCGAACCGTTGCGTATCTCGGACCAGGCAGCCCAAGCCGTTCACAGGCGCCGTCAATGACCTTCACCGTTTCCGTCAAGGGCGGCTTGTTGGGCGAGAGGTAATGGCCCCTCAGCGCCTCCGCGACGACAGCCTCGACATGGGGGTGAAGACGGCTCCGGCCTTTGGGGAAGCCGCCCGTGCGACCCGCCAGGTCGCGGATGGTCGTCCTCCCCTCCCCTCGAGCCCGTTGCAGGTCCCGGTAGACGGTCGCCCGGCTGACACCGGCGCGATCCGCCGCCGACTCCACGTCCCAGACGGTTCTATGCTCGCGCGTCGCGAGGTCGGCGATTCCGCGAGCCCGAGCAGCCAGTTGCGCAAACCGCTCCTCCGACATGCTCTCCAGGTCGCCGCCGGCGATCGGTTCGACAGCGCTCATGCTGCAATCGCCGCGGCTGAGGTTGGCTCGAACACCGTCGTCGACCCAAGGATCGACCGCGTGGACAGATCGGTGACTGTAACCAGCCAGCCGGTTCTGGCGCCCTTCACGGCCACGTCCAGTTCAGCGGCCTGGACGTCCCAGTTGTCCAGGTCGACTTCGGCGTCCGCCGCTTCAAGCAGTTCGCAGAGAAGCTGCTCCGTGGCGATGATCACGCACTCGGGCAACCCCGCAAGGGGGTCTTCGCGATGTGGCGGATGAGGGTCCTGAGAAAACGACAGTTCGGTCACGCGCAAGTCCTCCGGCTGGTGGGAGGACAAGTCACGACTCCGAATACGGCGTATCGCAACTCTGGCGGCGGCCGAGTTCGCGAGCTATTGGCGCGCGCGAATTAACTTCAGCACATCGCAAGAATTCAATTCAATTAGCACGATTTCCGGCACCTATCAACTTCGCGTGAGACTCGCGGGCGATGTTGCACATCGCGTGATCGGAGGGTTTCGAGCGTTTCAGGTGCCGTCAAAAGGATGCCCCCTCAGGCGGCCCTAGGACGAATCGACATTCACCGCATCCAGATCATGGCGGCGGCCAGGTGGATGAAGCCGAGGAAGTGGACGGCGAGCCTGTCGTAGCGGGTGGCGAAGCGGCGGAAGTGCTTGAGCTTTGCGAAGCAGCGCTCGATGCGGTTGCGCAGCCGGTAGAGATCGCGGTCGTGCGGGATGGGGGTCTTGCGCGAGCGGGTCGAGGGGATGACGGCCTCGGCGCCGATGGCGTCGATCCGGTCTCGCAGGGCCATGGAGTCATAGGCGCGGTCGGCCAGGACGGCGGCGGGGCGGAAGCCCTCCAGCAGGGCCGGTGCGGCCTGGACGTCGCTGGCCTGGCCCGGCGCGAGCAGGAAGCGGACGGGTCGGCCCTGACCGTCGCAGGCCATGTGGATCTTGGTGGTCAGTCCACCTCGGGAACGCCCCACAGCCGGGTCGAGGCCCCCCTTTTTCGGCCGGAACCCCGACCCGCCGTCGCCTGCTGATGCGCCCGCACCAGCGTCGAATCCAGCATCAGATAGGCGTTGTCCCGGTCGCGGGTCAGCTCGTCGAAGACCTGCTCCCAGACGCCCTTTCGCGCCCAGCGGCTGAAGCGGGTATGCGCCGTCTTCCACTTGCCGTAGCGCTCCGGCAGATCGCGCCAGTGGGCGCCTGACCTCAGCACCCAGAGCACCCCGTTCACGAACTGCCGGTTGTCCGACCCTGTCCGGCCGGGGTCCGTCGGCTTGCCCGGCAACAGCGGAGCGATCCGCTCCCACTGTCCGTCCGTCAGCTCGTAACGCTTCACACCCATCCCGACCTCCGCCAATGCGGAGACCTATGAATCACGCATCATAGCTCGCGTGAATCCCTGAATGTGGATTGGCCCTAGTCCCGGCGATAGGTTGGGAGTCCAGCGTCTCTCTGCACGCTGGTCGCGCCCAAGGGTTCGTCGCCAGTCAGAATGGTGTCGGTCCGTTCGGCCTCGGGCATAGCGCTCGCGGGAGCGGCCGTGCGGTTGGCGGACGCAATGCTGGAAGCGCACTCCCAAGTCATGGTGCTGTAGAGACCCTCGGCGCTTCAATCCGAGCGGGTCCCAACGCTGGAGCGGTCAGGTACCAGTAGGCCTGTGACACCATACAAATAGAAAGGCCCGGCTTCGCCGGGCCTTTCCGCTACTGAGCGTCTCGGATGATCTTCTCGTCGGGGATGGTTTCGGGCGGATCACCGTGGGTGATCTCGGTGGGTGAAACGCACAGCGTATCGCCACCGCCATCTCCACCGCCGCCGATCTTGGCCGCATCCTCTCGCGAAAGGGTTCGGCCGACAGCGTGTACTCGAGCAAGGGGCCTTGTAGTCACTTCAACCTCCTATTGCTTGCTGAAACAGCGATCCATCATTTCCGCGAAGGTTGTATCCGTCACTTCACAACCCTGTGTTTGGCTGCGCATTGCGTCACAACCTGCCCGATGCGAATGTTCAGATATGCACAGCTTCGCCCACTTCCTATTGCTGGCTTTGCTTCTCCAACAGGCTCCGGCGGTAACCCCCTTCGGAGACGGGCCGCCGTCTCTGGAAGCCGCGACCAATCTTGCTTGTGAAATTTCTGACACCTCCTGTCTGGCTTCGGAGCTCGTGCTTCGGGCTGCCGCAGATCAAGCAGCGCTTTCGCTGACGGCTGTGCCGCCGGACTGCTGGGGCAGACAACCACCTCCCTCCAACACCGATGACTGCACGCGCACGATCCGCCGGGAGATCATTGACGCCAACTCACGTCGGGTCGCGGCGATAGTTGCGACTGGCGGTTGGCCGAGACTTGGATCCGATGGCGAGCGGGCTTTGTGGCTGCTTCTTCAACACGTGCCTGATCGGGATGACCTTGACGGGACGGCTCTACGTGCAGGAGTTCTTAGCGGCATGCGAGATGCCGTGACGCGGCGATCTCTTGACCCGGATCACTACGCGCGGACGGCGGATCGGATCGCGTTGGCACGGGGGACGCCGCAACCATATGGCACCAATCGCGTGTGCGCCGATGGGCGTTTTGATCGAGGGACCGTCGACTCGATTTCGGCGGCGGACGGGCGACGGAAGGCGATCGGCATGGACATCTCGCTCACAGAGAGCATTCCTCTCCTGGACCAGCTTTGCGCTCGAGATCAATCCGCCTCAGGAACGCGCCCATGACTACCATCTTGACGGTTACGGAACCTCGGGATTCTCATGCGGTCTATGTCGACGCCGTGCTGACCGCGACGGGGCATGAGAGCCACCTCATCGTAGTCGATCCTATCCTCAGAGACGGGGGGTTCTCCCTTGCCACGGACGCGGAGAGCGAGTGGCTCCAAGTCCGGTCGCAGCATGAGCGCTTGCCGCTGGACTCTATCGACACGCAGTGGAACCGTCGGCGGCTCACCCACCCTTTTGAGCCGCGCTCATATCATCCGGCCGATCTGCCATTCCTCGAGGGAAGCGCATTCGCTTTCGCGCGTAGCGTCTCCTTGCTTTCGGAAGATGGATTCGCCGTCAATCCGGCGCGGGGCATTCTTCGTGGCGGCGACAAGTTCGCACAACTACGAGCGGCAAAAGCGGTCGGCCTGCGTGTCCCCGACACTTTGATCGGTAATGATCACGAGGAGGTTCTAGCTTTTCTGGCGGCGAGAAAGGCAATCTGCACGAAAACCCACTTCAACGCCAACTGGAAGACGGAAGAGGGCATTATATCAGCCTTTACGACTGTCATTCGGGCGCCCGAGGAACTTCCGCAGGACGCGGTCGAACTGTCGCCGACAATCTACCAAGAGTATATTTCAAAGGCCTTCGAGGTCCGCATTACGATCTTCGGAAACTATGTCGCAGCGTCCAAGATCCTGGTGCCGGAGGACCCCGACCTAGCCAGCGATTGGCGACAGAACCTCTCCTACCTGAATACCCTCCAAGCGTTTAGCGTCGAAGACTGGCTTCTTACGAAGTTGAAGCAGATCATGTCTCTGCTGGACATCCGGTTCGGGACGTTCGACCTCGCGATGAGCCGGGAGGGCGAATGGGTCTTTTTCGAGGTGAACGAAGCCGGGCAGTTCATCTGGCAGGAGCTCCACAGCGAGGACACCATGGTTCTGGAGCCCTTCGCGCGCTACCTGGCGTCCAAGGACGACCAATTCACCTTCGATCCCCGCACCTGTTCCGCAGAACTGTCGGCCAAAGCCCTTCGGAGCCGTTTCGATTCTTTGCCCAAATCGGCGTTCATGAAAGCGCTCGGCCCTATACCGTCTGCCGCTATGAACGTTTTGGACGAACGCGCGTCTGCGGCTTAACCGTAGCGCATGGCAGACCCGCAGGACGACAACAGCCTCTTTCGTTCGGAAGCCCTGCTCGGCATCAGCCGTCGTGGGGAAGGCGCCGTTTTTCTCGCCCTCCCCCCTCTAACAGCCCGGCTTAGCCTCGTTCTGACCGGCCTTGTCTTTACGGCAGCCCTGACCTGCTCCTTCATCCGCTTTCCTTCCACTGTCTCGGGCCGGGGAATACTCACCCCCCAAGGCGGCATCGTCCGGGTCGTTGCCGATCGTGGCGGGCTTGTTCGTGAGCTACACGTCGAAGACGGCTCGCACGTTTTCGCCGGCCAGCCGATCGCCTCCATCGCATTGGCCGACAACTCTGGGTCCAACAATCCTTGGAATGTGCGCGAAAACGCGGCGCGCGAAGAGCTTGAGGCGGCGGCCTTGGCCGCTGACCTCCGGGCCGATCAACTTAGCCTCTCATCCCGGATCGCCAAGCGCAATGCCGTGAGTCTCAGGCAGGAACTCAGTCAGGTGGAGAGCCAGATCGGCTTGATGAACGGACGCATCACCCTTGCCGAAGAACAGGCCCGAAACGCCGAGGAGATCGCCGCGCGGGGATATCTCACACGGTCCGAGCTGCTCCGTCGGCAGGATCAGTTGCTTAGTTTGAAGTCCGAACACCTAGCATTGTCGGCCGCCGCGGAAGGGCTGCGGCGTCAGATCGCCGAGCAGGAAGAATCAGGGGCGCGATCGGAGGTCGAAAGGCAGGCGGCCTCGGCCACGGCGACGGAAACGCGCGCCCGGTTGGGTGGACAGCTCGCTCAGCTCCAAGCTGATGGACGGTATCTCGTGTCGGCTCCGAGGGCGGGCGTCCTCACGCTGGTCCCCAACGTCGGATCCCAGCATTTGAATTCCGGCGGGGCCATAGGTTTCATTGCGGGGCCCGGCAAAGCCGTCGCCGAGCTCCTCATGCCCGCCTCCGACGTCGGGTTGATCGCCGCCGGACAACCGGCAACGGTTGGGTTCGACACCCTGCCTCAGCGACGGTTCGGCCGGGTGCGGGGCAAGGTCTTGGGGATTTCGGCGACCGCCCTGCCCTCTGCGGACCTCATTTCCTCTACGTTGCCGCAGGGCTCCTATTTCCGGGTCAACGTAGAAATCGATGCAGGCAGTCTACGGCGTCGGCCGGAGTTCGCAGATGTGCGGCCCGGAACCCCGGTGGAGGCCCGGATCACGGTGGATCGAAGGTCCTTCTGGGACTGGCTGTCGAGGACGGTCAGGCGGATGTTCAATTAGTATGCCCAGACGCCGCAATGTTCCGATGATCCTCGCGGCGGAGCAGGCCGATTGCGGATTGGCTTGCCTCGCCATGGTTGCGGGCTACTGGGGCCACAAGATCGACCTGACGGATCTGAAGAAGCGGTTCCCCAGTTCGGCAGCCGGAGCCACGCTCGCTACCTTGATGGACGTGGGCGAAGCGCTCGGCCTGCGAACGAGACCCATCCGCGTGGAAATAGAAGAGCTTGAGCTTCTTCAACTCCCCGCGGTCCTTCACTGGCGCTTTGACCACTTCGTTGTCCTCTCCGGCTTCGACGGCAGGGAGGCGACAATCATTGACCCCGCCGTTGGAGCTCGGAAAGTTCCGCGGAAAGTGCTGTCGGACGCCTTCACAGGGGTGGCGCTGGAACTCGATCGCGCCCCCGAGTTCCGGCCCATCGATGCCCGTACGCCCCTGCGCCTTCGGGATCTGTTTCGCGGTCTGTCCGGACTGAATGCAGTCGCCGGCCAAGCCCTGATAGTGTCGCTGGCGCTCCAGGTGGTCCTCTTTGCGCTCCCGCTTCAAACCCAGCTGACCCTCGATCGCGCGATCAGTGGTGAGGACGCAGACATCCTGCTGCCGCTGGCCGTGGCCTTCGGGGTGATCGTTGTCACCCACGCCCTTCTCGACGGCCTCCGAGCTTGGACGCTCAACATCGTCGGAGCCGGCCTTAACTTCCGACTGCTCAGTAACGTCGTTCATCGGCTCATTCGCCTGCCGATGGCTTATTTTCAGGTCAGAGCCGTCGGGGATGTCCTGTCACGGGTGAACTCCGTTCGAAGCGTGCAGGAGGTTCTGACCAAGGGCGTGCTGACCGCAGGGCTGGATCTGCTGACGGCGCTCGGCGCGTTGGCAATAATGACGCTGTACTCGCCCCCGCTGGCTCTGATTGCGGCCCTGTTCGCCGCCGTCTCCGCTGGCGTCACGATGCTCATCTACCCCCGTGTGCGCAGGCAAATCGCCGAACAGGTCGTAGAGTCTGCTCAGGAGCAGAACCACCTCATAGAATCAGTGAGGGGAGCCACGCTCATCAAGGTCCTCGGACTGGAGACCACACGAGATTCTCAGTGGCAGAACCTCCTCATCCGAGCGCTCAACGCAGGTCTGCTTGCCTCCAAATGGCAGTCGATCAACGCGGCGGTGCAGGTCGGCCTGCAGGGGCTGCAGGGGGTGATCATCCTGTACCTGGGCGCGAGGTCGGTACTGTCGGGATCCGGCCTCTCAATCGGGATGCTGGTCGCCTTTTTGGCGTATCGGCAGATATTCGCGGAGCGCGCAAACGCCCTCAACTTGCAACTGGTCCAGTTCCGGCTGCTGGACGTCCATCTCGAGCGTCTGAAGGACATTCTGTCGGAACCGCCGGAGACGGTAGCAGGCGCAAACATATGCGTACGTGGTGCGATCGAACTGCAGGGCGTGACCTATGCCTACGGCGCTGGACTTCCGTTGGTGCTTCGTGACCTAGACCTCGTCATATCGCAAGGCGAGTTCGTCGCGATCGTTGGAGCCTCCGGCGCAGGCAAGACGACGTTGGTCAAATTGCTGCTTGGTCTTCTGGAGCCGTCCAGCGGACGTATCCGGATCGACGGACGCGAATTGGCTCCAGACACTCGCTCCGCCGTCCGAAGGCACATCGGCTATGTGGCCCAGAATGATCAGCTGCTCGCCGGTCCCGTCGCCGAGAATATCGCGGGTTTTCCTCTTGAGCTTGATTTAGACCGTGTGAAGCGGGCTGCCGCGGCGGCCAAGATCGCCGACGAGATTGAGGAAATGCCGATGGGCTACTGGACTCGCGTTGGCGACATGGGCACCAGTCTATCGGGTGGACAGCTTCAGCGTGTGATCCTGGCTCGTGCCATATACCGCGATCCGGCCATCCTCGTCCTGGACGAAGGAACCGCGAACTTGGACAGCGAGAACGAGGCGCTGATCTGCGATTTCGTAAAGGGATTAAAAATTACGCGAATCGTCGTCGCCCATCGGCCTAGGTTGATTGAGGCTGCAGATCGAGTGCTTAAGCTGGAAGGAGGCAGATTGGTTGAGGTCGCCAAGGCCTCCTAGAAACCCCAAGTCGAGGGCCGCCGGCTACTTCCACTGTAGCTGCCCTTTTGCCCCATAGACGCGGGCTGCGAGGGCGGCGACTAGCCACACCCTGCGAACGGCGTCCGCAGGCAAACGCCGAACTGATGCTGTTCTGGCCCCGCCCCCTTCTGAAGGGCTGCCGCGATCCGAAAAACAAAGTCGGCCGGCGTCGCACAAACGGTCGTTTCTGGCGCGGCGGTCCTGGCGACTCCCCAACTGCCGCAAACTCGACACCGCGCTTGTGTCAAAACCCTGTCGCTGATTCTATGTGCCGCAAATCGGCCCTTCGACGAGTTGTGCGACATGATGGTTGGCTACGCCCGCGTTTCGACAGCGGATCAGAACGTTGATCTGCAGACCGACGCTCTGAGGGCCGCCGGCTGCAGCCAGATCTTCGCCGATGCCACCTCGGGTGCGCAGGTCGAGCGCCCTGGCTTGAGGGAAGCCCTGAGCTACTTGCGTGAGGGCGATACGCTCACCGTATGGAAGCTGGACCGCCTCGGCCGAACCGTCCGCCAGCTGGTGGAGCTGGTCGCTGAACTGAGAGGTCGAGGGGTCGGCTTCCGCAGCCTCACGGACGGCATCGATACGACGACGCCCGCCGGCCGATTCTTCTTCCACATGATGGCAGCGCTTGCCGAGATGGAGCGGGATCTCATTCGGGAGCGGACCATGGCCGGCCTGGCGGCTGCACGGGCGCGCGGGAGAAGGGGTGGCCGCAAGCGGGCGCTCAGCGAGCGACAGATCGCACAGGCGCGGCTCCTCCTGAGCCACCCGGATCAGACGATGGAGGCAATCGCCTCGTCTTTGGGCGTCTCACGCAGCACCCTTTACCGGGCTTTGGCCCGGAACCGGGCGACGGCTGGCGCCAAGTAGAAGGAACCCTCCCCGCTTGAAGTATACAAGAGGGGCCGACAGTGGCACTTGCCTGCGCGGTCGGCCCGTCAAATGATCAACGCTTCGGAGACTTCAATGCCGCCGCTCGCGCCTCACCAAAAGTCCGCCCTCTTGATCATGCGTGCGCGACTGCTCGGCAATTTGGGTCTGGCTTCGTTCGCATTCGGCTTCGTCCCCATCCTCGGCTGGGGTCGGGTGATGGAGCATCAGATCCTCATAGGTCTCAGCGGCGCCGTCGTGCTCTTCTTCTTCAGCATCTGGATCCTCCGGTACCTGCCCGAACCGGACGCTGGCGCACGGGACGGAGAGGCGTCCAACTAAGGATTGCAGACAGCGCCGTCGCCTGAGCTGAGTGGCTGGCTGATGGTGCCTGGTTCAGGCGCCAGGGATCGTCATCATCTCGCCCGACCAAGCGTCCAGCCCACGGGAGGGGAAAAGGACTCAGCCCAACGAAATCTGTTTGTGCACAGGAGTGGCGACGTGTCTGCGTTAGTGCGACAGAAGCAGGGGAACGCGGGGATCGTGCAGCATGTGCTCCGTCGCACCGCCGAGGATGAACTCCCTTGCCCGTGATCGGCCGTAGGCGCCCATTACGAAGAGATCGGCGTCACGTCCGGCCAGGTAGTCCTCGAACACCTGTCCTATGCGTCGTCCGCCCGCGTCGACTTCGTCGACCGCGGCGCTGACGCCGTGCGCCTCGAGATGACGTCGGACGTCCTGGCCCAAGCCTGCGCGCGCGGTGGGTTTCTCGTTGATCACCGTCAGAATCCGCACTTCGCGCGCCTTCCCAAGGATGGGCAGGGCATCCGCCAGGGCGCGGGCCGCTGTGCGCGATCCGTCCCAGGCGAGTACGATCGTGTTCAGCGCGGCGGCGAGGTCTGCCACGCCGGGGCGGAAGGTCAGGACCGGACGACCGGAGCCGAAGGCGACCGCCTCCAGAATGGCGCGCTGCCCGTCAAATCGGTCGGCGACAGGTACGATGCAGAGGTCACGGGTGCGCGACGCGTCGGCGACATAGGTCCCGACGCTGTAGAGATCCGCGCGGCCATGAATGGCTTGGCCGAGCACGCCTGCCGCCTCGGCCCTCGTGTTGAAGAGCTCAAGCGCCGCTGCGCAAAGGCGGCGGCTTTTCCGCTCCTCCTCGGCAGCAATGTGAGCGAGGCCGATCAGATAGTCGGCCAGCCGATTGCGGGGAGCCTGAATCTCGACCTCGACCGCCAATGCCGACAGCAATCCGTCCATGGCCACCGCGAACCGGATGGCCTGATCGAGGGCGTCATTCGATGTCGCTTCGGGATAGGTGTCGATCTGTAACAGTATATCGCGCATGGCCATTGCTGGGCCTCCCTTCGGCTTCTTGTTCCATGGGCAGGAGGGGTTCACGTTGACCTGCGTCAAGCCCTGGCGTCCTGCCACGCCGACGCGGGCCGCCCCAAGCCCACCTCGGCGTCAGGTCCTCTGATCAAGGACTATCGGAACGACGGCGGAATCAACAGCTTAGTTGATAAGCAAGGGTTGTTCCCCTAGCATCTGCCCACGCCGGTCAGGGCGAGACGACGTAAGAGAAGAAGCACGGTGCAGGGGGCTGCCGAAACGACCGTGGCGTCTCGACTCGCGCCCGAATGGGGCTGCGAGCGGACGATCGCGCTCTACCTCAACATTTGCCAGGTCGACACTCCTCCCAAGCTGGTGAGGGCGACCTGGGACCATGTGCACCAGCTGCGCGAACACGTCGGCATGGTGGTGGACTTCGGAGCCGGCGATGGACGTTTCGCCCGCTGCGGCCGGTACGATCAATACATCGGCTTCGAGGTGGACAAGACCCGGATCCGGGACGCTGACTTACCAGACAATGCAGACCTTCTGGACCAGTGCGCCTTTTCGGCCGACCGCATGCAGGCCGACGTGTGCATCGGTAACCCGCCGTTCGTGCGCAACCAGCACCTGCCCGACGGATGGCGGCGATCGGCCAGCAAGGTGATCGAGGAGCGCACGGGCGTGCGCCTGTCCGGGCTGGCGAACGCCTGGCAATATTTCTTCTTCCTGGCGTTGGCCAGCACCAAGCCGGACGGTCTGTGCGCGCTGGTGGTCCCGTTCGAATGGGTTTCTCGCCCCTCGGCGAAGGCGCTTCGGGACTACATCAAGGGCAAGGGTTGGCGCGTGGATGTCTACCGTCTGGTCGACAGCACCTTTGACGCGGT
Organism: Caulobacterales bacterium RIFCSPHIGHO2_01_FULL_70_19; assembly: GCA_001794825.1. Lineage (GTDB taxonomy): Bacteria > Pseudomonadota > Alphaproteobacteria > Caulobacterales > Caulobacteraceae > Brevundimonas. The sequence continues at coordinate 53,816 of MGLK01000026.1, read as the reverse complement.
CCTGACTACGGCGAGCATCACCCTGATCGACAAGACCGGGACGGATGGGCGCTGGCGTTACTTCGAAGAGACCGCCGACGGCGCCTATACCCCCCTGCCCTCGCCTACCGGCGGAGAAGGCGGCGTGATCGGCTACCGGCGCCGCGCCGATGTAAAGGCCGGCGAAGCTCGCGCTGTGCGCGGTCTCAGTCCCGGCACGCAGAAAATCCTGACCCTGACCGAGGGGGAGCGGGTGCACGGGGGACTGCGGGTGGACCGCGACGTCGTTCCTTGCGTCACCACCCTCCGACACCTGCCGAACGATGTCGCCGTCCTCGATCGGCAGACCTTCAACGCCCACTATCGCGACCCCGGCCACAAGTGTTGGCTGATCCGGACGGATGTAGAGGCGAGCCGGGAGCTCCTCCTGTACCTGGAGAGCACCCCCATCGAAGAGCGAAAGACCGCAACCTGCAACGGCCGGGAGGTCTGGTGGCGGTTCGTCATGCCGCCGACGCCCGACATGCTGATGTCGCAGAGCTTCCGCGGGCGCTTTCCCAAGGCGGTGAACAACATCATCGGCGCCAAGGCCGTCGGCGGCGTCTGCGGCCTCTACAATATCGACGAGGCGAGCAAGGCGAGACTGGCCTCGACAGCGGCGACGATGGACCTGGCCGGGCGCATCGTCGCGCACAGCAACGGTCTGCGGAAGATCGAGATCAATCAGCTGAACATGCTGCTTCGCGAACTGTTCTCGCCGGCGGTTGCCTCGTGACCGAGCCCGCCCTTCCGCCGGACGTAGTCGGTAAAGGCGAGTTGGCCTTCACCATCGAGAGCCGCATCTTGCGCGAGCTCGGCGAGCGCCTCGTCAAACAGCCCGAAGTCGCGCTGATCGAGCTCATCAAGAACGCCTACGACGCAGACTCGCAAGATTGCGTCGTCACCCTGGCGGACGGGAAGCTGGTCGTCCAGGACACCGGTCTGGGCATGACGCTCGACCAGTTTATCAACGGGTGGATGAGAATCGGAACCAGCGCCAAGGAGGCTGAGGGCCGCAGCCCTCGCTATGGCCGCGCGATCACGGGGGAGAAGGGCATCGGCCGGTTCGCGGTGCGCTTCCTCGGCCGCCACCTGCATCTGGTCTCGGTCGCCCGTGACAGTAAAGGACTGACGCGACTCACAGCCACCTTTGATTGGCCAGAGATCGACCGGATCGAGGAGCTTGGAGACGTGCGCGTCCCCTACACCCTCGAGCGCCTGCACGAGGAAGCGCAGACCGGCGTCACCTTGACGGTCAGCAAGCTTCGGGCCGGCGTCGACCTCATCAACATGCAGCGGGTTCGCACTGGGTCGATCGGCGTGCTCACTCCCTTGCGAACCCTGCTGGACGGCGCGCCCCTGAGGGATGAAGAGCGCGACACGGGCGCCGAGCAGGATCCTGGTTTCGTTCTCAAGATTCGCCCGGCCGACAAGGACGATGCCGCCAAAGGGGATGTCGCCGCCGAAATCCTGGAGGCGTACGCGCTGAAGGCCGTGGTCGACCTCGCAGGCGACCGTCTTACGATTACTGTGTATCGCCAAGGCGATGAGGCGCCCTATCTCGAGGTCACGGACACCTACGCCAACGAGATCGGCCGGGCTTGGGCCGATCTGCGCTTTCTCCCTTACCGCAAGGGCGTCTTCAGGGGCCTCGGCGTCGACGGCCCGCGCGCGCGCCGCTGGATCGTCGACAACTCTGGCGTCGCGGTCTTCGATCGGGCTTTCCGGGTCTATCCTTATGGAGCGGCGGGTGACGACTGGCTCCGCCTGTCCGCTGACAGCGGGCGGAACTACCGGGATCCCCGTTCCACCATCGCGCTCAAGCACTACCCCATGGACGCGGCCGTTCGCAGCTCGACGTCCGAGAACTACATGCTGCGCCTGCCCCAGCAGACGCAGGTGGTGGGGGTCGTGCAGGTGGCGGGCCGGCGCAGCCTTGAGCAGGACGAGACGGAGGGCCTGGTCGCTTCGGCCGACCGGGAAGGCTTCGTCGAGAACCTCGCCTTCGCCCAGCTGCAGGACATCGTTCGCGGCGCCGCCGAGCTGATCGCCTATGCCGACCGCGCCATCCAGCGGGACGAAGAAGAGGCTGAGCGCAAGGAGAAGCTGAAGGCGCTTCGAACCGAGACCCGCGAGGCGATCGAGGCCATCGAGGCCAGTTCCACGATCCCGGAACACGAGAAGAATCGCATCGTTTCGGCGCTGGCGCAGACCGAACGCCGGGCGACGGAGCAGGATGAGAGCGCCCAGGAGCGCGTTCGTCAGCTTGAAGTGATGAGCCTCCTCGGCGTCGTCGCCGGGTTCATGACCCACGAGTTCGGCATTGCCTTGCATGAGCTGAAGGACACGCAGCGCAAACTGCTCGAGCTCGCGCGAAAGGATGAGACCTTCGCCGAGACGGCCGACGCCTTCGCTGGGCATATCGCCAAGCTCGAGGAGTTCGTCACCTACTCCCAAGGCTATATCCGGGGGTCGCGCGTCACGCCGAACAAGCCGTACAAGGTCCGGCCTCGTCTGCAGCAGGTCGCGCGTGTGTTTGGCAGCTATGCAGACACCCGGGGCATCTCGCTGGAGATCGAGGCCGACTCGGACCTTCTCTCGCCCCTGGTGCCCGCCTCGCTGTACAACGGGTTGGCGCTCAACCTGTACACTAACGCCCTGAAGGCCGTGACGGCGAAGTCGGGCGACGGCCCACGACGGATCACCTTCCGCGCCTGGAACGATGGCCGCCACCACGTGCTGGAAGTCGCGGACACCGGAATCGGCATTCCCAACCTGCTCAAGGAACGGGTGTTCGATCCCCTGTTCACCACCACGGACTCCAGTCAGGACCCGCTTGGATCGGGCATGGGGCTCGGCCTGGCGCTGGTTCGCCGCGGCGCGGCCGCGTTCGGAGGGACGGCCAACGTCGTGCCGCCGCCGCCCGAGTTCGCCACCTGCGTCCAGATTCGTCTCCCTCTACCGGCCGGAACCGACTGATGCCTGACGTGCGCCCCTCCCTTCTGCTGGTCGACGACGATCAGGTTCAGCTCGCCACGCTGACGGCCGACCTGGAGAGCCGGCTGGCCAACCTCAACGTCGACGTCCGTCCCTGGTCGCCCGAGGAGCATGACAAGCCGCTCCAGAAGCTGCAGGAACTGGTCGACGAAACCACGGTGCTGATCGTCACCGACTACGATCTGACCAGGCGAGGCCAGACCGGCTTCTTTGGGCCGACCGTCGTCGGATGGAGCCAGCAACGCGCGATTCCCGTCGGGGACTTCTCACGCAAGACGGTCGATGCGCTTCCGAAGGAGCCGAACTTCTTTGAACTGCGCGTGCCGGCCGACGGCACGGCCGCCGCCTTCATCGAACAGGCCTTCCGGGGGTTCCACGCCATCCGCACAGCGATCCTTGATGATCGCGACACGTATCTGCCCTTGCGCTCGCCCGCGTCGGTCCTGGCGACCCTGCTGGGCCGTCCCGAGATGGAAAGCCAGCTGGCGCTGTATTCGCCCGCCTTTGGCGCGACCAGCGGAGCCCTGCTGCAGCGCGTTCGAGCGACAGCGCCGGAGGAGCTCGAACCGACCGACAGCGAAAAGCTTGGCCTGATCGCCTATGTCGCCGGCCACCTGCTTCTCAACGCGGTGCTGAAGTATCCGGGACCGATCCTTCACGAGAAGGCGCTGTGCGCCTATTTCGCCTGTGACGCTGCGGGCTTCGATCGGCTTGCCGGCATCTTCGAGGATGCCCGCTACGAGGGCCCCTTCGCCGCCAGCGGATCGTTCTTCTGGCGGGATCGCATTGATGATCGGCTGGAAACCCTCGGCGAAGGTCTGGATGACGAGGCCGAAACGATCGGCGCCCTGAACCGGGCGATCGCCGAGCGGCAGCTCGGCGAAGCCCTCCCCCGACACGACTGCTCGCGCTGCAATGGCGACAACGGCGGCTTCTACTGCCCCTTCACCCACCGTCCGGTTTGCGTCCGATCGGACTGTTCGATCAGCTCAAGCAGCTGGGTTCCAGATGGAGCCCGCGCTTGCCGGGTCGAGAGCGGCTTCTACGAAGAGTGGGCGCCGCTCCTTGGCCTTTGACACCCACAAAATGGATACCGACGAAGGCCGCCTCGCCCGCCGCCTCGAAAGGGCGTGGACCGACGCCTGCGCGTCCGCACGCAAGATCCAGCAAGGCATCACGATCAGACCGGCGGCGTTTGACGACGTCTTTCACTTCATGGCCCCGGATCGCGCCGATCACATCGTTCTGGCGATGAAGCCCGTGGTCTTTCAGGTCCCGGAACGAGGTGATCGTCCCGGCAAGCAGATATACGTCGTGGTGGAAGGGCGACTGACGTTCGATCGCGCGGCTCTGCAGGCCGGCCAGTACCTGGCCACGCACTTCAAGACGCACGTCGGCTATTTCCGCTACAAGGATCGGGTGCTGACCCACATCTACGGCGCACACTACGACCTCGACGAGAGCAATCTCGGCCACCCCGTGTTTCACCACCAGATCCAGACAATGGCGGAGCTCGGCGACGCCCTGGTGGCGCAGTTCGCACTGCCGATCGACAAGCTCGAGGACCCCGTCCAGGACCTGTTTCGCCAAGCCCGGGTCCCGACGGCCCACATGGACGTCTTCTCCATCATCGCCCAGATCTGCGCCGACCATCTGCTGCACAAAGGGTCAGGCGCGGGCGAGCGAGGTTCCTTCAAGAAGGTCTTGCAGAGCTGCAACGTCTACAAGGGCGTCGGCCACCGCATCGGGCGGCTGAACTCCGGGGACGCCCCTACCTGCTACCGGTCACTGCATTGGTATCCGGAAAGCACCTGAGCGGCGCGCCTGCCGTCACCAGAATTTCCGGGATCGGAGTATCATGATCAAGATCGTCGAGCGGCTGCGCGCGGGGACTCCCGTCCGAACTTTCCGGATTGACTTGCCTCTGGGCGAGGACGGCCACGCGCAGCCGAACGCGTCCTACGTCGCCGCAGCGATGAGACGACCGGGCGCGAACTTCAAGTTCCCCGGCGACCGACGTCCCTACAGCTGGAGGGTGCGCGACATCGAGGCGTCTGGCGGCCCGGGCAAGTGAGGAGCAGGGTTCGCGTCGCGGCAATCGACTTTCGATCAAACGAGCGCCGCAGGACGACCCTGACAGTCGTGTGGACAGCACCTCACCTGGGACCGGCCCGGCCAAGCTTGGTCCAACCTTCCAGGCCAGGCGGCGAGGTCGCCTGCTGCGCCGTCGAAAGCCAGAACAGCTCGCCCTTCCGGATCCGACCCGCGTGACGCGCGAGCGATCGAAGGCGAGCCTCGGCTCCACTCCCCGCCATACCGCCATAACCGGTCCGGTCAGCAAACGCCAACGCCGACGATCCGGCCGCAATCGCGGCCGATCGTGTGTCGCCCGCGCCGGCCTCCAGGCCTCCCCTTGCCTTCTCGCTCCCACCCTTTAGGCAAGGCTCGGGTCATGAATGAGGTCCCCATGTCGCTGTTTGGCGCCGGTGAACCGGCAGGTCGCTCAAGAGTGGAACTGTGGGCGGCCGGAGGTCTGGCCGCCGTTCTGGGCTTCTTTGTCCTCAGCGGCGTCATCGCCTACGCGAATATCCAGGACCTGCGGGCCAACAGCCGGCGCGTCGTCCATACCCACTCTGTCCTGGTCGGCGCTGACGCGGTGCTCGCGGCCGCTCAAGACGCGGAGACCGGGCAGCGCGGCTACATTCTGACCGGGCGCGATCAGTATCTGGAGCCCTACGAGCGGGCGGAGGCTGATATGGAAGGCCATATCGACAACCTCCTCCAGCTGACGGCCGACAATCCGCGTCAGCAGTCGAGCATCGCCCAGCTGCGTCGCCACGTCGACGCCAAGATGGAGGAACTGCGCCGGACGGTCGAACTGCGCAGGACCGGCGGTCTTCAGCCCGCCCTCGCCGCTGTCAACACCAACCGCGGTCAGGTCGAGATGGAGGCGATCCGCGAACGCGTCGCCGCGATCAGCGCCGAAGGGCTTCGTGAGCGGCAGCAATGGCTGGCGCGGATGGAGGCCGCATATCGGACGGCGACGATCAGCGGGGTGCTGTCTGCACTCCTGGGCATTGTCCTCACTGTAACGGTCTTCCTTCTGATCCGCCGCAGCGCGCGGGCGCGCAGCCGTCAGGACTGGTTGCGCGCGGGTCAGGTCGGCCTGGCCGAAGCGATGAGCGGCGACCGCACGGTCACGGAACTGGGCGAACGGATTCTCGAATTTCTCTCCCGATATACGGATGCGCCGGCCGGCGCCCTGTTCAAGGGCGAGGGCGGTCAGTTTCGCCGGGCTGCGACGTTGGGCGTGCCCTCGGATGCGCCGGTGCCTCAAGCCTTCCATGTCCGGGAAGGCCTGCTCGGCCAGGTGGCTGCGGAAGGGGCGCCGCGCCTGTTGGCCGACGTGCCGGACGGCTACCTGACCTTCGGCTCAGCCCTCGGTCGCGACAAGCCGCGGCACCTGCTGATCGCCCCCGCCATGGCCGACGGCGTGGTCAACGCGGTTGTCGAACTGGGCTTCCTGCAGCCCCCGAACGACCTGGTCCGCGAACTCCTGTCGCAGGCGGCCCCGGCGATGGGCGTGGCGCTCCGGTCGGCCCGTTACCGCGCTGACCTCCAGGACGCCCTTGAGGAGACCCAGCGGCAAGCCGAAGAGCTCCAGGTGCAAAGCGAGGAGCTGCGGGTCTCCAATGAAGAACTGGAGGAACAGGGCCGCGCCCTTAAGGAGTCCCAGGTCCGGCTGGAGCAACAGCAGGTCGAGCTGGAGCAGACCAACAGTCAGCTCGAGGAACAGGCCCAGGTGCTGGAAGCCCAGCGCGACGACCTGGAGCGCGCCGGCGCGGAATTGACGGTGAAGGCGCAGGACCTTGAGCGGGCGAGTCAGTACAAGTCCGACTTCCTGGCGAACATGTCGCACGAGCTGCGCACGCCGCTGAACTCGCTGCTGATCCTTTCCAAGCTCCTGGGCGACAACGCCGAGGGCAATCTGACCGAGGAACAGGTGCGCTACGCCCGCACGATCCAGTCCTCGGGCGACGACCTCCTGACGTTGATCAACGACATCCTCGACCTTTCCAAGATCGAGGCCGGGCATATCGTGGTGAAGCCCGAGGGCGTTTCGCCTCAACGCCTGTCCGGGGACCTGCTCCAGACCTTCCAGCCGATCGCGGACGAGAAAGGCCTCTCGTTCGAGATCGACATCGCCAAGGCTGTCCCGGATCTGGTCGAGACCGACCGGCAGCGCCTGGAGCAGATTCTCAAGAACCTCTTGTCCAACGCCTTCAAGTTCACCGAGTCCGGCGGCGTCCGCCTCACCATCAAGAAGGCCGGCGAACACATCGCCTTCGCGGTGAAGGACACCGGCATCGGCATTTCGCCCGACCAGCGATCGGCGATCTTCGAGGCTTTCCAGCAGGCCGACGGCACCATCAGCCGCCGGTATGGCGGGACTGGCCTGGGCCTTTCGATCTCGCGCGAACTGGCCCGCCTGCTGGGAGGAACCATTACGCTGGAAAGCAAACCGGGCAGGGGCAGCACCTTCACCCTCACGCTCCCGGCCGTTTACGATCCAGAGCGGATCGAGCCGCGCGCCGCGCCGCCGGCGCCCTCCCAGTCCCCCACCCCCGCCGCGCCGCCCGCGCGCCCGATGCGGGCCCCGCGAGCGATCGAGGACGATCGCGACCACCTCGTCGAGGCACGCAGAGTGCTCCTTGTGATCGAGGACGACGACCGGTTCGCCGAAATCGTGCGGGACCTGTCTCGCGAGATGGAGTTTCAGTGCCTGGTGGCCAGCACCGCCGAGGAGGCGATCAGGATGGCCCGCCGGTATCGTCCGAGCGCCATCGTTCTGGACGTCGGCTTGCCGGACCAGTCCGGGCTCACCGTCCTCGACAGCCTCAAGCGCGACGACCAGACCCGGCATATCCCGATCCATGTCGTATCCGCCGCCGACCACAGCCAGACCGCCCTCGCTCTGGGCGCGGTCGGCTACCTGATGAAACCCGCTCGGCGCGAGGACCTCACCGCAGCCCTGAAACATCTGGAGGAGACCTTGGACCGGACCGTTCGCCGGGTGCTGGTCGTCGAGGACGATCCGGTCCAGCGCGACGCGGTCCGCGCTCTGCTCTCCTCCGGCCAGGTCGAGACCGTCGGGGTGGGGACCGCGGCCGAGTGCCTCGAGGAGTTGGCCCGGCAGACCTTCGACTGCATGGTGCTGGACCTCACTCTGCCGGACGCGGACGGTTTCGCGCTGTTGGAGACGCTTAGCCGCGATCCCGAGCAGCCTTTCCCGCCGGTGATCGTCTACACCGGCAAGGACCTCTCCCCGGAGCATGAACAGCAGCTCCGCCGCTACTCCAGCTCAATCATCATCAAGGGCGCAAAATCGCCCGAGCGGTTGCTCGATGAGGTTTCCCTCTTCCTGCATCAGGTGGTCTCGGACCTGCCGCCCGAACAGCAGCGAATGATCCGCCAGGCCCGCAACCGCGACGCCGTTCTTGAGGGCCGACGAATCCTGATCGTCGAGGACGATGTCCGCAACGTCTATTCGCTGACCAATGTGCTCGAGCCTCGCGGAGCCCTTGTTGAGATCGCACGGAACGGTCAAGAGGCGCTGGACGTCCTGGCCGCCGCCGATGGCGATCCGGCCCGCGAAGTGGATCTGGTTCTGATGGATGTCATGATGCCGGTGATGGACGGCCTGACTGCGACGCGCCGCATTCGCGAGGACGGTCGCTGGTCGAAGTTGCCCGTCCTCATGCTGACCGCGAAGGCCATGCCGGACGACCAGGAACGCTGCCTGGCGGCGGGCGCCAACGATTACATGGCCAAGCCCATCGACGTAGACAAGCTGCTGTCGCTGGTCCGGGTCTGGATGGCGCGCTGAGGACCCAGTGCCCGACAGTTCCGAAGATCTTGAAATCCAGCTTCTGCTGGAGGCGCTGTTCCAGCGCTACCATTACGACTTCCGGCATTACGCCCGGGCGTCCATAAAGCGGCGCGTCCTTCAGGCCCGCGAACAGTTGGGCTTCGACACGCTCTCCGCCCTGCAGGGCGCTCTTCTGCACGACGCAGCCATGCTGCCCCGGTTGCTGGGCTACCTGACCGTGCAGGTCAGCGAGATGTTCCGCGACCCCGGCTATTTCCGGGCCCTGCGCGAGTTGGTGCTCCCGCATCTGAAGACCTATCCCTCGCTCAAGGTCTGGATAGCCGGCTGCAGCCACGGCGAGGAGGTCTACTCCATGGCTATTCTGTTCAAGGAGGAAGGCCTCTTTGACCGGACTCTCTTCTATGCGACCGACATCAACCCTGATGCCCTGCGAGCCGCTGAGGCCGGAGTCTACCCGCTGGAGCGGCTGCGCAAATTCACAGTGAACCATCAGAAGTCCGGCGGCCGCTCGTCGTTGTCGGACTACTACATCGCGGACTATGGGCGGGCGGTCTTTGACAAGGCGCTGCGCTCCCGCGTGGTCTTCTCGGACCATAGCCTGGTGACGGACGCCGTCTTCGCGGAGATGCAGTTGATCTCCTGCCGCAACGTCATGATCTACTTCGACCGGGCGTTGCAGGACCGGGCCATCGGCCTGTTCCGGGACGCCCTGCCGCGCCACGGCTTCCTCGGCCTCGGATCGAGGGAGAGTCTGCGGTTCTCCGCCCACGCCGACGCCTTCCGGGAGTTCGTGCCAGCCGAGAAAATCTACCGGAAGCGCGCCGCGTGACCCGCTCCGCCTGCAAGGCTGTCGTGATTGGCGCTTCGGCCGGGGCTGTCCAGGCGTTGCTGGACATTCTGCCCGCCCTGCCAGCAGAGGGCCGCGTCATCGTGCTGGTGGCGGTCCACGTCCCGGCCGATCGCAGCAACGCGCTGATCCCTCTCCTCCAGACCCGCTGCCGCGCGTCCCTGAAGGAGGCCGAAGACAAGGAACCGGCCCTTCCCGGCCAGGTCTATTTCGCGCCTTCCGACTATCACTTGCTGGTGGAGCAGGACGGTTCCCTGGCCCTTTCGTCGGACGAACCGGTTCACCACGCGCGTCCGTCGATCGACGTCCTGTTCGAAAGCGCCGCAGACGCCTGGGGCGACGCGCTCGTCGGCGTCATCCTCACCGGCGCGAACGCGGATGGCGCAAGAGGCCTGGCCGCGATCCACGCCGCCGGAGGCGAGGCCCTCGTCCAGGCGCCGGCTGAAGCGGCCGCGCCGACCATGCCCGCCGCCGCGCTCGCCGCCTGCCCGCAAGCGCGGGTCATGACCCTCACCGATATCGCCAACCATCTTTCCGCCCTGACCCGCGAATGACCCAGACGGACGCTCCAATCCATTTTCTGCTGGTGGACGACCTCGAGGAAAACCTCCTCGCGCTGGAAGCGATGCTGCGCCGTGACGGCCTGACTTGCCTGAAGGCTCGCTCGGGGGACGAGGCTCTGGAGCTGCTTCTCACCCATGAGGTGGCCCTGGCGCTGCTTGATGTGCAAATGCCGGGCATGGACGGCTTTCAGCTGGCCGAGTTCATGCGCGGCAACGCCCGCGCCCGCCATGTCCCGATCATCTTCGTCACGGCCGGCAGCGCGGACAATCAGCGGCGGTTCCGCGGCTATGAAGCGGGGGCGGTCGACTTCATTCAGAAGCCGATCGAAGCCGATATCCTGAGAGGCAAGGCCGCCGTCTTCTTCGACCTGTTCCAGCAACGACGTCAGGTCCAGGCGCAGCGGGACAAGATGGAAGCCTATGCCGCGCAACTGCGAGCCGCCGACCAGCGCAAGAACGAGTTCCTCGCCGTGCTGGGCCACGAGCTGCGCAATCCATTGATGGCGCTCCGCGCCGGACTGCAACTGATGGAGCGCGACGACGCCCACTCCCGCGTGGTCGGTATAAGGGAGCGGATGGCCGTCCAGGTTTTCCATCTCTCCAGACTGATCGAGGATCTCCTCGACGTGTCCCGGATCGACCAGGGCAAGATCAATCTCCGGCTGGAGCGGGTTGCGATCCATACCGTGCTGGATTCGGCCATCGAGACGAGCCGACCAAGGATCGAGGCCGGCGGACACGTCCTGACCGTCGATCTTCCCGAAGATCCGGTTTGGGTGACGGCGGATTTCACCCGGTTGTCCCAGGTGATCAGCAATCTGCTGACCAACGCCGCGAAATACACGCCCCCGGGCGGCCGCATCTGGATGGGCGCCCGTCCCGACCACGATGCTGTCGAGATCATCGTCGAGGACAACGGGGTCGGCATCGCCCCGGAACTCCAGAAGTCGATCTTCAATCTCTACACCCAGCTGCACGGGCCCGACGGCCGATTTGCGGAAGGCCTTGGGATCGGCCTGGCGCTCGTCAAGCATCTTATCGACCTGCATGAGGGCGGCATCGCCGTGCACAGCGACGGTCCGGGCACGGGCAGCCGCTTCACCATCCGGCTCCCCACGTCGATCTAGGCGCGTCAGCCCGAGGATCTGTGCTGCCCGCCCCAATGGCAGCGGTTGCTATTCGAGGCGACCGCAATGTCTTCCTCGAGGTCATCGGACCGGGCATACCCACTGCCCCGGAGCGGGCGCTCGAGGACGAAATTCGCTTCGTCGGCGCAGATCAACCGCCTTCGCCCGTGGCGCAGGACAGCGTGGGCGCCTACACTCCACATTGCGCCCGGACTTGGTGTCCGCGCAGAGGTTGACCATGACGACTGATCGATTCTCCGCCTTCGTAGCCGCTGAGCTGGAGAGCGCCCGCAACGATCCTTTTGACGCTGACGCCCGCATCCGTGAGTGGCTGGATGATGTGGAGGCTCTCTACCGGCAGGTGGAATCCTTTCTGGCGGCCTTCACGGCGTCCGGCGCGATCCGCCTTGAACGGCGTCCGACCACGCTGAACGAGGAGTTTCTTGGGACCTACGAGATTTCACGGCTGGTCATCGAGATCGGTCCCAAGCAAGTCGAACTTCGTCCGATCGGCGCCCTCATCTTCGGGGCGCACGGTCGGGTCGACCTCATAGGCCCCCGCGATAGCCGTAAGCTTGTCCTGGTCGACAAGGCCGCGAGCCGCGCGCGGATCCGCGTCCTCGGTGAAGAAGATGTTGAACGCGAGAAGCGAAACCCGCCACCGCCGCCGACGTGGGCCTGGAAGTTCTCGGAAGGCCCGCGACGCGATTATGTCGAGCTTGATGAGCGGGCCTTCAAGGAGGCCGTCCTGGCAGTCGCCTCTTAGTGTCTGCCTCCGACGAGACCCTGACGACGGCTCTGATTGTCGATCACTATATCGACAGCCGTGCGGCCCTGCGCGCCTACTTCGGAAACCCGCACGCGGACCCCGTGCGCTTTACTGGCGCATCGCCAGCCGATGTGGCGCGCGATCTGCACGAGCGGCTGGCTGAACTGGAGCTCAGTCAATCCCTGATCCTCCTGGCCGCGATCGAGGCGTCATTCCGGATCGATTTCGAGAAGCGTTGCGCCGGCCGCAAGCGTGCCAAGCTTGCAAAGACCTTCCGGCAGATCAGGAAAACGCGGGGCGAGCGGATCAGACTTGAGGAAGACATTCTCGAAACCTGGAAGGCCGAGGGCAGTCTCTCCCGCGCGCTGATCGGCGACATCAAGGGCGCGCTGAAGCTGCGTCACTGGCTCGCTCACGGCCGATACTGGACAGCAAAGCTTGGCCGCAAGTATGACTTCGACAGTCTCGTGGCTCTCGCCGAGGCCCTGGACGAGAGCGACCTCCTTCTGTCCTGATCGCGCATCGCCTGGCGGGACCTTGGTCGGCGCCGCCCGCGTGGTTGGGGCGAGTGAAGTTCAAGTCCCAGTTTGCGGTGAAGAGTTATGAAGATGCGGAGGTCAACGACAACCTGACCGGTCAGGACACCTCGGACGTCGTCCTGGTCGAGGGGGTAAAGCTGGCAAACTTGAGGAAGGCTTATCCCAACTATTTCGGCGACGTTCAGCTGTTCAAAATGCAGCTGGGACAATTGGTGAGCGGCGGCAAAGTTCAGGAGTTTGAGGTCGCGCTGCAGAAGCGAGCTATTCCGACACCCCGCGAGCAGGCGGATCCCAGCTGGATGTTTGCACGAAAACTGTGGATCGAGCCGACATCCAACGCGAAACGAAGTAAGAAAAGAAAATAGTCGCCCGGCTCGGGGGGGCGATACGTCCAAAAGCAATCTGCCGGCAGATGACCTGTTCCGCGTTCAGCTCGGCACGGCGCTCCTCGTCCGATCACGCGATTGGGGAAGTTCGAGAGGCAGTTTGGTCGAAAACCCGATGCGAATCTGAGTCGCAGATTATGCGATCATAGCGCACCGAATGCGGGAAATCGTTCGTCCATGATGGAGGTCAAAGTCCCGTCCGCCGCTCGTGTTCAGTCGCAATGTTTTTGATTAGCGACATCTCGACGTATGATCAGGCTTCGTGCCTCCGGACGCCTGTCACGGGAGATTTCGCATGACGCCGCGCCGCATCGTACTCGCCGCTCTCCTTGCTGGAGCCGCATCGCTCGCCGCGGCCGCCGCGCCGCCGCCGACCGCCGAGCCGCTGGCCATCATCTATCGGGACATTGGCTACCGCGGCCCGTCGCGCACCCTCACCGGCCCCAGCCCCGACCTCGCTCTCCAGTGGCCGGTCCGTTCGATCCGCGTGCAGCGCGGCGTCTGGGAGCTCTGCGCGCGGCCGAACTATCGGGGCCTCTGCACCCGTTACGAGGCCAGTGAGCGCTCGATCCCCTCGGCCCGCGAGTACACCCAGAGCGCCCGACCGGTGACCGACGCCGCCGACTGAGTCGGATCAGATGTGCAGGACGCGTTGCCAGGCGTCCAGCGAGGCCTCATGCATGGCCTCGCTCATGGTCGGGTGCGGATAGACGATGCCGTGCATGTCTTCCTCGGTCGCCTCCATGGTGATCGCGGTGACGAAACCCTGCACCATTTCCGTGACTTCGGCGCCGATCATGTGAGCGCCGATGAGAGCGCCGGTCTTTGCGTCGAAGATCGTCTTGACGAAACCGTCGATCTCCCCGGCCGCGACCGCCTTGCCATTCACCCGGAACGGGAAGCGGCCGACCTTGATGTCGCGGCCCGCGGCCTTCGCCGTCTGTTCCGTCAGGCCGACCGACGCCACCTGGGGCTGGGTGTAGGTGCACCCCGCGATCGGCGAGACCACGTTCGGCGAGCGGAAGCCGGCGATGTGCTCGGCCGCGTGAATGCCTTCGTGGCTGGCCTTGTGCGCCAGCCAGGGCGCGCCGGCGCAGTCGCCGATGGCGTAGAGCCCCTTCACATTGGTCTCGCCGTGCGGGCCGGTCGTGATGTGCCCCCGGTCCATATCGACGCCGAGCGCCTCCAGGCCGATGCCGTCGGTGTTGGCGGTGATGCCGACAGCCGAGATGCAGACCTCACCCTCAAGGGTCTCGGCCTTGCCGCCAACCTCGATGACGACCTGAACCCCCTGCCCGGCCTTCGAGACCTTGGTGACCTTCGCCCCGACGCGGAACCGGATGCCGCGCTTCTCAAAGGCCTTCTGCGCCGCCTTCGAGACTTCCTCGTCCTCGACCGGCATGATCCGGTCGACTGCTTCCACGACCGTAACTTCCGCTCCGAGAGCCCTGTAGAAGCTGGCGAATTCCAGTCCGATCGCGCCCGAACCGATGACCACGAACGACTTCGGCAGCCGCTTCGGAGCCAGGGCCTCGCGATAGGCCCAGATCCGCTCGCCGTCCGCCTCGAGGCCGATCTGCGGCAGCGCCCTCGCCCGCGCGCCGACCGCCAGCATCACCGCCTTCGCCTCGACCGTGCGCTCGCCGCCGGCGTTCAGCTTCACGACCACCTTCGGGGCCGCGGCGCCCTTCTCCAGCCTCGCGGAGCCCTCGATCACCTCGATCTTGTGCTTCTTCATCAGGAAGGCGACGCCCTTGTTCATCTGGGCGGCCACCCCGCGCGAACGCTGGATGATGGCGTCGAAGTCGAAGCCGACCTTCTCCGCCGACAGGCCGTAGTCCTTGAGGTGCGACAGGCTCTCGTACTTCTCGCCGGACTTCAGCAGCGCCTTGGTCGGGATGCAGCCCCAGTTCAGGCAGACGCCGCCGAGGTTCTCGCGCTCGACGATGGCCACCTTCTGGCCGAGCTGCGAGGCCCGGATGGCGGCCACATAGCCGCCGGGCCCCGAACCGATCACGATGAGGTCGAAGTCAGCCACGGAGCGCTCCTTACGCCAGCATCGTTACAGGATCTTCGATCATCGCCTTGAAGACCTGCAGGAATTTGGCGCCGATGGCGCCGTCGACCACGCGGTGATCGCAGGTCAGGGTGACGGTCATCACCGTGGCGACCGCGAGCTGGCCGTTCTTGACGACCGGGCGCTGTTCCCCCGCCCCCACGCTCATGATCGCGCCCTGCGGCTCGTTGATGATCGAGGCGAAGGCCTTGATGCCGAACATGCCGAGGTTGGACACGCTGAACGTTCCGCCCTGGAACTCCTCGGGCTTCAGCTTTCGGTCGCGGGCCCGTTTGGCGAGATCCTTGGACTCCGTCGCGATCTGCGACAGGGACTTGGTCTCGGCCTTGCGGATGATCGGCGTGATCAGGCCTCCGTCGATCGCCACCGCCATCGCCACGTCGGCGTGGTGGTGCATGGCGATGCCTTCGGGCGAATAGCTCGCGTTGGCCTCCGGCACCGCCTTCAGCGCCATGGCCGAGGCCTTGATGATGAAGTCGTTGACCGAGACCTTGATCCCGTCCTTCTCCAGCATGGCGTTGACCCGGGCCCGCGAGGCGAGCAGGCCGTCGATCTCGCAGTCGATGGTCAGCGGGAAATGCGGCACGTCGCGGAAGCTGTCGGTCAGGCGCCGGGCGATGGCCTTGCGCATGCCGTCCAGCGGCACGAGGTCGTAGCTGCCGTCCGGAATGCCCATCTGGGCCAGCGACTGGACCTTGCGCGGCTCGGAGCCCGCCTGCGCCGCCGCGGGAGCCGCCGCGCCGTCCTTGCCGGCGGCCTCGACGTCGCGCCGTACGATGCGGCCGCGCGGACCGGTGCCCTTGATCGAGGCGAGATTCAAACCCGCCTGGGCCGCCAGACGGCGCGCCAGCGGCGAGGCGAACAGGCGTCCGCCGTCGCCGGCCTTCGCGGGGGCGAGAGCCGACGACGCCGCTTTCACGCCCTGGGGCGTGGCGACGGCCTGGCCGCTCTCATGCCCGGCGGGAGCCGGTTCGGCCTTCGCCGGCGGGGCCTCGGCCGGCTTCGGTGCCGGCGCAGGGGCGGCGCCTTCGCCCTTCAGCCGGGCGATCGGCGTGTTGACCTTCACGTTCTCGGAGCCCTCGGGCACGAGGATCTCCAGTACCTCCCCCTCGTCGACCGCCTCGACCTCCATGGTCGCCTTGTCGGTCTCGATCTCGGCGATGACGTCGCCCGCCTTGACCGTGTCGCCGGCCTTGATGTGCCACTTGGCGAGGACGCCCTCCTCCATGGTCGGAGACAGGGCGGGCATCAGGATGTCGGTCATTGCACGCTCCCGGTCGGCGTCGGCTCGGCGACCGTCTGGACATTGTCCGCCTTGATGACGTCGCTCAGCCCCTGGAGAATTCGATTGTAGGCCTGCTTTTCGTCGTGGCCGTGCCGCACGGCGTAGCCATAGGCCATGTGCCGGGCGGCGATGGCGAGCAGCTGGCCGAACTTCGCGGGGTCGTTGAAGGCGGGCTTCACCGACATCACCGGCTCGTTCCTGGACCACCACATCCGGATGATCTCGATGGCTTCCGGATCGGCGGCGACGCTTTCCGGCGTCTTCAGCTCGTGCTCTTCCCGGTCGCTCATGCCATCACCGCCTTGACGGCCTTGATGATCTTGTCGGCGCCCGGGAGCGACAAAGCCTCGAGGTTGGCCGCGTAGGGCAGCGGCACGTCTTCCTGGTGCACGCGCAGCGGCGGGGCGTCGAGGTAGTCGAAGGCATGCTCGATCACCCGGGCGACCACCTCCGCGCCGACGCCCATGGGACCCCAGCCTTCCTCGGCCGAGACCAGACGGCTGGTCTTCTTCACGCTCTCGACGATGGTCTCGTGGTCCAGCGGGCGCAGGGTCCGCAGGTCGACGACCTCGCAGGAGATCCCCTCCTCCGCCAGCTTCTCGGCCGCCTGGAGGGCGAAACCGACCATGCGGCTGTGGGCGGTGATGGTGACGTCCGAGCCTTCGCGGCGGACCTTGGCCTTGCCGATCGGCAGGACCCAGTCCTCGACCTCGGGCACGTCGAACTCCAGCCCGTACATCATCTCGTGCTCGAGGAAGACGACGGGGTTGGGATCGCGGATGGCGGCCTTCAGCAGGCCCTTGGCGTCCGCGGCGTCATAGGGGGCGATCACCTTCAGGCCGGGCACCTGGGCGTACCAGGCCGAATAGTCCTGGCTGTGCTGGGCCGCCACGCGCGAGGCCGCGCCGTTGGGGCCGCGGAACACGATCGGCGCCCGGATCTGGCCGCCCGACATGTACAGGGTCTTGGCCGCCGAGTTGATGATGTGGTCGATCGCCTGCATGGCGAAGTTGAAGGTCATGAACTCGACGATCGGCTTCAGCCCGGCCATGGCCGCGCCGACGCCGAGGCCGGCGAAGCCGTGCTCGGTGATGGGCGTGTCGACCACCCGCTGGGCGCCGAACTCCTGCAGCAGCTCCCGGCTGACCTTGTAGGCGCCCTGGTACTGGGCGACCTCCTCGCCGATCAGGAAGACGGCATCGTCGCGGCGCATCTCCTCGGCCATGGCGTCGCGCAGCGCGTCGCGGATGGTCGTCCTGACCAGCTTCGCCTCAGCCGGGATCTCCGGATCCTTCAGCTCGACCTTCGGCCCCTTCGCCGTGTCGTCCTTCTTCTCGGGATCGCCCGAGCCGGACGAAGCGGCGCCGCCGTCCTGCGTCACGCTGGCCTCGGCCGCCTTCGGCTCGGGCGCGGGCGAGCTCGCCCGGCCGGGCGCGGCGCCGGCGTCGTCGCCCGACAGCCGGGCGATCGGCGTGTTGACCTTCACATTCTCGGAGCCCTCCGGCACGAGGATCTCCAGCACCTCGCCCTCGTCGACCGCCTCGACCTCCATGGTCGCCTTGTCGGTCTCGATCTCGGCGATCACCTGGCCGGCCGACACGGTGTCGCCCGCCTTGATGTGCCACTTGGTCAGGGTGCCCTCTTCCATCGTCGGAGACAGCGCCGGCATCAGGATGTCGGTCACGGATCAGGCCTCCACGTAGACGTCGGTGTAGAGCTCGGACGGATCCGGCTCCGGGCTCTCTTGAGCGAATTGCACAGCTTCCGCCACGATCGCCTTGATTTCGTTGTCGATGGCCTTGAGCTCGTCCTCGGTGGCCTTGGCCTGTTCCAGCAGAACCTTGACGTGCTCGATCGGGTCGCGGGTCTTCTTGACCTCGTCGACCTCCTCCTTGGTGCGGTACTTGGCCGGGTCCGACATCGAGTGGCCGCGGTAGCGGTAGGTCTTGACCTCGAGGATGTAGGGGCCCTCGCCCCGGCGGGCGCGTTCGACGGCCTTGCGGGTGGCGTCGCGCACCGCCAGCACGTCCATGCCGTCGACCTGCTCGCCCGGGATGCCGAAGCTGGCCCCCCGCTGGTAGAGCTCGGTCGTCGCCGACGAGCGCTCGATCGAGGTGCCCATGGCGTACTGGTTGTTCTCGATAATGTAGATGGCCGGCAGCTTCCACAGCTGGGCCATGTTGAAGCTCTCGTAGACCTGGCCCTGGTTGGCGGCGCCGTCGCCGAAGTAGACGAACGCCACCGAGTCGTCGCCGCGGTACTTGCCCGAGAAAGCCAGACCGGTGCCCAGCGCCACCTGGGCGCCGACGATGCCGTGACCGCCATAGAAGCCGGTCGGCACGTCGAACATGTGCATCGAGCCGCCCTTGCCCTTCGACGAGCCGCCGATCCGCCCGGTCAGCTCGGCCATGACCTCCTTCGGATCCATGCCGGCGGCCAGCATGTGGCCGTGGTCGCGGTAGCCGGTGATGATCTTGTCGTAGCCCTGCCTGACGCTCTCCTGAACGCCGACGGCCACGGCCTCCTGGCCGATGTACAGATGGCAGAAGCCGCCGATCAGCCCCATGCCGTAGAGCTGGCCCGCACGCTCCTCGAAGCGCCGGATGAGCACCATCTCGCGGTAGTAGCGCAGCAGGTCCTCCTTGGAGGCCTGCGGCCTGTTGGGGATACTCCTGGCCTTGCTGGAATCAGCTTTGGCGGCGGGGGCTTTCGCCATCCGTCTTCACTCCCGGCTGGGCCCGCAGCACGGGGCCTCTGTCGTTACGGAAAGGGGCTTTAGCAGCCTTCGTTCCCGAAACGCAAAGCGGCCCGGCGAAGCTGTAACTAAAGTTCACGATCTCGCGGCGGGGACCTGCTCGGACGCCGGATGGGAGACGCGGATCACATAGTCGCGGGGATCGGCGAAGCCGAGCACGGCGCGGGCCCGTTCCTCGAGCAGGTCGCGCGACAGGCTGTCGGTGCGCAGGTAGCGGACGCGGACCTCGAGGTCCCGCCGCTCCTCAAGGATGCGGGCCAGCTGGGCCTCCCGACGCAGCAGCATGGCCTCGCGCTCTCCACCGCCCAGCAGGCCGCGCTGGCCGGTGAGGGCCTGCACGCCGAGGTAGGCGATCAGCAGCAACAGTACGCAGGACGGGACGTAGGGCTTCATCCGCTCGGGCACTCGGACGCTCCTTCTGAGCGCGGACTCGTGATCAACGAGTCCTGACCGAAAATGCCTAACGAACCGTAGCTTGGCCGCAGGATCTGCGGCGGCTCCCCTGCCCTACTTCAGCAGCATGCCGTCGCCGTAGTAGGCGCCCTGGTCGCCCAGCATCTCCTCGATGCGGAGCAGCTGGTTGTACTTCGCGGTGCGGTCCGAGCGGGCCAGCGAGCCGGTCTTGATCTGCCCGCAGTTGGTGGCCACGGCGAGGTCGGCGATGGTCGAGTCCTCGGTCTCGCCCGAGCGGTGGCTCATCACGGCGGTGTACCCGGCACGCTGGGCGATATCGACCGCATCCAGGGTCTCGGACAGCGTGCCGATCTGATTGACCTTGATGAGGATCGAGTTGGCCAGGCCCTCGCCGATGCCGGCCGCCAGTCGGGCGGGGTTGGTCACGAACAGGTCGTCGCCGACCAGCTGGACACGGTCGCCGAGACGTTCGGTCAGCAGCTTCCAGCCGTCGAAGTCGTCCTCGGCGCAGCCGTCCTCGATCGAGACGATCGGGAAGCGCTCGCACAGGTCGGCGAGGTAGCCGACCATGCCCTCCTGGTCGAAGGTCTTGCCCTCGCCGCTCATGACGTACTTGCCGTCCTTGAAGAACTCGGTCGAGGCGACGTCGAGCCCCAGCTGGAAGTCCTCGCCGGCGAGGTAGCCGGCGGACTGACCCGCCTTGGTGATGAACTCCAGCGCCGCCTCGGCCGACTGCAGGTTCGGCGCGAAGCCGCCCTCGTCGCCGACGTTGGTGTTGTGGCCGGCGTCCTTGAGCGCCTTCCGCAGGGCGTGGAAGATCTCCGCGCCCATGCGCAGGGCCTCCGAGAAGCTCTCGGCGCCGGTCGGCAGGATCATGAACTCCTGGATGTCGATCGGATTGTCGGCGTGCGCGCCGCCATTGATGATGTTCATCATCGGCGTCGGCAGCACCCGCGCCGAAACCCCGCCCAGATAGCGGTAAAGCGGCAGGTTCGAGCTGATGGCGCTGGCCTTGGCGCAGGCGAGACTGACGCCGAGGATGGCGTTGGCGCCCAGCCGCCCCTTGTTCGGGGTCCCGTCCAGCGAGATCAGCGCCTCGTCGATGCGGCGCTGGTCCTCGGCGTCCATGCCGGACAGGGCGTCGAAGATCTCGCCGTTGACCGCGTCGACGGCCTTCTGCACGCCCTTGCCGCCCCACAGGTCCTTGTCGCCGTCGCGCAGCTCCACCGCCTCATGGGCGCCGGTCGAGGCGCCCGAGGGCACGGCGGCGCGGCCGAAGCTGCCGTCGTCCAGCACCACGTCCACCTCCACCGTCGGATTGCCCCGGCTGTCGAGGATCTGGCGGGCGACGATTTCGGCGATGTCGGTCATGGGGCGCTCTGCGTACGGATGGCGAGGATCGGCTCGCGTTTAGCCCGTCCGGAGCGCCCGGAGCAAGGCGAGCCGCCGCCGGCGGAGGCCCCGCGATCGTTCAGGCGCGGGCGGGAAGAGGCGTCAGGCGCAGCCCTCGACGTACTGGATCGAGGGCCCGCCGGCGCGGATGGCCTTCACCGCCCCGTCCTGGCCGACCTCGAAAACCAGACCGCGGGCATCCGGATCCTCGACATAGCCGTCCCCGCCGCCGCGGCTCCACACGGTGATGTAACCGGCCGGCGCGGATTCGTACTTGTGCGGCTCGCGCCGCGCCGCGGGCCCGTAAGCTGCTGCGATCCCTTCGCCGGGGTCTCCGACCCCGTAGCCGCGGTCTGTGGTCACGTCCGACGGCCGGATCAGGGAGATGCGGGTCAGGCGGTCGCGTTCGATCATCACAAGCATGGCGTCGGGAGCCCGTTCAGGCCGGAACTCGTCGCAACTGGCGGGGTCCGGCCCGCCGACAGCTTCGGGGTTGGCGTCCTCGCCGAGCGCCGCGACCACCTCGGCGCGGGTCATGCCGATGCGCAGCGGGCCCCATCCCTCGGCCGTCAGTTGGGGGGTCGTGGAGCTCGCGGCCGGCGGCGGGGTCGGCGCGGGAGCCGCCTCGGGCGGGGTGGAGTTCTCGGCCCCGCAGGCGGCGAGAACGAGCACGGCGGACGTGAGCAGCAGGCGGCGGATCATGGGAGCCCTCCGGTGAGATGGAGAGTCATCAACGCACGAAAACGGCGCGCGGAGAACCGCGCGCCGTCAATCGGCGTCAACGCGTGGAAAGAGCTAGTCTTCCTTCGGCGTCAGGACCTGGCGGCCACGATAGGTGCCGGTCTTCAGGTCGATGTGGTGCGGGCGCTTCAGCTCGCCGGTGTCCTTGTCCTCGACGTAGGCGTTCGTGCCCAGGGCGTCGTGGGCGCGGCGCATGTTGCGACGCGAGGGCGATACTTTCCGCTTCGGAACGGCCATGTCCGTCTCAATCTTCTGGTCGGGCGCCGGAAGGCGCGAAAACAACAGCGGCGGCCCCCGGGAGAGCCGCCACGCGAGCGCGGGCTTATGCATGAAGCCGCGCGGCTTTTCAAGGGCGGGCGGCGCAGCTCGTCTGACCGCGATTAATGGCGAAATCCAGCCGCAAAGCTTGCCCGCAATTCATTGGCTGACCAGCAGGCGCGTCCTTACAGCGACGCTTCTTCTCCAGACGACCGGAAGGTTCCCGCCATGATCGCCCGTGCGCTGCTCACCGCCGCAGCCCTGTCCGCCCTCGCCGCCCCCGCCTCCGCCCAGAGCCTGCTGGAGCGGGCCGCCCGGGGGGCGGGCCAGGCGCTCGCCGAAGGCGCGGCGCGTGAGGCGACCGCCGGTCTGTTCGGCCGCCGCGGCCGGTCCGAAGCGAGCGAGACGGAGACCGCCGCGCCGAGGACCGCAGAAGCCCCTGTCGGCGATGCGGAGGCCGGCGATTCAGCCGCCGTCGCCGCCTTCGCCGACCCGGCTCCGATCAACTACAGCCCCGCCCTGCCGGGACCCTATCGGCTGCAGTTCTCTCCCGAACTGCAATCGGCGGAGCGGGCCTTCGATGAGTTCAACACGGTGGCCTGCGACGACTGCGAGGGCGGCCGGTCCTACGACTCGTGGATTCGGCACCACGTGCCGGAGGTGCAGCCGATGCGGGCGCTGGAGAACCGCGTCGGCGAAATGGCGGTCGGAGAGGCGATTCGCTGGACCGGCGCCTCGGGCGCGCAGCTGGCGCTGACCGTGATCGGCGAAGCCCCGGTCGGCGCCTGGCCCTGCAAACAGGTGCGCTGGAGCTCGGAGCGGGACGGCCGGAGCGCCGAGCGGCTCGGTCTGTTCTGCTACGGCAAGCGGGGCGACTACCTCGGCGAGGGCTGGGTCGAGGTCCTCTGATCCGTCTCCCAGACGGCCCGGGACAGAGCGAAGTAGATGCTGTCCTTCCATTCGTCGCCGATCCTGAGCGCCCGCTCGGCGAAGCCGGTGCGGACGAAGCCGAGCCGTTCAAGCAAACGGATCGAGGCGAGGTTCTCCGGGTCGACGTCGGCGGTCAGTTCATCGAGGTCTCCGGTGGCGAAAACATGCCCGATGGCGGCGGATGTCGCCTCGTGCGCGAGCCCTTGGCCCCAGTGATCGGGATGAAGGATGTAGCCGATCTCCGGCAGCCGCCAGAAGCCGGCCTTGCCGATCACCCGCCCTTCCCGCTCGACGACGAAATCCGGCTGGTCCGGGCCGTTGGCGATCATGCTGTCGAGCCAGGCCGCGGTCTGGTCGAGGGAGATGTGCGGCGGAGTCGACCACCAGCGGGTCGCCCGCGGATCGGACAGCACCGTATGCATCGCCTCGAGGTCGTCAGGACGGGCCGGGCGAAGCTTCAGGCGGGCGGTGACGATCTCCATGAACCAGCGTCGCCGCCCCGGAGGGTGAGGGTCAAGTCAGGTTCCGGGCCAGCACCACGAAGGCCAGATCATCCCGCTTGGGCAGCCCGAAGCGGGGATCCGTGGCCGGGAACGGCCGGCGTTCTCCCGTCGGCAGGTAGCCGCGGCGGGCGTACCAGTCGATCAGCTCGGTGCGCTGGACGATGACGGTCATCTCCATCGTGCGGGCGCCGAGGCGATCGCGCGCAGCGGTCTCCGCGGCGGCGATCAGGGACCGCCCCAGCCCGCCGCCCTGCAGGACCGGATCCACCGTCAACATGCCGAGATAGGCCAGACCCCGTCCCCGGTCAGTCACCTGCACGCAGCCGAGCAGGCGGCCGTCCCGCTCGGCCAGCAGCACCACCTGGGCCGGGTCGGCGACGATCGCTTCCAGCGTCGGCAGGTCGATGCGGGAGCCTTCCAGCAGGTCGGCCTCGTGCGTCCAGCCGCGTCGGGCGGAGTCGCCGCGATAGGCGCCGTGCACCAGCGCATGCAGCGCCGGGACGTCGTCGGCAGTCGCGCGACGGAAGGTCGGCTCAGTCATCGGCCAGCATCCCGGCCGCCGCTTCGCCGATGGCCAGCGAGCTGGTCAGGCCCGGACTCTCGATGCCGAACAGGGCGACCAGCCCGTCGATTCCATGATCGTCGCGGCCCCGCAGCTGGAAATCCGGCTGCGGCTCGCCCGGGCCGTGCAGCTTGGGGCGGATCCCGGCGTAGTCGGGCGTCAGCGCGCCGTCCGGCAGGGCGGGCCAGAAGCGGCGGATGGTGCGCTCGAACTCGGCCGCTCGCGACGGATCGACCGAGTAGTCCTCGGCGTCGACGTACGCGAGGTCCGGCCCGAACACCGCCTGGCCGCCAAGGTCCTTGCGATAGTGGGTGCCGAGCGCGCCGGGAATCGGCGGCGGATAGACCAGACGCTCGAACGGCGCCTTGCCCGCCAGCCGGAAGTAGACGCCCTTGCCGAAACACCCGGCCGGGATGCGATCGGGCGGGTAGCCGTCAATGCGGGCGGCGACGTCCTGCGCCTGCAAACCCGCGGCGGCCACCAGCAGCCGGCAGGTCAGGACCGCCCCGCCCTCTCCGCCCGCCGTGATGCGGAAGCCGCCCCCCGGCAGCGGCTCGGCCCGCTCGAACGGGGTCGAGACCACGACCGATCCCCCGGCGTCCTCGATCTCGCCCTGCAGGGCCAGCATGTAGCCGTGACTGTCGAAGACGCCGCTCTCCGGCGAGAGGATGGCGGAATGGACGTTGAGTTCCGGCTCCAGCGCCCGGGCCTGCGCGCCCGTGAGGTGCGCCAGTCCCTCGACGCCGTTGGTCGTCGCCTGCTCGAAGATGGCCTCTATGCGCGGGGCTTCGGCCGCCTCGGTCGCGACGACCAGCTTGCCGCAGCGGCGGTAGTCGACCTTGCGGCTGTCGAGGAAGGCGTAGAGCGCGCGCCGCCCCTGCACGCAGAACCGCGCCTTCAGCGAGCCCGTCGGATAGTAGAGGCCGCCGTGGATCACCTCGCTGTTGCGCGAGGAGACGCCCTGGCCGATGGCCGGCTCCCTCTCCAGCACCAGCACCGAAAGGCCGCGACCCGAGAGGGCGCGGCCGCAGGCGAGGCCGACGGCCCCGGCCCCCACCACCACGGCGTCGAAGTCGAAGCTCACGCCTTCTTGCCGTACAGCGCGTCCGCCCGCGCCTCGAAGCAGTGCATCAGCTTGCCGACGGCGCGGTCGAAATTGGCCTGCAGCATCATGTCGAGCAGTCGGGACCTGAAGGCGAAGTCGATGAAGAACTCGACGCGCGTCCCTTCCGGATGGGGGAAGAACTCCCAGCGGTTCTTCAGGTGGTGAAAGGGCCCGCGCAGCAGGCCGACCTCGACCAGCGGCCTGTTCCGGTCATGCCGCACCCAGGTCGAGAACCGCTCCGTCAGGAAGGAGAAGCCCACCCCGGCCTCGGCGTCCTCGACGCAGACGCCGGGCCGCTCCTCGCGCCGGTTCCAGGTGCGCATCGAGG
Organism: Caulobacterales bacterium RIFCSPHIGHO2_01_FULL_70_19; assembly: GCA_001794825.1. Lineage (GTDB taxonomy): Bacteria > Pseudomonadota > Alphaproteobacteria > Caulobacterales > Caulobacteraceae > Brevundimonas. The sequence goes on along the minus strand of MGLK01000026.1, from coordinate 28,330 downwards.
TCACCCAGGGCACGAAGTCCGGATAGGCGCGCACGTCCGCGACCAGATCGGCGAGCTGGTCGGGCTGGTACGGCAGGATCCTGGTGACGCGGTGGACGGCCAAGACGGGATCAGCGGCCCGTCTGCGCCAGCCGCGCCGCCTTCAGCCGGGCGAAGTCCTCGCCGGCGTGATGGGAACTGCGGGTCAGGGGCGAGGCCGACACCATCAGGAAGCCCTTGGCGCGCGCGATCGCCTCGTAGGCCTTGAACTCCTCGGGCGTCACGAAGCGCTCGATGGCGGCATGCTTGCGGGTCGGCTGCAGGTACTGGCCGATGGTGATGAAGTCGACGCCGGCGGAGCGCATGTCGTCCATCACCTGCATGACCTCCTCCTTGGTCTCGCCGAGGCCGACCATGATGCCGGACTTGGTGAACTGGTTGGGGTCGCGCTCCTTGACCATCTGCAGCAGGCGGAGGCTGTGGAAGTAGCGGGCGCCGGGCCGGATCTTCAGGTAGAGCCGCGGGACGGTCTCGAGGTTGTGGTTGAAGACGTCGGGCCGCGCGTCGATCATCACCTCGGCCGCGCCGTCCTTGCGCAGGAAGTCGGGGGTCAGGATCTCGACCGTGGTGGCCGGCGCCTGCAGGCGGATCTGGCGGACCACCTCGGCGAAGTGGGCGGCGCCCCCGTCGGACAGGTCGTCACGGTCCACGCTGGTGATGACCACGTGGTTGAGCCCCATCTGCTGCACGGCCAGGCCGACCTTGACCGGCTCCTCGGGATCCAGCGCGTCGGGCAGGCCGGTCTTGACGTTGCAGAAGGCGCAGGCCCGCGTGCAGGTGTCGCCCATGATCATCAGGGTGGCGTGCTTCTGGCTCCAGCACTCGCCGATGTTCGGGCAGGCCGCCTCCTCGCAGACGGTGTGAAGGCCCTTCTCCTTCACGATCGAGCGGGTGGCGTTGTACTGGCCCGATCCCGGGGCCTTGACCCGCAGCCAGTCGGGCTTCTTCAGCACCGCCGTCTCCGGCCGGTTCTGCTTCTCCGGGTGACGCAGTTCGGCGGGCGTCTTCTTCAGGGCGTCGATCAGGGTGACCAAGGCGAACTCGCGCTCCGGGGGCGGAAACCGGCTATGTCGTCCTTCCGCGGGGCCAAGGCAAGGCGGCGCGGCGCCTCACGCAAGGTAACGTATCTTTTCAACGCCCCGCCCCCGCACTAGTTTGCCGCGCCAAGCACAGGCGCGGCCAACGCGCCGGCACGGAGGATGAAGGTTTGCGCGTACCCCTGGACCCCAAGGCCGGCGAGGAGACCATCTTCGACGCCCTGATCGCCGCGCGCGACACCTATGGCGACAAGGAGATCCTGGAGGACCAGGATCGCAAGCCCCTCACCTACACGGGCCTGATCCGCGCCGCCTTCGTGCTGGGACGCAAGGTCGCGGCCATGACCGCGCCGGCGGAGCGCGTCGGCATCCTGCTGCCGTCCAGCATGGGAGTGGTGGTCACCTTCTACGGCCTGCACGCCCACGGGCGCGTGCCGGTGATGATCAACTTCACGGCCGGCGAGCGGAACATCAAGGCGGCGATCGCCGCGGCCGGGGTGAAGAAGATCCTGACGGCCCGACGCTTCATCCAGCAGGCGAAGCTGGAAGAGCTGATCGAACAGATCGGGAGCGTCGCCGAGGTCGTCTGGCTGGACGACGTTCGCGCCTCGATCGGGCTGCCGGACAAGCTCTACGGTCTTATGGCCGGGATGATGCCGAAACGTTTCCGGGTGAAGACCGAGCCGTCGTCGCCGGGCGTCATCCTCTTCACCTCCGGCAGCTTCGGCGCGCCCAAGGGCGTGGTGCTCAGCCAGACAAACCTCGTGGCCAACTGCCGCCAGGTGGCCCAACACATCGACCTCAAGCCCGAATGGGTGATGTTCAACCCGCTGCCGACGTTCCACTGCTTCGGCCTGACCGGCGGCGTGCTGCTGCCCCTGCTGCAGGGGATGAAGGCGTTCCAGTATCCGTCGCCGCTGCACGCCAGGCAGATCGTCGAACTGCTGCCGCAGGTGAAGGCGTCGATCCTGTTCGCCACCGACACCTTCCTGAACCAGTACGCCCGCGTGGCCGGGCCTGACGACTTCTCGACGCTGGAGTTCGTGGTCGCCGGCGCCGAGCGCGTGCGCGAGGAGACCCACCACCTGTTCAACACCCGCTTCCACGGACTCAAGCTGCTGGAGGGCTACGGCGCCACCGAGGCCGCGCCGGTGGTGGCGGTCAACCATCCCGATCGCAATCGTCCGGGCACCGTCGGCCAGATGCTGCCGGGCATGGAATGGCGGCTCGATCCGGTCGACGGCATCGACGAGGGCGGCCGGCTCTACCTGCGTGGGCCCAATGTGATGAAGGGCTATCTGTCGTCTGACGATCCCGATGAAATCGAACCGCTCAAGGACGGGTGGCACGACACCGGCGACATCGTCTCGGTCGACGAGGAGGGCTACGTCTGCATCCTCGGGCGGGCCAAGCGCTTCGCCAAGATCGGCGGCGAGATGGTGTCGCTGACCGCAGTCGAGGGACTGGCCAGCGCCGTCTGGCCCGACGCCCGCCACGCTGTGGTCGCCGTCGCCGACAGCCGCAAGGGCGAGAAGCTGGTGCTGGTCACCGACCGCGGCGACGCCGAGGTGGCGCGGCTGGCCGAGTGGGCCCGCGAGCACGGCGCGCCGGAGCTGGCGGTGCCGAAGAAGATCGTCCGCGTCGGCGAGGTGCCGGTGCTGGGCACCGGCAAGACCGACTACGTCGCCATCCAGCAGATGGTGGAGATGGACAAGGCGGCCTGAGCGGCTTCAGCCGATCCGCACGCCGGTCATCGAGATGGAGCCGCCGTCGATGACGTCGTTGAAGAAGGCGACCTCGTCGTCCGGCCGGCGCTGGGCGGCGACGTAGAGCAACGGCAGGAAGTGTTCGTCGGTCGGCACGCTGAGCTGGGCGTCCTCGGCCAATCCGACCCAGTCGACGAGGGCGGCGTCGTCGCCGCGGACCAGCGCCGACTTCACAGCTTCGTTGAAGCCGGTCGCCCAGCCGTAGGGCTCGCCCCCATCCCGTTTCCAGGTGCGCAGGTTGTGCACGAAATCGCCCGAACCGGCGACGATCACCCCCTCCTCCCGCAACGGCTGCAGGCGCCGGGCGAGGTCGAAATGCTGGCGCGGGGTCAGCCGCCGGTCCAGCGACAGCTGCACGACCGGCACGTCCGCCTCGGGCCAGACGTGGACCAGCACCGACCAGGTCCCGTGATCCAGGCCCCACTGCGCCGTGGGGGCCGCGCCGGTCAGGGCGGCGACGCGGGCGGCGAGCTCCGGCGACCCCGGCGCACTGTATTGCATCGCATGCAGTTCGGCCGGAAAGCCGCCGAAATCATGGAGGGTTTCCGGATTTTCCTGCGCCGTGACGGCGAGGCCGACCGTCTCCCAGTGGGCGGAAACCATGACCACGCCTTTCGGCTTGCCGACGGCCGCGCCCAAGGCGCGCCAGCCGTCGGCGAAGGGCCCGCCCAGGGCGTTCATGGGCGAGCCGTGGCCGAAGAAGATCGCCGGCTGCCGCACTACGCCCTCAGCTTTCTCGCGGTCTCGGCGACCCAGCGACCCTGCCAGCGGGCGCCTTCCAGCTCGTTGTCGCTGGGCATGCGCGACCCGTCGCCGCCGGTGATGGTGGTGGCCCCGTAGGGACTCCCGCCGGTGATCTCGTCCATGCGCGACTGCCCGGCCCAGGCGTACGGCAGACCGGCGACGACCATGCCGTGGTGCAGCAGGGTCTGGATCAGGCCGATCAGGGTGACCTCCTGACCGCCATGCTGGGTCGCGGTCGAGGTGAAGGCCGAGCCGACCTTGCCGACCAGCGCCCCCTTGGCCCAGAGGCCGCCGGTCTGGTCGAGGAAGTTGCGCATCTGCGAGGCCGCGGTGCCGTAGCGGGTGCCCGCGCCGACGATGATGGCGTCGTAGTTCGCCAGATCGCCGACCTCGGCGATCGGCGCGGCCTGGTCCAGCTTGTAGCCGCTCTTGCGCGCCAGCTCCTCGGGAACGAGCTCGGGGACCCGCTTGATGTCGACCTCGACGCCCTCCACCGACTGCGCCCCTTCGGCGACGGCTTGCGCCATCCGCTCCACGTGGCCGTAGGTGGAATGATAGAGAACGAGTACGCGCGTCATGTCCTGCTCCGATGCTGGACGCATATTGTAACTGCGTCGGTGTCTATTTTGGATGCCGCTCGCCGAATGCAAGGGGCCCCGCGGAGACAATCGGTCGGGTCCGGGACGGTTCCGACTTCAGGCCCGGTTGATCGGGCAGACCCGGTCGTAGAAGGCCTGGTCCGCGGGAACCTTCTGGCCGCGAGCCAGCCGGAAGCGGTGTTCGACCACCATGGCCTGCTGCTCGATGTTCAGCCCTTCCCAGGCGCAGTCCATGCCGAGCGGGTAACGGTAGGCCTCGGGGCGGTCGCCGGCCCGGAGCTTGCCGGTGAGAAGGTTGACGCCGTTTGTCGCCTGCCAGACGTGGGTGAGCTCGTGGATGAAGGTCGCCTGCAAACCCAGCGCCGCGCCGGCGATGTCGCCCGGTAGGCTTCGCGCCGGCCAGACGATCCAGTCCCGCCCGAACCAGCGCCCCGGCACGAAGGCGCGCGTCAGCGGCCACGGCGCAGCCAGGATGCGGATCAGCTCGTAGCGCAGGGTCTCGCCGAAGGCCTCGCGCGCGAGGGCGATTTCGGCGGGCGTGAGGCGGCGGATCACGGCCCCGTGGCGGCGACGTGATAGCCGCCGGGCTCGCCCGTCCACTCCCAGTGCCAGGGCTCGTAGACGTACGGGGTGAATCCGAAGCGGCCGGCGTTCCTCACCAGCCAGCGATAGACCGGACCCCGGGTCATGTGCAGACGGCTCCCCGGCGAGGTGTCGTCGACGCCAAGCCCCGGGACATGCCCGACATAGAGATCGACCGCGGCGCCTGTGCGGTGCGGCGAGCACACGGCGCGGCGGAGTCCGTCGCAGTTGCCCTGTTCGGTGCAGCGGGCGGCGTCAGCCTCCGGATCGCGGAACCCGGAGAAGATCTGCAGCAGCTCGGGATCGGCCGCGATCTCGGGCACCTCGGCCCGGGCGGCGGCGACCATGCGGCGGTAGGCGTCCAGCACGTCGCGGCGCAGAAGCCGCGTCAGCCGGTCAGCGTGCTCCTCCTCGGCCACCAGGTAGCCGAGCTGGTTGAGCGGCGGCGGCTCCGGGCACGGCTCCTCGCGCACCCGGGCCATGATGAAGGGCCGGCGCTCCTGCCAGACGCCGCGGAACACCTGGAAGGCTGCGGGATCGAACCAGCCCGTCGCAGGCAGGCCGTAGCGCGTCTGGAAGGCGGCCATCGCGCGGGCGAAGACCGGGGAGTTCGGCGGGCAGTCCGTCCCCAGCTCCTGCTGGATCAACGGGACGTAGGCCTCCCAGCCCCGCTCGGCCGGGCCGAACGGCGTCCACTCCATGGCGTGGACCGAAACGGCGTTCACCATGGCCGGAGCGGCCCACTCCACGGCGTCGGCGTCGCAGGGGCCCGTCTCCGCATGCGCCGCGGACGCCCCGCCCAGAAACAGGGCGGCCCCGATCAGCGACAGCAGGCGGCGGCCGGTCCACATGTCCGCAGGGTGCCTCCGCCCGGCCCGCCCCGGCAAGAGCCTTCGCGCGGGGATGGAGCAGCCAGGGCGAAAGCTGGCATGCTGGCGCCGCGGCCGACTCAGCGCCGTTCCGCGGACCCTTCCATGACCGCTGCCCCCGCCCCGAGCCCCGCCGCTCCGGCGACGCGTCGTTCGAACGCCATTCTCGCCGCCTTCTCAACCGTCTGCCTGCCGCTGGCGGCCTTCGGCGTGGCCCTGCCGGTGACCCTTCCGGAGTACTACGCCAGCCATGTCGGCATCGACATCGCCATGGTCGGCTACGTCTTCATGGCGGTTCGAGCCATCGACATCGCCGCCGATCCGATCATCGGGGCGGCCATGGACCGGACCCGCACCCGCTTCGGCCGCTACCGGCCGTGGATGGCCGCCTCCGCGCCGGTGCTGATGCTGGCCGCCCTGATGATCTTCGTCATGGTCAAGCCGGGGGCCGGGCCGCTCTATCTGTTCACCTGGCTGCTGGTGCTCTACCTCGGCTTCTCGGTCGGCACGCTGAGCCAGCTGGGCTGGGCCTCGGTGCTGGCCCCCGAATACGACCAGCGTAGCCGCGTCTACGCCTGGTGGCAGGCGTTCAACATCCTCGGCGTCATCGCCATCCTGATCCTGCCCGCCGCCGTGGTGCAGAGCGGCATGGGCGACTACGTGGCCGGGGTTCACATCATGGGCTGGGCCATCGTCGCCGCCCTGCCCCTGACCATCAGCCTGGCGCTGGCCGCGGTGCCCGAGCCGGTCAACGCCGGCGACGCGCCGCACGGCGGTCTGAAAGCCTACTGGGACATCGTCCGCCGCCCGACCGTCGCCCGGCTGCTGGCCGCCGACATCGTGCTCGGCGTGGCGCCCGGCATCACCGGGGCGCTGCTGTTCTTCTTCTTCGACCAGATCAAGGGCTACGACCGCGCCGCCGCCTCGATCTTCATGCTCCTCTACTTCGTCGGGGGGCTGGCCGGAGCGCCCATCTGGGCCCGGCTGGCGACGAAGATCGGCAAGCATCGCGCCCTCGCCGTGGCCAGCCTGATCTTCGCCAGCCTCTACCTGATCGCCACCCTCCTGCCCGGCGGCAACTTCGCGCTGACCGGGGTCGCCATGTTCATCGCCGGCCTGCCCTACGCCGCCGGCCTGTTCCTGCTCCGGGCCATGATGGCCGACGCGGGCGACGAGGTCCGTCTGGAGACCGGCGTCGACCGCACCGCCCTGATGTTCTCCATCCTGTCGGCGACCACCAAGCTGGGTCACGTCTTCGCCCTGATCCCCTACGCCGTGCTCGGCTGGGTCGGCTTCCAGGCCGTGCCGCCGCCGGAGGGCAACAGCCCGGCCTCCCTGCTGGCGCTGCAGGTCATGTTCATCGTCGCCCCGGCCCTGCTGATCGCCTCCGCCGCCCTGCTGCTGCGCCGCTATCCGCTGACCCCGGACCGGCACGACGAGATCCGCCGGGCGCTCGAGGCCCGCCCCGGAGGGATCGTGGAGTGACCCCCGTCGACCGCCTCAACGCCATCATGGCCCGCCTGCGCGACCCCGAGCGCGGCTGCCCGTGGGACGTGGAGCAGACCTTCGAGACCATCGCGCCCTACACCCTCGAGGAGGCCTATGAGGTCGCCGACGCCATCGAGCGCGGCGACTGGGATGAGCTGAAGTCCGAACTGGGCGACCTGCTGTTCCAGGTCGTCTTCCACGCCCGCATGGCCGAGGAACAGGGGCTGTTCGCCTTCGACGACGTCGCGAACGCCATCGCCGACAAGCTGGAGCGGCGCCATCCGCACGTGTTCGGCGACGAGGCGGCCAGGGCCGACGGCGCGGCCCAGAAGGCGCGCTGGGAGGACATCAAGGCCGACGAACGCAAGGCGAAGGCGCAGCACGGGGTGCTGGACGACGTGCCGGTCGGCCTCCCCGCCCTCGCCCGCGCGGCCAAGCTGACGAAGCGCGCCGCCCGCGTCGGCTTCGACTGGCCCTCGACAGACGAGGTGTTCGACAAGTTCGTCGAGGAGGTCGCCGAGCTGCGCGCCGAGATCGCCGCCGGCGACGTGGAGAAAGCCCGCGAGGAGATCGGCGACCTCCTGTTCGTCATGGCCAACCTCGCCCGCAAGCTCGGCGTGGAGCCGGAGGACGCGTTGCGGGGGACGAACGCCAAGTTCGTGCGGCGGTTCGCCTTCATCGAGGCCGAGCTGGCGAAGACGGGACGGACGCCGGAGCAGTCGAATCTCGCCGAGATGGACGGGTTGTGGGACGCGGCCAAGGCGGCGGAGCGGAGGTGAGCCGGTACGACCTGATCATCTTCGACTATGACGGCGTCGTCGCCGACAGCGAGCTGCTGAACAATCGCGTGCTGGCCGAACTGCTCACCGAATGCGGTCTCGAGACCGGCCTCGATGAAGCCCTCTCGACCTATATGGGCAAACGCTGGCTCGACTGTCTGCCCCTGATCGAGCGGCGGATGGGCGGCCCCTGCCCCGGGCACTTTCACGGCGAATGGACCCGACGCTGCCACGACCGCGCGGCCGTCGAACTGAACCCGGTACCGGGATTTGTCGAATTCCTGGCGGCGCGGCGGGAGTCCCGGTGCATCGCATCATCCAGCCCTGTGCGCTGGATCGAGATGGGGCTCGAGCGCTTTGGCGTGGCCGCCGCCTTCGGAGGCTCAATTTTCAGCGCCGCCGTCCACGTCGGCCGGGGCAAACCCCACCCTGACCTGTTCCTCCATGCCGCCTCCGCGATGGCGGTGGATCCCGCCCGCGCTCTCGTGATCGAGGACACTCCGACAGGCGTACGCGCCGGCGTGGCGGCGGGGATGACAGTCGTCGGCCTGTGCGCCGGCGGCCACATCCGCGACGGGCACGCTGACCGGCTCGACGCCGCGGGCGCCCACCATGTGGTTCAGGACTACGCCGGTGTCGCGGCCCTGATCGAAGCAGGTTGAGCCGCCGCGGCCGGACGGCGGCCGAGCCCCTACTGCGCCACCCGCTCGCGGTTCATCCGCAGCCGGACGACCAGCCCCTGCGGCGTCCAGTCCCGTTCGATGGCGCCGTCCAGCTGGCGAGCCATGGCCCGCGCGACCATCTGGCCGCCGTATCCGGCCGGTCGTTCCGGCTCCACGACCTGCGGTCCACCCTGTTCCGTCCAGGCGATCACCAGTTCCGTGTCGTGGGCGGAACAGGAGACGTCCAGGGTCCCGGCCTCGGCGGACAGCGCACCGTACTTCAGCGAGTTGGTCGCCAGCTCGTGCACCACCAGCGCCAGGGTCGTCGCGGCGTTTTCGCCGACGCCCATGCGCGGCACCGACACCCGTATGCGGCCGCTGAAGGCGCCGAGGTCGTCGTAGGGGGCGAGCAGGACGGACAGCAGGTCCCCGAGAAGCGCCGCCTTGCCCTCCTCGCCCGGCAGCGGGCGGACGAGATCATGCGCGCGGCCGAGGGCCGTCAGGCGCTGGGTCAGTTCACGGGCCATGTCGGCGGTCGTCTCCACAGACCGGGAGGTGATGGCCGTCAGCCCGGACGCGACGGCCAGCAGGTTCTTGACCCTGTGGCTCATCTCTCCTGCGAGAAGTTCGTGGCCCTCTTCGGCCTGCTTCCGACCGGTCACGTCGATGAAGATGCCGAACATCCTGCGGTTGACCATGCCCAGATCGTCGCCCTGACCCCGGGCGGAGACCCAGCGGACGTCGGTGTCGACCAGAATGCGGAAATCGATCTCGTACGGCCCCACCACGGCGCGGGTGGCGGCGAAGGCCGCGCGGACCCGGTCGCGATCCGCCGGGTGAATGTGGGACGAGAGGTCCTCGAAGGTGACACGCGGCCGAACCGGCAGGCCCCAGAGCCCGAACGCCGCGTCGTCCATGGCGAAGGTGTCGTCGTCGACGTTCCATGACCACAGGGCCACCCCCGCGGCGTCGAGTCCGCGTCGCAGGTCGACGGCGTTCCAGGTCGGCGCACTCTCGGCCGTCTTCGACATTTCGTAGCCCCACGCCCATCCGTGCCGCGCGCTGTTGCGCGACCTCGCGTGGAACGCCCCGACCCTAACACAGACGGGGAGGCCCGGCGCGCCTGCCGTCTACCCGGCCAGGCTGAACTGCCGTTCGAACCGTCCCAGCGCCGCAGGGTGCAGGCGCACCGTCACATGGGTCCGGCCCTCTTCGTCCGTCTCGCGCGCGACGACCCGGCCGTTCTCGTACAGCCAGGCCAGGGCTTCGCCCTGTGACGGGTCGAGGACCAGCTCGGTTTCCGGATCGTCGTCGATCAGGGACGCGATGGTCTCGCGCAGCGTCTCCACGCCTTCGCCGGTCCACGCCGAGACGGCCACGGCCTTGCCCTGGGCGCGGAGGCGCCCGGCCATGCCGAGCGTGGCCTCGCGCGCCTCGCCCTCCAGCAGGTCGATCTTGTTCCAGACCTCCAGCACGCGCCGGGTCCTGCCCTCGACGGCCGGAATCTGCTCCAGCACCGCCTCGACGTCCTTCGCCTGGGCGTCGCTGTCGGGGCTGGCGATGTCGCGCACGTGCAGGATCAGGTCGGCCTCGCCCACCTCCTCCAGCGTGGCCCGGAAGCTCTCGACCAGCTCGTGCGGCAGGTCGGAGATGAAGCCGACGGTGTCGGCGACGATCGCCGGCCGGCCCTGCGGCAGGCGGATGGTGCGCTGGGTGGTGTCGAGGGTGGCGAACAGCAGGTCCTTGGCGAACACCTCGGACCCGGTCAGACGGTTGAACAGGGTCGACTTGCCGGCGTTGGTGTAGCCGACCAGGGCGACGGTCGGGAACGGGACCTTCTGGCGCGCCTTGCGGTGCAGGCCGCGGGTGCGGCGCACCTCCTCCAGTTCGGCCTTCAGCTTGACGATGCGGTCGGCGATGAGGCGGCGGTCGAGCTCGATCTGCGTCTCGCCGGGGCCGCCGGTCGAGCCGGTGCCGCCGCGCTGGCGCTCCAGGTGGGTCCAGGTCCGCACCAGCCGCGAGCGCTCGTAGTCGAGCCGCGCCAGCTCGACCTGCAGCCGGCCTTCCTTGGTCCGCGCCCGGCGGCCGAAGATCTCAAGGATCAGGCCGGTGCGGTCGATGACCTTGCAGTCCCAGGCCTTCTCCAGATTGCGCTGCTGCACCGGGGTCAGCTGGTCGTCGACGACCACGGCCTCGGCCTCGGCGGCGCGCACAAGGGCGGCCAGCTCGTCGACCTTGCCGGAGCCGAACAGGGTGGCGGGCGCGACCTTGCGCACGCGCACGATCTCCTCGGCGCGCACGTCGAGGTCGAGCGCGCGGGCCAGGCCCACGGCCTCCTCGAGCCGCTCCTCGGCGAGGCGGGGGCTGTCGCTACGTCCGTCTGGGTGAATGACGACGGCCCGGATCAGCGGGACGGCGTGGTCGATATGCTTTGTGGTCAATCAGTCTTCTTCGGCGTCGGGCTCGTACAGCTGTACGGGCTGCGACGGCATGATGGTCGAGATGGCGTGCTTGTAGACGAGCTGCGACTGGCCATCGCGACGCAGCAGCACACAGAAGTTGTCGAACCAGGTGACGATCCCCTGCAGCTTGACCCCGTTCACGAGGAAGATGGTCAGCGGCGTCTTGGTCTTGCGGACCGAGTTGAGGAAGGTGTCCTGGAGGTTCTGACGCTTGTCTTGCGACATGGCAGGTTTGTCCTGTTCTTGTTGCTTGGCGGGCGGGAGACCCGGCCGGCACACCTTAACGGCGCCTGCGTCCGTCGCAACGCCTAGATGGCCTCGCGCCGCGCCCGTTCAAGGTAGAGGGTGCGCAACCGGGTCGCCACGGGACCGGGCTTGCCGTCGCCGATCTTCGTCCCGTCGATCGACACCGCCGGCATCACGAAGCCGCTGGCCGAGGTGTAGAAGGCCTCCCTCGCCCGCTTGGCTTCCTCGACCGAAAACGCCCGCTCCTCCAGCTCGATTCCCTCCTTCGCCGCCATCTCCAGCACGGCGGCGCGGGTGATTCCGCGCAGGATGTTGGACTGCGTGTCGCGGGTGCGCAGCTTGCCGTGCTCGTCAACGATCCAGGCGTTGGTGGAAGAGCCCTCGGTGACCAGGCCCATGTCGTCGACCATCCACGCCTCGGCGGCGCCGCGCTCCTTCGCCGCCTGCTTGGCCAGCACGTTCGGCAGCAGGCCGACGGTCTTGATGTCGCAGCGGCCCCAGCGGATGTCGGGCTGGGTGATCACGGCCACGCCCTTCTCCGCCGCGGCATTGCCCTTCGCCAGCGGCAGGGATCGCGCCGTGACGATGACGCTGGGCGGGGTGCCCTCGGCCGGGAACGGATGGTCCCGCCGGGCCGTGCCGCGGGTGACCTGGATGTAGACCAGCCCCTCGCGCACCCGATTGCGCCGCACCGTCTCCTTCAGCACCCGGGCCAGCGCCTCGGGGCTCATCGGCCGTTCGATGCGCAGCTCGTCCAGGCTGCGCCAGAGCCGCGTCAGGTGGCCCTCGAAATCGGCGAGGCGTCCGTCGAACACCGACCAGACCTCGTAGACCCCGTCGGCGAACTGGAAGCCGCGGTCCTCGACATGCACGACGGCGTCGCGCAGCGGCCGGTAGGTTCCGTTGACATAGGCGACGCGGCTCATGCCTCGACGGCTCCCTCTTCGATGTCTTCGCCGCCGCGGGCCGGGGCCACGCCCAGCGACTTCAGCTTCCGGTGCAGGGCCGAGCGCTCCATGCCGATGAAGGCGGCGGTGCGACTGATGTTGCCGCCGAAGCGCATGATCTGGGCGGCCAGATACTCGCGCTCGAACACCTCGCGCGCCTCGCGCAAAGGCAGGGCGATGATGCGCTCGGCCCCCAGCGAGCCGCTGGAGCCGGCGTTGGTCGCCTCCTGCGGCAGGGCGTCGGCGCCGATCGGCTCCGACGGATCGCCCGTGGCGAGGATCAGCAGCCGCTCGACGTTGTTCCTCAGCTGGCGGACGTTGCCCGGCCAGGGGTGGACCTGCAGCACGGCGATGGCGTCGTCGCCCAGCCGCCGGCGCGGCAGGCCCTGCGAAGCCGCGAGGCTCTCGATGAAGTATTCGACCAGCTCCGCGATGTCCTCGCGCCGCTCCGCGAGCGGCGGCACGCGGATCGGCACCACGTTCAGCCGGTGGAACAGGTCCTCGCGGAAGCGGCCGGCGGCGATCTCTTCCTTGAGGTCCCGCGAGGTCGAGGTGATGACCCGCACGTCGACCTGCACGTCCTGCTCCCCGCCGACCCGGCGGAAGCGCTGCTCGACCAGCACGCGCAGCACCCGGCTCTGGCTCTCGCGCGGCATGTCGCCGACGTCGTCGAGATAGAGGGTGCCGCCGTGGGCGCGTTCGAACACCCCGATCTTGCGCGGCCGCCCGTCGACGCCCTCCTCGCCGAACAGCTCGACGTCCAGCCGTTCCGGTGTCATGCCGGCGGCCGCGATGGCCACGAACTCGCCCCGGGCGCGGGCGCTGGCCTCGTGAATCTGCCGCGCCACCAGCTCCTTTCCGGAGCCGGGCGGACCGGAAATCAGCACCCGACTGTTGGCCGGCGCCACCTTGGCGATGGTGCTGCGCAGGGCCTGGGCCGCCGCCGACTTGCCGATCAGGCCTGTCGGGGCCGCCACCTGGGCGCGCAGCCGGCGGTTCTCGCGCTTCAGCTGCGACGCCTCCAGCGCCCGCTGAACGACCACCACCAACCGGTCGGACTTGAACGGCTTTTCGATGAAGTCATAGGCCCCGCGCTGCAGCGCGCTGACCGCCGTCTCGATGTTGCCGTGACCGGAGATCATGACCACGGGCAGGTCCGGGTCGAGTTCCTTGATCAGGTCCAGCAGCTCAAGCCCGTCGAGGCCGCCGCCCTGCATCCAGATGTCGAGCAGGGCCAGCGAGGGCTTGCGCGCCCGGATGGCGGCCAGCGCCTCGTCGGAATTGGCCGCCACGCGCACCGCGTGACCTTCGTCCTCGAGCAGGCCCGAGACCAGCTCGCGGATGTCGGCCTCGTCGTCGACGACCAGAATGTCGGCTCCCGTGGATCGCATGTCGCCTCGCTATTCCGCCACCGCACGCGCCGGGGTCGCGGACGCCGGGGCGCCCTTGCTCCCGGCCGCCGCGGCCGCCTTCAGGGGGAAGATCAGACACACGCGCGCGCCGGACAGGGTCTCGGCGTCGGCCAGCTTCAGCTCGCCGCCGTGTTCTTCGCAGATGCGCTTGACGATGGCGAGGCCGAGGCCCGTGCCCTTCTCGCGCGTGGTCACATAGGGTTCGGTCAGCCGGTCGCGATCCCGCGCCGGCAGACCTGGTCCGTCGTCCTCGACGGTGAAGACCGCCAGCCCGTCCTCGAGCTTCAGGCTCGCCAGTATGCCGGCGCGGCTCTCGTCCCCGGGTCGCGGATCCGCCTCGCGTCGGGCGGCCACCGCCTCGCCGGCGTTCTTGAGGATGTTGGTCAGGGCCTGCCCGACCATGCGGCCGTCGGCGTGCAGGACGACCTTCGGCAAGGGCTCGACCAGCTCGACCCCGATGGTCGGCGCCGCCACCCGCTGGGCGAACACCGCCTCGCGCAGCAGCTCCGCCGGGTTCTCGGCGGTGAAGCGCGGAGCCGGCATCCGGGCGAACGATGAGAACTCGTCGACCATGCGGCCGATGTCGCCGACCTGGCGGATGATGGTCTCGGTGCAGCGGTCGAACACCTCGACGTCCTCGCCCACCTGCTTGCGGTAGCGGCGGCGCAACCGCTCGGCCGACAGCTGGATGGGCGTCAGCGGGTTCTTGATCTCGTGGGCGATGCGCCGCGCCACGTCGCGCCAGGCCGCGTTGCGCTGGGCTGTCACCAGTCGGGTGATGTCGTCGAAGGTCAGCACCATCTCGCCGCCGAGGCCGCCCTCGATGCGCACCCGCAGCCGCCGCGTCTCGCCGGCGTGCGCGACGTCGATCTCCTCCTCGATGTGCGCCTCGGCCCGGCCGGCCAGTTCGCTCAGCTCCGGCGACACCTCGCCCAGCGGCCGTCCGATGATGTCGGGGTCGGCGATGCCGAGCAGTTCGATGGCGCTGTCGTTGATGGCCGAAACCCGTCGCCGCCGATCGACCCCGACGACGCCGGCGGAGACGCCGGACAGCACGGTCTCGATGAACACCGTGCGCCCCCTGGCTTCCTCGCTGGCGGCGCGCAGGGCCGCCTGCTGCGCCTCGAGGTCGCCGGTCATGCGGTTGAAGGCGGTGGACAGGGTCTGGATCTCGCCCGGACCCTCGCGGTCGTCGACCCGGGCGGACAGATCGCCCCCCGCCACCCGGTCGGCCGCCTCGACCAGCCGCCCGATCGGGGCCGAGATGGCGCTGGCGGCGGACATGCCCAGCCACACCGCCCCGACCAGCACCAGCAAGGCGGTTTCGAAATAACTCAGGGCGAAGGCGGCCTGGATGCGCTCGCGACTGGCCTGGGCCTCGCGATAGGCGACGATCGACTGCTCGGCCTCCGCCAGCTGGGCGATCAGGCCAGGCCGCAGGGGACGCACGACGTACAGGTAGGCGTCGCCATAGGCCGGGAAGGCCATGAGCCCCCGGACGGCGTCGGGGTTCTGGGTGACCTGCTGGACCGAGGGCTCTTCCCCGCCCGCCGCCTCCTCGAAGGCGGCCGTCGGCGGGGCGATGTAGGGCGGTGCTCCGGGGCCTTCGCCGCTGGCGAGCACCTCCCCCTGCGCCCCGAGAATGTAGATGGCGGGGTAGCCGAACAGGTCCCCCACCTGGGTCAGGGCGTCGGAGAACTGGATGCGGCTCTCGAACAGCGGGCGCACGCCTTCCAGCTGTTCGGCGATGACGGCCAGGTCCCCGTCCATCTGGGCCGACACGTCCGCGGTGTAGGCCCGGCCGATGTCGGCGCCGTTGTCGACGGCGGCCTGCACATTGTCGCTGAACCACTGGTCGACGCCGCGGTTGACCAGGACGCCGAACACGAGGGCGATGGTCACGGCCGGGACCAGGGCGACGAGCGAGAACAGGGTGACGAAACGCAGGTGCAGCCGGGCCCCCGCATGGGTGCGCCGACGCACCAGCAGCAGGACCCGGCGGCCGATCACGAGGGCCAGGACCCCGATCAGCAGCAGGTTGAAGCCAAGCACCGCCAGCACGGCCTGACTGGCCCGATCGCGCGCGCCCTCGCCGCTGGCGCCGGGTGCGGTCGCCAGCAGCCAGATCGCCGCACCGCTGATCAGGAAGGCGACCACATAGGCGGCGAGGAAGACATTGCGACGCCGATCCTCCGACCAGCCGGCGAACCAGCGCGCCGCGCCGCGGGCGGCGGGGTCCTGCGCTGGGTCGGCGGCGGGCTTATCGGTCATGCCGCGCCAGCTTCCGCGAACTGTGGCTGAATATCAACAGCGGAGTTGCCCGAATGCGTCACCCGCCGCCACAGGGCCGCGAGGGCCGTCTCGACCTCGCCGGGGGTCTCCAGCCGGCACAGCCGCGCCTTGGCCGCGCGCCGCTCCGCAGGCTCGGCCGGCCACGGGGCCTGTTCGACGTACCAGCCGAGGTGTTTGCGGAACATCTTCAGGCCCAGCGGCAGGCCGTAGAAGGCGACCGAAGCGCGCAGGTGCTCGACGACGATGGCGAGGCGTTCCTCGCGATCCGGCTCGTCCAGCCTGGTTCCGTCGGCCAGCGCCCGCTCCAGATGGGCCGCCAGCCAGGGACGGCCATACACGCCCCGGCCCAGCATCAGGGCGTCTGCGCCCGACTGCGCCAGCGCCGCCCGCGCGTCTTCGGCGGTGACGATGTCGCCGTTGACGATCACCGGCACGCCCACCGCCGCCTTGACCTCGGCCACCGCGGCCCAGTCGGCGACGCCGGTGTAGAACTGCTGCCGCGTCCGGCCGTGCACCGTGACGGCCTTCACCCCGATCGCCTCCGCCCGGCGCGCCAGGTCCGGCGCGTTGCGGCTGGCGTCGTCCCAGCCCAGCCGCATCTTGACCGTCACCGGTCGCGAGGTTGCGCCCACCGCCGCCTCCATGATCCGGCAGGCGAGATCCGGCGTGCGCATCAGGGCCGAGCCGCAGGCGGCCCCCGTGACCTCCTTGGCCGGACAGCCGAAATTCAGGTCGACGATGTCGGCCCCGGCCCGTTCAGCCATGCGCGCGCCCTCGGCGATGGCGGCGGGATCGCCCCCGACCAGCTGGATCACCGTCAGCGGCAGCCCCTCGCCCACCGCGGCGCGGCGCACGACGTCGGGCCGCGCGCGGGCGAGCTCCGCGGCGGCGACCATCTCGGTGGCGACGTAGGCGGCGCCCAGCCGGCTGGCGAGCCTTCGGAACGGCAGGTCGGTGACGCCGGTCATGGGCGCGGTCAGCACCCGGCCGGGCACCTGCACGTCGCCGATCTGGATTCCTGGGTTCATCCGCCCTTACCGCCTGCCGGACCGCCCCCTCGTCAAGCGCAACCGCGGCGATTAGAAGGCCGACGATGTCATTCCCCCTTCCCGCCTTCGTCGCCGTCGTGGTGGCGGCCGGTTCCGGATCGCGCGCCGGCGGCGCCAAGCAGTGGCGTGCGCTGGGCGGCAGGCCGGTGATCCGCTGGTCGGTCGAGGCGCTGCTCCGGGCCGGAGCCGCGGAGGTGGTGGTGGTGGTCCCGTCCGGCGCCGAAGCGGAAGCCGCCGCCGCGCTGAAAGGGCTGTCCGGCTGGCGCGCCGTGGCCGGAGGCGCGAGCCGTGCGGCGTCGGTGCGCAACGGACTGGCCGTGCTCACCCTCCCGGACGAAATGCCGGTGCTGGTCCATGACGCCGCCCGCCCCCTGCTGTCCCGCGCCGTCGTCGCGCGCTGCCTGCAAGCGCTGGACACGGCCGACGGCGCCCTGCCCGCCCTGCCGGTGGCGGACAGTCTGCGCCGGGCCGAGGCGGGCCTCGTCGCCGGCGCGGTGGACCGCGACAGCCTGTGGCGCGCCCAGACCCCCCAGGCCTTCCGCCTGAAGACCCTGATCGACGCCTGGGACGCCTGGCCGGCGGGGGAGCCCGCGACCGACGAGGCGACCGTCGTCCAGCGCGCCGGCGGCCGGGTGCGGATCGTCGAGGGCGATCCCCGCCTGATGAAGCTCACCTTCCCCGAGGATTTCGCCATGGCCGAGGCCCTGATCCCCCGCCGGACGCGCACCGGCTCGGGCTTCGACGTTCACCGCTGGGGGCCCGGCGACGCCGTCTGGCTGTGCGGGGTCGAAATCCCCCATGACCAGACGCTGATCGGCCATTCCGACGCCGACGCCGGCCTGCACGCCCTCACCGACGCCATTCTCGGAGCCATGGGCGACGGCGACATCGGCGACCACTTCCCGCCCACCGACCCGCAGTGGAAGGGCGCGTCCTCGGACCGCTTCCTGGTCCACGCCGTCGAGCGGCTGCACGCCCGCGGCGGCCGTCTGGTCAACGTCGACGTGACCCTGATCTGCGAACGACCGAAGGTGAAGCCGCACCGCCAGGCGATGCGCGAGCGGCTGGCCGAACTGCTCCGGCTCCCGCTCGAAGCGGTCAGCGTCAAGGCGACCACGACCGAAGGCCTCGGCTTCACAGGCCGCGGCGAGGGCCTGGCGGCGCAGGCGATCGCGACGGTCGAGCTGCCCGAGGCCTAAAACGGCCGCTCCGGCGGCGGGAACCAGCCGCGCCACAGGGCCCCGATCAGGTTGACGTAGTCGTCGGTCCACGGCCGCACGGTGGTGGCCTGCGTCGCCTTCCAGCGGGGATCGGCGCGGAAATCCGCCAGCGCCGCCTCGCTGCGTCCAAGGATGACCGCCTCGGTCGAGGCCTCGGCCATCTCGGCCGCCGTGCCGCTCTCGTAGTAGATCTGGTGCAGGCTCGGCACGCCCAGCGCCTGGCCCGCGGCGATCGCCGGCAGGGTGATCTCGAGGTTGCGGTTGGACAGGTGCAGCAGCACCACGCCGTCCGGCTTCAGCAGCCGCAGGTAACCGGCGATGGCCTCCTCGGTCAGCAGGTGGGTCGGCACCGCGTCCGAGGAGAAGGCGTCGATGATCAGCAGGTCGTAGCTGGCCGCGGGCTGGTCCGCGAGGGTCAGGCGCGCGTCGCCCAGGACGGTGTCGACCGGCCCCTCCGCGCAGTCCGAAATGTAGCTGAACCACTGCGGATCGCGCGACAGCTCGTCGACCATCGGGTCGATCTCGAAGAAGGTCATGCGATCCACGGGGCGCTTGTAGGCGGCCATGGCGCCGGACCCCTGCCCCACCACGCCGATCCGCGCCGGCCCGCGCCGCTGCACCATCAGCGCCGACTGACCGATCGGGGTGGCGGTGTTGTAGTAGAGCGTCGGGGCGCATTCATTGAGTTCGTTGCGCGCCTGCGCCCCGTGCAGGGTCGTCCCGTGCATCAGCACATGCACGTCGCCGCCCATCATCGGGTCAGGCGCGTTCGCCACCCGCATGACCCCGAAGAAGCTGCGCTCGGAATAGCTCCAGTCGTAGCCGCGGGCGATCCACTGCGCCGACAGGGTGATCATCACCAGCACGCCGGTGAAGGCCAGGGCCCGGTGGCGCAGCAGGAAGGCGCAGATCGCCGCCGGGATCAGCATGATCATCGCCAGCTGGCCCATGCCGGCCGGGAAGATGCGGTAGAAGGCGCCGCGCGCCTCGTCGTTGGCGTTCAGCCACAGCGACAGCAGCACCGGCGAGAGGGCGACCACGGCGGCGGTAAGCAGCAGGGCGACCTGCCCCCGGCTCAGCGGGCCCCGGCCCCAGGGGCGCGCCAGACCGACGAGCACCAGCACCAGCGGGTACTCCCAGACCATGTTGAAGATCACCGGGGCCAGCAGGGCGGTAAAGGCGCCGCCGACCACGCCGCCGACCGAGAGCAGCAGGTAGAATTCGGTCAGCCGGTCCGGCGCCGGCCGCCGCGCCGCCAGCAGCTGGTGGCACATCAGGGCGGCGAAGAAGAAGGCGACCAGGTGAATCCCGAACGCCATGGCCCAGTTCGCCGAGCGGAAGGCGACGATCAGCACCACCACCGCCCCGACCGCGCCCTGGATCGCCAGGGTGACCGGCAGCGGGACCCACGGCCGGTTCTGGAAGGCGATGACGAAGGTCAGCAGGTAGAGCGCCAGCGGGATGACCCAAAGGAAGGGCGCCGAGGCGACGTCGGTCGACAGGTGGGCGGTGACGCCCAGCATCAGGCTGGACGGGGCGGCGGCGAGCAGGATCAGTATCCCCCTGTCGCGCCACGACATCGGGGCGGACCGGGCCAGGGGCGCCGGCTCCGCGCTCCGGTCGATCCGGCGCCGCCAGACGACCAGCGAGAGCGCCACCACCATCAGGCCGAAGGTCGCGTAACCGGCCGTCCAGCCCCAGCGCTGGCCGGACAGGGTCGCCAGCGGCTCGATCAGGGCCGGATAGGACAGCAGGGCGAGGAAGCTGCCCAGGTTCGAGGCGGCGTACAGGACGTAGGGGTTCTTGCCGTCGGCGTGCCCCGCGCGCACCCGGGCGTACCAGGCCTGCAACAGCGGCGCGGTGGCCGACAGGACCGCAAACGGAGCGCCGACGGACAGGGCCAGCGTCGACAGCAGCCACAGGACCGGCGCGGCCGGATCCGGATCGCCCAGGGCGCCGTTGACCTGCAGCGGCAGGAACAGGGCGGCGAGCGCCAGCAGGCCGAGATGCACCCCGACCTGGGCCTTGATGGAGCCGATCCGCTGCAGCAGGTGGGCGTAGCCGTAGCCGGCCAGCAAGGCCGCCTGGAAGAACACCATGGCCGTGTTCCACACCGCCGGCGAGCCGCCCAGCATGGGCAGGATCAGCTTCGTGACCATGGGCTGGACCACGAAGACCAGCGCGGCCGAGGTGAAGATGGCGACGGCGAACAGGATCGGGGTCAGCCGGTCGGCGGGGGCCGCCGGCGCCGTGTCGATGGTGGTCTCGCTCATGCCCGCCCCGTATGATGCCGCCGACCCGGCGCGGCGCGAGCCTAGCGTGACTCGCGGCCGGTTCGGAAAGGGCATCATGTTCTCCTACAACATCCAGGCGCTGGCGCGACGCGTGGTCGAGGAAGGCGCGGCCCGCGCCCTGACGGCTGCCTGCGCCGAAAGCTGCACAGGCGGACTGGTCGCGGGGGCGATCACCGCCGTTCCGGGATCCTCGACGGTGCTGGACCGTGGATTCGTGACCTACAGCAACGCCGCGAAGACGCAGATGCTGGGGGTGCCCGCGGGCATGATCGAAGCGCACGGCGCGGTGTCGGAGGCGGTCGCCCGCGCCATGGCCGAGGGGGCGCTCCGGCGCTCCGGGGCCCGCGTGTCGGTCGCCGTCACCGGGATCGCCGGCCCTGGCGGGGGCTCGGCGGACAAGCCCGTAGGACTCGTCCATTTCGCGGCCGCCGGCCCCGCGGGGGTGATCCACGTCGCGCATCGCTTCGGCGACATCGGTCGCGAAGGCGTGCGGCTGGAGAGCGTGCGGACGGCGCTGGGTCTGCTGCTCAACCGGATCGGCGCATGATCGTCGACGCCCGCGGCCACCGCTGCCCGACGCCCAGTCTCCGGCTTCAGAAGGCGCTTCGCAGCGTCCCGGCGGGATCGCGCGTGACCCTGCTCGCCACCGATCCGATGGCGCGCATCGACGTCCCGTTCCTGCTGCAGGATCTGGGCGGGCGGGTCGTCTCGGTCGAGGAGAGCGACGGGGTGCTGTCTATCGTGGTCGAGACGCCCGGCGCGCCGAGAGGCTGACGACGCGGTCCGACGGCGGCTCCGCCTCCGCCGCCTCCGGCAGGTCCGGCGCATCCTTGGCGCGGGCGGTGATCTCCATCTCGGTGGCGAAGGCGCCGCCGTAGAAGATGGCGTTGACGTTCCAGGACAGCCAGATGAGCAGCACCACCACGGCGCCGACCGAGCCGTAGGTCGCGCCCAGCGGGGCGATCTGCTCGACGTAGATGGCGCACAGCCATGAGGAGATGGTCGAGAACACCGTCGCGATCACCCCCCCGGTGATCGAGGGGCACCACGCAACCGGCGTGCGGTGGGACATGGCGTAGCGGTAGAGCAGCGTAAGCCCGACGGCGAGACCGAGCGCCGGCCACAGCCCGTTGGCCGGCAGGCCGCCGCCTCCTTCCCCCGGTCCTGTGTGTTCGAGCAGCCGCGAGGTGACCACGGCCCCCGACACCACGGTGAACAGGGCGAAGGCGAACAGGGCGACGAAGAAGGCGAGCAGGTTGAACTTGAAGAAGCCGTGCGGCTCGGTCTCGTCGTGGATCAGGTTCAGCCCCGCCAGCAGGGCCTTGAAGCCGCGGTGCGCGGCGTAGCCGCCGATGACCAGGGCGAGGAAGCTCTGGGTGGAGACGGTGCTGGCCGAGGCGTTGGCCAGGCGCTCGATCTCCTGAAGGAAGATGGCCCTCGCGGCGTAGGGCATGACGTCGGCCAGCGCCGCCGCCTGCTCGCTGACCTGACCGATGCTGAGCACCGCCTTGTAGAAGCCGATCAGGATGGCGATGGCCGGAAACACCGCCAGCAGGGCGAAGAACGACACCCCGCCCGTGTAGAGCATGACGTCGCGGCCCCAGCTTCGCGCGAAGGCCTTCGCGGCCAGGCGGCCCCAGTGGCCCGGCGTCGTCCAGTGCGTTGCGGCGCCCCGTTCGGTTGTTGCGTTCACCCGGTTCCCCAACCGACCCGACAGGCGTCTTCCTTAACCCAAATCTCCTCCGAGGAAACCATGCGTGAGCCGCCGGGCCGGGACAAACCTGCGTGAACCGTTGCCTCGCGGCGGCCCTCCTCGCTATGGTCCCGCGCCTGAAGACCGCCCCGGGGCTGGGGGCGTCCGGAGAACTCCGCTCTTGGCTTCCGATCCGCGTATTCTGGTCGTCGCGCCTGACGATGGCGTGATCGGGCCCCTGTGTCAGGGGCTCGACGCCCTCGGCTGGCGGACCGTGACGGCGCGGTCGCTCGCCGGCGCGGTGCAGGTCCTGATCGACTGGCCGCTCGAGGCGGTGATTCTCGATTCGCGGCTGACGGACGCCCGCGCGGGCGTGGAGGCGATGCGCCAGACCGTGGCCCCGCGCCGGCTGCCGGTGCTCGCCATCGGAGCGGACTCGATCGGCTGGGAGGCGGGAACGACCGAGATCGCGATGTCGGCGGCGCCGCACGCGGCTCAGGCCGCCCTCCGGCTCGAACATCTGGTCCGGGCCGCGATCGCCGAGGAGGAGGTCAGCCTGCGCGAGGCCACCTTCGCCGCGCGCGGCGAGGCGCTGCCGGTCGCGGAACCCGACCCGGCCCCGCTGCGTGTGCTCGCCGCCGGCAAGCCGGACCGCCGCTTCCTGGCCCTCTCCAACGCGCTTGCGGCGCTCGGCTGCGAGGTCGTCGCCGCGCCCACGCCCTATACCGCCTTCGACTATCTGCACGAGCGGCCGTTCGACGCCGCCGTGCTGTGGGGCGCCGAGGACCACGCGCCGGCCCTGTCGATCGCCTCGGGCATGAAACGCAACACCCGCCTCTATCACGTGCCCGCGGTGCTCTATCTGCGGGGCTCGGGCGAGATCAATCTGGCCGAGCTGTACAATCGCGGCTTCGCCGACGTCGCCGCCGCCGATACGCCCGAGGAGGAGACCGCCGAGCGGATCGTCGCCCTGGCTCGCGCTCACCGCCGGCACGTCGCGATCCGTCGCACCCTCGAGGGCGCCCGGGGCTCCGGTCTGACCGATCCGGCGACCGGCCTGTTCACGCCGGAGCTGTTCGCCGCCCACCTCGCCCGCGTCGTCGAGGGCGCCCGCCTGCGGCGCCGGCCGCTGTCCGTCGCGGTCCTGCGCGTGGCCGGGACCGACGCCATCGTCGCCGCCCGCAACGGCGGCTGGCTGGATCGGGCCCTGCCCCAGGTCGGCGCCATGGTCTCCCGCCTGATCCGCACCGAGGACACGGCGGCGCGGCTGTCGGCCGACGTCTTCGCTCTCGCCCTCCCGGCCACCCGGGGCCCGGCCGCGCGCATCGCCGCCGACCGCATCGCCGCCGTGATCGGTTGCACCGCCTTCGACGCGGGCTCCGAGCATCCGCCGTTCGTGGTGGAGTTCGAGGTCGGCGTGAGCGAAATCGGCCCGGACGACTCGCCGGCGGCCGCGCTGGAGCGCGCCCGCGCCGACATCGGCCGTCGCTGATCTGACAGCCCGCCGGTCTGTTCGGGAGC
>MGLK01000026.1:0-4622 GCA_001794825.1 Caulobacterales bacterium RIFCSPHIGHO2_01_FULL_70_19 | reverse complement strand
GGCCATCCATGGCGGACCAGCCGGCCGCACCCGCGCCGTCAGCCGGCCCTGGCCACCCGGGCCAGGTCGGCGGTGATCCGCTCGGCCACCTTCAGCCGGTCTTCCGCCGTGTCCCAGTCGCCCTTGACGACGATCTTCTGGTCCGGGCGGATCTTCCAGAAGGCCTGGTTCTTCTGGATCAGACCGACAAGCCCCGCCGGGTTGGGGAAGGCGTTGCCGCGCAGGGTCAGCACCGCCCCCTTGGGCCCGACGTCGATGCGCTCGATGCACGCCGTCTTGCAGTCAGCCTTGATCCCCACAATGCGCAGCAGCTGCTTCGCCTCGGCGGGCAGCGGGCCGAACCGGTCGATCAGCTCGGCCGCCAGCGCCTCGCGGCTTTCGCTGTTCTCGGCGTCCGAAAGGCGACGGTAAAGGCTCAGACGGACGTTGAGGTCCGGGACGTAATCCTCTGGAATCAGGACCGCCGCGCCGACGTTTATGGTCGGCGACCAGCCGCGGTCGACCTCCGCCCCCTCGCCCTCCGCCTTCAGGCTGGCGACGGCGTCCTCCAGCATCTGCTGGTACAGCTCGACGCCCACCTCGCGGATGTGGCCGGACTGCTCGTCGCCGAGCAGGTTGCCGCCGCCGCGCTGGTCGAGGTCGTGGCTGGCCAGCTGGAAGCCGGCGCCCAGGTTGTCGAGCGACTGCAGCACCTGCAGCCGCCGCTCGGCCGACAGGCTCATCGGCTTCTCGTTGGGCGTGGTCAGATAGGCGAAGGCGCGGGCCTTGGCCCGGCCGACCCGGCCGCGGATCTGGTACAGCTGGGCCAGGCCGAACATGTCGGCGCGGTGCACGATCAGGGTGTTGGCGGTCGGGATGTCCAGCCCGCTCTCGACGATCGTCGTCGAGACCAGCACGTCGTACTGGCCGTCGTAGAAGGCGCTCATCACGTCTTCCAGCTGGGTCGCCGACATCTGGCCGTGGCCGACGACGAACTTCACCTCCGGGACCTGTTCGCGCAGGAAGCGCTCGATGTCCGGCAGATCCTTCAGCCGCGGCGCGACATAGTAGGCTTGGCCGCCGCGATATTTCTCGCGCAGCAGGGCCTCGCGCACCAGCACCGGGTCCCACGGCGTCACATAGGTCCGCACCGCCAGCCGGTCGACCGGCGGGGTGGCGATGATCGACATCTCGCGGATGCCCGACAGCGCCATCTGCAGGGTGCGTGGGATTGGCGTCGCCGTCAGGGTCAGCAGGTGCACGTCGGCGCGCAGGGTCTTGAGCTTCTCCTTGTGCTTGACCCCGAAGTGCTGCTCCTCGTCGACGATGACGAGGCCCAGGTCCTTGAAGCCGACCTGCTCGCTCAGCACGGCGTGGGTGCCGACCACGATCTCGAAGCTGCCGTCCTTCAGCCCGGCGCGAGTCTCGGCCGCGTCCTTCGCCGTCACCATGCGCGACAGGTGGCGGACCTTGACCGGCCAGCCGGCGAAGCGCTCGCTGAAGGTCCTGAAGTGCTGCCGCGCCAGCAGGGTCGTGGGGCAGACCACGGCCACCTGCTGACCGCTCATCGCCACCACGAAGGCGGCCCGCAGCGCCACCTCGGTCTTGCCGAAGCCGACGTCGCCGCAGATCAGCCGGTCCATCGGCGTGCCCTTGCCGAGGTCCTCCAGCACGTCGGCGATGGCGTTCAGCTGGTCGTCCGTCTCCTCGTAGGGGAAGCGGGCGCAGAACTCGTCGAACAGGCCGTGCGGCGGCTCCACCGCGTCGGTCCGGCGCAGGGCGCGCTTGGCGGCCAGGGCGATCAGCCCCTCGGCCATGGCCCGCAGCCGCTCCTTGGCCTTGGCCTTGCGCGCCTGCCAGCCCGCCCCGCCCAGCCGGTCCAGCTGGACGCCGTCGGAGTCGGTCCCGTAGCGGGTCAGCAGGTCGATGTTCTCGACCGGCAGGTACAGCTTGCTCTCGCCGGCGTAGAGCAGCTCGAGGCAGTCGTGCGGCGCCTCCTGGATCTCCAGCGTCTTCAGCCCCTCGTAGCGGCCGATGCCGTGGTCGAGGTGGACCACCAGATCGCCGGCGGTCAGGGCCGAGGCCTCGGCGAGGAAATTGGACGCCCGACGCTTCTTGCGCGGCCGCGCCAGCCGGTCGCCGAGGATGTCGGTCTCCGAGATGACCGCCACCTCGTCGGTTTCGAAGCCATGCTCCACCGGCAGCACGCCCCGCAGGAACAGCCCCTCCGGCGCCGCCTGCACGTCGGCCCAATCGCGCACCGCCACCACGTGCGGCAGGCCGTGATCCGCCAGCATCGAGGCCAGCCGCTCCGAGGAGCCCTCGGTCCACGAGGCGAACAGCACCCGCTTGCCGGCGGCCTTCACCGCCTCGGCGTGCCGCGCCACCGCCTCGAACAGGTTGACGCTGTCCTGGGCCCGCTCGGCCGCGAAGGTGCGGCCCAGGCGGCCGCCGGCGTCCTCGCCCTCGCCCTGGAAGGGCGAGAAGCGGCGCACGTCGCGCCCGGCCAGCGCCGCGTTCCAGTCCGCCTCCGGCAGGTACAGCCGGTCCGGCGGCAGGGCCCGGTACGCTGTGCCGCCCTTGCCCTTCGCCGCCTCGCGCCGCGCCTCCCAGGCGTCCTCGGCGAGGGCCCAGCGCTCGGTCCGCGCCGCCTCGACCTGGTTGTCGAGGAAGACGCGGCCGTCCTCCGGCAAGTAGTCGAACAGGGTCTCCAGCCGCTCGTAGAGCAGCGGCAGCCAGTGCTCCATGCCCTGTCGCCGCGCGCCTTCGCTGACCGCGGCGTACATCGGATCGTCGCCGGGCGCGCCGAACAGGTTCAGATAGCCGGTGCGGAAACGCGAGATGCTGTCCGGGTCGAGCAGGGCCTCGGAGACCGGCGCCAGCGACACGCTGGTCAGCTGACCCGTGGAGCGCTGGGTGGCCGGGTCGAAGGTGCGGATCGACTCCAGCTCGGAGCCGAACATGTCCAGCCGCACCGGCTCCTCGAAACCGGGCGGAAAGACGTCGACCACGCCGCCGCGCACCGCGAACTCGCCGCGCTCGGACACGGTCGAGGCGCGCACGTAGCCGTTGGCGGCGAAGTATCGCTCCAGCGCCGCCGTATCGAGATCCAGCCCCACCGTGGTCTCGAAGCCCGCGCCGCAGGTCACCTCGCGCGGCGGCGTCCGCTGCATGGCGGCGCTCACCGTGGTGACGACCAGCAACGGCCGGCTGTCGCCGGCCTGACGGCGAGCCAGCGCGGTCAGGGCGGCCATGCGCTGGGCCGACACCCCCGAGGTCGGGCTCAGCCGGTCGTAAGGCAGGCAGTCCCAGGCCGGAAACTCCAGGACTTCAATGTCTCCGGCGAAGAAGCGGAAGGCCTGGACGAACTCGCCCATGCGGGCGAAGTCCCGGGCCACGAACAGGCCGACGCCGCCTTCGGCCTTCAGCCGCTCCGCCACCGTCAGGGCGTCCAGCCCCTCGGGCGCACCGCCCAGGGCGCGGTCGACGCGCTTCGGCATGGACCCGTCCATCAGCCGGCCCCCTTCGCCACTTCGGCGGCGACGTGGTCAGTCATGAAGGCGCGGACCTTGTGCATCACGGGTCCGTCGTGCTCCGGCGGGGTGGGCGCGGTCTGGAGGATCCAGGCGTAGAGGGCGTGGTCGTCGTCCTCCATCAGCAGGGCCTCGAAAGCGTCGAGTTCGGCGTCGTCCAGCGTCGGACCGACCTGGTCGGCGAACGGCCCCAGCACCAGGTCGGCCTCGCGGAAGCCGCGCCGCCACGCCCGGAAGGCGATGCGGCCCAGCCGGGCCTGTCGGGTCTCGTTCGCACGCGCGTTCGTATCGGCCACAAGAATCCTTGCCCGGTTGATCGGTCCGGAAGCGCGCTCAGGCAGAGGGCCGCCGGGCGGCGGGCGCCAGCGCACTTCAATGTCACGCCGCAGATAGCGTTCCAGACCGCTCGCCGCCAGCTATGCTGCGCCGCATGCGGCCGCAGATTCTCTTTCCGCTGTTCGCCGGCGTCGAGACGCTGAAGGGCGTCGGCCCGCGCGTGCTGCCGCTTGTCCGGAAGCTGGCCGGCCCGCTGGTGCGCGACCTGCTGTTCCTCGCCCCCTCCGGCGTGGTCGTACGTCGGACCATGACCGCCGCTGACGCGGTGGAGGGCCTGACCGGCCAGTTCGAGGTGCTGGTCGACCGGCTGATCGTGCCGCACAAGCCGGGCGCGCCGATCAAGGTGCGCGCGTCGGACGACACCGGCTTCGTGCACCTGATCTGGTTCGGCGGGTCGGCCCAGCACATCGAACGCCTGCTGCCCAAGGGGCAGAAGCGCATCGTCTCGGGCAAGGTGGAGCGCTTCAACAACGAGGTGCAGATCATCCATCCTGACGTGTTCCGGCTGGAGGAGGCCGGCGACATCGCCGCCGTCGAGCCGGTCTATCCGGCCACCCAGGGCCTGAGCTCCCGGCAGGTCCGCAAGCTGGTCCAGGCCGCCCTGCCCCACGCCCCCGAACTGCCGGAGTGGCAGGACCCGGCCTGGCTGGCGAAGCGGCGCTGGCCCGGCTGGCGCGCGGCCCTGGGCCTGTTGCACGCGCCTGCGGGAGAGCCCGACCTCGAGCCGGACGCGCCCGCGCGCCAGCGCCTCGCTTACGACGAACTGTTCGCCCA
>MGLK01000025.1:29598-38171 GCA_001794825.1 Caulobacterales bacterium RIFCSPHIGHO2_01_FULL_70_19 | reverse complement strand
TGGCTACATGTCCCATGGCTCTCCTCCAGCTCTGCCGGAGGCCTAACGCCGCCGGTGGGTTGGAGAGCCGTCCACAGCATCATGAGCGGACAGCGGACGCGAGCCTCGACGCGGAACGAATTCGGCCCTTCCACGTCGGACAGGCCGACGTCGTAGCGTTCGCCGACTCTCGCCTCTTCTGTCGCGGCGATCCTCCGGCGATCCAGCCGCCGCCTGTCGCCCTCGGTCAGGCGGGCGTGGCCGGCGGCAAGTCCCGGCCCGCCGGCCGCCGGCCCAGCGCCCACCAGGCGAGCAGCCCGACCAGCACCGCGGCGCAGAGTCCGACCAGGTCCAGATAGAGGGACGGGACGGTGAGCTTGATGTTGGAGATCACCCCGATCTCGATGGAATTCGCCGCGCCGTGCGCCAGCGCGGCCGGCCAGAAGCTCCGGGCGCGCAGGGTCAGCCAGCCGTAGAAGAAGGCCATGGCGACCAGGGTGACCGGGAACAGAACCAGGGCTCCGAGCACCGGGTGGTCGGGATAGTTGTAGCCCGACAGCAGCGACGGCAGATGCCAGAACGACCAGAACAGGCCGAGGCAGGTCAGCCCGACGGTCTGCCCCAGCCGGTTGATCACATGGCCCTGCAGGAAGCCGCGCCAGGCGAACTCCTCGCCCACCGCCGCCTGCAGGTTCAGCACGGCGAACCAGATTCCCGTCAGCGCCACGTTGCCGAT
The DNA here is from genome assembly GCA_001794825.1 of Caulobacterales bacterium RIFCSPHIGHO2_01_FULL_70_19. Lineage (GTDB taxonomy): Bacteria > Pseudomonadota > Alphaproteobacteria > Caulobacterales > Caulobacteraceae > Brevundimonas. The sequence continues at coordinate 37,456 of MGLK01000025.1, read as the reverse complement.
GAACAGCGGCCAGTTCTGCGCGCCCTGGCCCAGTTTCCAGGGGCCGCCGGTGATGGTCACGCTGCCGGCGGCGAAGTCGAACCAGCCGGAGTCGCCCCAGCCGAGCGCCTCGAACACAGCGACCAGCGCGAAGGCCGTCAGCGTCGGCACGCCGACGGCGACGAGGCCGAGCGGAATGCTGGGCACGGTCGGCTTCCACAGCACGCCGCGCCGGGCGGGAGGGTGAAAGGCGATGAAGCCGAGGGCGACGACCGTCGGCGACCACATGGTGGCGAGCAGCCAGGGCCCGGCCTCGGGGCCGTCGAAAGCCCCGAGCACGGCGAGGCCTCCGTACTGGATCCCCCAGCTCGCAGCGAGAGCGAGCAGACAATAGATGACGACGGCGCGAAGGCTCACGGCGGTTCCCCGATCAGCTGGAGTGGGTCAGTCGGCCCGCGCGATCGCGCGGATCGCCCGGAGCAGCACGAGGCGCCCCAGCCACCAGGCCAGCAGCGCGTTGACGGCGGCGAGGACGAAGATCCATCCGCCGAGCAGTTCGCGGGCGCTCGACGGATCGTCGATGACCCCGATGAAGGTCTGGTCCTGCGACACCCACAGTCCGGTGTGGACCGGATCGCCGATCTCGAACACCGCGACCGAAAGCGTGAGGGCCGCGCTGGCCGCGAGCAGCAGAACGACGGCCAGCGCGGCTGCAGCGACGAGGCTTCGCTGGGCGCGGCGCGCCACCACCCGCAGCATGGCGCCGGACCGCTGGGAGGCGAGGACCCCCGAGATCTCCATCTCGTCGAGGAAGCTCTGCGCATAGGCCGGCGCGGGGCCCAGGGCGGCGAGCACCTGCTCAAGGGGCCGCCCCGACTCGACGCGCTCCAGCACGTGCAGGCGGGTCTCCTCGACCACCTCGTCCCGATCCCGCTCCGGCAGGGCCGCCAGGGCCCAGCGCAGGCGCCGGAGGTAGGTCTTGAGATCGGCGTGTTGCTCGATGTCGTCCATTCCGCAGCTCTCTCTCAGGGGCGTTCCAGGAAGTCGCCGAGCTCGGTTCGCAGGCGGCGCCACTCGGCCAGAAGCTCGCCGAGCTCTTCGGCGCCGGCGTCGGTGATCGCGTAGTACCGCCGCGGCCGCCCGCCCTCCTCGGCCAGCCGCCACTCCGAACTGACCAGCCCCGCCCGTTCGAGGCGGTGCAGCAGCGGGTAGATGGAGCCCTCGGCGAGCCCGAGCCCGGCCTCGGACCGCAGACGGTCGAGGATCTGGAGCCCGTAATGCGGTTCGTCGCGCAGCAGCCGGAGCAAGGCCAGGTCGGCCAGGCCCTTGAACCACTGCGCGCGCCGATCGCCGCCGCCGCGAGCTGCTTCTCTTTCAACGCCAGTCATCTTGTAATGCAAGATATAGTGTCGCGCACGCCCGTCAAGAGCAAGGCTGCCGTCAGTCAACAGGCGAAGCCGGAGCGGCCGGGGATCAGCGTCGTTCTGATCGGTTCCGCATAGCGGACGACAGAGACGGGCTCCCCCTGTTCAGAGGGTCTGCGCCTCGAAAGGCCCGCCACGACGGGCGATCGCACGAGTTCGCAGCCCGCGAATGGCGGAGTTCGGGGGGGCGCCGCTATGCGGCTAAGTCATTGACCTAAAAATAAAAGAAGATGGCGGAGAGGGGGGGATTCGAACCCCCGGTACGCTTCCACGTACGCCGCATTTCGAGTGCGGTACATTCAACCACTCTGCCACCTCTCCGCGGGGCCGAACGTCTCTGGTCGAACGGACGGCCTAACTAGTCGGAGAGGGCCCGCGCCGCAAGCGGCCCGATGCGGAAAATCGTCAGCGCAGGGCGGGGAGGGGCAGGCCCAGCGCCTCGCCGGCCGAGAGGTCGCCGTCGGCCACCCTGTAAAGCTCGGCCGGACGGCCGCCCGTGGCGGCGGAGAGGCGGCCGGTGGGACGGACCAGGCCGGTGCGCTCGACGCCGCGGCGGAAGTTCTGCTTGTGCAGCGCGAGGCCCGAGACGGCTTCGGCGGCGGCCTGCAGGCCGGAGAGGGTGAAGGTTTCCGGCATCAGGTCGAACAGCACGGGCCGGTAGCGCAGCTTGGCGCGCAGCCGGCCGAGACCGGTGGCGAGGATTCGGCGGTGGTCGGACGCCATGGGGCGGCCCGAGGCGAGCGGCGGCGGCGGCCGGTCTCGGTCCCGGGCGGCTTCGGCCACGAGCCCCGCCTCGTAGAGCAGTTCGTAGCGCTCCAGCACGCGGCTCTCGCTCCAGCGCACCCCGGGCCCGGCGGCGAACAGGGTTTCGACGCGCGCCCGTCGACGGGGGTCGGCCCCGGCCCAGGCGGCGAGCGCCTCGAGGATCGGCGGGAGACCGGGGGCGGGGCCGTCGCGACGGTCCTCCCACGGGAAGAAGTCAAGCACGGGCGTCCAGCGCGCCTCGGCCAGCGGGGCGTCCAGGCCGTCGGCGGTCAGGGCGAGATAGCCGACCGAGACCTCGCGGCGCCGCTCGGGCCCGGGGGTGGCGCGGGGGCTGTCGCGGCCGAGATCGCCGAAGGTGTAGAGCTGCTCGACGAAGCCGAGGCGGAAGCCGGTCTGGGCCGTGACGAAGGACCGCAGGGCCAGTTCGAAGGTGCGGTCGCGCACGGGGTCGAACGGGCCGAAGGGGAGGGCGGCGGCGCCGTCCGCGCCCGGCGTGGTGAGCACGCAGGCGACGCCGTCGCGCAGGGCGATGACCACGGCGGACAGGCCGATGCGGACGCCGGCCTGGTCGATCGACGGGTCCAGCGTCGCCGTCATGGCTATTCCGTGTGCCAGGCGTCGGCGGCCGGGATCAGGCCGACGGCCTCGGCCAGCACCCGGTAGCGCTCGAGATAGCGCTGCTGGGCCACGGGGGCGGGCAGGGGTTCGATGACGAGGTCGTAGCCGGCGGGCGGCGCGCCGAACAGGCCGAGCGACTCCTTCCTCGTGAAGCCGGCCAGCTGGGTGGCCTCGAAGAAGGCGCAGGCGCGGTCGGCCTTCTTGATCAGGGTCTTGATCTCGACAGGGTTCTTCGGGGGCAGGCCGAAGCGGAGGTGGATGGCGGCCTCCAGCCGGGCCTCGAAGGCCTTGTAGTTGACGCCGAGCGCCGACTTGAACGGCGAGATCATGTCGCCGATGACGTATTCCGACGCGTCGTGGAGCAGGGCGGCGAGGCGCCACTTCGGCTCCAGCCCCGGCCTGATGTGGGCGGCGATCTCCTCGACGACGCAGCTGTGCTGGGCGACCGAGAAGGCGTGCTCGCCGACCGTCTGGCCGTTCCAGCGGGCGACGCGGGCGAGGCCGTGGGCGATGTCCTCGATCTCTATGTCGAAGGGCGAGGGGTCGAGCAGGTCGAGGCGGCGGCCGGACAGCATGCGCTGCCAGGCGCGAGGGGCTTTTGCGGTGCGGGGCGTGACGGCCAAGGCGGGTTCCTGTCGCTGGGCCGGTCAGGTGACGCATCCGGCCGCGGCGATCAAGGCCCTCATTCCCCGACGTTGAGCGTCACCAGATCCTTGGCGTCCTCGAAGGCGCGGCCGCGCTCGCGGTCGCGGGAGCGGACCGTGGCGACCACGATCGGCCCGCCGACGGGGCCCCTCGCCTCATAGCCGACCAGCCGCCAGCCCTCGGCCGAGGGGCGGTTGTCGGTCAGGATCCAGCTGGCGCGGGTGGCCTCGCCGGCGGCGCTGGCGCGGATCTCCGCGCTGTCGTTGCGGGCGCGGATGCTGACGTTGTCGCCGTCCTCGCCGCCCTGGATGTCGACCGAGCCGGAGCCGTCGTCGGCGTCGATATGGAAGCCGCCGATGCGCACGCTGGCCTGGTCGCCGCGGGTTTCGATGTGCAGGCCGGGGAGGCGGACGGTGGCGTCGTCGCCGGCGGCGTCGATGGCCATGCCGGGCGCGCGCACCGAGGCGCGCTCGCCCGACGAGGCCGCCGCCTCGGCGCGCGCGGCCGCCTCGCCGGCCTGGGCCTCGGCCCGCGCGACGTCGCGTTCGGCCTCGGCCGCCGCCTGTTCGAGACCGGCCACGGCCTGCGGCAGGTCGCCGGACAGTCGTTCCTCGAACGCCTTCAGCGCCGCGGCGGGGGAGCCGCCGTCGAGGGCGACGAGATGCAGGCTCACCTCGGTCCCGCGCGGCCCCACGTAGCTGCAAACCGTGCCGCCCGCCGTGGCCGAGCCCTTGCGGGTCAGGGCGCCTTGCGTCTGCGGGCATTGCAGGGCGTCGACGACCTTGAGCACGCCCTTGCCGGCGCCATCCTGGGAGGTTCGCTCGAGGCGCACCGTGCGGGAGGTTTCGACATCGCAGCCGGCGGCGAGCGCCGCGACGGCGGAGAGGGCGGGAAGCAGAAAGGGACGGGTCGACATCGGAGGAGTCCTTGTACGGCCTCTATGGTGACCCCGGCGGGAGCCATTACCAGTGAAATCGCGGTAACCGGCGTGTCCAAACCTGATCGGCGGCATGGCGGAAGGTTACAGGCCGGGGCGGCTGCCCTCGCGGCGGGCGAGGAAGGCGAGGCGTTCGAACAGGTGCACGTCCTGCTCGTTCTTGAGCAGCGCCCCGTGCAGCGGCGGGATCAGCTTGCCGGGCGACTTCTCGCGCAGGACCTCGGGATCGACGTCGTCGACCATGAGCAGCTTCAGCCAGTCCAGCAGCTCCGAGGTCGAGGGCTTCTTCTTCAGGCCCGGCGTGTCGCGGATCTCGTAGAAGGTCTTCAGCGCCTCGGACACCAGCCGCGGCTTGATGCCGGGGAAGTGGACCTCGACGATCGCCTTCATCGTCTCGGCGTCGGGGAAGCGGATGTAGTGGAAGAAGCAGCGGCGCAGGAAGGCGTCGGGCAGCTCCTTCTCGTTGTTCGAGGTGATGACCACCACCGGGCGCCGCTCGGCCCGGATCGTCTCGTCCGTCTCGTGGACGTAGAACTCCATGCGATCGAGCTCCTGCAGCAGGTCGTTGGGGAACTCGATGTCGGCCTTGTCGATCTCGTCGATCAGCAGGACCGGACGGACGGGGGAGGTGAAGGCCTCCCAGAGCTTCCCCTTCTTCAGGTAGTTGCGGACGTCGTGGACCCGTTCCTCCCCAAGCTGGCTGTCGCGCAGGCGCGAGACGGCGTCGTACTCGTAGAGCCCCTGGTGCGCCTTGGTGGTCGACTTGACGTGCCAGGTGATCAGCGGGGCGTCGAGGGCCCAGGCCATCTCGTAGGCCAGCACCGTCTTGCCGGTGCCGGGCTCGCCCTTGATCAGCAGCGGCCGCTCCAGCGCCACGGCGGCGTTGACGGCGACCTTCAGGTCGTCGGTGGCGATGTAGTTCGAGGTGCCCTCGAACCGGTCGCTGGCGCGGGTCATGACGGCTCCGGATGGTGACGGGACAGGGGTAGCGAAGGCGCGGCAGGTTAACAATGATCAGGTGGAGCGAGATGGCCTGACCCCTCGCCACACCACCGTCCGTCATCCCCGGGTCAGGCCCGAGGATGAGGGATTCCGGGGGAGGTCTGCGCTCCTTACCCCGCCCGCCGGATCAGCTCGTCGGCGAGGTCGGCGGTGAGATAGCCGTCGGCGAGGCGACCGGTGGCCTGTTGCCAGCGGCGCAGGGCGGCGCGGGTGTTGGCGCCGATGACGCCGTCGATCCCCTGCGTGTCGAAGCCCAGGGCGGTGAGGGCGCGCTGGGCGCCGATGCGCTGCTCGCGCGACAGGGGCGGGTCGTTCGGCCAGGTCGCGACCAGGCCCGGCTTGCCCTGCACCCCGTCGGCGGTGAGGCCGATGGTCAGGGCGTAGCTGACCGAGTTGTTGTAGCGGCGGATGACGTAGTGGTTGGGCAGGGCCAGGAAGGCCGGGCCGCGCGCGCCCTGGGGCAGGAGGATCGTGGCCTCCTCGGCGGCCTCGGCCGCGGTCGGGGCTCCGCCGTGGGCGAGACGCACGCCGCGGGCGGCCCAGTACGACCACGGATGGCGCGGCCCCTCGGCGTCCGCGTAATCGAAGTTCGACGGCAGGATCACCTCGTAGCCCCAGCCCTGTCCGCGCTTCCAGCCGGCCTGGGCCAGCAGGTTGGCGGCCGAGGCGAGGGCGTCGGCGTCCGAGCCCCAGATATCGACCACGCCGTCCCCGGTCTGGTCGACGCCGAGGCGCAGGTAGTTGTCGGGCATGAACTGGGTCTGGCCCATGGCTCCGGCCCAGCTTCCCTTCAGCCCGGCGCGGGGGCGACGGCCGTCGACGACGATGTCCAGCGCGTGCTTGAGCTGCTGTTCGGCCCAGTCGCGGCGGCGGCCGTCGAAGGCCAGGGTGGCCAGCGAGCGGATGACGTCGTGGTCGCCCTGGACCTGACCGAAGGCGCTTTCCTGGGCCCAGATGCCGACGAGGATCTCGGACGGGACGCCGAAGCGCTGGACGACCTCCCACGGCACCCGGTCGACGCGTTGGCGGGCCTGGGCGATGCGGGTGGCGGTGACGGCGTTCTGGACGTAGGCGCCGGCGGGGCGGCTGAACTCGGGCTGGTTGCGGTCGAGCCGGATCACCGAAGGGTCGGGGACGAGGCCCTGCAGTTCGCGCTCGTAAGCGGCGCGGCGGACGCCGCCGTGGCGGGCGAGGAAGCCCTGCTTCCAGCCCTCGAAGCCGGCCAGATCGGCGGCGTCGGCGGCGGGGGGCTGGACCGGAGCGGGCGACGGCGTCGGCGTGGACGGCGCCGGCTGGACCGGGGCCGGCGCGGCGCCCGGCAGGGGCGGGGCCTCCGGCAGCATGGGCGCGCAGGCGGCGACGGTTCCGATCAGGAGGAGGCGGAGGCTGAGACGCATGATTCGCAAGGTAATCTCCGGGCCGGGCGGGGCCTCATAACAAGTCCGCGAGTCCGGTCAGGTCTACAGCGCCCGCGTGGAGAAAGCGTTGCCATAAAATTCCCCGTTCAGCGTTGTTAACCCTCATTCTTGTTGAGGCGGAAATCAGGGTCGGCGTAGGGAGTCCCTGCGCTCAGCGGCCTGGTGGCGGAGCGGCAACGCGGCGGGGGTGCAACCCCGCAATCCCTCCGTTCGACTCGGAGGCCAGGCCTCCAGCCCGACAGACGCAAGTCGCCGGCGACATGCGTCACCGGCGACACGGAATCGCCTGCGGCCTCGGGATCTCAGCTCGCGTTCGGGCCGCCGCGACAGTCGGTCGTTACCGTCCCTTCGGGAGTCGAGACAGTGCACTCGCGGGTTCGCACGGGCGGACCGCCGTCTCGATCGCGGTACATGGTCGTAGTCCGGGACCGGACCTCTTCGCCGTTCCTGACGGTCGTCCGGCTCCGCGCACGGGCCATCTCCTCATCGGTGCGGGCGTAGGCGCTGGAGCGCTGCGTCGCCCGACGCTCGTTCAGGCGGGCCCGGGTGTCGGTGCGGGCCGTGCCATCGACGGCGGTCGCGTCGGCCGTACCCGTCACGCCGATCGACGAGCCATCCGTGGCGCCGCCGCTCGAGGTCGAGACGCCGACGCCTTCGCCCTGGACAGATCCGGCGGTGCCGCCGCTGACAGGTCGGTCCTGCGCCGACGCCACGGGCGCGGTGGCGAGCGCGGCGAGCGCCGCCGACATCAAGGCCGTCCTTCTCAAGCTGGTCATGGTTCTCTCCTTCTGTGCGGCCGCTCGTCGACAATGACGGTGCAGCCGCTCTGGTCCGTTTGGACAGTCACGCTCCGACGGCCGTCGTCGGTGGTCGACGATGTCCGGGAGCCGGTTGGGCCGGAAGACGAGGAGGCGCTCACCGAACTGCGGCTCTCCTGCCCTCCGGCGGCGATGCGAGCTCCGCCGTCGCCGACGGACACGCCGAAAGGACGGGGGTCTCCGATCCGCTCGGAGCGGGTCCCGTCGGCGGCGTACCGGATGATCAGACACTGCTGCTGTTCCGGCCCCGCC
>MGLK01000025.1:4357-29583 GCA_001794825.1 Caulobacterales bacterium RIFCSPHIGHO2_01_FULL_70_19 | reverse complement strand
TACGGCAACTCGACCGCGGCCGGCGTCGGGGTGGGCGGCCTACTGCGGGCGGCGACGGCGCGGTTCCTCACCCGAGGTCGCGGTCGAGTTGCCGTAGATGTCGGCGCTCGTGCCGTCGCGGCTCGTCTCGCCATAGGCGTCGACCGTCGAACTGGTGGAGTTCACCCCGGTGCCCGAGGCGGTGGCGCCGGAACTGACCGCAGCGCTGGTCGAGTTGCGGTCCGTGTAGACGGCGCCCGTTCCGTAGGTGCTCGTGCTGTTGGGCTGAACCGCGTCGGCCTGACGATTGCGGCGGTCGCGGCGCGCACGACGGTCGTCGCGACGTTCCTGGGCGGCTTCGGCGTGGGACGCCACGACACCGGATGCGATGGCGCCGTGATTGTCGGCGGCGGCGACGCCAGCGCCGATCGAGCCGGCGTCCTGGGCCGAGGCGATGCCGGCGAAGCCGAGCACGGCGGCGGCGGCGGCGGCGAGGGGAGCGATATTCTTGATAGTCATGGGCGGATCTCCTTGAGGATTTGCCATTCCGGCCTCCCCAGCGGGAGATGTATCGTTTCGCGAATAGATAGGTTCCGCAGGAGTGAAATAAATAAAGTGGCCGTATAGCAAAGTTAAGAGACATGAATACAGCATGACTATTCGCGTCATGAAGTATCGGAATACAGTCAAACATGCGCCACATCTTGGCCACAGATGCGGTGGTCGTGGAGCCGCCGCCAGCCGGCAGGGCGGCGCTTCGCCGGAACCGCAGAGGCCGTCCCGGCCCGCGACACGTCCGGCGCCGCTCCCGGTTGACGCCGCGGCTGTCCCTCTCTATAGGCACCGCTCCCGCCGCAAGGTCCGCCTCGCGGCTTTTCTGTTTTCGCTTTTCCGAGGCCCGACGACCATGAAGGTCCGCAGCTCGCTCAAGTCGCTCAAGACCCGTCACCGCGACTGCAAGGTCGTGCGCCGCAAGGGCAAGGTCTATGTGATCAACAAGACCGACCCGCGCTTCAAGGCGAAGCAGGGCTAGGGTCTTACCGGTGCGCTGACGCCGGCGACGCGGTCGCCGGCTGCCCAAGCGCCTTCTTTCCCAAGGCTGCGGATTTTGTCCGCAGCCTTTTTCGCGTCCGGCCTTCCGCATGCGGCCGCGACGTGATTAGCCGTTTCCAACTGTTCTGACCGGAGTTCCCCCGCCATGGCCGACGACGCCGCCTTCGACGCCTCGCCCGACGTGCTGACCGCCACCGCCCAGGGACGGCTGCGCACCATCATCGAGCGGCTGGAGCGGCTCGAGGAGGACAAGCAGGCGGTGATGACCGACATGAAGGAGGTCTTCGCCGAGGCCAAGGGCGAGGGCTACGACGTCAAGACGCTGCGCAAGGTCATCCGCATCCGCAAGCAGGACAAGGCCAAGCGGCAGGAGGAGGAAGCGATCCTCGATCTGTACCTGTCGGCGCTCGGAGACGTCTGAGGGCGGCTTCGCCGTCAAGGATGAGGGATGACGGATCATGGATTAGGATGCCGTAGCCACGGCCCGACTGCCTCCTCAGCCCTCATCCCCGTTCCCTCATCCCTCCCGTGAAACGAAAACCGCCGCCCAACCCCTTCGAAGCCCAGCGCAAGGCGGCGCAGCGGGCGGCGCTGAACGCGCTCAGGCGGGCGCGGCGGACGGCCGAAAAGGCCGGGGTCAGCCTGTCGGAGTGGGAGGGGGAGTTCCTCGACTCGGTCAGCGAGCGGGTGAAGACCCACGGCCGCGCCTTCGGCGACCCGGAGCTGGGCGCGCCGGGGCAGGCGCTGTCGGCGATGCAGGGCCGCAAGCTCAAGGAGATCGCCGCCAAGGCGAAGGGGGAGCCCCCGAAGCCGCGGTGGGGCCGCCGACTGAAGAGCTAGCGGGGGCGCGGCAGGACGTTGATCTGGATGAAGGCGCGCAGGGTCTGGTCGCCTCGTCCGGAAGGGCGGCGGCTCCACGGCCAGGTCATGCCCACCCGCGGGGCGTCGGCCAACTGGCGAATCTCGTGATCCGCCCGGGCCCGCACCAGCCGGGCCGTCTGCCGCGCGGTCCAGTCGCGGACCGGGTGGCGTCGCTCGACGGGGGCCGGCGGCAGGGCGGCCGCGGGGTCGTCGCGGACCGGGATCAGCTCGCCCGCGCCGCCTCGCGGGCCGAGGCTTTTTTTGCCGAAGCCTCCTGGGCCTCGGCGCTGTGGCGCAGGGTGTCCGAGAAGGCGGCCGAGGCGGCGGCGAAGGCCTCGCGCAGGGCCTCGGTGGAGGCGGCGCCCCGCACGCGGGCGTCCTCCGCGATGTGGGCCAGGCTGGCCAGCGGGTGATCGGCGAAGCGGCGCGCGGCCGAGCCGGGTTTGGCCTGCCGGCCGGCGGCCCACGTCCCGGCGGCGACGGCGGCTTCGGATACGAGGGCCACGCCGAGCGGGGAGGCGAGAAATTGGCCCGCCCGTCCCTTGCGCAGACCCTTCGGGACCTTCACCCCGGCGATCCGCTTGGGCAGGAACGCCTGCGTCTTCTTCTTCGACTTGCCCATCGGGGGCCTCCGATACCTTGCAGCGTCAACGGAGATTCATCGTAGCCGTTCCGTCAGAAGAGGATCTTGCGAAAAGTCAAACGCACCGTCCGGCCCTCGGGGTCGAGGAAGTCGGGCTGGTAGGTCAGGGGGACGTCGGCGCCGTCCGCTGTGGCCTCGGGGCGGCTGTCGAACAGGTTCTGGACGCCGAGCTGAATGCGCGCGCCGCTGAGCCAGGGGAAGCGCTCGACCCAGGCGGTGCGCTGGTTCAGGTCCATGAAGACGTTCAGGTTCACCGTCAGCTGATCGGAGAACTCGAGGTCCGGGCCCGTTCCGCCGTCGATGCGGGTGCCGTCGCGCCAGTTGGCCATCACAAAGGTCCCGATGCCATTGCGGAACACGCCGCCCATGGCCTGAATCTCGTGGCGGGGGCTGCCGCCGCGCGACGAGGTGGCGGCGCCGTCGAGCAGGTCGAGCACCGGCAGGCCCTCGGCGATGACGATCTCATCCTGGAGACGCCAGGTGTGGTAGATCGACACGTGCAAGCGGCCCTGGCCTGGCTGCATGCCGCCGCCGCGGCCGCCGCCCATCCGCATCTGGGGACCGCCGCCGCCGCGGGCGCCGCCCGGCGGAGGGCCGCCGCCCTCCACCCGCATCACCACAGGGCCGCCGGCGGGACCGCCCGCGCCGCGTCCACCGGGGCCGCCGGCGCCTTCCGCGCGGGGCGTCGGGGTGCCGAAGGCGCGCGAGAAGTTGAAGCCGGTGCGCAGGTCCTGCCGCTCGTAGCGATCGAAGTTCAGCGGCCGGGCGTCGATGGAGACGAGGTTCCCGTCGACATCGCGGACGAACCGATCGGGCAGGGCGGCTTCGAGGTCCGGGGTGATGGTGGGGAAGGAGGCGATCTCGTTTTCGGTGCGGCTCCACGTCCAGGTCGAGCTGAGCGACAGGTCGGTGTCGGTCAGGGGGCGCAGGGTGCCGCCGATGCGGACCACCTGGCGGCTGTCGGAGTCGAGGGCCGGATTGCCGCCGCTGAACTGGGTGACCAGCACGGTCTGGCCGGTGCGGAAGTCGTAGACCGGCACGTTCGGCGTGGCGATCAGCGGATCGTTGAGCTGGCTGATGGTCGGGGCGCCCTCCTCGTCGGTCCAGCTGGCGAGAAAGGACAGCTTCTCGATCGGCGACCAGTTCACGGTGGTCCCGAAGGTCGACAGGCCGCCGAAGTCGGACAGCTCCTCGAAGCCGGCGTCGACGCTCACCGACAGGTCGCCCAGACCCGTCAGGATCTCGTTGCGGCGGCTGGCGATGGGGAAGTTGAGGCTGCTCTGGCCGCTGAGCCGGTCGCGCGACTGGCCCCGCTCGGTGGTCACGCCGCCGCGGGTGCTGGTCGAGTCGAGCGACAGGGTGTCCGCCCCCACCTTGAACGTCGAGCTGACGTCGCCGGCCGGCAGCTCCCAGACGTCGCCGGTCAGCACGAGCTCTGTGTCCAGCCGCTGGGACACGGAGCGGGCGGTGTCGTTGGCGACGCGGGCGAAGTCCGCGGGATCGAGCAGGCCGAACGGATTTGCGGTCGGATCCCCGGCATCGAGGCGGGCCTGGAAGGGCGTGGCGGCGTAGCCGCGGCCGGTCACGGTGTCGGTCTCGGTGCGGGTGTACTGGCCGGTCGCGGTCCAGCGCCACTCCTCGCCGATGAAGCCGTCCACGACGAAGCCGAGTTCGCCCTGCAGGCGGTCGGTCTCGCGCCCGAGGGCCGAGGCGTCATCCAGATAGCGGAAGACCTGGACGTCGTCCGAGAAGGGCGAGAAGGGGTTGGTCTCCGGCAGGCCGAGGCGCACGCCGGGCAGGCCGTTGAAGCTGCGGCTGGAGTTGTCCTCGAGGCTGGCGCTGAGGGTGCCCTGGGTGGTGCTGTTGAGGTCCCTCTTGATCGTGCCGCTGACCTGGGCGCGCTCGGAGGCGGAAAGAAGGGTCCGGTAGGCGCTGAGGTCGCCGGTGCGGGGGTCGCCGGCGGCGCCGACGAAATCGGCCAGCGTCGGGGTCGTGGTCGATCCGGGCACCGGGGTGATGGCCACGCCCAGCGCCGGATCGATCGCCGTGCAGGTGGCCGGCGTGGCTGTCAGGCAACCGGGCGAATAGGGGTCGCTGGTGACGTTGCCGATCAGGTCGTAGGGGGTCGAGCCCGGATCGCGGGCGATGTCCCGCTCGGTTTCGTAGAGAGGCGTCGAACGCTCGTACTCCACGTCCATCGACCAGCGGTTGGCGCCGGCGATGCGCAACAGGTCGGCCTCGGCCTCGACCGTGGTGCGGCCGCCCTGGGTGGGGACGCGACCCGTGAGCTCGAAGGTGGTCGAGCGGAAGTCGGCCTTGAGAACGAAATTCACCACCCGCTGCTCAGGGCGATAGCCGAACTGGACGGCGACGGCCTCGGGCAGGACTTCGGTCCGCTCGATGGCCTCCGTGGGGATGCCGCGGATCTCGCGGAAGCCGGAGATGCGGCGGCCGTTGACGAGGAAGACCGGCTGCAGGTCGGTGCGGCCGCTGGAACTGCGGGTGATCGGCTCCAGGTAGGTCATCAGCTCGGCGATGTCGGAGGCGCCGTAGGCCATGATCTCGTCGGCCGTCAGGGTGACGTCCGGCGGGATGTCGGTATCGACGCTGCCGCGCTGACGCGTGCCGGTCACGGCCACCGTGCCAAGGTCGTAGGAATCCCCGTCGGCGGCGGGCGCGGTCTGCGGCGTTTCGGGCTCCGGCTCGGTCGCGGGGGCAGGCGTCTCCTGCGCCGTCGTGGTCGGCTGCGGCCCCGGCGCCTGCGGCGCGGGCGTCGTCTGGATGACGCCGGCCATGAGTCCGGACAGGGCGGTGGTGACAAGAAGCATGATCGGGGTCCCGGGGAAGGTACGAGCCGCTAACGTTCCGCGTCCGTGTTTCCGTCGCGTTTCAGTGAAGAAACCCGGGGACGACCAGGACACGGTCCGCGCGAACCGTCATCGACGCGTCCGTGCGCCCCGCCCAGTGAACTTTCGTTCAGGAATCAGGCTTCGTCGCAACCGACGGCCGGGCGCGAGGCGATCAGCCCGCCTCGCGCAACGCGCCCTCGAGACCCTGTTCGCGCACCTTGCGGTAGAGCGTGGAGCGACCGATGCCGAGGCGGCGGGCGATCTCGGACATGTGGCCGGCATACACCTCTATGGCGTGCTGGATCAGGTCCCGCTCGATTTCCTCGAGCGTGCGCAGGTGGCCGCGCTCGTCAAGGATGCGGATCGGCGTATCGGGGAGGGCGGGGAGGTCGGGAGCGGCGCTTCCGGCCGATCCCTCCGCCACGCCGCCGTCCTCGCCCTTACCCTGTTCCCCGAGGAGGAGCGTTGCAGTCTTCCCCGAGATGGCGGGGAAGTCGTGGGGCTGCAGGAAGGGGGCGTCGGCCAGCACGATGGCGCGATACACGGCGTTTTCGAGCTGCCGGACGTTGCCCGGCCAGTCGAAATCGCACAGCAGGGCCAGGGTCTCGCCGGTGCAGCCGGCGACGCGCTTGCCCTCCTCGACATTGAAACGGGCGATGAAGTGCTCGACGAGGGCGGGGATGTCCTCGCGCCGCTCGCGCAGGGCAGGCGCCTCGATCGGGAAGACGTTCAGCCGGTAGAACAGGTCCTCGCGGAAGCGGCCCTCGCGCACCTGTTCGGCGAGGTCGCGGTTGGTCGCCGAGACGATGCGCACGTCGACCTTCACCGCGCGCTTGGCGCCGACCGGGTCGATCTCGCCCTCCTGCAGGGCGCGCAGCAGCTTGACCTGCATGTCCAGCGGCAGTTCGCCGATCTCGTCGAGAAACAGGGTGCCGCCGTTCGCCTCGGCGAACTTGCCGAGGTGCTTGTCGTGGGCGCCGGTGAAGCTGCCCTTTTCGTGTCCGAACAGGATCGATTCGACGAGGTTGGCCGGCAGGGCGCCGCAGTTGACGGCGACGAACGGTTTGCCGGCGCGGTCCGAGGCGCCGTGCAGGGCGCGGGCGATGACCTCCTTGCCGACGCCGCTTTCGCCGGTGATCAGCACCGGGATGGTCGACTTCGCCGCCCGCTGCCCCAGCGAACGGACGAGACGCATCGGCGCCGACTGGCCGACCAGATCGTCGAAGGAGGTGCGGCCCGAGACGTGCTTCTTCAGGCGGCCGACCTCGGCGGTCAGCTGGGTCAGCTGCAGGGCGTTGCGCACGCCGACCAGCAGGCGCTCGGCCGAGACGGGCTTGACGAAGAAGTCCTGGGCTCCGGCCTGCATGGCCTTGACCACGGCCTCGACCCCGCCCGAGGCGGTCAGCACGATGACGGGCGTCTGGACGCCGGCGGTGCGGATCTCGGCCAGGGCCTCGAGCCCGCTCATGCCCGGCATGACCATGTCGAGCAGGACGACGTCGGCCCCGCCGCCCCGGGTCAGGCGGTCGATGGCCTCGCCGCCGGACTCGGCGTGGACGACCGCATAGCCTTCGCGCTCCAGCACCGCCTGCGCCAGGCGGCGCTGGGTCGGATCGTCGTCGACGACAAGTACGGTCTTCGCCATGCGGGCGGCCCCTGTTCCATCAAATCCGGCCGGCCCCCTTACGGTGGAGCTGGCTCATTCCGGGACGGTTCTAGGCCCGACAAGGTGAAGATCGGGTTGGGGGGCAGGGTGAGCGGAGGGTTAAGGGAGGGGGCGAAGGGCCCCCGGATATCCCTCGGGGACCCGCACCGGGTCCGGCTGGGGGGGCATCCTTTCCGCTGACGGGCATTCGGGCTCACCCTCTTCATGCCGCAACCGGGCGTCGCCCACGATCAGGTCGGGGAAGACGGGCGGCGCAGTTCTGAATCGGCCCGCGGCGAAGTCGGAGCCAAGATCGGTCGTCGGGTCGGCGCAGCTCGACGCGTGGTACACGGCCCATTCGAACCAGAGACCGTCTTCTTCCCGCCTGAAGACTGATATGGCGCGACGGCCGGCGACAATGACCTCGGAAGCGCCGTCGCGGTCGAGATCGAAGATGCGCGCCTGGCATGGCTCATCCTCGGTGCAGTGGTCCAGAATGTAGAGGAAGCGCCGGTCCTGATCGATGAAGCTGGCAGGCAGTGCTACGCCCTCCGGATTCGCGTGGATACGGGCTGTCACGGGCGAGAGCTTCGGTCCGGGGTCCATATTGAGGGCGCCTTCGGCGAGCGCCGCGGCGGCGTGGGTGCGAACGGCAGGATCGGAGGATCGCGCCAGCCGGCCCAGCGCGGCCTGCCCGGCCTTGCCGCTCCCGAACCGCAGGAAGTCGTAGTCGAACTTCTCCGGCGTCACGGCGCCGCGCTCCAGCCGGGCGACCTGATCGGCCACGGAGAGGCGGGCCGGATCAAGGAGGGGGCTGAACAGGGCGACGATGAGCGTAAAGGCGACGACCGCGCCGGCCAGGGCGGTCGGCTCCAGCGGGCGCATCCAGTCGTCCCTGCGCAGCAAGGTGCGGAGCGAGGCCCAGCTGTAGCCGGCGGCGAAGACGGCGCCGACGAGGGCGCAGGCCAGGGCGATGATGCGGTCGGGCGTCAGGCCGTGCTGGCCGATGCGCAGGGCGAGACCGAAGAGAGCGATGACGACCAGCGGCCCCAGCAGGAGCGAGCCGACCTGCACCGCCAGCCGCACCGGCAGCGGCGGCCGGTTCTCGGGCCGGCCGTCCTGGTAGGCGGCGTTGATCAGGATGATCAGGGCGGCGGCGGCCGCCAGCACCAGCGAGGTTCCGCTGCCGGTGTCCCACAGGCCCTTCAGCCCGGTGAACGGCAGGGCGAGGACGAAGCCGGCGGCCAGCACAGTCATGACCAGCAGCAGCCACGACAGCAGCATCAGGCCGACCGTGCGGACGCCGCGGATCAGGCCGTCGCGCACGTCCGTCAGGTGGACGGCGGTGGCGAAGGCGAGCGTGGTGACCGGAATGTAGAACCAGTTCTTCCGGGTCAGGTCCTCCAGGAAGTCGAGGCCGATGATCCGGAACAGGGCCGCTCCGAGGAACAGCAGGACCCAGAAGGCTCCGGTGAAGCCGATCGACAGCACCAACTGCACGCCGGCCTTCCAGGCGGTGTCGAAATAGACAGGGAAGGGCGCGATCCAGCGCCGCTCCATGTCGGCGGCGAGGACGAGGTGGTGGCCGATGAACAGGGCGGCGACGGCGAACAGGGGCATGGGGCCGTTGATATATGGCGGCCCGTGCAGGGCGTCTGACGACTGACGCGCCACCTCGTGCCAGCCCATGAGGGCGAGAAGGGCGGTGGCGACGGCGGCCCAGGCGGCGAGAGTCGTCCACCGCATGCGGCCAACCCCGGCCAGCGCGAGGACCGGTAGGAAGAGCAGGATGAGGGTTAGCGGGCCGAACAGTTCGGGGACGGTCGCGGGCCAGAAGGGCTGGAGACACCGCGTCTGGTCCGCCTCGTCGCACAGCCAGCCAAAAGCCTCGGCGGACCGGTAGAGCCACCACAGGGCGAGACCCTGGAGGAGCCCGAGGACGAGACGGACCGGGCCGAGCCAGGATGGGGTAGCCCGACCTCCGGCGCCGTCTTCATGGGCAGCAGTCATGCGTCATCTCCCCTCGACCGGAAGAGGAGAGCCCGGATTCACCAGCCTGACCAGTGGCCCGGCTTGAGTTTCCGCCGCGTCCGTGTATAGAGCGCGCCTTCTCCGTCATCGCCTCCGGGCAATGGCGGTCCTGTCCGAGAACTTCGGGGCGTGGGGGCCACCCATGCCGTAACCGCCAGAGAGCCCTCTGGCGCCGTGGGGAGATGGGGATGCAGACGATCCGACGTCGGCCCGGCTCCGGGACGGACGGGGATATGAGCTTCCTTCGGACAATACGACCGGCGTGAACGCCCCGCAGCGATGCGCGGCGCTTTCGCCAATCCGGCGTCGGGAATAGCCCCGGCGTCGAACGACTGACTGGAGACCGCAATGGACCGCGCACAAAAGGCCGAGTCGATCGAAACGCTGAAGGGCGTTTTCGCCGACGCGGGCGCCGTGGTCGTGACCCACAACCTGGGTCTGACCGTTGCGGACATGGAAGACCTGCGTGGCCGCCTCCGCAAGGAAGGCGGCACGTTCAAGGTGGTCAAGAACCGCCTGGCGCTGAAGGCGCTCGAAGCCGAGGACGGCAGCGACTACCACGGCCTGTTCAAGGGCCCGGTGGGCATCGCCTACGCCGCCGACCCGGTGACGGCCGCCAAGGTCACCGCCGACTTCGCCAAGGGCAACGACAAGTTCGTCGTCCTCGGCGGCTTCATGGGTGACAAGGTTCTGGACGCGAAGGGCGTGGAGACCCTCTCCAAGCTGCCGTCGCTGGACCAGATCCGCGCCTCGCTGCTCGGCCTCATCAACGCCCCGGCCACCAAGGTCGCCGGCGTGCTGCAGGCCCCGGCCGGCCAGCTGGCCCGGGTGTTCAACGCCTACGCCACCAAGGACGCCGCGTAAGCGGACCTTCCATCTCTGCAAACAACTCCCTGAACCCATCCTACCGAAGGAACTATCCCTATGGCTGACCTCGCCAAGATCGTTGAAGACCTGTCGGCGCTGACCGTCCTGGAAGCCGCTGAACTCTCGAAGCTGCTGGAAGAAAAGTGGGGCGTCTCGGCCGCCGCTCCGGTGGCCATGGCCATGCCGGCCGGCGGCGCCGCCGGCGGCGCTCCGGCGGAAGCCGCTGAAGAGCAGACCGAGTTCACCGTCGTCCTCGTCGACGGCGGCGACAAGAAGATCAACGTCATCAAGGAAGTGCGTGGCGTTCGCTCGGACCTCGGCCTGAAGGAAGCCAAGGACCTCGTCGAAGGCGCTCCGCAGAACGTCGTCGAGAACGTCTCGAAGCAGCAGGCCGACGAAATCGCCAAGAAGCTGACCGAGGCCGGCGCCAAGGTCCAGATCAAGTAAGACTGGTCCAGCGCAAGCTGAACGATGGACGGGCCGGGGAGCGATCCCCGGCCCGTTTTTCGTTCGTCCCCGGGAAGCGGAGGGGCGGAACGGGCCGTCCCTACCGCCGCCGCGGCGCGAAGATATCCGCGAGCCGGTCGCGGGTTCCCTCGATGCGGACGAGGCGCGGGTAGCGGAGGCCGCCGTGGTATGGCAGCTCCAGGGTGCGGAACTCCTCGCCGCGCTTCATCACCAGCCGGATCGGCTCCTGCCCGCCCTTCGCCGCCGTCACCGCCTCGCGCAGCGCCTCGGCCGAGGCCACGCGATCGCCCACGGCGACCAGCTCCCAGCCGTGGCCAATGCCGGCCTCGAAGGCCGGCGAGCCCCAGCGAACGCCCGTGACCCGGTTGCCGCCGCCGAGGGTGAAGCCGAGCGAATACTGGAAGTCGTTGGCCCAGCCGCCCATCATCCGCTTCTCCAGCGGGGTCAGCTCGTCGACGTACGTCAGCCGCCAGCCGGCGCGCTCGATCCCGTCCAGCGGGGCCTCGGCGTCGGGACCGACGGCGTCGAGCCGCGCCCGCAGGAAGGTCGCCCAGTCGTACGGATGGACGGCGTTGAGGTGTTCGACCACGTCCTCGAAGGTGTAGGGCCGGGCCTCCCAGACGCCGTCCTCGACGCCGTAGAAGGCGCGGGCGAAGTCGTCGAGCGACTTGCGGTCCCCGGTGGCCTCGCGGATCAGGGTGTCGGCGTCCAGCCAGATCAGCGCCGCCTCGCGATAATAGTCCCCGGTGCCGCGCATCCACGACGGCCACGGGTTGGAGGTGCGGTAGCCGAGCAGGTTGTGGTTGGTGGTGTCCTGCAGGGCGCGCCAGGCGCGGCCGGGCTGCCGGTCGTAGAAGCCGGCGATCTCCGCGAGATTGACCACCGCCTCCTCCAGCGTGCCGAGGCCGGAGCGGGCGGTGAGCACGTCGCCCCAGTACTCGGTCTGGCCTTCATAGACCCACATCAGGCTGTTCTGGGTGGGGACGTTGAAGTTGGGGACCAGCTCGTCGGAGGGGCGGCGGAACTTGCCGTTCCAGCTGTGCACGTATTCGTGGGGCAGCAGGCCCCGCGAGCCGAAGGCCGGGGTTGCCGAGGCGAAGTAGTTCGGCGCGGCGGTGTTCTCGGACGAGCGGTGGTGCTCAAGGCCGATCCCGCCCAGGCGGGAGGTCAGGCCGAACAGGAACTCGTAGCGGTCGTAGTGGCGGGCGCCGAACAGCCGATCGGCCTGCTGGACGAGGTTCTCATACTTCGCCGTCCACTCCGGCGTGATCTCGATGGCGGCGGCGGTGTCGCCGACGAGGTTGAGATGGACGTCGTCGCCGCGCGGATCGATCTCGACCCGGCGATAATGGCGGCCGGCGAACATCGGACTGTCGGCGAGGTGTTCGAGCGAGATCGGGGCGAAGGTCGCGACGCTCCCCTCCCGGGAGACCGTGTCCAGCGCCACGCCGTAGTTCCAGCCTTCCGGCAGGACCACCGACGGGGCGAAGGTGATGCGGTCGTGATGGTAGCCGGCGGGGTAGAGGAGCGCCTTCTCCCACTGCAGGTTGACGATCTCGTCGGTCATGACGACGCGCCAGGTCGAGTTGTCCGGCTGCGTCAGCCACTCGAAATCGACCTCGATCGTCTCCACTCCGGCCGGGATGTCGAGGTGGAACGCGTGCGGGTCGACCGTGTCGCGCACCCACTCGATGCGACGGCCGTTTCCGGTGACGGTCAGGCCGGAGACCAGCTGGATCGGGCCCGTGTCGGCGTGGTTGCCGGGGAGGAATTTCGGATACTGCAGCACCAGCGGACCGGGGCGCACCGGGACGGTCTGGTGCGTGCGGATCACCTTGTGGGCGAGGTCCGTCAGATCGACCCGGATGCCGATGGTTCCGGGATAGTCGACGTCCTGCGGCGCCGGGATCGGCGGCAGGGCGCGCGGCAGGCTGGTGGGGGCCGGAAGCGGGGTGTGGGCCTGGGAGGTCTGCGCCAGGGCCGCCGGGGCGGTCGAGGCGAGCAGCAGGGCAAGGGCGGCGGTGCGGATGATCATGGTCGGGCTCCTCGCGGTCAGCGGCGGCGGGGGGCGAGGATGTCGCCGAGACGGTCCGGGGTTCCGGGAATGCGCTCGAGGTGCGGGTAGCGCAGGCCGCCCGTGTAGTCGAAGCGGATGGTGCGGAAGCGCTCGCCGCGACGGACCATCAGCTCGACGGGGCTGGCGGGGTCCTTCGCGGCGGTGAGGGCGTCCGCCAGCGCCTTGGGGCTGGCGGCGCGGCCGTTGACGGCGACGATGTCCCAGCCGGAGGTCAGGCCGGCCTCGAAGGCCGGCGAGTCCCAGCGGACCGAGGTGATGCGGTTGTCGCCATTGGTCATGATCCCCAGCGAGTACTGGAAGTCGTTGCGGCCGTACTCGGCGTTCAGCGCCTTCTGGTAGTCGTTCTCGGTCTCTCGCCAGACCAGGCGGTAGCCGCCCCGCTCGATGCCGCCCAACGGACCCTCGGCGTCGGGACCGGCGGCGTCGAGGCGAGCGCGCAGGAAGGCGGCCCAGTCATGGGCCTCGACGCCGTTCAGGGTCGAGGTCACGTCCTCGAAGGTGTAGGGCGCGGGATCCCAATTTCCGTCCTGCACGCCGAAGAAGGCGCGGGCGAAATCGTCGAGCGAGCGGCGTCCGCCCGAGGTCTCCCGTATCCAGGTGTCGGCGTCGAGCCAGATCATCGAGCCTTCGCGGTAGTAGTCCTCGCTGCGCTGGCGGCTGGACCAGGGCTGCGGGCGGCGCTGGGCGATGATCGGATCGTTGACCGTATCCTGCAGCGCCCGCCAGTCGCGCCCGGGATTGTCGTCGTAGGTCGCCGCCGTCATGGCGAAGACGTCGAGCGCCTGCTGCTTCGTCATCAGCCCGGCGCGGGCGGTCAGCACCAGCCCCCAGTACTGGGTCTGGCCCTCGTACACCCAGAGCAGGGAGTTCTGCAGCGGCTCGTTGAAGGTCGCGGTCAGCTGGTCGGCCGGACGGCGCCACTTGCCGTTCCACGAGTGGGTGTACTCGTGGCCGAGCAGGTCGCGATCGCCGAGGGTGGCCTGCGGTTCGGTGAAGTAGCGCGTGTCGACGCTGTTCTCGGACGAGCGGTGATGCTCCAGGCCAATGCCGCCGAGTTCATCGGTGACGGCAAGCAGGAAGTCGTAGTGGTCGAAGTGGCGGGCCCCGAACAGGCGGTCGGCCTGGTCGACGAGGTTGCGGTGCAGCTCGATATGGGCGTCGGTGGCGGCCAGCATCTCCGGATCGTCGGCGACGACGTTCAGCCGCACCGGCGAGCGCCCGCCCGGATCGAGGTCGATCTGGCGGTAGTGGGCCCCGGCGAAGACCGGACTGTCGGCGAGGTGCTCGAGGCTGATCGGCCGGAAGACGGCGAGGCCGTCCTCAAAGGACTCGGTCTCCAGCGCCACGCCGTAGTTCCATCCGGCGGGCAGGCGCAACGACGGCCGGAAGGTGATGCCGCTGGTGTCGTAGCCGGCGGGATAGAGCAGCGCCTTCTCCCACTGGATGTTGAGCATTTCGTCGGTGATCACCACCCGGCCCTGGTTCCCCTCGATCGGGGTCAGCCATTTGAACGAGACGTCGACGGACGAGGCGCCGGCGGGGACGTCCACCTGGAAGGCGTTGGTGTGGACCGTGTTGCGCACCCACGGCAGGCTCCGGCCGCCGGCGGTGATCTGCAGGTCGGCGATGTCGTCGACCGGGCCGACGGGGCCGTGGTTGCCGGGGATCCACTGCGGATAGAGCAGGACCAGCGGGCCGGGACCGGCGACCGGAATGGTCTGGCGGACCGAGACGATGCGGCGATCGATGTCGGTCGCGTCCACGGCGATGTCGACGACGCCGGGAAAGGGTGCGGCCTGCGGGGCGGGGATCGGGGCGAGCGCCACCGGCAGCGCCGGCGTTCCCACCTGGGCGGCGACAGGTCCCGCTCCCGCGAGAAGGACGAAGGCGCAGGCGGAGACCAGCAGGCGGGCGGACGGACGCATCATCGACGGGACTCGCGACAGCAACGGCGGGAGGCGCAGAACACCCGTGCGCGGCGGGGCCGGTCAACCCGCGACCGGGGCCGTCGCATTAAATCCCTGTCATGTTCGCGGTTCCGGCTCAGTTCGCCGGCTTCACCTCGAGCAGTTCGACGGTGAACAGCAGGGTCGAGTTCGGCGGCAGCTCGTCGCCGCCGACCCAGCGCTCGCCGTAGCCGAGCTCGGCCGGGATGACGAACTCGAAGGTCTCCCCCTCGCGCATCAGGGCCACGCCCTCGGTCCAGCCCTTGATGACGCGGCCGAGCGGGAACTCGGCGGGCTCGCCCCGGTCATAGGAGCTGTCGAACTGGCGACCGTCGACGAAGGTCCCGCGGTAGTGGACCCTGACCGTATCGGCGGCGGTGGGCTGGCGGCCCGTCGGATTGGCCCGGCCGACGCGGCGGTACTGGAGGCCGCTTTCGGTGGTGGTCCAGCCGCGGCGCAGGGCGTTGAGGCGCAGGTACTCGCGGTTGCCCGCGGCCCAGCCTTCGGCGGTGCCGGTCCCGAGCTGGACGGCGGGAGCGGGCTCCGGCGCGGAGGCGCAGGCGGCGAGGACAAGGGCGGCGGCGAGCGGGACGATGTGCTTCATGCGGCGACGCTAGCAGCTTGGCGGCGGTTGGCCAGTGGCCTCCGCGAGCGGGCGTCGAGGCCTCTTCGAACTTTTTCCGCGCCCACCTTTATTTCGCCGTCAAAGCGAGTATATCAGCGCGTTCCGCTAACTCCGTCACGAGTCTGCGCGAAAGCGCCGAGGCCCGGTTTGTCGCCCTCCGACCGGTGCGAAGGCGCGCCCCTCCCCAAGGGGGCCCGAATTTCAGGCGTCCTGGAGCCGGAAGGCCCGAGGGTGGACGCCGACACCGATGGCCGCGGATCGCCTCCTGGCGACCCGTGGCTGCTGCATTGAGCGCGGGCTGCCCGGCCCGCCGCATTGGGAAGACAGAATGGCCAAGTCCAAAGCGGAACTCACCGTCAACGGTCAGTTCCTCACCGCCACCTCGTTCACCGGCAAGAAGCGCATCCGTCACTCGTTCGGCCGCATCCCGGAAGCGGTGCAGATGCCGAACCTGATCGAGGTCCAGCGCGCGTCGTACGAGCAGTTCCTCCAGCGCGAGGGCCGTCCGGGCCAGCGCACCGACGAGGGCATCGAGGCGGTCTTCAAGTCGGTCTTCCCGATCAAGGACTTCAACGAACGCGCCATCCTCGAATACGTCTCCTACGAGTTCGAGGAGCCGAAGTACGACGTCGAGGAGTGCATCCAGCGCGACATGACCTACGCCGCGCCGCTGAAGGTCAAGCTGCGCCTGATCGTGTTCGAGATGGACGAGGAGACCGGCGCGCGCTCGGTCAAGGACATCAAGGAGCAGGACGTCTACATGGGCGACATCCCGCTCATGACCGACAAGGGCACCTTCATCGTCAACGGGACCGAGCGGGTGATCGTGTCCCAGATGCACCGTTCGCCGGGCGTCTTCTTCGACCACGACAAGGGCAAGACGCACAGCTCGGGCAAGCTGCTGTTCGCCGCGCGGGTGATCCCGTACCGCGGCTCCTGGCTCGACTTCGAATTCGACGCCAAGGACATCGTCTACGTCCGCATCGACCGTCGCCGGAAGCTGCCCGCCACCACCTTCCTGATGGCCCTGGGCATGGACGGCGAGGAGATCCTCAAGACCTTCTACGAGACCGTCCCGTACGAGAAGCGCGGCGAGGGCTGGGTCACGCCGTACAAGCCGGAGCGCTGGCGCGGGGTGAAGCCGGAGTTCGACCTGGTCGACGCCGACACCGGCGAGGTCGTGGCCCCGGCCGGGACCAAGATCAGCGCCCGCCAGGCCAAGAAGCTGGCCGACAACGGCCTCAAGGCGCTGTCGCTGGCCGCCGACGCCCTGCTGACCAAGTACCTGGCCGCCGACGCGGTCGACTTCCAGACCGGCGAGATCTTCGCCGAGGCCGGCGACGAGCTGGACCAGGCCACGATCAACCTGCTGGAAGAGAAGGGCTTCACCACCATCGACGTGCTCGACATCGACCACGTCACCGTCGGCGCCTACATGCGCAACACCCTGCGGGTGGACAAGAACACCGGCCGCGAGGACGCCCTGTTCGACGTCTATCGCGTGATGCGCCCGGGCGAGCCGCCGACGCCGGAAGCCGCCGAGGCCATGTTCCAGTCGCTGTTCTTCGACCCGGAGCGCTACGACCTGTCGGCCGTGGGCCGGGTCAAGATGAACATGCGTCTCGAGAGCCCCGAGGTCTCCGACGAGATCCGCGTGCTGCGCAAGGAGGACGTGCTCAAGGTCCTGCAGATCCTCGTCGGCCTGAAGGACGGCCAGGGCGAGATCGACGACATCGACAACCTCGGCAACCGCCGGGTCCGCTCGGTCGGCGAACTGCTGGAGAACCAGTACCGCGTCGGCCTGCTGCGCATGGAGCGGGCGATCAAGGAACGCATGAGCTCGGTCGATATCGACACGGTCATGCCGCACGACCTGATCAACGCCAAGCCGGCCGCGGCGGCGGTGCGTGAGTTCTTCGGCAGCTCGCAGCTGTCGCAGTTCATGGACCAGACCAACCCGCTGTCGGAGATCACCCACAAGCGTCGTCTGTCGGCGCTCGGCCCGGGCGGTCTGACGCGCGAGCGCGCCGGCTTCGAGGTGCGCGACGTGCACCCGACCCACTACGGCCGCATCTGCCCGATCGAGACCCCGGAAGGCCCGAACATCGGCCTGATCAACTCGCTGGCCACCCACGCCCGGGTCAACAAGTACGGCTTCATCGAAAGCCCGTACCGCCGGGTGAAGGACGGCAAGGCCCAAGACGAGGTGGTCTACATCTCGGCCATGGAAGAGGCGAAGCACGTCATCGCCCAGGCCAACATCGAGCTGAAGGACGGCGAGATCGTCGAGGACCTGGTCCCCGGCCGGATCAACGGCGAGTCCCAGCTGCTGACCAAGGCCGACGTCGACATGATGGACGTCTCGCCGAAGCAGGTCGTCTCGGTCGCCGCGGCGCTGATCCCGTTCCTCGAGAACGACGACGCCAACCGCGCGCTGATGGGCGCCAACATGCAGCGTCAGGCCGTGCCGCTGGTGCAGTCGGACGCGCCGCTGGTCGGCACCGGCATGGAGGCGGTCGTGGCCGTCGACTCCGGCGCCGTCGTGGTGGCCCGTCGTGACGGCGTCGTCGAGCAGATCGACGGCACCCGCATCGTCGTGCGCGCCACTGGCGACCTCGACGCCGGCCGTTCGGGCGTCGACATCTACCGCCTGTCGAAGTTCCAGCGTTCGAACCAGTCGACCTGCATCAACCAGCGCCCGATCGTGCGCGTGGGCGATGAGGTGAAGGCCGGCGACGTCATCGCCGACGGCCCCTCGACGGACCTCGGCGAGCTGGCGCTGGGCCGCAACGCCCTCGTCGCCTTCATGCCGTGGAACGGCTACAACTTCGAAGACTCGATCCTGATCTCCGAGCGCATCGTGCGCGACGACGTCTTCACCTCGATCCACATCGAGGAGTTCGAGGTCATGGCCCGCGACACCAAGCTGGGGCCGGAAGAGATCACCCGCGACATCCCGAACGTCGGCGAGGAGGCCCTGCGCAACCTCGACGAGGCCGGCATCGTGGCGATCGGCGCCGAGGTCCAGCCGGGCGACATCCTGGTCGGCAAGGTGACGCCGAAGGGCGAGAGCCCGATGACTCCGGAAGAGAAGCTGCTGCGCGCCATCTTCGGCGAGAAGGCTTCGGACGTGCGCGACACCTCGCTGCGCCTGCCGCCGGGCGTGGCCGGCACCATCGTCGACGTGCGCGTGTTCAACCGCCACGGCGTCGACAAGGACGAACGCGCCCTGGCCATCGAACGCGCCGAGATCGAGCGTCTGGGCAAGGACCGCGACGACGAGCTCAAGATCCTCGAGCGCAACGTCTACGGCCGCCTGAAGCCGCTGCTCCTGGGCAAGAACGCCGTCTCGGGTCCGAAGGGCCTGGGCCGCGGCGAGATCACCGAGGACAAGCTGGGCGAGCTGTCCCGCGGCCTGTGGTGGCAGATCGCCCTCGACGACGAGAAGGCCATGGGCGAGCTCGAGGCCATGAAGAAGTCGTTCGAGGACGCCCGCAAGGCGCTCGACCGCCGCTTCGAGGACAAGGTCGAGAAGCTGCAGCGCGGCGACGAGCTGCCGCCGGGCGTGATGAAGATGGTCAAGGTCTTCGTGGCCGTGAAGCGCAAGCTTCAGCCGGGCGACAAGATGGCCGGCCGTCACGGCAACAAGGGCGTCATCTCCAAGATCCTGCCGATCGAGGACATGCCGCACCTCGAGGACGGCACGACCGTCGACCTGGTGCTGAACCCGCTGGGCGTGCCCTCGCGCATGAACATCGGCCAGATCTTCGAGACCCACCTCGGGTGGGCCGCCGCGGGTCTGGGCAAGCAGATCCAGGGCCTGCTGGAAGCCTGGCAACAGGGCGGCCAGAAGCAGGCGCTGATCGACCACCTGCGCTCGATCTACGGCCCGGAGACCCCGCTGCCGGAGGACGAGGAGGACCTGGTCGAGCTGGCCCGGAACCTGTCGAAGGGCGTGCCCTTCGCCACGCCGGTGTTCGACGGCGCCCACATCAACGACATCGAGAACCTGCTGGAGAAGGCGGGGCTGGACCGTTCGGGCCAGTCGATCGTCTACGACGGGCAGACCGGCGAGCAGTTCAAGCGTCCGGTCACGGTCGGCTACATCTACATGCTGAAGCTGCACCACCTGGTGGACGACAAGATCCACGCCCGCTCGATCGGCCCGTACTCGCTGGTCACCCAGCAGCCGCTGGGCGGCAAGGCGCAGTTCGGCGGCCAGCGCTTCGGCGAGATGGAGGTGTGGGCCCTGGAAGCCTACGGCGCCGCCTACACCCTGCAGGAGATGCTGACGGTGAAGTCGGACGACGTGGCGGGCCGGACCAAGGTCTACGAGGCGATCGTACGCGGCGACGACAGCTTCGAGGCGGGCATCCCGGAGAGCTTCAACGTGCTCGTCAAGGAAATGCGCTCGCTGGGCCTGAACGTGGAGCTGGAGAACAGCTGACCGGATCGAGCCCCGTCCGCGGGAGCGGGCGGGGCGGGTCCCTCAAGCCATCCAGTCTCTCAATGATTTTCGCGGCCTAGTCCGCAGAAGGAAACAAGATGAACCAGGAAGTCCTGAACATCTTCAACCCGGTCCCGGTCACGCCGACCTTCGACCAGATCCGGATCGCCCTGGCTTCGCCGGAGAAGATCCGCTCGTGGTCGTTCGGCGAGATCAAGAAGCCGGAGACGATCAACTACCGCACGTTCAAGCCCGAGCGTGACGGCCTGTTCTGCGCGCGCATCTTCGGTCCGACCAAGGACTACGAGTGCCTGTGCGGCAAGTACAAGCGGATGAAGTACAAGGGCATCATCTGCGAGAAGTGCGGCGTGGAGGTCACCCTGGCCCGCGTTCGTCGCGAGCGCATGGGCCACATCGAGCTGGCCTCGCCGGTCGCCCACATCTGGTTCCTGAAGTCGCTGCCCAGCCGCATCGCCCTGATGCTGGACATGGCGCTGAAGGACGTCGAGCGCGTCCTGTACTTCGAGAACTACATCGTCACCGAGCCGGGCCTGACGCCGCTGAAGCAGAACCAGCTGCTGACGGAAGACGAGTTCTACCGCTACCAGGAGGAGTTCGGCGACGACGGCTTCACCGCCGAGATCGGCGCCGAGGCCGTGCGCAACCTGCTGATGGGCATCGACCTCAACGCCGAGGCCGAGAAGCACCGCGCCGAGCTGGCCGACAACCCGTCGGAAATGAAGGCCAAGAAGGCCTCCAAGCGGCTGAAGCTGATCGAGGCCTTCCTCGAGAGCGGCAACAAGCCCGAGTGGATGATCCTGACGGTCGTGCCGGTGATCCCGCCGGAGCTGCGCCCGCTGGTGCCGCTGGACGGCGGCCGCTTCGCCACCTCGGACCTGAACGACCTGTACCGCCGGGTCATCAACCGGAACAACCGCCTGAAGCGCCTGATCGAGCTGCGCGCGCCGGACATCATCATCCGCAACGAGAAGCGGATGCTGCAGGAGTCGGTCGACGCCCTGTTCGACAACGGCCGTCGCGGCCGCGTCATCACCGGCGCCAACAAGCGTCCGCTGAAGTCGCTCGCCGACATGCTGAAGGGCAAGCAGGGCCGCTTCCGTCAGAACCTGCTCGGCAAGCGCGTCGACTATTCGGGCCGTTCGGTCATCACCGTCGGTCCGGAGCTGAAGCTGCACGAGTGCGGCCTGCCCAAGAAGATGGCGCTGGAGCTGTTCAAGCCGTTCATCTACGCGCGGCTGGACGCCAAGGGCCTGTCGGGCACCGTCAAGCAGTCCAAGCGCATGGTCGAGCGCGAGCAGCCGCAGGTCTGGGACATCCTCGACGAGGTGATCCGCGAGCACCCGGTGCTGCTGAACCGCGCCCCGACCCTGCACCGCCTCGGCATCCAGGCCTTCGAGCCCAAGCTGATCGAGGGCAAGGCGATCCGCCTGCACCCGCTGGTCTGCACCGCCTTCAACGCCGACTTCGACGGCGACCAGATGGCCGTGCACGTCCCGCTGAGCCTTGAGGCCCAGCTGGAAGCGCGCGTGCTGATGATGTCGACGAACAACATCCTGTCGCCGGCCAACGGCAAGCCGATCATCGTGCCGTCGCAGGACATCGTGCTCGGCCTCTACTACCTGTCGCTGGTCAAGGACGGCGAGCCGGGCGAGGGCAAGCTGTTCGCCAACATGGGCGAGATCGACGCGGCGCTCGACGCCCGTGTCGTGACCCTGCACACCAAGATCAAGGCCCGCTGGACCGAGATGAACGCCGCCGGCGAGGTGGTCACCAAGGTGATCGACACCACGCCGGGCCGGATGAAGCTGGGCGCCCTGCTGCCGATGAACCCGAACATCGGCTACCGCCTGCTCGAGAAGAACCTGACCAAGAAGGAGATCGGCAACCTGATCGATCAGGTCTACCGGCACTGCGGTCAGAAGGCGACGGTCATCTTCGCCGACCAGATGATGCAGCTTGGCTTCCGCGAGGCGGCCAAGGCCGGCATCTCCTTCGGCAAGGACGACATCGTCATCCCGCAGAAGAAGGTCGAGTACGTCGAGGAGACCCGCAAGCAGGTCGAGGAGTACGAGCAGCAGTACGCCGACGGCCTGATCACCAAGGGCGAGAAGTACAACAAGGTGGTCGACGCCTGGGCCAAGGCCACGGACAAGATCGCCGACGCGATGATGGGCGAGATCGCCCAGCCCCGCGTGCTGATCAAGGGGCAGAACCCCGACATCAACTCGGTGTTCATGATGGCCAACTCGGGCGCCCGCGGTTCGCAGGCCCAGATGAAGCAGCTGGGCGGCATGCGCGGCCTGATGGCCAAGCCCTCGGGCGAGATCATCGAGACGCCGATCGTGTCGAACTTCAAGGAAGGCCTGACCGTGCTGGAGTACTTCAACTCCACCCACGGCGCCCGTAAGGGTCTGGCCGACACCGCCCTGAAGACCGCCAACTCGGGTTACCTGACCCGCCGTCTGGTGGACGTGGCCCAGGACTCCATCGTCACCGAGGAAGACTGCGGCTCGACCCGCGGCATCACCCTGCGGGCGGTGGTCGAGGGCGGCGACGTGCTCGTCTCGCTCGGTCAGCGCGTGCTCGGCCGCTATGCGGCGGAAGACATCAAGGAGCCCGGCACGGACACCGTGCTGTTCCCGGCCGACACCTATCTCCAGGAAGAGGAGGTCGAGGTCCTCGAGGCCGCCGGCGTCCAGTCGGTCAAGGTCCGCTCGGCCCTGACCTGCGAAGCCGAGGCCGGCATCTGCGGCATGTGCTACGGCCGTGACCTGGCCCGCGGCACCAACGTCAACATCGGCGAGGCCGTGGGCGTCATCGCCGCCCAGTCCATCGGCGAGCCGGGCACCCAGCTGACGATGCGGACCTTCCACATCGGCGGCACCGCCCAGGTGGCGGAAACCTCGTTCTTCGAGGCGACCAACGCCGGTACGGCCAGGATCAGCGGCCCGACCGTCAAGGCCCCGCACGGCGACCTGGTGGCCATGAGCCGCAACGTCGTGGTCACGGTGCTGGTCGACGGCAAGGACCGCGAGACCCACAAGGTCCCGTACGGCGCCCGCATCCGGGTCAAGGACGGGGCGGAGATCGCGCGCGGCCAGCGTCTGGCCGAGTGGGACCCGTACACCACCCCGATCCTCACCGAGGTGGCCGGCACGATCCGGTTCGAGGACCTCGTCGAGGGCCTGTCGGTCAAGGAAGAGACCGACGAGGCCACCGGCATCGCCCAGCGCGTGGTCTCCGACTGGCGCGCCAGCCCGCGCGGCTCGGACCTGCGTCCGGCCATGGGCGTCACCGTCGGCGACGCCTACGCCAAGCTGGCCTCGGGCTCCGACGCCCGTTACCTGCTGCCGGTGGGCGCGGTGCTGTCCGTGAACAACGGCGACGAGGTCAAGCCGGGCGAGATCATCGCCCGCGTGCCGACCGAGGGCGCCAAGACCCGCGACATCACCGGCGGTCTGCCGCGGGTGGCCGAGCTGTTCGAGGCCCGCCGGCCGAAGGACTGCGCGGTCATCGCCGAGATGGACGGCCGCGTCGAATTCGGTCGGGACTACAAGAACAAGCGCCGCATCAAGATCACGCCGGAGGTCAACGCCGACGGCGAGCAGGGCGAGGCGGTCGAGTTCCTGATCCCGAAGGGCAAGCACATCTCCGTCCACGACGGCGACCTGATCCAGAAGGGCGACTACATCATCGACGGCAATCCGGATCCGCACGATCTGCTGCGCATCCAGGGCGTCGAGGCGCTGGCCGAGTACCTCGTCAACGAGGTGCAGGAGGTCTATCGACTGCAGGGCGTGCCGATCAACGACAAGCACATCGAGGTGATCGTTCGCCAGATGCTGCAGAAGGTCGAGATCGTCGATCCGGGCGAGACCACCCTGATCAAGGGCGATCACGTCGACAAGGCCGAGGCGGACTACGAGAACGCCAAGGTCGAGAAGCGCGGCGGCCGTCCGGCCATCACCCAGCCCGTCCTGCTCGGCATCACCAAGGCGTCGCTGCAGACCCGCAGCTTCATCTCGGCGGCGTCGTTCCAGGAGACCACGCGCGTGCTGACCGACGCCTCGGTCAACGGCAAGCGCGACACCCTGGAGGGGCTGAAGGAGAACGTCATCGTCGGCCGCCTCATCCCGGCCGGCACCGGCGCCTACCTCCGCGCGCTGCAGAAGATCGCCAACGAGCGCGATGCGGTCCTCACCCAGGCCCGCGAGGACGCGGTCGAGCCGCTGCCGGCCGACCTGGCGCTGGAGCTGGAGCAGTCGGAAGGCTGATCCGGGTCCTGGAAACCTGACCTGACCTGAAGGGGCGGCTCCGGCGACGGGGCCGCCCTTTTTTGTCCGCAGGCGCCGCCGCTCGCGCCGCGGGCGCTCGCTGCATGAGCGCGGGCGAACCTTCGGCGCCCGTCGCGGGTTCTCCTTCCGGACAGCGAAGGAGACGATCATGGCGACGCCTGAAGGGCTGAGGACGCCAAAACGGCTGGCCCTGGCCGTACCGCTGTTGCTGGCGGTGCTCGTGTTCGGGGCCATGGCCATCTACGGCTGGACCCATTTTGCGGCCAAGACCCCCGCGCCGCAGAGCGACGCGAGCGCCGAGGAGACGGCGACGGCGCAGACCGAACCCTCCCGCGGCCCCTACGAGCCCGTCGACGACCTCGTCGAGCCGAACCTGAAGTAGGCGTCAGTCGCGCGGCGAGGGCGCCCCGGGCGTCAGCGGCGCGCCGCTCGCCCGCGGTCCGTCGCGACCGGTGCGAAGGGGCCCGGTCGCGTCCGGTCGCAGGGACGGATCCAGGTGCGCCCCGGCGCAGCCCGTGCCGAAGTTCGATCCTGCACAATCCGCCGGTCCAACCACGCCGACTCCGCCGGACAGCGGTCGGCGCCGCGCCTCGTAGCGGGCGAGGGCCCGGGCGCCCTCGGCGGCGAAGCGGCTGTCCCGCTCCGGGTCGCCTGTGCCGGTGATG
The DNA here is from genome assembly GCA_001794825.1 of Caulobacterales bacterium RIFCSPHIGHO2_01_FULL_70_19. GTDB lineage: Bacteria > Pseudomonadota > Alphaproteobacteria > Caulobacterales > Caulobacteraceae > Brevundimonas. Next base: position 5,111 of record MGLK01000025.1, on the reverse strand, counting down.
GTCGGCCCCACCCGCGCCGCCGCCCGTTCGTCGCACACGGCCTGCTCGGCCGTCGTCAGCTGGTCCCGGACGGCGCAACCCGGGCCGCGCGTGCGCAGCCCCTGCCCGATGCGGTCGCCGAGGGTGCGCGGCCGCACCCGCCAGGGATCGACGTCGGCCGGCGGCGCGGGCGCGCCGGGAACGGGGGAGGCGAGGCGCGGGACGGGAGCGTCGATGGCCGTCCGCTGCCGGTCGATCGCCGCGGCGGAGGTCGGCGCGGCCCCGGCCGCCGGCCGCGCCTCGGCCGGGGAGGGAACCGGTCGGGGGACTCGCAGCGCCTCGCCGGCGAGCAGCGGCCGCGGCTCCAGCTCCACCAGCATCACCCGCTCGGCGGCCGGCAGCTCCAGCCGCACGGCGCGCAGGCCCAGCAGGCCCAGGACCACGAGGTGGACGGCGACCGAGGCGGCGACCAGCGCCGGCGTCCGCCACCGCCCTCCGCCCGTCGCTGCCACCCACACCGGCGCCCGCATGCGTCCTCCCTGCCAGCCGCGAGGGGAGCGGGCGAGCGTGGCCGCAATGGGGCGCTCGCCGGTCAACGCTCGCTGAACAGGGAGCGCAACCCGGGATAGGCACCGCCCTCGCGGGTGTAGGACCGCCACGCTTCGTTGGCCTCGGCCTGGCGCTCGAAGCCCGCCTCGCGGCGCCGCCCCGGGGCCGGATCGTGATTGGGCAGCAGATCCGCCCGCGTCAGGGGCGGCGGGTCGTGGTCGGGCGT
>MGLK01000025.1:0-4321 GCA_001794825.1 Caulobacterales bacterium RIFCSPHIGHO2_01_FULL_70_19 | reverse complement strand
GGGTCGTCGATGGAGGGAGGGCCCGCGACCGCGTCCGGAGGCCCCGCCGGAGCCGGCGATCCCGCCGCCGGGAGCGTCGCGCGCATCCTCGCCGGCGACGCGTCCGCGCCGCGCCGACCGCCGGGCAGACGGGCGGGTTCACGGACGCGGACCTCGGCGGGACGGGCGGCCCACGCCCCGGCCCGGCCGAGCTCGACCGGGATGAGGATCACCTTCGTCTCCGGCGGCTCTCGCAGGTCGAGGCGGGATGTGGTCAGGGACAGGGGGCCGAGCACGGCCAGGTGGATCGCGGCCGAAAGCGCCGCCAGCGCCAGGGTGCGCCGCCGCCGGGCCTGCGTCGACGGTCCGGCCGCCTCCCGCTGCATGCGTCCTCCCGCTCCACACGTTCAGGTTAGGCCGTCGAGCGTGGCGGGATTGGGGCCGCAGCGCGGATGTGGCAGGCTTTCGCCATGATCCCCTCCGCGCTTTCCGTGATTCTCGCCCTGACCGGATCGTCACAGGAGGCGGCCCCGCCGCCGCCCGCGCATCCGCTGGACGAGGTCGTCGTCGAGGCGCCGCCGGCGGAGGAAGGGCAGGTGGTCCTGAACTGCCGGGTCGGGCCGGACGGCCGCATGGAGAACTGCCGTGTCGAGAGCGAGCAGCCGCCGGGCCGCGGATTCGCCGAGGCGGCGCTTCGCGGGGCCCGTGACGCCCGGATCCGTCAGCCCGCGGGCGCCGGCGGCCGCGTCACCTTCACCGTCCGCTTCCGCCTCGACGACTGACCGCCGCCCTTGACCTTGCGCGCCCTGGCGCGTAGAAGCCGCGCACTTTCGAGAAGGCGTCTCCGGACGTCTCCGCGAACGTGACAACCGAAGACACGGGCTGCGCCCGCCGGAACGTCCTTAGCGCGCGTTCCGGCTTTTGTGTTTGTCGCGGGACCGGCTCGGAACCTCACCCGGGGACGGCGACGTCGTCGTCCGAAAAGAAGGCCACCGGGGCGCTCCGGCCGAAAGGCACACGCCCCCATCGATCGAAGAGAACGAGTACCCGATGCCCACGATCAACCAGCTGATCCGCAAGCCGCGCGCCCCCAAGCCGGTCCGCAACAAGGTCCCGGCCCTGAAGGGCTGCCCGCAGCGCCGCGGCGTCTGCACCCGCGTCTACACCACCACCCCGAAGAAGCCGAACTCGGCGCTGCGTAAGGTCGCCAAGGTGCGCCTGACCACCGGCATCGAGGCGGTGTGCTACATCCCGGGCGAAGGCCACAACCTGCAGGAGCACTCGGTGGTCCTGATCCGCGGCGGCCGCGTCAAGGACCTTCCGGGCGTGCGCTACCACATCCTGCGCGGCGTGCTGGACACCCAGGGCGTCAAGGACCGCAAGCAGCGCCGTTCGCACTACGGCGCCAAGCGTCCGAAGTAAGCCGCCAGCGCCCACGAGATTCAGAGAAGGTAATCCCCCATGTCGCGTCGTCACCGCGCCCAGAAGCGTGAAGTCCTGCCGGATCCCAAGTTCGGCGACCTCATCGTCACCAAGTTCATGAATTACGTGATGTACGAGGGCAAGAAGGCCGTCGCCGAGAACATCGTCTACGGCGCCTTCGACATCCTCGCCGACAAGAAGAAGGAGCAGACCCCGGTCGAGACCTTCCACGCCGCGCTCGACAACGTCGCCCCGGCGGTCGAGGTCCGGTCGCGTCGCGTCGGCGGCGCCACCTACCAGGTGCCGGTCGAGGTCCGTCCCGACCGTCGCCGCGCCCTGGCCATCCGCTGGCTGGTCAACGCCGCCCGCAACCGCGGCGAAAACACCATGACCGAGAAGCTGGCCGCCGAACTGCTCGACGCCTCGAACAACCGCGGCACCGCGGTGAAGAAGCGCGAGGACACCCACAAGATGGCCGAGGCCAACCGGGCCTTCAGCCACTACCGCTGGTAACCGCCTTTCCGGGGGGCGTCCGCGCCCCCATCTACCGACTATCCGGCGCGGGCGGTTTGAGCTAAATCGCCCGCGCTCGCTTATCCGACATCCCCGAGGCGCCCGACGCGGCGCCGCATTGACCGCAAGGCACGCTCCCATGCCCCGCACGCACAAAATCGAAGACTACCGCAACTTCGGCATCATGGCCCACATCGACGCGGGCAAGACCACGACGACCGAGCGGATCCTCTATTACACCGGCAAGTCGCACAAGATCGGCGAGGTCCACGACGGCGCCGCGACCATGGACTGGATGGACCAGGAGCAGGAACGCGGCATCACCATCACCTCGGCCGCGACGACCGCCTTCTGGCAGGGCAAGCGCCTGAACATCATCGACACCCCCGGCCACGTGGACTTCACCATCGAGGTCGAGCGCTCGCTGCGCGTGCTGGACGGCGCCGTGACCGTGCTGGACGGCAACGCCGGCGTCGAGCCGCAGACCGAGACCGTCTGGCGCCAGGCCGACAAGTACCGGGTGCCGCGCATCGTCTTCGTCAACAAGATGGACAAGATCGGCGCCGACTTCGACAAGTCGGTGGAGTCGATCCGCGACCGCCTCGGCGCCAAGGCGGTGCCGATCCAGTTCCCGATCGGGGCCGAGTCCAACCTGACCGGTCTGGTCGACCTGGTCCGCATGAAGGCGGTGGTCTGGGACAACGACGGCCTCGGCGCCTCCTACCATGACGAGGAGATCCCGGCCGACCTGGTGGACAAGGCCAACGAGGCCCGCCAGTACCTGATCGACAACGCGGTCGAGCTCGACGACGAGGCCATGGAGGCCTACCTCGACGGCCAGGAGCCGTCGGAAGAGACCCTGAAGAAGTGCATCCGCAAGGCGGTGCTGACCGGCGCCTTCTATCCGATCCTGTGCGGCTCGGCGTTCAAGAACAAGGGCGTCCAGACCCTTCTCGACGCCGTCGTCGACTACCTGCCGTCGCCGGTCGACATCCCGCCGACCCCGGGCATCGACTTCAAGACCGAGGAGCCGGTGACCCGCAAGGCCTCGGACGACGAGCCCCTGTCCGTCCTGGCGTTCAAGATCATGGACGACCCGTTCGTCGGCTCGCTGACCTTCTGCCGCCTGTACTCGGGCAAGATGGAGACGGGCCAGTCGCTGCTGAACTCGACCCGCGACAAGAAGGAGCGCGTCGGCCGCATGCTGCTGATGCACTCGAACAACCGCGAGGACATCAAGGAAGCCTACGCCGGCGACATCGTCGCCCTGGCCGGCCTGAAGGACACCCGCACCGGCGACACCCTGTGCGACCCGATCAAGTCGCCGGTGATCCTCGAGCGCATGGAGTTCCCGGCCCCGGTGATCGAGATCGCCGTCGAGCCCAAGTCCAAGGCCGACCAGGAGAAGCTGGGCGTCGCCCTGGCCAAGCTGGCCTCGGAAGACCCGTCCTTCACCGTCTCGACCGACCACGAGTCGGGCCAGACCATCCTGAAGGGCATGGGCGAACTGCACCTCGACATCAAGATCGACATCCTGAAGCGCACCTACAAGGTCGAGGCCAACATCGGCGCGCCGCAGGTGGCCTACCGTGAATCGATCAGCCGCAAGGCCGAGATCGACTACACCCACAAGAAGCAGACCGGCGGCACCGGCCAGTTCGCCCGCGTGAAGCTGGTGTTCGAGCCGGGCGAGCCGGGCTCGGGCTTCGTCTTCGAGTCGGCCATCGTCGGCGGCGCGGTGCCCAAGGAGTACATCCCGGGCGTGCAGAAGGGCCTCGAGTCGGCCAAGGAAAACGGCCTGCTGGCCGGCTTCCCGCTGATCGACTTCAAGGCCACCCTGGTGGACGGCGCCTTCCACGACGTCGACTCCTCGGTGCTGGCCTTCGAAATCGCCTCGCGCGCGGCCTTCAAGGAGCTGCGCGAGAAGGGCGGGCCGAAGCTGCTCGAGCCGATCATGGCCGTCGAGGTGGTGACGCCCGAGGAATACCTGGGCTCGGTCATCGGCGACCTGAACGGCCGCCGGGGCATGATCCAGGGCCAGGACATGCGCGGCAACGCCACGGTGGTGAACGCCTTCGTGCCGCTCGCCAACATGTTCGGCTACGTCAACACCCTGCGCGGCATGTCCCAGGGCCGCGCCGCCTTCACCATGCAGTACGACCACTACGATCCGGTGCCGCAGCACGTCGCCGACGAAGTGATCAAGAAGTACAGCGCCTAAGCACCACCGCGTAACCGGCGGGCCGCCCGGGCCCGCCGGATCCCCGAAACCCCGAAGGAACGCCCCCGCCCAGGGGACGGAGAGAAGAGAATGGCCAAGGAAAAGTTCGAACGCACGAAGCCGCACTGCAACATCGGCACGATCGGTCACGTGGACCACGGCAAGACGACGCTGACGGCGGCGATC
>MGLK01000024.1:278-6942 GCA_001794825.1 Caulobacterales bacterium RIFCSPHIGHO2_01_FULL_70_19 | reverse complement strand
TGCAGCGGCGACTTCCATTCCTCCCCCCGCAGGGGGAGGGGGACCGCCGAAGGCGGTGGAGGGGGCAGGGCCGCCGCGCGTCGACGGCGGCAATGTCCTCGGCGGAGATCCGGCCAGGCTCGAACGTCAGGGCCGCCAACCGGAGTGCGCGCGACCCGACGACCGCGCGGGGCGTCAGTCTCGTCGAAACGGTATCCAACTCACAGACCGGGCGAGGCCCGGCGCCCCGCTCCCTCCCCGCCTCACCGCTTCACCCGAAGCGGCGACGACCCGTGCCTTCACCCCTCGTCCCGAACCCGCTATGCCCCCCGGATGACCCTCCCCCACGCCCTGCCCGGCCTCGGCGCCATCGCCGGCGACTACGACATCCTGCTCTGCGACGTCTGGGGCGTGATCCACAACGGCCGCGAGAGCTGGCCGGGCGCCTGCGAGGCCCTGACGCGCTTCAACCGCGATCACGGTCATGTGGTGCTGATCTCCAATTCGCCGCGCCCCTCCTCCGACGTGGTCGCCCAGCTCGACCGGCTCGGCGTGCCGCGCGAGAGCTGGCGCGCCTTCGTCACCTCGGGCGACGCCACCCGCGCCGAGCTGGCCCGGCGCGCCCCCGGCCCGGCGTGGGTGATCGGGCCCGAGCGCGACTGGCCGCTCTATGACGGTCTCGGCCTGGCCAGCGCCCACGGGGCCGACGACGCCGCCTTCATCTCGGTGACCGGTCCGGTCGACGACGAGACCGAGACCCCCGAGGACTATCGCGAGCGGCTCGCCGCCGGCGCCGCCCGCGACCTCGAGCTGATCTGCGCCAACCCCGACCGCGTGGTCCAGCGCGGCGACAAGCTGATCTATTGCGGCGGGGCCCTGGCCGACCTCTACACCGAACTCGGCGGCCGGGTGGTCATGGCCGGCAAGCCCTTCGGCCCCATCTACGACCTCGCCCTGCATGAGGCCGCCCGCCTGCTCGGTCGCCCCGTCGACCGCTCGCGCGTGCTGTGCATCGGCGACGGCGTGGTCACCGACGTGCGCGGCGCCAACGTCCAGGGTCTCGACTGCCTGTTCGTCGCCCAGGGCATCCACGGCGACGCCGCCCGCGGTCCCGACGGCCGGCTGGATCCGGAGCGGGCCGGCAAGCTGCTGAAGGCTGAAACCTGCTACGCCCGCTACGCCACGCTCGATCTGGCGTGGTGAGGCGCCGCAATTCAGGCTAAGCCCCGTCCATGGTCGAACTGGTCCAGCAACATCCCTCGGGCGGCTACATCCTCGAGGAGCTCCGTCCCGGCATGGCCGCGGAGAAGATCATCCAGGCGACCGAGGAGCGCATCCGCCGCTTCGCCGAGGCCTCGGACGACTTCAACCCGGTGCATCTGGACGAGGCCTTCGCCTCGAAGACCGCCTATCGCGGCCGTATCGCCCACGGCCTGCTCTCGGCCTCGTTCGGCTCGGCCGTGGTCGGCACCATCCTGCCCGGCGCCGGTTCGATCTACGTCTCCCAGACGCTGAAGTTCCACCTGCCCGTGCGCGTCGACGACACCGTCCTCATCCGCATCACGGTCGTCGAGGTCGAACAGGAACAGGCCCGCGTGCGGCTCAACTGCGAGGGCTTCGTCGACGGCAAGCTGATCATGGACGGCATCGCCGTCGTCCGCGTCCCGCGCCGCCGCAAGCCCTCCGCCCGCTGAGGCGGCGGCCGTGGTCGACGTCGTCCGCGACTGGCGCAACCTGCCGCCGGAACTGAAGGGCGCCGCGGTGGCCATCGGCGCCTTCGACGGCGTGCATCGGGGCCACCAGGCCGTCATCGCCGAGGCCGCCCGCGCCGCCCGTGCGCTGCAGGCCCCGCTCGCCGTGGTCAGCTTCGATCCGCATCCACGCCGCTGGTTCCAGCCCGCCGCCGCCCCCTTCCGCCTGATGCGTCCCGGCCAGATGGGCCGGGCCCTGGCCCCGCTCGGCGTCGACCGTCTCTACCTGCTCCCCTTCGACGCCGACATGGCGGCCATGTCCGACGAGACCTTCGCCCGCCAGGTCCTGGCCGGCGGCCTCGGCGTCCGCCACGCCGCCGTCGGGTTCGACTTCACCTTCGGCAAGGGCCGCACCGGTTCGCCCGAGGCCCTGCGCCGCTACGGCGAGGCGCTCGGCTTCACCGTTTCGGTCGCGGACCGGGTGGACGACGCCGGCGGCCTCAAGCTCTCCTCCTCGGCGGTGCGCGAGGCCCTGCACGCCGGCGACATGGCCCGCGCCGCCGCAATCCTCGGCCGCCCCTTCGCCATCGAGGGCGAGGTCGTCCACGGCGACAAGCGCGGCCGCACCATCGGCGTGCCCACCGCCAACGTGCCCCTCGGCGACTACATGCGCCCGGCCTTCGGCATCTACGCCGTTCGCGTCCGCCTGCCCGACGGCCGACGTTTCGACGGCGTCGCCAGCCTTGGCGTCCGCCCCATGTTCCGTACCGAGGAGCCCCTGCTCGAGGTCTGGCTGTTCGACTTCTCGGGCGACCTCTACGGCCAGACGATCGAGACCGAGCTGGTCGCCTTCCTGCGTCCGGAACTCAGCTTCGACGACCTCGACGCCCTCAAGGCCCAGATCGACCGGGACGCCGCCGATGCCCGCGCCGCGCTCAGCTGATCGCCGCCATCAGCGTCTCGGTGAGCGGCGGCCGCCCCGGCACGAGGACGTCGGAGATGCGCCACATCGGCCCTTCCTTGACCAGCTTCAACGTCTGCCGGTGCGTCTCGCCGCTGTTGACGAAGACCACATCCGCCTCCGCCTCCGTCGCCGAGCTCTCGCGCACGACCACCGACTCCAGCCGGAAGCCCTCCCCGTCCTGACAATCGCAGATCGGGTCCCAATTCAGCGTCGGAACCTCGTCCCCGGCCCGGCGGAAGTCCTCGCCGATCATGGCGTTCAGCATCCGGCCGTAGATCGGCTCCTGCCCCGGCGTCGGCGGCTCGCCCATGGCCCCCGCGGCGTGGGCGGCATAGACGGCACGGACGAATTCCTCGGGCCCGACCCGCGCCGCCTCGTAGATCGCGTCGCGGCCCGGCGGCAGGGCGGCCGGCGCGTCGGCGGGCTCGCCGACCTCGCCTTCCGGCGACGAACAGGCCGCCATGGCGGCGCAGGCGGCGGCGATCAGGGCGTAACGGCGCATGCGGAGTTCCTCCCGCCGTCGACTATCCGGCTCCACCCCTCCGCTGACAAGACGCCGGTTTCGGCTGGCGTCCGCGAGGCCGCCTCTGCTAGACCGGCGCCACCATGGACGTCCGCCTGTTTCGCCCGATTTCGATTAGCCGCCCGGCGTAGCGCCGCAGGGCTCGCAGCCCCGCGCTCGCCGGGCCCCGCTCAAGCAGCGAGCCGCCGCGCGGCGAGCGATAGCGGAGCGAAAATCACGCGAACGAACCCAGACGACGAAACGAGACTTCATGGCTGACGCCGGCGACAATTCCCCCACTGGCCGCGACTACCGCGACACCGTCTTCCTGCCGGAGACGCCCTTCCCCATGCGCGGCGGCCTGCCCCAGAAGGAGCCGCTGATCCTCGAGCAGTGGGGCGACCTCTATGCCACCCTGCGCAAGCAGCGCCAGGCCGAGGGCGCGCCCCTCTACGTGCTCCACGACGGCCCGCCCTACGCCAACGGCGACATCCACATCGGCCACGCCCTCAACAAGACGCTGAAGGACTTCGTGGTCCGCAGCCGCTTCCTGCTCGGCTACGACGTCGACTTCGTCCCCGGCTGGGACTGCCACGGCCTGCCCATCGAGTGGAAGATCGAGGAGCAGTTCCGCGCCAAGGGCCGCCGCAAGGACGAGGTCTCCAAGGCCGAGTTCCGCCAGGCCTGCCGCGAATACGCCGCCGGCTGGATCGACGTGCAGCGCGAGCAGTTCAAGCGTCTCGGGATCACCGGCGACTGGGCCGGCCGCTACGCCACCATGGACTTCCCGACCGAGGCGGCGATCGTCGCCGAATTCCACAAGTTCAAGAACTCGGGCCAGCTGTACCGCGGCTCCAAGCCGGTGATGTGGTCGCCGGTCGAGCGCACCGCCCTGGCCGACGCCGAGATCGAGTACCACGACCACGTCAGCCCGACGATCTGGGTGAAGTTCCCGGTGACCGGCGCCACCGACGACCATCCGGACGACCTGCTGTCCTTCCGCACCGCGACCCCGTCGGTGGTGATCTGGACCACCACGCCGTGGACCATCCCCGCCAACCGCGCCATCAGCTACGGCCCCGACATCGCCTACGGCCTCTACGAGGTCGCGGCCATGGAAGAGGGGCTGGAGTTCGAGCCGTGGGCGAAGCCCGGCGACCGACTGATCCTCGCCGACAAGCTGGCGGAGGAGGTGTTCAAGGCCGCGAAGATCGCCCGCTGGACCCGGGTCGACGACCTGAATCCTTCGGGACTGGAGTGCGCCCACCCGCTGGCGCCGCTGTCCTCGGGCTACGGCTTCTCGGTGCCCCTGCTGGCCGGCGACCACGTCACCGACGACGCCGGCACCGGCTTCGTGCACACCGCCCCCGGCCACGGCGCCGACGACTTCGAGGTGTGGAAGGCCCACGGCCATCACGAGGTGCCCGACACCGTCGACCCCGACGGCGCCTACTATCCGCACGTGCCCCTGTTCGCCGGGCTCAAGGTGCTGGAGACCGAGGGCAAGAAGACCGGCAAGTTCGGCTCCGCCAACCCGGCGGTGATCGAGAAGCTGATCGAGGCCGGCGCCCTGCTGGCCCGCGGCCGGCTGGAGCATTCCTATCCGCACTCCTGGCGCTCGCGCGCCCCGGTCATCTTCCGCAACACGCCGCAGTGGTTCATCCGCATGGACAAGCCGCTGGAGGACGACGGCACGCTGCGCGAGCGGGCGCTGGCCGCCATCGACGCCACCGCCTTCCACCCGGCCGCCGGCAAGAACCGCATCCGCTCCATGGTCGAGGGCCGGCCGGACTGGCTGATCAGCCGCCAGCGCGCCTGGGGCACCCCTCTGGCCATGTTCGTGGACAAGGAGACCGGCCAGCCGCTGCACGACCCGGAGGTCGACGCCCGCATCGTCGCCGCCATCGCCGAGGGCGGAGCCGACGCCTGGTTCACCCGCCCGGACTCAGATTTCCTCGGAACCCACGACCCGGCCCGATACGAGAAGGTCGAGGACATCCTCGACGTCTGGTTCGACTCGGGCTGCACCCACGCCTTCACCCTCGAAGGGCGCGAGAACACGCGCTGGCCCGCCGACCTCTACCTCGAGGGTTCGGACCAGCACCGCGGCTGGTTCCAGTCCAACCTGCTGGAAGGCTGCGGCACGCGCGGCCGCGCCCCCTATGAGGCGGTCCTGACCCACGGCTTCACCCTCGACGAGAACGGGGAGAAGATGTCGAAGTCGAAGGGCAACACCGTCGATCCCGCGACGGTGATCAAGGAGTCCGGCGCCGACATCCTCCGCCTGTGGGTGGCCCTGGTCGACTACGCCGAGGACCAGCGGATCGGGAAGCAGATCCTGCAGACCACGGTCGACGCCTACCGCAAGCTGCGCAACACCGTGCGCTACCTGCTCGGAGCCCTGGCCGGCTTCGACGAGGCCGAGCGGCTGCCGTACGACCGCATGCCGCCGCTGGAGAAGTTCATCCTGCACCGGCTCTGGGAGCTCGACGCCGAGGTGCGGCAGGCCTACCGCGAGTACCGCTTCCAGGACGTCGTCCGGCCGGTGCTGGAGTTCTGCTCCAACGACCTGTCGGCCCTCTACTTCGACGTCCGCAAGGACAGCCTCTACTGCGACCGGCCCGACGCCGACCGCCGCCGCGCCGCCCGCACGGTGATGGACGAGGTCTTCCTGCGCCTGACCGCCTGGCTGGCGCCGCTGGTCCCCTTCACCATGGAGGAGGCCTGGACCACCCGCTTCCCCGGCGCCGCAACCAACTGCGCCCGCGTCATCCCCGAGACGCCGGGCGAATGGCGAAACCTGGCCGAGGCGGACCGCTGGGCCGGGGTGCAGACGGTGCTGGAGATCGTCAACGAGGCGCTCGAGGCGGCCCGCCGCGACAAGCGCATCGGCGGCGCGCTCGACGCCTGGCCCGTGGTCACCGGACCGGCCGGGGCCTTCGCCCCCTTCGAGGGTCTCGACCCCGCCGAGGTGTTCCGCACCTCGGGCGCCGAACTGGTCGAGGGCGGCGACGCCGTGACCGTCGACGTCCGCCTCGCCGATCACCCGAAGTGCGCCCGCTCGTGGCGGCGGGTGCCGGACGTCGGTTCCGATCCGGACTATCCGGACCTCAGCGCCCGCGACGCCGACGCCGTCCGCTGGTGGGACGCCGCCCGCGCCGCGGGCTGAGGGTCGTCAGCCGATCTCGGCGACTTCCTCGCGCAGCCGCCGGGCCTGGGCCTCCAGTTCGTCGGCCCTCTGCGGCAGCTCGCGGGACAGGTCCTGCAACTCGGCGTCGGTCGGAACGCGGTCGCCCCGCGCCCGCGCCCGCGCGATCTGCTCGGCCCGGTAGGCCGGATCGCGCAGCCGCTCGCCCTCGGTCCGCATGGTGCGAGCGCCTTCCATCATCTCCTCGGCCCCGCGCGCCATCTCGACGCGCGCCTCGGCCATGGCCCGCGCCGCCGCACGATGGGCCGCCGCCGCATGCACCTCGACCGCGGCCCGGACCCGCTCACTGGCCGCCGCGGCAGCCTCGCCGTGGGCGCGGG
>MGLK01000024.1:0-272 GCA_001794825.1 Caulobacterales bacterium RIFCSPHIGHO2_01_FULL_70_19 | reverse complement strand
CCGCATGGGCGCGAGCCTGTTCCGCCGCCGCCTGGATCTGGCGCCGCTCCGCGTCGCTCACCTGCGACACGGCCTGGAACACCCGGGGGGGAGACGGGGGCGCCGGGGGCGCCGGCGGCGCGACCGGGGCGGCGGCAGGCTCCACCTCGGCGAGCGCCGCGGCGTCCGCAGCCTCCTCGCTCCGGGTCGCCAGTTCGCTATGAAGCTCCACCTCGGCGAGCGCCGCGGCGTCCGCAGCCTCCTCGCTCCGGGTCGCCAGTTCGCTATGAAGC
>MGLK01000023.1:24858-108598 GCA_001794825.1 Caulobacterales bacterium RIFCSPHIGHO2_01_FULL_70_19 | reverse complement strand
AAGTCTACGGGATCAAGGAAAATCCCCTCCCGTGGCTGCAGGCCCTGCTGTCCGGCGTCGAGCACGCCAACTTCTTCGAGGCCCGCGCCACCGAATACTCCAAGGCCGCCACGCGCGGCTCCTGGCACGGTCCCGAAGGCGTCTGGGGCAGCTTCGACGCCCTGATGAAGCGTCGCAAGGAAGAGGCGCCGGCGGAGGGCTGACCTCCGCCGCGCCACGGCCGGCCTACCAGGGCGTCGCCGGAGGGGCGCTCACGCAGCGGCGGCCGCTGGCCCGGCAGCGCGCCATCTCCGCCTCCCACGCCGCCCGGTCCCGCTCGTACTGCGCCCGCGCGGCCTCCGCCGCCGCGGCGTCGGCTTCCCACTGGACGCGGGCCGTCTCGGCCGCCGCCGCTTCCGCCCGCCACTTGGCCTGCTCCGCCTCCCAGGCCGCCTGCGCCTCGGCCTCCGTCTGCGCCGCCGCCTCGTTGCGGGCGGCGATCTCGGCGTTCAGCCGCGCGGTCGCATCGACTTCGGCCGGATCCTGTTCGGCGTCCGGCGCGCGGTGGTAGGTTTCGCCGCGCATGCGCAGCCATTCCTCGGACCCCGGAACCGCCTGCGGCGTCCCGGCGAGGGCGGGGGCGGCGACGGCCAGGGCGGCGACGCCGGTCAGGATGATGCGATGCATGGGCTTCTCCTCCAGTCGGGCTGGCCCGAGGGCCGTTCAGCGGACTCCGATCCCTGATAACGCCGTTCCGGCGCAGTCAGTTCGGCAACCTCAACTCGAACACCGTCCCGTCGGGACCGGTCTCCAACAGGGTGAGGGAGCCGCCGTTAAGCTCGGCCAGCTCCCGCGATATGGTCAAGCCCAGGCCGCTCCCGCCGGACGCCCGACCGCTCACGAAGGCCTCAAACAGTCGGTCCGAAAGCCGCGGCGGAATGCCCGGGCCGTCGTCGGCGATCCGGATCACGCACTCCGTGTCGTGCACGTCGGCCTCGACCCGCACCGTCCCCCGTCCCGCCCGCGCCTCATCCCCCTCGATCGCCTGCCGGGCGTTGCGCATCAGGTTGACCAGGATCCGGTGCAGCTGCTCGGGATCCGCGCTGACCGTGCAGCGGGCGGGCAGGCTCTTCACCAGCCGCACCCCTTCGGGGGACAGGCCGGCGTCCTCCGCCGCCGCCGTCACCGCCGCCGCCAGCGGCAGCCTCGCCTTCTGCGGCGGGGGCTCCTCGCTGCGGCCGTACTCCAGCACGTTGCGCGACAGGGCCGCGGCCCGCCCCAGCGCCCGCTCCAGCCGCGGGAGGGCCTTGGCCACCTGCGGGTCCGGCGAGGCCGCCAGACGCTCCGACGCCATCTGGGCCGAGGTCAGCATGTTGCGCAGGTCGTGGTTGATCTTGGCCACCGCTTCGCCCAGCGCCACCAGCCGCGCCCGCGACCGCAGCGACTGGCGCACCTCCTCCTGCATGCGCGACAGCTCGCGCTCGACCCGGCCGATCTCGTCGTGCCGCTCGCTGGGCGGATCGCCGGCCGCCTCGGGATCGCGGGCGAAACGTTCGATCGAGCGCGTCACCCGCCGCAGCGGCTGCAGCACCAGCACGGCCAGGCCGGCGTAGAGCAGTCCCCCCGCCACCAAGGAGATCAGCAGCGAGGTCAGCAGGCTGTTCAGCAGAAAGGCGCGCAACTCCTGCTTCAGCGGTTCGGCCGGGGCCAGGATCTCGATGAAGTCGCCGGACCGGTAGCGCGGCCGGGCCTGCACCCGGATCGAGCGGTCCGGATGGCCGAACAGGGTGCGCCACGGGTCGATCAGCCGCGTCACCGGGCGGTCCCGCCGCAGGTCGATCAGCTCCGGGGTGCGCGGCAGGTTGGGCGCCTGCAGCAGCAGCCGCCGTACGCCCTGGTCGCCGACCACCACCGCCTGCACCCCGCCGATGGCGAGCAGCTGGTTGGCCGTGTCGTCCTCGACGGCGGAGTAGGGCAGGGCTTCGACCCCGACGGAGGCCAGCTCCGCCGACTGGAGCCGGTCCAGCAGCCACCGCTCGTGGAAGCTGGCCGCGCTGGGGGCGACGATCAGCACCTCGACCACGGCGGTGAAGGCGAAGGTCAGCAGCAGCAGCCGCCACGCCAGCGCGTCGGGAGCATGGAAGCCAAGCCGCTCGCGCCAGTCCGCGGGCGCGCCAAGGCGTCGTCTCAGATCGCTCAGCAGGGCCCGCGCACCGGTCATGCGGTCCCCAACGCAAAGCTCGGGCCGAAAGCTGCGCCGGTCACGCCGCCCGCCTCCGCGCCAGGGTCTTCTGGACGGCTTTCAACGCGAAAGGCAGCACCACCGCCAGCACGAACACCCCCGCCATTGGGGCCCAGAAGCGCGCGAACAGCGCCTGGAAGTCCGGGTCCGGGTCTTCCGCGAGAAGCACGTTCAGCCGCGCCCCGATCCAGCAGTAGATGGTGTGCGCCGGCAGCAGCCCGATCACCGTCGCCAGCGTGTACGGCCGCAGCTTCACGGCCATCAGCCCCGCCGCGACATTGATCATGTGGAACGGCACCACCACCGCCAGCCGGGAGCCGAGCACGTACCAGAAGGTGTCGCGGTCGATGGCCGAGCAGACCGCCTGCATCAGGCCCTGGTCCCGCTCCACGCGCTCGCGCAGACTCCGCCCCAGCGCCGTGCGCGTCACGCCGTAGATGGTCAGCGCCCCGACCGTCGCCGCGATCGAGGTGGACAGGCCGCCGACCCACGGCCCGAACAGGTAGCCGGCGGTGATGGTCACGAAGAACACGCCCGGCACCACGCTGGCCGTCAGGGCCGCGAACACGGCCATCAGGATCAGCAGGCTCAGAAGGTAGTTTTCGGCGGTATAGGTCCGCAGCGCCTGGCCGTGCTCGCGCAGGGTGTCGAGGGACAGATAGCGGTTCCAGCCCATGCCGAAGATCAGGGCGACGACGCCGCCCAGCACGATCAGGGGCAGGAAACGCTTCAGACGGTCCATTCTCTCTCCGCGGCCCGCCGGCGTTGACTCGGCCGGCTGGTCCCCTTATACGCCCGCCCTTCCTGCGGCGGACGCGTTTCCGTCGCCCGTAAGACCACAAGAGTGAGGAGCCGACCGTGAAGCGGACCTATCAGCCGTCGCGACTCGTGCGCAAGCGCCGTCACGGCTTCCGTTCGCGGATGGCCACCAAGAACGGTCAGAAGATCGTCGCCCGCCGCCGCGCCAAGGGCCGCAAGCGCCTGACGGCCTGATCCCTTCCGTTCCTCCCCTTCCGGGGAGGGGGACCATCCGAAGGATGGTGGAGGGGGCATGGCCCGAACGCCGGTGGACGGTTTACCCCTCCACCGCTTCGCGGTCCCCCTCCCCCGATGGGGGAGGACTATGGATCAAGTTCCCGCAATCCAGCGCCTGAAGTCGCGGCCCCAGTTCCTGGCGGCCGCGAAAGGCGTTTCCCAGGCCCGCGGCGCCGTGGTCGTGCAGCGCCTCGACCGCGGCGACGGCGATCCCGTCATCCGGGTCGGCTTCACCGCCACCCGCAAGATCGGCGGCGCCGTGATCCGCAACCGCGCCAAGCGCCGCCTGCGCGAGGCCGCGCGGGCGCTGGTTCCCCTCCACGGCGTCCCCGGCAGCGACTACGTTCTCATCGCCCGCATGGGCACGGCGGATCGGCCGTGGGAGCGTTTGCTTGACGACGTGAAATCGGCGCTTACAAGGCTCGCGACCCCGCGAACGGCGCCCGAAGACGCGCCTCCATCGTCTCGCCCGCCCACGTCCGCCGGCCAGGATTCCTGACTCCATGCCCCCTCACGACAACAGCCGCAACACGATCCTCTTCGTCGTGATCGCGGCGATCATGCTGCTCGGCTACAGCTACTTCGTCATGCAGCCGCAGGCGGAGAAGCGGCGCGCCGCCCAGCAGGCCGCGGCCGAGCAGACGACGGAAAGCCCGATCACCACCCCGTCGCCCAGCGCCGCCATCTTCACCACCGACCGCACCGCGGCCATGGCCACCTCGGTCCGGGTGCCGATCGAGACGCCGAAACTGCGCGGCTCGCTGTCGCTGACCGGCGCGCGCATCGACGACCTGTTCCTGACCGACTACCGCGAGCGCCTCGACGCCGACTCCCCGGCGGTCGAGCTGTTCCGTCCCGAGGGCATGCGCCACGCCTACCAGGCCCTGTTCGGCTGGAGCGGTCCCAACATTCCCGGCGGCGTCCCGGGCAAGGACACGCCCTGGCGCCTGACCGAGGGCTCGACCCTGACCCCGACCACCCCGGTCACCCTGGTCTGGGACAACGGCGCCGGTCTGCGTTTCACCCGCCGCATCGCCGTTGACGACAGCTACATGTTCACGGTGACCGACACGGTCGCCAACTTCTCCGCCCAGCCGGTCACCCTGGCCCCCTGGGGTCGCGTCGAGCGCCAGGGCGTGTCCGACGAGCTCGGCCGCAACCAGATCCTCCACGAAGGCGCCATCGGGACCTTCGGCGACGGCGAGCGCTACACCACCGAGCAGCTCAAGTACGGCGGCTGGATCAAGAAGCCCGTGCAGGAGCACGAGTCGACGGGCGGCTGGCTGGGCATCACCGACAAGTACTGGATGTCGGCCCTGATCCCCCCGCAGGACGAACGCATCGAGGCCGCCTTCCGCGTCTCGGGCGAGCAGCGCGACTCGGCCACCCACTCGGCGACCATGCTGGGCGAGGCCCACACCATCGCGCCCAACCGTCAGGTCACCGAGACCACCCGTCTGTTCGCCGGCGCCAAGCGCAACGAGGTGCTGGCCGCCTACGAGAAGTCGCTCGAGCTGCCGCGCTTCATCTACGCCATCGACTGGGGCTTCCTGTTCTTCCTGACCCGGCCGATCTTCATCATCATCGAGTTCTTCTACGGCATCCTCGGCAACTTCGGCCTCGCCATCCTGGCCCTGACCCTGGTCGTCCGCCTGGTCATGTTCCCGCTGGCCAACAAGGCCTACGAGAGCATGTCGAAGATGCGGAACCTCCAGCCGAAGATGGAGGAGATCAAGAAGAAGTACCCGGACGACGCGCCCAAGCAGCAGCAGGAGCTGATGGCGCTGTACCAGAAGGAGAAGATCAACCCGCTGGCCGGCTGCCTTCCGCTGCTGCTCCAGATCCCGGTCTTCTACGCCGTCTACAAGATGCTGTTCGTGACCATCGAGATGCGTCACGCGCCCTTCTTCGGCTGGCTGCAGGACCTGTCGGCCAAGGACCCGACCACCATCTGGAACCTGTGGGGCCTGATCCCCTGGGACCCGGCCACCGTGCCGCTGCTCGGGCCGCACCTGACCGGGACCTTCTCGCTCAGCATCCTGGCGATCGTCTACGGCCTGACCATGTGGCTGCAGATGGCCATGAGCCCGCCGGCGCCCGACCCGATGCAGCGGCGCCTGTTCCAGCTGATGCCGATCGTCTTCACCTTCATCATGGCCACCTTCCCGGCCGGCCTGCTGCTCTACTGGGGCTGGTCCAACGTCCTGACCATCGTGCAGCAGTACGTGATCATGCACCGCCTGAAGGCCGACAATCCGATCGACACCTTCTTCGCGCGGCTCAAGAAGGCGAAGGCCTAGGGTGGAGGACTTCACCCCCGAGGAGCTGGAGCAGGCCCGCGTCCTGTTCGCGCGGCCGGCGACCTTCGTCATGGGGTGCGCCAAGATCGAGCAGCTGCCGGAGCCGGACCTGCCCGAGGTCGCCTTCGCCGGCCGCTCGAACGTCGGCAAGTCCAGCCTGATCAACGGCCTCGTCGGCATGTCCAAGCTGGCCCGCGCCTCCAACGAGCCGGGGCGCACCCGGGAGGTCAACTTCTTCGACCTCGACGGAAAGCTGCGGCTGGTCGACCTGCCGGGCTACGGCTTCGCCAAGGCGTCGAAGACGACGGTGAGGAAGTTCCAGGACCTCGGGCGCGACTACCTGCGCGGCCGCGTCACCCTGAAGCGGGTCTATCTGCTGATAGACGCCCGCCACGGCCTGAAGAAGGTCGACGACGAGGCGCTCGACGCGCTCGACCTCGCCGCCGTCAGCTACCAGATCGTCCTGACCAAGGCCGACAAGCTCAAGAAGGGCGAGGGCGAGAAGATGGCCGCCGCCACCCTCAAGGCCATCGCCAAGCGCCCCGCCGCCTATCCCGCCGTCGCCCTGACCTCGGCCGAGAAGGGCGAAGGCCTGCCCGAGCTGCGGGCCGAGATCATGCGCACCACCGGCGTGACGCTGTAGGCTTGCCAGCGGGCGTCGCCGGTGGTCGGGTGACGCCATGCGAACCCGCCACGTCCAGACCGACCGCCTGACCCAGCAGATCCTCGAGTCCGGCTCCGGCCCGCTGGTGCTGCTGGTTCACGGCTTCCCGGAACTGTCGATCAGCTGGCGCGCCCAGGTCGACGCCCTCGCCGTCGCCGGCTTTCGCGCCGTCGCTCCCGACATGCGCGGCTACGGCGGAACGGACAAGCCGGCCGATCGCGACAGCTATTCGATCCTTCACCTCGTCGGCGACATGGTCGACCTGGCGCGGGCGCTTGGCGAAGAGCGCTGCGTCGTCGTCGGCCACGACTGGGGCGCGGCGGTCGCGTGGCACTGCGCCCTGACGCGGCCGGACCTGTTCACCGCCGTCGCCGGCCTGTCCGTGCCGTTCCAGCCGCGCCGGCCGAAGGGGCCGCCGACCGCCGCCATGGCGGCGGTGTCGAAGCGGGCCGGCCTCGGCGACCTCTACATCAGCCGCTTCCAGGCCGACGACGCCCACGCGGCGTTCGACGCCGACCCCGCGACCGCCCTGCGCAAGATGTTCCACGCCTACGACGGCGCGACCCCCGTCGGCCGCCAGTCCACCGGCTTCCTCCCTGAAGGCGTCGGCCTGACGGAGTCCATCGCGGACGACGCCGCCCTGCCGCCGTGGATGAGCGAACCCCATTTCGACGAGTACGTCGCCGCCTTCTCCGCCGGCGGCTTCCGCGCCCCGCTCGACTGGTACCGCTGCCTCGACCTGAACTGGGCCCAGACCGCCTTCCTGCAGGACGCCCGCATCCGCGTTCCGGCCGCCTTCATGGTCGGCGAGCGCGACCCCGTTCGCTATTACGCCGGCCCGCATGAGGCGGCGATGAGGGACTGGATCCCCGACCTGCGCGTCCAGCGCGTCCTGCCCGGCGCCGGCCACTGGATCCAGCAGGAGCGGCCGGACGAGGTGAACCGGACCCTGCTGGAGTTCCTCGGCGGCCTCTAGAGTCCCTCGACCGCCCGGGCGGTGATTTCCAGGCTGCGCAGCCGCGCCTCGAGGTCGAAGATCATGCCGGTGACCATGACCTCGTCCACGCCGGTCAGCTCGATGAATTCCCCCAGCTTCTCCCGCACCTTCGCCCCGTCGCCGATCGCGGCCCAGGTCAGCCGGCTCTCCACCGCTGCGATCTGGCGTGCGTCCAGCACGGCGGTGATGTCGTCCACCGGCGGCTTCAGCCGGCCCGGCTTGCCGGTGACCACGGCCGCGAACGACTGCTGCATGGAGGTCGACAGTCGTCGGGCTTCCTCGTCGGTCTTGGCGGCGAAGACGTTGATGGCGGCCATGGCGTACGGCCGCTCCAGCTGCGCCGAGGGGCGGAATCCCTCGCGGTAGACGCGCAGCGCCTGCAGCAGCATCTCCGGCGCGAAATGGCTGGCGAAGGCGAAGGGCAGGCCGAGCTGCGCAGCGAGCTCCGCGCTGAACAGGCTCGAGCCCAGCAGCCAGATCGGCACTTTCGAGCCGGCCCCCGGCCAGGCCGTGACCCGCTGCCCCTCCACCGGATCGGCGAGGAAGGCCTGCAGCTCCATCACGTTCTGCGGGAACTGGTCGGCGGCTTCGAAGTAGCGGCGCAGCGCCCGGGCCGTGGCTCCGTCCGTGCCGGGGGCGCGCCCCAGACCGAGGTCGATACGCCCCGGGTGGAGCGCCTCCAAGGTGCCGAACTGTTCGGCGATCACCATGGGCGCGTGGTTGGGCAGCATCACCCCGCCGGAGCCGACGCGGATGCTCTCCGTGTTCGCCGCCACATGGGCCAGCGCCACGGCGGTGGCGGCGCTGGCGATGCCCGGCATGTTGTGATGCTCGGCCAGCCAGAAGCGGGTGAAGCCCCGCCGCTCGGCCTCGCGTGCGAGCTCCGTGGTCTCCAGCAGGGCGCGGCGGGCGTCGCCGCCCTCCACGATGGGCGACAGGTCGAGGACGGAGAAGGCGGTCATCCGCTACAGATCGTGTTGCGGACGAGTGGTTCAAGGCCTTGCCTCGGGCACGCCTGATCGCCCAGGCTGACGCCGACGTTCGTCGGAGGGGCCGCTGTGACCATGATCAACGCCATCGCCATCGCCGCCATCGCGGCCGTGCCCGCGGCTCCGCAGGTCCAGCCCGGGCTCGCCGGGGCCTGGGAGGGCCGGGTCGCGGTCGGAGGCCAGTCGATCCGCGTCGTCTTCCATGTCGGAGCGGACGGGACGACGACGATGGACAGCCCCGATCAGGGCGGGTTCGGGATTCCGGCTGAGGCGCCGGTGGTCGAGGCCGGGGTGGTTCGCATCGCTGTTCCCGCCATCGGAGGGCGCTTCGAGGGCCGCCTGTCGGAGAACGGCTTGAGCCTGAACGGGGCGCTGCATCAGGGCGGCGCGAGCTTGCCGGTGGTGCTGGCCCGGCGGGCCGCCACGCCGCTCGCGGGGGTGTGGGAGGGGCCTCTGGAGGTGGGCGGGCGATCCATCCGGCTCGTCTTCCGGGTGGCGTCGGACGGGCGCGCGGTGATGGACAGCCCGGACCAGGGCGCCCGCGACATCGCGCTGGAGCCACCGACCGTGGACGGCGCGCAGGTGCGCTTCGCCGCCCCCGGCCTCGCCGTCTCGGTGGAGGGGCGGCTCTCCGAGGACGGGCGGACCATCACCGGAACCTTCCGCCAGGGCGGCGCCGAACTGCCCCTCGTTCTGTCCCGAGCGGCCGAAACGGCCGACCTCTCGCGCCCGCGCCCCCAGACGCCGAAGCCGCCCTTCCCCTACCGGTCGGAAGAGGTGGCGTTCGACAATCCCGCGTCGCCGGGCGTCCGCCTCGCGGGAACCCTCACCCTGCCGCAGGGGGCGGGACCCTTTCCCGCCGCCGTGATGATCACCGGCACCGGTCCGCAGGATCGCGACGAGACCATCGAGGGCCACAAGCCGTTCGCCGTCTGGGCCGACGCTCTCACGCGGCGCGGCGTGGCGGTGCTGCGTTTCGATGATCGAGGGATCGGAGGCTCCACCGGCGACTTCGGCGCGGCGACTGGCGTGGACTTCGCTTCGGACGTGGCGGCGGTCTTCGCCGGCCTCGCGGCCCGTCCCGACATCGACAGCCGGAACGTCGGCCTGATCGGGCACAGCGAGGGAGCGGTGTTCGCCTATCTCGCCATGGAGGCCGGGCTGCGACCCGCCTGGCTGGTGACCCTCGCCGGGCAGGCGGTTCGCGGCGGAGACATCATCACCGAGCAGACGCGCCGCATCGCCGCCGCCGGCGGCCTTCCGCCGGAGGAGGTGGAGGTCATCGCCGCCAGGCAGGCGCGCCTGATGGACGCCGTGGCCCGGCACTTCCACGACGGCGAGGCGGTGCGACGGGAGGTGGAGGCGACCGCCGCCGCGGCGGGCCTGCCGGCCGATGCGGCGGCTCGCACGGCGCAGGCTATGTCCAACCCTTGGTACCGGGCGTACGTCGCCTACGACCCCGCGGGCGCGATCCGCGCCATCGAGGTTCCCATGCTGGCGGTGTTCGGCGGCAACGATCTGCAGGTACCCGCGGACCAGAACGCGCCGGCGATGGCGCGCCTCAAGCCGGACGCCGACGTCGTGGTGCTGCCCGGGCTGAACCACCTGTTCCAGCCGGCGGACACCGGCCTGATGGCGGAGTACGGCCAGATCGAAACCACGCTGGACCCGTCGGTGATCGAGACGGTCGTCGACTGGGTCGCCGTCCGCGCGGGGCTCTGAGCGCCGGGCGAAATCCGTCTGCGGACGGCTCGATCCGCCGAAGCAAGGGCGCCGGGCGCAGGCGCCGGCGCCCCCGCCGGACCCGGCGCCGCGTTTCCGCGCGGTTGCAGCCATCCGGTCTCCGGGTCGTTGACCATGCTGCTTAACCCACCTGTAAGTCAGCTGGGCCGTAGCGTCAGCATACGTATGCGTGGGCGCAGATCATGAGTGACGAGCGGCAGACCATCCGCCTCGAACAACTCGGCGCCGGCCGCGCCGACCAGCTGGCGCGGATCGCCGAGGCGGGGCTGATCGACCAGGGGCGTGTCTTCCTGCTCTCCCTGGAGCCCATCCGCGCGGAGATGGGGCCCCGATGGGCCGTGCGCGAGGAACTGGTGTGGGACACCATCCTGCGCACCCTGACCCGGCAGATGCCGCCGCCCGACATCTTCCTGCGGATCGACGATGTCACCGTGCTCGCCGCGGTGGCCTCGGTCGACGCCTACGAGGGACGGGTGCGGTGCGCCGAGGCGCTCAGCTCGACGCTCACCTTCTTCCTCGGAAGGAGCGCCCGCGAGGATGTGCAGCTGTCCCGCGTCTCCAGCCTCCGGGACGGGGCCATCCGCTCGGATCCGATCGACCTGACGGCGCCCCCGCCGGTGAGCTCGCCTCGTCGCCCGGGAAGCCCACCGACGCCGCCCAAGACCCCGGACGGCTGGACGCCGCCGCTGGGCGGGCGGCGCTTCTCGGCGCCGTTCCTGTCAGAACGCCTGGGCGGCGTCGCCATGGTGCTGGAGGTTTCGCCGGTCTGGCGCCTCGACCATGAGCTCGTCAGCGCCTATGCGGTGCGCCGCCGCCTGTCGCAGCGCATCGAATGCCTGACCGACGCCGACCGCTACCAGGTGGCTCACCGCACCCTCGATCACATCCTTCCGATCCTCGACCAGTACCGCCGGGAGGGCGGCGCCTTCGCCCTGGTCGCGCCCTGCCCGTTCAGCGTGCTCGCCAGCAACCGGGACCGGCAGGCCCTGCTGGGCCGCATCGGCGAGTACGTCGAGGTCATGCGCCGCACGGTGCTGCTCGAGGTCGACGGCTTCGGACCGGGGGCGCCGATGGGTCTCGTCAGCCACACGGCGGCCATGCTCCGCCCCTTCTTCCGCGCGCTCACCGCAAACGTCCGCGACGCCGCCGAATGTGCGACGGCGGTGGGCGAGTTCGCCTTCAACGGGATCGCCATCGAGGCGGGGACCATGTCCGAGCACCGGCTGGCGCTGCTGATCCGCTCCGCCCGGCGTCGGACCCCCAACATCATGGTGCACGACCCGGCGGGCGTTTCCGACGACTGGCTCCGGGAATGCGGCGCCAGCCACGTCACCCGCCGCGCAGCCGCCGCCGAGGACGGAGAAGTCAGACCGGATCCGTCGGCGTCGGCGGCGCCGGCTCCGGCGTCGCCGGCACGTCGGGCAGGGGGATGAACTCCTGGTCGTCGTCCTTCGGCAGGGCCATTCGTCCGGCCTTCCAGTCAGCCTTGGCCGCGTCGATCTTCGCCTGCGACGACGAGACGAAGTTCCACCAGATCACCCGCGGCCCGACCGGCTCGCCGCCCAGCACCATCACCGTCGCCGGCGTCAGCGCCTTGATGGTCGGCTCGGCCGTCGGCTCCAGCACCGCCATCTGGCCGCCGCGGAACACCCGGTCGCCGATCTCCACCTCGCCCTTGACGATGTAGAGCGCCCGCTCGGAGTAGCCGCCGGCCCCCCGGCCCGGCGGCGGCGCGGTGCGAACGCCCTCGGCCAGCTCCCAGTGCACGTAGAACAGCGGCGACGACACCGGCGCGGCGGCCTTCGCTCCGTACGCCTCGCCGGCCACCAGGCGTGCGAACAGGCCGCCGTTCTCATACGACGGCTGCCCCTCCTCGCCGTGGTGATGGAAGGATGGATCGACGTCCTCGGCCTCCGTCGGCAGGGCCACCCAGGCCTGCATGCCGTGCATTGGGCCGCCGGTGCTCTTCTTCAGGGGATCGGTGCGCTCGGAGTGGACGATGCCCTTGCCGGCGGTCATCCAGTTGACCTCGCCGGGCCGGATCGGCTGCGTCACGCCGGTGGAGTCCCGGTGCAGGATCTCGCCCTCGAACAGATAGCTCAGGGTCGACAGCCCGATGTGCGGATGCGGCCGCACGTTGATCGCCTCCGCGCCGGCGGCGAACTCGGCCGGCCCCATCTCGTCAAGGAAGATGAACGGTCCCACCATGCGCCGCGCATGAAACGGCAGCACTCGCCCGACCTCGAACCCGCCCAGGTCCTTGCGTCGGGCCTCGATCACCATTTCGATCATGACACCCCTCCAGTCAGCCGGCGACACAATCGCCCCGCCGCGAGCCCCGCGCAATGACAAGCTGTTGATCGCCAGCCTCGCATCCGCCGGCGCCGGGCGAATCCTCCAATGATCGACAGCAGCAGTCTCGAGGAGTTCCCGAATGTCCCGAATGATCGCCGTCCTGGCCGTGGCGGCCGCCCTGTCTGCCCCGCACGCGGCGGCAGCCCAGCACTCCGTCGATCCCGGCGCCTACGCGGCCGGAGAGGAAACCTACGCGGCGATCCGGCCGATGATCGCCGACATGCACCGGATCGTGACTCCGGACGGCGTCGAGACGACGGAGACGGTGATGCTGGGCGGTATTCCGCAATGGATCTCGATCCGCGGCGTGGATCGCGACAATCCGATCCTGATCTACGTCCACGGCGGTCCCGGCGCGAGCGAGATGGGGCGCAGCGTCAGCTGGCGTCGCGGCGTCGAGGAGTTCTTCACCGTCGTCCACTGGGACCAGCGCGGCACGGGCAAGACCCTGAGGGCCAACGGGCTCGAAGCCATCCGTCCAACCCTTGATCGCGAGCGGATGGCCTCGGACCTGGTCGAGCTGATCGATCTCCTGCGCGCCCGCTTCGGCCAGCGGAAGGTCGTGCTGCTCGGGCACTCGTGGGGCAATGTCATCGGCCTCGATGCGGCCCTCCGCCGACCGGACGCCGTGTCGGCCTACGTCTCCCTGTCGCCTGCCCTGGCGATGCAGGAGAATGAGCGCGTAGCGTACGCCCGACTGCTCGAGATGGCCCGCGAGCGCGGTGATGTCCAAGGGCTGGCGGCGCTCGAGGCGCTCGCCCCCTACCCCGGCGAAGCCCTCGATCCGCAACGCCTCGGGATCCAGCGCGGCTATGTGATGCGCTACGGCGGTCTCGCCGCCTATCGCGACAACGGCGAGTTCTTCATGAAGGCGGCGCGGCTATCGCCAGACTACGATCTCGAGGATCGGCAGGCGATCGACGCCGGCGGGGAGGCCTCGATCCAGGCCCTTCTGCCGGCGCTGATGGAGACGGACCTGCGCTCGGTGCGCCGCACGCCGTTTCCGGTGGTGCTGATGGTCGGCCGGCACGACCTGACCACGCCCCCGGAAGTCTCCGAGGCATGGCTGGAAGCCCTCGACGCGCCGTCGAAGACGCTGGTCCGGTTCGAGCACTCCGCCCACCTCGCCCCGCACGAGGAGCCGGGCCGATTCCTGCTGGCGTTGGTGCAGCACGTCCTGCCGCTGGCGACCGCCGGCGCCGGAACTCCCTGACGGCTCAGGAGACGTGCGGCGTCACGATCCCGAGGGGCAGGGCGGTCACATTCTTCACCCCGCGGGTGACGATGTGGCTCTCGCAGTCGGACACGATGCCGAGGCTGAGCAGCTTCTCGCGAAGGAATTTGTCAAAGGCGTGCATGTCCGAGGTGACGATGCGCAGAACGTAATCCTCGCGACCGGTGATGGTGGCGCACTGCACCACCTCGGGCCAGCCGGCCACGGCCTGTTCGAACACGTCCAGGTTTTCGCTCGACGGCAGGTTCAGCTTGACGATGGCGTAGACCTCGAAATCCAGTCCCAGTTTCGCCGCGTCCAGCAGGGTGACCCGCTTGCGGATCAGCCCCGAGTCCTCCAGTCGCTTGATCCGTCGCCAGCAGGGCGAGGCCGACAGGCCGACCCGCTCCGCCACCTCGGCTACCGACAGGCCGGCGTCCTGTTGCAGGATGTCCAGGATGCGGGCGTCGACGGGATCCAGCTCGTCAGCCAATGCGTTTCTCCAGTCAAGGTATTCGCGCAATAAAATACCGGCAAACCGCCAGACGCAAGGTCGAAATCAAGCGAGCCTTCCCACGCGGCCCGTGCTAGATGCGCGACCTGAGGAAACGCGGTCGGATCAACCGGACGGCAGGACGGAATGAAGAAGCCCAATACGCAACCGCTCAGCCTGCGGGTGCCCGAACCCTCGGGCCGCCCCGGCGACAAGCCCGACTTCAGTCACCTGAAGCTCGACGCGCCCGGCGCGGTCGACCGCCCGGCGGTGTCGACCGCCCCGTTCGACATGCGCGACCACGCCTTCCGTCTGGTCCGGGTGCTCGACGACGACGGCCAGGCGGTCGGTCCGTGGAACCCGAAGCTCGACGCGGAGACCCTGCGCCGCGGCCTGAAGGCGATGATCCTGACGCGCGCCTTTGACGACCGCATGCATCGCGCCCACCGTCAGGGGAAGACCAGCTTCTACATGAAGTGCACCGGCGAGGAGGCCATCGCCGTCGCCCAGGGCATGATCCTCAGCCGCGAGGACATGGGCTTTCCGACCTATCGGCAGCAGGGTCTGCTCATCGCGCGCGGCTATCCGCTCGTCGACATGATGAACCAGATCTATTCGAACGCCGCCGACCCGATCAAAGGCCGGCAGCTGCCGATCATGTACTCCTCGCGCGAGTACGGCTTCTTCACCATCTCGGGCAATCTCGGCACCCAGGTTCCGCAGGCGGTCGGCTGGGCCATGGCCTCGGCCTACAAGGGCGACGACCGCATCGCCATCAGCTGGATCGGCGACGGGGCCACGGCCGAGGGCGACTTCCACAACGCCCTGACCTTCGCCGCCGTCTACCGCGCCCCGGTGATCCTCAACGTCGTCAACAACCAGTGGGCCATCTCGTCCTTCATGGGCATCGCCGGCGGGCTGGAGACGACCTTCGCCTCCAAGGCCATCGGCTACGGCCTTCCGGCCCTCCGCGTCGACGGCAACGACTTCCTCGCCGTCTGGGCCGCGACCCAGTGGGCCGAGGAGCGCGCCCGCACCAACCAGGGCGCCACCGTCATCGAGCTGTTCACCTACCGCGGCGCGCCGCACTCGACCTCGGACGATCCCAGCCGCTACCGGCCGGGCGACGAGCACGAGAAATGGCCGCTGGGCGACCCGATCGCCCGCCTGAAGCAGCACCTCATCGCGCTCGGCGAATGGTCCGACGCGCAGCAGGAAGCGGCCGAGAAGGAGGCCGTCGAACAGGTCCGCGCAGCCGGCCGTGAGTCCGAGGCCATCGGAACCCTCGGCCAGTCGCGCCCCTCGGTGAAGACCATGTTCGAGGAGGTCTACGCCACCGAGGACTGGCGCCTCATCGAGCAGCGCCGCGAGGTGGGGGTCTGAGCATGAGCGAGCAGCAGCACACCTACACCGAGGCCGACCGCGCCGACGGCGTCGAGCCGGACATGGTCGACCAGAACAACGCCCCCGCCTCCGACGCGCCGGAGTCGCCGGCGGTCGCGCCGATGAACATGATCCAGGCCCTCAACTCGGCCCTGGACGTGAAGATGGCCGAGGACCCCGACGTCCTGTCGTTCGGCGAGGACGCCGGCTATTTCGGCGGCGTCTTCCGGGTCACCGACCATCTGCAGAAGAAGCACGGCCTGACCCGCAGCTTCGACGCCCCGATCAGCGAATGCGGCATCGTCGCCGCCGCCATCGGCATGGGCGCCTACGGCCTGCGCCCGGTCGTGGAGATCCAGTTCGCCGACTACATCTACCCGGCCTACGACCAGATCGTCTCCGAAGCCGCCAAGCTGCGCTACCGCTCGGCCGGCATGTTCACCTCGCCGATCACCATCCGCAGCCCCTACGGCGGCGGCATCTTCGGCGGCCAGACCCACAGCCAGAGCCCCGAGAGCCTGTTCACCCACATCGCCGGGCTGAAGGTGGTCATCCCCTCCAACCCGTACGACGCCAAGGGCCTGCTCACCGCCGCCATCGAGGACGACGATCCGGTCATCTTCTTCGAGCCCAAGCGCCTCTACAACGGCCCCTTCGACGGCTGGCACGAGAAGCCGGTCAGCCCCTGGAAGGCGCAGGAGCTGGCCCAGGTCCCCACCGGCAAATACCTCGAGCCGATCGGCAAGGCGCGGGTGATGAAGGAAGGGTCCGACGTCACCATCCTCTGCTACGGCACCATGGTCTGGGTCAGCCTCGCCGGGGCCGAGCACGCCGGCGTCGACGCCGAGGTCATCGACCTGCGCACCCTCGTGCCGCTCGACATCGAGACCATCGAGGCCTCGGTGAAGAAGACCGGCCGCTGCGTCATCGTCCACGAGGCCCCGAAGACCTCCGGCTTCGGCGCCGAGCTCAGCGCCCTGGTGCAGGAGCGCTGCTTCTACCACCTCGAGGCGCCGATCGCGCGGGTGACCGGCTGGGACACGCCGTATCCGCACGCCTTCGAGTGGGAATACTTCCCCGGTCCCGAGCGGGTCGCCGAGGCGCTGAAGGCCACGATGAAGGGAGGCCGCTGAGATGGGTCGCTACGTCTTCAAGCTGCCCGACGTGGGCGAAGGCACCGCCGAGGCCGAGCTGGTCGGCTGGCACGTCAAGGTCGGCGACGCGGTCGCCGAGGACCAGATCGTCGCCGACGTCATGACCGACAAGGCCACGGTCGAGATCACCTCGCCGGTCGCCGGCAAGGTGTCGAAGCTGCACGGCGAGCCGGGCCAGATGCTGGCCGTCCGCGGCCCGCTGGTCGAGTTCGAGGTCGAGGGGGCGGGGAACGCCAGTGCTGAAGGGCCCCCCTCGAACCCTGCTTCGCAGGCTTCGGTCCCCCCGGAAGGGGGACAATCGCCCGCTTCCAAGTCTCCCCCCACCGGTGGGAGTACCGGCGAAGCCGGGGAGGGGGGCCGAACCGCAAGCGCCCCCGGCGCCAACTACGTCTTCAAGCTCCCCGACGTCGGCGAAGGCACCGCCGAGGCCGAGCTTGTCGGGTGGCACGTCGCGGTCGGCGACGCCGTCGAGGAGGACCAGATCCTCGCCGAGGTCATGACCGACAAGGCCACCGTCGAACTGACCTCCCCCGTCGCCGGAACCGTCGTCGCCCTGCACGGCGAACCCGGCCGGCAGATCGCCGTCGGCGGGCCGCTGGTCAGCTTCCAGGTCGCGGGAAAGGGCAACGTTTCTGCTCCCCTCTCCCTTGAGGGGAGAGGGGCAGGGGGTGAGGGTGCTCCCCCCGCCGCCGTCAGCGAAGCCCCGAAGGCTCCGTCCTCGCTTCCGGCCGCCGCCGCCAGGCCCGCGGCTTCCACCCCCACCCAACCCTCCCCCCTCAAGGGGGAGGGCTCACGGCAGCTCTCCGACCGCAACCAGCGCCCGCTCGCTTCCCCCGCCGTGCGCCAGCGCGCCCGCGACCTGGGGATCGAGCTGCAGTTCGTCCCGGGCTCCGGCCCCGCCGGCCGCATCGAGCACGGCGATCTGGATGCGTATCTCGCCTCCGGCCCGCGCGGATCGTCCGCCTCCGGAGCATCGGCTCCCTCGACCTATGCGAAGGCCGAAGGAACCACCGAGACCCGCGTCATCGGCCTGCGCCGCAGGATCGCGGAGAAGATGGCCGAGAGCGTCCGCCGCATCCCGCACATCACCTACGTCGAGGAGATCGACGTCACCGCGCTGGAGGAGCTCCGCGCCCACCTCAACGCCAACCGCAAGCCGGACCAGCCCAAGCTGAACGTCCTGCCCTTCCTCGCCCGCGCCATGGTGGTGGCCCTGCGCGACCAGCCGACCATCAACTCGCACTACGACGACGAGGGCGGGGTGCTCACCACCCACGCCGCCGTCCACCTCGGCATCGCCGCCCAGACGCCGAACGGCCTGATGGTCCCCGTCGTCCGCCACGCCGAGGCCCGCGACCCCTACGACACCGCCGCCGAGATCGCCCGCGTCTCCTCCGCCGCCAAGTCCGGCAAGGCCAGCCGCGAGGAGCTCTCGGGCTCGACCATCACCATCACCTCGCTGGGCACGCTCGGCGGGGTCGTCCACACCCCGATCATCAACCACCCCGAGGTCGCCATCGTCGGCCCCAACAAGATCCAGGAGCGGGTCGTGGTGAAGGACGGCCAGATGGTCGTGCGCAAGATGATGAACCTGTCTTCCAGCTTCGATCATCGCATCGTCGACGGCCACGACGCGGCGGTCTTCGTCCAGCGGATCAAGAACCTGCTGGAGCACCCGGCGACGCTTTGGATGAGCTGAGACCATGGCTGAATCGATCAAGACCAAAGTCCTCATCATCGGCGCCGGCACCGGCGGCTATGTCGCCGGCATCCGCTGCGGCCAGTTGGGCCTCGACACCGTGCTGGTCGACGGCGGCGACGGTCTCGGCGGCACCTGCCTGAACGTCGGCTGCATCCCGTCCAAGGCTATCATCCACGCCGCCCACAAGTTCGAGACCGTCGCCAAGGCCGCCGACGGCGGCACGCTCGGCATCACCGCCTCGAAGCCGGCCGTCGACCTGAAGGAGACGGTCGCCTGGAAGGACGGCATCGTCAAAAAGCTGAACCAGGGCGTCGCCGGCCTGCTCAAGAAGGCCAAGGTCCGGGTGATCAACGGCTGGGCGACCTTCTCCGACGCCAAGACCTGCACGGTGAAGACCGCCGACGGCGACATCGTCATCAGCGCCGAACACGTCATCCTCGCCACCGGCTCCGAGCCGGTCGAACTGCCCTTCCTGCCCTTCGGCGGCGACGTCATCTCCTCGACCGAAGCCCTGTCGCTCGACAAGGTGCCCGGCAAGCTGGTCGTGGTCGGCGGCGGCTACATCGGCCTCGAACTCGGCATCGCCTTCCGCAAGCTCGGCGCCGAGGTGGCCATCGTCGAAATGGCCGACCGCCTGCTGCCGCTCTACGACAAGGCCCTGACCGATCCGGTCCGCAAATGGCTGGAGACGCACGGCGTCGAACTGCACCTCGGCGCGAAAGCCGGGTCCTTCGAGAAGGGGCAGCTCAACGTCACGACGAAGGACGGTCAGGCGATCAGGCTCAAGGCCGACAAGGTCCTCGTCACCGTCGGCCGTCGCCCGCGGACGAAGGGCTGGGGGCTGGAGAACATGGGCGTGGCCATGGCCGGGCCGTTCGTGAAGATCGACGACCGCTGCGCCACCAGCATGAAGAACGTCTGGGCCGTCGGCGACCTGACCGGCGAACCCATGCTGGCCCACAAGGGCTCGGCCCAGGGCGAGATCGTCGCCGAGATCATCGCCGGTCATGACAAGCGCTTCGATCCCGTCAGCATCGCCGCCGTCTGCTTCACCGAACCCGAGATCGTCTCCGCCGGCCTCGGCCCGCTGGACGTCGAGGGCCGCGACGACGTCATCCAGGCGGTGTTCCCGCTGATGGCGCTGGGCCGCGCCCTGGCCATCGAGGCGGGGTCGGACGGCGGCTTCGTCCGCGTGCTGGCCTCGAAGACCGACCACCGCCTGCTCGGCGTCCAGGCCGTCGGCCAGCACGTCTCGGAACTCAGCAACAGCTTCGCCCAGATGCTGGAAATGGGCGCTTTGCTGGAAGACGTCGCCGGAACCATCCACGTCCACCCGACCATGGGCGAGGCCTTCCATGAGGCGTCCCTGCGGGCGCTGGGGCACGCCATCCATATCTGACGGACCGCGGCCGCACGGTTGACCGACGGTCGCGACTTGCGCACCCATGGGCGGCCGCAACCTGAGGTCGCCCGCATGGAACGCCGTCCACATCCTTTCCGCCTGCTGGCCTTTCCGGCCGCGCTTGCCCTTGCGGCCGCGGCCGGCGCGGCGCTGGCTTGCAGCTGTCTGCCGCCGGTCAGCGCCGCGGCTCAACTGGAGGACGCCGAGCTCATGATCGTGGCCCGCGTCGCCGAAGCCCGCCGCCTGCCGCCGCAGGACGGCTATCCGATGGCCGAGACGCGGTTCACCGTGTCGCGCACGATCAAGGGGGAGACCCGCCGCAAC
Source organism: Caulobacterales bacterium RIFCSPHIGHO2_01_FULL_70_19 (assembly GCA_001794825.1). GTDB lineage: Bacteria > Pseudomonadota > Alphaproteobacteria > Caulobacterales > Caulobacteraceae > Brevundimonas. The sequence continues at coordinate 88,623 of MGLK01000023.1, read as the reverse complement.
TGGTGGATACGGCACGGCCGGGATACGAGCCTTTGCGGCGCAGAGTTCCGACCCGGGCGCGAGTACGTGGTCATCGCCCACCGGTCCGATGGTCGCCTGTGGACCGGCCAGTGCAGCCGCGCCTGGTTCCCGCTGGAGGACTACGAGCGCGCCGCCGCCGAGGCTGCTGCGGCCTGATCTGTCCGTCGCTGAACCGTCACACGTCCGCCGGGCGAACCGTCACAGTCCTCTGGTCTAAGCGGCCGCGAACAAGGCCTGTCCGGAGACCGACATGACCCGCACCCTCCTCGCCGCCGCCTCGGCGGTCGCCCTCCTCGCCCTCGGCGCCTGCGGCCAGGGCGGCGGCGGAACCCAGACCCGCGACGGCATCTGGGCCGCCGGCTCGTCCACCGTCTTCCCCTTCGCCACCCGCGTGGCCGAAAACTTCTCGCGCACCGCCGGCGGCGCCGCGCCGCGGGTCGAATCGCTCGGCACGGGCGGCGGCATCAAGGCCTTCTGCCAGGGCGTCGGTCCGACCACGCCGGACATCGCCAACGCCTCGCGCCCGATGAAGGCCTCGGAGTTCGCCGAGTGCCAGAAGAACGGCGTCACCGACATCGTCGAGATCAAGATCGGCTACGACGGCATCGTCGTAGCCACGGCCCGCGACGGCGGCGGCTTCAACCTGCGCCTCCAGGACCTCTACCTCGGTCTGGCCAAGGAAGTCCCCGGCGAGGGCGGCGCCTTCGTCGCCAACCCGGCCACCACCTGGAACCAGGTCAATCCGGCCCTGCCGGCTCAGCGCATCCAGGTGTACGGCCCGCCGCCGACCTCCGGCACCCGCGACGCCTTCCTCGAGCTGGGCATGGCTCCGGGCGCCGAGCGCGTCGCCGCCATGGCCGCGCTGAAGGAGTCGGACGAGGACCGCTTCGAGACGCTGGCCCACACCCTGCGTGAGGACAACGCCTGGATCGACTCCGGCGAGAACGACAACGCCATCGTCCAGACCCTGACCCGCACCCCGGGCTCGCTGGGCGTGTTCGGCTTCTCCTTCCTCGAGCAGAACATGGACACGGTGAAGGCCGAGACCATCGACGGCGTGGCGCCCTCGATGGAAACCATCGCCGACGGCTCCTACCCGCTGGCCCGCAGCCTCTACATCTACGTCAAGAAGCAGCACGTGGGCGTGACCCCGGGCCTCGAGCAGTTCGTGATGGAGTTCATGTCCGAGGCCTCGGCCGGCCGCGGCGGCTACCTGCAGGACCGCGGCCTGGTGCCGCTCCCCGCCGAGGAACTGGCCGCCCAGCGCGCCATCGCCAACGCGCTGACGCCGATGCAGGCCCCGGCCAACTGACGCCCGGCCACTGCATGATGAAGGCCCCGGCTCCGGCCGGGGCCTTTGTCGTTCGGGGGAACGCCCGCGCCTCCGGCCGGTTGTCAGGCACGTGTCCTTCGAGGAGAGGCCCGTGACCCAGACACCCCCCGGCGGCCCGCGCCGCTCGCCCCGTCTCAACGGCCTGGTCGTGCTCGGCCTGGTGCTGCTGTTCGTCGCCGTCGGCGCCTTCGTCTGGATGCGCTGGAGCGCCGACGAGGTCACCGCCGCCGACGACGCCGGCGCCGCCATGGTCCAGCCGGCCGAACTGCCGCCCCCCGACGCTGGCGCCGTTCCTGCCGAGCCTGGATCCACCGGGGTCGGAAACGCCGTCGCTCCCGAGGATGAACGCGGCCTCGACCCGGCCCCCGGCGGTCAGCCGGTCCAGCGCTGACGACCGGAGCAGGACACCCGGCCCGTCGACGGGGAGGGCGTCGGATCCACGACCTCGACGACGGCGGGCTCTGGCTGAGCAATGACGCCGGGGCGGAGGAGAGTCCCGGGGTCCTCGTCGGCAGGGACTGGATCCTGCCGCTTGCTCGCCGCGCGCCCGAGCTGGCGGGGCCGATGCGGACATGATCCGGCAAGCCCCGCCGCCCGGCGACGCCGCAAGGCGGGACCGGCGAGCCTTCAAGCCCCGCAACCTCCCTCCGATCCAGGGGAGGATGGCCGCTCGACGGAAACCTCCCGGCAAGGAGTCGTGACGCTTTTGCCGCATTCCCTCGCCAACATGCGTTTCACGGCTCCCGATTCACCGGCCTGTGACCACCTTCGCGATACAGGTTCGGAACGAAGCGACGAGGTTCGGCTTTGAACAGGCCATGTTCATGCAACTGAAAAGGCTCGCGAAGCACGTCTGCACGCCCGACGAGCTCGACATGGTCGAGCACTATCGGACGGAGGCCGAGAAGACGGCCGACCTGGTCGTGCATGTCGTCGGCCTCACCCTCGCCGCCGTCGGCGGCGTGGTGCTGGCCGTGCTGGCGGCGCTGTATTCCGGCGTCGGCGCGGTGGCCGCCACCGCCGTCTACGCCCTGTGCCTGATCGGCATGCTGACCGCGTCGACGGTCTACAACCTCACCCGGCCGTGCCCCGCCCGTCCGGTGCTGCGCCGCCTCGACGAGGCCGCGATCTTCCTGATGATCGCCGGCAGCTACACCCCCTTCACCACCCAGCGCTTCGAGGGCGCCTGGGCGATCGGCTTCACCCTTCTGGTCTGGGCCGTCGGTCTCGGCGGCGCCTTCGCCAAGGTGGTCCTGCCGCGCCTGTCCGACGCCATCTGGAGCGCCGTTTACGTGGCCTTCGGCTGGCTGGCGGTGATCGCGCTCAGGCCGATGATGGACACCGTCCATCCGCTCGCCCTCGCCCTGCTCGTCGCCGGCGGCCTGATCTACACCGCCGGGGTCTTCGTCTTCATCAGCCCCCAGGTGAAGTTCCGCCGCGCCATCTGGCATGGCTTCGTGGTCACCGGCGCCAGCGTCCACTGGGCGGCCGTGCTGGTCGGCGTCGTCCTCGCGCCCGGCGGCGTCGGCTAGACTTTCGCAGCCGCAGCGCGGAAACTGACGCGGCGCAACAGCTTGGGGGACGACGGTGGCTGACAGGAAGTCCGCGGGCGACGAGACGGTCGTCATCAAGAAGTACGCCAACCGTCGCCTCTACAACACCGCGAGCAGCGCCTACGTCACCCTCGACGACCTCGCCCGCATGGTCCGCGAGGGCGTCGACTTCGTGGTCTACGACGCCCGCACCAACGAGGACCTGACCCGCCAGATCCTCACCCAGATCATCTTCGAGGAGGAGAGCCGCGGCGAGGCCCTGCTGCCGGTCCAGTTCCTCCGCCAGCTGATCGGTTTCTACGGCGGCCAGATGCAGGGCGTCCTGCCGGGCTACCTCGAGATGTCGCTCGACAACTTCTCGCGGCAACAGGAACAGATCCGCAGCCAGTTCACCAAGGCCTTCGGCGCCACGCCCGGCGCCGGCCTCCTCGACGAGATGGCGCGTCGCAACATGGCCCTGTTCACCGAGGCCATGAAGATGTGGCCGGGCTTCGCCGGGACCGCCGGCCGCCCCTCGGAGCCGCCGAAGCCCGCCAGCACGACCGCCGGCGACCCCCTCGACGAGATGCGTCGCGAGATGGACGAGATGCGCGCCCGGCTCGACAAGCTCTCGAAGCCATGACCGACGAGGTCGCCCCCGTCGCCGCGGTCGGTCGCCGCGAACGCCGCGCCGCGGAGCGCCGGGCGGCCGAGCGCCGGGCCGGATCCGCCTCTCGCGCCCTGGTCCCTGCGACGCCTCCGCCGGACGAAGCTGCCGGCTCCCCGGCAAGAGCTGCCCCGCCCCCTCCGGCCGATCCGGGCGCGGCCGTCTTCGCGGCCCAGCTGATGGGCCAGTCGGGCCAGCGCCGCGGCCTCAAGGGCGGTCCCCCGGTGCTCGACGCGGCCCGCGCCGCCTATCTCGAAACGCGGTACTCCGGCCCGGCCGACCGACGGCCCAAGCCCGGCCGTACCGAGGACACCGACATCTGAAGCCGCGGCACGGTCCTTGCTGAACCCGACGGGTTCACGCCCGTTTCCGGACCGCCGCCATGCTCAGCTTCCTGACCCGCGCCATCGACGTCACCGTCGTGGCCCTGATCTTCGTCGCGTTCAGCTGACCTAGGCCACGCCGCCGAAGTCGAGGTCCTTGCGGGCCGAGATGATGGTGACGATGAACCCGGCCAGCACGTCGAGCATGACCATCACCACGATCAGGAAGAAGGTCGAGGTGGCGAAGCCCTTGATCAGCAGGAACTCGACGAGCACCGCCACGAACAGGATCATCGACAGGGCGTGATTGACGATCGCCACCTTCTGGCTCGACGTCGACTTGAGCAGCTCGAAGAACAGCAGGATCAGGCTCAGCAGCAGGATCAGGTCCCCCGGCCCGACGTTCCAGCTGGTCCCCGACGCCATCGGGATGGAGAACATCGGATCGCGCAGGATGGCGTCCGCCCCGCCCGCGGCCATCGCCGCTTCGCTTCCGCCGCCGATCAGGCTCGACAGCACCACGATGTTGTACAGCACCACCGGGATCAACAGCAGCGGCAGGGCGATCAGCATGACCAGGCTCCGGCAACGGACGGCCCCCAACAGCCGCGCTTGTTAACGATGCATACCCCGGTTCGCTCCGGACGGCTACGCCTGCTCGCCGCAGAGGCGAACCTCAGAACTCGCTGACCGCGCCCGGCCTCCGCGACCGCCGCTTCAGCCACATCACGCCCAGCAGGTCCGAAAGCGAGGCCACGAGCCGGCCCCAGTTCGTGTACTTGGACCGCCCCGTCTCCCGATGCCGGTGCCCGACATCCAGGTAGCGGTTCTCGAACCCTTCGCGGATCACCAGCGCCGGCAGGTAGCGGTGGACGTGGTCGAAGTACGGCAGGCGCAGGAACACGTCGCGGCGGAACGCCTTCAGTCCGCAGCCGGTGTCGTCGGCGTCGTCGGACAGCAGCCGCTTGCGAATCCGGTTCGCCCAGCGGGACGCCCAACGCTTGGCTTCCGTATCCTGGCGCTGCGCCCGGACCCCGCCGACCAGCGCCACGTTCGGGGGCGAGGCGGCGAGCAGGTCGACCAGCTTCGGCGCATCGGCCGGGGGATTCTGGCCATCGCCGTCCAGGGTCACCACGATCGGCGCCCGCGCCGCCAGCACGCCCGTGCGCACCGCCCGGCTCTGGCCGGCGTTGGAGGCGTGACTGAGGACGCGGAGCATCGGCAGTTCGGGCATCAGCGCCCGGAGTTCGGCGAGCGTGCCGTCGCGCGAGGCGTCGTCCACGAAGAGCATTTCGAACGAACGTCCCGTGAACGCCGTTGCGATCTCGCGCGCCAGGGGGCCGGCCGCTCCCTCCTCGTCATGAACGGGAACGACGACGGAGATGTCGGGAACGGTTTCGGTCATGGCGGCTGTCTAGCGGGTTTCGCGGCGGCGCGGGAGGGATGGCTGACGTCTCCGGAACGGCCGTGTTAGGAAGATGAACATGACGCGCCCCGATCTCGACCGCTACATCGCCGGCTGGCGGGGCCCGCTCCTGGCGGCCCTCGTCGCCCTTCTCGCCGGGTTGCCGGTTCTGGCGCTGCTGCCGCCGCTCGACCGCGACGAAAGCCGCTACGCCCAGGCCACCTCACAGATGCTCGAGACGGGCGACTACGTCGACATCCGCTTCCAGGACGAGCCGCGCTGGAAGAAGCCGGTGGGCATCTACTGGATGCAGGCGGCGGCCGTGGCCGCGACCTCCGGCGTGGAGAGCCGGGCGATCCAGCCCTACCGCATCCCGTCCATCCTCGGCGCCATGCTGGCGGCTGCGGCCTGCGCCTGGGTCGGGGCGGCCATGTTCGGCGCGCGCGCCGGCTTCCTCGCGGGCGCCATGCTTGGCGCGAGCTTCCTGCTGTCCACCGAGGCGGGGATCGCCAAGACCGACGCCATGCTGTGCGGGGCGGTCACCCTGGCCATGGCGGCCCTGGCCCGCATCTACCTGGCCACCCGGGCCGGAGAGCCGCCGAAGCGGCCCCACAAGCTGCTGTTCTGGTCGGCCCTGGGCCTGTCCATCCTGGTCAAGGGCCCGATCGGACTGGTGGTCATCGTCCCGGCCATGCTGCTGCTCTCGCTGTGGGACCGGAACATCGCCTGGCTGCGGCGGCTGGGCTGGGGCTGGGGCCTGCCGCTGGTCGCCCTCATCGTCGGCCCGTGGGCCCTCGCCATCACCATCGCGACCGATGGCGGGTTCTGGCGCGAGGCGATCGGCGGCGACCTGGCGCCGAAGCTCGCCGGCGGTCACGAGAGCCACGGGGCGCCGCCCGGAACCTATCTGGGACTCATCGCCCTGACCTTCTTCCCCGCCGCCCTGCTGCTGCCGGCGGCGGTCGCCACCGCCTGGACCCGGCGGGCGGAACCGGCGATCCGCTTCCTCGTGTGCTGGCTGGTTCCGGCCTGGCTGATTTTCGAACTGACCCCGACCAAGCTGGTCCACTACAACCTGCCGGTCTTCGGAGCGCTGGCGCTTCTGGCGGCGGCGGCGCTGACCCGCCCGGTCGGCCGCTGGTCGCGCTACATCGGAGCGGCGCTGACGGTCGTCGTGGGCGTGCTTCTGGCCGCCGCCGTCGTCGCCGGGCTGACAGAGTTCGGCCGGTCGACGGCCCAGACATGGGCGACGATCACCATCGTCTTCTCGGTGCTGGCGGGACTGATCGGAGCCTTCCTGCTGCTTCACCGCGCCCCGGCGCCGGCGCTGATCGCCTCCCTGGTCCTGGGCGTGGTGGCGCACGGCGCGCTGGCGGGCACCCTGCGACAGCTGAAGCCGCTCTCGGTGTCGCCGCGCCTGCAGCAGGTGCTGGAGCGGGCTGACCTGCACCCGCGTCAGGGGCGTCCCGGTCCGGTGGCCATCGCCGGGTTCCATGAGCCCAGCTTCGTCTTCCTGACCGGCCGCGACACGGAACTGACGGACGCGGAGGGCGCCGCACGGGCGCTCGCCCAGGGGCGGCCGGCGATCGTCGAGGAACGGCAGGCCCAGGGCTTCCGCGAGGCGGCGGCCCGTCTGGGCGTGACCGGTCGCTCGGTCGGGGTCGTCAACGGCCACAACTACTCCCAGGGCGACGACGTCAGCCTGACCGTCTATGCGCCGCCCGACGCGGCGCTGTCGGTGGAGCCGCGCCGGTGAGCCGGCCGATCACCATCGTCGAGGTCGGTCCCCGCGACGGACTTCAGAACGAGCGCACCGTGCTGGAGCCGGCCGTGCGCGCCGAACTGGTGCGGCGGCTGGAGGCCGCGGGGGCGCGGCGCATCGAGGCGGTCAGCTTCGTCCATCCGAAATACGTGCCGCAGATGGCGGGCGCGGAGGAGGTCATGGCCCTTCTGCCGCACGCCGCCGGTCGCAGCCGGATCGGCCTCGTGCTGAACGGCAAGGGCTACGACCGGGCGCTCGGGACGGCCGTGGACGAGGTCAATGTCGCCATGTCTGCGACCGACGGCTTCGGGCTGAAGAACCAGGGCCTCACCGTGAACCAGCAGGTCGGCATGCTCGCCGACATCGTCGCCGGCCGGCGCAACGCCGAGGGCGAGCCGGGCGCGGCCCCGGCGCTGACGGCGACCCTGTCGTGCGTCTGGGGCTGCCCCTTCGACGGGGAGGTGTCGACCGGGCAGGTCGAGGACCTGGTCGGCCGTATCGCCGAACTCGGCGTCGGCGAGATCGCCCTGGCCGACACCATCGGCGTGGGGGACCCGTGGAGCGTGACGCGCAAGGTGGAGGCGGCGCGGCGCGCCGCGCCCGACGCTGTGTTGCGCCTGCACTTCCACGACACCCGGAACACCGGCCTGGCCAACGCCCATGCGGGCGTGGAGGCGGGAATCGACGTGCTGGACGCCTCCGTCGGCGGCATCGGCGGCTGCCCCTTCGCGCCCGGCGCGACCGGCAACATCGCCACCGAGGACCTGGTCTACATGCTGGAGCGGGCCGGGTTCGACACCGGCTACGACCTCGACGCCCTGATCGCGACCGCCCGCTGGATCGGCGAGAAGATCGGCCGCCCCGCGCCGAGCGCGCTCAGCCGGGCCGGCGGCTGGCCGAAAACGGCCTAGGCGGGCGCGGGGTCAGCGGTAGGGGGTCTCGAAGGCCCAGCGGATCGTGCGCGCGACTCCGCGCGTCCCGGTCCGCACGAGCGGGCGGGCCGGCAGGGGCGACGACAGGCCATGCATGCGCCGCGCCCAGCCGGGGAGGAGATCCACCCCCGCCTGCAGCACCAGGGCGCGGAACGGCCGCGCCGCGGGATTTCCGCCCTCGCGGGACAGCAGCAGGCGCGCCACCTCGCGGGTCCGCTCGTCCACCCGCAGGTGGGGCCGCATCGCGCGGATCAGGGCCTGCGCCTTGGCCTGGGTCCGGGGCAGCGGGTCGGCGCCGAGCCGCCGGCCGACCTCGGCCATTTCGGCGAAGTAGCGGTCGCGATCGGCCCGGGACATGCCGGGCTCGCCGTAGCGCAGCCAGCCGTTCAGGAAACTCGTCGCCTCGGTGACGTGAACCCAGGCCAGCAGCTCCGGATCGTCGGCCGCGTAGGGCGCGCCGTCCGGCAGGACGCCGGCGACCTGCGCATGGATGCGCCGCACCCGGTCGATGACGGCCTCCGCCTCGTCCCGTCCGCCGTAGGTGGTGACGGCGATGAAGCGCGCGGTGCGCCGCAGCCGGCCGTGCATGTCGGCGCGAAAGTTGGAGTGGTCCCAGACCCCGGCCAGCACGGCCGGATGCAGCATCTGCAGCAGCAGGCCGGAAACGCCGCCGACAAGCATGCCGGTGACGTCGCCGTGCACCCGCCAGGCGACCGAATCCGGCCCGAACAGGCCGTCGGGCCGCCGCACGACGGGGCGCTCTCCCTTCTCCGGATCGTTGAACATCCGGACCACCCGGCCGGCGATGGCGCGGCGCACGGGCCGGGCCAGCCGGTCAGGCAGCGGATCGGGCGACAGGGGCGGGCGGATCTGGCCGGTCATGTCGGCTCAATGCTCGCACAACCGGCCTGGCTCCACGAGGCGGCGGCCTGACGCGCCGGCTCGGCGCAGATTTCAGCGGCCGCTCAGGATTTGCTCATGACCCTCACGCCCGGCGGGCCGAGGTTCCAGACGTCAACCAAGGGAGATGGAGACCATGACGATGCAGGCGGAGAACGGCGGCGGGCGGCGCGGCGCGAGCTGGTGGCGGGTGCTGCCCTGGGTCGGGGCTTCGGCCCTGCTGGCGGCGCCGGCGGTCGCCATGCGGCTGGGGGCCGACGTGGACTGGACCGCCTTCGACTTCATCGTCGCCGGCGTCATGCTGGCCGTGCCGCTGACGGTGTTCGAGCTGGCCCTGCGGACCAGCGGCAGCCTCGCCTATCGCGCCGGGGCGGTGGTGGCGCTTGGAACCGCCTTTCTGATCACCTGGTCGAACCTGGCCGTGGGGATCATCGGCAGCGAGAACGATCCCATCAACCTGATGTTCTTCGGCGTCATCTTCATCGCCATTGCCGGCTCCTTCCTCGCCAGCTTCCGCGCGAGAGGGCTGGCCATCGCCATGACCGTGACGGCGGCGGCGCAGGCCGGGACGGCCGTGGTCGCCCTGATCGGCGGTCACTTCACCTTCGTCATCGTCGGGGTCTTCACCATCGGCTGGCTGATGTCCGCGTGGCTGTTCCGCAGAGCGGCGGCAGAGCAGACGTGGGCGTCGGGCGACGCATAGCCGCTTGCGGCCGGTTTCGCCCGGGCGGATGCTCCGGCGATGCTGTTCCTGGTCTACTTCGCCACCTTCGCCCTTTTCTCCGTGATCTTCACGCGGGAAGTGATCGCACCCGCCTCGGGGGCGATCTGCGACAGGCGCTGGCGGCTCTACGCAGGTTTCCTGAACGCGCTGAACCTTGTCGTGGTGGTCGGTGCGGGACTGCTGTTCGACGACTGGATACGCGGCCACTCGCTGCTGGCTCTCGATGGACGGATCGACGCTTTCAGCAGCAGCCTCATCGCCTTCGTCGTCGCCAGCTTCGTCGCCTACTGGCATCATCGCCTGATCCACAGAAGCGACAGGCTCTGGCGCTGGGTGCACCAGCTGCACCATAGCCCGACCCGCGTCGAAGCTCTGACCGCCTTTTACATCCATCCCTTCGACGGCCTCCTGGCAGCCCTGCTGAACGCCGTCGTCGCCTATGTGGTGCTGGGCGTGGGTCCGGCGGCTGCAGCGCTGGCCCTGCTCTACGTGACCGCCTTCAACCTCGTCGCTCACGCGGACCTGCGGACGCCGCGGTGGCTGGGCTATCTCGTGCAGCGACCCGAGATGCATCGGGTCCACCACGAAAGGGGCGTGCACGCGAACAACTATGGCCTGCCGCTGTGGGACATCCTCTTCGGCACCTGGCGCAATCCGCACACGGCGCCGGTCGCCTGTGGTTTCGCCGACGACAAGGAGCGGCTGATCGGCCAGATGCTCCTGCTCAAGGACGTCGACGGCTAGAGGTTCAGCAGGGCCGGGTCGCCGCCCTGGGCGGAGATGTTGTTGCTGATGGCCTTTTCGGCGGCGTAGCGGATCAGGCTGTACGGACCGCCGGCCTTGGGGCCGGTGCCGGACAGGCCCTCGCCGCCGAACGGCTGGACGCCGACCACCGCGCCGATGATCGAGCGGTTGATGTAGACGTTGCCGGCCGGCACGAGGCGGACGACCTCGTCCGCGAAGGCCTCGATGCGGCTGTGCACGCCGAGCGTCAGGCCATAGCCGCGGGCCGCCAGCTTCGCCGCGGTCTCGCGCAGCTTCGCCGGGTCGTAGCGGCAGACGTGCAGGATGGGGCCGAACACCTCGCGCTCGAGATAGTCGGGCGTCGGCACCTCGGCGATGGTCGGGGCGAACAGGTGGCCCTTCTCGCTGCCCGCCGGCAGTTCGGCGCGGGCGACGATCCTCGCATCGCCTTCCAGCCGCTTCAGGTGGTCCTCGAGCATCTTCTTCGCGTCGGCGTCGATGACCGGGCCGATGTCGGTGGAGGGATCTGACGGGTCGCCGACCACCTGGGCCGCCAGGGCGCCCTTCAGCCCCTCGATCAGGGCGTCGGCCGAGTCCTGCGGCACGTAAAGCAGGCGCAGGGCCGAGCAGCGCTGGCCCGACGAGCCGAAGGCCGAGAGGATCACGTCGTCGACGACCTGTTCCTTCAGCGCCGTGGTGTCGACGAACATGCCGTTCAGCCCGCCGGTCTCGGCGATGAAGGGGATGATCGGTCCGGGACGGTTCGCCAGCGAGCGGTTGATGGCCGTGGCCGTGTCGGTTCCGCCGGTGAAGGCGACGCCGTCAATCCCCGGATGCGCCACCAGTCGGGCGCCGACGGTCTCGCCCCGACCCGGGACGAGGGCGATCAGGTTCGGATCGAGGCCGGCCCTGACGTACAGGCGCACCGCCTCGGCGGCGATCAGCGGGGTCTGCTCGGCCGGCTTGGCCAGAACCGCGTTGCCGGCGGCCAGCGCCGCGGCGATCTGGCCGGTGAAGATGGCCAGCGGGAAGTTCCACGGGCTGATGCAGGCGAAGACGCCGCGGCCGTGCAGGACGAGCGCGTTCAGCTCCCCGACCGGCCCCTGCAGCGGTTGCGGACCGCCGAAGTCCCGCTCGGCCAGCATGGCGTAGTAGCGGCAGAAGTCGGCCGCCTCGCGCACCTCGGCGACGCCGTCGTTCAGCGTCTTGCCCGCCTCGCGCGACAGCAGGGCGACGAGCCGGTCCATGTCGGCCTCGAGCGCATCGGCCATAGCACGCAGCACGGGGGCGCGGCCGGCCCCGCCGATGCGATCCCACTTCACCTGGGCGCGGACGGCGGCGTCGACGGCGGCGTCGACGTCGGCGTCCGTCGCCTCCGAGACGTGGCCAAGCACCTGGGTGGTGTCGAAGGGGTTGAGCACCGGCTGGGCGTTGGCGCCGGCGCGCAGCTTGCCGCCGATGATCGGGCCCGAGGTCAGCTTCTCGCTGTCGACCTTCTGCAGGGCGAGGGCGTGCCGCTCGCGGTCGGCGGCCTGGGAGTAGTCGCGGCCCAGCGAGTTCTGGCGGTCCATGTACATGTCCTTGGGGGTCGGGATTTTCGCGTGCCGGTCGGGATGGGCCTCGACGGCGGCGATCGGGTCGGCGGCGACGGCGGCGGCCGGCACGCGCTCGTCCAGCAGGGCGTGGACGAAGGACGAGTTGGCGCCGTTCTCAAGCAGGCGGCGGACGAGGTAGGGCAGCAGGTCCTCATGGCCGCCGACGGGGGCGTAGGCGCGCACCGTCACCGGCCCGAAGGCGGCGCGGGCGGCGTCGTAGAGGGCCTCGCCCATGCCGTGCAGCCGCTGGAACTCGATCTTCACCCCGCGCTCGGAGGCCATCCGGTGCACGGCGGCCAGGGAGTGGGCGTTGTGGGTGGCGAACTGGCTGTAGAGGTGCGGCGCCGCCTCGATCATCTGCCGCGCGCAGACCAGGTAGTTGAGGTCGGTGGCGGCCTTGGTGGTGAACACCGGATAGTCGGTGCGGCCGAACTGCTGGGCGCGCTTGATCTCGGTGTCCCAGTAGGCGCCCTTGACCAGTCGGACCATCAGCCGGCGGCCTGACGACTTCGCCAGCTCGGCGACGCGGCGGATGACCTCGGGGCCGCGCTTCTGGTAGGCCTGCACCGCGAGGCCGAGGCCCTTCCAGTCGCCCAGTTCCGGCTCGTGCGCCAGCCGGTCGAGCAGCTTGAGCGACAGGGCCAGCCGGTCCGATTCCTCGGCGTCCATGGTGAAGTTGATGTCGTGCTTCGCCGCGATCAGGGCGAGGCGCTTCACCCGCGGATAAAGCTCGGCCCAGACCCGGGCCTCCTGGACGGCCTCGTAGCGGGGGGACAGGGCCGAGAGCTTGACCGAGACGCCGTGTCCGCTTTCCGGCCCCTGGCCTTTCGCGGTCCGGCCGACCGCTTCGATGGCGTCGGCGTAGATGCGCTCGTAGCGCTCGGCGTCGGCGGCGGTGCGGGCGCCTTCGCCCAGCATGTCGAACGAGCACAGCCAGCCCTCGCGATCGGCGCGCTTCAGTGCCGCCTCGATGGTGCGGCCGACCACGAACTGTTCGCCCATGATGCGCACCGCGGCGGCGACCGCTTCGCGGATCACCGGCTCGCCGAGGCGGCCGACGATGCGCTTGAGGAAGCCGGGGAGGTCGGTCTTCGCCTCCTCGTCGACATCGACCAGCTTGCCGGTCAGCATCAGCCCCCAGGTGGAGGCGTTGACGAACAGGCTGTCGGACTGGCCGAGGTGGCTGGCCCAGTCGGCCGAGCCGATCTTCTCGGCGATGAGCCGGTCGCGGGTGTCCTCGTCGGGCGTGCGCAACAGGGCCTCGGCGAGGCACATCAGCGCCAGGCCCTCGCGCGTGCCGAGGGAGAATTCCTGCAGGAAACTCTCGACCACGCCCTGCTTCTTCTGACTGCGGCGGGCGCGTTCGACGAGGTCGACGGCGGCGGCGACGACGGCGGCGCGCTCGCCGGCGTCGAGCGGCGTCCGCTCCAGCAGGCCGCGGACCGTCGCGGTCTCGTCGGCGAACTTGCCGTGATCGAGAGCATCCCAGTCCTGCGACAGGGCGACGGAGGGCGGGACGTGCGCGTTCATGGCGCGCCCTTAGCTCCTTTTTGGGGGGAACGGGAGAGGGCGCGACGTCTCGCCAAGGTCGCCGTGAGGCGCTAGACCGTTTCCCCGATCAACGGCGGAGCCTTCCGGCCCACATGCGCATCGTTCTGGCCACCGACGCCTGGGAGCCCCAGGTCAACGGCGTCGTCCGCACCCTGTCCCGGATCACGGCGGAATGCCGCGCCATGGGGCATGAGGTGGAGGTCATCGAGCCGAGCCAGTTCAAGACCATCCCGTGCCCGACCTATCCGGAGATCCGGCTGGCGCTGGGGGCCGAGGAGGAGATCCGCGAACGGCTGCGGGCGTTCGAGCCGGAGGCGGTGCACATCGCCACCGAGGGGCCGATCGGCATCGCCACGCGGCGCATCTGCGTGGAATGGAAGCTGCCGTTCACGACCAGCTACCACACCAAATTCCCCGAGTACGTCTCGGCCCGGTTCCCGATCCCGGTGCAGGTCGGCTACGCCTACATGAAGTGGTTCCACAAGCCGTCGGGGCGGCTGATGGTGGCGACGCCGACGCTGCGCGACGAGCTGACCGCGCACGGCTTCCGCAACGTCTCGCCGTGGACCCGGGGCGTCGACACCGAGCAGTTCCGCCCGGACCTGGAGCCGATCTACGACCAGCTGGGCGGCAAGGACTGGCCGCGGCCGTTCTGGCTGAACGTCGGCCGGGTGGCGGTGGAGAAGAACATCGAGGCCTTCCTGGCGCTGGACCTGCCGGGCACCAAGATCGTCGTCGGCGACGGGCCGGCGCGGGCCGAGCTGGAGGAGAAGTATCCCGAAGCGAAGTTCCTGGGGGCGCGGTTCGGGGAGGAGCTGGCGCGCTGCTTCCGCGACGCGGACGTGTTCGTCTTCCCGAGCTGGACCGACACCTTCGGCCTGGTGATCCTCGAGGCCATGGCCACGGGCACGCCGGTGGCGGCCTATCCGGCGCACGGGCCGATCGACATCATCCCGGGCTCGAACGCCGGGGCCATCGACAAGGACCTGAAGACGGCCTGCCTGGAGGCCCTGAAGTGCGACCGCGAGGCGGTGCGGGCCTATGCCGAGAAGTTCAGCTGGCGGGCCTCGGCGGAGCAGTTCGTCGAGAACCTGCAGCCCTATCCCGAGCCGGAGCGGGGCCGCTTCTGGCGGCGGCTGCGGCGGCTGGCGCGGCTGCGCAAACGGGCCGCGGCCTGACCTAGAGGCCGGAGTCGCGGTCGAAGCCCTCGACGTGGCGGCCGTGGCGGCGCAGGTCGACGTAGCTGAATTCGTGGGTGAGCAGCAGCCGCATGCGGGCCAGCTCGCGGGCCTCCTCGACGTCGGCGGCGTCCAGCGGCTCGTCGACCGGCGGGCGGCCGACGCGGTGCAGGCGCAGGGTGTAACGCGACATGGCGGCCTCCCTGACCGAAACGGACGAAACGGGCGGCGGACGGGGCGCGGCCCCGACCCGCGACGCTCCATCACATACCCGTGGCAGGCGAATGTCGAATCACGACGCCCGTGATCCTGTGTTCGTCGCCGGACGCAGGGCGGCTCAGGCCAGGCTGTCGCGCTCCAGCACCTCGAGCGCCTCGTCCTGGTGGCGCAACTCGACGCGGCTGTAGTCGCGGGTGAGCAGCAGCCGGACCCGGGCCAGCTCGCGGGCCTCGGCCACGTCGATGACGTCGAGGGGCTCGTCGACGGGCGAGAGGCCGGTGAGGTGGTGCAGGCGAAGGCTGAATTTGGACATGGCGAACACTTCCGGGCGGGTGGAGCGGGAGTGTTCGAACGACCCCTCGGCAAGGGGGTGGACCAATGTCTCTCAGCCGCGACGCGCTCAGGACGGAAAGCCAGGCTCGCGGTAGGGCGGTGATAGCCGGTCGCGGCCGGAAAGTCCAACCTTTGCAGTAATGTACGCCAGCGCACGGAGGCGCCCGGCGGCCGCCGGGGCGGAACGGCGCGGCCCGCGAAGCCGTTGTCTCCGGGCAACCGGAGAGGATCCCATGCGCACCCGTCTCGCCATCGCCGCCCTGATCTGGCCGATGATCCAGGCCGTGCTGTTCGGCCTCGGCATGGTCGGTCTGCTGGCCGCGCCGCTGGGCCCGTCGGAGATGCTGACCGCCGTCTGGTGGATGATCGGCCTGACCTTCGTCGCCGCGGTCCCGATCGCCTGGGGCATGGCCCCGTGGCTGCGGCTGCGCGACCGCCCGCACCCGCGGCGCTGGAGCCGGCCGGGGGCCTGACCTCCGGCGGCCCCGCCCAAGGGCCCCCGTCCGGCGGGTCGGCGCCTTCGCGGCGCCCGCAGGGCGACGCCCTGAAGCCTGAAGGCCGGTCTGCGGCCCGCGGGGGATCGAGGTCGCTCCGCTGGCGTGGTGTCCGTCGTGAATGCGTCGTGGTCGTTGTGATGACCCGACCGGCGGAAACCCCGGTCAGCGGAAGATGCAGCTGACCCCGGCCCACAGGGTGGTGACGGTCGCGTCGTCGCCGGTTCCCGACAGCGTGCCGTGGATGTCGCCGACGGAGAATTCGGGGCCGACGGTGTCCTCGCGCACGGCGACGTCGGGGTGGGCGGCGCGGAGCTCGGCGAGAGTGGAGCCGACATGGACGCCCGAGAGGGTGGAGAAGCCGCGCGGGGCGCCCTCGCCGGCGGTCCAGCCGGCGAACTTGCCGTCCGCGAAGGCCAGCTGGAAGCCGTCGCCCCAGTCGGCGAAGGTCAGCGGCCCGGCCGGGCATTCGGCGTTGGAGGAGCGGCGGGGCGGCTGCTCGCCGCGCAGGCGGGTGATGAAGGCGAGCACCTCGGTCTCGGCCTCGCCGAAGGTCAGCTTGCGGCCCGTGCCATGGCCGCCGGGATTGGCCGGCATGAAGCCGTCGGCCTCCAGCAGGGCCTCGCCCAGTTCGGTCGGGACCGGGACGCCGGGCGCGGGCGCCCCGGCGGCGGGGGCCTCGGCGGGCGGCTGGGCCTCGGGCGAGCAGGCGGCGAGGAGGAGGGCGGCGAGGGCGGGGATGAGGGCGCGCTGGGTCATATGGTCAAGCTAACGCGGGTTGGTGAAAGGGGGAAGACGGGCGCCGTCGGCGCGGCGGTCGGCAGGTTCATCACAACGAGCACGACGAGGCACGACGGACACGACGGGGCCGGCGGCTTCGCGGCGACCGCAGGGCGACGCCTCGAGACATGAAGGCGGGCCGTTGGCCCGCGGAAGGCCGACGCGGGTCCGATCCCGTCGTGTTCCTTGTGAATCCGTTGTGGTCGTTGTGATGAACCGACCGGGGGAAGCCCCGGGGATCCGACCTATATGAAGGACCCGCACAGGAGCCGCCGCCCATGACCGCCGCCGCGAAGACCCTCCACATCGACTTCGTCTCCGACATCGTCTGCCCCTGGTGCGTGGTGGGGCTGGGCGGGCTGACGGAGGCGCTGGGGCGGCTGGAGGGGGAGGGGATCGCGGCCGAGATCCGCTTCCAGCCGTTCGAGCTGAACCCGCAGATGCCGCCCGAGGGCGAGAACATCGTCGACCACATCGGCCGCAAGTACGGGGCGACGCCGGAGCAGTCGGCGAGGAACCGGGCGATGATCGCGGCGCGGGCGGCCGAGGCCTGGCCCGGGTTCGGGATGCGGATGGGGCCGGAGAGCCGCATCTGGAACACCTTCGACGCCCACCGGCTGCTGCACTGGGCCGGGACGATCGGGATGGCGGAGCAGAGGGCGCTGAAAGAGGCGCTGTTCAGGGCTCATTTCACCGACGGCCGGACGATGACGGACGCACGCGTGCTGGCCGATGCGGCGGCGGCGGCGGGGCTGGACCGCGGAGAGGCGGCGGCGGTGCTGGCCGAGGGGCGCCATGCCGCCGAGGTGCGGGCGGCGGAGGCGCTGTGGGTCTCGCGCGGGATCACCGGCGTGCCGGCGGTGGTGGTGGAGGGGAAGTGGCTGATCAGCGGGGGGCAGCCGGCCTCCGTCTTTGAGGACGCCTTGCGGAAGATGGCCCACGCATAGCCCTCCCCCTCGACGGGGGAGGGTTGGGAGGGGTGGAGGCACGCTGTTCCTTGTGGGGCCCGCCGAAGGGCGCCGACGCCTCCCGCGCCATCTCCGGACGCCGCCTGCCACCACCCCATCCCCCGACCCCTTCCCCCTCGAGGGGAAGGGGAGACGCGCGCGGGATCAGCGGCGTGCCGGCGGTGGTGGTGGAGGGGAAGTGGCTGATCAGCGGGGGACAGCCGGCGGGGGTGTTCGAGGAGGCGTTGCGGAAGGTGGCGGGGGAGCTCTGAGCTCTAGGGCCGGACCGAATAGCCGTCCGAGGGCGAGACCCAGATCACCGTCTGATTGAGATCGGGGCGAGGCTGGCCGTCGATGACGGGCTCGGCCAGCCATCCTTCGCCCTGCGGCGCGTACCGGGTGCAGCCTTCCGCTCCCAGCCGGGCGAAGGCGGCGCTCACCTGACCCCGGATCAGGTCCGCCGTGGCGGGGTCGGCCGGCTGGCCGTCGATGGTGAAGACGGCGTCCTCCAGTCCGCCCAGCGGACCGCAGACGGCGCCGACGCGGACCACCACGGGCGACTCGTCGCGCATGATGATCAGGGGGGCCGGGTTCAGCATCACCTCGGCCTGGTTGAGGATCGCTCCGTCCGCCGCGAAGGTGTAGCCGGCCAGGGCCGCGCAGGTCCTTCGCGCCTTGTCGGGCGAGTGGCACTGCAGCCGCCCGTCGCGGGCAGGCGCCAGCGGATCAGCGGCCTCAAGCGGCGCGGGAACGGCGAAGGCGAGGGCGAGCGCGAGGGTGACCATTCGGCCAGACTGGCGCGCGCTGGGGGCGGTGTCGAGAGCGGCCAACGCTGACCCCTCTCCCGGCGGGAGAGGGCTTGAGCCTCCGGGAGCGAAGCGAGCGGCAAGGCGAAAGGGTGAGGGGCTCCCGGCAAGGGGGCGAAGCCGCGTCACGACCGGCGCGGCGGCTTGCGCCAATGGCGCCGGCCGACCCTCATCCGGCGCTGCGCGCCACCTTCTCCCATTGGGAGAAGGAAAAGCGTGGGTCAGCGCCCTCCTCCCCCGCAGGATCATCGCCGGTCGGCGGCGGCGGGCGCCAAGGACGCGCCCTACGGCCGCCTCCGGCGGCCGTTCTGCTCAGTCTGTCGCGCGAAGCGCGACGGGCGAGTCGCGTTGATCCCCTCCGACCGAACAATCTCGCTTCTCGGCAGAACTCCGCACTCAGTCTGGAGACCAGCCGAGCTCTCTGGCGTAATTCTGCAGCTTTACTAGGATGTATTGGCTACGGTGGATCTGTTCTTCGAGGCTAGGAATTCACCCTTGCGCCATGTGTACTCAATCGCGACGACGCTATCGTCATAGATGATAGCATTGTCAGGAATGAGTCTGCAGAAATCCAAGCTTGTCTCACAATCTACAATAATCTGTGGTGAGTCGTCCTCAAGCTTATCGTTCAGAAAGGCGGCCCATGCTGAGGCCATTATTCGGTTTAGGTTCTTGTCCTTTCCGAGATTGAATCCACGCTCAGCAAGAAGTTGAAAGGCGGCGGTTGCCTCTTTCGCTGGTGTCCCTCTGCCTTCATTCTTCGCTGCCCCGGCTCCGCTAAGTCGCTTACCTACATCGGTGCGCCCGAGATCGCGGATTGCACGCGAAGTCCCGGCGCGAGGCACACCAAGGGCGTCCAAGAATTCGTCAGGTGTCGGCCCGCAGTTTCGGAGTGCCGAGATCGTCGCCGCGGGAGACAAGAAAAACGCGTGTGCATTGAGCTGAACGATGGTGCGTGTAAGAAGGCCGCGCCTGCCCGACCACCATCGGCCGATTACTGAGTCTGGGGTAGCAGCAAGCAGTCCCGACGTATCCAAGAGGCCATATCTACTGCTATTTGTTAGGCTAGAAAGCACCCCGGGTTCGTCGCTCTCGCTCGCGAATACTATAATTACCTCAACAGGCTTCTGAAGGCTTTTCCTCAGCTCGAACAGCTGGCGCGTGAAGTCAGACTGAATCCGGCGGAGAAATTCACCTAGAGAAGAGAATTGTGAGGGGTCGTAGTCTCGTGGGTCCACACCCAAGGTTTCTAGGCTTTCTACATGGTTAGCCAATCTCAGGGTATTTATGGCTATATCTACCCACGTGGATCTTGGAGGACCTTCGATTCGAAGGGTTTTTACAGGCTGGGCGCCAGCAATTTCTTCATATCGATTACCAATCGACAGAGCAGTGTCCGCGTTCGTCTCTGGCCAGAAAATAACTGCAGGCGAGCCGCCAGGCGTGGTCCGAAGAAAGCGCTTTATTGCGGAGAGTTCTGCTTCGTTAGGTGGAGAGGACTCACGGTGATCCACGTTGATCGGGATCACACGATTGTCGTTCGCTGCGAGGCCCTTGCGGAAGGTAGCCACCGACTGAGCAAGCGCGTCGAAGGTAAGCTCTCCCGCATACTGTAGAGTCGACGTGAAGTCCTTGGCCTTCCACTGGTTTGCCGAAGCTGCGAAAGTCGTCTTGCCCGCCCCGGAAGGCCCGGACAAGGGCACCAACGTGCCCTGTCGGCCAGCCTTTACCGCATCTATGATGCTAGCTAGTTCGTCTTGGGCGGCGTCCGCCGGAGCCACAAGTATGTTTGCCAGCTGATCACCGACGGCGTCATGAAGAGGTTCGTATCGGTCTGGAAGCCGAAGCGAGGCCAGCAAATCGACGCGGTCTTTCGAGGTTGTGGTCATGACTTTGCATCGCGCAAAAATCGAACCCTGACTAGTCGGAGGACTAAACCTTCACCTCCACCACCCCGCCCCCGGCCCGGAATTTCGCGCTCATCTCCGCCATGCCGGCCTCGGCCTCGGCCAGGCTCCCTCCCGCGTCGTTCTGCGCCTGCGCATCCCTCCGGATGTCCTGGCTGATCTTCATCGAGCAGAATTTCGGGCCGCACATGCTGCAGAAATGGGCGGTCTTGTGGGCTTCCTTGGGGAGGGTCTCGTCGTGGTATTCGCGGGCGGTTTCGGGGTCCAGCGAGAGGTTGAACTGGTCCTCCCAGCGGAACTCGAAGCGGGCGCGGGACAGGGCGTCGTCCCAGGCGCGGGCGGCGGGGTGGCCCTTGGCGAGGTCGGCGGCGTGGGCGGCGATCTTGTAGGTGATGACGCCGTCCTTGACGTCCTGGCGGTCGGGCAGGCCGAGGTGCTCCTTGGGCGTGACGTAGCAGAGCATGGCGGTGCCGAACCAGCCGATCATGGCCGCGCCGATGGCTGAGGTGATGTGGTCGTAGCCGGGGGCGATGTCGGTGGTGAGCGGCCCCAGCGTGTAGAAGGGCGCCTCGTGGCAGTGCTTCAGCTGCTCGTCCATGTTGGCCTTGATCTTGTGCATCGGCACATGGCCGGGGCCCTCGATCATGACCTGGCAGCCGTGGTCCCAGGCGACCTTGGTCAGCTCGCCAAGAGTCCGTAGCTCAGCAAATTGCGCCGCGTCATTGGCGTCGGCGATGGAGCCGGGGCGCAGGCCGTCGCCGAGCGAGAACGACACGTCGTAGGCGCGCATGATCTCGCAGATCTCGGCGAAATTCTCGTAGAGGAAGGACTCCTTGTGGTGGGCCAGGCACCACTTGGCCATGATCGAGCCGCCGCGCGAGACGATGCCGGTGACGCGGTTGGCGGTCAGCGGCACGAAGGGCAGGCGCACGCCGGCGTGGATGGTGAAGTAGTCGACGCCCTGCTCGGCCTGTTCGATCAGGGTGTCGCGGAACACCTCCCAGGTCAGGTCCTCGGCCACGCCGCCGACCTTCTCCAGCGCCTGGTAGATGGGCACGGTGCCGATGGGGACCGGGCTGTTGCGCACGATCCAGTCGCGGATGTTGTGGATGTTGCGGCCGGTGGACAGGTCCATGACCGTGTCGGCGCCCCAGCGGGTGGCCCAAACCAGCTTGTCGACCTCGTCGGCGACGTTCGACAGGACCGCCGAGTTGCCGATGTTGGCGTTGATCTTGACCAGGAAGTTGCGGCCGATGGCCATCGGCTCGACTTCGCGGTGGTTGATGTTGGCCGGGATGATGGCTCTTCCCCTGGCGACTTCGTCGCGGACGAAGTCCGGGGTGATGAACTCGGGGATCTGGGCGCCATAGGGTTCGCCATCCCGCTCGGGGCTAACGCTCGCGCCGCGGGCGCTCGCTGCCTGGGCCCCTTCGCTGACGCCCCAGAGGTCGCGGGCCTCGGCGCGGCGCAGGTTCTCGCGGATGGCGACGAACTCCATCTCCGGGGTGACGATCCCGGCGCGGGCGTATTCCAGCTGGGTGACGGGGCGGCCCTTCACGCCCCTGAAGACGCGGTGGCGGCTGACGTCGAAGGCGGGTGCGAGGTGCTTGCCCGACGCGTGGCCGTTGTCCTCGGGCTTCACCTCGCGGGGCGAGGTCTCGGGGGCGATGTCGCCGCGGGCGAGACGCCAGTCGGGGGCGATGACCTCGGCCAGGCCCTTGTGGATGTCGATGGTCGCGTCGGGGTCGGTGTAGGGGCCCGAGGGGTCGTAGACGGTGACCGGCGGCTCGTTGGCGCTGGGGTGGACGGCGATCTCGGCGAAGGGGACGCGGATGTCGGGGTGCAGCACGCCGGGCTCGTAGACCTTGCGCCGGCCGGGGCGGGGGCCGGTGGGGACGGCGCCGGTGGCGGTCTCCACGCGCTTCTTCGCCTCGGACAGGGCGAGATCGACCTGGGGCTCGTGCGGCTGGTCGGCGGGGGGGACGTGGACGTTCATGGCGGCCTCTGTGCGCAAGAGGTCCGCCGGCGACGGCGAGGCGTCCCCGCTTTCGCGGGCACAACAAGGTCTCATCCCTTCGCCGGCATGACCCGGATCAGGTTCGACGGGTCAGGGGATCACCCCAATCTCAGCCGCTCGCGCGCGGCCCCCCGGAGAACGCGCCGACCCTAGGCCGAAGGGCCGGGACGTTCAACCGCGGACGGCGCGGGCCCCGGCAGGCTCACAGAACCTGACGCAGGCGGCCGGGCCTCTGGACCGCGCGGCCGGGCCGCGCCAATCCAGGCAGGGAGGCGCGGATGGACGAACGCTACGATGCGGAGGCGCTGCGGCGGGCGCGGCAGGCGGCGGCGCCGGGCGAGACGGTGCTGTGGGCCGGACGCCCCGGCCAGCGCTGGCTGCCGGACTGGGACGTGGCGATGCACGCCGGCGTCGCGGTCGTCGTCTACGGCCTGCTGGCGCTCAACTTCCGGGAAGATCTGGCGCAACTGCTGGACCGGTCGGCCCCGCTCGCGGCGCTTGCGGTGCTGACGGTGCTGGCGCCGGGACTGGGCCGGCTTGGCGTCGCCGTCTGGTGGTGGCGCCGGCGGGCGGCGGAGACCTATGCGGTGACCGCGCGGCGGGTGCTGGTCCTCGGGCCGGGCGGGGCCGTGCGGCATTCGGTGGCGCTGGGCCGCATCGACGTGTTCCGGCGGCGGGAGCGCACGGTGTGGCTGGATGACCTCGATGCGGTGACGGAGCGGGGACGGAGGCGACTGGACGGCGGCATGTTCCTGCTCAACGAGGTCCCGCGGCTGGAGCGGCTGGCGGATCCGGAGGGGGTGCTGGCCATGATCCGCCGGGCGGCGGGGCGGGCGGTCTGATCACGGCTCGGACCAGCCGGGGACGCTGAGGTCGACCGCGCCGCGGGGGTCGGCGTCGAAGGACAGGACCACCGTCTCGCGGCCGTGGGCGGGGACGTAGTCGAGGGTGGCGGTCGCGGTCTCGGGGCCCAGGCGTCCCTCGACCTCGACGGCGGCGGCGGTGCGGTCGCCGGTGTTGGAAACCTCGACCTCGGCCAGCCAGCGGCCGGCGACGGGACGGACCGACTGCAGCCGGGCCTCGAGCGCGGCCGGGGCGCGGGGGCCGAGCGCCTCGACCACGACCACGGCCAGGACGGCGAGCACGATCAGGGCGCCGAGGCCGCCCATGGCCCACTCCAGCAGGGCCGGAGCCGGCGGCGGGCCGGGCGTCTTGCGGGCGGCGGCCATCAGACCAGCAGCCGGGCGGCGGCGGCGCCGAGCGCCCCGGGGAAGCCGAGCACGACCATGGCGTCGACCGTCTCGGCCAGGCCGTGGCCCTCGGTGCGGCCGAACACCCACAGGACGTAGAGGCTGACCAGCAGCACCAGGGCGTAGCCGGGCAGGGTGTAGTGGGCGAAGGCGGACAGCGGGCGGTCGTGCGCCTCCTGACCGGGGAAGCCGACGCTGTAGACGAGCGCGTGCATGAGGATCAGCGACACGGCCATGAGGGCGACCACGTGGCCCGCGCTCATGCGGTAGGCGATGAGGATCATCTCCTCCGTCGGGGCCATGTTGAGGGCGAGGAACAGGGCCCCGGCCACCATCAGGAACAGCTCGCCGGGGTAGGAGGCCTGGTCCTCGTCGCCGACGTCCTCGGTCCCGGCGCTGAGCTGGCGGCCGGCGAGCAGGGCGCCCATGGCTCCGGCCACGGCCTGCAGGAGCAGTTGGCCGGCGATCTGCCGCGGCGGGGCGTCGACCTCAAGCACGCCGAGCAGGGCCAGGGTGGCGGCGGCGGCGAGGAAGCCGACCGCCAGGGCGACGAGGGTGTCGAGCAGGGCGTGGCCGAGGCCGCGATGGCGGGCGCTGAAGCCGGCGTAGAAGGCCAGGCCGAGCAGCAGGGGCAGGGCGGCGAGCAGGAAGACGGCGAGGCGCCACGGCTCGAGCAGGAAGCCGAACCACCACATCTCCATGGTCATCAGCAGCGGCAGGCCGAACAGCAGGGCTCCGCCGAAGGCGCGGGCCAGGTCGCGGGCGTAGGCGGTCTCGCGGCCGCGATCGAAGGCGAAGCTGACCATCATGGAAACGGCAACGCCTGAGGAGGCGCTTCCGCTCCCGCGCTCAGTCGCCGTAGACGGCGAGCAGGCGGTCGAGGGCGGCGAGGATGCGGGGCCAGCCCAGGTCGTCGAGGGCGAGGCCTCCGACGGCGGCGCCGTCGGCGAGGGCGAGTTGCTGGACGGCGGCGAGGAGGACGGCGTTGATGGCGACCGGGTCCCCCTCGGGCGGGACACGCAGGCGGGGGCGGCGTTCGCGCATCCACGCCTGCAGCAGGGCGGCGCGCTCGGCCTCGATCCGCTCGAGCAGCGGCGACCGCTCCACCAAGGCCCAGGCCATCAGGCGCAGGGTCAGCGGGCTGGCGCGCAGGGCCGCGAGCCAGGCGGCGAGGCTGGCGCGAGCGAAGGCGCGCAGGCTGTCGTTCGCGGCCGGCGGAGCGGCGTCGAGCGCCCGCACCAGTTCGGCCGCGGCGCGGGCCGCGAGACGGGCGACGACGCCGTCGGTCCCCTCGAAATAGCGATAGACCAGCTTGCGGTCGCAGCCCGCCTCGGCGGCGAGGGTCTGGACGTTCAGGCCCGGAAAGCCGTCGCGCAGGAGGATTCGCTGGCCCGCCTCGACGATGGCGGCCTCGGTGGCGCGACGGTCGCGCAGGCGGGCGGGACTGGATACCGGCGATTCGGCCATGCGGAGAGCATCGGGCCGGGGAGGGCGGGGGGCAAGTCAGGGACCGGGACGAGGGATGGGGTAAGGGCGCCTGACTTGTCGCGGTGCGCCGGCGGCCACGGATGGGGGATCCTTATCCCTCATCCCGGGTCCCTGTAATCAGACAAGGTGCGGCCCCGGTCTGCGTCGGGGGGCGTGGCAGAGACCGGGGCCGCTTTAGGACGCTGTCGAGCGCGCATCGCCGCAAGGTCCGGCCAATAAACAGTGGTCCGCGAATTCGGTTCCGGGCGGGCCGGCGGCTTTTTTCAGGGCTGGGGCGAAGGCTCGGCGCGCCCCCTGTCCGCTCGCGGACAGAGTCGCGGAATTTCATGGATTTGTGGCGGGCGTACGCGGCGTCGGCTAGCGTCGCGATTCTATCGGAGGGGCCCATGCCAGACAGACTCGACCGCCTCGTCTATCGCAGCACAGCGACGCGACCGACCGACGTGCTGGTCTCGCTGGCCGAGCTCTTGGGCGAGTCGCAGCGCAACAACGCCCGCTCCGGCCTCACCGGCGCCCTGGCCGTGCACAAGGGCAGCTTCCTTCAGGTGATCGAGGGAGAGCCGGGGCAGCTGGACATCCTGCAGCGCCGCCTGGCCGCCGACCCGCGTCACCGCGACATCGAGGTGCTGGACCGTCGGCCCGTGGAGGCGCGGGTCTTCGACGGCTGGACCATGGCCAGCGCCACCATCTCTCCCGGCCTCGCGCCCGAGCTGGACGCCCTGATGAGCGAGGCGCGACCCTCGGGCCAGCGCATCGTGGGGCTGATGCTCGAGGCCGTCGAACGGGCCTGACGCCTAGAGGCCGAACGGCCAGGTGTCGGGCACGTGGCCGCCTTCGGGCGGAGCCCCGTCGAGGGGCGTCAGGGCCCGCGTCCGCTGGAACCAGACGAAGCCGTCGAACTGGTCGGGCAGGCGCACGTCGGCGTAGTGGCTGAGGCGCTCGCTTTCGGGCCGGTAGATGACGCCGATGAAGCGCTCCAGCCAGGGGCCGGCGAGGTCGCGGCGCAGGCCGGCCTCCAGCGCGGGGCCGAGGTCGAGCAGGCCGCGAGCCACGCCGGCCCGATGGAACAGGCGCTCGACGCTGGCGGGCAGGCCCGGGTTGATCGTCATGACCTCCATCTCGCCGCCCCAGTCCGAGGCGGCGGCGACCGTGCCCTCATGCGTGCCGAAGCCGATCAGGGCGGCGGTCTCGCCGAAGCGCTCGCGGACCAGCTGTCCGAGGTTCAGCTCGCCGCGCAGCTGGCCCATCTCGGTCGCCCGGGCGTCGCCGATGTGAGAATTGTGCGCCCAGACCACCGCCTTCGCGCCGGGGCCGCCGGCGTCCAGCAGGCGCTCGAGAGTCTCGAACATATGGGTGTCGCGCAGATTCCAGCTCTCCGCGCCGCCCTCGTACATGATCCGGTAGTAGCGCTCGGCCGCGGCCACGAGGCGCGCGTTCTGGGCGGCGTCGAACAGGGCGGGGCTGTCGGCGAGCGAGGCGGCGAGGCTGCGCTCCAGCATCTCGCGGCACTGCGCCAGCGCCTGCGTCTCGCAGCGCCGCCGCGAGTCGCCAAGCACGGCGCGGCCGTAGACGGCGGGATCGTTGCGCCATGGCGTCAGGCAGCCGTAACGCTCGCGCGCGACGGCGGCGGCCTCGGGGTCGGCCGTCTCGAGATACGCCAGCACCGCGGCCATGGAGTCGCGCAGGTTGTAGATGTCGAGGCCATAGAAGCCGGCGCGCGCCTCCATCGGGCGGCCGAGGTTGTGGGTCCGCATCCACCCGAGCAGATCGGCGACGACCGTGTTGCGCCACATCCAGGTCGGGAAGCGCAGGAACGGCGGCGGCGCGCCGGACGGGGCCGGGCGGTCGCGGACGTAGCGGTCCAGCGCCGCCGCGTCCGGCCAGTCGGCCTCGACCGCCACGATGGTGAAGCCGTGTCGTTCGACGAGGCGGCGGGTGACGGCGGCGCGGGCGCGGTAGAACTCCTCCGTCCCGTGGCTGGCTTCGCCCAGAAGGACGACGCGGCGATCGGCCCACCGGTCGAAGGCGGCGGCGAAGGCGGGATCGTCGATGTCGGGCAGGGGCTCCATGGCCGCGGCCAGCCGCCGGGGCAGGGTCTCCCGCGGGTCCTCGACATCCGGGGCGTGGGCGGTGCGCATGACCTCGACGCAACCGGCCCGGCGCGCCGCGGTTCCGACGCCCTTCGCGCGCGACGGCATCGGAGCTAGAGGAGGCGCTTCACCGGAGACCCGCCATGCACCTCGCCCGCTTCCCCCGCGTCCGCCTCGCCCACCTGCCGACCCCGCTGGAGCCGTTGCCGCGGCTGTCGGAGGAACTGGGCGTCGATCTGTGGATCAAGCGCGACGACTGCACCGGCCTGGCCGGCGGCGGCAACAAGACGCGCAAGCTGGAATTCCTGCTCGGCGAGGCCTTCGAGCACGAGGCCGACACCCTGGTGACCCAGGGCGCGGTGCAGTCCAACCACGTGCGCCAGACGGCGGCGGCGGCGGCGGCCCACGGCCTCGCCTGTGAAGTCATCCTGGAAGAGCGGACCGGCTCGAAGGCGCACGACTATGTCGCCAACGGCAATGTGCTGCTCGACCGGCTGCTGGGGGCGCGGCACCGCTTCGTTCCGGGCGGGTCGGACATGACCGCCGAGCTGGAGAAGACGGCGGCCGAGGTGCGCGCCCGTGGCGGCAAGCCCTATGTGATCCCGGGCGGCGGCTCGAACGCGGTGGGCGCGCTCGGCTATGTCGACTGCGCCCGCGAGATCGTGGTCGGGGCCGACGAGCTGGACCTGCGGGTGGACCGGATCGTCACGGCCACGGGCAGCGCCGGCACCCACGCCGGCCTGGTGGCCGGGCTGGCGGTGATGGGGGCGGACATTCCGGTGCTGGGCATCGGCGTGCGGGCGCCGAAGCCGAAGCAGGAGGAGAACGTCCTCAAGCTGGCGCGCGAGACGGCGGCCCTGCTGGGGCGGCCCGAGGCGGTGACGGCGGAGATGGTCGTGGCCGACTGCGACTACGTCGGCGAGGGCTACGGCCTGGTCGACGAGGGCGTCATCGCGGCGCTGAAGCTGGCGGCGCGGACCGACGGCATCCTGCTGGACCCGGTCTACACCGGCAAGGCGATGAAGGGGCTGATCGCCCTGGCGCGGAAGGGCGCGTTCAGGGGCGAGACGGTGGTGTTCCTGCACACCGGCGGGGCGCAGGGGCTGTTCGGGTATGAGAGCGTGGTGGGGGCGGGGCTGTAGGGGGTCGGGTTCCGACCCGTTGCGGACGCACCAATCGCGACACGGTAAGTAGGGAGAGGAGGAGGATCTGATGGTGAGAACACTGATGCTAAGCCTAGGCACATGTACAAGCGTCGATCTGGCGGGGCGTTCAGACGACGGGCGAGGGCGCGTTGGTGCGGCTGTCCGAGCTGCCTTCGAGCTGGGCCCCGCTTGGCAGGGAGGGCAGGACGCCATCTTCCTCAAGACAGACAGAACAGCCGAGGACGTCTTCCAGCACTTGCTGCCGCTACTGGATGATCGCGACTTGCTGCTCGTGGTCGAAATAGCAGACGGGGCCGACGTCAGATTCGCGGGCTCACGTTTTGACGAGGACGGCTTCGACGAGATTTTTCCGGCAGCTTCAGAGGTGGAGCACCTAAATGTCTGGGGACCATACGGTGCACACGAGCGGGACGCTGAGGTCCGCTCCCTAAGGTTCAGCGAAAGGCTTCTTCACAGGCGGCGGTGATATGATGCGCCAGCGACGGGCCGGCCGCTTCCCACCCATTGCAGACATCCGCCTCGTCCACGGAACGCCCGCGGCATCCGGCCTGTTTTCCTGCGGACAGCCAGCAGGAGCCGCCCATGACTGATGCCCAACGCCCGACTCGCGACGCCCCCTCCGAACCGCTGGACGAACAGCTCGAGCGCGTCGAGGAGGACGCCGAGGCCATGGAGCGGCCCGACCGCGCCATCCCCCTGCCCGACGAGAGCGGGGAGGAGGACGAGGGCGTCGGGCCGACGACGGGCGTGGTGCCCTGAGGCTTACCCCGCCCCCGCCGCGATCTGCATCATCACCAGGCCGGTGAACCAGGCCGCCGCCGTGCCGATGATGTAGCCGACCACGGCCAGCAGCACGCCGACCGGGGCCAGCGAGGGGTGGAAGGCGGCGGCGGCGACGGGGGCCGAGGCGGCGCCGCCGATGTTGGCCATGGAGCCGACGCCGAGGAAGAAGCTGGGCGCGCGGATCAGGAAGGCCATGCCGAACATCAGGGCCACGTGGACCAGCATCCAGACGCCGCCGATCAGGAAGTAGACGGGGCTGTCGAGGATGGCGGCGATGTTCATGTTGAGGCCGACGGCCGCGACCAGCAGGTAGACGAAGACCGAGCCGACCTTGGCCGCGCCGGGGCCCTGCAGCTTGCGCGCAGGCGTGAAGGACAGGACCACGCCGACGAGGGTGGCGATGAACACCAGCCAGAAGAAGCTGGAGTCGAACGACAGGCGCTGGGCCCACGGGAAGGTCGCGCCGAACCAGGCAGAGAGCGGATCGGCGATCGCGTGCGACAGGCCGACCGCGCCGAAGGCCACGGCCACGATGAACATCAGGTCCTTCAGCGAGGGGATGCGGGCGTGCTCGGTCTCGTAGGCCTCGGCCTTGTCGCGGACGCGGTCGACGGCGCTGGCGTCGGCGCGGAACAGGCGGTCCATCTTCCGCTGGTTGGCGGCGATCCACAGGACCACGGCCATCCAGATGTTGGCCACGACCACGTCGACGGCGATCCAGATGGAGAAGACGTCCGGACCGGCGCCGTAAATCTCGTAGAGGGCGGTCTGGTTGGCCGAGCCGCCGATCCAGCTGCCGGCCACGGTGGCCATGCCGCGCCAGATGGCCTCGGGCCCGGCGCCCATGAGCTCCGGCGCGAGCCAGCTGGTCAGCAGCAGGGCGACGGGGCCGCCGAGCATGACCCCGACCGTGCCGGTGAAGAACATGATCAGCGCCTTGGGACCCAGGCCGACGACGGCCGGCAGGTCGGCCGAGACGGTGAGCAGCACCAGGGCCGCCGGCAGCAGGAAGCGCGAGGCGATGAAGTAGATGCGCGAGGTTTCGGGATCGACCAGCCCGAAGGTGGTCAGCAGCGAGGGCAGGAAGTAGCAGAGCAGCAGGGCCGGGACGACGCTGAAGAAGCGCTTCACCCACGGGTGCGACAGGTTCGAGGCCCAGAAGACCGCCCCGAGAATGACGGCCAGCAGGCCAAGGACGACGGCGTCGTTGGTGATCAGGGCCGTCGTTTCGGCGGCTTCGGTCGGCATGGCGTCTCCCCGGGTGTTTCGCGCATAAGGCGGGCGGGCGCCGCGAATGGCAAGGCGCCGCTGAAGGAGCGCGACGGCATGGGCAAGGTTCTGGGCGTGCTGGGCGGCATGGGGCCGGCGGCGACGGTCGCCTTCCTGGAGCGGGTGCTGGCGCTCACCCCGGCCGACCGGGACGAGGATCACATCCACATGCTGGTCGACCTGAACCCGCACGTGCCCAACCGCCACACCGAGCCGGAGGCGGCGGGGCGGACGCTGGCGGAGATGGCGGCGCGGCTGCGGGATCAGGGCGCGGAGGTCCTGTGCATGCCCTGCAACACCGCCCACGCGCACGCCGGGGGAATCCGGGCGGCCGGCCTCCCCTTCATAGACATGATCGCGGAGACCGCCGACGCCGCGGCGGCGGCGGGCGCGCGGAAGGTGGGCGTGCTCGCAACGCCGGGCGGGGAGGCGCTGTACGCACAGGCGCTGGCGGCGCGGGGGCTGGACATCGTGCGGCTGGAAGGGGCCGACCGCCAGGCGGTGATGGCGGCGATCTTCGCGGTCAAGGCCGGCGACGCCGGCGAAGGGCCGAGGGGCGAGATGCGGCGGCTGGCGGCGACGCTGGCGGCGGCGGGGGCCGGGGCCGTGATCGCCGGCTGCACCGAGGTTCCGCTGCTGATCGGAGCGGCGGACGTGGCGGTTCCGCTGGTCGATTCGGCCGAGGTGCTGGCGGCGGCCTGTGTGCGGGACTGCGCCTGAGCTTGCCGCCGGGCGCGGCGCGGGCCAGTGAGGGCGGATGCAAGGACAGGCCCTGATCATCGACTGCGACCCCGGCGTGGACGACGCCGTGGCCCTGATGCTGGCGTTCGGCTCGCCGGCGCTGGAGCTGCGGGCGATCACCGCCGTGGGCGGCAACGTGCCGGTGGAGAAGACGGCGCGGAACGCACGGATGCTGCGCCAGATCGCCGGACGCGAGGACGTGCCGGTGTTCAGGGGCGCGGAGCGGCCGCTGCGACGCGCGCCGGCCGGGGCCGGGGCCTTCCACGGCGAGGAGGGGCTGGGCGACCTGGCGCCGTTCGAACCGGACGCCAGGTGCGCGGACGGGCACGCGGTCGACGCGATCGTCGAGATCGTCATGACGCGGCCGGCGCGGTCTGTCGCCATGGCGGTGCTGGGGCCGATGACCAACCTGGCGCTGGCGCTGCGTAAGGAGCCGCAGCTGGCGGGACGGCTGGGACCCGTGGCGGCGATGGGCGGGGCGCGCTCGGAGGGCGGCAACATCACGGCTTCCGCCGAGTTCAACGTCTGGGCCGATCCGGACGCCGCGGCCGAGGTGCTGGCCAGCGGCTGCGAGGTGGTGATGTTCGGGCTGGACGCCACCCACCAGGTGCGGGCGACGGACGAGCGCATCGGACGGGTCGCGGCGGCGGGCACGCCGATGGCCGCGACGGCGGCGGCCATGCTGCGCTTCTCGCAGCGCGTCGAACGCGAGATCGTCGGCTGGAACGCGCCGCCGGTGCACGACCCCTGCCCGGTCGCCTGGCTGATCCGGCCCGACCTGTTCGAGCTCAAGCCCTGCCGCATCGAGGTGGAGACCGAGAGCGGCCTGACCCGCGGGCACACGGCGGTGGAGTTTCGCAAGGCGGTGGCCGGGGACCTGCCGCACCGCTGGGCGACGGCGGCGGACGCCGACGGGGTGTTCGACCTGGTCGCCGCCTCGGTCGGGCGCGCGCGGACAAACTGACGCAGGCCCCCGAGGCCACCGATTTTTTGCGCTAGCGCAAGGCCGACCTCCCCCGGCGGCGCGATGACCCGTGCGGCGCCTGCACCGGCCGCATGTCGCGGCGGATGGCGTCGTGGATGACGACGATGAAAGCGAAGATGATGCTGGCGGCCGCCGCGGGCGCGATGGCGCTGGCGGGGGGCGCGAACGGCGCCATGGCCCAGGACGCGGACTGGCAGGTGGCGCGCGCGGGCGACTGGATCGTGACCGGACGGGTGACGCAGGTGTCGAGCGACGCCGACGACTCCATCATGACGGCGGCGGGCGCCGACAGCGGGCTGAACGTCGATGTCGGCGACAGCGTGGTCCCGACCCTGGGCTTCACCTACTTCCTCACGGACAACGTCTCGGTCGAGGCGATTCTCGGGGCCAGCCATCACGAGATCCGGGCCAAGGGCGGCGCGACCGACGTGGAGGTGCACGAGACCTGGGTGCTGCCGCCGGTCGTGACCCTGCAGTACCGCCCGATGCCGGAGGCGCGTGTCAGCCCCTACGTCGGCGCGGGGATCAACTACATGGTGTTCTTCGAGGGCGAGGACAAAAACGGCTTCGAAGTCGAGCTGGACGACGGCTTCGGCTACGCCCTGCAGGCCGGCGCCGACGTGGCCCTGAGCGGGCCGTGGACGCTGAACCTCGACGTCAAGCGCGTGTGGTTCGACACCGACGCGACGATCAACGGCGGCGCGCTGGAGGCCGACGTCGGGCTGGACCCGTGGGTGGTCTCGCTGGGGATCGGCCGCAAATTCTAACGGCCGCCATGGCGGCGCGGCCGCGGCGGGGGCTATAATTCCCGTCCGGCCGCGCCGCGGTTCGCCGCGGCGGGGCGAGAAGAGGAGGCCGCGATGACCCGGGCGAACGAGACGCCGCCGATTCACGGCGGGGCGGTGGCGGCGGTGGCGGAGCTGCTCGGCTCGGCCCGGCTGATGGCGCTGGGCGTGAACCGGCCCGACGGCTGGCCGCAGGTGACCACCGTCGGCTACGTCAACGACGGCCTGATGCTGTATTTCGTGATCGCCCGCGACAGCCAGAAATACGCCAATCTGCAGGCGGACCCACGGGCCTCGGCGGCGATCCGGGCCGAGGGCGCGCAGGCGGACACGGTCGGCGTGTCGATCGCCGGCCGCGCGGTCGAGGTGACCGATCCGGCCGAGGTCGAGCGGCTGAACCGCATGGTGTTCGAACGCTATCCCGAGGCGGGCGCCTTCTGCCCGGGCGGGGCGTCGGTGGCGGTGATGCGGCTGGCCCCGGAGATCATCGCGCCGGTCGCGGTGATCGGCGGCCGCAGCCGGGCGCAGACCTATTCCATCGGCGCGGGCGGCGCGCCGGAACCGGATCCCGGCGCCGGCCGCGGCGTCTCGGCCCTGTTCTGATCGGGCGGCCGTCTTGAGGATCACCGTCGTCGGCTCGATCAACCTGGATTTCGTCGCCGCTGCGCCGAAGCTGCCGCGGGCCGGGGAGACCGTCACCGGGGCGACCCTGGCGCGCCACCCGGGCGGCAAGGGGGCCAACCAGGCGCTGGCGGCGCAACGGCTGGGCGCCGAGGTCTGCCTGATCGGGCGGGTCGGGCGCGACGCCATGGCCGAGGAGGCCATGGCGCTGCTGGTCGCCGACGACGTGGACGTCGGCGGGGTCGCGGTGGACGCCGAGGCGCCGACGGGGGTGGCGCTGATCGCGGTCGAGCCGCACGGCGAGAACCAGATCGTGGTGGCGGCGGGCGCCAACCATCGCGTCGGGCCGGAGCAGCTGCCGCAGCGGCTGGAAGGGCCGCTGATCCTGCAGCTGGAGCTGCCGATCGAGACGGTGGAGGCGGCGGTCGGCCGGGCGACGGACTTCGTCTGCGTCAACCTGGCCCCGGCCCGGCCGGTTTCGGACCTGCTGCTGCGGCGGGCCGACCTGATCGTGGTGAACGAGGGCGAGGCCGAGTTCTACGGCGACGCGCTGCATCACGGCGGCGGCCGGGTCGTGATCACCCGGGGCGCCAGGGGCGCGGCGCTGCACCAGCACGGAGCCCTGATCGCCGAGGCCCGGCCGCCGCACGTCCGGGCGGTGGATGCGACCGGCGCCGGCGACGCCTTCGTGGGGGCGATCACAGTGGCCCTGCTGGAGGGGATGGAGCCTGAGGCGGCGCTGCGGTTCGCCTGCGCCGCCGGGGCGCTGGCGGCGACGCGGCCGGGCGCGCAGCCGTCGCTGCCCACGCGCGCCGAGGTCGAGAGCATCATTACAGGGTCGTAACTTGGGAGGCGGGAAGGCGGCTGGCAGGGTTCCGGCCCTGTTCCGACCATCGTCCCGGGGGACCCATGATGATCCGCACCGCCGCCCTGCTGGGAGCCTCGCTCCTCGTCCTCGCTCCGATGGCGGCCGCCCCCGCCGCGGCCCAGGAAGCGGCGCCGATCACCGTGCCGCCGCTGGAGTTCACCCACCGCGAACTGGCCAACGGGCTCGACGTCTACGCCATGCCCGACCCGACCGCCGGCACGGTGACGGTGACCCTCTGGTACGACGTCGGCGGAAAGGACGATCCGCAGGGCCGCTCGGGCTTCGCCCACCTGTTCGAGCACATCCTCAGCCGCAAGACGGTCAACCTGCCCTACGGCCAGATCTCGACGATCGTGGAGAACGCCGGGGGCACCCGCAACGCCTCCACCGGCCAGGACTTCACCAACTACTACGAGACGGTGCCGCCGCAGTATCTGGAGCAGATGCTGTGGACCCACGCCGAGCGGATGGCGCGGCCGGTGGTCGACCAGGAGGTGTTCGACACCGAGCGGTCGATCGTCCAGGAGGAGCTGCGCCAGCGCGTCTATGCGCCGCCGTACGGCCGGCTGCAGCGCTTCGTCATCGGCGACAACAGCTTCGACGAGAGCATCTACCGGCGCAGCGTGATCGGCTCGCTGGAGGAGCTGAACTCGGCCCGCATCGAGGACGCCCGCGCCTTCCACGAGGCCTACTACCGGCCCGCCAACGCGACGATGATCGTGTCGGGCAATTTCGATCCGGCGCAGCTGGACCGCTGGGTCGACCAGTATTTCGCCGACATCCGCAACCCGGACCGGCCGACGCCGGTGTTGGAGCGGCCGGTCGAGACGCCCCGGACCGAGCCGCGGATGGTGGAGGCCTGGGCGCCGAACGTGCCGCTGCCGGCGGTGGCGGCGATCTTCCCCGGCGTGGCCGCCGGCCACCCGGACGCGCCCGCGCTGGACGTGCTGCAGGCGATCATGTCGCGCGGCGAGAGCTCGCGGCTGTACCAGGCGCTGGTCTACGAGAGCCAGTTGGCCGCCAACGCCGGCTTCGGCCTGAACGACATGGAGGAGGACGGGGTGATCACCGTCACCGCCACGGTCGCCCAGGGCAAGGCCATTCCCGACGTGGAGGCGGCGCTGAACGCGGAGCTGGAGCGGGTGCGGAACGCGCCGGTGACGGCGGCCGAGCTGGCCGAGGCCAAGACGGAGATCGTCGCCTCGGCCCTGCGCCAGCGCGAGACCGCTTCGGGCCGCGCCTTCATCCTCGGCCAGTCGATCGTGTCGCAAAACGATCCGCGCGCGGCCGACGAACGGCTGGCGGCGGTGCAGCGGGTGACGGCGGAGGACGTGCTGCGGGTGGCGCGCCGGTATCTGGACGAGCGGGCCCGGGTGTCGGTGCGGTACCAGGACGAGAGCGCCCGGCCCGAGGGCGTGCCCGAGGACAGCTGGCGCAACCCGGCGCCGGTTCCGGCCTTCCTGACCGTGCCGCCGGCGGTGCTGCCGCCGAACGAGCTGCGGCCGGAGGGCCAGCGCATGGCGCCGCCGGCGCTGGGCGCGGCGCGCGAGGCGGTGACGCCCGTCGTGGCCGAACGCACCCTGTCGAACGGGCTCCGGGTCATCGTGGCGAAGTCGACGGACCTGCCGATCATGAACGCCCAGCTGGTGCTGGGCGGCGGCGCGGCGGCCGATCCGGCGGGGCGCCCGGGGCTGGCCACGATGACCGCCGCGCTGGCGACGCAGGGAGCCGGCGGCCGTTCCGCCCCCGAGATCGCGCGGACGCTGGAGGCGCTGGGCGCCAATGTCGGCGGCGGGGCGGGGCCCGACGCCACCCAGATGTTCGTTTCCGCGCCGATCGCCTCGGCGGCCGAGGTCGGGGCGGTGCTGGCCGACGTCGTTCAGCGGCCGGACTTCGCCGAGGCCGAGGTGGCGCGCAGCCGCACCCAGACCGTCAACGCGCTCCGCGTGAACCTGCGTCAGCCGGGGCCGCTCGCCTCGCTGGTGCTGAACCGGCTGGTCTATGGCGCGGCCCCCTACGGGGCGCCGACTTCGGGCACGCCGGAGTCGGTGGCGGCGATCACCCGCGAGGAGATCGTCGACTTCCATCGCCGCTGGTGGCGGCCGGACAATGCGGCGGTGATCGTCACCGGCGGCATGGAGCCGGAGGCGGCCTTCGCCTGGGCCGAGCAGGTGCTGGGCGGCTGGGCGCGGCCGGCGACGCCGACGCCGATGATCGGCGACCGGGCCGGACCGCCGACTGGACCGCGCGTGGTGGTGGTCGACCTGCCCGGCGCCGGGCAGGCCGCGGTGACGGCGGCGGTGCGCGGGCCGCGTCGCGCCGACGAGGCCTGGTATCCGCTGGCGGTGGCCAATGCGGTGATGGGCTCGGGCCAGAACGGCCGGCTGTTCCAGGAGATCCGGGCGAAGCGCGGCCTGAGCTACGGGGCCTATTCCTCGCTGGCGGCGCGGGCCGAGGGCGGGGCGCTGGTCGCCTCGACCCAGACCAAGAACGAGAGCGCCGCCGAGGTGGTCGGGCTGGTGCTGGCCGAGTTCGACCGGCTGGCGCGCGAGCCGGTCGACGAGCAGGCGGTCACCGACCGGGAGACCTTTATCACCGGGGGCTTCCAGCGGGCGCTAGAGACCACCGGCGGGCTGGGCGGCCAGCTGGCGGACGCGGTGGTCAACGGCCTGCCGCTGTCGGAGATCGGGGCCTATCCGGGCCGGATCGCGGCGACGACGCCGGAGAGCCTGCGGGCCGCGGCCGGGGTGGTCAGCGCTGACGATGCGGTGGTGGTGGTGGTCGGCCAGGCCGACATGTTCATCGACGCCCTGCGCGCGGCCCACCCGGACGTGACGGTGATCCCGGCGGCGGAGCTGGACCTGGAGAGCCCGACGCTGGGGCTTTGACGCCCCGCCCCTTTCCTCCCCGTTGCTTCGCAACGGGGAGGAAAGGGAAACGCGGCGGCGGCGCCATGTCCAGCGGGTGCCTACTGCAGGTAGGTCACCGGCCCCGGAACGCCCGGATCGCCTCCACCGTCTGCCTGACCTGCGCCTCGATCGCCGCCCAGTCGCCGGCCTTCACGGCCGCGTCGGTGACCAGCTTCGAGCCCATGCCGGCGGCGACGATGCCGGCGCCGAACCATTTCGCGATCGAGGCCTCGTCGGGGTCGACGCCGCCGGTGGGCATGATCTTGGTCCAGGGCATCGGGCCGAGCACGGCCTTGACGAAGTCGGGGCCGCCGACGCTGGCGCCCGGGAACAGCTTGACGATCTCGCAGCCCAGCTCGTGGGCCTGGCCGATTTCGGTGACCGAGCCGCAGCCCGGGAAATACGCCGCCATGCGCCGGTTGCAGACGCGGGCGACCTCGGGGACGAGACAGGGGCTGACGACGAAGCGGGCTCCGCGGTTGAGGTAGAGGGCGGCGGTGCCGGCGTCGACCACCGAGCCGATGCCGAGAATGACGTCCGGGTCGGTCTTCTGCAGCTCGCGGGCGATGTCGCCGAACAGGTCGACGGCGAAGTCGCCCCGGTTGGTGAACTCGATCGCCTTCGCCCCGCCGCGGGCGCAGGCGCGGATTACGTTCAGGCAGACCTCGAAATCCGGATGGTAGAAGACGGGGGCCACGCCCTGGGCTTCGAGGGCGGTGAGGACGGCGAGGCGGTCGTGGCGCATGCGGGGCTCCGGGTTCGCTCCTGAGTCCTCCGTCGCTCCCGCAGGGTCAAGGGCGCGGACTTCAATCCCTGTGACGCG
Source organism: Caulobacterales bacterium RIFCSPHIGHO2_01_FULL_70_19 (assembly GCA_001794825.1). Taxonomy (GTDB): domain Bacteria; phylum Pseudomonadota; class Alphaproteobacteria; order Caulobacterales; family Caulobacteraceae; genus Brevundimonas. Next base: position 50,675 of record MGLK01000023.1, on the reverse strand, counting down.
GAGAAGCTCCCTCTTGACTCCTGCGCCTGAAAAACTGAAAATGAATTCAGATTCAACAACAGGAGGTCGCGATGACCGCCGCCGTTCTCACTCCTCCGGCCGGGGCCCGCCGCCTCGCCGGGCTTCAGACCCTCGCCATGGCCCTGCTCGTCGCCGGGGTGTCCATTCCCCTGTCGGCCAGCGAGGTGGTCGGCGCCGGCTGGCCGGCCAAGCTTGCCCTCGTCGGCCGTATGGCCCTGCTCGTCGCCGTGGCGTGGTGGATGCTGCGCGCCGCCGGCCGCCGCTGGGCCGACGTCGGGCTGCGGAAGCCGCGGCGCTGGTGGGGCGTGGCGCTGGCGGTGGTGCTCGGCTACCTGGCCCTCGGCGCGCTGGCGGGGGCGCTGCACGCAGCGGTGCTGCCGGCGCTGGGCCTCGCCCCGCCGGACCTGTCGGCCTTCTCCGGCCTGCGGGGCGACCTGCCCGAATATCTGTACTGGGCCCTGCCGGTGGCCTGGGGCTCGGCGGCCATCGGCGAGGAGCTGGTGGCGCGGGGCTTCCTGACCGACCGCATCGCCACCCTGCTGGGCGGCGAGGTCCCGCCGGGCGCGGCGGTGTTCGTCGCGGTCGTGCTGCAGGGCCTGCTGTTCGGCGCCTGCCACGCCTGGCAGGGGCTGGGCGGGGCGCTGCTCACCGCCGGGGTGGGGGTGAGCCTCGGCCTCGTCTGGCTGTGGACGGGTCGCAACCTGTGGGCCGCGATCATCCTGCACGGACTGGTCGACTTCGTTAGTATGACGGCCTTCTACACAGGAGCCGTCGGAGGGGCCGCTTGACCATCGCACCGGAAGGGCCGCGTCCGCCCCGCCAGAAGCGCAGCGAGGCGACGCTGGCCCGGATCCTCGAGGCCGCCGGACGGCTGCTCGCCACCCGCGACCTCGAGGCGGTGACGGTCGAGGACATCGCCCGGGAGGCCGGGGTGTCGGTCGGCTCGCTGTACACGCGCTTCAAGAGCAAGGACGACCTGCTGACCCACCTGCTCGACTCCACCCAGCGCCGGCAGGTGGCGCAGCTGGAGACGGTGCTGGCTCCGGGGCGTTGGGCCGGGGTCGGGCTGGCGGCGCGGCTGGACTGGCTGGTCGACGCCCTGCGCGACAGCGCCCGCGCCAGCCCCGGACTGATCCGGGCGGTGTTCGGTCGGCTGCTGTCGCAGTCGGCGGAGCTGAGCCGGGGCCCCGCCGCGCTCAACGCCCGCAGCGTGGAGCTGATCGCCGCCTGGCTGCTGGCGGCCGAGGACGGGGTCACGGCGCCCGATCCCGAGACCGCCGCCGCGACGACCACAGCCTGGCTGTCCTACTCGGTGCACATGGCCCTGCTCTACGGCTTCGCCTTCCCCGGCCAGGACGGGGAGCGGGTCGTCGGAGAGCTGAGGCGGGCGGCGCTGGCGGCGCTGCGGCCGGAGACCACGGCCGCGGCCTGAAGCGCCGCCGCGCACGCCAGGCGGAACCGGACCGGGGCCTGGGGCTTTCTGCTCCGCATGATCGCCACCTTGTCGTCACTTTTGCTCGCCGTCGCCCAGGCGACGCCGCAGACGCCGGCGGCCGCTCCCGCCGCCGGGCCCGACCTCAGCCTGTCGATCAGGGCGCACGCCGACTCGGTGCGCTGGCGCCAGGTCGGCAGCGTGCGGGTGCGGGCGTGGAGCGAACCGGCCGGGACGATCGTCGAGGAAAACCTGTCCACGGGCCTGCCACGGCCGATCCCCGGCCAGCGAACCTTCCGCGACGTCGACTGGACATTGCGCGGCGAGGCGACGATCGCCGCGCCGGAGCCGGATGCGAGGCTGGAGGCCGGGGCGACGCCACCCGAAACCAACTCCGAAACCATCCAGGGAGAACCGGAATGAAGCTGTTGCCGACGGGCGCGATCGCCGCCGCCGTGCTGTTCGCCGCCGGAGCGGCCGCGGCCCAGACGCCGCCGCCGCCGCAGGTCCAGCCGGTCGCGCCGCTCTCGGCCGAGCCGCAGCAACAGCAGCCGGGCATCCCCTCGGGCGAGCCGGACGTGCTGCTGGACGTGCCGAACCTGTCGGTCGAGGAGATCACCATCGAGGTCGAGAACCTCGAGGCGCGACTGAACCTCGAGGCGCGGCTGGCCAACCTGCTTCACCTGAGCGCCGGGGTCGACGCCTCGGTCGACAACGTCAAGATCACCATCAAGGGCGTCGAGGCCCAGGTGCTGCTCAAGGTGCGGCTGGACAACGTGCGCCAGATCATCGACCGCACCCTGACCACCATCGACCGTAATCCCGAGATCCTCGAACGGCTGCTGACCACGGTCGACCACACCGTGGACACCGTGGGCGGTGTGGCGAACACGACGCTGCAGCCGGGCGGGGTGGTCGACGACACCGTCGGCACGGTCGGCGACGTGGCCGACCAGGCCATTCCGCCGCGCCAGTAGCGCTCACCCATCCCCCACCGTGAAGGAGAGACTGCGATGAACACCCTGACCCGACTGGCCCTGGCCGCCGCCCTCGCCGCCGCCCCGCTGGCGGCCTGCACCCAACCCGAGGCCGATCGCGCCGGCGAGCAGACCGAGAACGCCGCCGCCAACGCCACCGACGCCGCCGCCGATGCGACCGCCGACGCCGGCCGGGCGGTCGACAACGCCGCCGACGCCACTGGCGAGGCCATGCGCGAGGGCGTGAACGAGACCGGCGAGGCGATCGACAACGCCACCACCACCGAGGAGACCACCGTCCGCGCCGGCGAGGACGGCCTTGAGGTGCGCAACACCGAGACGCGCTGAACGCTTCCCGTGGACGCGTGACGAAGGGCCGGCTCGCAAGGGCCGGCCCTTTTCGCGTCAGGCCCGGGCGAGGTCGACGATCCGCTTCACCATCGGGCTGTCCGGGTCGAACAGCGGGTCCAGCACGGTGAAGTGGTTGAGGCCGGGCAGGGCCCCGAATCGGGTCTCGACGCCGCGTGCGCCCCACAACTCGGCCATCATCCGCGACTGGCGCAGGAACTCGGGGCTCTCGTCGGCGCCGACGAGGCAGTCCAGCGTCGTGCCGCCCGGGGTGGAGCCGTCCGGGACCGGCCAGTGGACCGGCGACAGGGCGGCGGCCTCCATCTCGTCCAGGCGAAGGGCGTCGTTGAGCGAGGTGGGGATCAGGGGGGCGAGGTCGAAGACGCCGCTGATCGCCACCGCGGCCGAGGCGCGGCCCTCGCTCAGCATGCAGGCCGCCATGTGCCCGCCGGCCGAGTGGCCGAAGACGACGGGCCGCCGGCCCGTGCGGACGCGGACGGCGTCCACGGCGGCGCGGACCTGGGACAGGATGCGGCCGAGGCGGACGGCGGGGGCGAGGTCGTAGGACGGGATGGCGAGGCCGACCCCGTGCGCGAGCAGGGCGGGGGCGAGACCGGAGAACCAGTCCTTGTCGAGCGCCTGCCAGTAGCCGCCGTGCAGGAAGACGGCGACGGGAGCATCGTCGCCGGCGGAGAACAGGTCCATGACCTCGCGCGGGCCGGAGCCGTAGGCGATGGTTTCGGGCGCATGGGCGGCGCGGGCGGCCCCGGCGGCCTCGCGCCAGCGCTGCATCACCGCCGGATGGTCGGGGACGCGGGCCCGGTTGTTGTATTCGGCTTCAAGGTCGATCTCGCCTGTCACGTCGCCATCCGCTAGACCACCTCCGAACCCGGAGGACCGCCCCAGCCATGATGACCGCCATCTTCGTCTTCATCAAATGCGAGCTGGGGCACGCCAACGACGTGGCGGCGGACATGGTCGACAACGTCGAGCACGTCTCGGAGGTCTATTCGACCTCGGGGCAGTACGACCTGCTGGCCAAGTTCCAGCTGCCGAAGGAGATGGACATCGGCACCTTCGTGACGCGCCAGGTGCAGACCCGGCCGCACATCCGCGACACTTTCACGGTGATCACCTTCTCGCCGTTTCTGCCGAAGGGGGGATGAGGACCCCAGTCCGCTATCGTCATCCTACGGCGAGCGCAGCGAGACCGGAGGACCCAGCGGCGCGCGCGAGCGCGAAGCTGTCAGGAGCGCGGCTGTGTCCGCCATTTCGCCGCCCGCCCGCTGACGCGGACGTCCGGCGCCGCTGGGTCCTCCGGTCGGCGCCGCTCCGCGGCTTGCCGGAGGATGACGCTAGCAGAGTAGTGCGGTCATCCCTGACGCTACGTCAGCACTGAATCGCTGCTAGACCTGTCGGGACGGAGGCGACGATGAGCGATCTGGAGACCTTCCGCGCCGAGACGCGGGACTGGCTGGAGGCGAACTGCCCGGCCGAGGTGCGCGGACCGATGCGGTCCGAGGCCGAGATGATCTGGGGCGGGCGCAAGGCCGAATTCGCCACCGAAGGGCACCGGCTCTGGCTGGAGCGGATGGGGGCGAAGGGCTGGACCGCGCCGGAATGGCCGAAGGAATACGGCGGCGGCGGCCTGTCGCGTGAGGAGGCCAAGGTGCTGGCCTCGGAGCTGCGCCGCATCAAGGCGCAGCCGGCGCTGAACAGCTTCGGCGTCTGGATGCTGGGCCCGGCCCTGCTGCAGTTCGGGACCGAGGAGCAGAAGCGCAAATTCCTGCCGCCGATCGTGCGCGGCGAAATCCGCTGGTGCCAGGGCTATTCCGAGCCTGGGGCGGGATCGGACCTGGCCGGGCTGCAGACCCGGGCCGAGGATCGCGGCGACCACTGGATCGTCAACGGCCAGAAGGTGTGGACCAGCTACGCCGACAAGGCCGACTGGATCTTCTGCCTGGTGCGGACGGACCCCGAGGCCCCCAAGCATCTCGGCATCTCCTTCGTGCTGTTCGACATGGAGACGCCGGGGGTGTCGACCCGGCCGATCACCCTGATCTCGGGCAAGAGCCCGTTCTGCGAGACCTTCTTCGACAACGTCCGGGTCGAGAAGGAGAACCTGGTCGGGACGCTGAACCGCGGCTGGGACGTGGCCAAGGCCCTGCTGGCCCACGAGCGGACCATGATCGGGGCCATGGGCGAGCACATGGGCGGCCGCCCCGTCGGGCAGCTGGCGGCGGACGCGCTGGGGGTGGACGCCGACGGGCGGCTGGACGAGCCGATGCTGCGGGCGCGCATCGCCGAGCTGGAGACCGACGCCGCGGCCTTCCGGCTGGCCATGGAGCGGACCGGCGACCTGGCCAAGGCGGGGCAGGCGCACCCTGCCATCGCCTCCATGCTGAAATACTATGGCTCGGAGCTGAACAAGCGGCGGCACGAGCTGCTGATGGCGGCCGGCGGGATCGACGCCCTGGAGTGGGAAGGCGAGCGCTCGCGCGACGGGGCCATGGCGCGCGACTGGCTGCGCACCAAGGCCAACTCGATTGAGGGCGGGACCTCGGAGATCCAGCTCAACATCATCGCCAAGCACCTGCTGCGCCTGCCGGGAGCCTGACCCATGCCCCTGATCCTGACCGAAGAGCAGACGATGCTGAAGGAGGCCGCGGACGGCTTCCTCGCCGAGCACGCGCCGATCGCGCACCTGCGGAAGCTGCGCGACAGCCGCGACCCCGACGGCGTGTCGCGGGAGCTGTGGCGGGCGTTCGGCGAGATGGGCTTCGCGGGCGTGGTGATACCCGAGGAACACGGCGGCTCGGGGCTGGGCGCGGTCGAGGCGGGCGTGGTCGCCGAGGCGCTGGGGCGGACGCTGACGCCGTCGCCCTTCCTCGGCTCGTCGGTGCTGGCGGCGACGGTGCTGAAGGGCGGCTCCGAGGCGCAGCAGGCGGCCTGGCTGCCGCGGATCGCGGCGGGCGAGGCCATCGTGTCGCTGGCCGTCGACGAGGGGGCCAAGCATGGGCCGGCGAAGATCGCCGCCACGGCCGAACGGTCCGGCAACGGCTTCCGGCTGAACGGGGCCAAGGCGATGGTGCTGGACGGCCATGTCGCCGACGCCCTGATCGTGGCGGCGCGGACCGAGGGCGGCCTGACCCTGTTCCTCGTCGATCCGGAGACGGCGGGGGTCGAGGTCGAGCGGACGGTGATGGTCGACGCCCACAATGCGGCGCGCGTCACGCTGAAGGACGTCGAGGTCGACGCCGATGCGGTGGTGGGGGCCGTCGACGGCGGCGAGGCGCTGCTGGAGGGCGCGCTGAACCTCGGCCGGGCCTGCGCGGCGGCGTCGTTGACCGGGGCCGGGGACGAGGCCTTCCGGATCACCCTGGAGTACCTGCGCACCCGCCAGCAGTTCGGGAAGTTCATCGGCGAGTTCCAGGCCCTGCAGCACCGGGCGGCGCACCTGTTCACCGAGCTGGAGATCGCGAAGGCGGCGGCGCTGGGCGCGCTGCAGGCGCTGGATCAGGGCCGCGAGGACGGCCCGCTGGCGGTCTCCGTGGCCAAGGCCAAGGCCGGCCGCGTGGCCGAGCTGGCGGTGCAGGAGGCGGTGCAGATGCACGGCGGCGTCGGGATGACCGACGAGTTCGACGTCGGCCTGTTCATGAAGCGGGTGCGGGTGCTGAATGAGCTGCTGGGCGACGCCGGCTTCCATCAGGAGCGGCTGGCGCGGGCGCAGGGGTTCTGAACGGCTACGGTGTTTTCCGGGGGTGGCGGGGCCTCCCCCCGGGGGCTAAATCTCCCGAACGGGAGAAAACGCACATGACGACGCGAGCCAACGCGCCTGGGTACATGCCGGGCTTCGGCAATCACTTCTCGACCGAGGCGGTGGAGGGGGCGCTGCCGGAGGGGCGGAACTCGCCGCAGCGGCACAGCCTCGGCCTCTACGCCGAGCAGCTGTCGGGCACGGCGTTCACCGCGCCGCGCAGCGAGAACCGCCGGAGCTGGCTGTACCGGCTGCGGCCGTCGGCCCAGCATCCTGCCTATCAGCCGTCCGCCCAGGGCAGGCTGCGGTCCGGGCCGTTCACGGAGGCGCCGCCGTCGCCCAACCGCATGCGCTGGGACCCGCTGCCCATGCCGTCCGAACCGACCGACTGGGTCGAGGGTCTGGTCACCTATGGCGGCAACGGCGATCCGGACGCCGCCGCCGGGATCGGCATCCACCTGTACGCGGCCAACCGGTCGATGGTCGACCGGGTGTTCTACTGCGCCGACGGCGAGCTGCTGATCGTCCCACAGATGGGACAACAGGTTTTTGTCACGGAAATGGGACGTCTCGACGCCCGCCCCGGCGAGATCGTGGTGATCCCGCGCGGGGTGCGTTTCCGGGTCGAGTGCGAGGGCGAGATCCGCGGCTACGTCTGCGAGAACTACGGCGCCATCTTCCGCATTCCGGATCTCGGGCCGATCGGGGCCAACGGCCTGGCCAATCCGCGCGACTTCGAGACGCCGACGGCGTGGTTCGAGGACGTGGATCGCCCCACCGAGTGCGTGCAGAAGTTCGGCGGCCGGCTGTGGACCACGACCTTCGCCCACAGCCCGCTGGACGTGGTCGGCTGGCACGGCAACCTGGCCCCCTACAAGTACGACACGGCGAAGTTCAACACGATCGGCACGGTCAGCTTCGACCACCCGGACCCGTCGATCTTCACGGTGCTGACCTCGCCGTCGGAGACGGCCGGCACGGCCAACTGCGATTTCGTGATCTTCCCGCCGCGCTGGATGGTGGCCGAGGACACCTTCCGGCCGCCGTGGTTCCACCGCAACGTGATGAGCGAGTTCATGGGGCTGGTGTTCGGCGAGTACGACGCCAAGGAGGGCGGCTTCGCCCCGGGCGGCGCCTCGCTGCACAACTGCATGAGCGGCCACGGCCCCGACCAGGCCAGCTACGACAAGGCGGTGAAGGCCGACCTCAAGCCGGTGAAGATCGAGAACACCCTGGCCTTCATGTTCGAGAGCCGGATGCCGATCCGGACGACGGCGTGGGCGCAGACCAGTCCGACCATGCAGCTGGACTACGACGACGTCTGGTCCGGGTTCGAGAAGGGGCGGGTCGGATGAAGCGCCTCCTGATCATCGGCGCGAGCCTGCTGGCCGTCGCCTGCCAGCCGATGCCGGCAACCTCCGCCGGCGGCGAGGGCGACCAGGAGCCGCCGGTGGTGCGCGACGTCGACACCACCGATGTGCCGCCGCCGGTGCGGGTTCCGGAGCGGACCGAGGCCTCGGATTGCGAAGCGCGCGGGGGGCGCATGCTGCCGCAGGGCCGGATGCAGACGCTGCAGTGCGTGGTGAGCTACGCCGACGCAGGCAAGCGCTGCACCGACGGCGACGACTGCCTCGGCGACTGCCGCGTGGAAGACGCGCCGTTCCCGGCGGCCGGCGCTTCGGCTGTGGGCCAGTGCCAGGCCGACAGCGGCCGCTTCGGCTGCTACGCGCGGGTCGAGGACGGGCGGGCGGAGGCGGCGATCTGCGTCGACTGAACGGCTTCCGCGCATGAAAAAGGCCCCCGCCGCGAGCGACGGGGGCCTGATCCGCAAGCCGGTTCTTACTGGCCCGGGTTCATCTCGCTCGGCGAGGTCTCCGGAGTGTTCTCGGTGGTCATGCCGCCGTCGGCGTTGCCGGCCTGCTGCTCGATCTGGTCGGCCTTCTCGTTGAGCATGGTCTCTTCCGCCTCGTTCGGCGTGGCGGCGGCCTGGGACTCCAGGGCGTCGGCCTGCTGCTCGGCCTTCTCGTCCGCCGGGCTGTTGCAGGCGGCGAGGCCGGCGACGGCGAACAGGGCGGCGGCGGCGATGGTGAACTTACGCATTGGGAACAGTCCCTCCGATGGATTGGACTGCTGTAACGCCACGCTTCCCGGAAGGTTCACGCCGCCGTGATAGAAATGTCAGGCCGGCGACGTTCGCCTCAGCCGGCGTCCGCGAAGGCCACCCGGGCGGCGCCGAGAAGGGCAGCGTGCTTGTGCAGGATCACCCGCGTGGGGATGGCCTTCATGTAGTCGGTGAAGCGGCCCTTGCGCTCGAACCGTTCGCGGAAGGGGCTGGCCTGCAGGAAGGGCAGGATGCGCGGGGCGATGCCGCCGGCGATGTAGACCCCGCCGCGCGCGCCGGTGGTCAGGGCGATGTCGCCGGCCACCGCGCCGAGGATGGCGCAGAAGCGGGCGAGGGTGGCCCCGCAGGGGCTGCGCGGATCCGCCAGCGCCTCGGCCGTGATCTGGGCCGGGTCGTCGATGTGGGTCTCGCGGCCGTCGATCTCGGCCAGGGCCCGGTGCATGTTGAGCAGGCCGGGGCCGCAGATCAGCCGCTCGATGGAGACGCGGTCGTAGCGGCGGCGCAGGATGCGCAGGATCTCGTCCTCGATCGGATCGCCGGGGGCGAAGCAGGCGTGGCCGCCTTCCGACGGCATGGCCATCTCGCCGCCGCGGCCGTCGCGGATGAGGGCCGAGACGCCGAAGCCGGTGCCCGGCCCGAGCACCGCGATGGCGCTGTCGGGGTCGCCCTCGTCGGGCCCACCGAGCGAGGCGAGCTGGTCGGCCGGGACGACCGGCGCGCCCCAGGCCAGGGCCTCGAAATCGTTGATCAGGCGGGCGGGTCTCAGGCCGAGGGTCTCGAGCTGGGCCTCCGACAGGCGCCAGTGCGAATTCGTCAGATCGATCTCGCCGTCGGTGACCGGCCCGGCGACGGCGATGACGCCTGCGCTCGGCTTGACCTCGCAGCCGTCGATGAAGGCCTGCACCGCGCCGAGGAAGGTCGGGTGGTCGGCGCCCTTGAAGCTCTCGTGGTGCTCGAGCACAGGCTTGCCGTTGATCATGTGGGCGATGGCGAAGCGCGCGTTGGTGCCGCCCACGTCGCCGACCAGAAGCGTCTTGTCCCAGGCCACGGTCACTGCATTCCCCCCTGCATCAGGCGTCCACCGCCCGGTCGACGATGTTCGGATCCGGCGGCCCGTCGGCGTGGCCGTTCGGCGCCGGCGGTCCGGCGAAGCAGACCGAGGCGCCTTCCTCGGCCGTGCCCGCCATCCGGCGGAACGAGGCGAACAGCTCGCGGCCGAAGCCCCAGGCGGAGCCGCTGGCGTGGGCCTCGGTGCGCTGCGCCGCCGGGCGGGCGCGCAGGTCGCCGACGCCGACCGTGGTCAGGACGCCGGCCTCGGCGTCGAGCCGGATGACGTCGCCGTCGCGCACATGGGCCAGCGGCCCGCCGGCCAGCGCCTCGGGACTGACGTGGATGGCGGCCGGCGTCTTGCCCGAGGCGCCCGACATGCGGCCGTCAGTGACGAAGGCGACCTTGAAGCCGCGGTCCTGCAGGACGCCCAGCGCCGGCGACAGGCTGTGCAGCTCGGGCATGCCGTTGGCCTTCGGGCCCTGGAAGCGCAGCACCACGACCACGTCGCGATCCAGCCGGCCGTCCTTGAAGGCCTGCAGCGCTTCTTCCTGGGTCTCGAACACGGCGGCGGGGGCCTCGATGATGCGGTGCTCCGGCTTGACGGCCGAGACCTTGATCACCGCCCGGCCGAGGTCGCCCTGGACCAGGCGCAGGCCGCCGTCCTTCTGGAACGGATCGGAGGCGGGCCGGAGGATGTCGGTGTCGAGGCTTTCCGCCACCCCGTCGCGCCAGACCAGCTCGCCGTCGATCAGCGAGGGCTCCTGGAAATAGTGGTGGATGCCGCGGCCCATGATGGTCTCGACGTCGGCGTGGACGTGGCCGTTCTCCGCCAGCTCGCGGGCGACGAAGGCGACGCCGCCGGCGGCCTGGAAGGCGTTCACGTCGGCCGAGCCGTTGGGATAGACGCGGGCCAGCAGGGGCGTGACCGAGCTGAGCTGGTCCATGTCGGTCCAGTCGATGAGGATGCCGCCGGCGCGCGCCATGGCCACCAGGTGGATGGCGTGGTTGGTCGAGCCGCCGGTGGCGAGCAGGGCCACGATCATGTTGACCACCGACTTCTCGTCGATGACGTCGGCCATGCGGCCGCGGCCCTCGCGGGCCAGGATCACAGCCTGTCTCGCGGCGGCGGCGGTGAGGGCGTCGCGCAGCCCGGTCTCCGGATGGACGAAGGCCGTCGACGGCATGTGCAGACCGGCCAGCTCCATCATCATCTGGTTGGAGTTGGCGGTGCCGTAGAAGGTGCAGGTGCCGGGCGAGTGGTAGGAGCCCACCTCGCTCTGCAGCAGGGTGTGGCGGTCGACCTTGCCCTGGGCGTAGAGGGCGCGGACCCGGGCCTTCTCGGCGTTGGGGATGCCGGACGGCATGGGCCCGGCCGGGGCGAAGACCACCGGCAGGTGGCCGAAGGCCAGCGAGCCCATGAACAGGCCGGGGACGATCTTGTCGCAGACGCCCAGGCATATGGCGGCGTCGAAGGCGTCGTGGCTCAGGGCCACGCCGGTCGACATGGCGATGACGTCGCGGCTGAACAGCGACAGCTCCATGCCGGGGCGGCCCTGGGTGACGCCGTCGCACATGGCCGGGGTGGCGCCGGCGACCTGGGCGGTGGCGCCCATCTCGCGGGCCGCCTCGCGGATGATCGGCGGAAAGCGCTCGAACGGCACGTGGGCCGAGAGCATGTCGTTGTAGGCGGTGACGATGCCGACGTTGGGCTGGGTCCCGGACATGACGGTCAGCTTGTCGACCACCGGCTGGCCGGCGAAGGCGTGGGCCCAGTTGGCGCAGCTGAGCTTGGCGCGGCCGGGCCTGTCGGAACCGGCGGCGTCCATGCGGCGCAGGTAGTCGGTGCGGGTCGCGCGGCTGCGCTCGACGATGCGGGCCGTGACCTCGGCGACGACGGGGTTGAGCGGCTTCATCGGGCGGTCTCCGTCCACAGGACCTCGATGTCTCCGCCGCGGGCGGCGACCAGGGCGGCGATCGGCGAGACCGAGGGATCGCCGCCGACCTCGCGCTCGAAGACCTCCCGCTTGGTCGCGCCGGTAAGGGCCAGGACCACGCGGCGAGCCTGCGCCAGCCAGGGCAGGTTCATCGACAGGCGGTCTTCCTGCGGGGCCGAGGTGGAGCGGCTCTTGTGGACGGCGAGGACGAGGGGCGGGTTGTTCGGCGCGAGCAGCTGCTTCAGCGCGGGATTGTCGGGGAACATCGAGCAGATATGGCCATCCTCGCCCATGCCGAGAAGGACCGCGTCCAAGGGTCGCCCCACGGCGCGCAGGGCGTGGGCGGCCAGCAGACCCGCCCGGTCGACGGTGACCTGTTCGCTGTAGAGCGGCACGAAGCGGGCGGCGGCGGCCGGGCCGGTCAGCAGGGTCCGCTTCAGCAGTCGGGCGTTGGACTTGTCGGAGAATTCGGGGACGTAGCGCTCGTCGACGAGGGTGGCCGTGACCCGCGACCAGTCGAGCGGGGCGGCGGCCAGACGGCGGTAGATCGGCTCGGGCGTGGAGCCGCCGGCGCCGGCGAACAAGGCGGCGCCGTCGGCGGCGAGGGCGGTCGACAGGGCGTCGGCGAGGCGATCGGCGCAGGCCACGGCCCAGGCGGCGGCGTGGGAGAAGGCGCGGACCTCAGCCATGACCGGTGTTCCATTCTCGCCCGGTGCGGGCCAGCAGGGCGGCGGCGGCCTCGGGCCCCCAGGTTCCGGCGGCGTATTCCTGCGGGCGGACCTCGCCCTCCGCCCAGGCCTCGGAGACCTCGTCGACCCACTTCCACGCCTGCTCGGCCTCGTCGCGGCGAACGAACAGGGTGGAGTCCCCGGCCAGCGCGTCGAGCAGCAGGCGCTCGTAGGCGATGCGGCGCCGCGGCGGCCGGGCGTCGCGGTCGTTCTGGCCCCACGACAGCGACATGCGGATCGGCTGCAGCTGCATGCGCTGCTCGAGCCCGGGGCGCTTGTTCATCACCGACAGGGAGATGTCCTCTTCCGGCTGGAGCTCGATCACCATGCGGTTGGCCGCCAGGGCCCCGCGGTCGCCGTGGTCGAAGATCGAGTGCGGCACCGGCTTGAACTGGATGACGATCTCGGTGCGCTTCTCGGGCAGGCGCTTGCCGGTGCGCATGAAGAAGGGGACGCCGGCCCAGCGCCAGTTGTCGATCTCGGCGCGGATGGCCACGAAGGTCTCGGTGTCCGAGTCCTGGCCGCGTTCCTCGTCGTACCCCCTGACCACCTCGCCCTCGACGGTTCCGCCGACGTACTGGCCGCGAACGGTGACGCGCTCGGCCTCGTCAGGCGTGATCGGGCGCAGCGACCGCAGCACCTTGACCTTCTCGTTTCGCACCGAGTCCGGGTCGAGGTCGGCCGGCGGCTCCATGGCCACCAGGCAGAGCAGCTGCAGCATGTGGTTCTGCAGCATGTCGCGCAGCGCGCCGTACTCGTCGTAGTAGGGCCAGCGGTCGCCGACGCCGACGGTCTCGCCCACGGTGATCTGCACGTGATCGATCGAAAGGTTGTTCCACAGCGGCTCGAATACCGTGTTGCCGAAGCGGAGGGCGATCAGGTTCTGGACCGTCTCCTTGCCGAGATAGTGGTCGATGCGGAAGACCTGGTTCTCGCTGAAGGCGTGGGCCACCGCGTCGTCGATCTGGCGGAAGGTCTCGAGATCGCGGCCGACCGGCTTCTCCAGCACCACCCGATCGTTCGGGCCCGCCAGACCCGCCGTCTTCAGCGCGGTGACGATGCGGCCGTAGAGCGAGGGGGAGACGGCGAGGAAGGAGGTGGTGGGTCCATCCCCGACACGCGCCTTCAACGGCTCCAGACTGGCCGGGTCGGTGGCGTCGACAGCGAGGTAGTCGAGGCGGTCGGCCAGGCGGCTCCACGCCGCCTCCGACCAGGCGTCGTCGGCCACGGCCTTGCCCTCGACGGCGGCCCGGACCTTGGCGAGGTATTCGTCGCGGCTCTCGTCGGAGCGGGCGGCGCCGATGATCTTCAGGTCGTCGGGCAGCAGGCTGTCGTGCTCGAGGAAGTAGAGCGAGGGCAGCAGCATCCGCATGGCGAGGTCGCCGCCGCCGCCGAACAGCACAAGGGCCGCCATCCCCGCTCCTTCGCTCGTTGAACCCGTCTCCGTGAAGGGTCTTTGGCCGCTTCCGGAGGCGGAGCCAACCGATACGGCTCCGCCTGAAACACCATGTGACGGCCGGGCCGGAGCCGGGCCGTCAGCAGGGGAATCCGTAGCGACCCCGGGCGGTTCCCCCGGGCGACGCGATCAGGGCGTTTCGGTGACCAGCAGGTTGGCGGAGCTGGTGCCGCCGCCGTAGACGCCGATCCAGACGTCGTAGACGCCGGACGCGGGCTTGTCGAAGCGCACCTCGGCGTTGTTCGAATGCCAGCCGTCGTCGTTGCAGTACCACTGACCGTCGGGGCCGTTGATCACCAGGGTCGTGTCGGTGGACGACTCGCTGCGGAAGACCAGCGGCAGCGATCCGGCCGTGTAGGTGACCTGATAGTCGGGCGCCACCGCGATCGTGCCGGCGCAAAGGTCCGAAACGTTGGAAGCCGGGACCGCCCCGCCCGCCGTCAGGCGGACGCGGTGGGGATCCGGGGTGAAGCCGCTCCGGAGCGCGACCTCGCCGTAGGTGGCGCGCATGCTGGCGTCCGGCATGGACCAGTCGTCCGGTTCCGGGTCGGAGCTGTCGTCGTCAGCAAGTTCGGAGATGTGGAGGGTGGCCGCGGCCGTGCCGCCGCTGAAGGTTCCGACCCAGATGTCGTAGGTCCCCGAGCGCGGCGAGTTGAAGGTGACCTGCGGGTTGACGCCGCCGTTGGAGTCGTCGTCGCAGTACCACTGCCCGTCGGGGCCGTTGACGACCAGCGTCGTGTCGCTGCTCGAGTTGACGTAGATGTAGAGCGGCAGGGAGCCTGCGGTGTAGGTGACCTCGTAATCGGGCGCATTGGCGATGGAGCCGGTGCAGGGCGAGCCGATCCGCGAGGCGTCGATCGAGCCGCCGGCGGTCAGGCTGACCGAGTGCGGGTCGGGCGTGAAGCCCGAGCGCAAGCGCGTCTCGCCGTAGGTGGCGGTTGCGGACGCATCCTGCGCCGCCGCGCCCGAGGCGGACGCCAGCATGGCCGCGAGAGCGGCGACGATAACCTTTTTCATGACCCGTAACCCCCCGGATGTCCCGGCAACGAAGATTGCACGCGGGCGGCGCTCCAGCAACGCCGTTCGCCTCCCGCGCATCCAGACTTGGCGGAACAGCCCGGCTCGCCCTACTTCCCGAACATGACGAAGGTTCTGATCATCGGCGCGGGACACGCAGGCGGCACGGCGGCGGCCCTGCTCAGACAGTACGGATTCGACGGCCAGGTGCTGCTGGCCGGCGAGGAGCCGGCTCCCCCGTACCAGCGCCCGCCGCTGTCCAAGGCCTGGCTGAAGGGCGAGGTGGAGCTGGAGGACGTGCTGCTGCGGCCGGAAAGCTTCTACGCCGAACAGGACATCGAGCTGCGCATGGGCGTCACGGCCACGGCGGTCGATCCGGCGGCAAGGACGGCGACGTTCGCCGACGGGACGGTCGAGGCCTGGGATGTGCTGATCCTGGCCACGGGCTCGACGGCGCGGAAGTTGCCCCTGCCCGGCGCCGAGCGGGGCGACCTGCTGGAGCTGCGCACCCTCGCCGATGCGCAGAGGCTGAAGGCGGCGCTGGCGCCGGGCAAGCGGCTGGCCGTGGTCGGCGGGGGTTACGTCGGACTGGAGGCCGCCGCCTCGGCCCGGGCCCTGGGCGCGGAGGCGGTGGTCATCGAGCGGATGGACCGGGTGCTGGCGCGGGTGGCCTCGCCCGCCCTGTCGGCCTTCTTCACCGAAAGGCATCGTCGGGAGGGCGTGGAGATCCTGACCTCGGCCGAGGTCGCGGCGTTCGAGCCCGACGGCGTGCGGCTGGCGGACGGGCGACGGGTCGAGGCGGACGTGGTGCTGGTCGGTGTCGGAGCGCTGGCCTCCGACGCGCTGGCGCGATCCGCCGGCCTGGCCTGCGACAACGGCGTGGTGGTGGACGAGAGCGCGCGAACCTCGCATCCGGCGATCTACGCCATCGGCGACATGACCTTCCGGCCCATCCCGGCGCTCGGCGGGCTGCGCCACCGGCTGGAGAGCGTCCCCAACGCCCTGGAGCAGGCCAAGCAGGCGGCGGCGGCGATCGTCGGGCGTCCCGCGCCGGCGCCGGAGGTCCCGTGGTTCTGGTCCGACCAGTACGAGGTCAAGCTGCAGATCGCCGGCCTGCCGGACGGCGCGGATCGTCAGGTGGTGCGCGGCGACCCGGATTCGGGCGCCTTCGCGGTCTTCCACCTCAAGGGCGACCGCATCGTCTGCGTCGAGGCGGTGAACGCGGCGGCGGAGTTCATGGGGGGGCGTCAGATGATCGGACGGGGCGCGCCCGTCGACCCCGCGCGGCTGGCCGACACGATGGTCCCGATGAAGCAGGTGGCGGCCGTCTGAGGGCCTGAGGCGAAAGTTTTTTGAGAATGTGTCGCAATTTCGGTTGCGGCGTCTGGCGAGGATGATAATGCGAACCGCTCGCATTTAACCTCTGCCGGATTCGCCATGACCGATCGCGCCGACGCCCTCCGCGCCCTCCTGTTCGCCTCGACCGCCGCGGGCATGCTGATCGGCGGGCCGGCGCTCGCCGTGGAGCCCGGCGCCGCCGCCGATCCGCAGGACGCCACCAACCTCGGGACGGTCACCGTCACCGGCCAGCCGGCGGCGCGGGAGCCGCAGTCGCCGGAGTTCGTCGCGCCGCTGGTCGACACGCCGCGGTCAGTCACCATCATCCCGCAGCAGATCATCGAGCAGACCGCGGCGACCTCGCTGCAGGACATCCTGCGCACCTCGCCCGGGATCACCTTCGGGGCCGGCGAGGGCGGCCAGCCGCTCGCCGACCGGCCGTTCATCCGTGGGCAGTCGTCGGGCAACAACGTCTTCGTGGACGGCATCCGCGACACCGGCGGCCAGCAGCGCGAGGTCTTCAACCTCGAGCAGGTCGAGGTCATCAAGGGGCCGGACGCGGTCTACTCCGGCCGCGGCTCGGGCGGGGGCAGCATCAACCTGTCGTCCAAGACGCCGCGCCTGACCGACTTCACCCGCGTGGGACTGGGCGTCGGGACCGACGGCTACCTGCGCGGCGTGCTGGACCAGAACTGGCGGGTCGGGGAGACCGCGGGGCTGCGGCTGAACCTGATGGCGGCCGAAGGCGACGTCCCGGGACGCGAAGCCGTCGACTACGACCGGTGGGGTCTGGGCCTGTCCGGCGCGATCGGCCTGGGGACGGGGACCACGGCCACGCTGAGCTACTATCACCTGACCTCGGACCAGATGCCCGACTACGGCATCCCGCTGTTCACCAAGATCGGAACGCGCACGACCGACAGCGGCGTGCTCGACGTGCCCTACGACAGCTTCTACGGCCTGACGGCGCGGGACTACCTGACCAACGAGGTCGACAGCCTGACGCTGGAGGTCGAACACCGGATCAATGAGGCCCTGTCGATCCGCAACGTCACCCGCTACGCCGAGACGCTGAACGACTATGTGGTGACCAACCCCGGCGACGGCGGCGCAGCGCGGGAGATCGCCGGCGAGTGGTGGATGAAGCGCGGGACGAAGTCGCGCTGGAACCCGACCGCGACCTTCGCCAACGTCGTGGACGTGTACGGCAAGGTCGCGGCCGGCGGGCTGACCCACAGCTTCGACGTCGGCCTCGAGTTCAGCCGCGAGATCAACCGCAACGCCTCGTACACGGTGACGACGACCGGCGGTTCGGCCTGTCCTGCGCCGCTGACGGGCCTCGACTGCACCCGGGTGTACGACCCCGACCCGTCCGACCCGTGGACCGGGACGATCGCGCGCGGCGTCGAAACGCACTCCAACACCAACACCCTGGGCCTGTACGCCTTCGACTCGATCGCCATCGGAGAGCGCTGGGTGCTGAACCTTGGCGTGCGTCACGACAGCTACGAGGTCGACGGGACCGCCCTGGCCCGGGGCGCCACGACCCCGACGCTCGAGCAAGGGTCGTGGGACTTCGTCAACTATCAGGCCGGGCTGGTCTACAAGCCGTCGGCGACCACCAGCCTTTACGCCTCGTGGGCGACATCCTCGACGCCCCCGACGGTCTCGGCCGGCGACCAGAACGGAGCGGGCGGCGCGGGCTCGGGCAACCTGGCCGGCGAGCTGCTGGATCCGGAGGAAAGCGAAAGCGTCGAGATCGGAGCCAAGGCGACCCTCTTCCATGAGCGGCTGTCGCTGAGCGGCGCCCTGTTCCGCACTGTTCGCCGCAACGCCCAGATCCAGGTCTCTCCCGGCGTCTACGAGCAGGCCGGCGAAGCCGAGGTGCGCGGGTTGGAGCTGGGCGTCTCGGGCAACATCACCCGCGCCTGGCAGGTGTTCGGCGGCTACACCTGGATGGACTCCGAGCTGGTCTCGGGCGCCTACAACAACGTCAACGTCGGCGATCCGCTGGCCAACACGCCGGAGCACAGCATCAGCCTGTTCAGCACCTGGCGCGCGACGCCCCGGCTCGCGCTGGGCGGGGGCGTCTACTACGTGTCGGACAGCTTCGGCGGCAACCAGGGCGGAGCCGGCGGCGGAAGCAACCGCATCTACGCGCCGGCGTACACGCGGGTCGACCTGTTCGCCTCGTTCGACCTGACCGACAACGCCAGCCTGCAGCTGAACGTCCAGAACGCCGGCGATGAAGAGTACATCCTGCGCACCAACGGCGTGCACCACGCCGACGTCGCCCCCGCGCGACAGGCCATCCTGACCCTCAACCTGCGCTACTGACCGCCATGCTGCTGCACATCCCGGGCGTCTTCACCAAGGACGAGGTCGCGGCCTTGCGCGCCCGGCTGGACGCCGGCGACTGGGTCGACGGCAACGTCACCTCGGGCCACCAGTCGGCCACCGCCAAGGTCAACCGCCAGCTGCCGGAGGACTCGCCGGAGGCGAAGGAGGTCGGCGCCCTGGTGACGCAGGCGCTGAACGCCCATCCGATGTTCGTCTCGGCGGCCCTGCCGCACACGATCTTCCCGCCGCTGTTCAACCGCTACGAGGGCGGCGAGCACTTCGGCGTGCACGTCGACAACGCCATCCGGCAGCGGGGGGCGACGCGCATCCGCAGCGACCTGTCGTGCACCCTGTTCCTGTCGGAGCCCGGCGACTACGACGGCGGCGAACTGGTCATCGAGGAGATGTACGGCCCGCAGACGGTCAAGCTGCCGGCCGGCGACCTGGTGCTCTATCCGTCCAAGAGTCTGCACCGGGTGGCGCCGGTGACGCGCGGGGCGCGGGTGGCCAGCTTCTTCTGGCTGCAGAGCCTGGTGCGCGACGACGCCGACCGCGAGACCCTGTTCCGGCTGGACGTGGCGATCCAGCGGGTGACGTTGGACAAGGGGCCGAAAGACCCGGCCGTGCTGGAGCTGACCGCCGTCTACCACAACCTGTTGCGACGCTGGTCCGAGGTCTGAGGCGGGGCGAGGCGTCGGGTGTGGCCCTTCTTCTGCTGAAGGACGTTGAGCGGGATGGCGTGCGGAGGTCAGGTCGCGACCCCTAGCTGCCTTGCTGAGCGTTTGCTCGCGCGCGGGCGGCGAGGCCAGCTTGACCCGCCTTCCCTGAGCTTGCTCCACTCTCGTGTCAGCAGGAGACGGGCGATGACAGAAGTAGGACCGTGGCGTTGGTGGGAAGGCCGGCGGCGCTGGCGCTACAACCTTCTCCTGCTCGCGGGCCTGGCCTTAGGGTTCGTGATCTACGTTGCAGCCTTTTTGCTGATCGCGTCCGCTTGGGACCCTGCCACTGCGGCCCCTAACGAAGAGCCGCCGGAGTTCACTGCTCTAACGGTCCTGGTCCAAGGGTTCGCTACGGCTGTGGGCCTGATGTTCGCGAACCTTCTGTATCTGCTCGGTCCACTTCTCGACCACCTCGTGCCCAGTGGCGCCAAACAGGTCTATCGAACATGGAGTTATCGACTTGGGTTGCTGTTCAGCGCTCTGCTGATCCTGGGTGGACCGCTTCTGCTCCTGGCGGTCGCAGTAGGCGCTGTCCAGCGCACGACGTGACCGGCGTCTGGCCGGCTCGAGCGCTCGCGCTGAAGACCGTTCTCCACCCATAGCCGCCCATCGGAGCGTTCGCATCGCGGCGACTCCCGCCGCGCCCGGCGGAGCATACCGGGTCAGTACACGTCGCGACGGTAACGCCCGGTCTCCAGCAGTTCCAGCACCCGGTCCGCCCCCAAGGCGGCCTCCAGCGCCGCGTGCACCCCGGTCGACATGCCCTCGAGGCTGCCGCAGACCAGCAGGGTCGCGCCACGGTCGGCCCAGCGGCGCAACTCGTCGGCGTGGTCCCCGATCAGCGCCTGGACGTACCGGCCGTCGCCGGGGGCGCGGGAGAAGACGCGGTCGAGGCGGGTGAGGCGGCCGGCGGTGAGCGCGGCCTGCAGCTCCTCCTCCAGCCAGGCGTCGTGGGTCGGGCTGCGCTCGCCCCACATCAGCCAGGCGCCGCCGTGGCCCCCTTCGGGGCGCACGCGCAGGTGGGACCGAAGTCCTGCCAGGCCGGTGCCGGCGCCGATGAGGACGATCGGGGTCGCGACGGCCGGGCCGTGGAAGCTGCGGTTGGTCCGGAGCCGCATGTCGACCTCGTCGCCGACCGCGAGACCGCCGGTCAGCCAGCCGGAGGCGAGCCCCGGGGAGCCGTCGGGGCGGATGGCGCGGCGGACGATCAGCTCGACGCGGCCGTCGGCGGGAAGGGAGGCGACGGAGTATTCGCGGCTGGCCCGGGCGGCGCCGTCCGCCGCCGGCAAGCCGATCTCGGCGATGTCGCCCGCCTGCCAGTCGGGGACGGGGCCGACGGGTTCGAAGGTCAGCAGCCAGGCCTCGCCGCCGGGGCTGCCGGGGTTCAGCCGGACGCGCCCGACGAGCCGCCAGCGGTCGTAAGTCGGCGGGGCCCAGTCGGCGGCGACGGGCGCGCCGGCGACGGCGGCGAGCTGGCGCCGCCAGTGGCGGACGGCGCCGGCGTCGCCGTCGTCCACCTCGACCCGGTCGAACAGGGGCTCGGCGCCGGAGCGGCGCAGCCAGGCGTCCAGCGCCCGGCCGAAGCCGCAGAACTGGGCATAGGACCGGTCGCCGAGCGCCAGCACGCCGTAGCGCAGGCCGGCGAGGTCGGCGGGGGCGGCCATGTGCCGGCGCACGAAGCGGGACAGGCTGTCCGGCGCGTCGCCCTCGCCGGTGGTGGCGGCGACGATCAGCACCCGGCGGGCGGCCCTGAGGTCGGCGGGCTCGAGCTCGCCGAGCGGCGCGACGCGAACGGGGACTCCGGCCCCCGACAGGGCCTCGGCGGTCATCCACGCCAGCTGCTCGGCCAGTCCGGTCTGGCTGGCGAAGGCCGCCAGCACGAAGTCGCCCTCCCCGGCGGCGGAAAGGGCGTCGGCCCGCGAGGCGGCGCGCCGCCGGGCCCGGGCGCGGACCAGGGCGACGGCGGCGATCGACAGCAGCCACAGGGCGACCGCCGCCGCGGCACACAGCCAGCGGACCGGATCGGACGTCACGCGGCCTCTTCAAGCATGGCGCGGAAGTCGGGCGTGAGGATCTCGGTCAGGCCGGAGTCGCCGCGAACCACGAAGGCGGCGGCGAGGTTCATCGCACCGGCGTAGGCGGGGCCCTCGGTCGGACCCATGACGGCGAGCGCCGTGGCCATGGCGTCGGCGTACATGGCCGTGTCGGCGAGCACGGTCACCGAGGCGACGCCGTTGTCGAGCGGCCGGCCGGTGCGGCCGTCGATCGTGTGACCGTAGCGCCGGCCGTCGCGGTCGAAGCCGCGGATCCAGTCGCCGGAGGTGGCGACGGCGAGGTCGAACAGGGCGGCGAGGGTGCGCGGCGCCGGCGTCCCCGGGGCCTGCTGCAGCTCGACCCACCAGGGCTGGCCGTCCGGCCTGACGCCGCGGCCGCGGAGCTCGCCGCCGATCTCGACGAGGTGGTGGGTCGCGCCGAGCTCGGTCAGCCGGTCGGAGACGCGGTCGACGGCGTGACCCTTGGCGATTCCGGAGAGGTCGAGCTTCATTCCTCCCACCTGCTGCACGGCGCGCATGGGGCGGTTCAGTCGCAGGCCCTTCCAGCCGGAGACGGCGAGCGCCGCCGCGATCTCCTCGTCCTTCGGCAGGTCGCCGGCGGAGCGGGGGCCGGTCGGGCCGAAACCCCACAGGTCGACGAGCGCGCCCAGGGTGGGGTCGACCGCCCCGTCGGTGTCGTCGGCCAGGTCCAGCGCCGCGTTGAGCAGGGTCCAGAACGGTTCGGAGACCGCGTAGAAGCCCGGCGGGGCGCCGTTGAAGCGGGCCAGTTCGGCGCGCGGGTCCCAGTGGCTGAAGTGGCCGACGATGCGGGCCAGCTCGGCCTCGACGGCCTCGTGCGCAGTCTCGGCGGCCAGCCCCGGCGGCGGGACCAGGCGCACCGACCAGGTCGTGCCCATGGTCTGGCCGGAAAGGTCGAGGATCGTCGACCCCGGCGGCCGCGTCGGCGTCCGCCCGTGCGTCGGGATGAGGACCCGGTTGTCGCCGGCGGGGGTCAGGGCAGGACCTCGACCACGGCGACGTACTGCGCGTTGGCGGCGATCGCGTCGCCCTGGGCCGGGGTGCGGACCGAGGCGTTCAGCCAGTACATGCCCGGCTCGGGCCAGGTGACCGTGAAGGCGCCGTCGGGGCCGGTGGCGACGGTCATCTCCTCCGGATTGTCGCGGTAGCGCGTGCCGCCGCGGGCGATGGTCACCTCGACGCCGGCGGCCGCGACGCCGTCGCTGGACAGCCTGAAGGTGGCCGGCTCGCCGGCGACGAGGTCGTTCGGATGGGTGACCGGGATCATGACGAGGCCGTCGGCCGGGTTGGTGAACACCGTGTCCGTCGGCGCCCCGAGGGTGACGAAGGTCTCGATGCGGCTCGAGGTGCGGGTGGCGACCACGTCCGTAGCCCCCGCCGGGAGGGCGCCCGGGAACTCGGCCGCCTGGCCGCGCCAGCGCTTCTGCTCGCCGTTTTCGGTGTACGTCGCCATGACGCCGCTCATGACGTTGGCGACCTTGTACGTGCCCGGCTGCGTCAGGTGGAGGTCGAAGGTCGAGCGGTAGCGGGCCCGGTGCAGGTTCTCTGGCTGGACCGTCGATCCGTCAGGGGCGGTGATGGTCAGCCCGGCGAGGTTCATCGGCGCGTGATCGGGAATGAAGACGCCGTTGGACATGCCCGCGTCGAAGCCGACCCAGGCGCTGTCGCCGGAGAGGACGGTCGAGGTCGGCGCCAGCCAGGCGCGGTGGGCCTGGGCCGACATCGGCGCGGCCAGGGCGGCCAGAACGCCAAGGATCGGGGCGGCGAGCAGGGCGAGGGGCTTCTTCATGGCGGACTTCCTCTAGCGGGTGACGGCGACGGCGACGACGCCGAGTTCGGTGGAGCCGGAGGCGCGGCCGGTGTTCGCTGCGCCCCAGCGGAAGGGTACGCGCACCACCTCGCGGCCGCCCAGCTCGCGGGCGGCCTCGACGACCATGACGTAGTCGCCGGCCGGCAGGTTCGACAGCCGGGCGCCCGGCACACGCACGGTGTGGGTTCCCGGCGCCTTGGTGGCGCTGGAGATCCCGTCGGCGGGCAGGGTCATCGATCGCCCGCCGCGCCGCCACCAGGTGCGCATGTCCTTCAGCCAGTCCTTGCCGTCCCCCTCGCGGTTGGCGGTCTGCTGGTACCAGACGGCGAGGGTTCGCACGGCGGTGTTGTCGGGCCGCTCGATCCACACCGCGACATAGGGACGGTGGTAGGCCGCGACGTTGAGGCGCGGCAGGGTCACGGAGACGCTGAGATCGGCCGCCGCCGCGGGGGTGGCGACGGCGCCGACGGCGACGCTGGCGAGGGCGAGGGGGAGTCTGCGCATGAACGGCCTCAGTGGATGAACAGCAGGGCGATGACGACGGGGACCAGGACGCCGAGCCCCAGGAGCGGCCAGGTCGAGGGCCGCTGGCGGGCGTGCATCCAGGCGAGGGCCAGGCCGGTGAGGGCGAAGACCCCGCAGGCGACGGCGAAGACGTCGATGAACCAGTACCAGACCGGTCCGGTGTTGCGGCCCTTGTGCAGGTCGTTGGCCCAGGCCACCCAGCCGCGGGTGGTGCGCTCGCGCAGGGCCTCGCCGGTGGCGCGGTCGATGGTCAGCCAGCCGTCGCCGCCGGGTTCGGGCAGGGCGACGTAGATCTCGTCGGCCGTGGTCTCGGTGGGGCGGCCGGCGATGGACGCCCCGAGCGCCTCCGCGGCCCAGCGGGCGACGGCGTCCGGGACCGGGTCGGTGGTGTCCCCGGGGAAGGCGGCGAGGCGCTCGAGCAGGGGCGCCGGCAGCTTGGCCGTGGTCTCGACCACCACCGGCTCCGCGGGAATCTGGGCGGCGTGGTTGAGGGTGATCCCGGTGACCGCGAACAGCAGCAGGCCGGCGAGGCTGACGGCGGCCGAGATCCAGTGCCACTGGTGCAGCTGCTTGAGCCAGAACGAGCGACGGGCGTTCAGGGCGGTCTTCGGCTTGATGGCGGGGGCGGCGGCGTCGGTCACGTCCGGCTTGTGCCGAACATGCGAACGATTTGCAATATCTGTTGTGCGGCGGTCAGCGCGAGAGGCGCAGGCCGGCCCGGAGCGTCCGCGGCGGACCGTAGCCGGCGACGCCGGACCCGGTCTCGGAAACCTCGACCTCCTCGTCGAACAGGTTGTCGGCGGCGAGATACAGGTCGACGCCGGGTCGCACGGTCCAGTCGGCGCGCACGGCGGCGGTGACGGCGCCCTCAAGCACCCGGCTGTTGAGGTCGTCCTCGTAGCGGTCGCTCTCCCAGCGCAGGTCGGCGGCGAGCGCCAGCCGGTCGGTCGCCCGCCAGTCGAGCCCGGCCACGGCGCTCCAGCGCGGAGCCTGGGCCGGACGCAGGCCGGTCAGTTGCGGGGCGGCGGCTCCACCGTCGACCTCGGCGTCCGTGAAGGCGGCGGCGGCGCGCAGCGACAGGGCGTCGGTCAGCTCGAAGCGGCCGTCGACCTCGAGGCCGGTCGCCTCGATCGTCCCGGCGTTGCGGCGCTGGCGGAGCACGCCGCCGGCCGGGACGAAGCCCGCCCGGGGGAAGGTCCCCGGCCCCTCGGCGATCGTGACGTTGACGATGGCGTCCTCGATCTCGTTGCGGAAAACCGTGGCGGAAAGCGACGCCCGCTCTCCGGTCCAGCTCCAGCCGGCCTCGACGCCGCGCAGCCGCTCGGGTTCGAGACCGGCGTCGGCCTCGGTGATGTCGTTGCCGACGCGGAAGGGGCGGTGCAGTTCGTTGAGGGTGGCGGGGCGGAAGCCGGTGTAGGCCGCGGCGCGCAGCGCGTGCCCGCCGCCGATGTCGCGGCGGGCGGCGAGGCGGGCGCTGACCACCTCGCCCGAGCGGTCGGGGTCGGCCTCGTCGAGCGTCGGCGCGCCGGTGGCGAGGTCGAATTCGCGACGGACGCCCTCGCTGTTGCTCCAGCGGTCGGCGCGCAGACCGCCGGCGACCAGCCACGGGCCGTGGGCCCACGATCCGTCGGCGTAGAGGCCGGCCACGGACGTCTCGCCGCCGGCGATGCGGCCGCGGGTGAAGCCGGCCCCGAGGTTGCGGAAGCGCTCGTGCGTCTCGCCCTCGGCCAGGCGGACGTCGGCGCCCAGCTCCCATTCGACGCGGGCGACGCCGCTGACGGTCACCCGGCGGAGGGCGGCGTTGGCGCCCCAGCCCACGGCGGGCGTCTCGAACTGGTGGTTGGCCGGCGTGGCGCTGGAACGATCGTCGGCCAGGGCCACGAAGACGTTGGCCAGGTCGCTTTCGCGCCGCCAGAGCTGCAGCCGCCAGCCGGGACGGTCGCCGTCGGGTCGGGCCGCGGCCGTGGCCGACAGCACATTTCCGCTGGCGCGGGCGCGGGAGTTCTCGACGCCGGAGCCGCGGTCCTCCTCGAAGGCGCCGGCGCGCAGGGACACGGTCGCCGGCCCCGCCGGCAGGTCGACGCGCAGGGCTGCGCTCCTCACCTCGAGGTCCAGCGGCGCGTCGGCGGCGCCGGCGGCCGGGCCGCGCACCGGGACGTAGCCGTCGCTGG
>MGLK01000023.1:0-24846 GCA_001794825.1 Caulobacterales bacterium RIFCSPHIGHO2_01_FULL_70_19 | reverse complement strand
GCGGCCAGGCGGGCCCCGCCGCGCTCCGCGACGGAGCCGTCGACGGTCCAGCCCGCATCCCGCTCGCGCAGCTGGATCACGCCGGTCAGCGCGCCCGCGCCCCAGGGGCCGGCGCCGGCGCCGCGCACGATGTCGAGGCCCGACAAGCTCTCCGTCGGGACCTGGGACCAGATCACCCAGCCGCCGAAAGGATCATTGAGCGGCACGCCGTCGAGGGCGACCAGGGTGCGGCCCGCGCCTGACGGGGCGATGGCCCGCAGCGATATGCCCTGGGTGGTCGGATTGGCCGCAAGGCTGGAGGTGCGGCGGAACAGGGAGACGGCGGGCACGGAGGCGAGCGCCTCATCCAGCCGCGGCTGGTCGCGCAGGTCCGTCCCGTCGAGACGGATGACGGAGAAGGCGGCCTCGGAGGCGGCGGGCGGGAGCCGCGCGCCGGTGACGACGACCTCGGGCAGTTCGGGGGGCGGGGGAACCTGGAGCATGAGGCGCTACAATGGCCCGAGAGGCCGACCGGTTGCCAGCCTAGGCGGCTCTGGCCGCGTCTGCTTCTCCGGCGGCGGTCAGCACCCGGCGGATGGCGTCGAGAAGGGCGTCGGGCTGGATCGGCTTTTGCGCCACCCCGTCCATGCCGGCGGCGCGGTACTCGACCTCGTCGCGGGGATCGGCGTTGGCCGTCAGCGCGAGGATCGGCACCGCCGAGGCCGGGCCGGGCAAGGCCCGGATGGCGCGGGTCGCCTCCACGCCGTCCATGACCGGCATCTTCACGTCCATCAGCACCAGGTCGAAGCGCCCCTCGCGGACTCGTTCGACCGCTTCGCGACCGTCCGCCGCGGTCTCGTGCGAGCAGCCGAACAGCTCCAGCACCTTGCCGGCCACGAACCGGTTGGTCGGATTGTCGTCGACGACGAGCACGTGCAGCGTCTCGTGCGGGGTCGGCTCCGCCCGGGGCGGCTCCGTCGTCAGCAGGTCCGCGCCGGCGGGGGGCAGGGTCAGGGCGAAGGCGAAGCGGGCGCCGCCGAGCGGGCTGCGGTCGACGGCGATGGAGCCGCCCATCCGCTCGACGATCTGGCGGCAGATGGCGAGGCCGAGGCCGGCGCCGGCTCCCTCCCGTCCGGCCCGGCCGGTGTTGAACGGATCGAAGATGCAGGCCGCGGTCGCCTCGTCGACCCCAGGGCCGCTGTCGTCGACCGTCCCCGTCAGCGCCACGCGGTCCCCGTCGGACCGGGCGGACAGGCGCACCTCGACCGCCCCCGAGGGCGTGAATTTGATGGCGTTGCCGATCAGGTTGTTGAGGAGCTGCTTGAGCCGGGTCTCGTCGGCGACGACGCCGGCGACCTCGGGCGCCTCGCAGGCGACGGTCAGGGCCAGGCTCTTCTCCTCCGCGCGCGGCCGCCAGAGCGCCAGAAGGTCGTGGGCGACCGCCTGCAGCCGCACCGGCGCCTCCTCGAAGCTCATCAGCCCCGCCTCGGCCCGGCTCATGTCGAGCGCGTCGGTCAGAAGTCGCAGCAGGCTCTGGCCGGAGTCGAGGATGGTGCGGACGTAGGGCCGCAGGGACTCCTGCTCGAGCTCCCGCTCCATCAGCGCCGCCACGCCGAGGACGCCGTTCAGCGGCGTGCGGATCTCGTGGCTCATCACGGCGAGGAACTCGGATTTGGCGCGGCTGGAGGCGCGGGCCTCCTGTTCGGCCAGACCCAGGTCGCGGGCCAGCGCGGCCATGGCTTCCGCCCGCCGACGGTGCACGGCGCTGCCGGCGCGCAGCAGGTGGAGGCCGGCGCCGACGCCGGCGTAGCGGCCGCCGGAGACCACGACGAATCCGTTCAGCAGGGCGCCCAGTCCGGCGGCGTCGACGCTCTCGAACAGGGTGGCGGCATCGGCGTCGGCGTCGAGCACGCGGGGTTCCGGGTCCATGAAGCTGGACGCGGGCCGGCGGGCGTAGAGGGCGCGGCCGAACTCGGCGGCCATGCGCAGGGTGAAGGCGTTGCGCTCGACCAGACCGACCGGCCGGCCGTCGTCGTCGACCACGGCGATGGCGAGGGTGTCGGGCTCGTCCTGGAAGCGTTCGACGATGTGGGCGCCGGGCGTGTCCGGCGACACCGGCGCCGGCGTGCTCGCGAAATCCCCGACCCTGGCCATGATCGCTCCGCTCTGGATGGCAGGGGCGCAGGTAGCGGGGCGGCGCTTAACGGCAGCTTTGCCGTTCGTGAAGTTTTCGCGATTTTCTCTTGTAGATCAATCCGAAGGCGGAGCTATAGCCGCGTCAGAAGATCGGCGGCGAAGGTCGACAGGGTGTCGTCGCGGGCGCCCATGATCACGATGCGGTCGCCGGGGCGGGCGAGCTCGACCAGGCGATCGCCGCAGGCCTCGCGCGTCGGCAGGGCCCCGGCCTGGCGGCCGGCGGCGCGGACCCCTTCGGCGATGTCGCCGGAGCTGACCGACCGGTCGGTGGCGCCGCCGTAGTAGACAGGAGGCGGCATCAGCAGCACGTCGTCCGGCCGCAGCAGGCCGGCGAAGCCGTCGATGAACTCGCGCTTCATCAGCTTCAGCGGCCCGAAGCCGTGCGGCTGGAACAGCACCAGCAGGCGGCCCTCGAAGGCGTGCAGGGTCTTGAGGGTGGCGGCGATCTTGTCCGGGTTGTGGGCGAAGTCGTCGATGACGGTGACCCCGTTCGCCGTCCCGACCGTCTCCATCCGACGGCGGATGCCCGCGAACGTCTCCAGCGCGGCGATCGCCCCGTCGAGCGGCAGGTCGAGGGCGCGCACGGCGGCGAGGGCGGCCAGCGCGTTGGCGACGTTGTGGGCGCCGGGCACCGCGAGAGTGACGGGGCGGCGGGCGCCGGAGGCGCGCTCGGCCAGCTGGAAACGGACGCCGGTCGCCAGCGGCTCGAGGTCGTGGGCGGCGAGGTCGGCGGTCTCGTTTCCGAGCGCGAAGGTCAGCACCGCGCCGCCGCGGCCGGTCTCGACCATGCGCTGGGCCAGGGCGGCGGTCTCGGGGTTGTCGAGGTTGAGCACGGCGGTGCGGGCGCGGCCGGTGAAGCCGCCGAACAGGTCGCGCAGCTCCTCCATCGACTTGTGGTCCAGCGAGACGTTGGAGACCACGGCCACGGTCGGGTCGTAGCGGGCGATGGAGCCGTCGGACTCGTCGACCTCGGAGACGAACAGGTCGGGTCCGCCGACGAGGGCGCTGGCGAACGGATGGTCGGCGTCGGCGAAATTCTTCATCACGGCCCCGTTCATCACGGTGGGCGCGCGGCCGGCGGAATGCAGCATCCAGGCGATCATGCCGGTGATGGTCGACTTGCCCGAGGTGCCGGCGACGCCGACCGAGGTCGCCGCCGCGTTGAACAGCTGGCTGAGCAGTTCGGGGCGGGTGACGATGCGCGCCCCGACCGCCCGGGCGGCGCCGATGTCGGGGACGGTGTCCTCCACGGCGCCCGTGGCGACGACGATCTGGTCGGGTCGGCTGACGCCCGAGCCGTCCTGCGGGTGCAGGGTCACGCCGTGGGCCTCCAGCCAGGCGAACTTCTCGGGCGTGCGGCCCTGGTCGCGGGAGCGGTCGGAGCCTGAGATGCGGTGCCCTTGCGCCTGCACGATCATGGCCAGCGGCAGCATGCCCGAGCCGCCGACGCCGCAGAAGAAGTAGTCGTTCGCCATGAGCCGCTGAGTAGAGGCCGAACGGGTCGAGGGGAAGGGATTGGTTCGCGCGGGCGAGGCGCTCTATGTAGGGCGGGCACAGTCCCGGGGGCGCGTCTTGAAGATCGGCATCGTCAACGCCAGTTCGCGCTTCAGCCGGGAGCGCGGCGAGGCCGTCGAGGCCTGGTTCGCGGCGAACGTGCCGGACGGTTCGGTCAAGGTGGTCTTCCACCCGGCGAGCTTCGGCAAGCACGGCCATTTCGGCGGCGACGACGCCAGCCGGGCGCGCGCCTTCGTGGAGTTCGCCAACGACCCGCGGCTGGACGCGATCTGGTTCGCCCGCGGCGGCTACGGCTCGTGCCGCATCGCCGAGGCGGTGCTGCCGCAGCTGACCGAGGCGGCGCGGAAGAAGCGCTACCTCGGCTATTCCGACGCGGGCAGCCTGCTGGCCGGGCTGTACAAGGCAGGGTTCCCGCACGTGGCGCACGGGCCGATGGCCTCGGACGCGGTGCGGCGCGACGAGACGGCGTGGCGGGCGCTGAACTGGCTGAAGGGGGGCGACCCGGCTTCGTGGGAGCCTTCCCTGCACGAGGACCCTCGACCGGCTGTCGCCTTCAACCTGACCATCCTCGACCAGCTGATGGGGACCTACCTCGAGCCCGACCTGAGCGGCCACGTGGTCATGCTGGAGGAGGTGTCCGAGGCGCTGTACCGCGTCGACCGCATGATGTTCCACCTGACGGCGCAGCCGGGGATGAGGAATGTCGCCGGCATCCGGCTGGGGCGGGTGTCGGACATCACGCCCAACGATCCCGACTTCGGCCTGAGCCCCGAGCAGATCGTCCGATACTGGTGCCAGAGGACCGGAATCCCCTTCCTCGGTTCCGCCGACATCGGCCACGACGGCGACAACAAGGTCGTGCCCTTCGGGCCGCGCTGACGGGCGGTTCGCCCCACCGGCGAACCGGCTCGACAGGCGGCGCGGGGAAGTGCTGGATCGCGCCCGGCCGGCCCGGATGCGCAGGGCCGCGCGACGCCTTTCGGGGATGGGGGCTCGCGGACGGACCGGCCGGCGTCGGGGGGCGCCGGCCGGCCGTCGACCCCGCCGACTGGCGCCGGCGCCGACCACGCGCCATGTTCGGCCGGATGAACCGCCGCAGCCTTCTGATCCGCGCCGCCAGCCTGGCCGCCGTCGCCGGCGGAGCCTGGTGGGTGCGCGAGAACCTGGTGTGGCCGGCGCCGGAGCTGGCCTTCGGGGCCGAGGGGGCCACCGCGTGGATGCGCTACGGCCGGCGCTCGGCGGCCCCGACCGTGCCCGTGACCCTCGGGGGACGAACCGTGGCGGCGCTGATCGACAGCGGGGCCCAGTATTCCGTGATCCACCGCGGCCTGTTCGAGCAGCTGCCGCCGACGGGCCGCTCGATCTTCGACATGCCGCTGGTCGCCTACGGAGTCGGCGGCGGCGCGCAGATGGGGCGCGGCACGACGCTGGAGCTCGGCCTGCCGGGACTGACCGTGCGCAATCTCCGCGCCGCCATTCTCGATCTGGGGCCTCTGGCGGCGGAGGACGGGCTGCGGACGCCCCTGATCATCGGCCAGGACGTGCTGGGCGAGGCGGTGCTGGCGCTCGATCCTGCCCGGCGGCATGTGCGGCTGATCGACCGCCCCGCCTTCGTCGCGCCGCCCGACCTCGCGCCGACCCCGGTGCGGCGGTCGGGGACGGCCCTGTTCGCTGAGGTGACGGTCGAGGGCGCGCCGCTCGAGGCCGTGGTCGACACGGGCGCGTCCGCCCTGCTGGGGCTCAGCCGGGAGGCGGCTGCGGACGCCGGACTGATCGACGGGCGACCGGCCCGGGAAGGGGTCAGCCTGGTGCTCGGCGGGGCGCTGCGGTCCCTGACCGTGGAAGCGCGCACGGTGACCTTCGCCGATCACCTGTACCGCGAGGTGGACGTCGGCGTGTTCGAGCAGCCGCCGCTGCCGAACTTTCCCGGCGGGCTGGTGGGCATGGGGGCCTTCGCCGGCCGACGCGCGGCGCTCGACCTCGGACGCGGACAGATGCTGATCTCACGGCCGCTGGACCTGACGGTCGGCTGACTACAGCGTCGCGAAGGTGTCGCAGGCGGCGGGATCGCCGGCCTCGTAGCCGCGCCGCAGCCACTGCTGGCGCTGGGCCGAGGAGCCGTGGGTGAAGCCCTCGGGGACCACCCGTCCGCCCTGGCGGCGCTGCAGCGTGTCGTCGCCGATGGCCGAGGCGGTGCGCAGGCCCTCCTCCAGGTCGCCGGCGGTCAGCGCCACCTGGCCGTTGGAGACGGCGGCGGCGTTGGCGGCCCAGACGCCCGCGTAGCAATCGGCCTGAAGCTCCAGCGCCACCGAGTAACGGTTGGCCTCGGCCTCGCTGCCCGCCGCCTGCTGCGCCCGCTGCACCTGCTGGGAGGCGCCGGTCAGGGTCTGGACGTGGTGGCCGTACTCGTGGGCGATCACATAGGCGCGGGCGAAATCGGCGCTGGAGGCCCCCAGCTGCGTCTCCATCTGCCGCCAGAAGGACAGGTCGAGATACACGCGCTGGTCGGCCGGGCAGTAGAACGGTCCCATGGCCGACTGGCCGAAGCCGCAGCCGGTGGACGTACCCTGCTCGTAGAGAACCACCGTCGGCGGCCGGTAGCCTGACAGCTGGCGCGACCAGACGTCGTCGATGTTGGCGCCGATCACGTCGACGAACAGCCCGGCCTCGTCCTCCGGCGTGCCGCGCTCGCCCTGCTGCTCCGCGCCGACGCCGCCGAGCTGGCTGGTGATCTGCCGGGTGGTGGACGGATCGATGCCGAAGACGAAGTAGGCGATGGCGGCGACCACCAGGGCGCCCACGCCGCCGCCCGCCAGGCCGACGCCGCCCATGCCGCGACGATCCTCGATGTTGCCGCCGCGCCGTCCGCCCTGCCACCGCATCGCCGCTCTCCCACTGGTCCGAAGCGAGGCGGGAACGCGGTGCGATCGGAAGGGATGCGCGCGCTTCAGTCCGGACGCTGGTCCAGCCAGGCGTCGATCTGGCCGACGCCCTCCGCCGTCGCCCGGCGACGGGCCGCGGCGGCCTCCCGGGCGGCGCGCTCCTCCTCCGGCGTGCGCAGCGCCGGGAGCGTGGCGGGAATGTACGGCTCCGGCTGACGGCGGGCCTCGATCTCCATCCGCGTCAGGCGGCTTTCCAGCGCCTGCTGGCGCGCGGAGGCCTCGCGCTGGTCGGCGCGGGCGCGCAGGCGCTCCATCTCCAGCCGGTGCTGGTCGGCCTGCCAGCGGTGGCGCTCGTACGCGTCGGCGGGCGGGACCTGGGCCGCGGCCGGCGCGGCGCAGAGGAGGGCGGCGAGGGCGAGCAGGCGGATCATGCCGCAAGAATGCGCCTGCGAGCCTCGATCGCCAAGCGGAGCCGCAACCCGACCGGCCGCGAGCGGTTCCCGGAATATCCCCCGAACGCAGATAAGGAGTCGCCCATGAGTCGTCTCAACGGAAAGACCGTCGCCGTCCTCGCCACCGACGGGGTCGAACAGATCGAACTGCTGGAGCCCTTGAAGGCGCTGAAGGAGGCGGGCGCGACCGTCGAGGTGGTGTCGCCCAAGGACGGCGAGATCCAGGGCTTCGAGCACCTGACGCCGTCGCAGAAGGTCCCCGTCGACCGTCCGCTGAAGGGCGCCGACGCCTCGACCTACGACGCCCTGCTGCTGCCGGGCGGCGTGGCCAATCCCGACCAGTTGCGCGGCGACGAGACGGCCGTGGCCTTCGTCCGCGCCTTTTTCGACGCGGGCAAGCCGGTGGCGGCGATCTGCCATGCGCCGTGGCTGCTGGTGGAGGCGGGCGTGGCCGAGGGGCGCACCCTGACCGGCTATCACACCATCCGCACCGACCTGGTGAACGCCGGCGCGACGGTGGTGAACGAGGCGGTGGTGGTCGACGACGGCCTGGTGACCAGCCGCTGCCCCGACGACATCCCGGCCTTCAACGCGAAGATGATCGAGGAATTCGCCGAAGGTCGGCATCGCGAGCAGGCGAGAGCCGCCTCCGAAACGCCGCAGCCGACGACCCACTGAAGGAGGATGACCATGCACGAGGAACAGCAGGTGCGCGAAGGCGAACCGGGCTTCGGCCGCGAGGAGGACCTGGAAGACGCGCGCCGCACGGGCCGCCCGGCGGAAGCCGACATGGACGCCGATCCCAAGGCCGCGGCCGAGGACCCGATCACCGTCTCGCCGGACCCGGACGCGGAAGACAACCGCTAGAGGGCCCAGACGGAGGACCGCTTGACCTCCTGGTCCTCCAGCTCACGGGTCGTCGGCACGCGGTATTCGGCGAGGAAGGCCAGGCCTTCGCGCGGGAAATAGGTGCGCCCGGGGTCGCCGATCAGCACCCGGGCGCCGTTCGCCTTCGCCCGCGCCAGCCAGACGAGCACGCGGTCGGTCATCGGCTTTTCGTAGCAGACGTCGCCGGCGCAGATCACGTCGACGTCGGGCGGCGGAGCGTCGAGCAGGTCGTCGGCCGTGAAGTCGAGCGCCACGGCGTTGACGGCGGCGTTGGCCGCCACCGCGGCGGCGCAGAAGGGGTCGATGTCGGCGCACAGGACGGAGGCCGCGCCGGCCTTCATGGCCGCGATCCCGACGAGGCCGGAGCCGGCGGCGAAGTCGAGCACGCGCCTGCCGGCGACCTCGTGCGGGTGATCGAGCAGGTAGCGCGCCAGAGCCTGCCCGCCGGCCCAGGCGAAGGCCCAGAACGGCGGCGGCAGGCCGAGCTCGCCCAGCTCCTCCTCGGTGAGCCGCCAGATCGGCGTCACCTCGTCGGCCAGATGCAGCGAGATCTCCGGCGCGTGCGGCACGGGCTGCAGCCGCGTGTTGGCGGCGACGAAGGCGGCGGGGTCGGCGATCACGCGCGGCCGGAGGCGGTCTTCAGCACCTCGACATAGCCCTCCGCCACCTCCATGCGCGCGCCCTGCGGCGTGGCGCGGACGGCGCGGTGCAGGGCGGGCAGCTTCCAGCAGGGCACGTGCATGAACAGGTGGTGCTCGGCGTGAAAGTTGACCCAGTAGGGGGCGATGAAGGCGCGCTCCCACCAGCTGGCCCGGGTGGTGCGCGCCGCGCGGAAGGGGTCGGTCGCCGAGCCCTCGACGCAGGCGTGCTCGGCGATGTTCCTCAGTCGGGTGACCATCGGGAACCAGGTCGCCAGCGGCAGCAGCCACAGGACGAAGTACGCCCACCAGAGGCCGAGCAGGCCCAGCCCGACGAGCAGGGCGAGGTTGACCAGCAGGAAGGGCGCGACGGACCGGCCGGTGACGACGGCTCCCTCGGCGATGTCCTCGTCCCGCTTCGAGGCGAAGGCGCGGAAGAGGAACAGCACCCGCTGCTTGAAGAAGGTCTGGCCGGTCAGGTCGCGCACGATCTTGCGGCGCAGCGAGGCCCGGCTGACGGGGAAGGGGGCGGAGAGAACGAGGTCGGGGTCCTCGGGCTGCTGGGCGAACTTGTGGTGGCTGAGATGGTAGGGCCGGTAGAGCGACAGCGAGGCGCCGACCGGCGCCGCGCACAGCCAGTGGCCGAGGAAGTCGTTGAGCTTCGCGTTCGGCGACAGGCCGCCGTGCGCCGCCTCGTGCATCAGGATCGCCAGGCCCAGCTGGCGCGTGCCGACGACGGCGATGCAGAGCGGAATCAGCCACGGCCAGAGCGCGCCGGCGGCGATGGCGAGGGCGATCACGGCCCAGCAGTGGGCGACCAGAAGCGGGCCGACCCACCCGGACCGCGCCTGGAACGGCTCCCAGGCCTCGGGCGTGAACAGGTCGGACGGACGGGCGCGGGGCGCGGCGGGCATGACCGAAGGATACGCCCGGGGGCGGGGCTCGCAAGCGACACGGTGCATGTCAGGCAAGCCTTGCAAAAAGTCATGTTGACATGACATGCAGTCGATGTAAGGTAAGCATTACATCACGTCAGGAGGACTTGTCATGCACGCCATCGGAAAGAACGGCACGCCGGCCGGCCGGCGCTACGTGGTCCGCACCTTCGCCTTCATGGCTCCGTACGTGGCCGTCAACGTCGCCGCCATCTTCGGGGCTTTCGATGAGATCTACGGCAGGCCGCAGGCGTGGGCCCTCGCCCTGGCGGTCTCGGCGCCGGTGATCGGGCAGATCTGGGCGACCCTGTCGCTGATGAACGAGTCCGACGAGTTCATCCGCGCGCTGATCGCCCGCCAGTTCATCCTCGCCGCCGGCCTCGCCATGGCCATCGCCAGCGTCTGGGGCTTCGGCGAGAGCTACGCCGGCGCCTTCCACCTGCCGGCCTGGCTGATCTACCCGCTGTTCTGGGCCTGCTTCGGCGTGATCGCTCCGTTCGTGCGGAGCAGCCGATGAAAAACCGCCTCAAGCTGCTGCGCGTCGAGCGCGGCTGGACCCAGGAGCAGCTCGGCCAGGCGCTGGGCGTCTCCCGCCAGGCGGTCAACGCCCTCGAGACCGAGAAGCACGACCCGTCGCTGGACCTCGCCTACCGCATCGCCGTGCTGTTCGCCCGGCCGGTGGAGGACATCTTCGAGAATCCCCACGCCTGACCGGCGCGGACGCCACCCAAGGACATCGCCATGCTGCACCTCCGCCACTTCGTCGGGCGTTCGACCCTGCGCGCCCTGTTGTTCGCCTCGGCTGCCGCGCTCGCGGCCGGCGGCGCCCTCCTCGCCACCGACGCCCTGGCGGCCCCGGCCGCAGCCCAGGCGCCGGCCCCCTTCGCCTCCGACCGGCTGTCGGTCGAGGTGGTCGGCGCAGGGCCGGACGTGATCCTGATCCCGGGCTTCGCCTCCTCGCGCGAGGTGTGGCGGGCCGAGGCCGAGCGGCTGAAGGGGTCGCACCGGGTGCATCTGGTGCAGCTGTCG
Organism: Caulobacterales bacterium RIFCSPHIGHO2_01_FULL_70_19; assembly: GCA_001794825.1. GTDB lineage: Bacteria > Pseudomonadota > Alphaproteobacteria > Caulobacterales > Caulobacteraceae > Brevundimonas. Next base: position 14,332 of record MGLK01000023.1, on the reverse strand, counting down.
GGCTTCGCCGGCGAGCCGTGGGGCCACGGCGACGGACCCTTCCTCGAGCCGATGCTGGCCGAGCTGGCCCGCTATGTCCGCGAGGCCGGGCTGGAGCGGCCGGCGGTGGTCGGCCATTCGATGGGCGGACTGACCGGGCTGATGCTGGCGCAGCGCCATCCGGAACTGGTCGGGCGGGTGATGAGCGTCGACAGCCTGCCCTTCTTCAGCGCCCTGTACGGACCCACGGCGACGGCGGAGACGGCGCGGCCGTTCGCGGAGCAGGCCGCCGCGGCGATCCGCGCCATGGACGACGCGGTCTTCCGGTCCGGTCAGGTCCGGACGGCGATCACCATGTCGCGGGACGAGGCGACGCGGGCGGCCATGGTCGAGTGGTCGGCGGCGTCCGACCGGCAGGCCATGGCGGCGGCGATGCGCGAGGTGATGACCACCGACCTGCGACCGGGCCTCGCCACGATGTCGACGCCGGTGTGGGCGATCTACGCCTCGGACGCCGACGGCGGCGCGCCCGCAGGCATGGCCGACAGCCTTTGGGCGCGCGAGTACGCCGGCCTGGCCGGCGCGCGCCTGATCCGGGTCGACGACAGCCGGCACTTCATCATGGCCGACCAGCCGGCGCGGTTCGCCGAACTGGTGGATCAGTTCCTGGCCGACTGACCGCCGCCCACGCCGGGGGTGACGTCGCCGGTCCGCGCCGGTTGCCCGCCGAACTCGCCGGCGTAGGCGACGGCGAGCAGGGAGCGGAACACGGTGGCGGGCACGACGATTTCGTAGCCGCCCTCGGCGTAGGGACCGACCTGGTAGGGCCCGATCAGGAAGGTCAGGCCCGCGGCCTTGCCCTGAACCGAGCCGGGCGTCAGCACGAAGGGGGTCGTCGAGGCGCGGGGGCAGGACCACTCGCCGCCGCCGAGGGTGAGAGAGGCGCTGTCGGGGACGCGGGCGCGCTTGGCGGCGTTGATGGCCGAGCACAGGGCCTGGTCCATCACGGACACGTCGACGCCCTTCCGGAAAAGGTCGCCGAAGCCGATCTCGCGCTTCAGCGCCTTGTCCCACAGCACGCCGGTCGAGAGGGTGTTGGGGTGGGCCCCGCCGGAATAGTCGTAATCGACCCGCTTCAGGCTGAGCAGCTTTCCGGTCTCGCCGGCGACGCTGAACTCGATGGTCTTGGCGTAGGGCGGCATCGACTCGTCGAAACCGGCCTCGGTGCGCTCGCCCTGGGCGCCCTCGACGAACTGGCGCAGCTTGCGCACCTCCGCGGCGTAGAGGCGGGCGTGCAGGTCCGGCTGCGGCTTGAGCCGTTCGGGGAGGGTGAGGCTGACCTCGGCCCAGGGCGTTTTAGATTCGAACGACAGGGGGGCGGCCGCGTCGGCCGGCGTGACAGTGGCGGCTGCGCCGGGGGCGGCGGGGGCGACCTCGGGTTCGCGCTCCCGGTTGCAGGCGGCGAGGGTCGCGGCGACGGCGGTGGCGATCAGCAGCAGACGGGCGGGGGCGGTCATGCGGGACTCCTTCACAGCGGCAGCATAACCGCGCCGAGGATGATGGCGAGAAGCAGGACGACGCCCGCGTCGCGATTGGATTTGAACAGGCGAAGGGCGAGCGCCGGATCGTCGGGCCGCATCCGCCGGGTCTGGCGCAGCAGGTGCAGGGCGTAGAGCGACAGCGCCAGCCAGAACAGCGGACCCAGCCCGGCCGCCGCGCCGGCGGCGCCGGCGAGGATGGCGGCCAGCAGGTAGAACAGGCTGACCCCGGAGCGGACGCTCCCACCCAGCCGGCGGGCCGAGGACTTCACCCCGACCATGGCGTCGTCCTCGATGTCCTGCAGGGCGTAGATGGTGTCGTAACCGAGGGTCCAGAACACCCCGCCGAGGTAGAGGAGGAGGGCGGGGAGCCAGGCCTGCCACGCCATGGCGAGGGCGTGGCCGCCCCCGGCCGGCGACTGCCACCAGAAGGGACGCAGCTCGTCGCGCAGCTCGGGCGGCAGGATGACGGCGGCGGCCAGCGGCAGGGCGGCGGCGAAGCCCATCAGGGCGCCCCAGTTGAAGGTCAGGCCCAGCCAGGCCTGCGGCCACCAGGTGATCCGCTTCATGAAGGGGTAGGCGGCGACGAGGGCGAGAGAGGCGACCCCCAGCAGGATGGCCGTGGTGTTCAGGGTCAGCAGGATCAGCAGGCTGGCCAGCGAACAGCCGACGACGAACGCCCAGGCCTGCTTCACCGAAATGCGCCCGGACGGGATCGGCCGCATCGCCGTGCGGGCGACGCGGGCGTCGAAATCCCGGTCGACGATGTCGTTGAAGGCGCAGCCGGCGGCGCGCATCAGGCAGGCCCCGATGGCGAAGCCGAGGAACAGCCAGGCGTCGTAGAGGTCCGGCGTCTTGCGGTACTGGGCCAGCGCCAGGGCGATCCCCTGCCAGCCGGGCAGCAGCAGCAGCCAGATCCCGATCGGCCGGTCGAAGCGGCCCAGCTTGAGCCACGGCTTCAGCCCCTCCGGCGCATGCCGGTCGACCCAGTTGGCGCCGGCGTCGGGCAGGGGGGCGGAAGTCATGGTCGTGGTTGTAGCGGGCGGGCGCCGTCGTTCCAACCGGCGGGCTAGACCCCGAGCTTCCTGATCACCGGCCGCAGGTTCGCCTCGGCCGCGCGGAAATCCTTCCACGGGTCCGGCTTCTTCAGCAGGGCGGCGGCGTCGTGCAGGGTGTAGGCCCTGGGGTCGAGGCCCTTCTTCACCTGACCCCATGACAGGGGGAAGGCGATGCCTGCGCCGGGGCGCGCGCGCGGCGACCACGGGGCGACGGCGGTGGCCATGCGACCGTTGCGCAGGTAGTCGAGGAAGATCTTCCCGCCGCGCGCCTTCTTGGCGAGGGTGGTGGTGAAGCGGTCGGGCTGCGCCCGGCGCATGATCTCCGACACCTCCTTCGCGAAGGCCTTGCACTGGTCCCACTCGACCCGCGCCTTCGCGTCGGCGCGGATCGGCACGACCACGTGCAGCCCCTTGCCGCCGGTGGTCTTGACGAAGGGCGTCAGGCCCAGCCCCTCCAGTTCCTTGCGCACCAACTTCGCGGCGTCGATGACGTCGTCGAAGTCGAGCCCCTCGTCGGGGTCGAGGTCGAAGGTCACCTGCTCCGGCGTCTCCGGATCATCGGGCTTGCAGCCCCACGGATGCAGCTCCAGCCCGCCCGACTGGCCGATGGCCACGAGCCCGCCGACATCAGTGACGCCGACGTAGGGTTTCCGCTCCCGGACGTCGATCAGCTTCAGCCGCGGGTTGGATCCGGGCATGGCGTGGCGCTGGAAGAATTTCTCACCGGTGATGCCCTCGGGCGCGCGGATGATCGACACCGGCCGGTCGGCGACGTGCGGCAGGATGCGCTCCGCCGCCATCTCGTAGTAGCGCACCAGCTCCGCCTTGGTGATCGCCGGCTTCCCGTCCGCCGCAGGCCACAATACCTTGTCGGGGTTGGAGATGGTCACGCCGGAGACGACCAGCTTGCCCTTGCGCGGTTTCTCGCCCGGGACGGTCAGGCCGGGCAGGTCGGCGGCGGCCCCTTTCTCCCTTGAGGTCTTCGCCGGCGCCTGCGGCCGGTCGGTGACCTCGGCGGCGGGCTTGTCGTCGCGCAGGCCCTTGAAGGCGGCCTGACGGATCGAGCCCGTGTCGGTGTAGCCGCCGTGCTCGATCTCGGCGACGAGTGTCGGCGTGGTCCAGTGGGTGGTCAGGCCGGCGGTGCGGGTCTTCTTCGGCGCGCCCTTGCCGACGAAGGGGCTCCTGTCCGTCTCCGCCGCCTTCAGCGCCGGCAGCAGGGTCTTGAGCAGGGTCTGGTTGTACCCCGTGCCCACGCGGCCGAGATGGCGCAGGCCGTCCTTGTCGCGGACCCCGACGATCAGCGAGCGGAAGCGGCTCCCCTCGGCGGTCCAGCCGCCGATCACCACCTCGTCGCGGCCGCGGCACTTGGATTTCAGCCAGGTGGTCGAACGGCCCTCCGTGTAGGTCGCGTCCAGCTTCTTGGAGATGACCCCCTCCAGGTCCATGCGGCAGGCGCTCTCGAGGATGGCCTGACCTGTGGTGGCGAAGTGGTCGACGTAGCGGATGCGGCTGCGCGCAGCCTTGGGGATGCGGTCGATATAGGCCTGAAGACGGGCCTTGCGGTGGGCGAGCGGCAGTTTCCTCAGGTCCTCGGGTCCCTCGAACAGCAGGTCGAAGGCGAAGTAGACGAGGTCGCCGGTCTTCCGCTCCGAGATCGCCGCCTGCAGGGCGGAGAAGTCGGGCATGTGGTTCCCGGCCAGCGCGCAGAGCTCGCCGTCCACCACCGCGTCCGGCCATTGCGCCGCGTCGGCGGCCAGTTCGGGGAATTTGTCGGACCAGTCGAGACCCTTGCGGGTGCGGACGGTGGCGCGCCCGCCCCCGGTCCCGACCTGCAGCCGGTAGCCGTCGAACTTGATCTCGTGCGCCCAGCCGTTCCCCTGCGGCGGGTAGTCGGCGATCTTGCACAGCTGGATCGGCACGAAGGGGTGCGGCTTCTTCGCCTGCTCCGTCACCGCCGGGCGCGCCTGCGGCTTGGGCGGGGCCTTGCGCGTGGTCTTCTTCGGCGAGCCCCAGGTCTTGCGGCCTTCCGCGATCTCGGCCAGCGAGCGGCCGGTCGTCACCGAGGCGTCGATCTCCATGTTGGCGTCGCCCTCGCCCGGCACGGCGAAGGCGTCCTTCTCCTTAATCAGCAGCCAGTTGTTGCGCTTCGACGGCTTGCCGCGATCCCCCTTCAGGCGGATCAGCGCCCACTTGCCCGACAGGCGCTCGCCGTGGAGCACCATCTTGACCGAACCTTTGCGGAAGGCGGCCTCGAGGTCGTCCTCCTGCGGCTCCCACTCGCCGACGTCCCACATCTGCACCGTGCCGGCGCCGTAGTTGCCGGCCGGGATGGTCCCCTCGAACGAGCCGTAGTCCAGCGGATGGTCCTCGACCTCCACCGCCAGCCGCTTCACGGCGGGATCGCGCGACGGCGCCTTGGTCACCGCCCACGACTTCAGCACCCCGTCCAGTTCGATCCGGAAGTCGTAGTGCAGCCGCGTCGCCGCGTGCCGCTGGACCAGGTAACGCAGGCCCGACTTGCGGGCGCGGCCCTTCTTCCCCGCGGGCTCGGGCGTGGCGGCGAAGTTCCGCTTCTTCTTGTAGGTGTCGAGTTCGCCCTTGGCCGCCATGTGTCTTCGAACGCCCAAGCTGCGCCGTCGTTGCTAGGGGTGGATGGTCTCGCCGTGCTGGGTGTAGTCGAGCCCCTCGATCTCCTCCTCCTTCGTCACCCGCAGGCCGGTGGTGAAGCGGCAGATCATCAGGATCACGAAGGTGCCGATCCCCGACCAGGCGGCGACGGCGGCCAGGCCGATCAGCTGGTTGAGGAGGTTGGCGTTCGCCGCGGCCGGATTGATGGCCGCGCTGGCGAAGACGCCGGTCAGGACCGCCCCGACAATGCCGCCGACGCCGTGCACGCCGAAGGCGTCGAGGCTGTCGTCGTACTTCAGGGCGCGCTTCAGCCAGACCGCGCCGGCGTAGCAGGCCGGGCCGCAGATCAGGCCGATGAGGAAGGCGCCCTTCGGGTCGACCAGACCGGCGGCCGGGGTGACGCCGACGAGGCCGGCGACCACGCCGGACAACAGGCCCAGCAGGGTCGGACGGCGATGATCGATCCATTCGACCACGGTCCAGCCGATCGCGCCGGCGGCGGCGGCGAGCAGGGTGTTGAAGGCCGCGACCGCGGCGATGGCGTCGGCGGCCCAGGCCGAGCCGGCGTTGAAGCCCAGCCAGCCGACCAGCAGCAGGCCGGCGCCCAGGGCGGTGAGGGCGAGGTTGTGCGGCGCCATGTTGTCGCGGCCGAAGCCGTGGCGGGGACCGAGCACGAGACAGGCGACCAGACCGGCGACCCCGGCGTTGACGTGGACCACGGCGCCGCCGGCGAAGTCGAGCACGCCCAGCGATCCCATCCAGCCGCCGCCCCAGACCTGGTGGCAGATCGGCGCGTAGACCAGCAGGTGCCACAGGGTGAAGAACAGCAGGGAGGCGGAGAATTTGATCCGCTCGGCGAAGGCCCCGGCGATCAGGGCCGGGGTGATGATCGCGAAGGTCAGCTGGTAGGCGATCCACAGGAACTCGGGCAGGCCGGGCGCGAGCCTGTGGGCGGTGTCCGGGGCGACGCCGGTCAGAAGCAGGGCGTCGAAGCCTCCGATGAGGCCGTTGATCGCCGAGGGCCCGGTTCCGAAGGACAGGCTGTAGCCGGCGACGAACCACAGCACGGTCACGATGGCGAGAGCGGCGGTGGAGTGGGCGATCGTGGCGATCAGGTTCTTGCGCCGCACCATGCCGCCGTAGAACAGGGCCAGGCCCGGCAGGGTCATCAGCAGGACGAGGGCGGTCGACGTCAGGATCCAGGCCGTCGAGGCGGGGTCGGGGTCCAGCGTCGCCTGGTGCGCCAGCCCCGGCGCTGCCATGGCCGGCGCCGCGCCGCCGGCGGCTGTGAGGACGGCGAGCAGAAGGACGGTCCGACGCATGGGCACTCCGTATCCGGATGGAATCGGTCCGAAGCCCCGCGCCCGTCCCGCGGAACCGGATAGGAGCTCATTGCGCTGCAACAGGCAATAATTTTTCTTGTGCGGCGCACCATGGGGCGGCTGTTTCCCGGTGCAGGCGCCCGGCGCGCCGCGGGTGCATGATTCCGTCCCTGCCGCCGGCCCGGGTCGAAAATGCCTTGCCACCGGATCGATCGCGGGTACCACTTGCATCCGCACAACCACACGTCGATCCAGGGGGGTCCTCATGCGCACCATCCGTCTCGCCCTGCTCGGAGGCGCGGCCTCGGCCGTCCTGCTTCTCGGCGCCGCCGGCGCCCAGGCCCAGGCCGCCGGCCTCGCCGCCGCCCCGGCCGCCGCGGCCGTTCAGACCCGCGCGCAGCTCCCGCCGCTGCCCGAGGTGGACATCCCCTACACGCGGTTCACCCTGGCCAACGGCCTGACGGTGATCGTTCACGAGGACCACAAGGCGCCGATCGTGGCGGTGAACATCTGGTACCACGTGGGCTCCAAGAACGAGCCGCAGGGCCGGTCGGGCTTCGCCCACCTGTTCGAGCATCTGATGTTCAACGGCTCCGAGAACTACAACACCGACTTCTTCAAGGGCACGGAGCTGCTGGGGGCGACCGACCAGAACGGCACCACCAACACCGACCGGACCAACTACTTCCAGAACGTGCCCACCTCGGCGCTGGACTCGGTGCTGTGGCTCGAGAGCGACCGCATGGGCCACTTGCTGGGGGCCATCGACCAGGCGCGGCTGGATGAGCAGCGCGGCGTCGTCCAGAACGAGAAGCGGCAGGGCGAGAACCAGCCCTACGGGCGGGTGTGGAACGCCATTACGGCGGCCACCTATCCGGACGACCATCCGTACGGCCACACCGTGATCGGCTCGATGGACGACCTGAACGCCGCCGACCTGCCGACGGTGCAGCAGTGGTTCCGCGACTATTACGGTCCGGCCAACGCCACCATCGTGCTGGCCGGGGACATCACCCCCGAGGAGGCGCGCGAGAAGGTCGAGCGCTACTTCGGCGACATCCCGCCCGGCCCGCCGGTGACCCAGCCGGTGCAGATGATCTCCCGCATGACCGGCGAACTGCGCGAGACCATGTACGATCGGGTCGGGCAGCCGCGCCTCTACAAGGTGTGGAACACGCCGCCGGGCGGCTCGGCCGAGTCCGACTACCTCGGCATGCTGGCCCAGGTGCTGACGTCGGGCCGCAGCTCGCGGCTGTACCGCCGGCTGGTGTTCGACGAGCAGATCGCCACCCAGGTCGCCGCCTTCAACGCCGAGCGTGAGATCGGCAGCCAGTTCATGGTCATGGTCACGGCCAAGCCGGGCCAGGACCTCGACCGCATCGAGGCCATCGTCGACGAGGAGATGGAACGGCTGCTCCGCGACGGGCCCACGGCCATGGAGCTGGAGCGGGCCCGAACCAGCGTCGGCGCCGCCTTCGTCCGCGGCATCGAGCGCATCGGCGGCTTCGGCGGCAAGTCCGACATCCTCGCCGAGAGCCAGGTGTTCCAGGGCGATCCGGGCGCCTGGAGAGCCTCGTACCAGCGACTGCTGGCGGCCCAGCCAGCCAACCTGACCGAGGTCGGTCGCGAGTGGCTGACCGACGGCAGTTATTCGCTGCAGGTTCTGCCCTTCCCCGACTACGCGGCCAGCGGCGCGGGCGTCGACCGGAGCCAGGGCATGCCGCCCCCGGGGGCGACCGAACAGGCGGTCTTTCCGGACATCGAACAGGCGCAGCTGTCGAACGGCATGAAGGTGCTTTTCGTGCAGCGCGAGAGCGTGCCGACCGTGTCGATGAACCTGATCCTCGACGCCGGCGCGGTGGTCGACCCCGAGACCAAGGCGGGGCTGGCCCAGCTGACGCCGTCGGTGATGACCAACGGCACCGACGACCTCGACGCCCTCGAGATCAGCGACCGGCTGCAACTGCTGGGCGCCACCCTGGGCGCCGGCTCCGGGACCAATGCGACCAGCGTGTCGATGACCGCGCTCAGCTCGCGCCTCGATCCGTCGCTGGACCTCTACGCCGACGTGATCCTGAACCCGGCCTTCCGCCCCGAGGACTTCGAACGGGCACGGGCCCAGCAGATCGCCGGCATCCAGCAGGCCGACCGCAATCCCGGCGCCATCGCCCGGCGGGTTCTGAACCGCGAAATCTACGGGGCGGGCAATCCCTACGGACGTCCGGCCTCGGGCACCGCGGAGACGGTCTCCGGCCTGACCCCGGCGGACGCCGAGGCCTGGCATTCGACCTGGTTCCGGCCCGACAACGCCACCCTGGTGGTGGTGGGCGACACCACCCTGGCCGAGCTGACGCCGAAGCTGGAGCGGGCCTTCGCCGGCTGGCGCGCGCCTGCCACGCCGCTGCCCGAGCGGCCGGGCCCGGCTGACGCGCCCGAGCCGGGCCAGCCGCGGGTGCTGATCGTCGACCGGGCCGGGCCGCAGTCGACCATCGTCGCCGGCCGCGCCGTGGCGGCCTTCGATCCGGCCACCGAGGCGGCGATCGACACCATGAACACCGCGCTGGGCGGCGCCTTCACCAGCCGCATCAACATGAACCTGCGCGAGGACAAGGGCTGGTCCTACGGCGCGGGCGGCGGCGTGCCCTTCGGCCGCGGCGAGCGGATCTACGCCGTCAGCGCCGGGGTGCAATCGGACAAGACCGCCGAGAGCCTGGTCGAACTGCGGCGCGAACTGACCGAGGTGGTCGGCGACCGTCCGCTGACCGACGAGGAGATCGCCGCCGCCCGCGCCAACATGGTCCAGGGCATGGCCGGCAACTGGGAGACCAACGCCGCCATCGCCGGCGAACTCCAGAACATGGTCGTCTGGGGCGTGCCGCACGACTACTACGACACCTATGCGGCCCGGGTGAGCAGCATGGACGGGGCGCGGGCGACCGAGGCGGCGCGGCAGATCGTCGGCGACGGACCGACGACCTGGGTGGTGGTCGGCGACCGGGCTTCGATCGAGCCCCGCATCCGCGCCCTCGGCATCGGCGAGGTGCAGGTGGTCGACATCCACGGTCAGCCGGTCCCGTAGGGGGCGCGGCGCCGCAGGCGGAAAGGGGGCGGGTCCGGGGAGGGCCCGCCCCCTCTTCGTCGGCGGCTCCTAGTCGAGCGCCCGGCGCATCTCCGCGACCACGTCGGCCGGCGGTCGGCTGCTCAGGCTGCCCACGTTCGCCAGCCACGCGTCCAGCCTCGCATTGATGGCGTCGCACGGGGCGATGTCGACGACCCGGGCGATGCAGACGGTCTGCAGGACGAGGACCTCGTCGCCGGTGCAGGCGGCCCCCTCGCGCCAGCCGGCCTCGCTCAGGCAGCCGCGGCCGTAGCGCCAGAAGTAGGCCGATCCGCCGGTGCGGCCGTAACGCCAGAAATAGGCCGAGCCCTCGGTGCGGCCGTAACGCCAGAAGTAGGACGACCCGACTTGGTCGCCGAAGATCAGGTAATAAAAGGAGCCGGCGTTGCGCCCGTAGGCGAGCTCGTGGCCGGACGGATAGCGATCGCCGTATTCGAAGTAGTGGCGGGAGATCGGGCCGCGTCCGTACGTCCATTCCTGCTCGCCCCACGCATGGCCGGGCCGGTCTTGCGGGGCTGTGGCCAGAACGGCGGCGGCGAGGGCGGCGGCGACCATCGCCGGCTCACCCGTTCGGTTCGCGCATGCGCGCGACGACGTCCGCGGAATGGCCGGAGCTGTAGAAATCCGAGCGGGACAGCCAGTCGTCGAGCCGAGCGTTGACGGCCCGGCAGGGTGCGACGTCGATCTTCCGGGCGATGCACAGCACCTGGAAGACCACGACCTCACTCCAGCTGCAGGCGGTGGTGTTCGCCCAACCATACCGGCTCAGGCAGCCGCGACCGTTCTCCCAGTAGTACCGGCTCCCCGGCTCGCGGCCATTGTCCCAGTAGTAGCGGCTGCCCGGGCGGACTCCGTTCTCCCAGAAGTGCGACGACCCCGCCGAAGTGGCGTTGAAGAGGTGGTGTATCGAGCCAACCTGCGTGCTGTTGAGCAGATGGTGAGCCGACGGGAATCCGGTCCGGTTCTCGAAATAATGGCGGGACAGGAAACCCGTGCCGTTGATCCACTCGTGCTCGCCCCATCGCGCGGCCTGGCCGGAGGTCGGGGCGGCCGTCTGGGCGGCCAGGGCGAGGGCGAGGGCGGCGGCGAGCATCGAGACTCCGTCGTGGCGCTGACGCCCCGAGGCTGCTGCTGGGCCGGCGCAAGGTCAATGCGACGGCCCTGTCGGGACCTGACGGCCCGCTGAGGGCCAGTTGCGCTCAGACGCCGTAGAAGCCCCGATACCACTCGACGAAGCGGTGGACGCCGACGTCGATGGGCGTCTTCGGGTCGTAGCCGAGCGCCGTGCGCGTCTCGCTCACGTCGGCCTCGGTGCGGGTCATCTCGCCGTCCTGGGTCGGCAGGACGTTGAGAATGGCCTTCCTGTCCAGCGCCTGTTCCAGCACCTCGATGTAGCGGGACAGCTTTTCGCGCCGCCCGGCGCCGAGATTGAGCAGTCGCCACGGAGCGACGCCGCTGGTGGCTTGGCCGGGGGCGTCGGCGCGCCAGGCCGGGTCGGCGGCCGGGACGTCGTCGAGGGCGGCGAGCACACCGTCGACGATGTCGTCGACGTATGTGAAGTCGCGCTCCATGGCGCCCGCGCCGTAGACGTCGATCGGCCGGCCCTCGAGGATGGCGCGGGTGAACCTGAACAGGGCCATGTCCGGCCGGCCCCACGGGCCGTAGACGGTGAAGAAGCGCAGGCCGGTGGAGGGGGTGCCGAAGATGTAGGCGTAGGAATGCGCCATCGCCTCATTGGCGATCTTGGTGGCGGCGTAGACGTTCAGCGGATGGGCGACCCCCTGCTGCACCGAAAACGGCAGGGCGGCGGACGCGCCATAGACGGAACTGGTCGAGGCGAACACCAGATGCTCGGCTTGAACGGCGCGCGCGCCCTCGAGCACGGTCAGGAAGCCGACCACGTTGGAGTCGACGTAGCTCTCCGGGTTCTCGACGCTGTAGCGGATGCCGGCCTGGGCCCCGAGGTGGACGATGCGGCGCGGGGCGTGCTCGGCGAACAGGGCGCGCATGCCCTCGCGATCGGCGAGGTCCAGGGTGTGGTGGACGTAGCCGGGCAGGGCCTGGAGCCGCTCGAGCCGCGCCCGTTTCAGCGCCGGGTCGTAGTAGGCGTTGAGATTGTCGACGCCGACCACGGTCTCACCGCGCGCCAGCAACCGGCGGGCGGTGTGATAGCCGACGAAGCCGGCCGAGCCGGTGACGAGGACGGGACCCTTGCTCATCCGCCCTCGTTAGACCCGGCCGCACGCCGGCGCTAGCGGGCGTAGCGTTCCTCGACGGGGGCGTAGCGATCCCATACGGCGCGGTCGGCCAGGGAGCGGAGCAGCTTGACGTACTCGGCGTGGGTCCAGGCCAGCGGGGTGGCGGAGTTGGTGCCTTCGCCGAGCTCGTAATCGTGGGCCGTCGGGTGGCCGACGCCGTCCCACGCCTGTTCGGGCAGCAGCAGGCCGCCGTTGGCGAAGGACTCCATGCCGCGGACGTAGACGTCGCGGATCGGGGTCAGGTCGGTTTCGCCGCGGGCGAGGCGGGCGGAGAGTTCATAGTGCCCACGCTCGCCGGTGAAGAAGGGCCACAGCCGGCCGCGCTGGCCGGGGTGCATCTCGCCGCCGACGCCGTAGTTGCCGCCGGTGTCGGTCTGCTCGCCATAGCCGTCGTTGCCGTAGCGGCGGAAGGCGGGAACGCCGTCGACGTCGTAGCGGACGCGGAAGCGGTCCTCGCGGGTCTGGTCGTCGTATTCGGGCAGGCTGGTGAGGATGGACGGGGCGTCCGGGGCGCGGACGCCGTAGCGGACCAGTTCGAGGAAGCCGCCGTCGACGATCTTGTCTTCCGCATGGGCGGGCTGGCCGTTGTTCTCGCCGATCGGGGCGTGGTCGTTGGGGTCCTCGTTCCGCGTGATGCGCACGAAGTAGTCGCCGTCGCCCCACGGGCCGGAGGTGGTGAACATCCGAGCCTCGACCTTCGACTCATAGTCGTCGGCGGCGGCCTGATATCTCCGCGCCGAGGACTCGTCGCCGGCCGCGCGGGCGATGTCGGCGGCGACGGTCAGGCCGGCGATGACGGCGGCGGTGGTCGAGGGGGAGTGGCCTTCCTGCTCTTCCCAGCGCTCCTGCTGGGTCCAGGGCGGGGTGATGGTGCGGTCGTTCCACAGCAGGCCCACCGTGCCGCCGTCGACGAGGAAGTCGGCGGCCGGCCTGATCATGCCAGCGTACATGCGCGCCATTTCGGCGTCGGAGACCAGGCCGGCCTTCCACAGCTTCCAGCCCAGCATGATCGGCATGGCGGTCTGGTCGAGCTGGACCCCGACCCATTCGATCTCGCCGTCGACATGGGTCTTCTGCAGGAACCAGCCCGTCGCGCCTGTGTTGCCGGGCGTCTCGGCGTCGACCTGCACCTGCGGCAGGTAGCGGAAGGCGGCCAGGGGAGTCTCGGCATCCCCAAGCGCCAGCAGCGCCATGGCCACCTGGTAGAAGTCGCGCGGCCAGACGGCCTTGTAGCCGGTCGAGGGGTTGGTGGCGTCGACCGTGTCGCCCCACGGATTGCTGAGCGAGGCGATCAGGGCCCCGGCGTGGGTGCGGTCCTCCTGCACCTTGAGCATCAGGGCCGAGGCGTACGCCAGCCGGCCGCCGTCGGTGGCCTGTTCGGCGAGGCGGGGAAGCTGGTCGAGGGAGGCGATGTAGTCCTCCCAGCCGACGTGCTGGCCCTCGCCGTTGAAGCGGGCGAGAACCTCGTCGAGGCCGGTCTCCATGCTCTTCCACGCCGCGACCCGCGCCATGCGACGGTTCGATCCGAATCCGATGACGAAGTCCTGCTCGAAGGTCTCTCCCTCACGGATGGTCGGGAGCTGGCCGGTCAGCATGATGTTGCCGGCTTGGTCGCCGGTGGTCTGATAGAGATGATCCAGCCGGCCGTCGGCGAGATCGGTCAGGCCGTCCGACACGCCGACAAAGCCGACGCTGACGGCCGAGAAGGCCTTGGCCGTTTCAAGGGAGAGGTGCACGTCGCCTTCGGCCGCATGCAGCGCGGCGCCTGCTTCGACAATCGAGTCGCCCTCTGCGGAAGGCTGGGTGTTCCACACGTCGCCGCGGTCACCCACACCGGTGTTGGCCATGTGCGGCTCGAGCAGCAGGTAGGGGGTGAGGTCGCCGCGCAGGGCGCGGATGGTGGCCCGCACCACAAGAGACTGGCTGTCGGGGTCGGTGTAGATCCGCTTCTCGATCTCGTAGCGGCCCTGTTTGTCCGTGGTGATCACCCGGTAGGCCGGAGACAGCGGACGGCCTTGGCCGTCAACGTGCAGATATTCCGTGCGGCTGGTGGTGTCGGTTCCCTCGACCGACAGGCCGTCCCCGGTGACGACGGCGAAGCGCAGTTGCTTGATCTGGGCCTCATGGATCAGGCCGTACATGGTCTCGGTCAGGACGCCGTCGGCGATGGAGAACCAGACGCGGCTGACGTCGCCGGTCAGCCCGCCGTCGCGATACTGGCCGTCGACATAGGCTTCGTAGGACGCGCCGGCGCCGGTCTTGGCGGCGTTGACCCAGGTCGGCGTCTCGCCGGGCGCGCCGGGGGCGACCTGGGCGAGGGCGGGCGCGGCGGCCATGAGGGCGAGGGCGGCGACGCCGGAGAGGAGGGCGGACAGGCGCATGGCGGAACTCGTCAGGCTGGATTGAGGGGCGGAACGGGGACGGCATTCCT
>MGLK01000022.1:21355-48317 GCA_001794825.1 Caulobacterales bacterium RIFCSPHIGHO2_01_FULL_70_19 | reverse complement strand
CACCAACAGGTCGAACACATGGCCGCACCGACCAGGCTCAGCAGAGCGTCAGATCAACCCTTGCCAACGGGGAGCCGTCCACACATGGCGCTGAGGCGCCCCAAGGGGACTGGCTCCCATTGGTTGTTCTTCGCTGGTGCGCTACCCGTGCCAGATGTTCCTGTCCATCGCCACGACCCATAGGCCTGCTACCGATCTCGGCTTTCTGCTGCACAAGCATCCGGACCGGCTCCACGAAACCGACCTGAATTTCGGAAAAGCTTGGCTCTTCTACCCCGAGGCGACGGAGGAGCGCTGCGAGGCGGCCCTGTTGCTCGATGTTGACCCCGTGGGTCTGGTGCGCGGCAAGGGCCAGGCCGACGGCCTGCTCGATCAATATGTGAACGACCGCCCCTATGCGGCCTCGTCCTTCCTGTCGGTGGCGTTGAACAAGACCCTGCGCACAGCGATGACAGGCGTGTCGAAGGAGCGCCAGGAGCTGGCCGACAGCGACCTGCCGCTGGAGGCCGTGGTGACCCCGCTGCCGCTTCGCGGGGGCGAGGCCCTGGTGAGAAGCCTGTTTGAACCGCTGGGCTGGACCGTCGATCTGACCCCGGTCGAGGGCGTCGGATCGGGCGGCGGCGCGGCCCGCTATGGCTGCCTGAAGCTGACCGGGACAGGCCGTCTCAGCGCCCTGCTGAACCACCTCTACGTCCTGATCCCCGTCATGGACGACGCCAAACACTACTGGGTTGGCGAGGCGGAGATCGACAAGCTGATGGCCAAGGGCGAGGGCTGGCTCGACTCGCATCCGTCCAGGGATCTGATCGTGCGGCGCTACCTGCGCAATCGCGGCGCACTTGCGCGCGTGGCGCTCGAACGCCTCGCGCCGGAAACGGCCGCCGAGGCCCTGCCGCCCGAAACTCGCGTCGCGCCCGAGGAGGCGCTGGAGGCCCCTATCCGGCTGAACGACCTGCGTCTGGACGCCGTGGTCCAGGCCATCCGCGCCACCGGCGGGACGGTCATCGCTGATCTCGGCTGCGGCGAGGGCAAGCTGCTCTACCGGCTGGTGCGTGAGCGTTGGGTCCAGCGCCTGTTCGGCCTCGATCCCGCTGCCCGTGAACTGGAATGGGCGGCGAAGCGGCTCAAGCTGAACGAGTTCGGCGGCCCGCCAGAAGGCCGCGTCACCCTGCTGCATGGGTCGCTGACCTATCGCGACAGCCGCTGGGCCGAGGCCGATGTTGCGGTCCTGGTCGAGGTGATCGAACACCTGGACGAGGACCGGCTGCCGCTGGTCGAACGCATCGTCTTCGGCGAGACGGCGCCGAAGTCGGTGATCGTGACCACGCCCAACGCCGACTACAACGCCCTGTTTCCGAACCTGGCCGCCGGGGCCTTCCGCCACCCGGACCATCGCTTCGAATGGAGCCGGGCGCAGTTCGAGGCCTGGGCCGGCAGGATCGGCGAGACCTATGGCTACACCGCCGCCTTCAGCGGCATCGGCGCCGAGGACGCGATACTCGGCGCGCCTACCCAGATGGCGGTGTTCACCCGATGAGAGAAGTTGACAAGACGGACCTCGCCATCCCCGACTTCGCCCTCGTCGTGCTGATCGGCTCGACCGGCTCGGGCAAGTCGACCTTCGCGGCGAAACATTTCCTGCCGACCGAGGTCATCTCCTCGGACTACTGCCGCGCCCTGGTCTCGGACGACGAGACCAATCAGGATGTATCGGCCGACGCCTTCGACCTCGTTCGCGAGATCGCGGCCAAGCGGCTGAAGCACCGCAAGCTGACGGTGATCGACGCCACCAACGTGCGGGCCGCCGATCGCAAGGCCTGGGTTGAACTGGCGCGCAAATGGCATGCCCTGCCGATCGCCATCGTCATCGACCCCGGCGTCGAGGTCTGCGTTGCGCGCAACGCGCTCCGGTCTGATCGTGACTTCGGCCCCGGCGTGCCCAAGCGGATGGCGATGGAAATCCGCAAGGGCATGGGCGGCCTCCAGCGTGAGGGCTTCCGTCAGGTCTGGAAGCTGACCAGCGAGGACAGCATCGAGGCGGCCCGGGTCACGCGCCAGCCGCTGTGGACCGACAAGCGCGACGATCACGGCCCGTTCGACATCATCGGCGACGTCCACGGCTGCGCCGACGAACTCCAGGCCCTGCTCGGGCGACTGGGCTATGACGTCGCCTGGTCGGAGGATCGCGGCGACCGGACAGTAACCGTCGCTCCGCCCGATGGCCGCAAGGTCGTCTTCGTCGGCGACCTCGTCGATCGCGGTCCTAATTCTCCCGACGCCCTGCGCATCGCCATGAGCATGGTCGCGGCCGGAACCGCCTACTGCGTCCAGGGCAACCACGAACGGAAACTTGGCCGCTGGCTGGAAGGCCGCAAGGTCACGATTGCCCACGGCCTCCAGCAAACCATCGACCAGCTTGAAGGCCAGGATCGGGGTCTGCGCGAGGGTCTGCCGGCTTTCCTCGATAGTTTGCGCAGTCACGTCTGGCTCGACGACGGCCGCCTCGCCGTGGCTCACGCCGGGCTCAAGGAAGAGATGATCGGGCGCGGCTCGGGCGCGGTGCGCGAGTTCGCCCTGTATGGCGAGACCACGGGCGAGATCGACGAGTTCGGCCTTCCGGTGCGCGCCGACTGGGCCGCCGCCTATCGCGGCAAGACGGCTGTGATCTATGGCCACACGCCTGTGGTGTCGGCCGAATGGGTCAACAACACCCTGTGCATCGACACCGGCTGCGTCTTCGGCGGAAAGCTGACGGCCTTCCGTTGGCCCGAGCGCGAACTGGTGGACGTGCCGGCGATCCAGACCTGGTTCGAGCCGATGCGCCCCCTCGGCGGATCGAGCCTCGGCAAGTCCGCCCAGGCCGACGCCGACGGCGTGCTCGACTATCAGGACGTCTCCGGGCGCCGCTGGATCGAGACGGAACTCAAGGGCAAGGTCGTCATCGCCGAGGAGAATGCGTCGGCGGCACTGGAGGTGATGAGCCGCTTCGCCCTGTCGCCCCAATGGCTCACCTATCTGCCGCCGACCATGTCGCCGTCCGAGACGACCACCGCCGAGGGCTGGCTGGAGCGGCCCGAGGAGGCCTTCGCCCACTTCCGCGAACGCGGCGTGGCCCAGGTCGTGTGCGAGGAGAAGCACATGGGTTCGCGGGCGGTGATCGCCCTGTGCCGCGACGCCTCGGTCGCCCGCGAGCGCTTCGGCGTCGCCGGCGAGGAGAGCGGCGCCATCTGGACCCGCACCGGCCGCTCCTTCTTCAACGACCCGGCGATGACGGAGGGCCTGTTGGCCCGACTGCGGTCGCGCGTCGACGAGACCGGTTTGTGGGAAGAACTCAACACGGACTGGCTGCTGCTCGATTCCGAGATCATGCCTTGGTCGGCCAAGGCCGGCAGCCTGATCGAAAGTCAGTATGCGCCGGTCGCCACCTCCTCGGCTGAAGGGTTCCGGACCGCCCGCGAGGCGCTCGCCCGCGCCATGAGCCGCAATGTCGATGTCGGCGCCATCGAGGCCCGCTACGAGGACCGCGCCATGCGGGCCGGGCGATATGCGACGGCGTGGGCACCCTATGTCTGGCCCGTCTCCAGCATCGACGACCTGAAGGTCGCCCCGTTCCACCTGCTCGCCAGCGAAGGTCGCGTCTGGTTCGACCACGACCACGTCTGGCACATGACGCTGGCCGATCGGCTGGCGGAAGGCGAAGGGGTCGTGACCCGCACCCAGTGGCGGGTCGTGGACCTCGCCGACGAGGCCGCCTGCGCGGACGCCATCGGCTGGTGGGAAGCCCTTACCGCGTCCGGCGGCGAAGGCATGGTGGTCAAGCCGCGCGACTTCGTCAGCCGGGGCAAGAAGGGCCTGATCCAGCCCGCGCTGAAGGTGCGCGGGGGTGAATACCTGCGGATCATCTACGGCCCGGAGTATGACGCGCCGGAGAACCTCGTCCGGCTCCGCGAGCGCGGCCTCGGCGGCAAGCGCAACCTCGCCCTTCGCGAATTCGCCCTCGGCCATGAGGCATTGAAGCGGTTCGTCGCCAAGGAGCCGCTGCGGCGCGTTCACGAATGCGTCTTCGCCGTCCTCGCGCTTGAGAGCGAGCCGATTGATCCCCGCCTCTAGATCGGGAGTGGGTCAGCGAACATCCGCTTTCCGCTGTGGAGCCGAGGTCCGCTGTTGGCGCCGAGCGGCCCTGCGGCCGCCACTGCTGAGACAGCTGCGCTTTGAATCGCTCGTGACTGTTTAGGGCAGGATAGGCTTTGCGCCGGCATTGTCTGACAAGCGAAGCTGTATGCGGCTGGTCCTTCGATGTCCGGGCCGTGGCCTTCTCGGTGGGGGCCTTTCGGGTTCAGCTTCTCCGCTGCGGCCACCAAGCTGGGCGAGCAGGAGCGCAGTGGCGATGGTGCCTCAACCAACAAGACCGGCTTTCTTGCGGACACCCGAGGCCGCAGCGCTCCTGCGCCTGTCGCCTCGCACCTTGGAGAAGCACCGGACAACCGGAACCGGTCCCGTCTACCTGAAGGTTGGAGGCACAGTCCTTTACTTGGAAGCAGACCTAATGGCGTGGGCGGAAAACGGCCGCCGATCTTCGACCGCTGTCAGCGACCAGGGTCATTGCGGTGCACCTCCAGGGTGATCCGCTGGAAGCCGATCGAAGAAATGAAAGCTGCAGGAACGCGCCATGAGCGGAACTTGGGAGCACGCCGAAAAGCGGACACCGGCAAAGCCGCGAAGGCTAGTCCCGCTTGTAGAGCTCTCCCTGCATTTCGCGGAAGGAACGACGCACATCCTCTGCCTTGCCGAGGTGGCGCAATGCATCCGCCGGCGTGCCGTACTTGAGCGCAAGCAGGTCGGGCAGCTTGTCGGCGCTGAGTTCGTCCTCGCCTTCGGACACATACTGAGACAGCACGAACTCTAGGAACTCGGCCTGCCGTTCGTCTCTCTCTGAGAGGATGTCCGCCCGCCGCGCCTCGGCCCGCTCGGCCCGCTTCAGGGGCGCGCGCGTGAACGCGATGTAGCGCAGCACGTCGAAGAGGTCGCTAGCCTCGGCGTCGATCATGCGGCGGATCTGTTTGAGTTGCTCGCCGGCGAAGCCGCGTTCGGCCAAGCCCTCGATCAACGCCTTGCGCGTATCCGGGTCGCTCCAGATGCGGCGCAGCTCGTCTTCGTCACCGAACAGCTCCGGCATCCTGCCGAACAATTGCTCGATGAACTGCTGGGCCGAGATCGGCTTGCCGCTCGCATCCCAGAAAGTCGTGCCGCTGATGTGCTGGAGCGTGCGCTCCTTCCCGTCGGCGAGCCGGATGATGACCTTTTCCGTCCGTGGCTCGGGATCGTTGGGCGGCGGAGGCTTCGGCTCCGGCGCGCCCTTCGGGCTTCCCTCGCCCGGCGGTCCGGGTTCTAGCGGCTCGCCGTCCCACTCGGGATCGTTGAAGTGCTCGTAAGCTTTCACGAAGTCGTAGATCGTGAAGTAGTCCTTGCCGTCGTAGAGCCGCGTTCCCCGGCCGACGATCTGCTTGAACTCGATCATCGAATTGATCGGCCTTAGCAGTACGATGTTGCGCACGTTGCGGGCGTCCACGCCCGTCGAGAGCTTCTGGCTGGTGGTCAGGATCGTCGGGATGGTTTTGTCGTTGTCCTGAAAGGTGCGCAGCCACTGCTCGCCGATCGCCCCGTCATTGGCGGTCACGCGCATGCAATAGTCGGGAATGGCGCTGGTCTTCACCTGGTTGATCAGGTCGCGGATCAGGCCGGCGTGTTCCTGGGTCGCGCAGAACACCAGCGTCTTTTCGCGCTGGTCTATCATGTCCATAAAGGTCCGTACGCGATAGGCTTCGCGCTCTCGGATCTCGATCTTCCGGTTGAAGTCGGACTCGCTGTAGCGGCGGCCTTCCTCGACCACGCCCGACACCAACTGATCGTCGGGCGTCCAGACGTAGTCGTCGAGGGTCGTGGCGATCTGGCGGACCTTGAACGGCGTCAGGTAGCCGTCGTTGATTCCCTGCTTCAGCGAGTAGGTATAAACCGGTTCCCCGAAATAGGCGTAGGTGTCGGCGTTGGCCTTGCGCTTGGGCGTGGCGGTGAGGCCGATCTGCACCGCGGGCGCGAAGTAGTCGAGGATCGCGCGCCACTCGCTCTCGTCCTGCGCGCCGCCGCGATGGCACTCATCGATGATGATGCAGTCGAAGAAGTCGGGCGGGTAGTCGCCGAACCAGGGCGAAGGCAGGCCATCCTCGCCGGGCGGCCCGGACATGAACGTCTGGAAGATGGTGAAGAAGACGCTGGCGTTCTTCGGGACCGCGCCCTTCCTGCGGATTTCCGCCGGCGCAATGCGGGCGCGGGCGTCGTCGCCGAAGGCGTCGAAGCTGTTGTAAGCTTGGTCCGCCAGGATGTTACGGTCGGCCAGGAACAGGATGCGCGGGCGGCGCGTCGGCTCGCCCGCCGCCCTCCAGTCGCTGATGTTCCACCGCGCCTGGAACAGCTTCCACGCGATCTGGAATGCGATCACGGTCTTGCCCGTGCCGGTGGCGAGCGTGAGCAGGATGCGGTCTCGTCCGTCGGCGATGGCGTCCAGCGTCCGCTGGATGGCGTTGAACTGGTAGTAGCGCGGCTCAAACCGCCCGTCGGTTTGCAGGGGCACGGCTGCGAAGCGGTCGCGCCAGCGGTTGGGCTCGGCGTAGGTTGCGCCCCACAGTTCGTCGGGGCTCGGAAAGCGCTCGACCAGCCCTTCCGCGCCTGTGGCCATGTCGATGCGGTAGATCTCGCGGCCGTTGGTGGCGAAGGCGAAGCGCGTCTGCAGGCAGGCGGCATAGTCCTTCGCCTGCGCCACGCCTTCGGTGTAGCTCTTGCCCGCCGCCTTTGCCTCGACCGCGGCCAGCTTGGTGTTGCGATAGACCAGCACATAGTCCGCCGCTTTGGCTATCGCCCGCCGCCCGCCGCCCATGATCCTCCCCGGCGCGATGACTTCGCGCCGCGTCCGGCTGTCCGCCACCACCCCCCAGCCGGCGGCATGGAGCGCGGGATCGATCAGCTCGGCGCGGGTCTCGGCTTCGTTCATGCGGCGAGGGCTTCTCGCTCTGTCAGCTCACCAGAGAAGGCGCGGTGAAGGAGGGATTGCTTGAGTTCGCTCAAGGCAGCAAGCTTGCGCATATACACGTCGGCCAAAGCCTTAGAGCTGAACTGGACAGCCTTGTATTTCTCGAGCAGCGCGCCTTGTGCCTCGAGACTTGGGACGGGGATCATGAGTTCGCGCACTTCCCTGCAAGTCAGGTGCGGCACTGTCGAGCCAGAGCGGATGCGGGTCGTCGCGTCACGGCCCTGTATAGAGTTGAAGTACGCCGAGAGATACTCCCCGAGTAGCCTTGGTTTCGGTGTTATAACGATCATCGCATGACAGTTGTGGCCAGCGTGCTCGGGCGGAACAACAGCTGAATGCCCGATGTGGCCGCTCTGGACCAGCAGCACGTCGCCAGTCACCAAAATTGACTTCTTGTTGGCGGCGTTGAATTCAGGTGAGATGTGAGTCCGGCCGTCGAACGTGAGTACATCGTCTCGCACATGGCGTGCGAGCAGATACGGGACGCCTTCGTCCACATATATGTTGCGAGTGGGCCCGACATAACCGTTCGTCAGCCGCGTCACGAGATCGCCGAGGCGGTGAAGTTCGGCGTTGCCTCCAGCGAGACCGAACTGAGTAAGCGCTGCTGAAGGTAGATCCCGCGCACTGACGAGGTTCTTTTCGGCGTTGGCGGTTGCGGTGGCGATGGCGGCGAAGGCTTCATCTAGCACGGCCACAATCCGCCGCTGCTCTTCGAGCGGCGGGAGGGGGATTGGGAAGTCAGCGATATCCTTGAATTTGAGGTTGTTGATGTTGGTGCCAGTAGCCAGTGAATCCAACTTCTCTTGAAATCGCTCGCTCGTCAGCAGGTAATAGAGAAAACGCCCATCTACATCTGGACGAACGGTAATCAGACCCATGAAGCCCCCGAACGCTAGGTCATAGTCAGCGTCGATAAGCGCCACCTTTCCCAGATGCGAACGGCTACCGCTAGCCGTGCAGATAAGCAGCGATCCTTTCCGAACCTTCTTGGAGTGAGGAATCTCTACAGAGTCTGCGATGTAACGGATATCTGCGAGATCAAGCGACTTTGTAGCCAAATCAATGTTGTTGGCTCGAAGCACACCATTCCGCGAATGGGATACTTCATCCGCTTTTGAATAGGTCAGACCTCGCCCAAAATTGGCGACTTCGCCAAGGGCCTTCGTCTCCCACCCTCTCACAGCAGTTCCCTCACTCGCGCCAGAACCTCGGCACTTTCCGCATCCAGCCGAGTGATCTCGTCGAGAATTTCCACGGGGCTGCGCAGCGCCTCGGCTCCGGGCGCATTGGGATTGCGCACGGTGAGGTCGAAGGTCGCCGGATCAAGGGTGTCCGCCGCCACGCTCCAGCTGTTCGGCCCGTCGGCGAACGCAGCCTGCTTCGCCACGAAATCCGCCATGTCGGCGTCGTTCAGCGGATTGGTCTTGCCGAACGTGCGCCCCGGATCGAGCCGATAGTACCAGATGGTCCGGGTGGGCTCGCCCTTGTCGAAGACCAACACCACCGTCTTCACGCCCGCGCCTTGAAACGTGCCCTGAGGCATGTCGAGCACGGTCTGGAGGTTGCAGGTCTCTAGCAGTTCCTTGCGCAGCGCGATGCTGGCGTTGTCGGTGTTGGAAAGGAAGGTGTTCTTGATCACCACCGCGCCTCGGCCGCCCGCACGCAGCGAACGAATGAAGTGCTGCAGGAAGAGGTAGGCCGTCTCGCCGGTCTTGATCGGGAAGTTCTGCTGGATTTCGGGCCGCTCCTTGCCGCCGAACGGCGGGTTGGCCAGCACGACGTCGAACCGATCCTTCTCCTGGATGTCGAGCACGTTCTCGCCCAGGGTGTTGGCGTGGACGATGTTCGGCGCGTCGATCCCGTGCAGGATCATGTTCATCGTGCCGATGACGTAGGCCAGGGACTTCTTCTCCTTGCCGAAGAAGGTGTCAGTCTGCAGCCGCGCCTTGTCGGCCGTCGTCTTCGCCTGGTCGTCCAGGTACGCGAACGCCTCGCACAGGAAGCCGGCCGAGCCGCAGGCGCCGTCGTAGATGCGCTCGCCCACCCTGGGCTTCACCACCTGGATCATTGCGCGGATCAGCGGGCGCGGCGTGTAGTACTCGCCGCCGTTGCGGCCCGCGTTGCCCATTTTGCGGATTTTGGCCTCGTACAGCTCTGACAGCTCGTGCTTCTCGGCCTGGGTGCCGAAACGCAGCTGGTCGACCAGGTCCAGGGCGTCACGCAGGGAATAGCCACTGGTGAACTTGTTCTTCAGCTCGCCAAAAATCTCGCCGATCTTGTACTCGATCGTGCGCGGCTCGCTCCGACCCTTGAACCCCTGGAGGTAGGGGAATAGCTCGCCGTTGACGTAGTCGATCAGGTCCGGCCCGGTCAGTGCGCGGTTGTGGTCGAGCTTTCCCTGTGCATCCTTCGGCGCCGCCCAGCGAGCCCAGCGGTGCGGCGCGTCGATGATCGGCTTGTAGGTGCGGCCGGCTAGGTCGGCCTCGACCGCGCGGCGCTCCTCCAGGTCGTCGAGATACTTGAGGAACAGCAGCCAGCTCGTCTGCTCGACATAGTCGAGCTCGGTCGTGCAACCCGCCTCCTTCCAGAGAACGTCATCGATATTGCGGAATGTCTGTTCGAACACGCGGTGTACCCCCGCGTGATGGGTATCCGCAGCGAAGCGCGGACGCAATGCGACGCCGCCGAAGCGCCGCTCCACCTTGTGGCGCGCCCACAATGACGGGCTTTCGCCTCAGGCGGTGAAGAGCGGACTTTCCCAACGTCACCCAGGAGTCACAGGCGGGCTTCGGAAAAGGCCTCGCCGAGCCACTGATCAAAACCTTTGAGGATTGTGGTGCGGGTGGTCGGGCTCGAACCGACACTCCTCATCGGAACTGGATTTTGAGTCCAGCGCGTCTACCAATTCCACCACACCCGCACAGGCGTGAGTCCACTGCTCCTAGACTGCACCTAGCCCTGATTCAACCGCGCTTGGTGGTTCGCACAGGCCGCCTGCTACGTGGCCGCATCGCAAGGAGATGAGCGGAAAACTGCGGCAGGCTGACGCAGGGAAGAGAAACCGCTTTTTGAGTCCGGCGCGTCTACCAGTTTCACCACGCCCGCGTGGTGGGGGAGGTAGAGCTCCCTCGCGGGGAATGCAACTTGCTCGCCTTGCTGGATCAGCTTCCCAGCCGGAAGCGCGCCGTAAACCGTATCACCTGGCCGCGGACGTCCGCCCCCGACCTGGGCGGCGATATCTCGGCACGCTCCGCGGCCCGGATCGCCGCCTGGGCGAATCCGACGCCAGGGGGCGTCTCCGTCTCGGCGCGGCAGTCCGCGAGTTCCCACGCCGGGCCGATCACGCACGACACCTGCACCGTTCCGCTGCCCGCCTGCATGGCTCCCCGGGAAGGCGGGAACTCTGGCTGGGGCTGCGCCCGCCAGATCGGCGAATCGGCTCCGGACGCCCGGCGCAACAGGTCGCGCGGCTCGTCCAGCGGCGTCCCGCAGGCGCTGAGCACCGTATCGATGGAGGCGGCCGAGGCCGGGACAGGCAGGCGATAACGTCGGGGCCGCTCGCCTTCGGCCTCAGGTTCGACCCGCAGATCCAGTTCGCCGCCCGCGCGGAGCTGCCGGGCCAGGCGGGCAGGTTCCTCGGGGCCGAGGACCGGTTCTCCGGGACGGGCGATCCAGCGCTGTTCCTCGTCGGCGATCGCGCCGGCCGAGACCCGGACCGTGCGGGAGGAGCCGGTCGACACGGGCATGCCGGAGACGAGCAGGTCCAGCGCGCCGCGCTGGCAGCGGACGGCGAGGATGTTTTCGCCGTAGGTCAGCGACGCCGCCGTGAGGCCGAGGTCCGGACGGACGGTGAGGTCCCAGTCTCCGGCCGGATCCCGGGCGGGCGCGGCGGCGCCGAGAAGCGCTACGAGGGCGAGGGCGGCGATCATCGTGTCCAGCCAGCAGTTCGCATCAGCCGCCCGAGCCGCGGGACTCGCGCCGCCGGCGACGATCTTCCCGGATCCGCTCGCGGTCCTCGCGGGTCTGGTAGCCGTCGACGACGAAGTTGACGCGGAAGGACGCCAGGACGGGCGGCAGGTCGGTCAGGCCGCCGGTGTCGCGCACCCGGGCGCGACGGACGGCCTGCAGCGTCGCCTCGCCGAAGCCGCCTTCACGGGGATGCTCCGTCTCGACCGTGCAGTCCCGCAGGCCGCCGTCCGGGCTGACGAGGCAGGTGACCACCGCGAAGCCGCGGGCGTACCGCGTGGACGGATACCGGACCTCGGGCCGTCGGGCCCAGACCAGGTTCTCGGGCAGGCCCGTGTCCGGCAGCGCCTCGAGCTGGGCGTCCCGGGGATCGACCAGCGGCCGCTCGCAGGCGTTCAGGGTTTCGTCGATCGAGGTCGGCGAGGCGGGGAGGGTGAGGTCGTATCGCAGGGCGCGTCCGGCGCCCGCGCCGTCCGGAACCCGGATCTGCAGCCGCCCGCCCTGCCGCAGCCTGCGGGCGAAGGGCGCCGGGAAGCTGCTCACGGCGACCGTGTCGTCGACGCCGACGTTCCACGACTGCGGCGACAGCTCGTCCTCCCCGAAGGCCACATCCAGGGTGCGGATCTCGCCGTCGCCGGCGGACGGCAGGCCCGACATGAAGGCCTCGTAGCCGCCGTCGATGCAGCGAACCGCGATGCCGAGGCCGTTGTCGAAGACCGTATAGGCCATGACGGTCTCGGCGCGGGCGTCGCGGTGCAGGTCCCAGTCGCGGGCGGCGTCCTGCGCCATGGCGGGCAGGGCGGCGCCAAGGGTGAGAATGATCGGCAACGAGGTCAGACGCATGGGGAACTCCGGCAGGGCGTGCATCCTAGACCTGTCGGACGCTGTCGCGCCACCTCAGGTTCTGTCCAAAGCTTAATCCTGCCGGCGCATCCGCCAGCGGTCGTCGTGGCCTCCTGCACCGGCAAGGAGAGCGAAGATGCGGATCAAACGACTGATGACGGCGGCCCTGGGCGGACTGGCCATGGCCTGCCAGGGACCGGCGGCGGTGCTGGCCCAGGAGGCGGCCGCCAACGCCTCCACGGCTGCGCACGCGGCGATCACCCGCGAGCACCGGGTCCGGGCGCTGGACACGCTGGACCGACGGCTGGCGCACTATGTGATGGCGGACCGCACGCCGGCCATACGGGCGCGTCTCGCGGAGCGCCGCGCGGCGCTGCTGGAGATCGCCGATCCCGAGGCCTTCCGGCAGGCTGTCAACGCCGACCTGCTGGACGTCTCCGGCGACAAGCACCTGCAGGTCTGGCTGGAGCCGCGCAGCCGCGACGAGGCCGAGGCCGCCGGGCCGCCGCCCACCATGGCGCAGATGGCGGCCGTCGAGGCGGCCAACGGATGGGGGGTGCGCGAGGCGAAGGTGCTGGAGACCGGCGTCGCCTGGCTGGATCTCGCCTCCTTCAGCGGCCATCCCGACTCCGCGGCGGCGATCGACGCGGTCATGGCCCGGCTGGCGGGCGCGCGGGCGCTGGTGCTCGATCTGCGCGACAACCTCGGCGGGGGCGAGGTCGCGCTGCGCCAGCTGATGGGGCATCTGGCGCCCGAGCCGATGCGGCTGGAGGACATCTCGTTCCGCCGCTGCGCTCCCGACCCGGCCGATCCGGAAGGCTGCCTCCAGGACGGCGGCCGCGACGTGGCCGAACGCTACGCCAACCGGGTGCCGACGCCGACCTTCCCCGACCAGCCGATCTGGGTGCTGGTCGGGCCCGGGACCTTCTCGGCGGCTGAGGCCGTCGCCTACGACCTGCAGGCGACCGGCCGGGCGACGGTGATCGGCGAGCCCACGGGCGGCGGGGCCAATCCCTCGACGGGCATGGACCTCGGGCCGTGGTTCACGGTGATCATGCCCATCGGCGAGGCGCGTCACCCGGTGACCGGGACCAACTGGGAGGGCGTCGGCGTGCAGCCGGACATCGTCGTCCCGGCGGCGCAGGCCGGGGAGACGGCGCTTCGGCTGGCGGGCGGCGCCTAGAGGGGCGCCACCGTCTGCTCGATGGCGCCGAAGATCGAGTGGTGTTTCTCGTCGAGCATCTCGATCCGCACGGTGTCGCCGTGGCGCAGGAACGGGGTTTCCGGCTTGCCGCGCAGGATGGTCTCCACCGTGCGCACCTCGGCGATGCAGGAGTAGCCGAGGCCGCCGTCCGAGACCGGCTTGCCCGGACCGCCGTCGGCGTCGCGGTTGGAGACGGTGCCCGAGCCGATGATCGAGCCGGCGCCCAGGCTGCGGGTCTTCGCCAGGTGGGCGATCAGGGTCCCGAAGTCGAAGGTCATGTCGACGCCGGCGTCGGCGCGGCCGAAATCCTCGCCGTTCAGCTGCACCGACAGGGTTCCGTGCAGCTTGCCGTCCTTCCAGCGGTCGCCCAGCGCGTCGGGGGTCACGAAGACCGGCGACAGGGCCGAGGCCGGCTTGGACTGGACGAAGCCGAAGCCCTTGGCCAGCTCGGCCGGGATCAGGTTGCGCAGGCTGACGTCGTTGACCAGGCCGACGAGGCGGATGTGCGACAGCGCCTCCTCGCGCGACACGCCCTGGGGCACGTCGCCGGTCACCACCACCACCTCGGCCTCGAGATCGCAGCCCCAGGCCTCGTCCTTCAGCGGGATCGGATCGCGCGGGGCGAGGAAGTTGTCCGAACCGCCCTGGTACATCAGCGGGTCGGTCCAGAAGCTCTCCGGCATTTCGGCGCCGCGGGCCTGACGCACGAGCGCGACGTGGTTCACGTAGGCCGAGCCGTCGGCCCACTGATAGGCGCGCGGCAGGGGCGAGGCGGCCTCGCGTTCGTGGAAGCGGCCGCGCGGCACGCCGCCATGTTCGAGGCTTTCGGCCAGGGCGCGCAGATCGGGCTCGACCCGGTCCCAGTCGTCCAACGCCGCCTGCAGCGTCGGCGCGATCAGAAAGGCGTCGGTGAACCAGGCGAGATCGTCCGAGACGAGGACGAGGCGGCCGTCCCGGCCGTGCTTGAGCGAGGCGAGTTTCATGCCCGAGGCCTAGCCCGTTTCGGCGGGCGGGGGAACCACCGCCGCGGTCTCAGTGGACGCCGGTCCGGACGCCGCGGCCCGCGCTCCCCGTCAGCTCGGTCAGCGCCCCGCGCAGCTCTCCCACCCGCCGCGCCTCGTGCCGCCAGTGTTCGTTGAAGGCGGCGACGGCCAGCCGCAGGGCGTCGGTCTGCTCGCGGGCGGTCATCTCGCCGCGCGGCGGATGGTGGGGCTCGTGCCCGCCGCCCTGCGCCGGTCCGCCGGACACGTTGATAGTGATGG
Source organism: Caulobacterales bacterium RIFCSPHIGHO2_01_FULL_70_19 (assembly GCA_001794825.1). GTDB lineage: Bacteria > Pseudomonadota > Alphaproteobacteria > Caulobacterales > Caulobacteraceae > Brevundimonas. The sequence goes on along the minus strand of MGLK01000022.1, from coordinate 33,955 downwards.
CCGAGGCGATCGCCGAGGCCCGCGGAGCCGCGCCGCCGTGGTCGTCCGAGGCCGGATCCTTGTGGTGATCGCCCGGCGCGTGGGAGTCATGCGATGCGTCGTGGGCGCCGTGGCCGCCGCCGTGGCCGTGCGACGGCCGGCCGTCGACGGCGGCGCGCAGGTCGCCGACCCGGTCCGCCAGCCCCCTGCCGGCTCCGGCGACGGCGAGGGTGCGGCCAAGCCGCCGGTCGACGGTCTCGAGCAACTGCTGGGCGCGTCCGCGCAGGGCGTGGTCGTCGGCCTTCATCGCCTCCTTGGCGGCCCCGTCGATCGCCTTCCAGATCGCCGGGGTCGCGTCGCCTTCGCGGGAGCCCGACCGGACCCCCAGCCACCAGCCGAACAGGCCGGCGGCAAGCAGCAGCAGGGCGAGCGCCATCCACAGCACCGGATCGGCGCCGACCAGGATCGGCGGATCCAGCGGCGCGCCGGCAGGGTCGGCCGTGACGAACTCGGCGCCGTAGGACATGGGACTCCCCCGCTGGAGCGGCCGCGGCTCGCCGCGCGGTCATTCTGCCGCGACGGCCACGCTTGGCAACGGGAAAGGTTAACGTCTCACGCGTTCGGCGTGATCAGGGCCCGGGCCTCGGCCCCCTGGCGGGCCCCGATCGCGCGAACCTCCACCTCCACGGCCACCGAACCTTCCGGCTCGTGGGCCCAGAGGTAGCGGCGCTCGATCTCGACCTCGCGGCCCGAGGGGGCGAAGCCGGTGAAGCTGTCGCCCCAGGGCGTGATCTTGCGGATGTCCGGCCAGGGCAGGGCGCAGGCGGCGTCCAGCTCCTCCAGCGCCATCTCCGACAGTTCGTCGTCGCTCACAGCCATCGCCGCACCCGGACGCGGTAGGCCTCGTAGTCGGCGCCGAACTTCGCGGCGAGATAGCGTTCCTCGCGCCGGATGACGAAGCGGTCGACGACCCACAGGCAGGGGACCAGCAGGACGAGGGCCGCGACGCTGTCCATGGCGATCGACAGGCCGACATAGGTGATCGCGAAGCCGAGATAGATGGGGTTGCGGCTCAGGCCGTAGAGCCCCTTCGTCGCCAGCGCCGTGGACGGCTTCCAGGGCTCGACCGCCGTGCCGATGCGGCGGAAGTAGCCGGCCGCGGCGCCGTCAAGCAGCAGGCCGCCGACGATGAGGACGAGGGCGACGCCGCGGCGGACAGGGGTCCCCAGCCCGAAGCCCCAGGCCAGCCAGCCAAAGCCGGCGTCGACGGCCTCGGGCCGCTGGCCCAGCGCCAGCAGCCCCCAGCCCGCCAGCAGGAAGGCGAAGTAGATCAGCGGCGGCGGCGCGATGACGCCGGGGTGGTCGCGGCCGGCCATCAGACGACCTGTCCCTGCGGCGCGGTGAAGTCCGAGACCGGCGCGTCGCCGGTGTTGACCACCTCCGACGGCTCGAAGATCAGCACCTCGGCCTCCTCGTCGGCGGCGGTGCGATGCTCGACGCCCCGGGGCACGACGATGAACTGGCCGGGATCGAGGGTCTCGACCCGGTCGCGGAACTCCACCCGAAAGCGGCCCTTCCAGACCAGGAACATCTCTTCGGCGTCGGCGTGGCTGTGCCAGGGGAAGACGCCCTGGACCTTGACCAGCCGCACGTCCTGACCGTTCAGCCGGGCGGCGACGCGGGGGCGCCAGTGGTCGGAGAAGGCCGCGAACTTCTCTGCCAGGTCGATGGTCGCGCCCTCGTTCACGGGCGCACGTCCTCGTCGGCGTAGATCGCGACGGCGGCTGGCCGGTCGCTCGAGACGGCGCCGCGGTACATGCCCGAGGTGTTCATGGCGAAGGCGGGGGTCCCGTCCGGGCTCATGACGATCACGCCGCCGTCGCCGCCGATCGAACCGACGTCGGCGATCTCCGCCTCGGCGGCCGCCTGCACGGCCGCGCCGTCGCGGGTGCGCACGCAGATGTCGCGCGCCACCGTCGAGCGGATGAAATACTCGCCCGAGCCCGTGGCCGAGACGGCGCAGCCGTCGGCGTTGGAGGCGTAGGTGCCGGCGCCGATTACCGGCACGTCGCCGACCCGGCCCCAGCGCTTGGCGGTCATGCCGCCGGTCGAGGTCCCGGCCGCCAGCCGACCCTGGCTGTCGAGGGCCACGGCGCCGACGGTGCCGAACTTGCGCTCGTTCAGCGGCGGACCGGCCGAGTCGAGCGCGGCCTGCGGAACCGGCGCGCCCTCCGGCCGGTCGGGGATCGGCTGCCCCGCCTCGGTCAGGGCGCGCACCAGCCCCTGCCAGCGGCGCTCGGTGAAGAAGAACGACGGCTCCACCTGCTCCAGGCCGACCAAGGCCGCGAAACTCTCCGCCCCCTCGCCGATCAGCATGACGTGCGGCGACTGCTCCATGATCGCGCGGGCGGCGGCGATCGGATGCCGGGTGCGGGTCAGGCCGGCGACCGCGCCGGCCTGCAGGTTCGAGCCGTCCATCACCGCCGCGTCCAGCTCGTTGCGCCCGGCGGCGGTGAAGACCGCGCCGCGGCCGGCGTTGAACAGCGGGTCGTCCTCCATCACCTCGATCGCCGCCTGCACCGCGTCCAGGGCCGCGCCGCCGTTCGCCAGCACCGTCGACCCGGCCTCGAGCGCGCGGTGCAGGGCGGCGCGATAGGCGGCGTCCTGCTCGGGGCTCAGACTGTCGCGCTCGATCACGCCGGCGCCGCCGTGGATGGCGAACGACCAGCGCGGCGTCTCCCGGGCCGCGGCGGGCGCGGCGAGAAGGGCGAGGACGGCGGTGAGGGGGAGCAGTCGAAGGGCGTGTTTCATGCCGGCAGGGTCGGCCAGTCGCGGTCGCAACTCAAGAGCCCTCCGGCGCCGGCGGCCCGCGCCAATTCACCCTTAACCCTTGTCCGGCTTTCCCGACCGTGCTGCTTATGCGCCTTCGCGCGTCAGGTGGGGCGCAGAGTTACAGGGAGTAAGCCGTTGAACGGAACGGTCGCAGGGGGCGCGCGAGGCGCGTCTGACGGGCTTCGAGCCCGCCAAGGGGGAGCCCGGGCATGAACATCGTCATCATCGTCGGTCTGATCGTCACCGCCCTCACGGGCATCCCGGTGCTGTTGCAGATTCTGAAGCATCACCCGAAGGGGCTGATCATCCTGTTCTTCGCCGAGATGTGGGAGCGGTTCTCCTACTACGGCATGCGCGGCATCCTGATCTTCTACCTCACCCAGCACTTCCTGTTCGACGACGCCACGGCCTCGGCGACCTACGGGTCCTACACCTCGCTGGTCTATCTGCTGCCGCTGATCGGCGGCATCATGGCGGACCGCTACATCGGCACCCGCAAGGCCATCGCGTTCGGGGCCCTGTTGCTGGTCGCCGGTCACGGCATGATGGCCTACGAGGGCCGCCCGGCCACGGAGACCCTCACCTACGCCGGCGCTCAGTATGAGGTCGTCAGCGAAGGCCGCGGCGCGGCCCGCGAGGTCGGCATCATGGTCGACGGCCAGCGCTACGAGTTCGGCCCCGCCGAAGGCGGCGGACTGCAGCTCGAGGGGCTCCCCGCGGGGGCCTCGCTGCCGGCCGTGCTGCCGGACGGCGAATATGTGATGACCGCGACGCGCGACACCAGCGGCGTTAACGTCTTCTACCTTGCGATTTCGCTGATCATCATGGGGGTCGGCTTCCTCAAGCCGAACATCTCGACGATCGTGGGCCAGCTGTATCCCCAGGGCGATCCCCGGCGGGACTCCGGCTTCACCCTCTACTACTACGGCATCAACCTCGGCGCCTTCTGGGCGGCGGTGCTGTGCGGCTATCTCGGCCAGACCGTCGGCTGGTGGGCGGGCTTCGGCCTCGCCGGCGTCGGCATGGCGCTCGGCTTCGTCGTCTTCGTGCTGGGCAAGCCGCTGCTGCAGGGCAACGGCGAACCGCCGAACCCGGAATTGATCAAGCGTCCGCTGTTCGGTCCGATCAACCGTGAGTGGCTGATCTACACCCTCGCCATCCTTGGCGTGGGCATCGTCTGGTTCATGGTCCAGCGCAACGCGCTTGTCGGCTGGGTTCTGGGCGTCTCGACCGTGCTCTCGCTGATCGCCATCGCCTGGATCATCGCCTTCGTCTGCAAGACCTGGGTCCAGCGCCAGCGCATGATGCTGGCCGTGGTGCTCATCTTCGGCGCGGTGGTGTTCTTCACCCTGTTCGAACAGGCCGGCACCTCGCTGAACCTGTTCGCCGACCGCAACGTGGACCTGACCATCACCCCCGTGGCGATGCAGTTCCTCGGCGTCACCATCGGCACGCCGGCCCAGCTGGCGGCGGCGGGCATCACGCCTTCCGGCTTCTGGATCGACGCCACCATCACGGCCGCGCAGGTGCAGTCGTTCAACGCCGGCTTCATCCTCATCTTCGCCCCGATCTTCGCGGCGATGTGGGCCTGGCTGGCCTCGAGGAAGATGGACCCCAACCCGACCATGAAGTTCGGTCTCGGCCTCGTGCAGGTCGGCCTCGGCTTCCTGGTGGTGGTCTGGGCCGCCGGTTCGGGCATGGTCGACAGCGCCTTCCAGATGCCGCTGATCATGCTCGCGCTGCTCTACATGCTGCACACCACCGGTGAGCTGTTCCTGTCGCCGGTCGGCCTGTCGGAGATCACCAAGCTGTCGCTGGCCTCGGTGGTCAGCTTCATGATGGCCGTGTGGTTCCTCGCCAGCTCGATCGCCCAGTTCGTCGGGGGCCACATCGCCGGCCTGATGGGAACCGAGACCGTCGGCGGTCAGGTGCTGGATCCGGCGGGCGCCCTGCAGACCTCGCTGTCGGGCTTCGACTCGCTCGGCAAGTGGGGCGTCGGCATCGGCGTGGGCTTCATCCTGATCAGCTTCTTCATCAAGGGCTGGTCGCACGGGGCCAACGACGCGGACAACCATCCGGGACCGGATCTGACCGACCGCGGCCAGGAGGACGGCAACGTCGCCCGGCCGCACGCCAGCACGCCGGCCTGATCGCCGGCGCCACGCAGAAGACAGGAAGGGCGGAGCCTCGCGGCTCCGCCCTTCTTGCGTTCCGGAAATGCCGTGCGCCCTGGAAGGAGCCCGGGGCGGCCCCCGGGCGGGAGCCGCCCCGGGTGCGCGGAGCGACGGGGGATGCCGTATTCCGCGCCGTCCTCCCCGCCCCGGGACGATGGGCGGGGAAGATCCGTCAGAAGGTCTTGCGCAGGCGCAGCGACCAGAAGGTCCGCGGGTCGATGTAGCGGCTCTCGACGAAGGCGATCGGGCGGGCCGGGGTGCGGTCGGCGTAGACCGTCCGCTCGACCTCGAAGTCGTTCCAGACGTTGACCTGGGCGCGCAGCGACAGGGTCGCGGTCGGCTTGTACTCGGCCCAGAGCTCGAAATAGTCCGAGCCGCGGAAGCCGGAGGTCTGGTCAGGATCGTAGCTGAACTGGTGCATGCTCTCGATGTAGGCGCCGCCCCACTGCAGCTTCCACGAGGGGATGTCCTGCTGGATGGTGAACGCCGGCTGCGACGGCCGCACGCCGGAGATCTCGCGCGTTTCGCCGGTGGTCGGGTCGGTGACCTCGGTGTGGCTCCAGGTGTTGCGGAAGCCGAGCTTGCCGCCCGAGAAGCCGAACCGGTCCATCGGCACAAGGACGTTCACGGCCAGCTGGTCGAGCGTGCCGTCGCCGATGTTGCCGACCGCCGACAGGCCCATGTCCAGCGGCAGCACGTCGATGGCGTCGACGATCTCGTCGTGGCGGTAGCCGATGGAGACGATGCCGTCGGTCCAGAAGCGGCGCTCGTAGGTGATCTCGGTGATCCAGCGCTGCTCCGGCTCCAGGTCGGCGTTTCCGCCCAGCACGTTGTCTTCGTCGAGATCGGCCGAGGCGGCGAAGTCGCCGAAGTCCAGCTGGCCCACCTCGCGTTCGAAGCGGAAGCGGAACTGGTTGTTCGGCATCGGGGTCCAGGTCGCCTGGAGGCGCGGCTTGGCGAAGAAGAAGCTCTTCTCCTGGTCCGCGTCGCCGGACTGGCTGATCGTCGAGGCCTCCAGCCGCAGGCCGCCTTCAAGGGTGAGGTCGTCGCGGATGCGCCAGGTGCCCTTGCCGAAGGCCTCGCCGCGCAGCTCCTCGACGGTCACCGAGGCGGAAGGCAGCGGCACCGGCGCGCCCCCGACCGAGAAGGCCTGGTCGGTCTCCAGCATGTTGTAGGCCACCTCGCCGCCGGTCTCGAAGGTCAGGGCCGGCGAGCGCTCGAAGCGGACGAGGCTGCGGAAGATGGTTTCCGACGCATTCCCTTCCGACGTGAACCGCTGCTCGGGACTGTCGACCCCGTCGACGCGGCTGCGGGCGACCGAGACCGAATCGAAGTCGTTGAACTGGTGGATGAAGCGGGTCTCGAGATTGAAGCGGGGGCTGAGGGGACGGGTGTAGACGACGCCCACCTCGCCGCCCGAGCCGTCGTCGTCGAACAGGTTCTCGCGGCGAACGGTCGGGCTGGTCTGCAGCGCGATGGCGTGGAAATCGTTGACCCCGTAGCGGGCGGTCAGGTCGATCTTGCCGCCGAACAGGGGCGTGGCGAAGTTGCCGCGGATCGAGGTGCCGCCGCCGTACTGGTCGTTCCAGTAGTCCTCGGTGCGGATCACCGCGCCGGACCCGTCCCGCCGGACCACCGACCCCATGCCGTTGGCGTCGCTCATCGACATGCCGTCGCTCAGGGTCACGCCCCAGGTGGTCTCGCCCTCGCGGGCGGTGAACTGGTAGCTGCCGCCGTAGAGGTCCTGGCCGCCCTCGAACAGGGCCGCATTGGCGGTGAAGATCGACTGCCGGCTGGATTCGGTGCGGGTGATGACGTTCACCACCACGGCGTGGCCCTGCATGTCGATGCCGGGGGCGCCGCCGCGAATCAGCTCGATTCGCTCGACCTGGCTGGCCAGTGTCCGGCTGAGGACAGCGGACCCCGTGTCGTTCTTGGAGGCGGGGCGGGCGCCGTTGACCAGCACATTGCCGACCGAGCCCTCGAAGCCGCGGCTGCCGTCGCCGTCGATGACGCTGAAGCCGGGCACGCGGTTGACCATGTCCAGCGCGGTGTTCGGTCGCTGGTCGGCGAAGAAGTCGGGCGTGAAGACGAGCACCCCCTGCTGGCCCTGATCGGCCTGCGGCGGGGGGGTGGCGGGCGTCTGCGCCGCAGCCGCGCCGGCGCCGAGGAACAGGGCCGTGGTCGCCAGCAGGATGGTCTTCGTCATTGCAGGTCTTCCCCTCGTCGTATGGCGAGAGGTGTGACCCCGTGTCGCGCAGGCCTCCAGTTACAAGGTGGACAGGTGGATTAAATCGGAGACAGCATTACGCCACTGTCATGTTCGTGTTCTGATTTCGACCCGCTAATACTTCGGCTTCATTGGGGGGAGTGAGTTCATGAAACTGATCGGCTCCTGCTTCGCGATCGCCCTGCTCTGCGCGTCCGCCGCCGCCGCGCAGGAGGACCCCGCTCCGGGCGGTCCGCAGATCGCCGAAGCGACCGACCTGGGCGAGGTCGTGGTGACGGCCCGCCGGGCCGGGGCCCCGCTGTGGACGGTCGAGCGGGCGGACAGCACCGTCATTCTCGTCGGATCGATCGAAGGCGTGCCACGGGACCACCCGTGGCGTCCCGAGGCGCTCGAGGCGGCGACGGCGCGTTCGCAACGCATCCTCTATCCGATGGCGGCGCGCGCCTCGGCGGCGGATGTCCTGCGGCTGATCTGGCGCATCAGGTCAGTGGCGCGACTGCCATCCGGACGCACCGTCGCCGACTACGTCCCGCCCGATCTGCTGGCCCGGCTGGAGCGGCTGAAGGCGGGCGAGCGATCGGACCGGTGGAAGACCGAAAGCCTCGTCGGGCTGAGTCTGGATCTGCTGCGCGACGCCGGACGGGAGCGCCGGGCGCGCGGCGCTCCCGCCGTCGTTCGCGAGGCGGCGCGGCGTGGGCGGATCCCGGGGGAGCCGGTCGGGCTCGTTCGCGGGGACGAGCTGGTCGACAATCTCATCACCCTGCCGCCGGAAACCTACCTGCCGTGCCTCAACGCGGCCGTCGCGGCGGCCGAGGCGGGGCCGGCCGCCGCCTGGCGACGCATCGACGACTGGACCGGCCTGCGGGTGCCGGAGGTGCTGGCGAATCCCCTCGACCAGGCGTTGAACCTGTGCTGGCCCAGCGGCGATCCCGACATCGCCCCGGTGGTCCGCGCGCGCTGGGCCGAGGCTGTCCGGGAGGCGCTGGGCCAGCCGGGAGTCACGCTGGCCGTGGCGCCGTTGCGAATACTCGCCGAGCCGGGCGGGATTCTGGACCAGCTCGAGGCCGAGGGGCTGGACCCGTCAGGGCCCGCGTGGCGCATGGACCAGCGGTAGGCGTCAGACGGCCGTCCCGCCCACCGTGAGACCGCCCATCTTGAGGCTGGGCTGGCCGATGCCGACCGGAATGCCCTGGCCGGCCTTGCCGCAGACGCCGACGCCCGGGTCGAAGGCGAAGTCGTCGCCGATCATCTCGATCCGCGTCAGGGCCGTGGCGCCGTCGCCGATCAGGGTCGCGCCCCGCACCGGAGCGGTGATCCGGCCGTCCTCGATCAGGTAGGCCTCGGTGCTCTGGAACACGAACTTGCCGTTGGTGATGTCGACCTGGCCGCCGCCGAAGTTCGCCGCATAGAGGCCGCGCTTGGTCGAGGCGATCATGTCGGCCTTCGAGTCCCGGCCCGCCTCCATGAAGGTGTTGGTCATGCGCGGCATCGGCATGTGGGCGAAGGACTGGCGCCGCCCGTTGCCGGTGGCGCGGGCGCCCAGCTGCCGGGCGGACAGGCGGTCGTGCATGAGGCCGACCATGATCCCGTCCTCGATCAGCACGGTGCGGGAGGTCGGGGTTCCCTCGTCGTCGATAGTCAGAGAGCCGCGCCGTCCGGCGATCGAGCCGTCGTCCACCACCGTCACGCCCGGCGCGGCCACGCGCTGGCCCATCCTGCCGGTGAACACCGAGGAGCCCTTGCGGTGGAAGTCGCCCTCGAAGCCGTGACCGATCGCCTCGTGCAGCAGCACGCCGGGCCAGCCGGCGCCGAGCACCACATCCATCTCCCCGGCGGGGCAGTCGACGGCGTCCAGATTGACCAGCGCCTGGCGCAGCGCCTCGTCGACCTGCCCCTGCCAGCGGTCGGGCGCGATCCAGGTCTCGAAGCCGGCCCGCCCCCCGGCGCCGGCGGAGGCGCTCTCGCGGCGTCCGTCGCGCTCGACCGTGACCGACACGTTCAGCCGAACCAGCGGCCGCAGGTCGCGCACCAGCCGGCCGTCGCTGCGCAGGATCTCGATCTGGCGCCGCTCGCCCGTCAGCGAGGCGGAGACCTGCACCACCCGAGGATCGCGGGCGCGCGCCCAGGCGTCGATCTCGGCCAGCAGGGCGATCTTGTCGGAGAAGGCGGGCGAGGCGAGGGGGTCGACCTCGTCGTAGAGCTTGCGATTGGTGGCCGCCGGCGCCTCGGCCGCGGTCCCGGCGTAGCCGGCTCTCGCCAGGGCGGCGCTGTCGGCGGCGCGGCGCAGGGCCGCGGCGCTGATCTCGTTGGCGTGGGCGTAGCCGGCGGTCTCGCCCGCCACCACCCGGAGGCCGAAGCCCTCGCTGGCGTCATAGGCCGCCGACTTGAGCCGCCCGTCGTCGAACACCAGCGATTCCGATTCGGAGCGCTCGAGAAACAGCTCGCCGTCGTCGGCGCCGGTCAGGGCGGTCTGCAGAATGGACAGGGCCTCGTCGCCGCCGAGGTCGGCGCTGTCGAGGATGGCGGGCGGGGAAACGAGGACGGTCATGCCCTCCTAGGTAGGGGCTGACCGTCCCCGCGTCACCGGGTCAGTCGATCTCGACGTCGCCCGGGCCGTCGACCGTCTGGTTCAGGCGGTCGGGCCGGCGGGTGAGGGTCACGTCGCCGGAACCGCCCACGTCGACCCGCACGGCGCCCGTCGGGCCGGCGATCACGTCCCCCGAGCCGCGCACGGTGATCACCGCGTCTGTGGCGATCAGCTGGTCCAGGTCGACGTCGCCCGATCCGTTCACCGTCAGACCCAGCAGGTCGGTGCGGCCGCGGGCGTCGATGTCGCCGGAGCCGTGGAGGGTGAGCTCCATCGCCGGCTGGTCGTAGTCGCGGATGGACAGGTCGCCGCTGCCCACCAGTTCGAAGGCGCGCACGTCCGGGGCGGTGACGGTGACGCGCAGCGCCTCGGTCTCGCTCCACACCCGGATGCCGTTGGCGTTCCAGCGGATGTAGCCGCGCTCGACGTCCTCGTCGTCGTCCAGCGTCAGCCGGCCGTCCTCGAGGCGCACCCGGCCGACGACCGTTTGCGGCCCGGTGATGTGCACGCCGGCCTCGTCGCCCTGTACGAAGGTCACCTCGGCCGGCATGTCGACCGACAGGCGCTCGCCGCCGTCCCAGGCCAGGGTCCGGGTCACGTCCGGACCGACGCGGCCGCGCTGGAAGCGGAAGTCGGAGTCGCCGGCCCGGTCGTCGGTGACAACCCAGGTCCACTCGTGCCGGGCCAGGTCGCGGCCGCCCAGCGCCAGGGCGCCGCCGATGCCGACGACGGCCAGGAGCAGGCCGACGCCGGTGATGATCAGAAGATTGCGGATCATGTCAGGTCCTCCCTCAGGCCTGGACGGCGGGTTGCGGCTCGAGCGCCGGCTTCAGCACCCGGTAGTGGAGGCGCGCGTACCAGATGGTCGCGTCGATCAGCCACTTGGTCAGCAGGGCGAACAGGCCGCCCATGAACAGGCCCAGCCCCATCAGGCCGACGCCCAGCAGGACGGCGCCCAGAACGCCTCCCGGCGCGCCGACGAAGGGGCCGACCGCGAGGACGAAGCCGCCGGCGATGAACACGCCCACTCCGGTGAGCAGCATGGCCAGCATGGTCCCGAACACCGGCAGCACGATCGGCAGCAGGATCAGGATGTCGATGGCGCCGAGGCCCAGGATGGCGAAGATGGCTCCGGCCGCCGACGACGCGGTCTGCTCCTGCCCCCAGCGACGGGCTCCCGCCTCGGCGCGCAGCTCGCGGGCCAGCCGGCCCGGATCTCCCAGGGCGGCGGCGATCTCCGCCTCGCTCCGGCCGGCGGCGGCGCCGTCCTCGAAGTGCGTCTCGTAGTCGGCGGCGATCTCGGCCGCGGTGGCCATCGGCAGGCCGACGAGGCCCTGTTTCAGGCGGCCCATGAATTCGGCGCGGGTCATTGTTCAGCTCCCTCTTCGGCGGGCGTTCCGGCCGGAGCGGCCGGGGCGTCCACGATGGCGTCGACCGCGCGGGCGAAGGCGCGCCACTCGGCGGTCTGCGCCTCGAGGGCGCGACGTCCGGCGTCGGTCAGGCGGTAGTATTTGCGCGACGGCCCCGACGGGGATTCGACCAGATAGGTCTCGACCTGGCCGTCGGCCTGCATGCGCCGCATCAGCGGATAGATCGTTCCCTCGCCCATATCGATGGCGTCGGACAGGGTGGAGGCGATCTCGTAGGCGTAGCTGTCGCCGCGGTTGAGGAGGGCCAGGACGCAGAGCGTCAGCACCCCCTTCTTCAGCTGGATTTCTATGGTTTCAGGCACATCAACGTCTCCTGTGATGGCCAGACGCTATCGCAAGGTATCTTGCGCCACAAGGTAGCTTGCGAAACATGAAGACGATTTAATCCGGGTCCCTTTCGTCGCGGCGCCGCTCAATCGCTTGGCAAGCGCCAGAGGGGGCGATATGGACCGCGCCATGTACCGCCGCGGGCGAAGGTCCCGGCGGCCGCTTGCGATTGAATCGCAGGCGTCTGCGACGAAACGGGATTAGGATGAGGATGTCTCGCATGGGGATGGGCACGCGGGCCCGGGCGATCGTCGGCGGCGGCCTGGCCGCGCTGGGCGCCGCCTTTACGGCCGCGCCGGCATGGGCGGCCGGCGATCTGGTCGGACAGCCGACGCCGGGCGGCCTCGGCCTTCAGCCGGCCGCCTCGCCGCTGAAGGTGGAGGCGCACCAGTTCCACGACTTCGTCCTCATGCCGATCATCACGGCGATCTGCCTGCTGGTCCTCGGCCTGCTGATCTGGATCGTGATCCGCTACAACAAGAAGTCCAACCCGACCCCGGCGCGGTGGAGCCACAACACCCTGATCGAGGTGGTCTGGACCGTCGTCCCCGTCCTCATCCTGGTGTTCATCTCGCTGTTCTCGTTCCGCCTGCTGTTCGCCTACCACGACATGCCGACGCCGGACCTGACGGTTAAGGCGACCGGCAACCAGTGGAACTGGGCCTACGAATATCCCGACCAGGGCATCGCCGAGTACGTCTCGAACATGCTGCCGGAGGACGAGGCGCGGGCGCAGAACGTTCCGTATCGCCTGGCCGCCGACGAGCCGATCGTCGTGCCGGTCGGCAAGACCGTCCGCGTGCTGGTCACCGCCGCCGACGTCATCCACGCCTTCGCCCTGCCGGCCTTCGGCCTGAAGGTCGATGCGGTCCCGGGCCGGGTCAACGAGACCTGGTTCCGCGCCGACCGCACCGGCGTCTTCTACGGCCAGTGCTCGGAGCTGTGCGGCGTCGATCACGCCTTCATGCCGATCCAGATCAACGTCGTGACCCAGGCCGAGTTCGAGGCGTGGGTCGCCTCCAAGGGCGGCTCGATGGCGCC
>MGLK01000022.1:0-21345 GCA_001794825.1 Caulobacterales bacterium RIFCSPHIGHO2_01_FULL_70_19 | reverse complement strand
GCGCGCGCAACGTCGCCTCCGACGCCATGCAGCCCGCCGGCGCGCCGGCCGGCCAGCCGCCGGCCGATACCGGCGCGGTCGACGGTTCGCCGTCCGCCGGCTCCGCCCCCGCCGTCCCCGACACCGCCGCAGCCCCGGCGGCCCAGTAACGATCCGCGAGAGCCCCAGAGACATGGCCACCGCAGCCCAGAACCTCGCCCACGACCACGACGGTCACCACGACCACAAGCCGGGCTTCTTCACCCGCTGGTTCCTGTCGACGAACCACAAGGACATCGGGATGCTGTACCTGATGTTCGCCATCTTCACCGGACTGGTGGGCGGCGCCCTGTCGGGCCTGATCCGCTGGGAGCTGGCGGAGCCGGGCATCCAGCTGTTCCGTGAAGGCTCGATCATCCAGCACCTCGGCATCGTCGAGGCGTCGAAGCACGGCTACAACGTCACCGTCACGGCGCACGCCCTGATCATGGTGTTCTTCGTGGTCATGCCGGCGACCATGGGCGGCTTCGCCAACTACTTCACGCCGATCATGATCGGCGCGCCGGACATGGCCTTCCCGCGCATGAACAACATCTCGTTCTGGATGCTGTTCTTCGCCTTCGTCCTGCTGGTGATCTCGCTGTTCGTGGACGGCGGTCCCGGCCGGGGCTTCGGCGGCGGCTGGACGGCCTATCCGCCGCTCTCGACCATGGGTCACACCGGTCCGTCGTTCGACCTGGCCATCTTCTCGCTGCACATGGCCGGCGCCTCGTCGATCCTCGGCGCGATCAACTTCATCACCACCATCTTCAACATGCGCGCGCCGGGCATGACCCTGCACCGCATGCCGCTGTTCGCCTGGGGCGTGCTGATCACCGCCTTCCTGCTGCTGCTGTCGCTGCCCGTGCTGGCCGGCGCCATCACCATGCTGCTGGCGGACCGCAACTTCGGCACCAGCTTCTTCGCTCCCGCCGGCGGCGGCGACCCGGTGATGTACCAGCACCTGTTCTGGTTCTTCGGTCACCCCGAGGTGTACATCATGATCCTGCCGGGCTTCGGCATGATCTCGCACATCGTCTCGACCTTCTCGCGCAAGCCGATCTTCGGCTACCTGGCCATGGCCTACGCCATGGTGGCCATCGGCTTCATCGGCTTCATCGTGTGGGCCCACCACATGTACACCGTGGGCATGACCATCGAGCTGCGCGCCTACTTCGTGGCCGCGACGATGATCATCGCGGTGCCGACCGGGGTGAAGATCTTCAGCTGGATCGCCACCATGTGGGGCGGCTCCATCAGCTTCAAGACGCCGATGCTGTGGGCGATGGGCTTCATCTTCCTGTTCACCGTCGGCGGCGTGACCGGCGTGGTGCTGGCCAACGCCGGCATCGACTACAGCCTGCACGACACCTACTACGTGGTGGCCCACTTCCACTACGTGCTGTCGCTGGGCGCCGTGTTCTCGATCTTCGCGGGCTTCTACTACTGGTTCGAGAAGATGTTCGGCGTGAAGTACAACGAGTTCCTCGGTGCGCTCCACTTCTGGGTGATGTTCGTCGGCGTGAACGTGATCTTCTTCCCGCAGCACTTCCTCGGCCTGCAGGGCATGCCGCGTCGCTACATCGATTATCCGGACGCCTACACCTACTGGAACAACATCTCGTCGATCGGCTACGCCATCACCGTCGTCGGCGTGGTGATCTTCCTGGTCGTCCTGCTCGAGGCGGCGGTCCGTCGCCGCAAGGGCGTCGCCAACCCGTGGGGCGAAGGGGCCACCACCCTGGAGTGGACCCTGTCCTCGCCGCCGCCGCACCACCAGTTCAACGAACTGCCGGTGGTCAAGAGCGACGAGCATTAAGGGGACCGGCCAGTCCGGAGAGACCGATCGGGGGCCGCTCCTGCACAGGAGCGGCCCTCACCCGTTAGAGAGCCGATGACCGAACCCGCCGCCGCCCCCGCCATTTCGACGGCCCAGCCGGAAGACTTCTTCCAGCTGCTCAAGCCGCGCGTGATGTCGCTGGTCATCTTCACCGCCGTCACCGGTCTGGTGGTGGCCGACGGCGATCTCGGCTGGCTTTCGGCGGCCATCGCCGTGCTCTGCATCGCGGTCGGCGCCGGCGCCGCCGGAGCCCTCAACATGGCCTTGGAGGGGGAGACCGACGCCCTGATGCGCCGCACCCGCGGGCGCCCCGTGGCGGCCGGCCGGGTTCGCAAGAACGACGCCATGGCCTTCGGCGCCATCCTGTCGGTGTTCTCGGTCATGCTGCTGGGGATGACCACCAACTGGCTGGCGGGCGGCCTGCTGCTGCTGACCATCCTCTACTACGCCGTCTTCTACACCCTGCTGCTCAAGCGCCGGACGCCGCAGAACATCGTCATCGGCGGCGCCGCCGGGGCCTTTCCGCCGGTGATCGGCTGGGCCGCCGCCACCGGCGAGGCGCCCTGGCAGCCCTGGCTGCTGTTCCTGATCGTCTTCCTGTGGACGCCGCCGCACAGCTGGGCCCTGGCGCTCTATTCGGCCGGCGACTACGCCCGGGCCGGCATTCCGATGATGCCGGTGGCGCGGGGCGCGAAGAGCACCCGCCTGCAGATCCTGCTCTACAGCCTGGTGTTCGTGCCGGTTGCGGTCGCGCCCGGCCTGACGGGCCTCGGAGGACCGGTCTATCTCGCCGTCTCGGTCGCGGGCGGCCTGGCCTTCCTGACCCTGGCCTTCCGCCTGTGGCGCTCGCGCGCCGGCGACCAGCCCGACAAGGCCGAGGCCGTGGGGCGAGAGGCCGCATTGTATGACGTGCGCGCCGAGGCCAAACCGGCGCGGAACCTGTTCGCCTTCTCGATCCTGTACCTGATGGCCCTGTTCGCGGCCCTGCTGGTCGAGAGCCTGACCCGGACCGTGAGCCTGTAAGCCGATGCGCCTGACCCCCGAACAACTCGAAGCCCGCAAGCGTCGCAACCTCGCCATCGCCGGCGGGCTGGTGGCCTTCATCGTGCTGGTGTTCACCATCACGGTGCTGAACCTGAAGCGCAACATCGACGACCGCGTCGAGGCGGAGGCCGCGGGCCGGACGGTGGAGGCGGTGCGATGAAGCGCGCCAACCTCATCGCCATCGCCTGCGCCGGGGGCGTGATGGCCATGACCGGGGCCGCCTTTGCGGCGGTGCCGCTCTACCGGATGTTCTGTCAGGTGACCGGCTTCGACGGCACCGTGAAGCGGGCCGAGGCGGCGCCGACGGTGCAGCTGGACGAGACGGTGCTGATCCGCTTCGATACCAATGTGCGCGGCCTGCCGATGACCTTCCGCGCCGAACAGGTCAGCCAGCGGGTGCGCATCGGCGAGACCGGCATCGCCCTGTTCGACGTGACCAACACCTCGGATGCGCCGATCAGCGCCAAGGCGGCCTACAACGTGGTGCCCGAACGGGCCGGACCGTACTTCCAGAAGCTGCAGTGCTTCTGCTTCGAGGAGCAGATCCTGCAGCCCGGCCAGACGGTGAAATTCCCGGTCCAGTACTTCGTGGCGCCGGAGATGGCGACCGATCGCGAGAGCCGCGGGGTGTCGGAAATCACACTCAGCTACACCTTCTATCCGACCGAAGGCTTCGATCAGGCGGCAAACGGAGCCGCTGCCTCTGGCGCGGCCGGATAGCCGACGCTATAGCCCACACCAACGACTCTCGACCGTTCAAGAGACCCCGATGGCCGACGCCCACGCGACTCCGCATCACGACTACCACCTTGTGGACCCGAGCCCCTGGCCGCTGGTCTCCTCGTTCGCCGCCGCCGTGATGCTGATCGGCGCCGTGGTGTGGATGAAGGGGCTGGCCGCCGAAGGCGCCGGTCCGCTGGCCGACGCCCTGCTGACCAAGGGCGACAAGGCGCTCTTCTTCGCCGGTCTCGCCGGGGTGCTGGTGTCGATGTTCGGCTGGTGGTCGGACGTGATCAAGGAAAGCCACAAGGGCGACCACACCCCGGTCGTCTCGCTCGGACTGCGCTACGGCATGATCCTGTTCATCGCCTCCGAGGTGATGTTCTTCGCCGCCTTCTTCTGGATGTTCTTCGAGATGAGCCTCTTCAACGAGGCGCGCACGCTGATTCCGGAGGTCGGCGCCTGGGCCGACGTCGCCGGCAAGTGGTCGACCTGGCCGCCGCAGGGGGTCGAGACCCTCGACGCCTGGCAGCTGCCGCTGCTGAACACCGTGATCCTGCTGCTGTCCGGCACCACCGTGACCTGGGCCCACCACGCGCTCGCCCACGGCGACCGCGGCGCCGCCCGCACCGGCCTGATCATCACCGTGGCTCTCGGCGTCCTGTTCACCGCCGTGCAGGCCTACGAGTACCAGCACATCATCCACGAGCACCTGTTCTTCAACGAGGAAGCGGCCGGGACCGGCCTCTACGGCTCGATCTTCTTCATGGCCACGGGCTTCCACGGCTTCCACGTGCTGATCGGAACCATCTTCCTCTTCGTCTGCTTGCTGCGCCTGCTGGCCGGCCACTTCACCCCCGAGAAGCACTTCGGCTTCGAGGCGGCGGCCTGGTACTGGCACTTCGTGGACGTGGTCTGGCTGTTCCTGTTCGCCTTCGTCTACGTCACCTTCGGTTGACCGGAGAGGGCACAATCCAGAACGCCCGGCCGGCGCGGATCGACCCGATCCGCGCCGGTCTGCTTTGCCGCTGCCCCGACTGCGGTCGCGGGCGCCTGTTCTCGGGCTTCCTCAAGGTGGTCGAGACCTGCGAGGTCTGCGGCTACGACTTCCGCCGCCTGAATACGGGCGACGGCGCCGCCGTCTTCGTCATGCAGGCCGCCGGCGCGCCCGTGGTCTTCGGGGCCCTGTTCGTCCAGATCGTCTGGCGGACTCCGGTGTGGGCCGTCGCCGCCGTGGCCCTGCCGCTGGTGGCCGGTCTGTCGTTCGCCCTGATGCGGCCCGCGAAGGGGCTGATGATCGCCCTGCAGGTTCGCGACGGGAACCGCCATGGCTGACGCCCGCGCCCGCTTTCCGTGGTTGCTGACGGCCGCGGCGGCGCTGCTCCTGGCCCTCCTTGTGGCGCTCGGCGTCTGGCAGGTGCAGCGGATGCAGTGGAAGGGGCGGCTGATCGCCGACGCCGCCGCGGCCGCCGCGCTTCCACCGGCCCCGGCCGCCGAGGTGCTCGCTTCGGAGCGGCCGGAGTTCCGCAAGGCCGTTCTGGTCTGCCCCGGCCTGGCCACCGCCCCCTGGGTCGAGCTGCAGAGCATCCATGATGGCCAGGCCGGCGTGCGCCTGATCTCGGCCTGCCGGGACCCGGCCCTGGACGCGCCCGTGCTGGTGGACCGGGGATTCGTGGCCGACGGCGTCTCCGCCCGGCCCCCGGTCTCCGCATCGGATCGCCCGGTGCGACTGACGGCCGAGGTGCGTGAGACGCCGCCGCCCGGCCTGATGGCCGCCGCGGCGGACGCACGGCGCTTCTACGCGCGGGACAACGCCGCCATGGCCGAGGCGCTGGGGCTGGGCGAGGCGGTCTCGCCGTGGACCTTCTTCGCCCTCGACCCGTCCAATCCGGACTGGGCCGCGCTCCGGCCGTCCGCCCCGCCGGCGGCCTTCTCGAACAACCACCTCGGCTACGCCATCACCTGGTTCGGGCTGGCGCTGGCGCTGGTCGGTTTCTACATCGCCCTGCTCCGGCGCAGACGCGCCTCAAGCCGGCCCGCCCCGCGAGCGGAGCTGTAGGGACAAAGGACCACCCCGATCGCCCGCCTCCACACCCTGTCCAACGGCGTTCGCGTCGTCTGCGATCCCATGCCGGGCCTGCGCACGCTCGCCCTGACAGTCACAGTGCGCGGCGGCGCGCGCTGGGAGGACGAGGCGACCTCGGGCTGGTCGCACTGTCTCGAGCATCTGGTGTTCAAGGGCGCCGGCGACATGGGCGCGCGCGAGATCGTCGAGCGGATCGAGGGACAGGGCGGCTCGATCAACGCCGCCACCGGCTACGAACGCACCAGCTTCGAGGTGAGGGGATTGGAAGGGACCCTGCCCCTCTCCATGCAGGTGCTTTCCGACCTGGTGTTCCGTCCCACGCTCGATCCGGCGGAGATCGAGCGCGAGAAGGACGTCGTGGCCCAGGAGATTGCCGAGGCCTTCGACACGCCCGACGACCACGTCTTCGAAATGGCCCAGACCCGGGCCTTCTCGGACCAGCCGCTGGGGCGGCCGATCCTCGGGTCGGTCGAAAGCCTGAAGCCGATCGACCGTGAGGCGATCGCCGCATGGCGCGCCCGGCTCTACTCCCCCGACCGGATGGTCGTGGCCGCCGCCGGGGCCGTCGACGAGGACGAACTGCTGGCGCTGGCGGAGCGCTGGTTCGGGACCGAACCGGCGACCCCGGCCGCCCCGCCGCCGCCCGCCCGCTTCTCCGGCGGCGTCGCGAACCTCGCCCGGCGCATCGAACAGGCGAACATCGTCTTCCAGCTGCCCTCCGCCTCGGCGGTCGATCCGGCCTATCCGGCGGCCCGCATGCTGGCCGAGATCCTCGGCGGCGGCATGGCCTCGCGGCTGTTCCAGAGCGCCCGGGAGGCCCGCGGCCTGGCCTACGCCGTCGACGCCTGGCACGAGCCCTACGAGGACGCCGGGGTGCTGGGCATCTACGCCGGCGCCGCCGCCGACCGCGCGGCCGAACTGGCGCGCGTCTGCGCCGACGAGTTGCGCGCTCTCGCCGAGTCGGGACCCACCGCCCAGGAGATCGACCGCGCCCGGGCGGTGCTCAACGCCGGCCTGTGGATGTCCGACGAGAACCCGGCCGCGCGCGCCGGGCGGGCGGCGGCGCAAACCCTGCTCTTCGGCGCGCCGATCCCCTCGCAGCTCACGGCCGACCGCACCCTCGCCCAGACCCGGGAGAGCGTGCGCGCCGCGGCCGCGACGGCGCTGGCGGGCGGCGTGGCCGCCTCCGCCGTGCTGGGGCCCCGGGCCGCCAGTTCGGCCGGACCCGCCTTCCACGCGGCCCTGTTCGGCTGATATTCTTCCGACATGGCGCTTCTCGACTGGATCAGCGAGGCGAACGGGCCGGTCGTTCGCGGACAGGGGGTGATGCTGCGCCCGCCGCGCGCCTCGGACCATGAGGCCTGGGCTGCGCTTCGCCTGGAGTCCCGGGCCTATCTCCAGCCGTGGGAGCCGACCTGGCCGGAGGACGACCTGACGCGGCCCGCTTTCAAGCGGCGCCTCGCCATCTACAGCCGTGAGATGGAAGCCGGAAACGCCTGGCCGTTCTTCATCTTTCGTGAGACCGATCACGCCCTTCTCGGGGCGATCACCCTGTCCAACGTCCGCCGGGGCGTGGCCGAGGCCGGGGTGCTGGGTTACTGGATCGGCCGCCGGTTCGCCGGCAACGGCCACGCGACGGCCGCCGTGCGGAGCATGCTGACCTACGCCTTTGACGATCTGAGGCTGCACCGGGTCGAGGCGGCCTGCGTCCCCGCCAACGCCGCTTCGCGCCGGGTCCTGGAGAAGGCCGGATTTGAACTCGAGGGCCGGGCGCGGGCTTATCTCAAAATTAACGGCGCATGGGCAGATCATCTGCTGTTCGGCTGCGTCAACGACGGGGCCGGCCGCGACGGCTGAGCCGTCCACCGGGGATCCGTAGGCGTTTGAACAACCGCTCCAGAAGTCTGGCCTGGGACGCGACGACCGCCATCGAGGCGCTGGCCGCCGCCGACACGGCGCTGTGGATCTGGACCCCTTCGCTGGACCAGATGCGCTTCACCGGCGCGACCCGGGCGCTCGGCCTTGGTCCCCTGGCTCCGGAGTGCTCGAGCGCGGCGTTCGCGGCCGTAGCGGTGCCGCAGGATCGCGCGCTCGCCGAGAAGGTCCTGAAGCCGCAGGAGGAGGGGACGGAGGTCGCCGTCCGCCTGCGCATGCGCGACGCCGAGACCTGCATCTGGCGGGGCGTCTGGCTCGAGGACGGGCTGCGCGCCGCCGGCGTGGTGGCGCTGGAGAAGCGCTTCTCGGCGTCCGAACGCGACCAGCTGACCGGGCTCCTCGACCGCCGCACCTTCATCGCGCGGGCCGCGGAGGCGCTGACCCAGCCGGGCGAGTACGAGCTGGTCGCCGCCGACGTCGACCGCCTGCGCCGCCTCAACGAGGCCCTCGGTCACGAGCGGGCGGACCTTGTCCTCGCGGCCCTCGGCTCGCGGCTCAACGCCGCGTTTTCGCAGGACGCCGCGGCCGCCCGCGTGGGCGAGGACGAGTTCGCGATCATCCTGCCGCGCGGCGCCGTGCCGGCCGCCGAACGCCTGCGTGAGGCGCTGGAGCAGCCGCTGCGCGTCGCCGGCTTCGACATCTACCCGACCGTGTCGATCGGCGCCGTGGCCGTCGAGGGCGGGCCGGACGCGCCGGACGCCGCCGAACTGCTGCGCCGGGTGGAGCTGGCGGTCGAGCACGCGAAATCGGCCGGCCGCGGCGGCGTGGCGGCCTATGGCCGGGCGCTCGAGAGCGACAGCCTGTCCCGGCTCGCCCTCGAATCCGACCTGCGGAACGCCTTCGTGCGGGGCGAGATCGAACCCTTCTACCAGCCGATCGTGAACCTCGACACCGGGGCCGTTGCCGGCTTCGAGGCCCTGGCCCGCTGGCGCCACCCGCGGCGCGGCCTGGTGCCTCCCGACGAGTTCCTCGGGCTCGCCGACGAGATGGGCCTGATGAACGAGCTGGGTCTGCTGATGATGACCCAGTCCGCCCGCCAGCTGGCCGAGTGGCTGCAGCGCCATCCGGGCGCGGGCAAGCTGTTCTGCAGCGTCAACCTCTCGGTGGGAGAGATCGAGCGCCCGGGGCTGGTCGAGGACGTCGCGCGGATCATCGCCGAGACCGGCCTGCCTCGCGGCGCGCTGAAGCTCGAGGTCACCGAAAGCGACATCATGCGCGACACCACGCGCGCGGCCGACATCCTGAAGCAGCTGCGCGACGCCGGCGCCTCGCTGGCGCTCGACGACTTCGGCACAGGCTTCTCGTCGCTCAGCTACCTCGCCCGTCTGCCGTTCGACACCCTGAAGATCGACCGCTACTTCGTGCTGACCATGGACACCGACGAAGGCTCGGCCAAGATCGTCAAGTCGGTGGTCAACCTCGGCCGGGACCTCTCGCTGGAGGTGGTGGCCGAGGGCGTCGAGAACGCCACCCTCGCCCGCCTGCTGCTGGACGCCCAGTGCCACTACGGCCAGGGCTTCGGCTACGCCCAGCCGCTGCCGGCCCAGGGCGCGGAGGTCTACCTCAACGAATCCCTCGCCGACGGCTCCGCCCCGATCAAGGCGCGTTCCGCCTGACGGCTCAGGCCCGCCCCGCCTGGCCCGACAGCAGGCCCGGATCGACCCCCAGGGTCGCCAGCGCGCGCGCCCATTTGGCGTCGTAGTCGGGATCGAAGATCAGGTCGGCGTCCGCCTCGGCCGTCAGCCAGACGTTCTCGCCCAGTTCGTCCTCCAGCTGGCCCTCGCCCCAGCCGGCGTAGCCCAGCAGCAGCACCGACCGCCGCGGTCCCATGGCGGGATCGACCATGGCGGCCAGCGCCTCGCGGGTGCCGGTGATCGCCAGACCGTCGCCGAAGGGGAGCGAGGCGTCCTCCGCCATCCAGTCGTCGGAGTGCAGGACGAAGCCACGTTCGCGCTCGACCGGACCGCCGACCAGCACCGGCCGGCTGGCGGCGGCCTCGGGGGCGGGGGTCTCCAGCTTGGTGAGCACCGTCTTCAGGTCGACCCCCGGGGCGGGGCGGTCCAGCCTCAGGCCCATCGCATGGTCGGGGCCGTGGGCGCAGATTAGGATCACCGCGTGTTCGAAGCGGGGGTCGCCGATGCCCGGCATCGCCACCAGCAGCCGACCGGTCAGGTTCTGGAAGTCGTCCATGCCGGACATCATCGGGACGCGAGGGGGCGTACGCAAGCCGCGGCGCTTCACACCTCTGTTGGCGAGCGTCGCGGCAACGCCTATTTGCGAGCGACGTTCTTTCCCCGAACCCACCGGAGCGACCCCATGACCGTGCAGATCGGCGACCGCATCCCCTCGGCCACCCTGACCCGAGCCACAGACGACGGCCCCAAGCCGGTCTCGACCGACGAGGTCTTCAAGGGCCGCACCGTCGCCCTGTTTGCGGTTCCCGGCGCCTTCACCCCGACCTGCTCCGCCCGCCACCTGCCGGGCTTCAAGGAGGCGCGCGAGACCCTGAAGGAGAAGGGCGTCGACGCGATCGCCTGCGTGTCCGTCAACGACGCCTTCGTCATGGGCGCCTGGGCCGACAGCCAGGGCGTGGGCAAGGACGACATCCTGATGCTGGGCGACGGCAACGGCGACTTCACCCGGGCGCTCGGCCTGTCCATGGACGCCAAGGGCTACGGCATGGGCGAGCGCTCGCAGCGCTACTCGATGCTGGTCCGCGACGGGGTCGTCGAGCAGCTGAACATCGAGCAGCCCGGCGAGTACAAGGTCTCGTCGGCCGAGCACCTGCTGACCCAGCTGTAGATGGCGTGAGCGACCCCTTCACGACCGAGCAGCGCAGCGCGGTCATGCGGCGGGTGAAGGGCCGCGACACCGCGCCCGAGCTCGTCGTGCGCCGCGCCCTGCGCGCGGCCGGCGTCGGCTACCGGCTGGGCGGCGCCGGCCTGCCCGGTCGGCCCGACGTGGTCATGAAGGGGCGCCGCGCCGTCATCTTCGTTCACGGCTGCTTCTGGCACGGGCACGACTGCCGCCGCGGCGCGCGTGCGCCCAAGGTCAACGCCGCCTACTGGGCCGCCAAGATCGCCCGCAATCGCGCCCGCGACGCCGCCGCCGAGGACGCTCTGCGCGCGGCCGGCTGGCGCGTGATCACGGTGTGGGAGTGCGGCCTGCGGAACGCCGATTTCGCCGACCGGCTGCTCGACGCCGTGCGCAGTCAGGCGGCCGCCGTCTCGATCGCCGCCTCGTCCTGAGCCTGGGTCATGACGTGGTTGATGGCTCCGAGGAGCATCTGCGGCGTGATCGGCTTCGGCACGAAGTAGGTCATGCCGGCCGCGGTGCAGGCGGCGATGTCCTCGGGCGAGGTGTCGGCGGTGACCGCGATCACCGGGGCCCGGGCGTTCGGCCCGCCGCCCGCGCGAATGCGTCGGGTGGTCTCGCGCCCGTCCAGCTCCGGCATGCGCACGTCCATGAAGATCAGGTCGAAGGCTTCGGCGTCGCAGATCTTCAGCGCCGACATGCCGTCGGCGGCCGTGGCGATGTCGCACCCGAGCGGTTGCAGGATCAGCTGGATGGCGCGGCGGTTGATGTCGTGGTCGTCGACGACCAGCACCCGCATCGGCCGCTCCTCCTCGTCCTCGTGCCCGACCTCCGCATCGGCGACGCTGTGCGCCGGAGACGGGGGCGCCTCGACGGGGCGCTCGGGCGCGGCGGCGGGAGCCCCGGTCGGGGCGGGCGTCGAAAGCGCGCGCGCCACGGCGTCGCGGCTCTGCTGGTCGAGCGCCGGAACCGGGGCCGCCGCGGTCTGGGCCTGCTCCAGCCGCAGCGCCAGGGTGAACCGGGCGCCCTCGCCGGGACGGCTGCGCGCGGTCAGACGGCCGCCCATCAGCTCGGCGAACTGGCGACTGATGGCGAGTCCGAGCCCGGTCCCGCCGTGCCGGGCGCTGACGCCCTCCGTGGTCTGGTCGAACGGGGTGAACAGCCGGGCCAGCTGATCGGGGCTCATGCCCGGACCGGTGTCGGCCACCTCGATGAGCACCGCATGGCCGCCCGGCTCTTCGGACCAGGACTGCAGGCGAAGGGTGATGGCCCCCTCCGCCGTGAACTTCATCGCATTGGAGATCAGGTTGTTGAGGACCTGACGCAGGCGCATCGGGTCGCCACGCACGGCCGCCGGCACCGACGCCGCGCCCTCGACCCGCAGCTTCAGGCCCTTGGCCCGGGCGGGGCCGCGCCACAGGCGCAGCGTCTGGTTGAGCAGATCGCGCAGGTCGAAATCGACGCTGTCGACCGTCATGTGGCCGGCTTCCAGCTTGGCGTGGTCCAGCAGGTCGTCCAGCAGCGCCTTCATCATGAAGCCGGCGTCGCTGATCAGCCGGGCCTGGGCGCGTGAGGCGCTCTCCGGCGCACCGCGCTCCAGCTCCGCCGAGCCGGCGAGGATGGCGCTGATGGGGGTGCGCAGGTCGTGGCCGATGGCGGCGAGGAAGGCGCTGCGGCTGGCCATGATGCGTTCGGCGTCCAGGCGCTTGCGCTCGGCTTCGAGCCGCGCCGCCGTTTCGGCCACCCGGGCCTCGTTCATCCGCTGCCAGGTCGACAGGCAGTAGGTGATGAAGACCCCGACCGCCACGGCGGCGGCGGTGACGAAGGCGGTGCTGGCGCCGAACATGGCCATGAACACCGGCACCGAGCCCAGGTACAGGAACTGCGGCACCGCGGTCAGCACCAGCACCCGCGTGGAGCGGGGGGCGTTGATCATCGAATAGATCGCGCCGGCCGAGAGCAGCAGGGTGGCGCAGATGCCGGCCATTGGGCCGCCGATCAGCCACAGCGGGATCGACAGGCTGCCGAAGTAGCTCGCGTTGAGGAACAGGATCGCGTCCCCGGCCACGGCGCGAAGCCCGCGAAGCCGCTCGGATCGCCGGCCGTTGATCGGCGCGAACACCCACAGGTCCACGGCCTGGACCAGGAAATAGCCGATCACCCAGGCGATGCTGAGCTCCCAGCCGATCACCGGGCTGAACACCAGGGCGCTCGCCGCCGCCATGCCCAGCCGCTGCAGCAGCGCCCGGCGGCGCTGGTGGATGGCGCCGACCCAGGCGTCCGGCGTGGCGTCAGTGGTTGCGGCCGAAGCGATCGCCATGCGGCTCCCCGAAGTGGCCATGGGCCCCTGCCGGGACTATCGGTGGCTTGCCCTAACGCTCCGTCAACGGGCCGTTCCCACGGCGTCGGCGGCCGAGGCGAAGCCGTCGGCGCGCAGCCGGTTCGCGAGGTCCCGCTTGATGCGGCCGACCAGGCCCGGCCCCTCGTAAACCAGCGCCGAGTAGAGCTGCACCGCGCAGGCGCCCGCGCGGATGCGGGCGTAGGCTTCCTCGCCCGAGTCGATGCCGCCGACGGCGATCAGCGGCAACCGTCCGGCCGAGGCCTCGGCGGCGGCGCGCAGGGCGGCCCGGGCCCGGTCCCTGAGGGGGGCGCCCGACAGGCCGCCCGCCTCGTCCCGGTGTGGCGACCGCAATCCCGCCGGCCGGTCGAGGGTGGTGTTGGACACGATGAGGGCGTCCAGCCGGTGATCCAGTCCGGCCTCGACGATCATGGCGATCTCGCCCGGCTCCAGATCCGGCGCGATCTTCAGGAACACCGGCGTCGGATCGCCGCCCCGGGCCTCGCTCAGCCGGCCGAGAAGGTCGTCGAGAGCCGCGCGACCCTGCAGCGCCCTCAGGCCGGGCGTGTTGGGCGAGGAAACGTTGACCGTCACATAGTCGGCCAGCCCCTTCAGGCGCGTCAGGCCGAGGACATAGTCCGCGGCCTTGTCCCCGGTCTCCTTGTTGGCCCCGAGATTGGCTCCGACCACGACGGTCCGCGGCCGCCGCTCCAGGCGCGCCGCGAAAGCCTCGAGGCCGGCGTTGTTGAACCCCATGCGATTGATGATCGCGCGGTCCTCCGCCAGCCGGAACAGCCGCGGCCGCGGATTGCCCGGCTGCGGCCGCGGCGTCACCGAGCCGCACTCGACGAAGCCGAAGCCGAGGCGCGCCAGCCCGTGCAGGGCCTCGCCGTTCTTGTCCAGCCCCGCCGCGAGCCCCACTGGGTTGGGCAGTTCGAGCCGGCCGACGCGGGTGCGCAGCACGGGATCGTCCGCCCGGGCCGGCGGCAGCGGCGCCAGCTGCAGGGCGCGGATCGCCAGTCCGTGAGCGGTCTCCGGGTCGAGCCCGCGAAGGAGGGCGGCTCCGAGGTCGGTCAGCCCCATCCCACGGCTCCGTCGTCGAAATGCATGACGCCGTCCGTGTCGACCGCGAGACGGCGCTCCGACACCACGGCGCTTCGCGGCAGCGGGCCATAGATGTGCGGGAACAGGGCCCCGCCGCGCGACGGCTCCCACACCACGGCGTCTCCCAGACGATCCGTGTCGACGTCGAGGAGCAGCAGGTTCGCGCGGCCGCGATAATGTCGGGCCGCGGTCGTGGCCAGTTGCGCGGAGGTGGACATGTGGATGTAGCCGTCCGCCCGGTCCGCCGCCGAGCCGTCGTAGGCGTCGCCGGCGGCGCGCCACTCGTCGGCGTCGACCAGCTTGTAGGCGATCGCGCTCACCGGCCGTCCAGCTCCCGGGGCTGCAGGAAGCCGTCGAACAGGCAGCGGCCGGCGACGTCGACGGTGAAGACCGCCGCCGCCCCCGGCGGGAAGCCGCCGCTCATCCGGTCCATCAGCACCGGGGAGGCGGCGCCTTCGCTCATGTACTCGAGCGCCAGCAGGTGGACGCCGGGATTGTGGGCGACGACCAGCAGGCAGCCGGCCTCGTCCTCCGCCGCCTCGACGAACCGGCGCAGGACGTCGGCCGAGCCGTTGTAGAGCGCCTCGTCGTCGCGCACCTGCACGTCGCCGAGGGCGTCGTGGACGAGGCTCCATGTCTGGCGCGTCCGCGCCGCCGGCGACACCAGGGCCAGGTCGGGACGAAGGCCGCGCGCCGCCAGCGCCTGCCCCATCAGGACGGCGTCGGCGCGACCGCGGGCCGACAGCGGCCGATCGCGGTCGCCGCCGGCGCCGCCCGACCGTTCAGCCTCGGCATGGCGCATCAGGATCAGTCGCTGCATGCGCCGCCCTTTAGGGCGCTTCGGAGTTTCCCGCCAGATCGCGGTGGCTCCGGCCGGCGGCCTGCGGGTTGAATGCGGGGCTGAGCGCGGCGACGGGCGCGGTCGCGCTCCCGGGGCGGATGCGGGCGTAGGCCTGGCGCGTCGCCTCCAGCAGGATGACGCCGGCGGCGCCCGGCAGGATCCGCTTGCCGACCTGCTCCAGTCCCTCGGCGAACGCCAGCAGCGGCGGCCACGGGGGCACGTACAGGGTCTGGGACCAGGCGGTCGGCTCCAGGCCGGCGTCGCGGACCAGCCGCTCCAGCTGGCGGCGCGTGAATGGCCGCCCGTGTCCGAAGGGGGTCGATTCCGAGCGGGCCCACAGGCCGCCGCGCGCGGCGGCGATCAGGATGATCCGGCCTGCCGGCGCCATGGCGCGCACCGCCTCCAGCATCATCGCCCGGGCGTCGTCGGCCTCCTCCAGCGCATGCACCAGCAGCACCCGGTCGAAGGCTCCGGCCGGGAAGGGCAGCCGGCGATCGTCGACCAGCAGGGTCCGGTTCTTGCCTACGGACGGCCACGGCTCCACCCCCTGGCCGCCGGGCATGGCCGCCACCACCCGTCGTGCGCCGACGAAGGCGTCCAGCCACGGAGTGGCGTAGCCGAGGCCCAGAACGTCGCAGCCGGCCGCCTCGCCCCAGGCGTCCTCCAGCCGTCGCGCCAGCATCCGTCGGGCCAGCGCGCCGGCCGGCTCGCCGTAGAAGATCCGAAGCTCCTCGATGCTGCGCCGCATGAGCCCAGCATAGACCCGCAAGGAGGCGGCTGCCAGAATGGCCGCATGCCGCTGGACGTCCGCCTGTTCCCCTGTCTGTCAGACAACTACGGCTTCCTGGTGCGCGACGCCGCCACCGGCGCGGTCGCGGCGATCGACACGCCGGACGCCGGCGCCATCCTCGCCGACCTCGAGGCGTCCGGCTGGGGCCGGCTGGACCTGATCCTCAACACCCACTGGCACCCGGATCACACCCAGGGAAACGCCGCCCTCAAGACGGCTATGGGCTGCGAGATCGTGGGCCCGGAAGAGGTACGCCGCGCGGCGCCGCTCGACCGCGTCGTTCGCGGCGGCGACCGGGTCAGCCTGGGCGACACGGTGCTGGAAGTCAGCGACGCGCCGGGGCACACCCTCGGGCACGTCGTCTACCGGTCGGCCGCGGATCTCCAGGCTTTCGTCGGCGACGTGCTGTTCGTCATGGGCTGCGGTCGTCTGTTCGAGGGCTCGCCGGAGCAGATGTGGGCCAGCCTGCAGACGCTCGCGGGGTGGCCGGACGAGACGGTGATCTGGTGCGCCCACGAATACACCCTGTCGAACGCCCGTTTCGCACTGAGCGTCGACGACCGGCCGGAGGTGGAGGCGCGCGCCGCCGGCATCCTCGCGATGCGCGAGCGGGGCGAGTCGACCGTTCCGACGACGATCGCGGCGGAGAAGGCCTTCAATCCCTTCCTCCGCGCGCCCGATCCGACGACCTTTGCGGCGCTGCGGGCGGCCAAGGACGCGTTCAGCGGCTAGCGTTGCCCTGCGGCAGGAAGGCGCGGATCACACGCGCCGACGACGGTCGGCCGGCCACGCCCTGCGACGGCGACACCACGACCCGCAGTTCGCCGCGGAGGTAGTTCACCGAGGCGCTCGTTCCTTCCACGATCACGATGCGGCGCAACTCGTTCAGCGCTTCGCGGCCGCCCGGCGACCGCGAGATGCGCACGACCGCGTCGGTCGAGAGGATTAGGGCCTCGACCGCCAGCGCTTCGGACTCGACCCCGGTGTCGGCGTTGATTTCGACCATTCGGCCGACCGCCTGGCTGACCAGGGCGCTGCGTCGCAGCATCAGGTTGAGCATTTGGGCCGGCCCCAGCAGGGGGGGCGACAGGCTCTGACCCTGACCCGCGTAGGAGGCGGGAGATCCCCCGGGCGCGCGCGCGGTGTAGACGGTGATGCCGCCGTTCGGCGTGACCCGCAGCACCTGCTGGCCGGCGTCGTTGCGGTAGATCACGTCGCCGCGCGGGGCGGGGCTGGCCCGGAGCACCCAGGTCTCCTGCCGGCGGTCGAAGCGGAGCAGCGGGTGGTTGCCCGAACGATCGAGGACGAAACCCTCCCCGGTGGCCGAGACATACCGCCCCGGAGCAGGCAGGGCGCCGGAGGATCTCGGCTGGTTGCGCAGGGCGCGGCTGTGTTCGGCCTGGGCGTTGGCGCGTTCCTGCGCCGAGGCGGTGGCGCCGGGGGCGACCGCCAGCGACAGGGCTGCAGCCGCGAGGGCGATCGCCATCGCGGTCGGGGGCGCCGTCCGCGCCGTCCTGACCCTCGCCGTCAACTCCATGGGCGTCTTGGTGGAATCCGGGCGCGGCGGATTTTGGGCAGGACCCGGATCACCCGACCAGATACTGACCGCCGTTCAGCGACAGGGTGCAGCCTGTGACATATCCGGCACGCTCGCCGGCCAGCCACGACACCATGTCCGCGATTTCCTCGCCTTTTCCGAGCCTTCCCACCGGGATCTGGGCGACGATGCCAGCCAGAACCTTCTCGTCCATCGCCCCCACCATCTCGGTGTCGATGTAGCCGGGCGCGATACAGTTCACCGTGACCCCCTTGCGCGCGTTCTCCAGCGCGAGGGCCTTGGTGAAGCCGATCATCCCCGCTTTGGCGGCCGAGTAGTTGGTCTGGCCGATCTGGCCCTTCTGGCCGTTGATCGAGCTGATGTTGACGATCCGCCCCCAGCCGCGGTCGCGCATGCCGTTGATGACCTGGCGGGTCATGTTGAACACGCTGTCCATGTTCACCCGGATCACGTCCGACCACTGGTCGGCGGTCATCTTGTGGAAGAAGCCGTCGCGGGTGATGCCGGCGTTGTTGACCAGCACGTCGATCGGCCCCAGCGCCGCCTCCACCTCGGCCACGGCGCGCTGGCAGTCCTCGAAAGAACCGACGTTGCCCTTGACCACCATCACCCCGAGCTCCTCGGCGGTGGCGCGGGCGGCGGTCTCGTTGCCGGAATAGCCGGCGGCGACGGCCATGCCGTCCTCCTTCAGCCGCTGGGCGATCGCCTTGCCGATGCCGCGGGTGCCGCCCGTCACGAGTGCGACGCGTGCCATGTGCGTATTCCTGTCCCTGGAGCGGCGACCTCTCCGCGGGCCGCCTGCCATGGAATACGCTTTAGCTTGCCGGACGTTGCGCGGAAAGCGCCGTTACGCCGCCTGCCCGAAACGGCTCATGTCGATCACGAAGCGGTAGCGGACGTCGGACTTCTCCATCCGCGCATAGGCCTCGTTGATCTGGTCCGGCGCGATCAGTTCGATGTCGCAGGCGATTCCGTGCTCGGCGCAGAAATCCAGCATCTCCTGGGTCTCGCGGATGCCGCCGATCAGGCTGCCCGCCACGCTGCGCCGCCGCCACAGCAGGGGCATGGCGTAGACGGGCATCCCCTCGGTGGTCAGACCCAGCATGACCATGGTCCCGTCGCGCGCCAGCAGGCCGATGTGGCTGGCGATCTCGTGGGTGGCCGAGACCGTGTTGATGATCAGGTCGAACTTCTCCGCCGCCGCCTGCATGGCCGCCTTGTCCGAGTTGATCAGGAAGTGTTTCGCGCCCATCCGCTCGGCGTCGGCCTTCTTGCGATCCGAGGTCGACAGCACCGTCACCTCGGCCCCCATGGCCGCCGCCAGCTTGACCGCCATGTGGCCGAGCCCGCCGAGTCCGATCACCGCCACCTTCGATCCCGGGCCGACCTTCCAGTGGCGCAGCGGGCTGTACGTCGTGATGCCCGCGCAAAGCAGCGGCGCGGCGGCGTCCAGCGGCAGGGCGTCGGGAATGCGCAGCACGAAATCCTGGGTCACCACGATGCGGTCGGAATAGCCGCCCTGGGTGATCTTCTGGCCCACCTCGACGCCCTTCGGATCGGCCGAGCCGTAGGTCTGGGTCATGCCGGGAACGCAGTACTGCTCCTCGCCCGCGGCGCAGGCGGGGCAGGTGCGGCAGCTGTCGACCATGCAGCCGACGCCGACCCGGTCGCCGGCCTTGAAACGGGTGACGTTGGATCCGACCGCCGTGACCACGCCGGCGATCTCGTGTCCGGGCACGATCGGGTAGCGGGTCGAGCCCAGATCGTTCTTCGCCACGTGCAGGTCCGAGTGGCAGACGCCGCAGTACCGGATCTCGATGGCCACGTCGTCCGGGCCGGGATCGCGCCGGTCGAAGCTGTACGGGCTCAGCGGGGCGTCGGCGGCGGTCGCCGCGAAGGCGCGGGTGGCGATGGGCATGGGCGGGTCTCCTGGAAGTCGCTCAGGTGTGGGCGCGCCGGCCCTTTCGCAACGGTCAGCCCAGCTTTTCGATCAGCGCCATGGCGGCGGCGGGGTTCCGCACCTTCGCGCCCGAGATGAAGTAGGCGAACACGTCGCCCCGCTTCGCCCAGTCGCGGGCCCGGGCGGCGATGGCGTCCAGCTCGGCCGAGGTCATGCCGGTCGGCTCGTCCTCGCGGCTCGACATCAGCCGGGCGTAGGTGAAGT
This sequence comes from Caulobacterales bacterium RIFCSPHIGHO2_01_FULL_70_19, assembly GCA_001794825.1. GTDB lineage: Bacteria > Pseudomonadota > Alphaproteobacteria > Caulobacterales > Caulobacteraceae > Brevundimonas. The sequence goes on along the minus strand of MGLK01000022.1, from coordinate 2,093 downwards.
CGGCCGTCGGCTGATCGATGCGCGGCCACTCCGGGGCCTCCTCGTCCTCGGCGTAGACGATGGCCACCCCGTATTTCGCCGCCAGATCGTAGAACTGCGGCGTGTCGAAGCTGGCGTGGCGCACCTCCAGCGCATGGCGCAGGCGCAGCCCGTCCTTCTCCTTCGGCAGCAGCTTCAGGAAGCCCTCGAAGTCCTCGGGCTCGAACTTCTTGGTCCCCATGAACTGCCAGTTGATCGGGCCCAGCTTGTCGCCCAGGGCCGTCAGGCCCTGGTCGAGGAACCGCCCCATCGACTCGCCCATGTCCGACAGCACCTTGCGGTTGGTGCAATAGCGGCTGGCCTTGACCGAAAAGACGAACCCCTCCGGCGTCTCGTCGCGCCACTTCATCCAGCTGTCCGGCTTGAAGGTCGAATAGTAGGTGCCGTTGATCTCGATCGAGGTCAGCTTGCGGCTGGCGTACTCCAGCTCGCGCTTCTGGCTCCACTTCTCCGGATAGAAGACCCCGCGCCACGGCTCGTAGGTCCAGCCGCCGACGCCGACGCGGATCATGCCTGTCATCTCGCCCTCCTGTGCGGGACCGATGTGGCCTCAGCCGGCGGCCGGGACAAGCGCACGATAGGCGGCGCGGGCGTGGGCGCGCGCCGTCGCGTCGTCCAGAAGCCGCTTCGAATGGCTGTAGGACAGCACCATCCCCTTGTACTGGAACACCTTCGCGTCCAGCGCCGCGTCGTCCAGCTCGGGATACAGCGTCCGGAACTCGCGACGGATGACCTTCGCCCAGCGCAGCTGGCTCGACTTCAGCACGTCGCGCAGCGGCCCCGGCTGGTCGTCCAGCTCGGCCGCCGCGGCCATCAGCGGGCAACCGCCCGGCCGGTCCTGTCCGTCCACCCAGTCCAGCTCCAGCTCGACGATCCGGTCCAGCCGCTCCCGTCCGGGCGTCAGCCCCTCGGCGGGCCGCCAGACCCGCTCCGTGAAGCGCTCGATCATGGCGTCGACCAGCTCGGCGTGCAGCGCCTCCTTGGACTGGAAATGCTTCAGCACGGCGCTCTTCGACACGCCCGCCGCGGCGGCGACGTCGGCCAGGCTGACGGCGGCCAGGCCGCGCACGGCGACCAGCCGCATGGCCTCGTCGATCAGCCGCGCCCGCGTCGCCTCGCCCTTGCTGGCCATATCCGGACTCCAAAAGTGCCCGACCGGACACTTTCCTGTTGACTCGAAGTGACCGACCGGTCACTCATTAGTGTACGACCGGTCACTTCTACACGAGCCCGGCCGTCCTGACCACCCTCTCTGGAGGAAGCGCCATGCTTCTCACATCCTTCGCCATCGCCGCCGCCCTTCTCGCCCAGCCGGCCGCCGCCGGGGCCGCGGCCACCCTCGTCGAGCCGCGCGAAGCCCGCATGAATCTCGACGGCCGCAACTGGTCCTGCGACACCGCCGGCCAGTGCGTCGGCCGCGGCGGCGGCGCGTCCCAGCCGCTGATGCGCGAGTGCCGCCGCTTCGTCGCCCGCTTCGGCGCGGTCTCGGCTTTCTCGCGCGACGGCATGGCCCTGACCGAGGCCGAACTGGTCCAGTGCAACGCCGCGGCGGCCTGACACTCCGCAGCCGACGCCGACCGTGCTAGCCCTCCCTCGCCGCGCGCCGCCGGCGAGGAGGGCTGACATGACCGCATCGATGTTCCGGGTCTTCGATCCCCGCCAGCTGGCCCACGCCCCGGCGCAGGAGTTCCACAACGGCGGCTGGGCGCCGCACGCCGACCTGCCGGCGCGCGCGGCCGACGTCGCGGCGCGCCTCGGCCCCTGCGACCCCGCTCGCGACTTCGGCCGCGCGCCGATCCTGCGGGTCCACGCGGCGGAGTACGTCGACTTCCTCGAGCGGGCCCACGCCGACTGGACGGCCGCGGGCCGCCCCGGCGACGCCATCGGCTACGCCTGGCCGGTGGTCGGCCGCCGACAGTTGAACCTCGACCGCATCGACGCCCGGCTCGGCCGCTTCTCCTACGACGCCTGCACTCCGGTGACCGCCGGGACATGGGAGGCCTCGTACTGGGCGGCGCAGACCGCCCTGACGGCGCTCCAGCCGGTGCTCGAAG
>MGLK01000021.1:49845-53006 GCA_001794825.1 Caulobacterales bacterium RIFCSPHIGHO2_01_FULL_70_19 | reverse complement strand
ACGGCCGCGACCACGATCACGCCGCGGGCCCGGACGCGGCGCACGGCGGCCTCGACGAGAGCGTTGCGCGGGCCCACGAGGCTGACGTTGATCACCGGGACGCCGGACCCGGCCAGCCAGGCGAGGGCCTGGGCCACGGCGGTGGAGGAGCCGCCGGCCGGGGAGCCGCCGTAGACGTCGGCGGCGAACAGCGCGGCTCCGGGCGCGGCTCCGGCGAAGGCGCCGGCGCGACCGACCAGCAGGGAGGCGACGGCGGTGCCGTGCGGGGCGGGGCGGACCGGGCCGGCGAAGCCGCGCTGGCGGATCGAGGCGCCGGCGAGGGCCGGGTGGGCGGCGTCGACGCCGGCGTCGATGAGACCGAGGCGCGGGCCGGAAGGCCGGGGCGGGCCGGCCGGCGCGAGCGCCGCGGCGGGGGGAGCGGGCGCGGCGGGGCCGATCGCGCCGGCCGGGGCGTGGACGTGGTTGAAGGCGTACTCGCCGCCGGGGTCGAGGGCCTGAAGCCGGGCGAGGGCGCGGGGCAGCGACAGCCGGCGCGGCGGGGCCAGCACGACGACGGCGAGGTCGAGATCGTCCAGGCGCTCCTCGCGAACCACGGTGAAGCCGGCCGCCAGCGCCGCCTCGCGGCCGGCCGGGGACAGGTCCATGGCGACGATCTCGCCGCGCACCACCGGCCAGCCGAGGGGGTCGGCCTCCAGCGCGCCGCCGGAGCGGCGGACGAGGTCGCGCAGCCGGGCCGGGGCCTGGAGGGCGCGATCGGCGCGGGCCCGCAGGTCGTCCTGCAGCCGGTCCGGGTCGACGGGCAGCCGGTCGGGCAGGCCGGTGGGCAGGCCGCCGGGGAGGCCGGGCAGGGCGATCTGGGCGCGCGCGGACCCGGCGCCCGACCCGGCGAGGGCGGCGGCGAGCAGGACGGGGATCAGCCAGCGCATCGACATTCGCGCCTCCAGCGCGTGAAAAGCGGAACCGGCCCCATTGGCGCGGGGGCCGTGATGGATGAAACGTCGGGGGCGGAGCGTATCATCCGCATGGACGGAGTGTGCATTTGGACGGGTTCCAGAGGGAGCTGGTGGAGCTGCTGCCCCGGCTGCGGCGGTTCGCGCGCGCGGTCTGCCGCAGCGACGCCGACGCGCAGGACCTCGTCCAGGAGACCGTCGAGCGGGCGCTGGCCAGACGCGCCGGCTTCCGGCCGGGGACGCGGCTGGACAGCTGGGCCTTCACGATCATGAGGCGGATCCACATCGACCACGCCCGCGCCGGCGCGCGGTGGAGCCGGGTGGTGACGCCCGCGGACGAGCGCACGGCCGAGGTCGCCGACGTCGGCCAGGCCGACGAGGACCTGCGCGCCGACGCCCTGGCGCTGCGCCGGGCGATCCGCGACCTGCCCGACGACCAGCGGCTGGCGGTGGCGCTGGTGCTGGTCGACGGCCTGTCCTACGCCGAGGCGGCGGCGGTGATGGGGGTGCCGCCCGGGACCCTGACCAGCCGGCTGGTGCGCGGCCGCCAGAGCCTGATCCGGACCCTCGCCGCCCAGGGAGTGAGCGCATGAACCGGCTCGACGACGAAATCCTGATGCGCCGGGTCGACGGCGAGCTGCCGCCGGACGAGGCGGCGGCGGTCGACGCGGCGGCGGCGGCCGACCCGGGCACGGCGGCGCGGCTGGACGCCCTGCGGCGGCTGCGCGGCCTGGCCCGCGAGGCCTTCCCGGCGACGGCCGACCCGCGCGACGCGGCGCTGGCGGCGCGGATCCTGGCGGGCGCGCCGGCGCGGACGACGGACTGGACCGGGTGGCTGCGCAGCGCCCTGGCGCCGCGGCTGGCGCCGGTCTGGGCCGCGTCGGCGGCGGCGGCCTTCGTGCTGGGGCTGGCCTTCGGGCAGCTGGGCGGGCGCGACGAGGGCTTCGCCCTGGCCCCGGACGGCGGCATAGCGGACGTCGGCCTGGTGCGGGTGCTGGACCGTCGGCTGGCCGCGCAGGGGCCCGACGCCGCCGGCCGGGCGGTCGGCCTGAGCTTCCGCGACGCCGAAGGGCGATGGTGCCGGACCTTCGCGGCGGGAGACGACGGGGTGGCCGGTCTGGCCTGCCGCGAGGCGGACGGGTGGCGGCTGGAGGCCCTGGCCCCGTTCGCGGCGTCGACCGGAGAGGTGCGCACGGCCTCGGCGGACACGCCGGCGCCGGTGCTGGCGGCGGTGGACGCCCTGATCGCCGGCGAGACGCTGGACGCGGCGGCCGAGGCGCGGGCGCGGGACGCCGGCTGGCGCTGAGCGCGGACGGATGAACAGGGGCCCGCGGGTCGTTGGACCGGAAGGGGGCGCCGTCGCGCCGTTGGAGACCGCCATGGACGAGGACACCCTGCGCGCCCGCGTCGCGGCGTGGAACGCCCGCGCGGCGGCGGCCCGCGAGGCCGCCGAACGCGAGGCCTGCGCCGAACTGGCGCGGCAGTATGCGGCCCTGCTGGAGGCCGGACGCGGACGGGCGACGACGGGTCCGGGCGAGGACTGACGGGGGGAGGGCGGCGCATTAAATCCGCGTCACGTGCATCCGGGCGGCGGACTCGCGGCCTCCTGCGGCGGCAAACTCCGCCGGAAAGCCCGACCCATGAAAGCCTGCGCCCTCGTCCTGGTCCTCGCCGCCCTCGCCGGAGCCGCGCCCGCCGCGGCCCAGGAGGCGGCCGCGCCCGCCGCCGCGGACCGCTTCGACCCGCGCGACTACCAGGGGCGGGTGCACGGCCGGAAGACCCAGGTGCTGGTGCTGGGCTCGCCGCACCTGTCGGGCGCGCCGGCGGACTTCGACGCGACGGCGCTGGAGCCGCTGCTGGCGCGGCTGGAGGCGTTCGCGCCCGACGTGATCGCCATCGAGAACCTGTCGGGGAAAAGCCTGCACGCCCTGCGCGCCTACGACGGGGTCTACCAGACCACCGCCGACGATTACGGCCGGCTGGCCTTTGTGCTGGCGGCGCTGGCGCGGGCGGGGACGGGGCTGGACCTGCCCGAGGCCGAGGCCGAGGCGCGGCGGCTGCTGGCGGAACTGCCGGACGATCCGACCCCGGCGCAGCGGCGGCGGCTGGCGGCCGTGTTCGCCGCGGCGGGCGATCCGAACTCGGCGCTGGTGCAGTGGTGGCGGCTGGATCCGGCCGAGCGCAAGGCCGGCGACGGAGTGCGCCAGCCGC
>MGLK01000021.1:19484-49812 GCA_001794825.1 Caulobacterales bacterium RIFCSPHIGHO2_01_FULL_70_19 | reverse complement strand
ACGGCGTGGTTCTCGCGGCCGGAGTTCGACGCCCTGCGCGAGAACCCCGACTTCGTGCGGCTGTCGGGCGCGGCCGAACGGCTGACCACGCCCGGGCAGCTGATGGAGACCTACCGCGACCTGAACTCGCCGGACGCGGGCCGGACGGACGCCGACCTGCAGTGGCTGATCATGCTGGACCGGCCGTCGGACGGGAACATCGCGCGGGTGCGCATGGGCGAGTGGGAGGCGCGCAACCTGCGCCAGGTCGCCCACATCCGCGAGGCCTCGCTGGAGGCGCCGGGCGGGCGGGTGCTGGTCATCGTCGGCTCGGCCCACAAGCCGTGGTTCGACGCCTACCTCGGCATGATGACCGACATGGAGGTGGTCGACGCGCAGGCCGTGCTGCGCTGACTCCCGGTCCTCGATAGCCGGCGCCGCGTGGTCGGGAATTGCGTCGACGCGCGAAGTCGGACAAGAGCCGCGCCATGCGCACGCTCTTCCCGACAACGATCTTGCTGCCCCTCGCCCTGTGCGGCGGAATTGTCTCCGGGGGAGAGGCGCGGGCCCAGGCCGCTGACGGAGACGCCGCGGCGCTCGACGAGGTCGTGGTCACAGGCTCGCTGATCCCGCGCCCGAACGCCGCCTCGCCGGTGGAGACGCTGGGGCGGGGCGCGCTGGAGCGGCGAGGGGCGCTGGACCCCTCGGTCCTGCCGTCGCTGACGCCGGCCAACTCCGGGTCGGAGTGGCAGGTCGACCAGCTGGGCCAGCCGCAGACCTCGGGGACGTCGCAGTTCAACCTGCGCAACCTGGGCCTGGGCTCGACCCTGGTGCTGGTGGACGGGCGGCGGTCGGCGGTCAGCGCCGTGGCCGCCACCGACGGCTCGACCTTCGTCGACGTGGGCGCGCTGGTCCCGCTGATCGCGCTGGAGCGGATCGACATTCTCAAGGACGGGGCCTCGGCGACCTACGGGTCGGACGCGATCGCGGGGGTGGTGAACCTGATCACCCGGCGGCGGGCGGACGGGGTCGAGGCGCGGGTGCGTCACGCGGCGGCGGACGGCACGGCCGAGACCGCGCTGGAGGCCGTCGGCGGGGGCCGGTGGCTGGGGGGCGACCTGGTGCTGGCGGGGGCGATCTTCCACCGTTCGTCGCTGGGAAGCGACGACCGCGACTTCACCCAGGCGGCGACCCACGACTTCGCGCCATGGGCGGCGGTGACCAGCTACGGCCAGCCGGGATCCTACTTCCGGCCGTCGACCGGCGGCTTCTCGCCCGACCCGGACTGCGACGACCCGGCCTTCGACAAGGCGTTCCGCACCTCGGCGAGCGATCCGTTCTGCCGGCTGGACTACTCGGACTTCTTCGACCTCGCGGCCGGGGAGGATCGCGGCCAGGCGTGGGCGAGCTGGCGCGGGGCGCTGACGCCGACGGTGGACCTGCGCCTGCAGGCCGGCTGGGCGCGGACGGAGACCACCGTGCGGCAGTCGCCCTCCCTGCCCATCCTGGCGGGCTCGCCGGTCGTGCCGGCGAGCCACCCCGACAACCCGTTCGGCGAGGACGTCGGCTTCCGCGGCAGGCTGCTGGGGGCGGAGGCCGGCGCGTCGACCGCCGACTTCGCCTACGACACGCGGCGAGCGGCGGCCGAACTGGACGGCGACTGGCGCGGCGGCTGGCGGTGGAGCCTGGCGGCCGCGGTCAGCCGGCAGACCGTCGCCTACGACAAGCCGGACGTGATCCGCAGCGCCTTCGCCAACGCCCTGCGCGGCCTCGGCGGGCGGGACTGCGACCCGGCGACGGGCCAGCCGGGGCAGGGCGGCTGCCTGTACTTCAATCCGTTCGGCAGCGCGCAGCTGGGAACCGGGACCGCCAACCCGGCGGCGCTGATCGAGGACCTGACCGGCTCGACCGGGCTGCGCGGCGCCTCGAGCCTGGCGACGCTGGACGGCCTCGTCTCCGGACCGGCGGCGGAGGGCGGCTGGGGCGCGCTGGACGTCGCCGTCGGGGCGCAGGCGCGACGCTCGGCCTTCCGCCAGGACTGGAGCGACCTGGCCAATGCGGGCGAGTTGCTGACCGCGGGCCTGTCGCCGGACTTCGGCGGGTCGCAGACCGCGGGCGCGGTGTTCGGCGAGGCGCGTCTGACGCTGGGCGACCGGCTGGAGGCGCAGGTCGGGGCCCGGTACGAGCGGGAGGCGGGGACCGGCTCGCTGAGCCCGAAGGCGGCGGCGGCCCTGCATCTGTCGGACCGGCTGACCCTGCGCGCCTCCTGGGCCGAGGGATTCCGGTCGCCGTCGGTGTTCGTGCGCGAGGGGGCGCAGGCGTCCCAGCCCTCGGTGTTCGACGGCGGGGCCTTCGTCTTCGTCAATACGGTGACGCGCGGCGACCCGGACCTGAAGCCGGAACGGTCGGAGACGTGGACGCTGGGGGCGGTGTGGCGGCCGTTCGAGGGGGCGCTGGTGTCGCTGGACGGCTGGCGCTTCGACTATCGGGACCTGGTGGTGAAGGCGCCGGCGCAGCCGCTGATCGACCAGGCCCGGGCCGACGATGCGGCCGGGCTGAGCGGCACGGAGGCCCAGCGGCGGGTGCAGCGCGACGCGACCGGCGCGCTGAGCCTGGTCGAGCTGGACTTCATCAACGCCTCCTCGATCGCCACCAGCGGGCTGGATCTGGCCGTGCGGCTGGAGCGACCGACCCGGCGCGGCAGGCTGTGGCTGTCGACGCAGTGGGTCTATGTGCACAGCTATGAGGTGCGGCTGACCGCGGACGCTCCGCCCGTCTCCGGAGTGGGTTCGACCAACCTGTCGAACATCGGCCGTTCGCTGCCGCGCGTGCGCGGCGAGGCGGAGATCGGCTGGGCGGGGGACGGCTGGTCGATCGCCGCCCTGGCGCACCATGTCTCGGGCTACCGCAACGACCGGGCCGGGATCACCGACCCGCACATCGGCTCGCAACTGACCTTCGATCTGGTGGGGGAGACGGCGCTGGGGCCGGATCTGTCCGTCAGCCTCGGCGTCCGCAACCTCGCGGACCGCGATCCGTCGCTGGCCCAGTTCGCCCTCGGCTACGACCCGATGGTGGCCGATCCGCGCGGGCGGGTGGTGTTCGTGTCGCTGTCGCGGCGGTTCTGATCGCCGCGAGGAATGCACGGTGGGCTCCCGCTCAGACCCGATGTGGGCGGAAGATAATCGAGATCAAGGATTGGCGGGCGGCGATTTTTTCGCAGGCTGACGGCCGTCCCTCGCCCTCGCCGGAGCCCCGCCCATGACCGCCGCCGCCACGCCCTTCGTCGCCGCCTTTCTCCACGGAACGCGGGCCGCCCTGGCCCCCGGGGATCTGATCGAGGCGGGACGGGCGTCGAACTACGGAGCGCGCCGGGCGGCGGGGTGGGTCTATGTGAGCGCGACGCTGGACGCCGCCGTGTGGGGGGCGGAGCTGGCGGTCGGCGAGGGGCCGGGGCGGATCTATGTGGTCGAGCCGACCGGGGCGCTGGAAGACGATCCGAACCTGACCGACCAGCGCTTTCCCGGCAATCCGTCGCGCTCGTACCGGACGCGGGAGCCGCTGCGGGTGCTCGGCGAGGTGGTCGGCTGGGTCGGCCATGAGCCCGCGCAGGTGGAGCGGATGAAGGCGGGGCTGGCGGAACTGGCCGCCAAGGGGATCGAGGCGATCGACGACTGAGGCGGCGCGTCGCCGGGACGCCGAAACATTAACTCCTGACATATCGGCGCGCCTTCGGCCCTTGATCGGAAAGGGTTTTCGGGGGGAGGCAGCGTCATATTCCCGACGGTCTTCCGAGGCGGCGGATAATGCCGTCCGGGATCAACCGGACGGGGCGGAAGGTGTGGCGAAGCGGACGGCGAAGGCGACGGAAATCGAAGCGGGCCTCGCCGGGGCGGCGGTGTTGCAGACGACCACGCCGAAGCGGGTCACACGGTCGCGGCGGTGGGAGGCGTGGCCGCCCGACAAGCCCTACCCGCAGAGTCATTCGGGGATGACGCCGCGCCGGTGGATGGAGCTGCTGAACCGGTATCTCGCGGGGGAGCCGACGGCCGCGCTGGCCGCGGAATACGGGGTGGCGCCGAGCTCGATCTGGCGCACAGCGGCCAACGAGGGGATGCGCAAGGCCGACCATCCCGGCGCCGTGCGTCTGCCGAAGGGCCCGGCCCCGGTGAACGCCGAGATGCTCGACAGCGGACGGGTGCGGCTGGTGTGCGCCGAACTGGCCTTCGAGTTCGACCGCGACGACCCGGTGGCGACGGTGCACTCGATCTACGACCGGCTGGATACGGCCTCGCGCAGCGGGCACGAGCCGCATGCGTCGAAACTGTTCCGGCTGGCCAGCCAGTCGATCCTCGTCAACGAGCGCTTCACGCGGCTGCTGCGTCGGACCGGGGACGCCGCCGCCGCGGCCGGGACGCCGCGGCCGGCGCATGTGCTGAGGGAGAGCCAGCGGCCGCCGGCGGGGGACTGGACGACCTGGCTGTTCCTCGGCGGGCGGGGAGCGGGCAAGACCCTGGCCGGAGCCGAGTGGCTGGCCGACCAGGCCGAGGCGCTGGGGCCGGAGGGGCGGCTGGCGCTGGTCGGGCCGACCCTGCACGACGTGCGCGAGGTGATGATCGAGGGGGTCTCGGGGCTGCGCTCGCTGCCGCGCTGGACCGCGGCGACGCGGCCGGTGTTCGAGGCGGCGCGGCGGCGGCTGCGGTTCGCCAGCGGGGCGGTGGCCTACGCCTTCTCGGCGGAGGATCCCGACAGCCTGAGGGGGCCGCAGTTCGCCGCCGCCTGGGCCGACGAGTTCTGCGCCTGGCCGGCGAAGGGCAGCCGCGGGGCGGGCGAGACGCTGGCCCTGCTGCGCATGGGGCTGCGGCTGCCGGGGCCGGGCGGGGCGGCGCCCCGGCTGTGCGTGACCACCACGCCGCGGGCGACGCGGGCGCTGAAGGCGCTGCGGGACGAGCCGGGGTGCGTGCAGACCCACGCGCCGACGACGGCCAATGCGGCGCACCTGTCCGACGGCTTCGTCGAGGGCCTGCGGGCGCTGTACGGCGGCACGCGGCGCGAGGCCCAGGAGCTGGAGGGGCGGGTCGTGGAGATGGACGGTGCGCTGTTCACGGCCGAGATGCTGGCGGCGGCGCGGGGGGCGGGCGACGCCCCGGCCGCATTCGAAAGGGTGGTGGTGGCGGTGGACCCGCCGGCGACGGCGGGCGGGGACGCCTGCGGCATCGTCGCGGCCGGGGCGCGGCGGCGGGCGGACGGGCGGCGCGAGGCGGTGGTGCTGGCGGACCGCTCCATCGCCGGCATGGGGCCGGACGCCTGGGCGCGGCGCGCGGTGGAGCTGGCGCGGGAGGTCGGGGCGACGACCATCGTGGCCGAGGTCAACCAGGGCGGGGACATGGTGCGGCAGGTGCTGCGCACGGCGGGCTGCTCGATCCGGCTGCGGGAGGTGCGGGCGACGCGGGGCAAGCGGTTGCGGGCCGAGCCGGTGGCGGCGCTGTACGAACAGGGACGGGTGCGCCACGCGGCGGCCTTCCCGACGCTGGAGGAGGAGCTGATGGCGCTGGGCGGCGAGGGGGAGGGGTCGCTGGACCGGGCCGACGCCTTGGTCTGGGCGGTGACCGACCTGCTGGTCGATCCGCCGGGCGGCGGTCCGCGCATCCGCCAGGCCTAGGCGGCGGCCGCGGCCCCGTCGCGGTCGTCGAGAGCCCAGGGGTCGGGACGGGAGGCGGGGTCCGCGAGAAGCCGCTCGACCGTCGCGGCGAAGGTCGCCAGCCGCAGCGGCTTGGTCATCACCTCGTCGGCCCCGAAGACCCGCGCCGCCTCAAGGTAGCTGAGGGCGCCGCCGCGGCCGCCGGAGGAGATGGCGAGAATGCGGATGTCGGGGTGCGAGCCGCGGACGCGTCGGATGACTTCCAGTCCGTCGACGTTCGGCATCAGCAGGTCGAGCACGATCAGGTCGACGCGGGCCGCCTCCACGATCTTCATGGCCAGGGCGCCGTCGGCCGCCTCGACGATGGCGTGGTCGCTGCGGCGCAGCAGTTCGGTGGCGATCAGACGGACGGTCGGGTCGTCGTCGACGATCAGGATCGAAGCCATGGCGGTCCCCCCAGAGCAGCTGAACCGTCCAAACACCGGCCAGGCCGGAGCGTTGCAAACGGCGGCGCTTGCTAACCCTCTTTCCGGGACTTGAGCGGCCGGCGGCCATGGCGCATGCAGGGAGCCTGTCCCGAGGGGAGCCCGATGCAGCACGAACAGACCGCCGACCTGCCCTATCTGCGCAAGGTGGTCGGGGCCTCGATGGCCGGCACGGTGGTCGAGTGGTACGAGTTCTTCCTCTACGGCACCGCCGCCACCCTGGTGTTCGGTCAGCTGTTCTTCCCGCAGACCGGCAACGAGCTGGACGGCATCATCGCCGCCTTCGCCACCTATGCGGTGGGCTTCATCGCCCGGCCGCTGGGCGGGGTGGTGTTCGGGCACATCGGCGACAGGGTGGGGCGCAAGTCGCTGCTGCAATTCAGCCTGCTGCTGATCGGCGCCTCGACCTTCCTGATGGGCTGCCTGCCCAGCTTCGCCTCGATCGGCTACCTGGCCCCCATCCTGCTGGTGACGCTGCGCTTCATCCAGGGCTTCGCCCTGGGCGGGGAGTGGGGCGGGGCGGTGCTGCTGGTCACCGAGCACAGTCCGAACCGCAGCCGGGCCTTCTGGGGCAGCTTCCCGCAGGCGGCGGTGCCGGTGGGCAACCTGCTGGCCACGGTGGTGATGCTGGCGCTGTCGGCGCTGCTGAGCGAGGCCGACTTCCTGGCCTGGGGCTGGCGCATCGGCTTCTGGCTGTCGGTCGTGATCATCGCCGTCGGCTACTACATCCGCACCCAGGTGACGGACTCGCCGATCTTCACCAAGGCGCGGGAGGAGGCTGAGCAGCGGGCGGCGGCGGGCTATGGCCTGACCGAGGTGTTCCGGCGCGAGCCGCGCGGGGTGTTCACCGCCATGGGCCTGAGGTTCGGCGAGAACATCCTCTACTACATGGTGGTCACCTTCTCGATCACCTACCTGCACCACCGCGAGGTGGACACGACGCGCATCCTGGCGCTGCTGTTCCTCGCCCACATCCTGCACGTGGCGGTCATCCCCTTCGTCGGGCGGGCGGCGGACCGGATCGGGCGGCGGCCGGTGTACCTGGCCGGGGCGGCGCTGACGCTGGTCTGGCCCTTCGTGGCCTTTCCGATGTTCGACACTGGCGGCGCGGCGATGATCCTCGGCGCCATCATGCTGGGGCTGGCGGTGCACGGGCTGATGTACGCCGCCCAGCCGGCGATCATGACCGAGATGTTCCCGACGCGGATGCGCTATTCGGGGGTGTCGCTGGGCTACCAGGTCACCGCCATCGTGGCGGGCAGCTGGGCGCCCCTGATCGGCACGGCGCTGCTGCGCGAGTACGATTCGTGGGTCCCGATCGCCTGGTACATCCTCGCGGCGGGGGCGGTGAGCCTGGTCGCGGCCCTGATCATGCGCGAGAGCAAGGGCGCCTCGCTGGCGGCGATCGACGCCGCCGACCTGCGGCGGCTGGAGGCCGGCGGCCGCTGACTAGAGGAAGGCCCCGGCGGTGCGCACCAGCATGTAGACGGCCACGGCGAAGATCAGGCCGGCGAACAGCAGGTTGAGCGCGCCGCGGCGACGGCCGAGGGCGCGGGCGGCGCGGGCGCCGAGCAGGCCGCCGCCGAAGCCGCCGGCCACGAACAGGCCGGCGACGCCCCAGTTCACCAGTCCCGCCAGGGCGTAGCTGGAGGCGGTGGTGACGCCGAAGCCGGTCACCGCCAGCAGGGAGGAGGCCATGGCGTTGAGGATCGGCATGCCCGTGGCGGCAATCAGGCCGGGCACGATCAGGAAGCCGCCGCCGATGCCGAAGAAGCCCGACAGCAGCCCCGTGCCGAGGCCGAAGCCGACCAGCTTCGGCAGGTTGTCGCGGCCGAGCCGGACGTCGGCCCGGCCCTCGCCCTTGCGCCCGCGCAGCATCAGGCCGGCGACGACCATCATCAGCAGGGCGAACAGGGCCAGCAGCTTCTCGCCGTCGACCTGGCGCCCGAACCAGGCGCCGGCCATGGCCCCGACCACCCCGGCGACGGTGAAGACGGCGGCGCAGCGCCACTTCACCGTCCCGGCGCGGGCATGGTTGGCGAGGTTGAGCAGGGCGTTGGCGGCCACCGCCACGGCGCTGGTGCCGATGGCCACGTGCGGGTTGGAGATCCCGACGAGGTAGACCAGCAGCGGCACGGCCAGCACCGATCCGCCCCCGCCGACGAGGCCGAGCGAGAAGCCGACCAGCGAGCCGGAGCCCACGGCGAGGAGGGAAGGGAGCAGGTCCATGCCGGGCTCCGTCAGCGGCCGGGCTGGACGGGCAGGCCGGCGGCGCGCCAGCCGTCGATGCCGCCCTCGAGCAGGTAGATCTCGTCGCTGGCGACAACCCCGGCGAGGGTGCGGGCGTTCATACGGGTGCGGGCCCCGCTGCGGCAGTGGAAGATCACCGGCCGGCCGGGCTCGGCCTCGACGCCGCGCGCGCCCTTCGACAGGGGGGCGGAGCGGGCGCCGGCGATGACGAGGGCGCATTCCTCGGGCTCGCGGATGTCGACGAGCAGGGCGCCCTGCTCGACGAGGCGGGCGGCGTCCTTGGGGGTGATGGGTCGGGCGGTCATGAGGGTCTCCGGAAGGGGAGGGTGGAGGGACTTGCAGTAAATTAGGAAGTGCTAATATATCCGTCAACAGCGAACCCCTCCAGGGAGCCTCCGATGACCGCCCGACCCGAGATCCACGCCTTCTTCGACGAGCCGACCAACACGGTCAGCTACCTCGTCGCCGATCCCGCCACCCGGCAGGCCGCGGTGATCGACCCGGTGCTGGACTACGACCCGGCCACCGGCGCCTTCGACACCCGCTCGGCCGCCGCCATCCTCGCCGGGGCGGAGCGGCTGGGGCTGAAGATCGTGTGGGCGCTGGAGACCCACGTCCACGCCGACCACCTGAGCGCCGCGCCCTTCTTCAAGGCCCGCACGGGCGCCGCCGTGGGCATCGGCGAGCATATCCGCGACGTGCAACGCATCTTCCGTCCGGTGTTCGGGGCCGAGGACCTGGCCGCCGACGGGGGCGACTTCGACCGGCTGTTCCACGACGGCGAGCGCTTCGCCCTGGGCGAGCTGGAGGTGGAGGTGCTGCACACCCCCGGCCACACCCCGGCCGACGTCAGCTACCGCATCGGCGACGCGGTGTTCGTGGGCGACACCCTGTTCATGCCCGACTACGGGACGGCGCGGGCCGACTTCCCCGGCGGCGACGCCCGCCAGCTGTACCGCTCGATCCGCCGGCTGCTGGACCTGCCGCCGGAGACGCGGCTGTTCATGTGCCACGACTACAAGGCCCCCGGCCGCGAGGCCTACGCCTGGGAGACCACCGTCGCCGCCCAGCGCCGCGACAGCGTGCACGTCCACGACGGCGTCAGCGAGGACGACTTCGTCGCCATGCGCACCGCCCGCGACGCCACCCTGGCGGCGCCGAAGCTTCTGTTGCCCTCGATCCAGGTGAACATGCGCGCCGGCCGCTTTCCGCCGGCCGAGGCCAACGGCGTGCGCTACCTGAAGATCCCGGTGAAGGCGGCGGCGGGGGCGTAGGCGTCAGGCCGCGTTGCGCCGCGCCTGCGTGACGCAGTAGCCGACCGTCACGGCGATCCCCAGGACAATGGCGCCGCAACCCGCCCAAAGCGCCACGTCGAACGGGGCGAAGACCCACAGCCCGCCGTAGACCAGTCCGCTGATCGCCTGCGACCAGCCGGCCACGCGGTTGACCCGTCGCGCCGCCGCCTGCGGGACCCAGGTCTTGGGCATGCGGTTGCCCGCCCAGGCCAGCATCAACCCGGTGCCGCCCATGACGATGCGGGTCACCGTATCGCCATCGATCCAGCCGACCTGCCGCGCCGCCGTCGCCGCCAGCGCCGCCGCGATCAGCCCGCCGGCGACCACGAGGTTGGGGACCAGGTCCGATTTCAGTTCGCTCATGTCGCCGGTTCCTCTTCGGGGATGTCGTCGGGAACGGTCCGGGACCCCTCGGCCCCCGCCCCGAACGAGTGGACGAAGCCCAGCAGCGCCTCTTCCAGCACCGACAGCTTCAGATGGTAGATCACGCTCTTGCCGGCCTTCTCGGCGTGCACGAGGCCGGCCTCCCTGAGCACCGCGAAGTGGGCCGACATGGTCGGCTTCGACACCTCGAACCGGGCCGCGATCTCTCCCGCGCTCATCGGCCCCGCGCGCAGCAGCTGCAGCACGCGGCGTCGGGTGGGATCGGAGAGGGCCTTGAATACGGAGCTCATGGAAGACGTTTAGCTAACCATCGAACTAAGAGTCAAGGAGGGGAGATCCCCCTGACGCCGGGACCGGGTCACGCCTCGCCGGCGAGCCGGCGAGCCGGCTCCCGGCGGCGCGACCTCAGCCGCTCCGGTCGACCGCGCCGGCCAGCTTGCGAAGGCGCGGCGCGACCATCGGAATGGTCAGCATGGTGGAAGCCACCGCCATCAGCAGCAGGGCGGTGAAGGTCTCATTGGTGATGATCTTCTTGTCCAGCAGGATGTTGGCGAAGATGATCATGATCAGGGCCTTGGTCTGGAGCAGCCAGCCGATCAGGCCGGCCTCGCCCTTGCCCCACTTCAGGATGCGGCCGGCGATCCGGACGCCCAGCAGCTTGCCGCTGACAGAGGCGACGAGCAGCAGGCCCGCCGCGCCGAAGACCATCAGACCGCCGACGTCCCACTGGGTGCGCAGCCCGGTGGACAGGAAGAAGACCGGCATCACCGCGATCAGGATGTGGTGGCGGAACTGGTCCATCCGCTTCTGGTCGAACCAGTCGGCGTCCAGCACCGCACCCGACAGGAAGGCTCCGACCATGAAGTGCAGCCCGGCCCAGTCCGCGGCGAGGCCGCATCCCGCCAGCCAGATCAGGGACACGTACCAGCGGTCGGGCTCGGGTATCCGCCGCATCAGCGCGCGCACGGCGAAGGTCGCCGCCGCGAAGCCGACGAGGAAGCCGCCCTGGCGGCCAATCCGCTCCCAGTCCAGCAGGATGAGCGCCAGCACGCCCCAGATGGCGATGTCGTCGAGGGAGGCGTAGCGTAGCGTCCGCTGACCGATCGGCAGCCGGAGAATCTCGAGCTTCTCCATCAGCAGGACCAGGATCGGCAGGGCGGTCACCGCGCAGGCCATGCCGATGCCGAGCACCACCTGCCAGGTCCGGCCCTCGGCGCCCGTCCAGCCGGGGCTGGTGGAGATCATCACCACGGCGGCGGCGGCGCCGAACAGCAGGGGGACGGCCATGGCCATGCCGGCGGCGACGCCGGTCTCGCCCCTGCGCGCCCAGGCCTGCCTCAGATCCAGTTCAATCCCCGCGATCCAGACGAAGATCATCACCGCCCACCAGGCGATGCCGTTCAGGGCGGCCACCACTTCGGGACGGAAGACGAAGTCGTAGTAGGCCGGAAAGGCCGCGCCGAGCACGCCGGGCCCGAGCAGGACGCCGCCGATGATCTGGACCACCACCAGCGGGGCCCAGTAGTCGGTCCTGAACAGACGCCAGACCAGATAGGGCACGCTGAAGATGATCAGCATCGCCAGAAGGAAGAGTTCCGTGGTCGTGATCGCGTGCGGCATCGGTTCCTTCCAGGTCCAGGCTGCGAATGTCCGTCGCCGTCGCTCGGCGATCATGTCGACGGTGATACGGGGCCCGGACCCTCCAGATCGTCAATTGTCGGGCGGAGGAGGTTGCCGACGGCCGGCCGGCGCCCGCGCGTGCAGCTGCGTCATGTTCAGGCGAATGAGAGCGGAAGCCAGGGTCGCGCCGGACCGTCAGATTCGTCGCTGGCCCGGCTCGGCCTCCTGACCCGGGCGCGATGGGGGGATCGTCCACCGCGGCTCCGCTTCAACCGATCGACGACCACCCGGACGGGCGCCGACAGGACGGCCCTGACGCGGGTCGTGGCGGACAGCGTCACGCCCAGAACAAGTGCGTCGAGGTAAAGCGAGATATCGAACAAGGTGAACCAGACAACCACATCCGGCGCCATAAGGCTGAAGAGCCGAAGCCCCTCCGCTTCAAACAGCCAGAACAGGGCCCCGCCGATCAACGTCAGACCGCAATAGAAGAGGACGTGACCGAGCCGAACCCTTTCGAGGCGCCGCGCGGGAGCTTCAACGAGCAGACGTCTGAGGCCCGACCCCGGCGGGGCCAGACAGGCGGCGAGGAGCACAACGCCCAGCAGCGCGAACAGCATCGAAGTCTCCGACCAGCGTCCCCTGGTCACATGGCATGATTGCCGGATCCTTCAAACGGGGTGGAAGTCCATTTTGACTGTTCCTCGCCCACCGCGCTTCTGCTGCATGGGTCTCCTGTACCGAAGGGAGCCGCTCATGTTGTGCAAGCCAGCGTGGCTTCAGTGTTTCCCCGGTTCAGCCTTCCTCGCTGTTCTCGCGGAACCCCGTCCCCAGCGAGACTGAAGCTGCCGGGCGCTGCGGCGACCGATGATGCTTCGCCGGATGTTGCCATGTCCTTCCCGACGGCCGGCGGCTCCAACCCAGGTGCGCCGGCGCAGGCGGGCCCGCGGTAGTCCTGGACACAGGACCTGGTCTGGAGTCTTCAGTCTCGGCGCAGGTTCAGCCGGAGCTCGCTGCGATCGCCGGCGCGTACGACGCGCCGGCTATGGCCTGAGCGACTCCGGACCGCGCCCTCACCTCGAAGGCAGGGCCGGCGTCGCCTGGCGGCGCGTCATCGTCACGGCGCCGATATGCCCGCCGACGGGAAGGAAGCGAACGCTCATGCGGGCCGTCCCGCTGAACCCGTCGCGCGTCCGGTCCGTGAGGGTGAAGGTCATCCTGGCCGCGCCCGATCCTGTGGGCATGCCGATCACCAGTTTGCCGCGGTCTATCCGGCACGGGGCCGCGGCGCCGCGGAGGACACAGGCGATCCGGCCGCCCCCCTGACCTGTGATCGTCAGGGGCAGATCGCCGTCGTCGATCTCGATGTTGATCTCAAGTCCCTCTCGCTCGGCCGGAGTGATCATCAGCATCCAGGCGCCGACCACTTCCCGATCGTTGATCGGAGATGCGTCCCGGGCATGGACCATGTCGCCGATCGCGACAGCCGCCGCCATCGCCCCCGCCACCGCCTGCAGCTTCGCCATGTGGACCTCCGGCCAGACACCTTGCAGTAGCATCAGGGCGCCGAAAGAGATTGGCACGTGAATTCCTGGAGATGTTCGCAGCTACGCGCCGGGAAGGCGAAGCCACAGCGCTGCCTGGACTTCGGGAAGGCGAGCCGACCGCCGCAACGGGTCGGAAGCCGTCGCCTACCCGAACTCCACCAGCACGTCGTCCGCCGCCACCGGATCGCCGGCCCTGGCGCCGACCGCCTTCACCACGCCGTCGCGCTCGGCCTTGAGGATGTTCTGCATCTTCATGGCCTCGATGATGGCGACGGTCTCGCCGGCCTTGACCTCCTGGCCGGGCTCGACCGGGATGGCGACGACGAGGCCGGGCATGGGGGAGAGGACAAGCTTGGAGGTGTCGGCCGCCTGCTTCTCGGGCAGGCGGGCGTAGAGGGCGGCGATCGCCGGGGTGAGGACGCGGACGCGGGCCTTGGCGGCGCGGTGGCGGATGACGAAGCCGTCCGGCGCGCGGGCGACCTCGGCGGTGAAGGGCTCGCCGTCGAGAACGGCGCGGAACTGCGCCAGACCGGGGCGCCAGTCGATGTCGGCGAGGCGTACGACGGCGCTCCCGTCGGACCCCTCCACCGCTTCGCGGTTCCCCTCCCGATGTTCCATGGGGAGGAGACGCAGGGTCAGGGCTTCGGCGTCGTCGTAGGACAGGCTGACGGGGTGCGGGGCCTTGTCGACCAGCACGACCCAGTCGGTGCGGGCGGAGGGATCGCCGGCCTGTTCCGAGAGTATCTCGTGCATGGCCATGGCGGCGGCGACCATCAGCCGGGTCTGGGCCGGGGAGGGGGGCAGGCCGTGGAAGCCGTCGGGGAACTCGTCCTTGATGTAGCTGGTGGAGAGGGCGCCCGAGCGGAAGCGCGGCTGGTCCATGACCGCGGCGAGGAAGGGGACGTTGTGGCCCAGGCCGGCGAGGTGGGTGTCCTCCAGCGCCCGGGCCATGCCCTCGACCGCCTCGGCGCGGGTCGGGGCCCAGGCGCACAGCTTGGCGATCATCGGGTCGTAGAACATCGAGATCTCGTCGCCCTCGCGAACGCCGGAATCGTTGCGCACGGTGTAGCCGTCGGGGTGGAGGCCCTCCTCGGGCTGCTCGTAGCGGACCAGCCGCCCGATGGACGGCAGGAAGCCGCGGTAGGGGTCCTCGGCGTAGATGCGGCTCTCGATGGCCCAGCCGTCGATCTTCAGGTCGTCCTGCTCGAAGGCCAGCTTCTCGCCCCAGGCGGAGCGGATCATCTGTTCGACCAGATCGACGCCGGTGATCAGTTCGGTGACCGGATGCTCCACCTGAAGACGGGTGTTCATCTCTAGGAAGTAGAAGGATTTGTCCTGACCGGCGACGAACTCGACGGTGCCGGCCGAGTCGTAGTTCACGGCGCGGGCGAGGGCGACGGCCTGGGCGCCCATGGCGGCGCGGGTCGCCTCGTCGAGCAGGGGGGAGGGGGCCTCCTCGATGACCTTCTGGTTGCGGCGCTGGATCGAGCATTCGCGCTCGAACAGGTGGACCACGTTGCCATGCTTGTCGCCCAGCACCTGGATCTCGATGTGGCGCGGGTCGACGATGAATTTCTCGAGGAAGACCCGGTCGTCGCCGAAGGCGTTGAGGGCCTCGGCCTTCACGGCGGCGAAGCCCTCGGCCATGTCGTCGTCCGAACGGGCGACGCGGATGCCCTTGCCGCCGCCGCCGGCGGACGCCTTGATCATCACCGGATAGCCGATCTCGCGGGCGATGCGGACGGCCTCTTCGGTCGATTCGATCAGGCCCATGTGGCCCGGAACGGTGGAGACGCCGGCCTCGGCGGCGAAGCGCTTGGAGGTGATCTTGTCGCCCATGGCCTCGATGGCCTCGGGGTTGGGGCCGATGAAGGCGATGCCCTCGTCGCGCAGGCGGCGGGCGAAGCCGGCGTTCTCGGACAGGAAGCCGAAGCCGGGGTGGACCGCCTCGGCGCCGGTCTGGCGGACGGCCTCCACGATGCGGTCGGCGAGCAGGTAGGACTGGTTGGCCGGGGCCGGGCCGATGAGCACGGATTCGTCGGCCATCTCGACGGCCAGCGAGCCGGCGTCGGCCTCGGAGTAGACCTGCACCGTGGCGATGCCCATGCGGCGGCAGGTCTTGATGATGCGGACGGCGATCTCGCCGCGGTTGGCGATCAGGATCTTCTTGAACATGCAGGCCCGGCTTTGAAGCGAACGTGATCGTCGCGTGAAGGCGAGCGCCCCGATTAGGCCGCGTTCGGGGCTGAGTAAACCGACGGGGGCGTTCGCCTGCGAGGGGCGACGGGGTTGGCAAGGCGTGCGCCGATGGGGTTTAAAGCCGCCACTCCCTGTTCAAGGCTTCCGGAGCTGACCGACCGATGAACCGACTTCTCACCGCCGCGGCCTCGGCCGCTCTCGCCCTCGCCGTCAGCGCCGGCGCCGTTGTGGCCCAGGACTTCCGCGAACTGGCCCGCCAGGATCTGCAGAAGATGCACGACGAGCTGGCCGCCAACCATCCGGCCGCCGTGGTCGAAGGCCAGGCCAGCCAGACCTTCCGCAGCTGGCTGGACGCCGGCCTGCAGGAATCGCTGGGCATGGCCTCGCGCGCCAACAGCGGCGACGCCCACTCCTACCTGCTGCGCTACTACGCCCGCGGCTTCCGCGACTCGAACATCGCGGCCACCCCGACCTTCGAGGGCATGGGGCCGTACTTCGGCATCAGCTGGCCCGGCTACACCACCGGCTGGCGCGACGGGAAGTATGTGGTGACCTATGTGAAGCCGGGCACGCGCAACGCGCCGCGGGTCGGCTCGGAAGTGGTCGAGTGCAACCTGCGTCCGATCGAGGAATTCGCCCGCGAGAAGCTGGACCGCTGGGAGGGCAACCTCGAGACCGAGGCCGGCCGGACGACCTCCGCGCCCTACCTGCTGTGGAACCGCAACAACCCCTTCGCCGACGGCGTGCCGTCGATGTGCAGCTTCCGCACCGGCCGCGGCCGGCCGCGCGAGTATGAGATCCGCCCCGTGCCGCTGCAGCCGGGCGACCTCGAGGCCGCCTATCGCGCCACCGTCTACATGCCGCCGGCCACGCCGCTGGCGGTGGAGACGGTCGACGGCCGGCCGTGGCTGCACGTGCATTCGTTCTCGGACGAGGCCGGCTGGCCCGCCTTCAACGCCCAGGTCGAGGCCCAGGTGGCGCAGATCCGCGGCCCGCAGGGCTTCGTGCTGGACCTGCGCGCCGCCTCGGGCTCGGGCCTGAACTCCTCGACGGCGCGCGGCTACGGCCTCGCCAACCGGATCTGGACGCCCGAGTTCACCGTCAGCCGCCAGCCGGCGGCGGGCGACATCACCTACCGCGCCAGCCAGGGCAACCGCGACTGGTACGCCGCCGCCCTGGGCCGGATGGAAGCCGATCCGCAGTTCGTGGCCGAGGCCGGGCCGGTGATCGAGCAGACCCGCGAGATCGTCGCCGCCTTCGACGCGGCCATCGCGGCGGGCCAGTCAACCTTCACCCTCGCCGGCCGCCCGGCGGTGCCGGACACCGGCGCGCCGAACCCGGTGCAGGGCCCGGTGGTGGTGCTGGTCGACGCGGGCTGTTCGGGCGGCTGCCTGGACACCCTCGACCTGCTGTCGAAGCTGCCCAACGTGCGCATCGCCGGCACGACCACGGCGACCGACACCATCTTCGTCGAGCCGACCATCCTGCGACTGCCGTCGAACTATGCGGACCTGAGCTACGGCCACAAGGCCTGGACCTCGCGCCCGCGCGGCAACAACGAGCCGTACGAGCCGACCGGCGCCCTGCGCTACACCGGCAACCCGGCCGACGAGAACGCGGTGCGGGCCTTCGTGGGCGGCCTGTTCGGCGGCTGATAGCGGCCCGGGAGCGGAACCGTCAGCGGGCGGGAGCGGCGACGCTCCCGCCCGTTTGCGTTCCGGAACGCGGAGCCACGCGCCAGACCGTGTTCGAGAGGTCGTCGGCGACGAGCAGGATGCGGCGGGCCGGATCGAAGGCGACGCCCACCGGGCGGCCGCGGGCGCGGTCGCCGTCGAGGAAGCCGGTCAGGAAGTCGACCGGCTCGCCGCTCGGCCGCCCGCCGGAGAAAGGCACCCAGACGACCTTGTAGCCGGCCAGGTCCTGGCGGTTCCAGCTGCCGTGCTCGCCGACGAAGGCGCCTTCGGTGAACCGGCCGCCGAAGCCGCCCTCGCGGGCGAAGGACAGGCCCAGGGCGGCGACGTGGGAGCCAAGGGCGTAGTCGGGGACCACGGCGCTGGCGACCAGCTCGGGTTTCTGCGGGCGCACCCGCGGGTCCACGTTCTGGCCCCAGTAGCTGTAGGGCCAGCCGTAGAAGGCCCCCTCGCGCACCGAGGTCAGGTAGTCGGGGACCAGTTGCGGGCCGATCTCGTCGCGCTCGTTGACCACGGCCCAGAGGGCGCCGGTGGTCGGCTCGATGGCCAGGGCGGTGGGGTTGCGGATGCCGGTGGCGACGGTGCGCCGCGCCCCGGTGATGCGGTCCACCGCCCAGACCACCGCCCGCTCCTCCTCGACCGCCATGCCGCGCTCGCCGACGTTCGAGTTGGAGCCGATGCCGACGTAGAGGGTTTGGCCGTCGGCGCTGGCGGTCAGGGCCTTGGTCCAGTGGTGGTTGATCTGCGACGGCAGGCGCGTGACCCGCTGGGGCGCGGCGGTGATGCGGGTCTGGCCCTCCTGGTAGGGGAAGCGGACCAGTTCGTCCTGCTCGGCCACGTAGAGGTACCCGTCGACGAAGGCGAGGCCGTAGGGGGCGTTCAGGTTGTCGATGAAGACGGTGCGGACTTCGGGCCGGCCGTCGTTGTTCGCGTCGCGCAGCAGGGTGATGCGGTTCCCGCTCTCGACCCGGGTGTTGCCCTTCTTCTTGATGACTCCGGCGATGACATCCTTGGGCCGCAGGGCGGGCGCGCCGCCGCCGCGGCCCTCGGCGACGAGGATGTCGCCGTTGGGCAGGACCAGCATCTGGCGCGGGATCTTCAGGTCCGTCGCCAGGGCGGTGACGGTGTAGCCGGCCGGCGCGGTCGGGACCTCGTCGCCCCAGCCGACCGGTTTGGCGATCTTCATCGGCGGCACAAGGGTCTGGCGGACGTCCGGGAGGTCGGGCTGCGGTCCGGTCTGATCGAGGCGGGGATCGCTGCGGCCGCAGGCGGCGACGGCGAGCAGGGCGGCGGCGCAGACGAGGGAACGGATCATCGGGCGACCTCCCGGTTGAGGATGCCGGAGTACGCAACAAGGGCGGCGGCGAGGGCGACGAGGGCGCTCAGGATCGACAGGACCAGGCCGAAGGCGCCGACCGAGCTCCAGGCGTCCTGGCTGTGCTTGAAGGCGTTCAGCAGGCCGAGCACGAACAGGATGGCCAGCAGGCCGGGATAGATCAGCCGGCGTCGGCTCCGGTCGACGCGGAGGGCGAGCAGGAGGTCGACGAGGCTCCACGCCAGCACGACGCCGCAGAAGACCAGCCCGCCCGCGATCAGCCAGGCGGAGAAGTTGGTCCACTGCATCTGGGCGGTGCGCAGATAGGCGATGTCGGTGACAAGCGCGGCGGGGAACAGCGCCGTCGGGAAGGCGAGCAGCATTCGGTGTACGGCCGTTCCGATCATGCGTACGGGGTCCATCGGGCCGCCTCCTCCTGAAGCTGAGCAGTCCACGAGGGAATCCATGAGGGCGGGTTTGGTTCATCCGGGCGCGGCGCGGCGGGGTGGAAGGGCGGCGCGGCGGCGCCTATGTGGGAGCCATGACCGACGCCCTCCGCTCCGCCTCCGGCTATGACCTGACGCCCCCGGACGACGAGGCGCGGGCCCGCCTCGAAGCCGACCTGTCGCCCGAGGAGAAGCGGGTGCTGCTGGCGCACGGCACCGAGGCGCCCTTCTGCGGGACCCTGCTGGGCGAGAAGCGGGCCGGGGTGTTCTGCTGCCGCGAATGCGGCCTGCCGCTGTTCCGCAGCCGGACCAAGTTCGAGAGCGGCACCGGCTGGCCCAGCTTCACCGAGCCGGTCGATCCGGCGCACGTGAAGGCGGTGCGCGATGACAGCTACGGCATGGCGCGCATCGAGACGCGATGCGCCCGCTGCGACAGTCACCAGGGGCACGTGTTTCCCGACGGGCCGCCGCCGACCGGGCTGCGCTACTGCATCAATTCCGTGGCGCTGAGCTTCGTGCCGGACGGCGAGGCGCTGCCGGACCCGCTGGGCCGCGGCGACGGAAGGGCCTGACTTTGGCCGCATTCGGGGTCAGGGTGGAGCCGATGCAGGAGTCCGGCGCATGTTGATCACCCTGATGGCGGCCGCCGCTGTCCTGAGCAGCGACCCCCAGGGCGCGATGGCCACGGCCCCGGAGACGCCGGTGACCCTGGACGTCGCCGCCGCCCCCGCCGCCCCGTCGGTGGAAGGCGCCGCCCAGGAGGCCGCGCCGCACGGCCTGAGCACGGACGCCCAGATCGAGCGCTGGCTGGCGTCGCGCGCGCCCGCCGCCGACCCGTGGGCCGAGGGAATCGCGGGCGACGACCGTGAGCCGCACGGCGAGTTCAGCGTGACCGTGGGCACGGAGGGCTACCGCGACTACGGCGCGGCGGTGTCGCTGCCGATCGGGGAGGACGGGCGGCTGGATCTGAGCTTCCGGCAGGTCGAGAACGGATACTACGGCTATCGCTACGGCGACTGGGGCGATCCCCGGCTGGACGACGCGGGCTACGCCTTTCCCGGCTACCGGCCCGGCGCGGCGACCGCGCACGAACGGCGGGTGATGCGTCCCGACGGGCCGCCGCGGCGCTGGACGGCGGCGGAACAGCCGCGGCCGGCACCCTGACGCCGGTCAGGCCTGGCCGACGAGCCGGCCGGACCCCGCCGGAGACGCCCCGAGCAGGCGGTTGACCGTCTCCGCGAAGGTGGCGAACGAAAGCGGCTTGGCCAGGGTCTCGTCGGCGCCGAAGACGCGGGCCATGTTGAGCAGATTGCCGACGCCGATATTGCCGCCCGAGGAGATGGCCAGAATCCGCACGCCCGGGTGCCGCCGCCGGATCTCCAGGATCGTCTCCAGACCGTCGCGGTTGGGCATCAGCATGTCGAGCACGACGAGCTCGGCGGGGTTGGCGTCGAGCGCGCGGAGCGCCTCGTCGCCGTCCGCCGCCTCGATGATCGCGTGCTGCTCGTCGCGCAGCAGCTCGGTCACGATGGCGCGGATCGTGGGATCGTCGTCGACTACGAGAACTATGGCCATGATAACCTCTGTGGCCGAAAATCGCCCGAAGAACCTGCGATTTCCGAAACGGAAATGATTAACGTCATGCGGCGGCCGCGCCGGCCGGGGGCAGGGCGTCGAAGGCGCCGGCGCGGGCGTAGACCCAGCCCTGGATAAGGTGGACGCCGGCGGTCCGCAGGAAGCGCGCCTGCTCGGGCGTCTCCACCCCTTCGCAGACCACCTGCATGCCCAGCGATCGGCCGACGGCGATGACCGCGTGGATGATGGCCGCCGAGGCGGTGTCGTCGACGCAGCAGGCCACGAAGCTGCGATCGATCTTCAGGGTCGAGAACCGCAGCTCGCGCAGGGCGTGCAGGCTGGTGTAGCCGGCGCCGAAGTCGTCCAGCGCCACGCTGACGCCGAGATCGGAAAGCCTGTCCAGGGTCGGCCGCGCCTGGTCGATGTCGAGAATGGCGGTCTCGGTGACCTCGATCTCCAGACGATCGAGCGGAAAGGCGGCGCGGGCGGCGGCGGCGCGCACCCGGTCGGCGAAGTCCGGGCGCTGGAACTCGCCGGCGGAGGCGTTGACCGAAACCCGGAGGTCGTCGCGGGCGCCGACCACCGTCATGGCCCGCTCCAGCACGAAGTCGGTCAGGTGCTCGATCGCGCCCGCGGCCTCAAATTCGGGCACGAACTCGTCGGGCGGCCGGACCGTCCCGTCCGCGCTGGTCCAGCGCACCAGCGCCTCGACCTTGCCGGAGAAGGCGCCGGTGCGCTCCATCATCGGCTGGAAGACGACGTCGAGCTCGCCGTCGGCGATGGCCTGGCGCAGGGCGGTCGCGGGATCGGCGGGCGCGGCGGCCGCGGATACGCCCATGGCCTCGAGGGTCCGGTCGAGCCGGGCGGAGAGGGCCTCGACCGCGCCGGGGACGCATTCGCCGCGCCGCGCCGCGGTCTCCATGGCGGAGGCCGCGGCGGCCACCGCGCGGGCGCCGAGGCTGAGACTCATGGACTTGAGAGCGTGGGCCGCGCGGGCGAGGGCGTCCATGTCGCCGGCTTCTGCGGCGGCGCGGACGTCGGCGAGCCGGAGCGGCGCGTTCTCGGCGTAGAGGCCTTCGACGCGGGCGACGAAGTCGGCCCGCCCGGCCTCGGCCATCGCCCTGAGCTCGCCCCGCAGGACCGGATCGAACAGGTCGTCCTCCATCTGCAGGGCCGGCGGCGCGGCCGGCGCGGCCTTTTCCGGGGCGGCGCCGACGACGGCGAAGCGGCCGCAGTGCTGCTGCAGGGCCCGCGACAGGTCCTGCAGGGTGAAGGGCTTGTGGATGACGCCGTCCATGCCGGCCGCCTTCCAGGCGTCGGCCGCCGTGCCGACGACGTGGGCGGTGAGGGCGAGGATGGCGGTGCGGGGGCGGCCGTCCCGGGTCTCCTCCTCCCGGATTCTCCGGCTCGCCTCGAAGCCGTCGAGACGCGGCATGGAGCCGTCCATGAGCACCAGGTCCCACGAGCCGGTCCGCAGCGCCTCCACCGCCTCCAGGCCGTCTTCCGCGAAGTCGGCGGTCGCGCCGAGGCGCGACAGGGCCTCGCCCGCCACCTCCCGGTTGACCTCGGAATCGTCGACGACCAGCACCCGGGCGCCGGGGAAGGACAGGGCCTCGACCTCGTCCGCCGACGCCTCGGCGGTCTGGCTTTCGCCGGCCTGGAGGGCGGCGAGGGCGCGGAGGAGCTCGACGCGCCGCACGGGGGTTGGAAGGATCCAGCCCTTGCGGGCGTCGTCGGCGCCGGGGAAGTCCAGCCGCAGGGCGCCGGCCCCGGCGACGAGCACGGCGCCGGCGGGTTCGTCGGCGCGGGCGACGCCGAGCGCGTCGAGATAGAGGGCGACGGCCTCCACTGAGCGAGGCGCATCGCCGGTCAGGCTCACCGTCCAGTCGGGGGCGAAGACCGGGAGCTCGGGGGCCACGCCGGCCGGGGGGAGGGGAACGACGAAGCCGAAGCTGGAGCCGACGCCCTCCTTGCTGGCCAGCTTCCAGTCGCCGCCCATCGCCCTGACCAGTCGGTCGCAGATGGCGAGGCCGAGGCCGGTGCCGCCATGCTTGCGGGTGGTGCTCTGGTCCTCCTGGGAGAAGGCCTCGAACAGCTTCGGCAGCTTGTCGGCGGGGATGCCGGGTCCGGTGTCGACGACGGCGACCTCGATCCCGGCGCCGTCGGCGGGACGGTCGATCCGGATCAGCACGCCCCCGGTCTCGGTGAACTTGATGGCGTTGTTGACGAGGTTGCTGATCACCTGGCGCAGGCGGGTGGGGTCGCCCAGCACCGGGCCGAGACGCGGATCGACATAGACCGCGAGGTCCAGGCCCTTGCCGGCCGCGCGTTCGGCGAACAGGCTGGCGACGTCCTCGGCCACGTCGGCGAGGTCGGTCTCGATGCTCTCGAGCTCCATCTTGCCGGCCTCGACCTTCGAGAAATCGAGGATGTCGTTGATGATGCCGATCAGGGACTTGCCCGACTTCGCGATGACGTCGGCGTAGCGGCGCTGGCGATCCGGCAGGTCGGACTTCGCCAGCAGCTCGCTGAGCGCGAGGATGCCGTTCATCGGCGTGCGGATTTCGTGGCTCATGACCGCGAGGAAGTCCGACTTGGCGGCGTTGGCGGCCTCGGCGGCGGCCTTCGCTTCGGACAGCTCGGCGGTGCGCTCGGCGACCTGGCTCTCAAGGCCGGCGACGTGGTCGGCGAGCCGGCGGTCACGCTCGCGCAGGCCGCGCAGCATGTCGCGCAGGCCCGAGACGAGGTCGGCGACCTCGCCGTCGGCGGCGATGTCGGGGTCGGCCGAGTAGTCGCCCGAATCGCGCACCGTGTTGGTGAAGGCGGCGAGGCGGGCGATCGGGTCGCTGATGCGGCGCGCGAGGCGCAGGGCGATGAGCAGGCCGGCCAGGGTGGCGACGCCGACGCCGAGGAGGGAGATCAGCACCGAGCCGAGCACCCGGCCGCGCAGACCGGGGGTCCTGGCCAGCAGCGTGATGGTGCCGACGGTCTCGCCGCGGCTGATCACCGGGGCCTCGACCTCGATGGTGCCGGTGTTGAGCACCGACCAGACGGAGGCCTCTGCGCCGTCCGCGACGCGGGTATCTGATTGCAGGCGGACGCCCCCGCCGGTCTCGGCCACCAGCCGGCCGTCGGCGAGCTGGAGGCGGCCATAGGTGACGGCGGGGGTCTGGGCGATGGAGCGGAGGGCGGCGAAGGCGCCGGGGCGGTCGTTCGCGCGAACGGCGTCAGAGGCGAGGGAGCCGATGACCTTCGCGGTCTGGGTGAGGCGCTCGGTCTCGAAATCGGTCTGACGGCGGGCGTCCGTCCAGCCCATAAGCGTTGCCGTAACAACGGCGGTGGTCGTCAGGGCGGCGATCACCAGCCCGACCAGTTTTCGCCGGATCGAACCCCGGTAATTGGCCGGTCTAATCTTGCGCAATCGGCAACCCCCGACTTCCGATTTTCGAAGTTATACCGTCCCTTAATGACTCGACGCTTAATGATGGCGGCAAGTGGGGGCTGGGAGCGGGGTGTCGCTCCGGGGAGGGTCCCAATGAGTGGCTTCTTTTACGTCCTTGAGGACGACGCGCGGTTGCTGTTCGTCGACGACGATCCGATCCTGCGCGAGTTCGCACAGGTGAACCTCGCCTCGCCCAGCACCCATGTGGACCTCGCCGCCGGCGGCGAGGACGGCCTGCGGCTCATGGCTCGACAATCTTACGACCTCGTGCTGCTGGACCTCGAGATGCCCGGCATGGACGGCTTCGCCGTGCTGGAGCGGATGCGGGAGGACGCGGCGCTGCGCCACGTGCCGGTCGTCGTGCAGACCGGACGGGAGGACGTCGAGGCCATCGACCGCTGCTTCCACCTGGGCGCCGCCTCGTTCGTGATGAAGCCGCTGAACTGGCGACTGCTGACCTACCAGATCCGCTACGTGCTGCGCGCTGAGCGACGCGCCAAGACGGAGCGTGTCGTGGCCGCTGCATGATCGCGCGTCTTGTCCAGCACATGGTGCGGTTCGCCGGCCGGCTCCGCCGGTCGGAGCAGGGGTCGATTGCGCTGAAATTCGCCTTCGCGGGGCCGGCCGTGATCCTGCTTGGCGTCGGCGGGATCGACCTGATGGCGGTGCATACGGCCAAGGCGCGGCTGCAGTCGATCGCCGACGCGGCGGCGCTGGCGGGGGCGCCGGCGCTGGCCCTGGCCACCGACGGCTCGGCGGCGCGCGAACGCGCCGACGCCTTCGTGCGCGGTCAGATGGGCGAATGGGCCGAGGCGCCGACCTACGAGGCCAGCTACGAGATCCTCGACCGGGGCGGGCAGCGGGCCATCCGGGTGCTGCTGCGCGGGCACCGCACCTCCTTCTTCGCCAACATGCTGCCGCCCGGCGGCTGGAACTTCATCGGCGACGCCACCGCCTCGACCGCCGGCCTGACGCCGCTGTGCGTGCTGATCAGCGGCTCGAACGGGGCCAAGCTGCTGAACATCAAGGACTCGAGCCAGATGAAGGCGCCGGCTTGTCTGGTGCACTCGAACCGCGACATCCTGGTGGAGGGCGGCAACATCACCGCCGCCTCGGTGCAGGCGGTGACCACGGCCGGGGGCTCTATCAGCCCGTCGGCCAGCACCGGCGCGGCGCCGATCGACGACCCCTTCGCCGACCTTGATCTTGAGCGCGATCCGGCGCTCGGCGCCCTTTGCTCGCCCATGGAGCTGGCCAACCGGGTCAAGGTGTCTTCGGGAGTCCACTATGTGCAGGCCGGCCGGCACTGCGGCGGCATCGAGGCCTACGGCGCCGCGCGGGTCGTCCTGGCCCCCGGCGAGCACTTCTTCCTGCAGGGCGCTCTGGTGGTGAAAGAGGACGCGCGGCTGGAGGGGCAGGACGTCGTGCTGTTCTTCGACACCATGTCCAAGTTCGACTTCACCGACCGGGCGCTGGTCAGCCTCGACGGCCGCAAGACCGGGCCCTACGCGGGCATCGTCATGGGGGCCATGCGCGACAACCGGCAGGACTTCGTAATCTCCGCCGACCATGTCGAGAGTCTGCTCGGCGTGATCTACGTGCCCTCGGCGCGGCTCATCGTCGACGGCGACGCCGACGTGGCGCGGGACAGCGCCTGGACCGTCATCGTGGCCAAGGAAATGCAGATGAAGGGGGCCCCCTCCCTGTTCATCAACGCCAACTACGACGCCACCGACGTGCCGGTGCCGGCCGGGGTGGGGCCGCGGGGCGGCGCCCGACTGATCGAGTAAGGGAGCGGAGAACCCCGCCATGGCCATGGAAGCAGACGGCGTCGCCGGACGGATCGAGGATCGCGACCAGACAGCGGAGCGGCGCGTGCGCGTCGAGCGCCGCGGCAGGGACCGCCGCAAGCCCGGCAACCGGGTCAACCGCGAGGCCCCGAGCCGGTCGCTGATGAAGATGCTGGGCGCCTACGGCGTCGGCCTGATGGCGGCGGTGCTGGCCCTGACCCTGCTGGCCAGCGAACTGGTCGGGGTCGGCGTCCCGGTGACCGCCCTGGCCTTCGAGACGGCGGCCATGGGGGCGGCGGTGCTGCTGCTGGCCATGGGCTCGCTGGAGCAGCGGCTGATCGAGGTCCGGCTGGAGCTGATGATGCTGAACGGCGGCCGCCGCGAGGGCGACCGGCGCCAGGGCGACCGCCGCGGCGGCGGCCCCCAGGACCGGGCAGGCGCAAGCGAACCTCCCGCCGCCTGATCCGTTCGACCGGGGAGGCGGCGCGCGCCTCTGCGGGAGACGAGCCGATGAGCGATCGCCAGCGGGCCAACCAGGGTCACCAGGAGCATGGAGCCGAGGGGCTGGGCCAGCGTCGGGTCGGCGAAGCCGGGCCGGGGCCGCGGCAGGAGCATCCCTTTCCGCCCTCGGCCGGCGGTGCGGGACCCGGGAGCGGCGACGCCGCCGTGACAGATTCGGAGGATCAGTCCGCCGGGCGCGGCCGCCCGGCCGGCGATCTGCCGGAGGTTCCGGAGGACGCCGCCTGAGGGGCGGGCGAGGCGATGGACCCTGAAACGCGAACGGGGCCCGGCGATGAGCCGGGCCCCGTTGCTGTGGTGGTGCCGCCGGGCAGGATTGAACTGCCGACCTCAGCCTTACCAAGGATGCGCTCTACCACTGAGCTACGGCGGCGAAACCTGAGGAGCGGGCCCTATAGCCAACCGGGGACAACTGGGGAAGCCCCCAATTCGGCAGCTTGCGGAAAAGTTCGTCAGCGGGTCCAATCGACTCATGGACAAGGCTCCGATCCCCGCCCCCGAAACGCCGCCGGCCGTCGAGCCGGCCGCGCCCGCCCCCGTGGCGCCCAAGGCGAAGTCGGAAAAGGCCCTGCGCCTCGCCGCCGCCCTGCGCGCCAACCTGCGCCGGCGCAAGGTCGCCGCGCGACCGGCAAGACAGAGCAACTGAAAGTCATCGGCGCGTCCCTGACGCGGTCTTTCGCAAGCGGCGCCGACCGCGCTAGATAGCCGATCCCCCGGCGGCCCGGCATTTCGCTTCATGGGCCGGCCACAAGAGACGACATGGACAGCATCGCCATCACCGGCGGCGCCCGGCTGAACGGGACCATCCCGATCAGCGGCGCCAAGAATTCCGCCCTGAAACTGATGGCGGCGTCCATCCTCACCGACCAGCCGCTGCGCCTGACCAACATGCCCCGGCTGGCCGACACCAAATTCCTCGGCCGGCTGCTGCGCGAGCTGGGCGTGGAGGTGACCGAGAACGGGCACGGGGCCGAGCAGGAGACCCTGTTCCACGCCGCCGAAATCCGCTCGACGTTCGCCCCCTACGACCTCGTGCGGCAGATGCGGGCCAGCTTCAACGTGCTGGGTCCGCTGCTGGCCCGGACCGGCGAGGCCAAGGTGTCGCTGCCCGGCGGCTGCACCATCGGAGCGCGGCCGGTGGACCTGCACCTGCAGGCTCTGACCGCCATGGGCGCCGAGATCGAGCTGGACGAGGGCTATGTCATCGCCCGCGCCCCGAAGGGGCTGAAGGGAGCCGAGATCGAGTTTCCGTTCGTCTCGGTGGGCGCCACCGAGCACGCCCTGCTGGCGGCCGTGCTGGCCGACGGGACGACGGTGCTGCGGCGGGCGGCGCGCGAGCCGGAGATCGGCGACCTCGCCCGCTGCCTGATCGCCATGGGGGCGAAGGTCGGGGGCCTGGACACCGACGAGCTGGTCGTCACCGGCGTCGCCTCGCTGACCGGGGCCGAATGGCCGGTGATCGCCGATCGGATCGAGATGGGCTCCTACGCCGTGGCCGCGGCCATGGCCGGCGGCGAGGTGCGGCTGACGCGCTCGCGGCCGGAGCTGATGCAGGCGCTGACCGAGAAGATGGTCGAGGCCGGGGTCGAGGTCGCGCCGACCGACGACGGCGTGATCGTGCGGCGTGATCCGGCGGTGCGGCTGAAGGCCGTGAACGTCGCGACCGAGGTCTATCCGGGCTTCGCCACCGACCTGCAGGCCCAGTTCATGGCCCTGATGACCCTGGCCGAGGGCGAGAGCGTCATCCACGAGAACATTTTCGAGAACCGGTTCATGCACGCCCCCGAGCTGGCCCGGCTGGGCGCGGACATCCACGTCCACGCCGGCGAGGCGGTGGTGCGCGGGGTCGAGGCGCTGCACGGGGCGCCGGTCATGGCCACCGACCTGAGGGCCTCCGTCAGCCTCGTGATCGCCGGTCTGGCGGCGCAGGGTGAGACGACCGTCGGACGCGTGTATCATCTGGATCGCGGTTTCGAGCGTCTGGAGGAGAAGCTGGGCGCGTGCGGCGCGGAGATCCGGCGGATCAGGGACGAGGGTCATGAACACTGAGGCGACGGCGAAGGACGGGGCGGACAGGACGGGGATCGAGCCGCTGCGCCTGCTCGCCGAGGACGCCGACGACTTGCAGATCATCTCGGCCGCGCTGCAGGACGCCATCCTGCGGCCGGTGGACATCGTCTGGGAGCGCAGCGCCCGGCGGGTGACGGTCGCGCTCAGCCGGTTCTGCTGGGAGTGCGGCGGCACGCGGGTGCGGGCGGCGATGCAGTTCGGCGACGTCGAGGCGGTGAAGAGCCGGCGCCTGCCGCGGGCCCCGGAGCAGGCGCTGGAGCTGCTGGCCATCGATTTCGAGCCCGGCGAGGCGCCGGGCGGGGCGGTGCTGCTGATGTTCGCCGGCGGCGGCGACCTGCGGATCGACGTCGAATGCCTCGACGCCGTACTGACCGACCTGTCGGAACGCTGGCCGGTGGACACGGCGCCGGCGCACCCCGTCGAGGAGCCGGACGCCGGGGCGAGCGCTTCGTGAGCGAGCACCGGCTGGTCTCCGTCGACCTCGACCCCGTCACCCTGCCGCCGGCCACGGCCGAGATCGAGCACGAGCGGCGGGTGGCGATCTTCGATCTGCTGGAGAAGAACAGCTTCCAGCCGGTCGGCGCCTCCGGCGGACCGTACCGCCTGGTCCTGTCGCTGGTGGACGGCCGGCTGGTGCTGGACGTTACGGGGCCGGACTTCTCGAAGGCCCACGGCCTGTCGCTGACGCCGCTCAAGAAGGCGGTGAAGGACTATATCGACATCTGCGACAGCTATTATGAAGTGCTGCGCGGGGCCGACGCGGGCAGGATCGAGGCGATCGACATGGGGCGGCGCGGCCTGCACAACGACGGCGCCGAGCTGCTGAAGGCCCGGCTGGAGGGCAAGATCGCCGTCGACCACGAGACGGCGCGGCGGCTGTTCACCCTGGTGACGGCGCTGTACCGGCGCTGACGGCGGCGCCAGTCGCCTGGTGCCTCCTCGACTATCGGCGCGTTTTGAGGCATATGCCCGCTCCTTCGACGCGCGCTCCGCCCGGCGCGCGGCGGTTACAGGTGTCCACCGGGCGTGGGAGGCCGCATGGCCAAGGAAGAACTGCTCGAGTTTCCCGGCGTCGTCAGCGAACTGCTGCCGAACGCGACGTTCCGCGTGACGCTCGAGAACGACCACGAGATCATCGCCCACACCGCGGGCAAGATGCGCAAGAACCGCATCCGCGTGCTGGCCGGCGACAAGGTCCTGGTCGAGATGACGCCCTACGACCTGACCAAGGGCCGCATCACCTACCGCTTCAAGTAAGGACGGGGCGTGGCCGCCCGCCCCGAACTTGTGCTGGCCTCGGCCAGCCCGCGCCGCGTGGAATTGCTGGCGCTGGTCGGCATCGTTCCCGACCGGATCGAACCCGCCGACATCGACGAAACCCCGCTGAAGGGCGAGACGCCGCCGCGGCTGGCGGCCCGGCTGGCTGTCGGCAAGGCCGCGGCCGGAGCCGCGCGGTCGCCTGACGCCGTGGTGCTGGCCGCCGACACGGTGGTCGCCGTCGGGCGCCGGCTGCTGGAGAAGGCGGCCGACGAGGCCGAGGCGGAGCGGTTCCTGAGGCTCCTCTCCGGGCGCAACCACCGGGTGCTGACCGGCGTCGCCGTGGCCGCCGGGGGCAAGGTGCGCCATCGGGTGGTCGACACCCGGGTGACCTTCAAGGTCCTGTCCGACCCCGAGATCGCCGCCTACGTCGCCTCGGGCGAATGGAAGGGCAAGGCCGGCGGCTACGGCATCCAGGGGCGCGCCGGGGCCTTCGTGACGCGGATCGTCGGCAGCTATCCGGCCGTGATGGGGCTGCCGCTCCCCGAGACGGTCAACCTGCTCGCCGGAGCCGGCTGGCGCGCGTCGTGAGCGCGGTCGAGGTCTTCCTCGACGAGACGCCCGGCGAGATCCGAGGCGTGGCGGCCCGCGACGGCCGGTTCGAACACCTTCTGATCGAGCGCGAGGACGACGCGGCCGAGCACCGGCTCGGCGCACGCGTGGCAGGACGCGTGGCCGAGGTTCACGCCGGCCTGAAGGGCGCCTTCGTCGACCTGGGCGGGGCGGTCCCCGGCTTTCTCCCGTTCCGCGGCGGCGCGCGGGC
>MGLK01000021.1:0-19467 GCA_001794825.1 Caulobacterales bacterium RIFCSPHIGHO2_01_FULL_70_19 | reverse complement strand
GCCGGCGGACGGACCGCCGCGCCTGCTGCGGCCCGGACCCACGGTGCGCGAGACGCTGGCGTCGCTGGCGCCCGGCGCCGAGCCCGTGACCGGCCCTCCGGCGATTCGGGCCGGGATCGAGGCGGAAGAGGAGGCGGCGTCTTCCGGCGCGCGATTCCCCGACACCGGCCTGGATCTGATGATCGAACGCACCCGCGCCCTGGTGGCGGTCGATCTCGACCTCGCCCCCGCGCCGGGCGCCTCCATCGGAGCGAAGGCGCGCGAGCGGGCCAACCGGCAGGGGCTGACCGAGGCGGCCCGGCTGCTGCGCCTGAAGCGCTGGGCGGGTCTGGTCGCGATCGACCTCGTCGGGACCGGTCACGACGGGCCGGCGATTCTGACCGCCGCCCGCCGCGCCTTCGGGGACGATCCGGCGATCGGCTACGGCCCGGTCAGCCGGTTCGGCCTGCTGCAGGTGAGCCTGCCGTGGGGCCGGACGCCGCTGGAAGAAGTGTTCAACGGACCTGACGGGCGGCGAAAGGTCGAGCATCGCGCGCAGGATGTGGTCCGCGCGTTGCGGCTGGCCCTGCTGTCGGAGACCGGGAGCGCACGTCTCCGCGCGACCTGCGCTCCGGACGAGGCGGCGATCGCCGCGCCGCTCGTCGCGCGGCTGGGACCGCGGGCGGAACTCCGCGCCGATGCGGCCATTGCCCCCGGGGCCTTTTTGATCGAGGAGGGCTGACCATGGCCACCTGTCCGATCTGCCGCCGGCGCGAGGCGGACCCCAAATACCGCCCGTTCTGCTCCAGGCGCTGCGCCGACGTGGATCTGCAGCGCTGGTTCACCGGCAGCTACGCCATCCCCGAGAGCGTCGACGAACGACCCGGCGAGCTCGGCGAGGAAGACTGATCTGACCGCTTGCCTCCCGGAAACGGCTCGCCTATAGACGCCGCTCCCGCGAGGCGACGGCTCGCCTGGGTAGCTCAGTTGGTAGAGCAGCGGATTGAAAATCCGCGTGTCGGTGGTTCGAATCCGCCCCCAGGCACCATCCCGCTTTCCCGTGTCGGAAAGCGGCGTAGCCCCAACATGAAATTGTCGCTTTCGGCCTTAACGTTGGGCCTTGAACGCGCTCGCTCCCCCGTCGGGGGAAAAGCGCCGTTGCGCACTTGACGCTCTGGTAAGCGTTCGCCAAAGGAGCTTGACCGCTTTCCTTTGCGAGCGGCCGAGGGAGGCCGGGAAAACAGTTCCCGAACTCCGTCGTCACCGCCCCGGACGCCGCAAGGCAACCGGAAGCGTCAGGAGGCGTTCCGCAGATCGGGGTTCCGCGAACCCCGGCGATGCGGGCGAAATTTCATCGGGGGGCGGGCGCACTCGCGGCCGGTCTCCAGGGTTCCACGAGTCAGACCAAAGCAGGAACTGGCGACCTATGTTCGAAATCAAGAAGACCAACCTCCTCCTGGCCATGGCCGGCGCCGCCGTGCTGATGGCCGGTACGCCGGTCCTCGCGCAGGACGCCGCCGCGCCGGCCGACCCGGCCGCCGCGACCGCGACGACCACCCCGGCCGCTCCGGCCGCCACCCCGGCCGCTCCGGCGGACGTGGCCGACGCCGGCGGCGAGACCGGCGGTGAACCCGCCCGCGTCGGCGGCGAGCACGCCGGCGAGCTGACCGTCGCGACCATGTTCATGGACGCCGACATCGTCGTGAAGATCGTGATGATCGGCCTCGTGCTGGCCTCGGTCTTCTCGTGGACCCTGCTGCTCATCAAGCTGTTCGAGTTCGGCGCCCTGAACCGCAAGACCGACCAGTTCCTCGAGACCTTCCGCGGCGCCCGCACCATCGCCGACATGCGCCGCGTGGCCATCTCGGACGAGTTCGAAGGCAACCCGCTGGCCGACATGGCCGCCGCGGCGACCGACGAGATCGAGCTGTCGCGTCAGGCCGGCCTGTCGGTGACCGGCGACCACCGCGACTCGGCCCTGTACCGCGCCCAGACCGCCGTGTCGGCGGTGCAGTCGGGCCTGGCCAAGCGCCTGTCGGGCGGCCAGCAGTTCCTGGCCTCGGTGGGTTCGACCGGTCCGTTCATCGGTCTGTTCGGCACCGTGTACGGCATCATGCGCTCGTTCATCGGCATCGCGAACACCAACACGACCAACCTGGCCGTCGTGGCCCCCGGCATCGCCGAGGCCCTGCTGGCCACCGGCATCGGTCTGTTCGCCGCTATCCCGGCGGTTATCTTCTACAACTACTTCAACACGCGCATCGCGGCCTACGGCACCCGTTCGGACGGCTTCAACGCCGAGCTGATGAACGCGATCTCGCGTAACCTCGACAAGGGGGCGTAACCCGGATGGCCGCCAAGATTTCAGGCGGCGGCGGCGGCAAGTACGCCATCGAGCAGAACTCGGAAATCAACGTCACGCCATTCGTTGATATCATGCTGGTTCTGCTCATCATCTTCATGGTGGCGGCCCCGCTCGCCAGCGTGAACGTTGAGGTGAAACTGCCGCGTGCGGTCGCTCCGCCCCAAGAGAATCCGCCGGTGCCGATCTATGTGTCCATCCAGGACAACGGTCGGGCCTACATCGGCGACTTCCCGGTGGACATCGATGCGGTCGGGACCGAACTCTCGACCCAGATCGGCCGACGCAACCCGGCGGATGAGCGTATCTTCATCCGCGCCGACCAGCAGACTCGCTACGGCGACTTCATGCAGGTCATGAACTCGCTCCAGGACAACGGCTTCTATTCCGTGGCCCTGGTCGGCGAGGACACGTCGACGCAGTAGGACCGGGTGAAAGCATGACTGATATCGAATACCACCGGTCCCGATACGATCCGCCGAAGTCCAAGGCGCCCATGGGCGTCGTGGTCACCAGCCTGGTCGTCGTCTCCATCGCGTTCGCGATCATGGCCTTCTACTTCATGAAGGCCCGGTTCGAGATCCAGATGAAGGAGTACTCGGACGAGTCGGTCGACGTGGAGCTCATCGAGCCGGTTCCGCCGCCTCCGCCTCCGCCGCCGCCGCCTCCGCCGCCGGACACGCCCCCGCCGCCCAAGCTGCAGGTGCGCCCGCCGGTCGCCGTTCCGAACGCGCCGCCGCCTCCGGTGACGCTGCCGATCGAGCCGACCAAGAAGGAGGATCGGGTCGAATACACGGGTCCGCCCGTGATCGTCCCCGGCCCGCCGCCGCCGCCGGCTCCGCCGGCTCCGCCGCGGCCGTCGGTGATCCGGAACCCCAGCTGGTCGCGTCAACCGACCCTGGAGTTCCCGGAGCGCGCGCTCTCCCGCGGCATCGAGAGCGGCTCCGTGTCGCTCAACTGCCTGGTGCAGCCGAACGGCAGCATGACGGACTGCCGGATCGAGTCGGAGACCCCATCCGGGGCCGGCTTCGGTCAGGCCGCCCTGTCCGGCGCCCGCCGGGCTCGGGTGTCGCCCCGCGAGGTCGATGGCGCCGCCACCGGCGCGCGGGTGACCTTCACGGTCCGCTTCCGCCTGCCGGACTAACCGGCGGAGAAGCCAGAAGACGGGACGCCCCGCAGGTCCGCCTGCGGGGCGTTTTCGTCTGTCCGGGAGCGAACCATCGCCATCGGCGTTGAAGGGCGACCCTTTTCATGGAGAGTCCGATGCGTCGCACCGCCCTCGTCGCCCTCGTCGCCGCCGGCGCCGCCCTGGGCGCCTGCGCCTACAACGAAACCCTTGGCCGCAACCAGTTCCTGCTCGTCGGCGACAGCGCCCTGACCCAGCAGGCGGACGCCGCCTGGGCCGAGGCCCTGCGCACCCAGAGGGTCTCGTCCGACGCCGCGGCCAACGCCCGGGTGCGCCGGGTGGGAGAGCGGATCGTGCAGGCCGCCGGGCTGACGGACCGCCGCTGGGAGTATGCGGTGTTCGTCAGCGAAAGCCCCAACGCCTTCGTGCTGCCGTCGGGCAAGATCGGCGTCACCACCGGCCTGCTGTCGCTGGTCCGCAACGACGACCAGCTGGCGGCGGTGCTCGGCCACGAGGTCGGCCATGTGGTCGCCCAGCACGCCGCCGAGCGCTATTCGCAGACCGCGGCGACCAGCGCCGGCCTGGGCATCCTGCAAGGGGCGGCCGGGGACTACGCCCAGGCCGCCGGGGCGATCGGCGGTCTGGGCGCGCAGCTGGGCGTGCTGCTGCCGTTCTCGCGTCGCCACGAGCTGGAGGCCGACAGACTGGGCGTCGATTATCTGCAGCGGGCCGGCTACCGGCCCTCGGAGGCGATCGCGCTGTGGCGCTTGATGGCGCAGCAACGGCAGGGCTCGAATCCGGAGTTCGCCTCCACCCACCCCTCGGACGCCAGCCGCATCTCGGCGCTGGAGCAGTATATCCAGAGCCAGGGGTGGGGCTGAAGGCAGGGAGTAGGGAGTAGGGGGGTAGGGAGTAGGGAGCAGGGAGCTGGGAGTAGAGCAGGCGCCGCGGGCCGGCAGGCCGGCCGAGCTTTCGTTCGGCTCCTCAGCCTTGATCCCCAATCCCTCATCCCTCATCCCGCTCTTCCCCTCTTGCCCCCGCGCTGCGACGCAGCTAGACACCCCGCTCGCGCGGATACGTGCAGCCTTAGCTCAGCTGGTTAGAGCGCCGGTTTGTGGAGCCGGAGGTCCTCAGTTCGATCCTGAGAGGCTGTACCATCCCCGCCCGAGAGGGAGGGGAATCAGATGACCGCCGCGCCGCCCGCCTGGGATCCCCGACAGTACCGACGCTTCGAGGCCGAGCGCGACCGCGCCGCGCTGGACCTGCTGCTGCGCCTGCCTGACGACCTGGAGCCGCGGGAGATCTGGGACCTCGGCTGCGGAGCGGGCCAGCACGCGGCCCTGCTGAAGCGGCGGCATCCGCAGGCGCGGGCGCACGGGCTGGATTCGAGCGCCGGGATGCTGGAGCAGGCGCGGGCGCTCGCAACGGACGTGGTCTGGCTGGAGGGCGACATCGCCGGCTGGCGGCCGGAACGGCCGGCCGACCTGATCCTCGCCAACGCCTCGCTGCAGTGGCTGCCGGACCATGCGAGCCTGCTGCCGCGGCTGGCGGCGGCGCTGGCTCCCGGCGGGGTGCTGGCGGTCCAGATGCCGCTGGCGCACGAGAGCCGCCATCACGGGATCATGCGGGCGACGGCGGCGCGCGGGCCATGGGCCGAACGGCTGCGCGACGTGGACGTCATCGCGCCGCTGCTGGCGCCCGAGGCCTACTACGACGGCCTCGCCGCCCTGTGCGAGGACATCGACATCTGGTCCACCACCTACCTGCACGTGCTGGAGGGCGAGGACGCGGTGCTGGAGTGGATGAAGGGCACGGCGCTGCGGCCGCACCTGACGGCCCTGGCCGACGATCCGGCTATGCGGACGGCGTACCTTTCCGCGCTCGCCGACGCGCTTTCGGCGGCGTTTCCGCGGCGACCGGACGGGCGGACGCTTCTGCCGTTCCCGCGTCTGTTCCTGGTGGCGCGGCGTCGGCGATCGCCCGGCGGCGGCGCAGGCCGGTGACCGGGCCGTCGAGGCCGGCGAGCGCGTCGCGCATGGCCCGATAGCCGGCGTCCACGGCCGGATCGAAGGCCTTCCAGTCGCGGATGTCGACGCCGTCGGGCGTGGGCTGGACCAGCAGGTCGGTGACGGCCCGGGAGGCCTCCAGCTCGGCGTCGGTGACGAGGGTGGCCGAGCGCATCAGGATGGAGACGATCGGCGGGCCGCGCCGCCACGCGCCGGTGGCGATCAGCCGCCAGATCGAGGGCGGATGCTCGATCATGGCCGGGTCGACGCCGCGGGCCTGGGACATGTCGACGCCGATCACCGGGCCGGTGTTCATCTGGCGCATCA
The DNA here is from genome assembly GCA_001794825.1 of Caulobacterales bacterium RIFCSPHIGHO2_01_FULL_70_19. Taxonomy (GTDB): domain Bacteria; phylum Pseudomonadota; class Alphaproteobacteria; order Caulobacterales; family Caulobacteraceae; genus Brevundimonas. The sequence goes on along the minus strand of MGLK01000021.1, from coordinate 13,667 downwards.
CCTCGCCGGGGAAGTTCTTCAGCACCGCCCCGTCGACCAGCACCTGACCGTCGATGATCGCGGGCGGCATGATGCCGGGGATGGCGATGGAGGCCCGCATGGCCCGGCGCATCGGGCCGCGGCGGTGGACCTCGATCCGCCCCGTGGTCAGGTTGGTGGAGACGGCGAAGAAGGGCCGGACGAGGTCGGCCATGTCGACGTCGCCGTAGGTCTCGCGCAGCAGGCGGTCGACCTTGCGCGCCCGGGTCATGGCCAGCATGGGGAAGGTGATGTCCGACAGGGGGTCGCTCTCCACGAACGACCTGCGGATACGCGCCTCCAGCTCCTCCTGGGACCAGCCCATGGCCGGACCGGCCGCGACCACGGCGCCCATCGACGCTCCGCCGACGAAGTCGATGGGCACGCCGGCCTCGTTCAGGGCCCGCAGGGCGCCGATGTGCGACAGGGCCCGCGCCCCGCCGCCGGACAGGACGAGGCCGACCGCCGAGCCGCTGACCACGCGGGCGATGCGGGCGGCGTCCGCGGCGTCGCCCTCGACGGCCTGGAACCAGCGCCCGGGCTGGATGGCGTCCAGCCAGACCGAGGTGTTGGCCGGCTGCGCCATGCGCGGGTCGCGCAGCAGGATCAGGTCGGTGCGGCGGCGGGCGTCCGGCGCGCCGGTGTGGGGCATGGGCCGGTTCGGCGGGGCCAGCAGGCACTGCCCGACCACGAACAGCCGGTCGACCTGCCGGGCGCACAGGGCGGCCCAGGCCGGCTGGTCCATCTCGGCCACGTAGAGGACGAAGTCGTGGGCGTCCTCGACGCGGCTGAACCATTCCGCCGCCGAGGACAGCGCCGTCTCGTCGATGACCTGGCAGGTGAAGCCGTCGGCCGCGATGGCGGCGGCGATGCGCTCGACGAAGGCCCGGATCGGACGGGGGCGGGCGGAGATGAAGCCGAAGACGCTGGGCTCGCCGCCGCCCGAGCGTCGGTCGCGGGCGCGCTGGATCATCAGCCGCGACAGCTCGACCATGAGGTCCGGCTCGGTGCGCGCCGCCTCGAAGAAGGCGTCGCGGGGCAGGGCGAGGATTTCGGAATCCCGCAGGGCGACCACGTCGGCGGTGTGTTCGCTGCCGGCCAGCATGGCCATCTCGCCGGCCGGCTCGCCAGGCCGGATGACGCCGACGAACTGCGGCGGCTGGTCGTTGGCCTCGCGCCGGAACACGCCGAGGCGGCCCGCGCGGAGCAGGTAGAGGGTGTCGGCCGGATCGCCTTCCGCAAACAGCATCTCGCCGCCGGTCAGGGCGAACCAGCTGGCCGGGGTGTTCTTCCCGCCCTCGAAGATGCGGTGCAGGGCGTCCTCGAGACGGGCGGAGCGGGGAGGCGACATGGGGGGGAGCTTAGCGGCCAGAACGGGGCAGGTGCTAGGTTCTCTTCGCCAGTTCCGGGGGAGGCGGGGACCCGCACGCGCACACGAACCTGGTCGCTGGAACCCGACCCCTACCAGGCCCCCAGTTCGCGCAGCTCCCGGACCAGTTCGGGCGGCAGGTCGGTGGCCCCGGCGGAGGTCAGGTCGGCGGGGCAGTCGCGGTGCTCGAAATAGCGCCAGCCCTGGAAGGGGCGGCGGGCCAGCGGCGCGGTGCGGATCACCGTCGGCTCCAGCCGGATCTCGCACCGGCTGGTCTTGCCCTCGCCCAGGGTGGAGATGTCGAGGACCGGCTGACGGCACGCCACGGTTCCCTTGATCACCCAGTACAGCGATCCCCCGTCCTCGATCTCGGCGGCGCGTTTGGGCGTCATGCGCGTGTGCACGACCAGAGGCTTGCCGTTGGCGGCGCGGCGCTCCAGCCATTCGACGTCGGAGACGCCGACGCACAGCTTGATGATGTGGAGAGGCATGCCCCGGGCTTAACACCGGAATTCCGGCCGCGTCACGGCGACATTTGCGTCCGGCGGTGGCACGGTCGGCGGATGACCCCTGACCGCCGCCAGATCGTCGCCGCCGGCCTCGGCCTCGCCGCTGCGAGCGTGGCTGTCCCCGCCTTCGGAGATACGCCCATGTACGGACTGATCGGTCGGATGAAGGCCGTCCCCGGCCAGCGCGACGCGCTGGCCGCCATCCTGCTGGAGGGGACCGGCGCCATGCCCGGCTGCCTGAGCTACATCGTGGCGAAGGACCCGGCCGACGCCGACGCCCTGTGGATCACCGAGGTGTGGGACAGCGCCGACAGCCACCGCGCCTCGCTGCAGCTGCCGGCGGTGCGGGACGCCATCGCCCGGGGGCGGCCGCTGATCGCCGGCTTCGACAGCCAGGTGGAGACCGAGCCGCTGGGCGGGGCGGGGCTGCCCTAGGAGTCCGACGGCTTCACCACCGCCAGCACCGCGCCCTCGCCGACCTGGTCGCCGACGGCGGCGGCGACGCTCTCGACCACCCCGTCGAACGGGGCGACCAAGGCGTGCTCCATCTTCATCGCCTCCAGCACGACGACGGGCTGGCCTTTCGTGACGCTGTCGCCGGGTTTGGCGGGCGCGGCGACGATCTTGCCGGGCATGGGGGCGCGGAGGGAGCCGTCGGAGGCGGGGCCGGCGGCTGAGCCGGACGAGGTCGGCGCGCGGTCCCGGAACGCATGGGCGACGCCGCTTTCGAAGCCGACAATCCTGTCCTCGTGGAGGATCGTAGTGCGCTGGTAGGTCGCTCCGTCAGCCGGAATGACGTCGCACTCGCCCCCCTCGAGCCAGAGCCGAACCGTGCGGACCGGGCTGGCGTTCAGACGGAAGCCGCGGGTTCCGGCCAGCGAAGACCAGACCGAGCTTTCCTCCGTGTCAGGCGGCCCGCGATCCAAAGCGTGATTGGCGGCTTCGGCGAGCAGGATCGGAGAGGGCGCGGGCGTCTCCAGCGAGTCGGCTTCCGCCCCGATGAACCCCGTGTCCACATCTCCCTCTACAAACCGCGGATGCTCCAGGCAGCGGACGAGGAAGCCGGCGTTGGTTCTCACCGGCCAAACCTCGACTTCGGCGCAGGCGTCGGCGAGGGCCTCGGCCGCCGCTTCGCGCGTGTCGGAGTGGACGATCAGCTTGGCGATCATCGGGTCGTAGAACTGGCTGACCTCGCCGCCCTGTTCGACGCCGGTGTCGACCCGGATATCGTCGGGCAGCCGGAAATGCTCCAGCCGGCCGATGCTCGGCAAAAACCCGTTGGCCGGATCCTCCGCGTACAGCCGCGCCTCCATGGCCCAGCCGTTCAGCGGGATGTCGTCCTGCTTCAGGGGGATGGGCTCGCCGGCGGCGACGCGCAGCTGCCACTCGACCAGGTCGACGCCGGTGATGGCCTCGGTGACGGGGTGCTCGACCTGCAGCCGGGTGTTCATCTCCATGAACCAGATGCGATCGGCGCGGAGGCCTTCGGAGGCGTCGGCGATGAATTCGATGGTGCCGGCGCCCTCGTAGTTCACCGCCTTCGCGGCGCGGACCGCCGCGGCGGTGACGGCGGCGCGGGTGGCGGCGTCCATGCCGGGGGCGGGGGCCTCCTCGATCACCTTCTGGTGGCGGCGCTGCAGGGAGCAGTCCCGCTCGTGCAGGTGGACGACGTTTCCGTGGCTGTCCCCGAACACCTGCACCTCGATGTGGCGCGGGCGGGTGATGTATTTCTCGATCAGGACGCGCGGATCGCCGAACGACGACTGGCCCTCGCGCTGGGCGGAGGCGAGGCCGTCGGCGAAGTCCTCGGCGCGGTCGACCTTCTTCATGCCCTTGCCGCCGCCGCCGGCGACGGCCTTGATCAGCACCGGATAGCCGATGGCGTCGGCCTCCTTCTGCAGGCGCTCGAGCGACTGGTCCTCGCCGAGATAGCCGGGGGTCACGGGCACGCCGGCCTCGATCATCAGGGATTTGGCGGCGTCCTTCAGGCCCATGGCGCGGATGGCGGCGGGGGGCGGGCCGATCCAGACCAGGCCGGCGGCCATCACGGCCTCGGCGAAGTCGGCGTTCTCGGACAGGAAGCCGTAGCCGGGGTGGATGGCCTCGGCGCCGGTCGCCTTGGCGGCGGCCAGCACCTTTGCGGCGTCGAGGTAGGATTCGCGGGCCGGGGCGGGGCCGATCAGCACGGCCTCGTCGGCCTCGCGCACGTGCAGGGCGTCGGCGTCGGCTTCCGAATAGACGGCGATGGTGCGCAGGCCCAGGCGGCGGGCGGTGCGGAAAACGCGGCAGGCGATCTCGCCGCGATTGGCGACCAGGACGGACTTGAACATGGGGCGTGTCTAGCCGGACTTCCGGCAGGGGAGAAGGGATGGCGATCCGTCTGGCGAAGCGGCATTCGCTGGAAGGTTCTTCACAACGAGCACAACGGACTCACGAAGGACACGACGGGGCCGAAGGGCCCACGGCTCCCGTCAGGGAGCGCTCATCTGATAGGACAGCGGGCAAGGGCCCGCGAAGGGCGGCGGCCAACCCGCTCCCGTCGTGTTCTTCGTGCCTTCTTCGTGTTCGTTGTGATGAACCAGCCGACGGCGGGGCAGGTCTCCCGCCTGCCGGCCTGTCTTCTATTCCGCCCAGCCGGGCTTGCGCTTGTCGAGGAAGGCGCGGACGCCTTCCTGGCCTTCGGCGGAGACGCGGGCCCGGGCGATGCGGCGGGCGGTGTCCTCCATCATGCCGTGGTCGATGTGGCGGCCGGCGAGATCGTTGACCAGCCGCTTGCCGTCGCCCACCGCGCCGGGGGCGCAGGCCTTCATCGCGTCCGACAGCGACCGGACGAAGCCGTCGATGTCGTCGGCCGAGGCGAGCACCTGGCTGACGAGGCCGTAGTCCTTCGCCCGGTCGGCGTCGAACAGCTCGGCGGTGGCGAACAGGGCGCGGGCGACGCGCGGTCCGACCGCCTCGATGACGTAGGGGGCGATGGTCGCGGGGATCAGGCCGAGCCGAACCTCCGAGAAGGCGAATTTCGCGCCCTTCACGGCCACGGCCATGTCGCAGGCGGCGACGATGCCGGCGCCCCCGCCCATGGCCGCGCCCTCGACCAGGGCCACGGTCAGCGCCGGCACGTCGTGCAGGGCCTTGAGCATCTTCGCCAGGCCGATCGCGTCGTCGCGGTTGTCGGCCTCCGACCAGCCGGCGGCGTCGCGCATCCAGGCGAGATCGGCCCCGGCGCAGAAGGTCCCGCCCGAGCCGCGCACGAACACCACCCGCACGTGATCGGCCCCCTGCAGGGTCTCGAAGGCCTCGAAGAGGGCGGCGATGGTCGGGGCGTCGAAGGCGTTCTTCTTCGCGGGCCGGTTGATGGTGACGAAGACCACCCCGTCGGGCGTGGAGTCGATGCGCACCAGCCGGTCGTCGGCGTCCGGCGCCGCGCCCGCCAGCAGCGGATGGGCGATGGCGTTGATCTCGGCCGCCTCGGCGGGGGTGATGTCGAGGGCGTCGAGGTCGGCGTCGGTGGGCTTGGCCATGCTGGTCTCCTGTCGCTTCAGGCCTATAACGCCTCGAGGCCGAACGGAATACGGAGCATCCCGTATGGCGACGAGCGCAAACGACCGCATCCGCCGGATGAGCGTGGCCGGCGTCTATCCCCACTACGTCGCCAAGGCGGAGAAGAAGGGGCGGACGCGGGCGGAGGTGGACCAGGTCATCCGCTGGCTGACCGGCTATTCGCAGGATCAGCTGGAGAAGCTGCTGGCCGACGGGACCGACTTCGAGACCTTTTTCGCCGAGGCGCCGGCGATGAACCCGAACCGCTTCCTGATCACCGGCGTGATCTGCGGCTATCGGGTCGAGGAGATCGAGGACCCGTTCATGCGCGAGGTGCGGCACCTCGATAAACTGGTCGACGAGCTGGCGAAGGGCAAGGCGATGGAGAAGGTGCTGAGGGCGGGGTGAATGACCCGAGCCGCGTGACGGCCGCTTCCGGCGCCTCGGTGACGGACCGCTCCCGACCCGTAGCGGACCGTGACGCCATGTGCGATCAAGTGCCATGGGATCGCCCCTCGCCAACGTTCTCGAACTGATCTTCATCGCGGCATGGTTCGTCGGGGTCGTGGCTTGGATCTACACTGCTCGATATTTCCTACCCATGTGGGCTGTTGGGTTTCGAAAGCGGGACCAGCACGTCGGCTATTGGAAGAAGACCTTCTTTGGCGGGACGACTTTTCTGGTCGCGTGGGGCATCGGAGTGGGAGCGGCAATAGTGGCGGAACGGTGGACCGGCGGCTGGGGCTGATTACCCACGAGCCGTTTCCAGGCTCGGTGTTCATCGTGCGCACCGGCTCCTTCTGACGACATCGCGCCAGCGTCCGCTTTCCACCCATAGCAGCCGTTCCCGAGGTCCGCTTGAGGGGCGTTACATCCGGAACACGCCGAAGGTCGTCTCCGGGATCGGGGCGTTCAGCGAGGCGCTGATAGCCAGACCCAGCACGTCCCGCGTCTGCGCCGGGTCGATGACGCCGTCGTCCCACAGGCGGGCCGTGGCGTACCAGGGATTGCCCTCGTCCTCGTACTTCTGACGGATCGGGGCCTTGAAGGCTTCGGCTTCGTCCTCGGTCCAGGTGTCGGCGTCGCGGTGAACCGTGGCCAGCACGGCGGCGGCCTGTTCGCCGCCCATGACGCTGATCCGGCTGTTGGGCCAGGTGAACAGGAACCGGGGCGAGTAGGCGCGGCCGCACATGCCGTAGTTGCCGGCGCCGAAGCTGCCGCCGATCAGGACGGTGAACTTGGGCACTTCCGCGCTCGCCACGGCGGTGACCAGCTTGGCCCCGTTCTTGGCGATGCCCTCGGCCTCGTAGCGGCCGCCGACCATGAAGCCGGAGATGTTCTGCAGGAACAGCAGCGGAATCTTCCGCTTGCAGGCCAGCTCGATGAAGTGGGCGCCCTTGAGCGCGCTCTCGGAGAACAGCACGCCGTTGTTGGCGAGGATGGCGACCGGATAGCCCCAGATGCGGGCGAAGCCGCAGACCAGGGTCGTGCCGTACAGGGCCTTGAACTCGTCGAACTCGGAGCCGTCGACGAGGCGGGCGATGACCTCGCGCACGTCATAGGGCGCGCGGACGTCGTCGGGGATGATCCCGTACAGCTCGTCCGCGTCGAAGGCCGGGGGCCGCGGCTCGCGCACGTCCATGTCGACGCGCTTGACCGTGTTCAGGCTGGCCACGATGTCGCGGACGATCTCCAGGGCGTGCTCGTCGTTCTCGGCGACGTAGTCGACCACGCCCGACTTGCGGCCGTGGGTCTCGGCCCCGCCGAGGTCCTCGGCCGAGATGACCTCGCCGGTGGCGGCCTTCACCAGCGGCGGGCCGGCCAGGAAGATGGTGCCCTGGTTGCGGACAATGACGGTCTCGTCCGACATGGCCGGGACATAGGCGCCCCCGGCGGTGCAGCTGCCCATGACGCAGGCGATCTGGGGGATGCCCTTCGCCGACATCCGGGCCTGGTTGAAGAAGATGCGGCCGAAATGGTCGCGGTCGGGGAAGACCTCGGCCTGGTGCGGCAGGTTGGCGCCGCCGGAATCGACCAGATAGACGCAGGGCAGGTTGTTCTGTTCGGCGATCTCCTGGGCCCGCAGGTGCTTCTTTACGGTCATCGGGAAATAGGCGCCGCCCTTCACCGTCGGGTCGTTGGCGACGATCATCACCTCGCGGCCCGAGACCCGGCCGACGCCGCAGATCATGCCGGCGCCGGGGGCCTCGTCGCCGTACATGCCGTTCGCGGCCAGCTGTCCGACCTCGAGGAAGGGCGAGCCGGGGTCCAGCAGCCGCTCGACCCGATCGCGCGGCAGCAGCTTGCCGCGCGACACGTGCCGCTCGCGCGCCTTCTCCGAACCGCCCAGGGCGGCCCGGGCGACCTTCTCGTAGAGCTCGTCGCGCAGGGCGCGGTTGTGGGCGTCCAGCTTGCGAAAGGCGGCGCTGGTCTTGTCGATGGCGGAGGTCAGCTTGGGCATGGGGCTGGTTTAGGGGCGTTCCGGCGCGGGGGGAAGCGGTCGCAGGGCCGTGTCCAGCGCCGCGCCTGAGGCTGAGGGCGCTGGTTCGTCACAAAGGACGCGAAGAAGGGGCGAAGAACACGACGAGGGCGCAGGCCCCTTCGTGTCCTTTGTGGCCCTTCGTGATGAACCACCCACGCAACCGTCGCATGCGGCGAGAAGGTCAGCTTATCCCGGCCCGGCTCAAATCCAGTTGACCCGGCAGCGTCGCCGTGGCCTGTCGCGCGGCCCATGTTCACGCTCAGCCTCGCATCCCGCACCACCCTGAAGGACCTGCTGCACCTCGCGTGGCCGGTGGTGCTGGCGCGCATCGGCATCATGACCATGGGACTGACCGACGCCATCGTGGTCGGCAACTGGTCGGGCGAGCAACTGGCCTTCCACGCCCTCGCCTGGGCCCCGACCGCCATCCTCGTCACCACCGCCGTCGGCCTGATGATGGGCGTGCAGGTGATGACCGCCCGCATGCTGGGGGAGGGGCGGACCCACGAGGTGGGGGCGGTGTTCCGGCGCGGCGTGGTCTACGCCCTGCAGATCGGCGTCGTCTCCATGGTCGGCCTGATCCTGCTGGGGCCGTGGGCGCTGCGTCACGCCGGCCTGGCCGACGGTCTCGCGGAAGGCGCCAGCCGGCCGCTGGTGATCTTCGCCCTGTCGATGCCGGCCTATCTCGTCTCCGTGGCGGCGCAGTTCTTCCTCGAGGCCCTGCACCGGCCCAAGGCCGGCATGTGGGCCATGTGGGTCGCCAACGGGGTCAACCTGGCGCTCAACCTGCTGCTGGTGCCGGACCTGCTCGGCATCGGCTGGTCGGGCGCGGCGGCCTCGGCCTGGGCGACCTTCTTCGCCCGCCTGTCGCTGGCGGTGTTCCTCGTCTGGTTCATCGTGCGCCTGCCCGAGGCGCGGGCGCTGGGCGTGTTCGACCGGCCGCGCCGCGATCCGGCGGGCGAGCGGGAGCAGCGCAAGGTCGGCTACGGCGCCGGCAGCTCCTACTTCATCGAGGTGGCGGCCTTCGGGGCCATGACCTTCTTCGCCGGGCGGATCGGCGCGATCGAGACCTCGGCCTGGACCATCGTGCTGAACATCTCGGCCATCGTCTTCATGGTGCCGATGGGGCTGGCGGCGGCGACGGCGGTGCTGGTCGGACGGGCTTACGGGGCGGGCGACGGCCGCGGCGTCCTGCGGGCGGGTCTGGTGGGCGTCGCCGTGGTCGCGGCGCTGGCGACGGTCATCGCCCTCGTGGTCTGGCCGACGGCGCCGTGGCTGGCCTCGGCCTACAATCGCGACCCGGCCCTGCTGGCGGTGGTCGCGCCGGCCCTGGTGCTGGCGACCCTGTTCTTCGTCGCCGACGCCATCCAGGTGGTCGCCGCCTCGGCCAACCGCGCCGCCGGGGATGTGTGGTGGCCGACCATCCTGCACTTCGTCGCCTATACGGCGATCATGATGCCGCTGGGCTGGGTCCTGGCGCACGAGGCCGGCGTCAACGGCCTGGTGTGGGCGGTCATCGTCGCCAGCCTCGTCTCGGCCACCCTGCTGACCGGCCGGTTCGTGCGGGTGGCGCGGCGGCTCGCGCCGCAGGATCAGGGATCGGGGATCAGGGATTAGAGCGGGCCGGGGTTGCGATGTCCGCCTGCACTCGCCACTAACCGTGACCAATCCCTGATCCCCAGTCCCTGACCCCGGCCTCCATGTCCCGCATCCTCATCACCTCGGCGCTGCCCTACATCAACGGCATCAAGCACCTGGGGAACCTGGCGGGCTCGATGCTGCCGGCCGACGTCTGGGCGCGCTTCAAGCGGGCGCAGGGCCACGAGGTGCTCTACATCTGCGCCACCGACGAGCACGGCACCCCGGCCGAGCTGGCGGCCGCGGCGGCGGGCCAGGACGTGCGCGCCTACTGCGACGAGCAGCACGAGATCCAGAAGGCGGCCGGCGAGGCCTTCGGCCTGAGCTACGACTGGTTCGGCCGCTCCTCCAATCCGCCGAACCACCGGCTGACCCAGCATTTCGCCCGGGTGCTGGAGGACAACGGCCTGATCGAGGAGCGGGTCGACCGGATGATCTATTCGATCGACGACGCCCGCTTCCTGCCGGACCGCTACGTCGAGGGCACCTGCCCGCATTGCGGCCACGTCGGGGCGCGCGGCGACCAGTGCGACAACTGCGGCCGCCTGCTGGATCCGACCGACCTGATCGACCCCTATTCCTCGGTGTCGGGTTCGCGGAACCTCGAGGTGCGCGACACCCGCCATCTCTACCTGCTGCAGACGAAGCTGGCCGACCGCATCCGCGCCTGGATCGACAGCCGCGACGGCTGGCAGACGCTGGCGAGGTCGATCGCGCTCAAGCACCTCGACGAGGGGCTGATCGACCGCGGCATCACCCGCGACCTGAAATGGGGCGTGCCGGTGGTCGGCCCCGACGGCGGGCCGCGGCCGGGGCTGGAGGGCAAGGTCTTCTACGTCTGGTTCGACGCTCCCATCGAATACATCGGCGCCACCGAGGAGTGGGCCGAGGCGACGGGGCGGACCTGGCGCGACTGGTGGCGCACCGACGAGGGCGCCGACGACGTCCGCTACGTCCAGTTCATGGGCAAGGACAACGTCGCCTTCCACACCGTCAGCTTCCCGGCCACCATCCTCGGCTCGGGCGAGCCGTGGAAGACGGTCGACCAGCTGAAGGCCTTCAACTGGCTGAACTGGTACGGCGGCAAGTTCTCGACCAGCCAGAAGCGCGGCGTGTTCATGGACCAGGCGCTGGAGCTGCTGCCGGCCGACTACTGGCGCTGGTTCCTGACCGCCTACGGCCCGGAGCATTCCGACGCCGCCTTCACCTGGGAGCAGTTCCAGGGCGCGGTGAACAAGGACCTCGCCGACGTGCTCGGCAACTTCGTCAACCGCATCGTCAAGTTCGCCGAGTCGAAGTTCGACGGCGTCGTGCCGGACGGCGGGGAGCCGGGTCCGCTGGAGGCGAAGCTGGAGGCGGACCTGCGCGCCGGCATCGCCGAGGCGACGGCGCAGTTCGAGGCCATGGAGTTCCGCAAGGCGTGTCAGGCCCTGCGCGCCGTCTGGGTGTCGGGCAACGAATACCTGCAGGAGGCGGCGCCGTGGACCGCCTTCAAGACCGACGTCGACCGCGCCGCGGTCGGGGTGCGCACCGGCCTCAATCTGGTCGCCCTGTTCGCCCGGCTGGCGGCGCCGGTGATGCCGTTCTCCGCGGAGAAGATCGCGGCGTCGGTCGGTTCGACCGACCTGTCGTGGCCGACCGCCGACCAGCCGCTGCTGGACGTGCTGCCGCGCGGCCGGACGGTGGCGGCCCAGGGCGTGCTGTTCGCCAAGATCGAGGACGCCCGGGTGGCGGAGTGGAGCGAACGGTTCGGCGGGGCCGAGGCCTGAGGCGTCCGCCCGAAAGACAAGGGCCCGGAGCGCGCTCCGGGCCCTTTTCGCGTCAGCCCTTCGGGGCGGGAACCGTCTGCGCCGGCGGCGGGGCCTCGGCCGCCGGGACCCCGTGCGCCGGGGCGGCGCTCCCTTCCTCGCCGCGCGTGCCGCGCAGGTGGTGGGCCGCCTCCTCGTCGCTGATGTCGAGGAAGGCCGGAGCCGAGGCGTTGAAGGCCTCGCGGTTGTCGGTGCGCACGATCACCGAGCGGGCGCCGTCCCAGACCATGTGCAGGGCGACGTAGAGGACGATGAGCAGGCCGACGTAGCCGATCCAGCGGTGCCGCGTCAGGATGCGGGCGATGAAGGTCGCCGCCACGCCCATCAGGCCGATCGACAGCACCAGGCCGAAGACCATGATCCAGGGGTGCTCGTGCGCCGCGCCGGCCACGGCCAGGACGTTGTCCAGCGACATGGTCACGTCGGCGATCATGATCTGCAGCAGGGCGGCGCCGAAGGACTTGCGCTTCAGGCCCAGCTCCTCGGGGGAAGGACCCTTGCCGTGCTCGATCTGCATGGCCAGCTCGAGCTCGGCCTCGGCCTCGGCCTGGTCGTGGGTGGCGGACTCGCGCAGCTCGCGCCACATCTTCCAGCACACCCACAGCAGCAGCAGGCCGCCGGCCAGCAGCAGGCCGACGATGGCCAGCAGCTGGACGGTGATCAGGGCGAAGCCGATGCGCAGCACCACGGCGGCGGCGAGGCCGATCAGGATGGCCTTCTTGCGCTGTTCCGGCGCAAGGGCGGCGGCGGCGAGGCCGACCGCGACGGCGTTGTCGCCGGCCAGCACGAGGTCGATCATCAGCACCTGGCCGAGGGCGGCCAGCTGGGAGGCGAGTTCGGGAGAGCTGAGGAAATCCATGGCCGCGCTCTAGGGGAGGAAGGGTCGGTTCGGCAAGCCGTCGCCGATGCTTCAGGTTCCGCGCCGCGCGCGCGCCGCCTCGTAGAGGGCGATGGCGGCGGCGTTGGAGACGTTGAGGCTCTCGAATCCGCCGGGCATGGGGATGCGGGCCAGATCGTCGCAGTGCTCGGCGACCAGCCGGCGCAGGCCCTCGCCTTCGGAGCCCATGACCAGGACCGTCGGTCCGCCGTCCAGCGCCTCCTCCAGCGTCCGTTCGGCCGCGCCGTCGAGGCCGACGGCCCGCCAGCCGAGATCGGCCAGCCGCTCGAGCGCCCGGCTGAGATTGGTCGCACGCACGCAGGGCAGGCGTTCGGTGGCGCCGGCGGACGCCTTGGCCAGGGCGCCGGCCAGCGCCGGCGAATGGCGGTCCTGGACCACGATCGCGCGGGCGCCGAAGGCCAGGGCCGAACGGAAGATGGCGCCGACGTTCTGCGGATCGGTGAGCTGGTCCAGCATGACGATGACGCCCTCGGCCGGATCGGCGACGTCCTCCAGCGCCACGCCCTCCAGCGGGGCGACCTTGAAGGCCAGCCCCTGGTGCACGGCCCCGGCCGGCAGCAGGCGGGCCAGGGCGGCGCCGTCGATCGTCTCGACCCGGTGGCCGTGCGGGGCCAGCCGGTCGCGTTCGATCTCGGCGGCGCGCTCCGGCGTCGCCAGCAGCCGGCCCATGCCCTTGCGGGCCGGGTTGGCCAGCGCCGCCAGCACCGGATGGCGGCCCCACAGCCAGCCGTCGCCGTCGACCTTGCCGCGCGCCGGCCGCGGCGCCGACTCGGCCGCCGGCTTCCGCTCGGGAATCGGCCCGCGCTCGCGCTTCGCGGCGGCCTCGGGGCGGCCCCGGAAGCCCGGCTTTTTCGGGCTTTGACGGTCGTTGCGTTCTCTTTTCGACGACACTATAAGGCGCGCTCCGATTTGGGGCCCAAGGGCTTCCCGGACGTGGCGCTCCCTCTAACCCGGCGCGTGCCCCGACCGAAGGCCTTTGTTCGAGCGGGACCGAAAGGCCCCGTCCGGGCGTTCCGGATCGGTCTTCACATCGCGCGCGGGGGAATGTCCCGAGCGGCAAAGGGGGCGGACTGTAAATCCGCTGCGTAAGCTTCGCAGGTTCGAGTCCTGCTTCCCCCACCACGCGCCGTGAAGACCGGAAGGAGCGGACCTCCGATGAGGGCCGGGTGCGACGGAGCGATCCGACGCATTCTCCGCGCGGGTATAGCACAATGGTAGTGCAGCAGCCTTCCAAGCTGAGGATGTCGGTTCGATCCCGTCTACCCGCTCCAGATTCTGACCGCTGACAACCGCCCCCTTCCGGGCCGCAGGAGTTTTGGCCATGGCCAAGGAAAAGTTCGAACGCACGAAGCCGCACTGCAACATCGGCACGATCGGTCACGTGGACCACGGCAAGACGACGCTG
>MGLK01000020.1 GCA_001794825.1 Caulobacterales bacterium RIFCSPHIGHO2_01_FULL_70_19 | reverse complement strand
CCGCTGCAGTTCCTCCCCCGCAGGGGGAGGGGGACCATCCGCAGCGCAGCGGAGGATGGTGGAGGGGGTGCGGCGGAGGGTCAGGCGCCGTTGTGGCGGCCGAAGACGCGGGTGGAGCCGTCGTTGAGGATCAGCAGGGTGCGGTAGGGCTCGCGGCCCGCGGCCTCCATGCCGGGGGAGCCGGCCGGCATGCCGGGCGCGGTGAGGGCGCGGGCGGCGGGGCGTTCGCGCAGCAGGCGCTCGACGTCGGACGCGGGGACGTGGCCCTCGACGGCGTAGCGGCCGACGACGGCGGTGTGGCACGAGGCGAGCCGGTCGGGAACGCCGTGGCGGGCCCGGATCGGGGCGAGGTCGTTACGGATGACCTCCTCGACCGTCCAGCCGGCGCGCCGCATGTGGGCGACCCAGCCGCCGCAGCAGCCGCAGGTGGGGGTCTTGTAGACGACCAGGCGCTTTTCCGGCGCGGCCGCGGCGGGGGCGGCGAAGGCGGCGACGGCGGCGCCGAGGAGGACGGCGCGGCGGGAGGCGAGCATGGCCATGGGATCTCCATGTGCGGATGGAGCCCGCAGTCTAGCGCATGCGACCGGCGGATGCGCGGTCCCCGCTGTCGCAGCCCTCAGTGGTAGCGGCGGCGCTGCTCGGCGCTGCGCAGGGTGGAGCGAAGGAATTCGGCCGGGGGATCCGTCTCGGCCAGCACCTGCTCCTTGATGGCGCGGGGCTCGCCGAACAGGTGGCCCTGGCCCATGGCCACGTCGAGCTCGAGGATGTCGACGATCTGGCGCTCGGTCTCGCACTTCTCGGCGATGACCTCGATGCCGTAGCGGCGGGTCAGGGCGGCGAAGTCGGCCGCCTGGATGTCGCGCAGCGACGGCAGGGCGGGGCCTGCGTCGGGGTCGAGCAGCTGCTCGATGAGCAGGTCGGCGGCGATCTTGACGAACTTGACGTCGGAGCGCTGCAGGTCGGCGAAGTCGAGGTCCAGCGTCTGGACCTTGTCGATCGAGAAGCGGAAGCCGAGGTCGGCCAGCTTCGCCATATTGCGCGCCTCGACCGCGCCGCGGGCGTCGAACACGGCCTGGCCCAGTTCGAAGATCAGGGCCTGGTTGAGGTCGCGGTTCTCGCTGAGGAAGTCGAGGAACTGGGGGAAGAAGGTCTCGTCGCCGAGCGAGGACAGGGCGACGTTGCAGAAGACGCCGACCTTGCGGTCCTGGCGGGCGAGACGGCGGACGATCTGGGCGCAGCGGAACAGAAGCAGGTTGTCGATGGCCGGGACGAGGCCCTCGCCCTCGGCGATCGACAGGTATTCGGCCGGCATCATCACCCGGTCGTCGGCGGCGCGCAGGCGGGTGAAGCTCTCGTAGAAGATGGTGCGGCGCTGGGGCAGGGAGACGACCGGCTGCAGGTAGAGGTCGACGCGGTTCTCCGCCAGGGCCTCGTGGATGGTCTGCAGCAGGGCGTTGGACTGGTGCTGGTGCCGGGCCTCGAAGGGGTTGGCGGCGGCGGGCTGG
This sequence comes from Caulobacterales bacterium RIFCSPHIGHO2_01_FULL_70_19, assembly GCA_001794825.1. Lineage (GTDB taxonomy): Bacteria > Pseudomonadota > Alphaproteobacteria > Caulobacterales > Caulobacteraceae > Brevundimonas. Next base: position 32,209 of record MGLK01000020.1, on the reverse strand, counting down.
GCGAGGCGGTGATCGATCGACTCGCTCATCTGCTGGATCAGCGATTCCAGCATGCGCACCTCGCCGGAGAGCTGCTCGGTCGAGGACAGGGCGCCGGTCTCGATGGCCTGGGCCAGTTCGGTCAGGGCGCCCTGGGTGGACTCCATGGCGTCGGCGAGCAGGCGGTGGGCCTCGCGGATCTGGTCGATCTCCTTCTTCAGGGCGGCGCGCTGGCCGCGGCCGACGACCAGCACATGGACGGCCAGCAGCAGGCCGGCGGCGGCGAGGGCCGCGGCCACGCCGGCGCCGGCGCCGAGCCCGGCGCGCCACAGGAAGGTCCCGACCGTCATGGACAGGAACAGGTAGCCGAAGAACAGAAAGCCGTTGGTGACAGCGCGCATGGGCAAGGGCCGAATCCGCCTTCCCGGATGGAATCGCCCGAGTATCGGGGTATCAGGACAAATCGCCTAGCCGTTCGCCGGCTTTCCCCACCACTATCGAGGTTAACGATGGAATTGTTCGACCTGACCGGCAAGGTTGCGGTGATCACCGGTTCGTCTCGCGGCATCGGCAAGGCCATCGCCGAACGGCTGGCCGAGCACGGGGCGAAGGTGGTGATCTCGTCGCGCAAGGCGGCGCCGTGCGACGAGGTCGCCCAGGCCATCAACGCGAAGCACGGCGAGGGCCGCGCCATCGCCGTGCCGGCCAACATCGCCTCGAAGGAGGATCTGCAGCGGCTGGTCGACGAGACCAACGCCGCCTTCGGCCGCATCGACATCCTGGTCTGCAACGCGGCGACCAACCCCTACGCCGGGCCGATGGCGGGGATCAGCGACGAGCAGTTCGGCAAGATCCTGCAGAACAACGTGGTCTCGAACCACTGGCTGATCCAGATGGTCGCGCCGCAGATGCTGGAGCGGAAGGACGGCTCGGTGATCATCGTGTCGTCGATCGGCGGCCTGCGCGGCAACGCCCTGATCGGGGCCTACAACATCTCCAAGGCGGCCGACATGCAGCTGGCGCGCAACCTGGCGGTCGAGTGGGGGCCGTCCAACGTGCGGGTCAACTGCATCGCGCCGGGCCTGGTGCAGACCGACTTCGCCAGATACCTGTGGGAGAACCCGGAGCTGCTGAAGCAGGTGACGGATCCGGCCCCGCTGAAGCGCATCGGCCAGCCCGACGAGATCGCCGGCGCGGCCGTGTACCTGGCGTCTCCCGCCTCGAGCTACATGACCGGCCAGACGCTGGTGGTCGACGGCGGGATCACCATTGCCTGGTGACGGCGAACGCAAGGTCGGCTTCGGCCAGGACCTGAGGTGGCGACTGGAGGCCGTCGCCTTCGCCGGGCTGACGGCCTTGCTGCGCGCGCTGGGCGTGGATCGCGCGTCGAACCTCGGCGGCTGGCTGCTGCGGACCCTGGGGCCGAGGACCGGCACGCACCGGACGGTGACGCGCAATCTGCGTATCGCCTTCCCCGACATGCCCGAGGCGGAGCGCGAGGCCCTGGCCGTCGCCGCCTGGGAGCAGACCGGGCGCACCTTCGCCGAGACGCCGCTGCTGGACCGGATCACGGTCGAGAGCGGCCGGCTGGAGGTGGTCGGGCTGGAGCGGCTGCACGCCATCCGCGACAGCGGCCGGCCGGTGGTGTTCGTCTCCGGCCACCTGGCCAATTTCGAGACCATGGCCGCGGTCATCCTGGCGGCCGGCGTGCCCTGCCAGATCACCTACCGGGCGGCCAACAACCCCTATGTCGACGCCCAGATCCGCCGGGCGCGGGCGCGCTACGGGGTGAAGCTGTTCGCGCCGAAGGGCGGCGAGGGCGCGCGCGAGCTGCTGCAGGGCATGCAGCGCGGCGAGTCGGTGGCCCTGATGAACGACCAGAAGTTCAGCGAGGGCCCCGAGGTGACCTTCTTCGGACAGCCGGTCAACGCGGCGCCCGGGCCGAGCCGACTGGCGCTGCGGTACGGCACGGTGCTGCAGCCGATGTCGGTGGTGCGGCTGCCGGGGGCGCGCTTCCGGGTGACCGCCCACGAACCGATCGAAATCCCCCGCACGGACGACCGGCAGGCGGACATCGCCTGGGGCGTGCAGGCGGTGACGAGCTTCGTGGAGGACCGGGTGCGCGAGGCGCCCGTGGACTGGTTCTGGGTCCACAGGCGATGGCCCGACCGCGTCTACGCGGCGCTGGAGTCGCGGGCCTGATCGGAGGCGCGACGGCGCGGACCCTTGTAGTCGGGCTTCTGCACCCGCCGGCGATCGGGGCCGAAATAGTTCTCGGTGCGGACGAACGGGCGGGCGTGGAAGATCACCGCCTGGATGCGGTCGAGCACGGCCTTGGCGGTGATCGGCTTGACCAGGAATTCGGTGACCCCGGCGTCCCGCGCCTCGCAGACGCGTCGCTTGGCCGAGTGGCCGGTCATCATGATGATCGGCAGGTAGGGATTGGGGCTGTCGGCGCTGTTGCGGACCAGGCGGGTGAACTCGACCCCGTCCAGCGGGAACATGTTGAAGTCGACGATGGCGAGGTCGATCGGATACTCGCGCAGGATCTCGAGCGCGGAGCCGCCGTCGGCCGCCTCGCGCACGGTGCCGACGCCGGCCGACTTCAGTACGGCGGAGGCGATGGTCCGCATGTGCTGGTTGTCGTCGACGAGCAGGACGTGAAGGGCGGAGAGCGAGGACATGGATGCGGACGCGCAGACGGTCCCCCGCGTCGGAGGGCCTGGAGATTCGCGCGATCTAGCGCCTCAAATGCTTACCGGTAAATGACTGATCGTCGTTCAGTCCGCAGGTAAGCGATTACAGCCGCTCAGCTCTTCACAAGGAGGGACGGGTCGAGGTTGCGGTCGCGCCATTTCATGCGCCAGCACAGGTGCGGACCGGTGGCGCGACCGCTCATGCCGACGCGGCCGAGGGTCTGGCCGCGGACCACGTCCTGACCGGCGCGCACGTCCAGCCGGGACTGGTGCAGATAGGCGGTGATCAGGCCCTGGCCGTGGTCGAGGAGCACCAGACCGCCTTCGAAATGCAGATCGGGCTCGGCGAGGGTCACCCGTCCGGCGGCGGGCGCGCGGACCGGCGTGCCCTGCGGCGCCGCGAGGTCGACGCCGTAGTGGGGCCGGGCGGGGGTTCCGTTGAGGATGCGCTGGGCCCCCCACGGGCTGGTGACGCGGAAACGCTCCAGCGGCCAGTCGAAGCCGTCGCGGAAGTGGTCCGTGGCGGCGCGGCTGGCGAAGCCTTCGGTCTTCAGCGCGACCTCGCGCCGGATTCGCTCCAGCAGGGCCGGATCGGTCGGCTCAACGGTGGCCGGCGGAAGGCCGTCGATACGCGTGGTGCGGAACTCGCCGCGGGCGATCTCCAGGACGCGCCGGGCGCTGCGGCGATCCGAGCGAACCTCGATCTCGACGCTGGCCGGGGCGTCGCGATCGAAGCCGACGACGAACCAGCCGGCGTCCGAGGCGGCCGACAGGGCCTCGCCGTCCACGAAGACGAGGGCGTTCGGCCAGGTTCGACCGATGGCGTGGCCGCCCTGGACAAGGCGGCCGGTCAGGTCGAGATCGGACGTCCGGGCGCGGACGGGGCCGGCGGCGAGCAGGGCGGCGGAGGCCGCCAGCAGGTCGCGCCGGCGCGGGGTCACGGGACCTGGCCCAGGCGCTGGAAGGCCTCGGCGGGGCCGGCGTAGGCTTCCTGCAGGCGCGCCGACCAGTAACGCAGCGTCTCCAGCGGCACCGCCCTGCCCGAGACGGCGCAGGTCACGGCCCGGCCCGGCCGGATGACGGCGAATTCGCCGTCGCCGTAGTGGAGCAGCGCCTGTTCGGAAGCGGGATCGGACATGGCGCACAGCCTAGCGCAGGCTCCCCGCCCGCGCCACCGGGCTCGCCGTTCAGAACAGGTCGCCCTGGCCGGGGGCGGGCGGCTTGGGGCGCGGCGGGGTGCGCGGGCGGGCGGCGGGTTCGGCCGGGGCGTCGCCGCCTTCGATGCGGGCCCCGCGGGCGCCGTCGGCGAAGACGAGGCGCACGGCCTGTCCGGCCTGCAGGGCGGCCGCGGCGGGAATCATCACGCCGTCGACGGTCTCGACCCGGGCGAAGCCGGGCTTGGGAGTCTTCGGGTTGAGGGTGGCGAGGGCGCGGGAGAGGGCGGCGAGCCGGGCCTCCTCGCGGTCGAGGCGCCGCGAGAGCGTCGGGGCCAGGCGGCCCGCAAGGGCGTCGAGGCGGGCGGCGCGCTGGTCGAGCCGGCGGTGCAGCGGCGCCGGCGAGAGGCGGTGGGCGGTGCGCGCCAGCCGGGCCTCATGGGCGGCGACGTTGGCGCCCAGTCCGGCCCCGAGGCGCTGGCCCGCGTGGCCGAGGCGGTCGCGCGCACGGTCGAGGCGCTGGGCCAGCAGGGCCGGGCTGATGCGGCCGGCGGCGGCGAGCAGCTGGCGTTCGTGGACGGCGAGATTGCGGTGCAGGCCCGAGGCGAGGCGGCTGCCGGCGTGGTCGAGGCGCTGGGACGGCAGGGCGAGCAGGTCCTCGGGCCGGGCCGGAAGGCCGCGGGCGGCGGCGCGCAGCCGGGTGCGGCGGTCCTCCAGCAGCCGGCCGCCGGCGCGGGCGAGGCGGCGGTCGAGGTCGGCGACGGCGGCGCGCAGGTCGGCCAGCACGGGGGTGACGATCTCGGCGGCGCCGGTGGGCGTGGGGGCGCGGCGGTCGGAGACGAAGTCGATCAGGGTGGTGTCGGTCTCGTGGCCCACGGCCGAGACGATCGGGATCGAGGCGGCGGCGACGGTGCGGGCCAGTCCCTCGTCGTTGAAGCACCACAGGTCCTCGACCGAACCGCCGCCGCGGGCGACGATCACCACGTCGGGCCGGGGGATGGGGCCGCCCGCCCGCATGGCGTCGAAGCCGCGGACGGCGTTGGCGACCTGGCCGCTCGCGGCGTCGCCCTGCACCACGACGGGCCAGACGATCACCCGGCAGGGCCAGCGCTCGGCGATGCGGTGCAGGATGTCGCGGATCACGGCGCCGGTGGGGCTGGTGATCACCCCGACCACGGCCGGGAAGGCGGGGATGGGCCGCTTGCGGGCCGGATCGAACAGGCCCTCTCCGTGCAGCTTCGTCTTCAGCCGCTCGAGCTGGGCCAGCAGGGCGCCGGCGCCGGCGGCCTCCATGCTCTCGATGACGATCTGATAGGAGGAGCGGGCCGGGTAGGAGGTGATCTTGCCGGTGACGATGACCTCCAGCCCCGTCTCGGGCTGCACGCCGAGACCGCGCACCACGCCCTTCCAGACCACGCCGTCGATACAGGCCTTGTCGTCCTTGAGGGTCAGGTAGACGTGCCCGGAGGCGTGGCGGTTGACCTTGGAGATCTCGCCGCGCAGGCGGACGTGGCCGAAACGGTCCTCCAGCGTGCGCTTCAGGGCGAAGGACAGTTCCGAGATCGACAGCGGCGGATTGTTGTCGCGCGGCGTGGCCGGCTCGGCCGGGCCCTCGAAGACATAGGAGTCGTCGGTCATCCGGACAGGGTAGCGAGGGGGAGCGGCCGGGGGAACCGCCGCGGGTCCGGCCCGGAGTGAGCGCCGGACTTGCTCCGTTGGCGGATCGGTGTTCTGCTGACGCGCCCCGCCCTGAGGAGGTCCAGCATGATCGTCGCCGCTTTCGCTCTTCTGCTCGCCGGCCAGAGCTCCGGCCAGGTCACTGTGATAGCCGCGCCGTCCGCGCCGGCCGAGGCGCGTCGCTCGGAGGAGGAGGCGCCGACCCGTCGCGTCTGCCGTCTGGAGCGAGCCACGGGCTCGAACATGCAGCAGCGGGTCTGCCGCGACGTGGCGCGGTCGGGAACCTTCCAGGACCAGCAGACCCGCGAGTTCATGCGCGCCAACCAGAGGATCCGTTTCCCCGACGGCGGCGCCACCCCGACGCCCGCGGGACCGAACGGCTGAGTCCGGCCGTTCCCGCCTCGCCCGGTCCGACGGAACGGGAACCGGAGGCGCGACGCGTCGTTGGCGGGTGATGCCCGCCGATCCGCCCCGCACCGACCCCGCCGACCAGAGCCCGAAGGAACGCGGGCTCCGGCGGCGCAGCGGCGAGACCGGCCTGGCGCCGTGGACGGCGGTGGTGCTGATCCTGATGCTAGCGGCTCTCGTCTATGTGATCTGGTCGGTGGCGAGCTGACCCGGGGCGCCTTGACCCGGCCGCCCGGCGCCGTCATTGCGCGCCCATGAACATCCTGCTGGTCGGATCGGGCGGGCGCGAGCACGCCCTGGCGTGGAAGATCGCCCAGTCGCCCCTGGTGAAGCGGCTGGTCATCGCCCCGGGCAATCCCGGCATGGAGAAGCTGGGCGAACTGGTCGGGCTGAAGGTCACCGAGGCCGATGCGCTGACCGCGCTGGCGCGCGAGATCAAGGCCGACCTCGTCGTGGTCGGGCCCGAGAGCGCGCTGGAGCAGGGACTGGCCGACCGGCTGGCGGCGGCCGGCATTCCCTGTTTCGGGCCCACGCGGAAGGCGGCGCAGCTGGAGACCTCCAAGGCCTTCTCCAAGGCCTTCATGGAGCGGCACGAGATCCCGACCGCCGGCTACGGCGTCTATGAGCGGCTGCACGAGGCGCGCGAGGCGCTGTCGGTGTTCAAGCCGCCGTATGTGATCAAGGCGGACGGGCTGGCGGCGGGAAAGGGGGTGGCGATCAGCCCCGACAAGCGGGACGCCGAGGCCGAGATCGAGCGGATGCTGGGCGGCCGCTTCGGCGCCGCCGGCGCGCGGGTGGTGATCGAGGAATTCATGGCCGGCGAGGAAGGCTCGCTGTTCGCCCTGTGTGACGGCCAGCGGGCGGTGCTGCTGGGCGGGGCCCAGGATCACAAGCGCGCCTTCGACGGCGACATGGGACCGAACACGGGCGGCATGGGCAGCTATTCGCCGGCGCCGGTGTTCACGCCCGAGCTGGTCGAGGCGGCCGACGCGAGGATCGTGCAGCCGACCGTCGCCGCCATGGCCGCCGAGGGCATGCCGTACCGCGGGGTGCTGTACGCCGGGCTGATGGCCACCGACGAGGGGCCGAAGGTGGTGGAATTCAACGCCCGCTTCGGCGACCCGGAGTGCCAGGTGCTGATGATGCGGCTGGAGGGAGACGTGGTCCCGCTACTGCTGGCCTGCGCGCGCGGCGACCTGACCCGGGCGCCGGCGCCGGCGTTCAGCGGCGACACCGTGATCTGCGTGGTCATGGCCGCCAAGGGTTATCCCGACAGCCCGCTGGAGGGTTCGATCATCCGCGGGGCCGAGCAGGACTTCGGCCCGCACGTGCAGGTGTTCCACGCGGGGACCAAGCGGCGGCCGGACGGGCAGCTGGTCGCGGCCGGCGGCCGGGTGCTGAACGTCTGCGCCCGCGGGGCCGACATCGCCGAGGCGCGCGAGCGGGCCTATGCGGCGGTGAAGAAGATCGACTGGCCCGGCGGCTTCTATCGCACCGACATCGGCTGGCGGGCGCTGGAGCGGGGGTAGGACGGACGCACCCCGGGGCGGAGGGCGTCGCAGATAGTCCAGCCCAGGTTGAGTCTGCGTGCGCAGGGCGGAGCGGCGTGGCAGGATGCCGCCATGACCAAGCCCAGAAATGAGATGGACGAGGAGCCGGGCGTCTTCGACGTCGAGGACGAGGCGGCCATAGAAGCCGCCACCCAGCGCGGACTGGCGGACATCGAGGCCGGGCGCGTGGTGAGCCACGAGGCGGTGAAGCGCTGGCTGTTGTCCCTGTCGACCGATAACCCGCTGCCGCGCCCGAAGTGCGGCGAGTAGTCTGGTCTGATCGGGCCGTCGACGATCTCGAGGAGATCACAACCTACGTGCGTGGATTCAATCCGGCCGCAGCTGCGCGGCTGGAGCGCCAGATGGTGGAGGTCGCCGAGAGCCTGATCCTCATGCCGGAGAGAGGCCGGCCGGCAGGCTTTGGGCGGCGCGAGATCGTCGTCAGGCCGCCTTACCTGATGCGTTACGTCGTAGCCGGAGAGGAAATCCACATCCTCTTCGTCCGCCACGCCGCCCGGAAGCCGCAGACCTAGGCCCAGGCGAACAGCAGCCGGCCTTCGCCCATGCGCTCGCGCAGGCGGGGCAGGTCGTGGTGGGCCACCGAGAAGCAGCCGTAGGAGCGGCCCAGCTTGCCCTCGCGGGCGAGGAAAGCCGGGTCGGCGTAGTCGGCGCCATGGACGATGATGGCGCGCTCGCGGGCCAGGTTGTTGGTGTACTCCAGCCCGTCGAGCAGGACGTTGGGACCCTGCTGGGCGCCGTGGCTGGCGCCGGCGGTGGCGTAGGCGCCGACCGAGGACATGTGGCTGTCGGGCGTGTTCGAGAACTCCCGCGCGAAGCCGGTGTGCGACGGGTCCGAGCCCCGGCCGTGGCAGGTGCGCATCAGGGTGACCTCGCCGCCCTCGAGGTCGACCTCGTAGAGCCGCTCGTCGCCCGAGAAACGGGTGAAGTCGACCAGGTACATCCGGTCGCGCTTCGTGATCTTGCCGGCGTGAATGTCGAGGGCGGCCAGCGCCCGCTCCATCAGTTCGGGACGCACCTGTCCGCGCGGGTCGAGCGGGCGGGTGGAGTTGAGCTGGGAGGTGATGATCTCCGGCGCCCGCGGCGGAACCTGGGGCTCCACGAGGATCGGCGCGACGGCGGCCGTCTGCCGGGTGGCTGCGGAGGCGGTGGCGCACCCCGACAGTAGGGCCGCTCCGCCCAGGATGAATCCGCGTCTGGCAAGCCGCATGCGACGCCCCTCGCATGTTCACTGAATGCATCAGTTTGTTTCAAAACCCGGGCGGTCCGGCAAGCGGGGCCTTGGCGGCGAGACGCCGCAGGGGCAGGGTGGGGCGAACCCCCGGGAGGATTTCGTGAAGTCGATCACCGCCGTTTTCGCCGCACTCGCCACATGTGTGGCCACCAGCGCCGCCGCGCAGAGCCCCGTATCCACCGGGGATTCTCCCGACGGGAGAACGACGTACGTCCAAGTAGGGCGACTTCTGGCCGACCCGGCCAGCGGCCGTGTGGAGCGCGATAAAACTCTCGTGATCCGCGGGAACCAGGTGGCGGAAATCCGCGACGGCTTCGTCGGAGAGGGCGAAATCGTGGATCTGAGGTCCGCCTTCGTGCTGCCGGGGCTGATCGACAGCCACGTCCACCTGACCGGGCAGCAGAACCCGAACGCCCGGCTGGAGGAGGTGACCCAGTCCGACGCCGAGCAGGCCTTCGTCGGCGCGCGATACGCCCGGCGGACGCTGATGGCGGGGTTCACGACCGTGGCGGACCTGGGCGCCAGCAACGAGTCGATCTTCGCCCTGCGCGACGCCATTCGCCGCGGCGACGTGCCGGGACCGCGGGTGATCGCCTCGGGCAGCGCGGTGTCGGTGCACGGCGGTCACGGCGACATCAACGGCTACCGCGAGGACATCATGCACCTGCTGTCGTCCGAGAGCGTCTGCTCGGGCGCGGACGACTGCATGCGGGCGGTGCGGACCCAGGTGCGTTCGGGCGCCGACATCATCAAGATCACCGCCACCGGCGGGGTACTGTCGAACACGGCGGCGGGACTGGGGCAGCAGTTCTCGGACGCGGAGCTGGCCGCCATCGTCGACGTGGCCCACCGCATGGGCCGGCAGGTGACGGCGCACGCCCACGGGGCCGACGGCATCAACAGCTTCCTGCGCGCCGGCGGCGACTCGATCGAGCACGGCACCTATCTGGACGATGAGTCGATCCGGCTGATGCGGCGCGACGGCGTCTATCTGGTGCCGACGCTGATGGCCGGGGACTTCGTGGCGCGCATCGCCGCGGGACCGGACAACTTCTTCACCCCGGCCCAGACGGCCAAGGCGCTCGAGGCCGGACCGAAGATGCTGGACATGGCCCGCCGCGCGCATGAGGGCGGGGTGCGGATCGCCTTCGGCACGGACAGCGGCGTTTCGGCCCACGGCGACAACGCCGGCGAGTTCGCCCTGCTGGTGCGCGCCGGTCTGACGCCGCTGGAGGCGGTGCAGGCGGCGACGGTGAACGCGGCGGCGCATCTGGGCCTCGCGGCCGAGGCTGGCCGGATCGCGCCGGGCATGCCGGCGGACCTGATCGCGGTCTCGGGCGACCCGCTGACGGACGTGACCGAGCTGGAGCGGGTGCGGTTCGTGATGCGGGGCGGGGTGGTGCACCGGGCGGAGTAGGGCGAGGGGCTGCCCCCTCCACCAACCTTCGGCTGGGTCCCCCTCCCCCTGCGGGGGAGGAACGAGACGCGCTATTCCTCCCCCGCAGGGGGAGGGGGACCGCCGGAACGGCGATGGAGGGGGACGGCGCTCCCCAGAAGGGCGGCGAATCCCGCCTCGTCCTCGAACGCCGCCTTCACCGGCCAGCTGACCACCCGTTCGCGCCACTCCGGCGGCAGGCGGGACCAGTCCTTCTCGGTGGTGATCAGGCGGGCGTCGAACTGGTCGGCCCGGCCGGCGAGGAAGCGCAGGTCCTCCTCGCGGAAGGCGGCGTGGTCGGGGAAGGGGGCGAAGTCCCTCAGGTCCGCGCCGGCGGCCTTGAGCGAGCGCTCGACCTTCCACGGCTTGGCGATGCCGGCGAAGCCGACCAGCGGTCCGGGGGGCGGCGGGGCCGCCGGGAGCAGGCGGGCGACGAAGACGGGCAGGGCGCCGAAGATCCCGACCAGCTCAGGGTCGGGCTCCGGCAGGTCGGCGGGCAGCAGGATCACCACGGCGTCGGCGCGGGCGAGGCCGGCCTTCAGCGGCTCGCGCATGGGGCCCGAAGGGAAGACCGAGCCGTCGCCGAAGGGCCATTCGTCATTGCGGGTCTCGCCGTCGACCACGACGAGGCTGAGGGTCTTCCTCAGCGCCGGGTTCTGGTGGGCGTCGTCGAGGACCAGCGCCTGCGCCCCGGCGGCGACGGCGGCGCGGGCGCCGGCGACGCGGTCGCGGGCGATCCAGGCGGGGCTGTCCAGCGCCAGCATCAGCGGCTCGTCGCCGACCTCGGCGGCGGCGTGGACGGCCGGGTCGACGCCGACCGGGCCCGGCAGCGAGCCGCCGTAGCCGCGCGACAGGGCGTGGGCCTCCACCCCGGCGGCGCGAAGGAGGCGCAGGACCTCGCGGGCGACGGGGGTCTTGCCGGAGCCGCCCACGGTGAGGTTGCCGATGGAGATCACCGGGACGCCCGGGTCGAGCGGCGTGGCGCGGGCGAGGCGGCGGGCCGTGGCGGCGCTCCAGATCCAGCCGGCCGGCTTCAGCAGGGTGCGGGCGACGGCGCCATGGCGGCGATCGCGGGTGTACCACCAGCGGGGCGTGTTCAGCTTCACCGGCGGCCGCCCTTCGACGGAGCCGGAGGCAGGAGGGGCAGGAGGCTGTCGATCAGACGGTCGAGGCCGGAGCCGGCCTCGGCCGCGGCGCGGCGGCCGCGTTCGCCCATCCGCTTCGCCTCGGCCGGGTCGGCGAGCAGGGGCGCGAGGGCGGCGGGAAGGTCCCAGGGCGCCTCGACGATGCGCAGGCCGTCGGCGGCCACCAGGGCTTCCGTGACGGCGGCCCAGTTCGACATGTCCGGACCGGTGATCGCCGGCTTGCCGAGGCGGGCGGGCTCCAGCGGGTTGTGGCCGCCGACCGGGGGCTTCTCCAGCGCGGCGGAGAAGGAGCCCCCCATCACGACGACGTCGGCGAGGCGCAGGAACAGGCCCATCTCGCCGAGGGTGTCGGCGAGATAGAGGTCGGTCTCGCCGTCCGGCTGGCGGCCCTCGGAGCGGCGGGCGAAGCGGTAGCCGTCGCGGACCAGGGCGGCGGCGATGGCGTCGCCGCGCTCGGGGTGACGCGGGATCAGGATCAGGCACAGGCGCTCGTCGAGCCGGTCCAGCGCCCGGACGATGGCGATCTCCTCGCCGTCGTGGGTGGAGGCGGCGACGACCACCGGCCGGTCGCCGATGGCGGCGGACAGGCGGGTGAAGGCGGCGGGATCGTGCGGCGGGGCGTCGCCGGCCAGCTTGAGGTTGACCCGCCCGTCGACGCGGGCGCCGAGGCTCTCGAGTCGCGCGGCGGAGGCGTCGTCCTGGGGCAGGATGCGGTCGAAGGCGGCGAGGATGCGTCGCGCCGCGCCGGGGAAGCGGCGCCAGCCTTCCGTGGTCTTCTCCGTGATGCGGGCGCTGGCCAGAACCAGGGCGACCCCGCGGCGGCGGGCCTCGAGAATGAGGTTGGGCCACAGCTCGCTCTCGACCAGGACGCCGGCGGCGGGACGCCAGTGGTCGAGGAAGGCGGCGACGGCGGCCGGGCCGTCGACCGGGGCATACTGATGGATGACGCCCTCGGGCAGGCGCTTCGCCAGCAGGGCGGACGATGTGACGGTGCCGGAGGTGACGAGGATCGCCAGGTCCGGCCGGACCCTGCGCAGCCGCTCCACGACCGGGAGCAGGGACAGGCTTTCGCCGACGCTGACGCCGTGAAGCCAGACGAGGTCGCCGGCCGGGCGGGGGACGGAGGGGACGCCGAGGCGCTCGTCGACGCGGACGGGATCCTCCTTGCCCTTGCGGGCGCGGGCGTCGAGCAGGCGGGGCGCCAGCGGCTCGAGCAGGCGCGCCGCCAGCCGGTAGAGGATCAGGGCGGGACTCACGTCAGATCCGCTCCAGGCCGGTGATGCGGTCGGCCTCGACCTCGACAGCGTCCAGCCGGGCGGTCCAGTCCGCGACCACGTCGGCGAGCTCCGCGCCGGCCGGATAGTCGGCGACGTCCCACACGATCGCGCCCTTGCTGAAGGGCAGGGGCAGGACGGCGCGGTCCCAGCTGCCGAGACGGATGGCCGGGTTGCAGCTGAGGCCGATGAACAGGGTCGGGGCGCCCGACAGCTTCGCCAGCAGGGGCAGGCCCTCGGCCATCTGCCGGGCGGGGCCGCGCGGCCCGTCTGGGGTGATGGCCAGGGCACCGACCTTGAGCTGGCGCAGGCCGTCACGCAGCGCCTGCGAGCCGCCCTTGGCCCGGTCGGCCTTGTCCTTGTTGGCCGAGGAGCCGCGGATGGCGGGAATGCCCTGCCGCGCCACCGCCCGGGCGATGAACTGGCCGTCCGGCGACAGGGAGATCAGCGCCTTGGCCGGCTGGGCCCGATCGAGCGGCCAGCAGGCGGGGGACAGGCCGATGCGCGAATGCCAGAAGGCGCAGAGCACGCCGCCGCCCCTGGCCCAGACCGCTTCGGCCACCGCTTCGTTGACATGGGTCCAGCGGATGGTGGCGAAGCAGAAGCGCATCCAGGCGGCGAGGATCCAGGCGAGCATGGCCTGGATGACGGGGTTGCGGAGGGGCCTCATGAGACGGCCGCGACCGGGTCGCTGTCGAGCGACTGCTGCTTCGCCAGCCGGGCGTAGAGGCCGCCCTTGCGGACCAGCTGCGCGTGGGAGCCCTGTTCGACGACGCCGCCCGCCTCGAGCACATAGATGCGGTCGGCGTTGCGGACGGTCGACAGGCGGTGGGCGATCATCAGCGTCGCCCGGCCGTGCATCAGGCGCTCGAGGGCGGCCTGGACGGCGGCCTCGCTCTCGGTGTCGAGGGCCGAGGTGGCCTCGTCGAGCAGCAGGATCGGGGCGTCCTTGAGGAAGGCGCGGGCGATGGCGATGCGCTGGCGCTGGCCCCCGGACAGGCGCAGGCCGGCCTCTCCGGCGCGGGTCAGATAGCCCTCGGGCAGGGCCCGGATGAAGTCGTGGGCGGCGGCGGCGGCGGCGGCGGCCTCGATCTCCGCCTGCGAGGCGCCGGGGCGGCCGTAGGCGATGTTGGCGGCGATGGTGTCGTCGAACAGGAAGGGCTCCTGGGTGACCAGGGCGATGCGGTCCCGCAGGTCCTCGAGCTTCAGGCTGCGAATGTCCTGGCCGTTGACGGTCACGGCGCCGGCGGTGACGTCGTAGAAGCGCGGCAGAAGGCTGAGCAGGGTCGATTTGCCCCCGCCGGACGGGCCGACCAGGGCGACGGTCTCGCCGGGGGCGACGGTGAGGGAGACGTCGGACAGGGTGGGCGCGACATTCTCCGAGGCGGGCGCATAGGCGAAGGAGACGTGGTCGAAGGCGACGGTGATCGGACCCGGGGGCAGGGGGCGGGCGTCGGCCGCCTCGCGGATCTCGGGCTGGATGTCGAGGGCGTCGAACAGGCGGCGCGCGGCGGTCAGGCCCTCGGACATGACGGTCTGCAGGTTGGTGACCTGGCGCAGCGACTGGCCGGCGGCCATCAGCAGGCCGATGTAGGCCGCGAAGGCGCCGACGCTCATGCCGCCCTGGCGCGCCTGCCAGCCCGCGTAGGCCATGACGGCGGCGACCACGATCATGGCCACCAGGTTGGAAAGCGGGCCGGCGAAGGCGCGGCTGTCGGCGGACTTGATCACGTGGCGCTGGCGGCGCGCGACCACCTCGGCCACACGCGCCTCCTCGGCCGCCTCGCGGTTCTCGATCTTGATCAGGCGGACGCCGTCGAGGTTCTCCATCAGGGCGGTGGAGAGGTTGGATGTCTCGACCATGGCCCCGGTGGTGGCCTTGCGCATGCGCTTGCCGAACCGGCGGATGACCCAGGCGATGACCGGGGCGCCGAGGAAGACGATCAGGGTCAGGCGCCAGTCGGTCCAGGCCATATAGGCCAGCACGGCGACCAGGGTCAGGGCGTGCTGGGTGTAGTTGACCACCCCGTTGGTGAAGGCCTCGCGCACGAGGTTGGCGTCGAACAGGACGCTGGAGACGAAGCCGCCGGAGTGCTGGCTGCGCAGCCGGGCGAGGTCGGCGCGGATCATCGAGCCGAACAGGCGCACCTGGATGTCGCCGACGATCCCGTGACCCAGGCGGTTGACCAGGGCCGCCTGGCCGAGCGCCGCGACGGTCCAGACGAGGCCGGCGCCGACGATGACCGTCGGGATGGCGGTCAGGGCCTGTCCCGGCGGGATGGTGAAGGCCCTCCAGATGGTCACCGGTCGGCCCAGGAACAGGCCGTCGATGGCCGGCTCGAGCAGCTGCAGCACCGTCGCGGCCATGACGCCGACGATCGCCGCGCAGAGTATGGAGAGGAACAGGGCGGCCCGCCGGCGGGAGAGATAGTCGCGCCAGATGCGCGCCAGCAGGGGGCGCAGCGACTCCCTCGGGGGCGGCGTGTCGTCGGCGGCGGGCGCGGGCGTCGGCGTCATCGGTCCGAGGTCGGACGGAGGCGGAGGGAAGTCAAGCGGCCGAAGCCGGGGGGCGGCCCGGATCGGCGCCCTCGACGGCGCGGGCCATGACGTCCGCCGCGGCCTCCGGGCCGATTCCGGCGCCGCGCGACAGGGCGCGCCAGCCGTGGAAGTCCAGCGCGAGAACCAGCAGGGCCTGCTGCGATCCGGACAGTCCCTCGCCGAGGGTCTCGCGCCACCCGGCGACCACGGGGCCGAGGCGCAGCTCGGCGATCTCGCGGGTCAGGGCGTGGTGCTCGGCGTCGCGCAGCACGCAGCCGAAAAGTTCGGCGTTGGCCTCGTACCAGCGGTAGATCGCCCTCAACCCGTGACGCAGACGGCCGGCGCGATCCGCCAGCCCCCGCCAGTCCGCCGCGTCCGGCGGGGGGCTGCGCTCGAACGACTGCGCCGAACACGCCATCTGCAGGCTGCGCAGGTCGGGGAAGTGGGCGTACAGGGTGTTGCGCTGAACCCCGGCCCGCTCGGCGACCATGCTGAGACTGGTGTTGGCCGGTCCCACCGTCCCGTGCAGGTCCACCGCCGCGTCGACGATCTTCCGTCGCGTCTCGGCCTGCTGTTCGGCGCGTCGTTTGAGGGTGTAGCCGCGGGCCATGGGAATTTCACTAAACAGGTATGCGCAGCCATATTGACGGCCGCCGGTGATTTCGTTACACGCCCTTGTAGCGTGAAATTGATGACCAGCGCAAAGGAATGCCAGCCATGGACACCCGCGTCTCTGAAATCGCCGACGGCGTCTATCGTCTGTCGACCTTCGTCCCGGAGGTCGGGCCGCTGGGCCTGACCTTCAACCAGTTCCTCGTGGTCGGGGACGATCCCCTGCTGTTCCACACCGGCCCGCGCCGGATGTTCCCGCTGGTGCATGAGGCGGCGGCGCGGGTGATCGATCCCGCGTCGCTGAGATGGATCACCTTCGGCCATTTCGAGGCCGACGAATGCGGATCGATGAACGAATGGCTGGCCGCGGCCCCCCGGGCCCAGGTCGCCCACGGCCAGACCGGCTGCGACGTGTCGCTGAACGACATGGCCGACCGCCCGCCGCGGACGCTGGGGGACGGAGAGGTGATCGACCTCGGCGGCGGCAAGCGGGTCCGCTACATCGACACCCCGCACACCCCGCACGGCTGGGACGCGGGCGTCCTCTACGAGGAGTCGACCGGGACGCTGTTCTGCGGCGACCTGTTCACCCAGTCCGGCGAGGCGCCGCCGCTGGTGGAGCGCGACATCGTCGGCCCGGCCATCGCGGCGGAGGACGTGTTCGGATACTCGGCCCTCAACCCCGCCATGGGGACGACGATCCGCGGGCTGTCGAAGCTGGCGCCCCGGACCCTGGCGCTGATGCACGGCCCGGCCTACCGCGGGGACGGGGCGGCGGCGCTGCGGGCGCTGGGAGACGACTACGACCGGCGCACGCGCGAGCGGATGCGGGCGTTCGAGGCGGAGCTGGCCTGAACTACGACGGCCCGGCGAAGGTCAGGCGGACCATCTCCTCCGAGATGACGACCTCGCCGTCCGGGGGCGTCGGGGGCCGCCAGGCCGGCGGCATGGTGGGGTTGGAGGCGTAGCGCCGGCCATCGAAGGGCAGGACGGCCTCGTGACAGTCCACGATGCCGCCGCCGCACACGAGGACGCCAAGGTCGGGCATGCCGTTGGTGCGGCTGGTCAGCACGCGGATTGGCGGTCGGGTGATGGTGGTCCGGCCGAGCAGGACGGGGCCTTCGCGCTTCGCTTCGACGACCAGCAGGGTGCAACCGCCTGACCCGCACCAGTCGGGATCGCCCAGATACGCCACAGTGATCCGGGGGTGGGCCTGCCCGCCATCGACGGTCCGGGCGACGAACATCGTCGGGGCGGTCGATCCGCGGCCGGCCATCTCATCGGCGAGGAAGGCCATCACGGCTTCGTCGGGCCCAGCTGTCCGGGCGACATGGGGCGTGGCGCGCTCGCTGTCCGGGCTACAGGCCGCCGCCAGCGCGACCGAGGAGAGCAGGGCGAGGCGGAGAAAATGCATTGGACGCAGTGTCCGGGGTCGATGTCGACCGTGTCCATTAAATCGTGCCCGTCTCGGGACGGACTGTCGAGGATGTATCGCCTGGATTGTATCGCCGTGCAGGCAGTGGCGTCGCCGTCCGGCGGCGGCTATCTCCCCTCCCATGTCCCGCTACGACCTCACCACCCGCGCCGGCCGGTTCAGGGCCCGGTGGGACTATGTCTGGAAGGATCACGCCTTCCTGAGGCGGTGGTTCATGAACGCGCACTGGCTGGGGCCGGACCTGGTGCGGACCAACCAGCCGTCGCCGCGGCAGCTGGCGTACTGGAAATCGCAGGGCATACGAACCGTCATCAACCTGCGCGGGGCGCGGGACGAGGCCTACTATGCGCTGGAGAAGGACGCCTGCGCGCGGCTGGGACTGACCCTGATCGACGCGCCGCTGGACAGCCGCGATCCGCCGCAGCCGGAGCGGATCCACCGGGCGCGGGAGCTGTTCCGGACCATCGAGTATCCGGTGCTGATCCACTGCAAGTCGGGCGCGGACCGGGCCGGGATGATGGCGGTGCTGTACCGGCATTTCCACCTGGGCGAGCCGATCTCGGAGGCCATCCGCCAGCTGGACAAGAAGTACCTGCATCACCGCGAGGGGCTGACCGGTGTGCTCGACTACACCCTTGAGAAGTACCTGGAAGAGGTGGAGCCGACGGGGGTCAGCTTCATCGACTGGATCGACAGCGACGCCTACGACCCGAAGGCGATCCGGGCGGAGTTCAAGGCCCAGTGGTGGGGCACGCTGCTGACGGAGAAGTTCCTGCGGCGGGAATGATCAGCCCCAGGGGCCGCGCGCGGGTCCGGACGGAGGGTCGCCCGGGTCGCGTTCCGCGGCGATTTCGGCATCGCGGCGGGCCTTGCGGTCGGCCTCCCAGCGGGTGAACCAGCGCCGCCAGTCGCGTTCACCGCGCAGGACGAACAGCCACAGCGCCAGCGTCCCCAGCATGAAGACGAGGCTGGCGATCTCCTCCGCGCCGAGCGTGCGGCCGAACAGGGTCACGGGCGCGGATCAGCGTCGGGGCGGGACGGCGGCGGCGCATCGGCGCGCGTGAGCGGATCGTTCCAGCCGGTGTCGCTTTCGCGCGGCAGCGGATTGGGGCGGTCGGCCGGCTTGCGACGCACGGCCCAGAGAACGATGCCGACGCCGAGCGCCAGGAGCACGACGACGATCAGGGTGGTGGTCATGGGCAGGCCCTCCTCAGCGTGGCTGTCACGGGGAAAGCGCGCCAGCGGCCGCCGGGGTTCCGTCAGCGCCCGTCGCCGCGGGGGTCGATCAGCCGGTGAGCGTGGAGGATGAAGTAGCGCATGTGGGCGTTGTCGACGGTCGCCTGGGCGCGCGCCTTCCACGCCTTGCGGGCTTCCTCGTAGTTCGGGAAGGCGCCGACGAATTCGACCTTGGAGAGATCGCGGAACACCGGCTTGTCGAGGTGACGAAGCTCGCCGCCGATGACGAGGTGCAGCAGCTGGTTCGGTTCGTTGTCGACGGTCATGGGCGTTCCGGGCAGGGGAGGGATCACGGCGCGAGCGGAATAGGCGCTGTGGACCGCAGGTTCAAGGATTCGGCCGAATTCAGGCCTCTGGCCCGACTCTCGCCGAGTCCCGCGCCGGCGGGCGCCGGATCCTGCATCTCCCGGAAAGGTGGTCGCGGATGGCACGGGGAGACCATGCCATCCGCGGCCGCGGGACCGGCTGGGAAGGGAGACTCGCCGGCCCCGAACCTTCAGCGCCGGCCGCGGCGTTCGACCCAGCGGCCCGGCTGCCGGTACCATCCCTGCGGGGTCTGCACCCAGCCGCCCGGCTCCCAGGTCCGTCCCGGCGGCGGATTGCGCTCCCAGTAACCATCGACCCAGACGAAGGTGACGCCGGTCCAGTTCCAGTAGCCGTCGATCCAGATCGCCGTTGCGGACGGCGCCGGCGGCCGGGGGACGAAGCGGGGCGGCGGCGGCGCCGTACGAACGTAGACGATGCTGATATCCATCCCGACAGGGCCGCGCCCATGGAAGCCGTAGCCGTAGCCGCAGCCGGACAGGGCCACGGCGGCGGCGGCGGCCGCCAGCGGCAGGAACAGACGCGCTTTCATCCCGATCTCCTCGAAGGTTCTGAAAGCATCCTGGCTCTTCGGGACGGACTCGCCCTGACCTGGATCAACCGCGGCCGCGAAAAGCCGATCCGGACGGTGGGGCGGCGCCGGGACCCGCGAGCGGAACAGGCGCGGTCCGCCGCAGGATCAGCGGGTGCAGCGCCGGCGCGGCGCAGACCAGGCTGTTCTGACGCGGGTCGGGGCGGTTGAAGCGCCAGGCGCCGCCGTGGTGGTCGCTGACACGGCCGCCGGCCTCCTCGACGATCAGGGCGCCGGCGCAGACGTCCCAGTCCCACTTGGGGGTCAGGGCGATGGCCGCGTCGAAGGCGCCGGCGGCCACCAGCGCCATGCGGTAGGCGATGGCGTTGCGTTTCTCGAAGCGCATCGCGGGCCACGGCTCGGGCCAGTGGGGGCCTTCCAGCAGACGGGCGTCGGCGAGCACCGAGGCGTCGTCGAGGTCAGTGGTGTCGGAGGCGCTGATCGGCGCATCGTTGAGGGCCGCGCCGCCGCCGAGGGTCGCGGCGAAGGTCTCGCCGAGCGCCGGGGCGTGAATGACGGCGGCGACGGGACGACCGTCCTCGACCACGGCCACCGGGATGCACCACCACGGCTTGTTCTTCATGTAGGCGACGGTGCCGTCGATGGGGTCGACCACGAAGATGCGGCGGCGAGCGAGGCGTTCGGCGCCGTCGGCGGTCTCCTCCGAAAGCCACCCGTAGTCGGGGCGGGCGGCGAGCAGCGCGTCCCGAAGCAGCCGGTCGACCGCCATGTCCGCCGAAGTGACCGGCGAGCCGCCGGGCTTGGACCAGACCTTCAGCCCCTTCTGGCGCTCGGCGAGGGCGAGGCGGCCCGCCTCGACCGCGGCGGCGCGGATGAGGTCCAGCTCGGCAGCGAGCTCGCTCATTTACCGGCGATCGCGACCGCGTCGAACAGCAGGGAGGGGCTGTTGAAGCTGCCGCGGAACTCGAGATCCGAGCCGGGGACAAGGCGCGCCCACAGGTCCTTGAGATTGCCGGCGACGGTGATCTCGCTGACGGGGTGGGCGATTCCGCCGCCCTCGAACCAGAAGCCGGAGACGCCGGCGGACCAGTCGCCCGTGTTGGCGTTCAGCGAGGGGCCGAACATGGAGGTGATCAGCAGGCCGGATCCGGCGTCGGCCATCAGGCCGGCGAGGTCGCGCTCGCCGGGTTCGAGATGGAGGTTGTGGGTCGACACCCCGGGCGGGCCGGCGAGGCCGCGTGAGGCGTGACCCGTGGAGGCCAGGCCCAGCTGGGCGGCCGAGGCGGTGTTGAGCAGCCAGGTGGTCAGGACGCCGTCCTCGACGATGGCGCGGCGCGTCACCTCGACGCCCTCGTCGTCGAAGGGCGCGGAGCCGAGGCCGCGGGGACGGAAGGGATCGTCGACCAGGTCGACGCCGGTCGGCAGGACCGGCTGACCGAGCCGGTCCTTGAGGAAGGAGGTCCCGCGGGCGACGGAGGGGCCGGAAATGGCGCCGAGCAGGGGCGAAAGAACCTGGGCGGCGACGCGGTTCTCGAAGATCACCGGCGCGGTGGTCGAGGCGATCTTGCGCGGGCCGACGCGGGCGACGGCGCGGCGGCCGGCCTCGGCGCCGATGCTCGCGGGGGCGGGCAGGTCGGACAGGTGGCGCACAGCGCGGTGCTCGCCGCCGCGCTCCATGGCCCCGTCCTTCTCGGCGATGACGCCGACGCCGAGCGAAAAGGCCGACCCCCGCCAGGCGCCGTCGAAGCCGTGCGAGGTGACCAGACGCCAGCGGCTGGAGGAGGCGGCGGCGTGGCCGCCTTCGGAGCGGGCCACGCCGTCGACGGACAGGGCGACGGCCTCGGCCTCGGCCGCGGCCGCCTCAAGTTCGGCGGCGCCGCGTTCGGTCGAATCGAACAGGTCCAGGTCGGCGAAGGGCGCGCGGGCGAGGCGATCCCGGGGCGCGAGGGCGGCGTACGGATCCTCGGGCGCCAGCCGGGCCATGGCCACCGCCCGCTCGACCAGCCGGGCGCGGGTGGCGTCGGACAGGTCGGACGCTGACACGGTCGCCTGGCGGCGGCCGACGAAGACGCGCAGGCCGAGATCGCGGCTCTCCTCGCGCTCGACGTCCTCAAGCCTGCCGTTGCGTACGCCGACCGACAGCGAGGCGCGTTCGGAGGCCACGGCCTCGGCGGCGTCGGCGCCCGCCTTCAGCGCGGCGGCGACCAGATCGGGAAGGATGTCGGGGGAGGCGGCGTCGGACGGCATGCCCCGATATGGCCGGGGGCTCCCGCCGGCGCAACCGGCTCAGGCCGGCGTCATGCCGATGAGCGGGCAGACGATCAGCAGCAGGGCGGCGGCGAGGAGCGGCAGCCAGGTCAGGGTCATGCCGAACACCCGCGCCGGCGGCGGACCCTTGCCGAAGGCGAGACCCAGCGGATGGATCACCCGGCCCAGGAAGAAGGCGGCGCCGATCAGATGGATCACCCACGCCTGCCAGCCGAGCAGGGCCAGCAGGATCAGGGCGCCCATGGCGACGGGGGTGTATTCGGCTGCGTTGCCGAAGCGGCGGGCGGCGACGATCATCGTCTGGTCGGCCCCGTCGCCGAGGATGACCCGCTGCCGGCGGCGGGTCATCACCACCTGCACCGAGAGCACGAGCAGGACCAGGACGAGAAGACCGCTCCACAATCCCGCGGCCTGCAGAGCGGTCATCCCGAACACGGTCAGTTCTCCCGGGCCACCGGATAGAGGCGATAGCGCTCATCGTAGAACGGAGTTCGTTCGTAGAACCACTGCAGACGCGCATCGCCGTCGGCGGCGAACTGCGGGTCGGCGGCCAGCCGGGCCTCGAACTCGGCCCTGAGCGCCGGGTCGGCGGCGAGCATGCGTTCGGCCAGAGGGGCGATGGCGTAGCCCTCGATATACTCGACCCGGCTCAGCACCTCGGGGAAGAGGCCCCAGGCGAACAGGCTCTCGGACGACTGGGGCTCGAGCAGCAGGACGACGACGTCACCGAGCGGCTGGTCGGTCGGGACCCGAACCGAGCCGGGCTGGAAGGTCCAGGCGCGCCGTTCGGGCGTGACCGAAGTGACGGTGACCGGCACGTGGCCCTCGTTGAGGCGGGTCGCCAGCTTCGGATCGTCGAGCCGAAGCATCTCGACTGAGACGGTGCGCGGCGCCTCGAGCGTCTCCACGGTCACGCCGTGGGCGCGCAGGCGCTCGATGACGTCGGGCCGGTGCGCGGGCACCCAGTAGGCCTCCGGACGACGCAGGGTCAGGGTCGGGTGGGAGCCGTAGAAGGGCATGGCCCAGGGCTCGGGATCGGGCTCGCCGAGCCAGCGGACCTCCTGACGGCCCGAGGCCGGGCTGTCGTACGTCTCGTAGCGGATGCCCTTGAAGGTCCGGGTGGTCGACGGCTCGGCGTCGGCGACGAAGTTGGCGGGGATATCGGCCGGGCGCAGGGCGCTGTCTTCGGCGATGGCGGCGCGAAGGCCGGCGCCGTGGTCCGCCAGCAGACGCATCGCCTGCTCGAGGAAGACGTAGGTCCCGAGCACCCGCTGCTCGTGCGGCTTGAGGCTGTGGTTCTCGATCAGGATCGTCGGCACGTGGGCGGCCGAGCCCCAGCCGTTGGAGAAGCGCTCGCCGAGACCGCCGTCGGACAGGCCCGCGCGGGGATTCGAGTCATCGACGCCGAAGACCAGTTCGCCGGGGATGTGGCCCCGCGCCTCCAGCGCGGCGTTCATCGCCGGCTTGAAGGCCGCGTCGAGCCAGCGGGCGATCGCCGGCGAGCGCGACCAGACGCCGTTTTCGCCGTTGTACCCGTAGGTTACGTCGTACTGGTAATCCATGCCGTCGGTCACGTGGACGTCGACGTAGAGGTCGGGCCGGTACTTGAGGATCAGGCCGCGCACGGCGCGCATCTCGGCCTGGTCGAGCTTGAGGTAGTCGCGGTTGAGGTTCTGGTTGGTGGCGGTGTTTCGCCAGCCCTGGATGCGGGGACCGCGCTGGTTCGGCCGGCTGTAGGCGCCGGCGCGCTCATGGCCGTCCACGGACAGGATGGGGACGAGGATCAGGTTGACGCGGTCGAGCAGCTGGTCCTTGCCGTAGAAGGCGATGTCGCGGAGCAGCATCATGCCCGCGTCCTTGCCGTCGATCTCGCCCGGGTGGATGCCGGCCTGGGCCAGCAGGACGGGCTTGGCCGGGTCGAAGGCGGCGCCGTCCTTCGAGGCGATGACCGCATAGATCGGCCGGCCCTCGGGCGAGACGCCGAACTGCTCTATCTGGATCAGGTCGGAGGCGGCGTCGAGCCGGTCGAACCAGGCGCGGGTGTCGGCGTAGCTGGGGCTGAAGTCATGCTCCGGGTCCGCTTCGAAGGGCGTGACCCACGGATCCGAGGCGCCGCGCAACAGGTCGCGGCTGGCTCCGTCCCAGGCCGGCGCAGGCGGCAGGAACGGCTGGTCCCACGGGGCGGCGTTCGGCAGTGACGGGCTCTGGGACATGACGTGACTCGGCGACAGGACGACGGCGGCGCAAAGGAGCGGGAGGAGGCGCATGACCGCTCTCCTCGACCAATCCGCCGCCGGGGGCAAGCCGTCCGCCGGGCCGCGCCCGGGATCAGCGGTTCCGCTTGCGCTCGAGGCGGTCGATCGTGCGCTGGGCCGCATCGCGCCGACGGGTCAGGGTGGCGAGCTCGCTCTGCTGGGCCTCGGTCAGCCCGCCAGCGGCCTCGCCAGCCGACTGGATCTCGGCGATCTGGCCGTCGAGCTCCATCACCTCGTCCTCGGCCTCGTAGAGACGGTCGAGTTCACGGTCGCTCAGCGAGGGCCGCTGCGGCGCGCGACGGAGCGCCGCCCCGCTGCCGGTCCGCACCTGGGCGTCCGCGACGGTCGGCACGGAGATCGCCGGGGCGGCGATGAGGAGAGCAAGCGCGGCGACAACGGCGTTCTTCATGAGATGACCTCGGCTGGATACCGCGACTTTTGTATTACATTCTGGTCATCTGAAAAGCCCAATGCGGACACATTTCGCAGTCCACTGTTCCTCCGCGGAGTCAGTCACTTCCAGATCGGCGTCCCGTCTCCGGGGAGGCCGAGCCGGTCCCATATCTCCGACACCCGCTCCACGACCGCCGCGTCCATGCGAATCTCCTCGCCCCACTCCCGTTTCGTCTCGGGCGGCCACTTGTCGGTGGCGTCGAGGCCGATCTTGGAGCCCAGGCCGCTCTCCGGGCTGGCGAAGTCGAGATAGTCGATCGGGGTGTTCTCGATCAGGGTGATGTCGCGCGCCGGATCCATCTTGGTGGAGATGGCCCACATGACCTGCTTCCAGTCGCGGGCGTCGATGTCGTCGTCCACGACGATGACCCACTTGGTGTACATGAACTGGCGCAGATAGCTCCAGACGCCCAGCATCACCCGCTTGGCGTGGCCGGGGTAGGCTTTCTTCATCGACACCACGGCGATGCGGTAGCTGCAGCCCTCGGGCGGCAGCCAGAAGTCGACGATCTCCGGGAACTGCTGGCGCAGCAGGGGGATGAAGACCTCGTTCAGGGCCTCGCCCAGCACCGAGGGTTCGTCCGGCGGGCGGCCGGTGAAGGTGGTCAGATAGATCGGGTCGCGGCGCATGGTGACGGCGCTGACCTGAAAGACCGGGAAGGTCTCGACCGAGTTGTAGTAGCCGGTGTGGTCGCCGTAGGGGCCTTCGGGCGCGTGCTCGTCGAGCAGGACGTGGCCTTCCAGCACGATCTCGGCGTTGGCGGGGACCATCAGCGGCACGGTCTTGCAGGGGACCAGCTCGGCCTTGGCCCCGCGCAGCAGGCCGGCGAACTGGTATTCCGAAAGCGTGTCCGGCACCGGCGTGACGGCGGCGAGGATGGTGCCCGGATCGGCGCCGAGGACGACGGCGCAGGGCAGGGGCTCGGTCGGGCGCGCCTTGCGGTGGCGGGCGTAGTGCTGGGCCCCGCCGCGGTGGGCCAGCCAGCGCATGATGGCGCGGTCCTTGCCGAGCACCTGCATGCGGTAGATGCCGAGGTTGAAGTCGTCCTCGCGATCGTCGGACGGCCCCTTGGTGACGACCAGCCCCCAGGTGATCAGCGGAGCCGGTTCGCCGGGCCAGCAGCCCTGGATCGGGAGACAGGTCAGGTCGATCCGGTCGCCCTTGAGCACGACCTGCTGCACCGGCGCCGACTTCACCACCCTGGGCCGCATCGACATCACCGTCTGGGCCAGCGGCAACATCTCCATGGCGTCGGTCAGGCCCCGCGGCGGGGTCGGGTTGCGCAGGAAAGCCAGCAGCTCGCCGACCTCGCGCAGCTCGGCGGCGGTGGTGCGGGCCTTCTTCTCGAGCGTCACGCCCATCGCGACCCGCTTCACCGTGCCGAAGAGGTTGGCGAGGCAGGGGATCGGGCTGACCGAGCCGTCGGGCATGACCGGCTTCTCGAACAGCACCGCCGGGCCGCCGTTGCGCAGCAGCCGGGTCTGGATCTCGGTCATCTCCAGATGGGTGGAGACGGGTTCGGTGACGCGGACGAGCTCGCCCTCGGCTTCGAGGATGTCGATGAAGTCGCGCAGGGACTTGTAGGCCATGCGGCGAGGCTTAGGCGGGGCCGCGCCGGCTGTCACCTGCGATCAGTAGGCGCGGGTGTCGGAGACCAGGGCCCACAGCGGCAGGCGCAGGGCGGCGGTGGCGGCGCCCAGCTGGACGCTGTCGAGGTGGGCGCGGCCGGCCTCGGCGCGGCGCTCCTCTTCCGGCGAGATGTCCATCAGGCGGGCGAGGTCGTCGACCGAGACGCCCCGCTGTTCGCGCCATCGCCTCAGTCGTGCGCCGACCGCCGCGTCGGACGGATCGACGCCGGGGAATCCCAGCACCGAACCCATGGGCATCCTTCCTGGCGCTACCGGCGAGCGCCTGCTTGAGCGCCGTCTCCCTCGCGCGCGGTTCGGGCGCCGCGCGTCAGGCCCATTCTTGATCCCATTGGAAGGCGGGATCAATCCAGTCGCCCAGACGGCCGTCGGGACGGGCCAGGGCGTGGATGCGATCCATCTCCTCGGCGGAGAGTTCGAAGTCGAAGATGTCGAAATTCTCCGCGGCGCGGGATTCTTTCGCCGTGCGCGGGATGGCGATCACCTCCTGCTGGATGAGCCAGCGCAGGGTGACCTGGCCGGGGGTCTTGCCGTGGGCGCGGCCGATCTCGACCAGGGTGGCGTCGTCGGCGATCTTGCCCTGGGCCAGCGGCGACCAGGCGGTGATGGAGGAGCCGAGCTCGCGCGCCGCAGCCTTGAGCTTCGAGAGCTTGAGGTAGGGGTGGTACTCGACCTGGTTGGTGACCAGCCGCGCCGGGGACAACGACTGGGCCTGACGGAACTCGGCAGAGGGGAAGTTGGACAGGCCGATGCTGCGGGTGAGGCCGCGGTCCTTCGCCTCGTTGAGGGCGCCGAGGGTCTCCTCGAACGACGGCTGCGGCTTCGGCCAGTGCAGCAGCAGCAGGTCCGGGGTGAAGCCGAGGCTGGCGGCGGATTCCTCGGCCTGCTTCAGCAGGGCGTCGCGCTCGAAGTGGTCGACCCAGATCTTGGTGGTCAGCCAGATGTCCTCACGGGCGACGTGGCCGGCCTCGACGGCGTCACGGATGCCGTCGCCGACCGCCTTCTCGTTCCTGTAGATCCAGGCCGTGTCGATATGGCGGTAGCCGATGCGCAGGGCCTCGGCGACCATGCGGCGGGCGTCGTCGGGCTCGAGCATCCAGGTGCCGAAGCCGAGCAGGGGAATGCGGTTTCCGTCGACGACGATCGCGGGCTGGTCGGTCATGGGAGGCTCCGTACTGGGGGCGGCTTACCTATGCCGCGCGGACGCCGGTTCAAGCAGCCAGTCGGCGATCTCGTTCCAGAGCGGCTCCATCCCTCGGCGGAACGCGCCCTCGTGGCCGATGCGGCGGACGCCGTAGTCGGCCGGGGCGCGGACGAGGGTCTCCTTCGGCGCGGACGGATAGACGCGCAGCAGGCTCTCCGAGGCGGCGGGGGTGGCGATCGGGTCGTCGGTGAAGATCCACGAGCGGATCGGGGCGGCGACAGCGTCGAAATCGTGGGGACGGAGCCGGTCCTGCAGTTCGCCGAGGAAGTAGTCGCGCCGGTGGCACCAGCGCTTCCACGTCTCGAACACGCCGCGGGGCAGGTCGGTCCCGGCCCAGAGGCCGCCGCCGCGGATGTAGCCGCGCCGGGCGAGGCTCCAGGGGCCGTAGCCATGCCAGAAGAACAGCTCCAGCGGGTTGTATGAACGGTGGTGCGCGCCCCACCAGCCGCTGCCGACCGAGACGAAGGCGTGGCGCGCGATCCGCTCGTGGTTGGGCATGAACCCGACGAAATGGCCGCCGACGCTATGGCCGACGTGGAGCAGGGGCAGGCCGGGCGCGGCGCCGGCGAGGGCGTCGACCGCCGCCGGCATGTCGAGGCGGCCCCAGTCCGGGTAGTCCATCTGCATGGAGGCGAGATCGGCCGGCCGGGAGCCGGCGACGCCGCGGAAGTCATAGGTCAGGACCGCCGCGCCCTGGCCGGCCAGATGTCGGGCGAAGCGATCGTAGAAGCCCTTGGGGAAGCCGGTGCCGGAGCTGACCAGCACGGCGGCGCGCGGGTCGGACGGCGAGACGAGGCGCATCGACAGGGGAAAGCCGTCGGCGGCGGCGGCGATGAAGTCGCGGGTTTCGAGGTCGCGCATCGGGTGTCCGGAAAGGTCCGTCCTGTTTCGAAACGAACCTAGGCCGATGACGCGGCGTCAGGTCAAGCCTTGGAGCGCGCGGCCCGGTCGGCTAAAGGCGGCGGCTGAATTCGCCTGCGAGACTCCGCCATGACCGACGTCCTTCCCGACCGCCTTTGCGTCGACCCCGACAGCCCCTTCCACGACGCCGACGTGCTGGCCAAGGGAATCGGCGTCCGCTTCAAGGGCGAGGAGAAGACCAACGTCGAGGAATACTGCGTCTCCGAGGGCTGGGTGCGGCTGGCGGTGGGCAACCGCGTCGACCGCCGCGGCAAGGCGCTGACCGTCAAGCTGCAGGGGCCGGTGGAGCCTTACGTCAAGGGCGAGTGATCCTGCTTATGTCGCGGCCGGGGAAACTCGGGCCGCCGACGCTTTCCGGCTCCGGATGTCCGGTCTAGGTTCGCCGCCTTCCTTGCCGAGTCCCCGGAGCCGCCGATGTCCCTGACCGTCCGCCTTCTCGCCGCCAGCGCGCTGGGCGCGTCGCTGGCGCTGAGCCTCGCCGCCGCGCCGGCGACGGCGCAGGACGCCCGCACCGTGCGCGAGGCCGAACAGCTGCGCGACCGGGCGCTGCAGGACAACGCGGCCTACGAACTGGTCGAGGAGCTGACCACCCGCTTCGGACCGCGTCTGGCGGGCTCGGCCTCGGAGCAGGCATCGGCGGCGTGGGGCGCTGCGAAGTTCCGCGAGATGGGCTTCGACAACGTCTCGATCGAGGAGTTCCCGCTGGCGCTGTGGACGCGGGGCGAGGCGCGGGTGGAGATCCTGTCGCCCTTCCCGCAGCCGCTGCAGGTCGTGGCGCTGGGCGGCTCGATGGCCACGCCGGCGGAGGGGATCGAGGGCGAGGCCGCAATCTTCGAGACCTACCAGCAGCTGCTGGACCAGCCGGAGGGGTCGCTGACCGGCAAGATCGCCGTGGTGCTGCAGGACACGGTGCAGGCCCAGGACGGGCGCGGCTACGGCGCCACCTCGCCGATCCGCGGCAACGGGCCGTTCGAGGCGGCGAAGCGGGGCGCGGTCGGCTATGTGCTGCGTTCGCTGGGCACCCACGACCACCGCTTCGCCCACACCGGCGCGACCCGGGTGGGCGAGGGGACCGTGCCGGCCTTCGCCATGAGCCCGCCGGACGCCGACCAGCTGCGCCGCATGACGGCGATGACCGACCAGCCGGTGCGGATGCGGCTGTTCTCGACCGCCGGCTTCACCGCCGACAGCCACAGCCAGAACGTCATCGGCGAGGTGCGCGGTTCGGGGGCGGCCGACGAGGTGATCGTCATCGGCGGCCACCTGGACAGCTGGGATCTCGGCACGGGGGCCATCGACGATGGGGCCGGGGTGGCGATCACCGCCGCGGCCCTGAAGCTGATCGAGGACATGCCGCGCCGGCCGCGCCGGACCATCCGGGTGGTCTGGTGGGGTTCGGAGGAGGTCAGCCAGCCGCCGCCGGCGCAGGGGCTGGCGGGGGCCCGCTTCTACGCCCAGAGCCGCAGCGGCGAGATGGCCAACCATGTGGCGATCAGCGAGAGCGATTTCGGGGCGGGGCCGATCTACAGCCTCAACCTTCCCGCCGGGGCGGCGGACACCGACTTCCGGCGCGCGGCGCAGGCGGTGCTGACGCCTCTGGGCGTGCTGTTCGACCCGGCCCCGGCGACCGGCGGCGGACCCGATACCGGGCCGACGGTGGCGGCGGGCGTGCCGGCCTTCCGGCTGAACCAGGACGGCACCGACTATTTCGACACTCACCACACCGTCGACGACGTGCTGGACCGGATCGATCCGGAGGCGATGGACCAGAACGTCGCCGCCTGGGCCGCCTTCCTGTGGCTGCTGGCCAACTCCGACATCGACTTCCGGGCGTCGGGGGCGACGGTCGCCGCCCGGTAGGCGGCGCGGCGAGATCAGTTGACCGGGCCGGATTTCACGTCAGAGTAGAACGCGTCCACGCAGGGGATGGCGCAGATGACTGATCCGAATGTCACGACGGGGTCCCACGCCGGGGCGACCAGCGTCCACATCCACGTGGCGCCGCAGGACACCGGGCTGGCGGTCGCCTCGCTGGTGCTGGGCGTCTTCTCCATCTGCACGGTCTGGATTCCGTTCGTTGGCCTGATCGCGTGGATCCTGGCCCCTCTCGGCCTGATCCTCGGCCTTGTGGCGCTGAAGCGGCCCACCGGTCCGGGGCGTGGCGTGGCGATCGCCGGCGTCGTCTGTTCGGCCATCGGCCTGCTCGGATGCATCGGCTGGGTCGTGCTGATCGGCGCGGTGACCGCTTTCGGCGCCGCCTGACCATCGCCGCATGGCGGAAGCCGCCCGCCGCTGCTAGACCGCGCCGCAGCCGCGAGCGTGGCGAAACTGGTAGACGCAAGGGACTTAAAATCGTAACACCGTTTGTTTACGTAGTAAAAACAAACGGTTAGACGATTTAGAGACTTACACAGGCCTTACACAGTTGCCGGCGACGGCAAGGAGGCGATGTGTCCGAGTCTCACACGCTCATGGACGGCCGGGTCCATGTGTACCGGCGAGAGAATAGCCGCTTCTGGCAGTGCGCGACCTATCTCAGCGGTCGTAATCATCGGCAATCGACCAAGCAGGAGAACCTGGCCTACGCGCTTGAGTACGCGCGCGACTGGTACCTCGATAGGGTCGCGGAGGATCGGCTGCGCCGACGCGGCGGGATTGTCGTTGCGCCGGGGCAGCCCTCCATCCCTGTTGAAACGCCGCGAACGCGGCCGGGAGAGAAGACCTTCCGCGAGGCAGCTTCGGCCTTCCTCCTGGAATTCGAGGCGATGACCTTGGGCGAACGCAACGCCCAGTACGTCGCCAGCAAGGCGCGGGTGCTACGGCTCTACCTGTTGCCATACTTCGGGGACCTGGCGGTCTCGCAAGTCACGGCCGGGCGCATCCAGGAATACCGAGTCCACCGCGTCACGCCTCCTGCCGAACCTGAGCGAACTCGCTACGTGAGCAACGGACGGGAGCGCATCGGGAAGCTCCGAGCGTGGAAGCGACCGAGCCGTCAGACCCTCCACAATGAGATGGTCTGTCTGCGCCAGGTCTTGAAGACTGCAAACCGGAAGGGATGGATCGCCGCCTTGCCGGATATGTCCAGTCCCTATCGCGCCTCCGGCAAGGTCAGCCACCGGGCCTGGTTTTCTCCCGAAGAGTATGCGCGCCTCTATGAGACCACCCGGGAGCGGGCCAAAAACCCGAGGAAGGAGCGGTGGCGCGCGGAAAGCGAACAGTTCCACGACTTCATCCTGTTCATGGTCAATACGGGGCTGCGGCCGGACGAGGCGCAGCGCTTGGAGTTCCGCGATGTCTCCATCGTTGAGGACGATTCGACCGGTGAGCGGATTCTCGAGATCGAGGTACGTGGCAAGCGCGGCACCGGGTTCTGCAAAAGCATGCCCGGCGCGGTGCTGCCCTTCGAACGGGTTCGCAAACGCAAGGATGGCCAGCCGACCGATCTCGTGTTCGGTCTGGTTCAGCGCGAACTGCTGAATGCGGTCCTCGACGAGCTCGATCTGAAGAGGGACCGAGAAGGCAATCCCCGCACGGCCTATAGCCTGCGTCACACCTACATCTCGATGCGATTGATGGAGGGCGCCGACATCTACCAGGTCGCGAAGAACTGCCGGACCAGCGTCGAGATGATCGAGAAGTACTATGCCTCTCACATCAAGAACGTGCTGGACGCCTCGGCCATCAACGTCCGCAAGCCCAAGCCCGCGAAACGGCGGGCGGCGAGCAGTCAGGCGACGGACGTCGACTGAACTCGCCTTGGGGCGCAGCACGAACGCAGCTATAGAGACGCTTCAGCCTGCGGGCGTGGCGAAACTGGTAGACGCAACGGACTTAAGCTGAGGATTGAGTGCGCCGGGGGAAACCCCGGACGTAGAACCGCTCAAAGTCGGGGAACCCTGTCAGATGGCGATCCCGAGCCAAGCCCGTCTTTGCGGGAAGGTGTAGAGACTAGACGGGCGGCGTCTAAGGCCTGCGGGCTATGACGAAGGGATAGTCCAGACCACGAACGGTCCGAACCGGCCGGCGGCGAAAGCCGAAGTGGTACGAAAATCCGTCGGGCGAAAGCCCTTGCCGGTTCGATCCCGGCCGCCCGCACCAAAGTCCATGAATGACTGAGGCCGTGTAGAAACGCGCTGAGCTGGCGTGGGGCGGAGGTGTTATCGAGGCGCAGAGCGCCTCCTTCTCAGGCTCTGATCGCTTCCATCAGGGGC
>MGLK01000019.1:117968-126070 GCA_001794825.1 Caulobacterales bacterium RIFCSPHIGHO2_01_FULL_70_19 | reverse complement strand
GTGATCCTCTGCAAAGCTTTGGTTCGCCCGAAAGGAATACCCCTGCTCGCCCAATGTTCCGCCGCGCCCCCGCGGGGCGGGGCGGACAACAAAAAAAGGGCCGCCTGCGAGGGCGGCCCTTTCCTTCGATGCTGGCCCGAAGGCCAACCGAATGTCGCTCTTAGTGAGCGGCTTCCGGGGTCGCGGCCGGAGCAGCGGCGTCGGCGGCCGGAGCAGCGGCGGCGTCGGCGGCCGGGGCGGCAGCGGCGTCGCCAGCGGCGGCGGCGGCGTCGGCGGCGGCGGCGTCGGCGGTCGCGGCGGCGTCGGTCGCGGTGTCGGCGGCGGCGTCAGCAGCGGCGGCGTCGGCGGCCGGAGCTTCTTCGGTGGCCGGCTGGCAGGCGGCCAGAGCCAGAGCGGCGGCCGAGGCGGCGATCAGAGCGGTGATGCGCATTGGGTTGTCCTTCAGAAGGGGTCACGCGGGGTCATGAATCCCCGCAGCCCCGAAATAACGGGAACGTGACCGCCCGCGCAAGCGAATTCTCACGCGTTCGTGAACTCTGTAACGCGCCAGAAGAAAGGGGCCGCCGAAGCAGCCCCTTCCGAAGTCGTTCCGACGGCGCCGCTTACTGCGACGGGGGCGTCGTGCCCGGCGTGTCGCCTTCGGGCGGCAGGGTCGGCGGCGGGGCCGTGCCGGGGGTGGTGGTGGTTCCGTCCGGCGAGGTCATGGTTCCGTCCGGGTTCGTCGTGCCGGAGCCGGCCGGCATCGAGCCGTCCGTCGGGGCCATCGAGCCGTCCGCGGGCGCCATCGCCCCGGTGTCTGCGCCGGTCTCGGCGGCGTCGGTGGCGGCGGTGTCTTCGCCGCCCGAGCAGGCGGCGAGCGCGAGAGCGCCGGCGGCCGCGAGGCTGAGTGTGATCAGTCGCATCCAGGTTCCTCCGACGATCGTGCGGACGAACCGCTCCGCCCGCTTCAACGATCCGTCGCGAGATCAACCGGCGGCGGCCGGACGTGTTCCCGGACCCGTGATCACGTTTGAGGCGTCGTGAGCGACCTGTGAGATCAGGCTTCCGTCGGAGCCGCCGAGAGGGCCTCCTCGAGCTCCGAGAACGAGGGCTGGGCGGTCGAGGGAACGTCGCCGCGGCCGATCTCGACCGAGATCTGGGCGGCGTTGCCGTGCAGGTGCGCGACCAGCACCGACTGGATGATCTTGTAGAAGGCGTGGTCGCCGTCGACGATGTCCTTGAGCCGGTTGGCCATGGGGCCCACCAGGCCGTAGGCGAGGAAGACGCCGAGGAAGGTGCCGACCAGGGCCCCGCCGATCATGCCGCCGAGGATCTCCGGCGGCTCGGTGATCGAGCCCATGGTCTTGATGACGCCGAGCACCGCCGCCACGATGCCCAGCGCCGGAAGCCCGTCGGCCATGGTCTGCAGCGCGTGGGCGCCGGCGAGGCCCTCGTGGTGGTGCTTCTCCAGCTGCTTCTCCATGGCGTCCTCGATCTGGTGCGGATCCTCGAGGTTCATGGTCATCATGCGCAGGGTGTCGCAGATGAAGTCGGTGGCGAAGTGGTCCTTCAGGATCTTCGGGTATTTCTGGAAGATCGGCGACTCGCCCGGCTTCTCGATATGGCTTTCGAGGGCGATGACGCCCTTGGACTTCATCGTCTTGGTCAGCTGGAACAGCAGCGACAGCAGGTCCTTGTAGTCGCCCTTCTTCCACTTGTTGCCGGCGAAGACCTTGCCGAAACCGCCGAGGGTGGCCTTGATCGTCGAGACGCTGTTGCCGATCAGGAAGGCGGCGACGCCGGCGCCGAGAATGGCCATCAGCTCATAGGGCAGGGAGTGGAGGATGACCTCCATCTTGCCGCCCGCCAGGATGTAGCTGCCGAACACCATGGCGAACAGCAGTACGATGCCGATGATCTGGAACATGAAGGGCCGGAATCCTGCGGGCGCGAGAGACGCCGACCATCGCCGTTAATGATTAAGGGCCGGTTGCGAACGCCGCTCGTCAGAGGCGCGTGTCCCCGCTGAGAATGGCGGCGCGGGCGGCCTCGGTCAGCTTCGTGTAGCCGCCCTTGCCGCCGCGCACGTACAGCGGCCCGTCGACCAGCTCGAGGTCAAAGCCCTGGGCCACGAGATCGACCTTGCGGTACTTGAACGTCCCGGTGGTCTCGGCGGCCTTGATCAGGCGCACGAACACCGGCCGGGCATAGGCCGGCAGCTCCCGGTCGGCCCAGTCGGCGAAGGCGCGGGCTCCGAACTTGCCCTCGATCACCAGGGCGACCATGCCCGCCTTGCCGTCCTGTCCGGGGACCGGGACCCCGTAGGCGATGACCTCCTTCACGCCCGGCGCGTCCGCCAGCCGCTGCTCGACCTCGGCGGTGGAGACGTTCTCGCCCTTCCAGCGGAAGGTGTCGCCGATGCGGTCGATGAAATAGACGTAGCCTTCGGAATCCTGCCGCATCAGGTCGCCGGTGCGGAACCAGCGGTCGCCGCGCACGAACACGTCGCGCAGGATCTTCTTCTCCGAGGCGGCCTTGTCGGCGTAGCCCGAGAAGGCGTGGCGGGTGTCGTCGCCGATCCGGCCGATCGCCTCCCCGATCTCACCCGGCCGGACCAGTTGGCACAGCCCGTCCGGACCCCGCGTGGGCATCTCGGTGTCGAGGTCGAAGCGGACCAGCCGGAAGTTGATCTGCTTCTTCAGGAAGCCGGGGGCGCGGCCGATGGCGCCCGGCTTTCCGTCGAAGTTGAACAGCGAGACGTTGCCCTCGGTCGAACCGTAGAACTCGAGGATGTCGGGGATGGCGAAGCGCTTCTGGAATTCGGTCCACACGTCGGGGCGCAGGCCGTTGCCGAAGGCCAGCCGCAGCTTGTGGGCGCGCTCCTCGGCATGTTCCGGGCAGTTGACCAGATAGCGGCACAGCTCGCCGATGTAGACGAACAGGGTGGCGCCCGTCGTCTTCACGTCCGGCCAGAAATTGCTGGCCGAGAAGCGCTTGCGCAGGATCAGCCGGCCGCCGTTGAGCAGGGCCGGCCCGATGCCGACCAGCCCGCCGGTGGAGTGGTAGAGCGGCAGGACGTTGTAGGTGACGTCCTTCTCGGTGGCCGCCGTCGCGCCTGCGAAGGCGCGCATGTAGGTGCGCGCCCGGGCGTGGGTGACCTTGGCCGCCTTGGGCAGGCCGGTCGTGCCCGAGGTGTAGATGTAGAGCGCCGTGTCGCGGTTGGTCAGGCCCGACCGGACCGAGCGGGCGGGCCGCACCGAGGAGCCGCTGCGCACCGGCTTGTCGAGGCTGCGGCGCTCGTCCGCCTCGTCGGCCTCGCCCAGGCCGAGGACCCAGAGCATCAGGTTGCGCCCGACCATCGGCCGGGCCTCCTCGATCCTGCGCCAGCAGTCCTCGTCGGTGACGACCTGGGAGGCGTTGGAGATGCTCAGGCAGTGCGCGAGGGCGTGCCCGGTCAGGTTGGTGTTGATCAGGGCCGCGCCGACGCCGACCTTGGCGAGGCCCATCCAGGCGGCGATGTACTCGGCCCGGTTCAGCATCACCAGGGCGACGGTGTCGCCCCGCTTCAGCCGCCGGCTCTGGGCCCAGTGACCGAAACGGTTGGCCATGGCGTCCAGCTCGCGATAGCTGATCGCCCGCCGGTCGTCCTCGATGGCGATGTTGTCGGGGAAACGGTCGACCGCCTCCTCCCAGTCGTCACAGACGAGAACCGGGCTGTCGAGGTCGATCGGCTTGATGCGGTTCAGCAGGCGGCGCAGTCCCTTCACGAAGCGCAGGTCGCGCCGGATGTTCGCCACCAGACCCATGTCCACGTCACTCCGTGTCTGAACGCCGCCGTCTCCGGTGATGAACAAGCGGGTCTCCGCGGTCAACCGCCGGGGGAATCCCGGGCCGCTTCGCCGACGCTTTGCCGGCAGGCGTGGCGCCGAAGCGGCGGTGACGCGACGTAATCTTTGGCGGCGCAGGGGGCGCTGAAAGGCCGGAAAAAGAACAGACGAAAGCCGAAAGCCGGACGATTCAAGCCTCATCTGTGTCAGCAAAGGTGTTTCTTGGGGGCTTTGCAGATCTTCGCGGAACCGTGGTCGCTCCAGCCGGTTCCGGTGCTCCGAAGATCTGGAGGAACGCAGAATGTCCCTGACCTATACTGACGACACGGCCCGCACCTATACCGAGACGCCCACGCGATCGGAGGAGGCCTACGTCCCCGTCTACGCCCGGAGCCGCAGCCGCAAGGCGCGCAGGAGCGGCGTGCGCAGCTGGATGATCCTCGCCCCGATCGGTGTCCTGGTGCTGGGCGGCGCGGCCGCGATGATGCTGATGGACAGCGGTCGTGAAGCGCCGGCCCTGGCCGAGCCGGCCGCAACCGCTCCGGTGATGCCCGCCGCCGCGCCGGCCGCCCTCAACGCCGGCGAGCCGGCCGCTGCCCCGGCTCCGGTCGAGGCCACGCCTCTGGCGCGCGAGGCCGCGCCCGCGCCGGCCCCCGTTCGCCGCGCCGCCCCGGCCCGTCGCGCCGCCCCGGCTCCGGCCCGGCGAGAGGCGGCGCCTGCAGTCGCCGCGACGGAGGCGTCGGCCGTCGAAACCAGCGAGACCACGGTGACGCTGAACACCGCTCCGGCCGCCAGCGAAGCGCCCCCGCCGCGGATCGTGGTCGCCCCGCTGGAGTAGGAGGCGCGCGACGGCAGCATCGGAAGCCCCGGCGGCGACGCCGGGGCTTTTTCTTGCATCAGGAAGGCAGCACCCGGGCCGGCGGGCGGATACGACGGAAGCGCGCCTCGACGAAGGAAAAGGCCCCGAAGGCCATGAAGCCGAGCGCCGCCGGAACCAGGAACCACGCCCCGGCGGGCTGGCGTTCGACCGCATCGAGGGCGGCGCCGAAGCTGGTCACGTCGGCGGGCCGGGCGTGGATCCCGGCGAGCACGACCAGCGCGGCCAGGGGCAGCCAGGCGAGGCCGCGCGCCATGTAGCCCGCCCGCGCGAGCGGCGCGACCCGCCGGCACAGGTCGGCCGAGCAGGCGAGGTATTCGGTGAAGTCCGCTCGCCAGGCCTTGATCACGTTGGCGAGTCCGACGCCGGCGATGCACAGGCCGATGCCGACGAGCAGCCAGTTGCCCAGCGGCAGGGAGAGCAGCTGCTCCGCGCGCTCGCGGCCGGTGGCCGCCTGCTCGGCCAGGGGATCCGCCGGAGGATGAAGCAGCAGGCGAAAGGCGCTGAGGGCCAGAAAGGCGTAACCGAGGCCGCTGAAGGCCTGGCTCAGCCGGGTGCTCGCGCCGCGCCAGTCCCGGCCCTCGTGGTCGGCGTCAAACACCGCTTGCAGGCCGCGCCAGCTCACGAAAGCCAGCAGGCCGGCGCCGGCGAGGAACAGCCAGGCCCGGCCGAAGGGCTGCTGCGACAGCCACGCCAGCGCCTCGCGCGCGCCGGCCGCCCCGTCCGTCCGGTCAAGGACCGCCAGCAGGGTCAGGACGCCGGCGGAGAGATAGACGAGCCCGCGCGCGCCGTAGCCGATCCGGGCGACCGTCTCGAACGTGTTCCGCGCGGCGCGACGGCGGGAGCGACCCGTCTGTCCGGGCAGGCGGGGAATGAGACGGGCGAGGGTCACGGGCACGGCGTACCAAACACCTCGCATCCAATATGGCTCCGCTGATCCGCGCAGCCCTTGAGGTGCGGCAGGACGACGCATATCTGGCGTGGACCTCGGAGGGCGTCGATGCAGCCGGTCATCACCATCGAAGGTCTGACCAAGACCTACAAATCGGGCCTGCAGGCCCTGAAACCCGTCGACCTGACGATCCGCAAGGGCGAGATCTTCGCCCTGCTGGGACCGAACGGCGCGGGCAAGACGACGCTGATCTCCATCGTCTGCGGCATCGTCACCCCGACCAGCGGCCGGGTGATCGCGGACGGGCACGACATCCAGACGGATTATCGCCGTGCGCGGATGAAGATCGGACTGGTGCCGCAGGAGCTGACCACCGACGCCTTCGAAACGGTGTGGGCCACGGTCAACTTCAGCCGCGGCCTGTTCGGTCGCCCGCCGAACGCCGCCTACGTCGAGCAGGTGCTTCGCGACCTCAGCCTGTGGGACAAGAAGGACGCGAAGATCATGACGCTGTCCGGCGGCATGAAGCGCCGGGTCCTGATCGCCAAGGCGCTGAGCCACGAGCCGGACATCCTGTTCCTCGACGAGCCGACCGCCGGCGTCGACGTCGAGCTGCGCAAGGACATGTGGGCCATGGTCCGCCGCCTGCGGGAGCGGGGCGTGACCATCATCCTGACCACCCACTACATCGAGGAGGCCGAGGAGATGGCCGACCGGGTGGGGGTCATCCTCAGGGGCGAGCTGATCCTCGTCGAGGACAAGGCCGAGCTGATGAAGAAGCTGGGCCGCAAGACCCTGACGCTGCACCTGCAGGAGCCGCTGGCCGCCCTCCCGCCCGAGCTCGACGAGTGGCCGCTGGAGCTCAAGGACGGCGGCGAGGCGGTGGAATACGTGTTCGACTCCAACGCCGAACGCACAGGGGTGCCCTCGTTGCTGCGGCGGCTGAGCGACCTCGGCATCGGCTTCAAGGACCTGTCGACGCGGCAGAGTTCGCTGGAGGACATCTTCGTGGGCCTGGTCCACGGCTCGCAGGCGGAGGCGGCGTGATGACGTTCAACGGCTACGGCGTCTGGGCCATCTACCGTTTCGAGATGGCGCGGGCGCTGCGCACCCTGTGGCAGTCGGTGGTCACCCCGGTGATCACCACGGCGCTGTATTTCGTGGTCTTCGGCTCGGCCATCGGCAGCCGTATGACCGAGATCGACGGCGTCGCCTACGGGGCCTTCATCGTGCCCGGGCTGATCATGCTCAGCCTGTTCACCCAGTCGATCTTCAACGCCTCTTTCGGAATCTACTTCCCGAAGTTCACGGGCACCATCTACGAGCTGCTGTCGGCGCCGGTGTCGCCGCTGGAGATCGTCATCGCCTATGTCGGGGCCGCGGCGACCAAGTCGGCGGTGCTGGGGCTGATCATCCTGGCCACGGCGTCCTTCTTCGTGCCGCTGCAGATCCTGCACCCGTTCTGGATGCTGGGTTTCCTGATCCTGATCTCGACCACCTTCAGCCTGTTCGGCTTCATCATCGGCATCTGGGCCCAGAATTTCGAGCAGCTGCAGTTCGTGCCGATGCTGGTGGTGACGCCGCTGACCTTCCTCGGCGGCGCCTTCTACTCGATCGACATGCTGCCTGAGCCGTGGCGGACGGTGACCCTGTTCAACCCGGTGGTCTATCTGATTTCCGGCTTCCGCTGGGCCTTCTACGAGAGCTCCGACGTCAGCCTGGCGGTCAGCGCCTCGGCGACCCTCGGCTTCTTCCTGCTGTGCCTGGCGATGGTCGGCTGGATCTTTCGCACCGGCTACCGGCTCAAGAACTGAGGCGTCACGAAAGCGGCCAGATCGGACGCCACCTTCGACGCCTGTTTGCGTTCGAGTCGCGCCGCCCGCCGGCGCCGGAGTAGCCATGGCCGACACCAGCGAACCGCGGGTCAACGGGACCCCGCAGCCCTTCCGTCGCCCGGTCGAGTGGGGCCGTCCGCCCGCCACAGTGTTCCGCGCCGGGCCGCTGCCGAAGGGCGAGCGTCTCGCCCCCCTGCCGGAACCGCCCGCTTCCTCCACGCCGTCGGTCAGGCCCGCGGGCGGACCCGCTTCCGCTCCGCGACCCGCGGCCCCGCCGGCGCGGCCGGCGGCCTCGATCCTGAGCGGATCGATGATCCCGCGCGCCGCGCCCGCCCGGCCGGCCCCGACGCCCACCGCGGCGACGCCTGAGGCTCCGACTCCCGCGGCGGAACCCGCGCACCCGTCGCCGCCGCTGTCGCTGGCGCCGGAGCCCGACCTGACCGTGCGGCCCCTCCCGGCCGCCGGACCCGCTCCCGTTCCCGAGGCGCGCCGCGCCGGCCCCGCCGCCGCCGCGGCCGAACCCGTCGCGCCCGAACCCGTCGCCGCTGCAGCCGTGCGTCGGCCCGGATCCAGGCGTTTGCCGCTCTACGCCGGCGCAGCCGCCGTTGTGCTCGCGGGCGTGGGACTCGGCGGCTGGTGGCTGAGCCGGAGCGCCCCCGACTCGCCGGCGGCTGCGCCGGCTACGGCGGCGG
>MGLK01000019.1:32656-117921 GCA_001794825.1 Caulobacterales bacterium RIFCSPHIGHO2_01_FULL_70_19 | reverse complement strand
AACGGCCAACTCTCCGGCCGCGGCCCCCGCCACGCCCCCGCCGGCTCCGGCCATCGAGCCGGAACCGCTCGTTGTGGTGGCTCCGGAGCCGGCGACGCCGGCTGCACCGCCGCCGACCGCCGCGGAAAGACCGCCGGCGGATCCCGACGCGCCGATCACCACCCGGCCGCAGCCGCTGGACCAGCAGTAGTCAGCGCAGGGACAGGTAGCCGCGCTCGACCATGCGGCGCAGACCCTCGTAGGCTTCGGCCAGTTCCTCGTAGGCGGTTCGCGCCGCCGTCAGCCGGGCGATCTGGTCGACGGTGGACGGCGCGCCCGACTCGGACTGGCGCAATCCCTCCGCGACCCACTTGCCCCGCGCCGTGGCGGTCAGCACCGCCAGCCGCTGGAAGGCGGCGGCGTCGACCTTCGGCAGCATCTGGGCGATGACCTCGCGGTTGGCGACGAAGGCGGCGTAGTCGATCTGCTCGAGCAGGCCGCGCAGGCGTCGTTGCTCCTGAGGATCGGCGTCCTGCGGTTCGAAATGATCGCGCTGGCGCCGGAAGCCGCCGGTCTGGATGGTCGACATCGCGCCTCTCCCGAACACGAGTCCATGAAGCCTGCGCCGCGTCGATTAACGAGGGGTTGCGTCCTTCGGGCCGCCGAGATACTTAAGTGAATGCTTCAGCAACAGCCGCTTGATCTCGCCTTTCAGGCCCTGTCGGACCCGACCCGGCGCACGATGGTCGAGCGTCTGGCGCGCGGTCCCGCTTCGGTCAGCGAACTGGCCGAGCCGCTGCCGATGTCGATGTCGGCGGTGATGCAGCATCTGAAGGTGCTGGAGGGCGCCGGCCTGGTCGTCAGCGAGAAGGTCGGGCGGGTGCGAACCTGCCGGGTGGAGCCGCAGGCCCTGAGCGCCGCCGAACGCTGGCTGAACGACCGTCGCCGGTCGGTCGAGCGCAGCCTCGACCGGCTCGGCCTCTTCCTCGACCAGACGAAACCCGACACGGAGCCCCGCGAATGACCGCCCAGCTCGCCCACGGCATGTTCACGCTCGAGCGCCGCTACGACGCCTCGCCGCCGCGCGTCTTCCGCGCCTGGTCCGATCCCGACGCCTTCCGCCGGTGGTTCGTCGAAGCGCCGGGGGCGACGATCCTGGACTGGCGGCACGACCTGCGCATCGGCGCGCACGGCGGCGGCCGCTATCGCTTCGGCGGACCCGAAACGCCGGTCGGATTCAACGAGACGGTCTTCCTCGACCTCGTCGAGAACAGCCGGATCATCCTCGCCTACGTCATGGGCCGCGAGCTGGGCGACGGGCTGCGGCGGGACTCGGCCTCGCTGGCCACCGTCGAGCTGTTCCCGGACGGCGACGGCACCCGGCTGATCTACACCGAACAGGGCGCCTACTACGGCGACGACGGCAGCGCCCACGTCCCCCTGCGCAAGGAAGGCTGCGCCGAGATGCTGGAGAATCTGGCCCGGGAACTGGAGTCCCGGCGGTGACCGGCAAGGTGCGGGTGTCCAGCTACGCCGTCTCGATCGACGGCTTCGGCGCCGGGCCCCGGCAGAGCCTCGAGAACCCGCTGGGCGTCGGCGGGGAGCAGCTGCACCACTGGTTCTATCCGACCGACACCTTCCGCACGCAGTTCATCGGCGAGCGCGGCGAGACGGGGGTGGACGAGGGCTTCG
Source organism: Caulobacterales bacterium RIFCSPHIGHO2_01_FULL_70_19 (assembly GCA_001794825.1). Classification (GTDB taxonomy): domain Bacteria; phylum Pseudomonadota; class Alphaproteobacteria; order Caulobacterales; family Caulobacteraceae; genus Brevundimonas. The sequence goes on along the minus strand of MGLK01000019.1, from coordinate 116,250 downwards.
CCAGCCGCAGCATGGCGAACGTCGGGGCCTGGATCCTCGGCCGCAACATGTTCGCCCACTCCCGCGGGCCGTGGCCGGACGACGACCCGTGGAAGGGTTGGTGGGGCGACGAACCGCCCTACCATTGCGACGTCTTCGTCCTGACGCATCATCCGTGCGCCTCGATCAGGATGCGGGGTGGCACGGTGTTCCACTTCGTCACCGACGGGCCGGGCGCGGCCCTGCAGCGGGCGCGGGAGGCCGCGGGCGACAGGGATGTGCGCATCGGCGGCGGCGCGGCGACCATCCGCCAGTACCTGCGCGCCGGCGACATCGACGAGATGCACGTGGCCGTCTCGCCGGTCCTGCTGGGCGCAGGCGAGCCGTTCTGGCAGGGCCTGGACCTCCCGGCCCTGGGCTACGAGGTGGCGGAATCGACAGCCGGCGAACGCGCCACCCACCTGCGCATCGTGCGAAAGGACGTCGGATGAGCTTCACCCTCTGGCACCATCCCTATTCCGGCTACGGGCAGAAGGCTTCGACGGCGGCCTACGAACTGGGCCTGCCGTTCGAGCTGCGCGTCGTGGACCACACGGACGAGGCGCTGATGACCGAGTTCCGGCGGGTGTCGCCCTTCGGCAAGATGCCGGCGCTGGTCGACGCCGCCGGCCGGGCCTTCTACGAATCCAGCGTCGTCATCGAATGGATGGATCGCCATGCCGGCGGTGGACAGCTCATCCCCGACGACCCCGAGGCGGCGCTGGAGACGCGGCTGGTGGACCGGGTGATCGACCACTACGTCGGCGGCCCGATGAACCGGATCGTGCAGGAGCGGTTCCGGCCGGCCGGCAGCCGCGATCCATTCGGGGCGGAGCAGGACGCACAGGTGCTCGCGCGCGCCTGGGACTGGCTGGAGGCGCGGCTGTCGGACGGGCGCGCCTGGGCGGCGGGGGAGACCTTCACCCTGGCGGATTGCGCCGGCGCGCCGCTGACCACCTACGCCCGGCGGCTGGTCCCGTTCGGCGACCGGCCCCGGCTGCGGGCGTGGCACGCGCGGCTGATGGCGCGGCCCTCCTTCGTCCGCGCGCTCGAGGACGCCGCGCCCTACGGCGACCTGATGCCGGCGCCGCCGGCCGAGGACTGACAGCGGCGGATCGCCGCGCCGGCTTGGCCGGAGCCTTCGACGTCCGTAGCTGTTCCGGGACCGGAGAAGGAGACGCCGATGCCGCTTCTGATGTGCCCGAACGACAACGCCGCCATGCAGACCCTCGAACGGGGCGGGGTCCAGTTCGACATGTGCCCGACCTGTCGCGGGGTCTGGCTGGACCGCGGCGAACTGGAGAAGCTGATGGAGGCGGCCACCGCCGAGGGGCGCGCCGCTGCGCCCCAGCCCGCGCCGCACGCCCAGCCTGCGCCGCAGCCGTATCCGCCGCAGCAGCCGGCGCCGCAGCCCTGGGGCCAGCAGGGGTATCGCGACGACCGTTACCGCGACGATCGCCGGCGCGACGACGACTACCGCTACAAGAAGAAGAAGCGGATGGACATCTTCGACATCTTCGACTGAGGCCGCTCAGGCGGCCAGGCCGGCCGCCTGCATCAGGCTGCGCAGGGGGGCCAGCGCTTCCGGCGCGGCCGAGAGCGCGGCGCGCGATTCGGGCGCGCGGAACAGCTTGACCGCCTCGGCCTTGGCCCGATCCGCGGCGGGCCCCAGCGGGGCCGTCTCTCCCGCGGCCAGACGCAGCAGGACGGCGAGCTTCTGCGGCAGCGGAGCCGGCGAGCGGACCAGCATGGCGACGATGCGGGCCTCGGCCTCGACGGCGCCGCCGACCGTGCCGATCGCCGCCACGATCTCGGTTTCGTCCCGTTCGGACAGGCCGCAGGCGCGGATGGAGCGCTGCAGACCGGCGAGCACGCCCAGCTTCTGCGCCGGCGTCTGCGGCCCGCCCGCGGCGCGCATCTCGGTCTCGAACCGCAGCGAACCGACGCAGGCCGACAGCCAGCGCGCCGCCGACCGCTTGTTGGCCGTGCCGGTGACGTTCTCGCACAGCCGGGTGAGGGCCTCGGCCTCGCACAGGACGGTGGTGCAGGACTTGACGTAGGCGGCCACGAAGTCGGCGGTGACCAGCGACTTCGAACGCTCGTTGAAGGCCGACTGCACCTCCTCCAGCGTCAGCAGGCGCCCGGCCGTGGCGGTCAGCGACATGGCGAGGGCGCGCAGGATGTCGATCTCCCCGGCGGCGTCGTTGGGGCGCAGCCGGCGCGGGCTCATCAGCTCGCGCAGCACCATCCGGGCGAGCGCGGCCGCGAGCAGGGGGAACTCGCCGGCCTGCAGCCGCACGCCGAGGCGGGCCGCGGGACCGTCCACCACCGGCACCTGAAGGGCCATCCTGGGGTCCTGGCGCACCAGCAGGTCGACTTCGCGCGGGGCGACCATGCGCACGACGGCGGCGAGGGAGGCGCCCTGGTCCAGGGACGGGCCCAGCACCTCCGCAAGGCTGGTGCGGGCGGCCAGCATTTCGCAGAGCAGTTGTTCGATCGCCACCAGCACCAGCGCGCGCGGCGGGCCTTCCATCGGCGCGCGTTCGGCGAGGTCCATCAGGCGCTCCAGCCGGGCCCGCCCGCCGCGGACGCCCTTCAGCGCGCCGGCGATCACCCCGCCCATGATGAAGGCGCGTTCCGGCTGCCCGTCCAGGCGGTGGGCGAGGTCGGCGAGGGAATGGTGGGCGAGGTCGGGGAAGCGGTTCCTGCGGCCGGCCGACACGAGCCGTTCGATGGCGGCGTCCGCCAGTCGCTGGTAATGGCGGACGAGGTCGTGGACCGGCTGGCCGACGGCCTGGCTCTCGGGCACCGCCACCTTCTGCACCGCGTGCTGCAGCTCGATGCCGGCCGCGTCGAGCTGTTCCGCCAGGTCGGGCCGGTGCAGAAGTTCGAACGCGGTGACGCCCTGGCGCTTCAGCCAGTCCTCGAGCACCCGGCCGATGGTCTCGCGCGCGGCCGCGACGTAGAGATCCTGCGGGCTGCCGCAGCGCGGGCCGGCCTGGTCGTCCGCGACGACGCGCTTGCGCGTCACCTCGGGCGCCCCGCGGGTCAGCACGGTGACGCTGTTGAACTCCATGGTGTCCGGATCAAGCGTCTCCTTGGTGACGCGAACCGCCGCCGCCCGGCTGTCGGCCAGCATGTCCTCGGCGGTCTGGATGGCGTGCGCCCGATCCTCCGTCGCCATCTGGAGGCTCCAGGGGGCCGGCGGGGTCTTGCGGATGTAGACTTCGTAGTGGACGGGGCCGGCCATGGGACGCTCATACTGATTGGAGCGCCCATCCTGCGGGTCAGACTTTAAGGTCGGGTTTCATTGCCAATCTGCGCCCGGCGGCCCATGTTTTCCGCCGTAATCTGACCGCGATCGCATAGAACGGTTACGCTTGCCGCGCGTTGCTGTGCGGACGACGAGCCTGCAAGGAGATCCCCTTGGCCAACATCACCCTGGTCGACGACGACGAGAACATCGTCGCTTCCGTCTCGCTGGCGCTGGAGAGCCATGGCCACAAGATCACGGCCTACCACGACGGGGCGTCGGGTCTCGAGGCGCTCGAGACCTCGCCGCCCGATCTGGCCATCCTCGACGTGAAGATGCCTCGCATGGACGGCATGGAGGTGCTGCGGCGGCTGCGCCAGACGTCCAACCTGCCGGTGATCATGCTGACCTCGAAGGACGAGGAGATCGACGAGATCCTCGGCTTCAACCTCGGCGCGGACGACTACATCCACAAGCCGTTCAGCCAGCGGCTGCTGATCGAGCGGGTCAAGGCCCTGCTGCGGCGGACAGGCGCCGATGGCGGCGAGGCGGAGCCGTCCAGCGAGAATTCGAACAAGGCGATCAAGCGCGGCAAGCTGACCATGGACCCGGCCCGGCACGAGTGCACCTGGGACGGCAAGCCGGTGAAGCTGACCGTCACGGAGTTCCTGCTGCTGCAGGCGCTGGCCCAGCGGCCCGGCTTCGTGAAGAGCCGCGACAACCTGATGGACGCCGCCTACGACGACCAGGTCTATGTCGACGACCGCACCATCGACAGCCACGTCAAGCGCATGCGCAAGAAGTTCCGGGTCGTCGATCCCGAGTTCGACGCGATCGAGACCCTGTATGGCGTCGGATACCGTTACCGCGAGAGCTGAGCCGGCCGAAGCGGCCGGGGACGCCCGCCCCCGCCGGCTCCGGCGGTTCGGGGGCTCGCGCCTCGGCGGCCTGATTCTGGCTCTCAACCTCGTCAGCCTGCTGATTCTGTTCATCGGCGCCCTGCTGCTCAACGAATGGAGCCGGGGCCTCATCGAGGCGCGGCAGGAGACGCTGACCGCCCAGGGCGAGCTGCTGGTGCGGGTGCTGGGCGAGCCCCAGATCGGCGTCACCCGCGGCGAGCCGGTCTCCCTCGACCCCATCGAGGCCAGCCGGTGGCTGCGCGACAACTTCATTCCGGAGGGTCAGCGGGCGCGCCTGTTCGACGTCGACGGCATTCCGCTGGCCGACAGCTACGAGGTGACGGAGGCCATTCCCGGGGGGCCGCTTCCCCCGGCCCGGCCGGCCGGCTCGCCCGCCCCGGCCGCCGATCCGGACGAGGCGGGCCGTCAGACCCGGGCGCTGCAGCAGGCCCGGGCCGAGCTGGCGGCGGAGGTGGACGGCGCCTTGGGCGGCCAGCCGCAGGCGGGCATCCGGATGTCGGAGACCGGCGACCAGGTGGTCTCGGTGTCCATTCCGGTCCGTCACGTCGAACAGGTGCTCGGCGTCCTGACGCTGGAGGCGGGCGACGTGAACGAAACCCTCGCCGCCCAGCGCCGCGCCCTGATGCCGTTCGCCCTGGTCGCCCTGGGCGTGAACCTGCTGGGCTCGCTGCTGATGCACATGTTCGTGGCCCGGCCGGTGATGCGGCTGTCGGCGGCGGCAGACGAGGTGCGCCTGCAGCGCGCCCGCGCCATCTCCCTGCCCGATCTGGAGAGCCGCAAGGACGAGATCGGCGACCTGGCGCGGTCGCTCGAGACAATGACGGCGGCCCTGTCCGACCGCATGGACGCCATCGAGGCGTTCGCCGCCGACGTCGCCCACGAGATCAAGAACCCGCTGACCTCGATCCGCTCGGCGCTGGAGACCCTGCCGCTGGTCCGGACCGATGCTCAGCGCGAGAAGCTCACCACCCTGCTGCAGCAGGACGTGCGGCGGCTCGACCGGCTGATCACCGACATCTCGAACGCCTCGCGCCTCGACGCCGAACTCAACCGCGATCGCCCCCGGCCCATCGACCTGACCGTGCTGCTGAGCGAAATTGTCGGGGTCTACGAGGCCGGCCGCAAGCCCGGCGAGGCGCGGGTGGTGTTCGATCCGCCGGCGGGCGGCCACGCCGTCGTCGTCGGCCGCGACGGACCCCTCGGCCAGGTGTTCCGCAACCTGATCGACAACGCCCGCTCCTTCAGCCCCGCCGACGGCGTGGTCCGGGTGACGCTGGCGCGCGACGACCTCGACGGCGCCCGTCCGGTGCGGGTGCGGGTCGACGACGACGGTCCGGGCATCCCCCCGGAGAACCTCGAGACGGTGTTCGAGCGCTTCTACACGTCCCGGCCGCGCGGGACCGCCTTCGGAACCAATTCGGGGCTCGGCCTGTCGATCGTGCGCCAGATTGTCGAAGCCCACGGCGGCCGGGTCTGGGCGGCGAACCGGACGGAGGCCGACGGCGGCGTGGCCGGCGCGCGTCTGGAGGTGGCGCTGCCCGCCGCCCCGCCAGGACGGCGGCCGTGACCCAAGCATCGCAGCCGTTTCACGCCACCGCCGTGGCCGACCGGAGCGGCGGCGCGGGCTGGCGCGCGGCCCTGCTGTGCGGACCGCCCGGCGCGGGCAAGAGCGACCTGGCGTTGCGCCTGACCGGCCGCGGCTGGCGGCTGGTCGGCGACGACTACCTGCATCTGTTCGCCTCGGGGGGCGCGCTCTACGCCCGCGCCCCCGGAACCATCGCCGGCAGAATGGAGATCCGCGGCCTCGGGATCGCGCCCGCCGCCGCCCTCGGACTCGCCCGCGTCGCGCTTGTGGTCCAGCTGGTTCACGGGCCCGTGGAGCGCATGCCCGAGCCGGCCGTGCGCACCTTCGACGGCGTCGCCGTGCCCTTGCTGGAGCTGGACCCGCGGGAGGCCTCGGCGGTCGAAAAGGTCGCGGCCGCGCTGGTCCGGCTTTAACACCGCGACGGTTTGGGCTATTCCGCGCGGCTTGGTCCGCCCACGGGCGACCGGACGCGGGGCGCGAGTCTTGGTGAAGCCTTCATGATCGGGCTGGTGATCGTCACCCACGGGGGACTGGCCTCGGAATTCCTTTCGGCCATGGAGCACGTGGTGGGGCCCCAGCGCGGGGTCGCGGCCATCTGCATCGGTCCCGAGGACGATATGGAGCGCCGCCGGCGCGACATCGTCGACGCCGCCCACGCCGTCGACGACGGGGACGGCGTGATCCTGCTGACCGACATGTTCGGCGGCACGCCGTCGAACCTGGCCATCTCGGTGATGGAGGAGACGCACGCCGAGGTCATCGCCGGCCTGAACCTGCCCATGCTGATCAAGCTGGCCAGCGTGCGCGGGCGCGAGCCGCTGGACGTCTGCGTGGCCCATGCCCAGGACGCCGGCCGCAAGTACATCTCGGTGGCCAGCTGGGTGCTGCAGGGGGAGAAATGACCGGCGTCGCCGCGGAGAAGGCCACGGCCGTCGTCGGCATCTGCAACCAGCGCGGCCTGCACGCCCGGGCCTCGGCCAAGTTCGTCAAGCTGGCCTCGACCTTCGAGAGCGAGATCCGGGTGACCCGCGACGGCGTCACCGTGAACGCGCTCTCGATCATGGGCCTGCTGATGCTGGGCGCCGGCAACGGCTGCGACGTCCACATCGAGGCCGAGGGGCCCGACGCGCCGGCGGCCGTCGCGGCGCTGGCCGACCTGGTGAACCGCCGCTTCGACGAGGATCAGTAGGGGGCGAGGGACCGAAGGAGCGCCTCCCCCGCCAGGGCTGCGGAGGGCATCCAGCTTCGCGCTGTCGGACCTGTCCTGCGAAGCGCGTCAGCGCGAAGCAGGATGGTGGAGCCGAGGGGAGTCGAACCCCTGACCTCGTCATTGCGAACGACGCGCTCTACCAACTGAGCTACGGCCCCGTTTCCGGGTTCAGGCGAGGGCGCGACATAGGGGCGGGGCGTCGGTCCTGTCAACGGGCTTGCCGCGGAATCCGGCGTGCGAGGCGCGAATCCTTGGAGAGCGCAGCCGTACGCGTTAGAAGCGGCCAAACCTCGGAGTTCCGTGCATGGGTTACGCCCTCGTCTGGCTGGTCGACATCATCCTCTCGCTGATGGTCTGGGCGATCATCGCCGCCGCCATCCTCAGCTGGCTGTTCGCCTTCGACGTCGTCAACCACCGCAACCGGTTCGTCAGCCAGGTGGCGACCTTCCTCGACGCCGTGACCGGGCCGATCCTGGCCCCGTTCCGCCGGGTCATTCCGACCCTGGGCGGCATCGACATCTCGCCGATCGTCGCCATCCTGGTGATCCAGTTCCTGAAGATCCTCTTCATGCGGACCAGCGCCCCCTTCCTGATCTCGGTGCTCGGCTAGCCGCGTCCCCGGCGCCACGGCGGCCGCGCATCCGGCGGCGGCGCGGCGGTCCCCGCTTTGCACGCCTCGGGCGGGCGGCCTAAGGTGGCGACCACGGGGCCGAGGGGCCCGGCAGACATCCGGACTTCATGACCACGATCAAGACAGTCGCCATCGTCGGCGCGGGCCAGATGGGCGCCGGCATCGCCCAGACCGTGGCGACCGGCGGCTACGACGTCCTCCTCTACGACGCCGCCGCCGAGCGCCCGCCGCAGGCGCTGGCGGCGATCGCCGCCAGCCTCGCCCGGCAGGTGGGCCGCGACCTGCTCCCGCAGGCGGCCGCGGACGCCGCGCTGGCCCGCATCCGCCCGGCGGCGTCGCTGGCGGAGGCCGCCCGGGCCGACCTGATCATCGAGGCGGCCGTCGAGGACGAGGCGGTCAAGAAGTCCATCCTGGCCGAGCTCACGCCGCTGCTGGGGCCCGACACCCTGCTGGCCTCGAACACCTCCTCGATCTCCATCACCCGGCTGGCCTCGGCCACCGACCGCCCCGACCGCTTCATCGGCCTGCACTTCATGAAGCCGGCGCCGGTGATGAAGCTGGTCGAGATCGTGCGCGGCATCGCCACCTCGGCCAGCACCTACGAGACGGCCGTGGCCTTCGCCGAGTCGCTGGGCAAGACCACGACCAACGCCGAGGACTTTCCCGCCTTCATCGTCAACCGCATCCTGGTGCCGATGATCAACGAGGCCATCTACACCCTGTACGAGGGCGTCGGGAACGTGGCCTCGATCGACAAGGCGCTGAAGCTCGGCGCCAATCACCCGATGGGACCGCTGGAGCTGGCCGATTTCATGGGCCTGGACGTCGTCCTGGCGATCATGAACGTGCTCTACGACGGACTGGCCGACAGCAAGTACCGCCCCTGTCCGCTGCTGGTGAAATATGTCGAGGCCGGCTGGCTGGGCCGCAAGTCGGGCCGTGGCTTCTACGACTACTCCGGCGACACGCCGGCGCCGACGCGATGATCCGCCGTCTGGAGACGCCGGAGGACTTCCCCGGCCAGCAGCGCGTGATCTGGCGGCGCGAGCCGCAGCGCCTCGTCCTCGCGGCCGTCGCCGGAGCCCTGTGGCCGCCGATGGTGCTGACCCTGCTGATCTGGCCGCCGAGGAACTGGCTGCCCGGGCTGGAGATGGACTGGCGCCTGACCGTGCTGATCGTCGGGGCCGTGGCGGTGCCGGTCGGCCTGTGGCTGCTGGCCCGCGAGCTAGAGCGGACGGGGCGTCCGTCAACCCGACTGGGCGTGGTCTGGCGCTTCATGTTCTACGGCGGCCTGCTGGCCGTGGCGCTCGGCGCGGTGCTCGCCCTCGTGCAGGCCGTCCAGCAGTGGCTCAGCGCCGCCAGCCTGGGCGAAGGTCTCGGCGGCAGTGAAACCTCGCTGCTCATCTACGGCGTCGGAGGCCTGCCGTTCGCCGTCCTGATCGGCGTCGCCTACGCCCTGTGGTCGGGCCTGTGCGTCGCCTTCATCGCCTTCTCGCCGCAGCCGGAAGTTCGGGACCGGCTGGGGGTCCTGCGCGGCCCCGCCGGAGAGTGAGAGCCGCCTGACGGCGAATTCACTTGGGCGGCGCGTCCGGCGGCGCCACTCTGCCGTGCGCCAGAAGGGGGGACATCATGGCCGCCGTCGAACTCGCGCCCGCCGCCCGGCCTGCGGACGCCGCCCTGGGCCCGGTCCGCCCGAAGGACCGCATCCACAACCTCGACATGCTGCGCGGCTGGGCGATCCTCGGGATTCTCGCCGTCAACGCCGTCTCGTTCGGCTGGCCGGCGGAGGTGCTGATGGCGGAGGCGGCGCCGCCCGTCGACCTGTCGCAAGCGGACCGGATCGGGCGCTGGGTCACGGACGTCTTCTTCGCCGACAAGTTCCGCACCCTGTTCACCATGCTGTTCGGGGTCTCGATCTTCCTCGTCGGCGGCGAGAGGCACGACCAGGCGCGGGGACCCGTGCTGACGCGCCGATTGCTCTGGCTGGGGGTGTTCGGCCTGCTGCACGGCGCCCTGCTGTGGTACGGCGACATCCTGCTGCACTACGCCTACTGCGGCCTGATCATGATGATGTTCCGCTCGTGGACGGCGCGGCGGCTGCTGTGGGTCGGCGGCGGGCTGACCCTGCTGTGGGGACTGGTCGCCACCCTGGGCTCGTGGGGCATGGCGAACCTGCCGCCGGACTTCGCCGCGCGGATGGCCGCGGAGGGGCCGGCCTCCGATCCGGCGACGATCGCGGCCACGGTCGAGCTGTACCGCAGCGGCTGGCCGGCGGGGCTGATCGAGAACCTGAAGGACTGGGCCCTGCTCCAGCTGATGGCCAGCCCCTTCCTGATACCGGTCTCCGTGCCGCTGATGATGCTGGGGCTGGGCCTGTTCAAGTCCGGCTACCTGTCCGGGCGGGCGCCCCTGTGGACCTACGCCCTGACGATCGCGCTCGGCGGCGCCAACCTCGTCGCCTTCGCCGTGTGGGGCTGGCAGGACATGACGGCCGGCGAGGACGCCGATCCGACCCGTGGGCTGGCCGCCGCCGCCGGCGGCATGGCTCCGCTGATCACCCTGCTCTACGTCAGCATCCTCGTCCTGCTGGTGCGCTTCGGGCTGAAGCCGCTGACCGCATGGCTGGTCCCGGTGGGGCGGATGGCCTTCACCAACTATCTGAGCCAGACCTTGATCATGGTCACCCTCTACTATGCGCCCTGGGGGCCGATGTGGTTCGGCACGCACGGCCCGGCCGAGATGTGGATGGTGGTCGGGGCCGTGTGGGCGGCGCAGCTGGTCTGGTCGCCGCTGTGGCTGTCGGTGTTCCAGATGGGGCCGCTGGAGTGGCTGTGGCGCTGCCTGACCTACGGCCGGGTGGTGCCGATCCGGAAGCCCGCGACCGCCTGATCGTTGCCCGGCGGCGGGCGATGGCTTAAGCGCGCGGCATGACCGACGCCGCCGCCGCCCGCCCCGAAGCCCGCAACCCGAGAGGGTTCGCCGACCGCCGCGGCCGCGACCTTGTGGCCGAGCGCCGCCTCGTCCAGCGGGTCTCGGCCGTCTACGAACGCTGGGGGTTCGAGCCGCTGGAGACGGGGGCGTTCGAATACGCCGACGCCCTGGGCAAGTTCCTGCCCGACGCCGACCGGCCGAACGAGGGCGTCTTCGCCCTGCAGGACGACGACGACCAGTGGATGGCCCTGCGCTACGACCTGACGGCGCCGCTGGCCCGGTTCGCGGCGCAGAACTGGGAGACCCTGCCCAAGCCGTTCCGCCGCTACGCCTTCGGACCGGTGTGGCGCAACGAGAAGCCGGGCCCCGGCCGCTTCCGCGAGTTCGTCCAGTGCGACGCCGACACCGTGGGGTCGGACCGCCCCGAGGCCGACGCCGAAATCATCGCCATGGCCTGTGAGGGCTTGCAGGCCGCGGGCCTGGCGGCCGGACAGGCCGTCATCCGCGTCTCGAACCGCAAGCTGTTCGACGGCCTGTTCGAGGCCGGCGGGGTGACCGATCCGGTGCAGAGGCTGACTGCGCTCAGGGCAATCGACAAGTTCGACCGGCTGGGCTGGGAGGGCGTCGCCGCCCTGCTGGGCGAGGGCCGGCTGGACGAGTCCGGCGACTACACGAAGGGGGCCGACCTGCCGCTGGGCGTCGCCGCCACCATCGAGGCCTTCCTGGCCTCGGCCGGGGACGCCGGCCTGTCGCGCGCGGCCACCCTTGAGGCCGTGGCGCGCGCGGGCGGCCTCGGCGCGGTCGGCGGGGCGGCGCTGCAGGAGCTGGCGGCCATCGACAGCGCGCTGGCCGCCATGCGGGTGGACGAGGCGGCGGTGCGCTTCGATCCCACCATCGTGCGCGGGCTCGAGTACTACACCGGCGCGGTGTTCGAAGCCGAACTGCTGCTGGACACGACCGACGAGCGGGGGCGGACGGTGCGCTTCGGCTCGATCGGCGGGGGCGGACGCTACGACGATCTGGTGGCCCGCTTCACCGGCGAGCGCCTCCCCGCGACCGGCTTTTCGTTCGGCGTCTCCCGCCTCGCCTCCGCCCTGCGGGCCGCCGGCCGCGGCGGCGAGGACGCGGTCCGGGGGCCGGTGGTGGTGATCGTCTTCTCGGACGCCGACATGCAGCACTACCTCGACGCCGTTTCGGAGCTTCGAAACGCGGGCGTCGCGGCCGAGCTCTACCTCGGGCGGGCCGGGATGAAGGCGCAGATGAAGTACGCCGACCGGCGCGGAGCGCCGGCGGCCGTGATCCTCGGCGGCGACGAGATTTCGGCCGGCGAGGTCACGATCAAGGACCTCGACGCGGGCCGGGCGCTGGCCGCCGGCGTCGCCGACAACGAGGCCTGGAAGGCGGAGCGTCCGGGGCAGCGCCGCGTCCCGCGGGGAGAGCTCGTCGCGACCGTGCGCGGCATCGTCGAGGCGGCGCGCACAGCTTCGTGAGTTATCATTGATAACAAAGGAAAACCCGGCGGGCCGGCGGACCAGTCGATTGACTTGAGCCGGAATTTGTCGTCTTTCTGTCGCCACTCGGGAAGCGCAGCGTTTCGGCGCCGCAGCCGCCCGGAGGCGTTTCGGGGAGGAAACGTCCGCTCCTCAGAGAGCGAAAGAAAGCCCGCCGCGATGTATCCCCCGCGGCGGGCTTTTTTGCGCCCTGAATCCATCGGACGGCAGGCGCGGGCGGCGAGCCGCCGCGGACCGGTCGACGGCGGCCTGAAAGGCGAAAGGGCCGGAGCGTCGCCGCTCCGGCCCTCCCTGCGTCAGGCTTTCGCCCTTACCAGATGCGCACGCGCTCTTCCGGCGGCAGGTAGTACTTGTCGCCCGGCTGGACGTCGAAGGCGTCGTACCAGGCGTCGATGTTGCGCAGCGGGCCGATGACGCGGAACTCGGCCGGGCTGTGCGGATCGGTGGCGATCTGCTGCTTCAGCGCGTCCTCGCGGTACTTCGACTGCCACACCTGGGCCCAGCCGTAGAAGAAGCGCTGGTCGCCGGTCAGGCCGTCGATCACCGGGGCCGGCTGGCCGTTCAGCGACAGGTGGTAGGCCTCGAGGCCCACCGCCGTGCCGGCGGCGTCGCCGATGTTCTCGCCCATGGTCAGGCCGCCCTGGACGTTGAAGCCCGGGATCGGCTCGAACTGGTCGTACTGGGCGCCCAGCCGCTCGGTCAGGGCGTCGAAGCGCGCCTTGTCCTCGGGGGTCCACCAGTTGCGCAGCACCCCGTCGCCGTCGGATTTGGAGCCCTGGTCGTCGAAGCCGTGGCCGATCTCGTGGCCGATCACCCCGCCGATGCCGCCGTAGTTGACGGCCGGGTCCGCGTCGGGATCGAAGAACGGCGGCTGCAGGATGGCGGCCGGGAAGACGATCTCGTTGTTGGCCGAGTTGTAGTAGGCGTTGACCGTCTGCGGGAACATGCCCCACTCGTCCTTGTCGACGGGGTCGTTCAGCCGGTTGAGCCGGTAGTTCCACTGGAAGAGGCCGGCCCGCTCGGCGTTGCCGAACAGGTCGTCGGCGCGGATCTCGAGATCCGAATAGTCACGCCACTTGTTCGGGTAGCCGATCTTGACGGTGAACTTGGCCAGCTTGTCCTGGGCGGCGGCCTTGGTGGCGTCGCTCATCCAGTCGTAGGTGTTGATCCGGTTGGAGAGTGCGGTGCGCAGGTTGGCGACCAGCTCCTCCATCTTGGCCTTGGACTCGGCCGGGAAATACTCGGCCACGTACTGGCGGCCGATGGCCTCGCCCAGCATGCCTTCAGCGAAGCTGATGGCCCGCTTGTCGCGGCTGCGCTGGGCCGGCTGGCCCTGCAGGTCGCGCGAGCGGAACTCCCACTGGGCGTCCGCGAACCGCTTCGACAGCAGGCCCGCGGCGTCGTCGGTGGTGTGGAAGGCCTGCCAGGCCTGGATCACCTCGACCGGCGTCTCCGCGTAGATCTCCGCCATCTTCGGCATCGCCGTGTCCTGGCGCACGATCAGGCGCGGCACGTCGCCGACGCCGACGGCGTCGTAGTAGGCCTGCCACGGGAAGCCGGGCGCCTCCGAGGCCAGCTGGGCGATGGTGTACTCGTTGTAGGTCTCGTCGCGGTTGCGGTTCTGGATCGGGGTCCAGTGCGCCTCGGCGATGCGCGTCTCGAAGGCGAGGATGGCGTCGGCGTTGGCGGCGGGATCGTCCCAGCCGATCATCTCCAGCATGCGCTCGATGTAGGCCCGGTACAGCGCCTTCTTCTCGGCCCAGCGCTCTTCCAGGTAGTAGTCGCGGTTCGGCAGGCCGATGCCCGACTGGCCGGTCGAGACGACGTAGCGGGTCGGCGCCTTCTGGTCGATGGTGATGCCGGTGCCGAAGAGCGATCCACCGAAGCGGCCCTGGATCTCGCCCATGTAGACCGCCAGCTTTTCGTGGCTGTCCGCGGCGCGGATGGCGGCGAGGTAGGGCTGCAGCGGCTGGGCGTCGAGCGCCTCGATCCGCGCCTCATCCATGTAGGCGCGGTAGGCGTCGGCGATCTTGGCCTCGTCGGAGCCTGCGGCGAGGTCGGTGCGGGCGACCAGCCCCTCGATCATCGCCTTCAGGCGGTTGTCCGACAGTTCGCGCAGCAGGGCGAAGCTGCCGTAGGAGGTGCGGTCCGACGGGATCTGCATCCGGTCGAGGGCGGCGCCGTTCGCGTGGCGGAAGAAGCTTTCACCCGGATCGACGGAGGTGTCGCGCCCGGCGAGGTCGAAGCCCCAGGTGCCGTAACTCGGCGCTTCCGTGCCCTGCCATCCCGTCACCGTCGCGCCGGGTTCGCTGGTCTGGAAGAGCTCGAAGACCGTGCAGGCCTCGTCGATGCAGGCGTGGTCGTGATCCTGGGCCAGCGCGCCCGAGGCGGGCAGCAGCAGGGCGCCCAGAGCGGCGCCGATCAGCAATTTCTTCATGTGTCCCTCGACTTCGCGTCCCTCCGGGGGAGCGTCGGGCGGGACCCTACGCCCCGCAGGGACGCTGTCGTCTGAAATTTTTGTCATGAACCCCGGCGGGAAAACACGGCTGCGGAAGCGCGGCCCCTTGGCGATGGCGCCGGCAGCCGGGATAGTGGGCCGGCGAGGAGAACGGATGCACGGCGACGCGGGCGGCGACTACAGGGATCTGGTGGTCTTTCTGGCCGCGGCGGGCGTTGTGGTGCCGCTGTTCAGCCGCTTCAGGATCAGCCCGGTGCTGGGCTTCCTCGCGGCCGGCGTGCTGCTGGGCCCGGACGGGCTGGCGCGTTTCGCCGACGTGGCGCCCTGGCTGTCCTGGATCACCATTTCCGACGCCGCCCAGCTGCGCTCGCTGTCGGAGCTGGGGGTTGCCTTTCTCCTGTTCATGATCGGACTGGAGCTGTCGTGGGAGCGGCTCAAGGCCATGCGCCGGCTGGTGTTCGGCCTCGGCCTCACCCAGGTGGCGGTCTGCGCCGTCGGCCTCGCCGCCGTGTTCATGCTGATGGGGCAGCCGCTCGTCTCCGCGGCGGTGCTCGGGATGGGCCTGGCCCTGTCCTCCACCGCCGTGGTGATGCCGGTGATGGCCGAACGTGGCCGCCTGACGGCCCCGGCCGGCCGCTCCACCTTCGCCGTTCTTCTCGCCCAGGATCTGGCGGTCGCCCCCATCCTGATCACCGTCACCGTGCTGGCGGCGCTCGCCCAGAGCGTGGCCGGCGGCGGCGAGTTCGATCCCTCGGTCCTGCGGCCGGCGCTGCTCACCCTGATCCCGGCCGCCGTCGGCCTGGCCCTGCTTGTCGGGCTCGGCCGGCTGGTCCTGCGGCCCATGTTCCGCTCGGTGGCCCGCTCGCGCAGCCGCGGGCAGGGCGGGGAGCTGTTCGTCGCCGCCAGTCTGCTGGTGGTCGTCGGGGCCGGCGTCGCGGCGCAGGCGGCCGGCCTCTCGATGGGCCTCGGCGCCCTGGTCGCCGGCCTGCTGCTGGCCGAGACGGAGTTCCGCCGCGAGGTCGAGCTGGCCATCGACCCGTTCAAGGGCCTGCTGCTGGGCGTCTTCTTCGTCGGCGTCGGGATCGGCCTCGATCTGGATGCGGTCGCCGCCGATCCGCTCGCGGTGTTCGGCCTCGCGGCGTTGATGACGGCGCTGAAGGCGGCGCTGATCTACGCGACGGCGCGGCTGTGGCGGATCCGCAACCGGACGGCGATGGAGGCGGCGCTGATGCTCGCCCCGGCCGGAGAGTTCGCGTTCGTCATCCTCGGCGCTGGCCTGGTTGAGGGCATCGCGTCCCCGACCTTCACCGGCACCGTCATGCTCGCCGCCACGATCAGCATCTTCACCATCCCGCTGATGGGCGCGCTGGCGTCGCGGCTGCTGCGGGAGCCGGCCCCCACGCCCGACCTGCCGGCGGAGGCGTTCGAGCCCGTCGCCGGCCACGGGCAGGTGCTGGTGGTCGGCTTCGGCCGGGTGGGGCGGCTGGTCGGCGAGCTGCTGAGCGAGCACGGCCAGTCGTTCCTGGCGCTCGACTCGAACGCCTCGACCGTCGGCAAGGGGCGGGCCGAGGGCGCCAATGTCTTCTATGGCGACGCCGCCCGTCCCGAGCTGCTGCGCCTGTGCGGAATCGACACCGCCCGCGCCCTCGTCGTCACCATGGACGCGCCCACCAAGGTCGACGAGGTGGTGGCCGCCGCCCGGGCGCTGCGTCCCGACCTCAGCATCATCGCCCGCGCCCGCGACTCGCGCCACGCCGAACGCCTCTATGGCCTGGGCGCGACCGACGCGGTGCCCGAGACCACCGAGGCGAGCCTGCAGCTGGCCGAGAACACCCTGGTGGACCTCGGCGTGCCCATGGGTCTGGTGCTCGCCTCGATCCACGACCGGCGCGATCGCTTCCGCAAGATGTTCCAGGACGCCATGCCGAAGGGCGATGCGCCGCGGGCTCCGCGGGCGCTGCGCACCACCCTGCGACGGTGAGCCGCAGCGGGCCCGTACGTTAACCGTGGCCTGTTGTCGCCCGTTAACCCGCGCACCCCATTTTGGTCATCGTTGCGTGATGAGTGCCAGCCCTCGCCGGCCTGTCGGAGATCTCCGACGGCGCTCTCCGGAGCATCTGATTCCTTAGCATCGCTTCGGCGTTTTCTTTCTGTCGGCGGCCGTCGATCGCCGCTTAGTCGAGTACCGATTTCATGCGAGACATCGCCCAAACCTCCGCCCTCGACACCTCCGAGACCGAGGCTGAAGCTCCCCGTCTGAACCGCCGCCAGGCCGCCAAGGTGCGGACCCGTCAGAAGGTCCTCGACGCCGCCCGCGCGCTCTTCGCCGAGCGGGGCTACGAGCCCGCCACCATCCGTGACATCGCCCGGGGCGCGGGCATGTCGACCGGCGCGGTGTTCGCCAACTTCCAGGACAAGGCCGAGCTGTTCGAGGCCGTCCTGACCGAGGACCTGGCCCGTCTGGCCGAAACGCTCCGGGCCGCCGCCGCGGGCGAGAGCACGGTGCGCGGCCGCGTGCTGGCGGCGCTGACGGCCGCCTACCACGGCACGCTCGAGCAACTGCCGCTGGTGCAGGCCGTGGTGGCCCGCTCGTGGTTCCAGCCGGTGGCCGCCGAGATGCGGATGCGCGAGGCGGTCCGGCCGGTGGTCGAGGTGGTCGCCGAGGCGCTGCAGGCCGGCGTGCGGGAAGGCGATCTGCGCCAGGACGCGGACGTGCGTCTGCTCGCCGAAGTGATCTATGCGGCCTTCCTGTCGAACTACCGTCGCGCCGCCTACGACGGCTGGAGCATGGAACAGCTGGACGCCCAGCTGCAGAAGCAGGTGGACGTGGTCCTCGCCGGAGCGCTGGCCCGGCAGTGACGCGGACCGCGCTGCGCTGAATCTTCCGAAGGCCGCGACCCGCGTCGCGGCCTTCAGCTTTTCCAGCGCAGGGTCACCGGCTGGACCGGATTGACGAAGGGGCGACCCTCGGCGCGGCTCTTCATCCACTCGCGCTTGAGCTGCTGGTACCATTTGGCCTGCCGGTCGGCGTCGTCGATCCAGATCAGGGCGGGGTCGTAGCGCAGGCCCTCGTTCTGAAGGTTCACCATGCCGCCGTCCTGCTTGAGGAAGGCGACCACGCCCAGCCGCAGGAACGGCCGGGCCAGGGCGAAGACCCAGTGATCCGACCAGAAGATCTGGGTGATGCGGGTGCGGGTCGAGGTGATCGGGGTCAGGCAGGTCAGGGCCAGCACCTGCTTCTCGCCCACCTGGATGTGCTCCCAGCGGTACCCGGGCAGGCGGAAGGTGATCTCCGTCGCCGGCGCCCCGCCGAGAATCCGGTAGAGCCGGCTGTTCGACGACGGCGCGTGGCGGACCATGGCGAAGCCGTGCTCGCGCGGCTCGAAGGCCTTGGCCTTCTCGTGCATCGAATGCTCCGAGCGCCACCACCACTGCTGATGCACGAAGGGGCCGTGGGCGGGGTCCATGAGCCCGATCACGGCGTGATCGATGTGGCTGTCGAACTCCATCCACTCGACCAGCCTGGCGCCGCCCCCGACGACGCCGGGGAACTGCGGCGGCTCATGGTCGGGCTCATCCGCGCCGCGCGGGTCCGAACCCATCCAGATGAACACCAGCCCCTGGCTCTCGCGCACCGGATAGCGCCGCACACGGATGCGGTCGGTCTCGAAGGCCTGGGATTCGACCAGCGACGGGATGGCGGCGCAGCCGCCGTCGGGGCGGAAGCGCCACCCGTGGTAGGGGCACTCGATGGTCTCGCCCTCGCCCTTGTCGACGATGCGGCCCGCCGAAAGCGGCGCCGCACGGTGCGGGCAGATGTCGCGCAGGGCGAAGACCTCGCCCGACCGCGTGCGCCCGATCAGCACCGGCTCGTCCAGCAGTTCGTGCCGCTTCAGGGAGCCCGGCGCCACGTCGCGCGAGAGGGCGACGAAGTACCAGGCGTCGAGGACGAATCCCTTCCCGAAGGGGGCCGGCGGCGGTGTGCGCGCTTCTCGGGCGGCGACGGGAGCAGTGTCGGGCGGCGTCATGGCTGCTATTCTAGGCGAGCCGCCGGGGCCGCCGCCAGTCGCTGATGTCGAGTCTGGAAAAAGCACTTTACAACACAAAGTATCCCGGATATCGGCGTTGTGACGCAGATGGAGAGGTCTCCCCGATGAACACCACCCTGACGGCCGTTCTGGCCGCCGCCGCCCTGACCGCCACGCCGGCCCTGGCCCAGGACCCCCACGCCGCCCACGCGGCGCACGCCGCTCAGGGCCACGACGCCCCCGCCGCGCCCCAGGGTCACGGGGACCACGGCCACGCCCACGCCCCGTTCGAATCGGGCCGCTTCCACGTCCGCGTCGACGGACCGGAGCACCCGGTCGGCGACGTGATCCTCGTCCCCGGCCTGACCTCCTCGCCGGAGGTCTGGGAAGGGCTGACCGAGACGCTCAAGGGGCGCTACCGGGTCCACCGGGTGCATGTGCAGGGCTTCGCCGGCGCGCCCGCCGAGGACAACGCCACGGGCCCGGTCTCCGCGCCGGTGGCCGAGGATCTGGCCCGCTACATCGCCGAGCAGGGTCTGGAGAAGCCGGCGGTGATCGGCCACTCGATGGGCGGGACCATCGCCATGATGCTGGCGGCGCGTCACCCCGACAGCGTCGGCAAGCTGATGGTCGTGGACATGGTGCCGTTCATGGGCGCGATGTTCGGCGGGCCGGGCGCCACGGCCGAGAGCGTCGCCCCCGTCGCCGACCAGATCCACGCCGGCATGGCGAATGGGCCGCGCGAGGCCTACAACGCCCAGGCGACCGCCTCGATCAACGGGATGATCAACACGGAATCGCTGCGCGCCGGTCCGATCCGGGACATGGAGACGAGCGACCAGAAGGTGGCGGCCGCGGCGTTCCGCGAGCTGATCGTCACCGACCTGCGGCCCGAGCTGGCCCGCATCACCGCCCCGACCACCGTGCTCTACGTCAAGTTCAACGACCCGCGGATGACCCCCGAGATCACCGACGGCATCTACCAGGCCTCGTTCGCGAACCTCCCGGGCGCCGAGCTGAAGCGCATCGACGACAGCGCCCACTTCATCATGCTGGACCAGCCCGCGGTATTCGCCGCCGAGGTGAACGCGTTTTTAGAATAGGGGGCGTCCGGGCCATCGTTTCGGCGGAAACGTCCTTCACGGTCGCGTGAGAGACGCGGGGGCGTTTCCGTCGGCAGCTTGACCGGCTAAGACCGCCGGCAGGCTTGATGAGGTTTCGATGGCGGGTTCCGGGTTCAGGTTCGGTCGCGGCTCGGGCGGCGACGGAAAGGCGGCGCGCACGCCGCTGCAGCGCCTGCTCTACTGGAGCGCGGTGCTGGCCGTCTGGGGCCTGATCTTCCTGGTCGTCTTCTTCGCCGTGTTCGCGCGCGACCTGCCCGACACCTCGACCCTCTACAACGTCGACCGGCAGCCCTCGATCACCTACCTCGACCGCAACGGGGCGCTGATCGCCGTGCGCGGCACGCAGCAGGCCCCGCCGGCCGACCTGGAAGCCCTGCCGGACTATGTCCCGGCCGCCTTCATCGCCATCGAGGACCGGCGCTTCTACTATCATCCCGGCTTCGATCCGGTCGGCATGAGCCGGGCCATCGTCGCCAACATGCGCGCCGGACGGGTGGTGCAGGGCGGCTCGACCCTGACCCAGCAGCTGGCCAAGAACCTCTTCCTCAGCCCGGACCAGAACCTGAAGCGCAAGGTTCAGGAGCTGATGCTGGCCGTGTGGCTGGAGATGAAGTTCTCCAAGGAGGAGATCCTCGCCCTCTATCTGAACCGGGTCTATTTCGGCGCCGGCGCCTACGGCATCGAGGCGGCCTCGCAGCGCTATTTCGACAAGGGCGCCAAGGACCTGACCGTCGGCGAGGCGGCCCTGCTGGCCGGCCTGCTGAAGGCCCCGTCGCGCTACTCGCCGGTGTCGGAGAGCGAGCGCGCCGCCGCCCGCGCCACCGTGGTGCTCGACGAGATGGTCGAGGCCGGCGTGATTACGCCGGAACAGCGGGCCGAGGCGGTCACCGCCCCCGTGCGCGTCTCGCGGACCCTGGCCACCCAGCACGCCCAGTACTTCGTCGACTGGCTCGACAAGCAGATCCGGGAGCTGGTGGGCGAGCCGACCGAGGACATGATCGTCGAGACGACCCTGGACCTGACCCTGCAGACCCAGGCCGAGCGGGCGGTGCGGCGCATCCTCGACCGGGACGAGTCGCGCGGGGTGCAGCAGGCGGCGCTGGTGGCGCTGGACGGCGAGGGCCGGGTGCGGGCGATGATCGGCGGCGCCTCCTACGCCGACAGCCAGTTCAACCGCGCCGTCGACGCCCGCCGCCAGGCCGGCTCGGCCTTCAAGCCGTTCGTCTACCTGACGGCGCTGGAGAGCGGCTACACGCCCGAGACGCGGGTCAACGACGCCCCGATCCGGATCGGCAACTGGTCGCCGCGGAATTACACCAACGATTTCCGGGGCGAGATGCCCCTGTCGCAGGCGGTGGCGCAGTCGATCAACACCGTGGCGGCCGGTCTCGCCGACCAGGTCGGTCGCGACAACGTCGCCCGCACCGCCCGGCGGCTGGGCATCACCAGCCGGATCGGCCTGGAGCCGGCCATGGCGCTGGGCGCGGTGGAGGTGTCGCCGCTGGAGATGGCGCAGGCGTACGACGCCTTCGCCAACGGCGGGAAGCGGGTGCAGGCCCACGGCATCACCCGCATCCGGACGCCGCAGGGCCGGGTGATCTACCAGCGCTCCAACCGCGCCGGCGCGCCGGTGCAGGCGATCACCAACCCCTTCCTCTACTACCAGAACCAGATGCTGCGCGGCGTCATGACCGGCGGCACCGGCCGCTCGGCCGCCATCGCCGGGCGCGACCTGGCGGGCAAGACCGGCACCACCTCGGACTACAAGGACGCCTGGTTCGTCGGCTACACCGGCGGCTTCGTCACCGCCGTCTGGGTCGGCAAGGACGACAACACCCCGATGCGCGGCGTCACCGGCGGTTCGTCGCCGGCCGCGATCTGGAAGGCCTTCATGCAGGCCGCCCTGCCGCGCCTGAACGCGCCGGACATCCCGGCCGGGCCGCCCATGCCCGAAGGCTGGCGCCCGCCCGATCCCGTGGAAAGCCTGCTCGGCCAGATCGGCGACCTGTTCGGCGACAGCCCCCCCGCCGCCGATCCGCTGGATGAGCCGATGCCGGAGCCGGGGCCGCTGCCGCGCGATCCGGGGGCCCGGCGTGAGGATCAGCCGGTCGTGCGTCCGACCCAGCCCCAGCCGCAACAGCCGCGGCGGGAGGAGCCCCGCCCGGAGCCCGCTCCGCCGCCGGAGAAGAAGCCGGAGCCGCTGTTCTTCTGATCCCGGAACGGGTGGATATTCCACGGTGGACAAGAGCGACGCCGCGGGTGGACGAGGAGGACGTCGGCGACAGTCGATACACTCCCCGCCGAGACCCCGTCGCCGCCCGGGCCTTCGCCCGTTCCGGCCGGCAGCGGCGCTCCCCTAGCGCCCCACCGCGTGAAGCGCCGCGCCGTGCTCGCGAAGCCATCTGCGGAACGGCCGATGGTCGCCGACGAGGCGCTCGACCACCGCCCAGTAGGCCGGGCTGTGGTCGGCGTGGACCAGGTGGGCGACTTCGTGCGCCGCCAGGTAGTCGGCCACGGCCGGCGGGGCCATGATCACCCGCCAGCTGTAGCGGATGGTCCGGTTGTGCGGGCTGCACGAGCCCCAGCGCGAGCGCGCGTCGGTGATCGACACCTTTACCGGCCGCTGGCCCAGGGTGCGCAGATGGTGCTCGGTGCGCTCGACCAGCACCTGCCGCGCCAGCCGTTTGAGCAGGTTCTCGACCCGCCGCGCATAGGCCTCGCCCTCGCCGCCGGAAACGATCACCGGCCCCGCCTCGCACTCCACCAGCCGGGCCGCCCCGGCGCCGCCGGCGGCCGCCAGCCGGGTGGGCCGGCCGAACACGGGCACGACGGCGTCGGGCGCGAGCGGCGCGCTCTCCGGACGGGCGGCGAGTCTCTGACGCATCCACCCGGCCTTGCCGCGCGCGAAGGCGACGACGTCGCCCAGCTTGCGCTCGGACGGCGCCACCAGCACCGCCTCGCCGGCGCGGCCGTCGATGCGGATCGACAGCCGGCGGGCGCGCGGATTGACCGACAGTCGGGCGGGGACGCCCAGCGCCTCAGGCGGCAGCCGCTGGCCGTTCCGGTAGGACACTCAGGGCCTCGTTGCGGGCGATGAAGTCGCGCGTGCGGGGATAGATCTCGTCACGGAAGCGGCGGCCGTTGAACACGCCGTAGTGGCCCACGTCCGGCTGGACCCAGAGCACGCGCCGGTCGTCGGGAATGTTCGAACACAGGGTGTGGGCCGCCTGGGTCTGGCCGACGCCGGAGATGTCGTCCTTCTCGCCCTCGACCGTCATGAGCCCGATGTCCGTGACCTTCGTCAGGTCGACGCGTCGCCCGCGGTGCTCCAGCAGCCCGCGCGGCAACAGGTGCTGCTGGAAGACGATGTCGATGGTCTGGAGATAGAACTCCTCGGTCAGGTCCAGCACGGAGAGGTATTCGTTGTAGAAGGCCTCGTGCTTCTCGACCCCGTCTCCGTCGCCGTTGACGAGGTGCTGGAAATACTCGTGGTGGGCGTCGACGTGGCGCTCCTCGTTCATCGACATGAAGCTGTAGAGCTGCACGAAGCCCGGATAGACCCGCCGTCCGAACCCCGGATAGGGCCACGGCACGGTGTGGATCATGTTCGACCGGAACCAGGTGAAGGGCTTCTCCTCGGCCAGGCCGTTGATCACCGTCGGCGACAGGCGGGCGTCGATCGGCGAGCCCATGAAGGTCATCGAGGCCGGGCGGTTCGGATCGTCGTCCTCGGCCATCAGGGCGCAGGCGGCCAGCACCGGCGGCCCCGGCTGGCAGACCCCGACCACGTGCGCGCGCGGCCCGATCTGGGCCAGCATGGTGCGGACGTGGTCGATGTAGTCGGAGAAGTCGAAGCGCCCCTCCAGCATCGGCACCTGCCGGGCGTTGGACCAGTCGGTGACGTAGACGTCGTGGTCCTGCAGGAAGGTCTCGACCGTGCCGCGCAGCAGGGTGGCGTAGTGGCCCGACAGCGGCGCGACGATCAGCACGGCGGGCGCGACGGTCGGCTTGCCCGCCCGCTTCAGGTCGCCCAGGTGGCGGGCGAAGCGCACCAGCCGGCACCACGGGGAGGACCAGATGACCTGCTCCGTCGTGCGGACCTTGCGCCCCTCGATCTCGATGGTCTCCAGCCCCCAGGCCGGCTTGCCGTAGCGGCGGGTGACGCTCTCGAACAGCTCGGCCGAGGCGAAGGCGGTGCGGCCCAGGGCCGTCTCCGCCGCCGGATTGAACGGATGGGTCCAGAAGTCGCGGGCCAGCTGCGCCCCGATCCGGAAGGGAGCCGCCGAGGCGTAGGCGAGCTCGTGAAGCGTATAAAGCATGCGTGTCCTGGAACGGCCCCCGCCTTATGCGGCAAGGCAGCATAGAACGCGCCGCGCTGCAAAAGGATTATCGGCGATGAGCGGAACGTGAAGCCGCTCAGCCGCGCGCCATCACCCGCTCGATCACCCCCGCCGCGCGTTCCGGCCCGAGATCGTGGCCCAGGGGGGCGCGGAAGCGGCCGTCCGGGCCCATCAGGTAGATCGTCAGCCCGTGATTCATGGTGTAGCCCTCGCCCTCGCCGACCTTCTCGTACGGCGCGCCGTAGGCGCGGGCGACGTCGGCGATCTGCTGCGGCGTCCCGGTCAGGCCGATCACCCCCTCGGGGAAACCGTCGGACGACAGATAGTCCTTCAGCGCCTGCGGGCTGTCCCGTTCCGGATCGACGGTGATGAAGACGATCTGCAGATCGTCGGCGCGGTCGCCCAGCCGCCGCTTCGTCGCCTCCAGCATGGTCAGGGTCGTGGGACAGTAGTCGGGGCAATAAGTGAAGCCGAAGAAGACCAGCGACCACTTCCCTTCCAGCAGGGACTGGTCGACCGTCCGGCCGTCCTGGTCGACCAGCCGGAACGGGCCGCCCAGCTGCGGCTGTCCGGTCGAGGCGACCTCGGCGCCCGTCCCGTAGGCGGCCCGGCCGTCGTCGGCCCGCTGGACCACGATCACGGTGACGACCGCGAGCGCCGCCGCCACCACCAGGCAGGCGGCCGCGAACAGCAGGATGGAACGGCGCGGCATCGCGGCTCTTTCGGAAACGTCCCCTTGCGGACGAACGCGTCTATAGAAGAGCTGTGAGCCTCGCAGAAGATCATCCATCGCCGCAGGTCGGGGACCCGCCCGAAGGGGGGCGGTTCGCCGGCTGGCGCAACCTGCCCCGCCGCAGCCGCGGCCTGAGCCTGCGCACCCTGGTCATCCTGCGCTGGATGGCCATCGCCGGTCAGAGCGCCACCATCCTGATCGCAACCGCCTGGTTCCACTTCGACCTGCCGCTGTGGGGCTGTCTGGCCGCCGTCGCCGCCAGCGTGGCGATGAACCTGAACGCCACCGCCCGCCTGCGCCGGACCGAGGGGGCGACGGCCGACGGGGCGCTGACCGCCGCCCACCTCGGCTTCGACATCCTGCAGCTGTCGGTGCTGCTGGCCCTGACCGGCGGCCTGCAGAACCCGTTCTGCATCCTGCTGGTCGCCCCGGTGACCGTCGCGGCGGCGTCGCTGCCGGCGCGGCAGGCCGTGCTGATGGGACTGCTGGTGCTGGCGGCGACCGTCGCCCTGTTCTTCTTCGCCCTGCCGCTGCCGTGGCAGTCGGGGACCGAGATCGACCTGCCGCCGCTGTACCGCTTCGGGGCCGGCCTGGCCCTGACCACCGGCGTGGTCTTCACCTCGGCCTACGCCTGGCGGGTCGCGGCCGACGCCGAGAAGCTGGAGCTGGCCCTGGCCACCACCCAGGACGTGCTGCAGCGCGAGCAGCGCATGGCGGCCCTGGGCGGGCTGGCGGCGGCGGCGGCGCACGAGCTGGGCACGCCGCTGGCGACCATCCAGGTGGTGGCGCGCGAGCTGTTGCGCGAATCCGCCCGCGACGGCCGCGCCGCCGAGGACGCGGCCCTGATCCTGCAGCAGGCCGAGCGTTGCAGGGACATCCTCAAGCGCCTGTCGCAGCAGCCGGACGAAGGCGGCATCGCCTTCGCCGAAGTCGGGCTGAAGGCTCTGCTGGAGGAGGTGGTCGAGCCGCATCGCGGGTTCGATCTCGACTTCGAGGTGTCGGTGCGCACCGCCTCGGGGGCGCCCGAGCCGCGCGTGCGGCGGCTGCCGGAGGTGATCCACGGCCTGTCCACCCTGGTCGAGAACGCCGCCGACTTCGCCAACAGCCAGGTGC
This sequence comes from Caulobacterales bacterium RIFCSPHIGHO2_01_FULL_70_19, assembly GCA_001794825.1. Lineage (GTDB taxonomy): Bacteria > Pseudomonadota > Alphaproteobacteria > Caulobacterales > Caulobacteraceae > Brevundimonas. The sequence continues at coordinate 90,395 of MGLK01000019.1, read as the reverse complement.
GGGTGCGCGGGCTGGTGGACGCGGGCTTCATCGAGATCGAGGTGGTCGACGACGGCCCCGGCTTCCCGGCCGACATCCTGCCCCGGCTGGGCGAGCCCTATGTGACCAGCCGGCCGCAGGGCAAGGCGCGCCGCGCGCTGGCCGCCCAGATCGCCGCCTCGGTGGCCGCCGCCGCCGCCGCGCCCGGTCGCAAGGGCCGCAAGGCCGCGCCGGCGCCCGAGCCGGCGGCCATCGCGCCGAGCCAGGGCGGCATGGGGCTGGGCTTCTTCATCGCCCGGACCCTGCTGGAGCGCACCGGCGGCCGCGTTTCCGTCGGCGCCGGCGACGGCGGCCGCGGACAGCCGAAGGGGGCGCGGGTGGCGGTGCGGTGGCCGCGGCCGGCGCTGGAGGTTCCCGGTCCAACGGCCACGCCTCTGCGTACTGAACCTTGACGCCCGGCCCGTGGTTGCCGACTTGAGCGTACGGAGAACGATATGACCGACACCGAAGCCCGGATCGCCGCCCTGGAGGACAAGACCCTCCTGCTGCTCGACGACGACAACGCCCTGCGCACCCGCATGGGCCGCGCGCTGGAGAGCCGGGGATTCCAGGTCACCACCGCCGCCTCCGTTGCGGAGGCGAACGAGGCGCTGAGGACCTCGGCCCCGGCCTTCGCCGTGCTGGACATGCGGCTGGAGGACGGCAACGGCCTCAAGGTCGTCGAGGCGATCCGCGACCGCCGCGAGGACGCCCGCATCGTCATGCTCACCGGCTACGGGGCCATCGCCACGGCTGTGGCGGCGGTCAAGGCCGGCGCGGTCGACTACCTGCAGAAGCCGGCCGACGCCGACGACGTGGTCAAGGCCCTGCTGGCCACCGGCGAGGCGCCGGAGCCGCCCGCCAATCCGATGAGCGCCGACCGGGTGCGCTGGGAGCACATCCAGCGGGTCTACGAACTGTGCGACCACAACGTCTCGGAGACTGCGCGTCGGCTGGGTATGCACCGCCGCACCCTGCAGCGCATCCTCGCCAAACGCGCGCCGCGCTAGGGTTGACGCAGCCCGCCCCGATCCGCAGCGTCGCGGAGGGAGGACGGAGATGAAGCTGCACGCGCTCGCGCTGGTCGCCGCCACGGCGGGGTTCCTGGTCGCGGCCGGCGCCTGCGCCTGGCTGCTGACCACCTACATGGCCGGCTACGGGCCGGGAATGCTGTTCCTCGAGGCCGATATCCTGCTCAAGCTCGCGATGATGATCTGCATCCTGCTCTGGCTGCCGATCACGGGCCTCGGCGTGGCCGGCCTCTCCGGACGGAGCCGCGGGATCGGCGGCCTGCTCGCGGCCGCGGGCTGGAGCTCCGCCTTGCTGGGGCTGCTGGCCGGAGCCTACGGTCTCCTGATGATCCGGATGACCCTGAACGCGGTGGGACCCGTCCGCTTCGCCGTCACGGCCCCTGCCTACGCCGAGGCGGCCCTTGCGGCGGCGGTCGGACTGGCGGGGGCGATGGCGGCGTTCGCCTTCGGAGCGGCGGCCGCGCGCTTTCGCGCTCTACGACCCTGAGGCCGCCTGGCGCCTGGGCCCCGCCCCGGGCGCGGCTCCCCGGTCCGGGCCATGAACACGCGCGCACAAGCGCCAGGTCGAGGGTCGGCCGGATCGACTCCCTTCGCGGCCGGCCTCGCTCATGCCGGCGGACGCCCGGCCGCCCCGGGCCCGCACACCGCGCGGAAGCCGGCGGCGGCGAAGCGCACCATGTAGTCGCAGGCGCTTTCCAGGTCGCCGGAGCGGCAGAGTCCGCCCGACAGGCGGTCCAGCCGGCCGGTTTCGCCCAGCGTCAGGGTGAGGGCGCCCGACAGGTTGTGGTAGGCCCAGTACAGGTCGACCTCGCGCGCCTCCGGCAGGATCTGCTTGATCAGCTCGATCAGCCGCCGGATGGCGGGGTCGAAGTAGCGGGCCATGGTCTCGCCGCCGAAGGCGGGGTTGGCGTTGGTCTGGGCCACCAGGGCGGCGTAGTGCTTCCAGCCCGGCCCGCCCTTGAGCGACCACTGGAACGGCGGGCGCAGGAAGGCCTCGAACAGGCCCTCCAGGGTCATGCCGCCGGGGCCCGCCTCGCGGGCGTAGCGGTTGATGGCCTCGACCCGCTCGTTGTTCCAGACCTCGGCGCGACGCAGGAAGACCGCGTCGAACAGGTCGCGCTTGGCGCCGAAATAGTAGTGCACCAGGGCCGTATCGACGCCGGCCTCGCGGGCCACCTCACGGATGGTGACGCCGTAGAAGCCGTGCTTCGAGAACAGGTCCTCGGCCGCGTCGAGGATGGACTCGCGCGTGTCCGCCGCGCCGGCGGCCTTGGCCTTCGGCGGACGGCCGCGTCGGGCCGGGCGGGCGTCGGCGGCGGGGGCGGGGGCGTCGAGACGGGTCATCCGGCGACGCTAGGCCGGTCCGCCCCGCCTGTGCAACGGCGCCACAGATCGGCCGTCCGCCGACGCCCGGACAAGCTCCGCCGTTTGACAGCCGGCGGAAAACGATTACCGTCCGAGAAAATCATTGAACGCTGAATAAAAGCGTCTCACCGGAAACATCAGGATTGGGGCCGCCATGAACCGACTCGTGAAAACCGCCTTGCTCGCCGGAGCCGCCTGGGGGGCGCTCTCGGGCGTCGCCATCGCGCAGGACGCCGCCTCGCCGGGGCAGGCGACCGACCCGCAGGCCAGCGAGCTGGGCGAGATCATCGTCACCGCCCGCCGCCGCGAGGAAGCCCTGCAGGACGTGCCGGTGGCCGTCACCGCCGTGTCCGGCGAGACGCTGGAAGCGCGCGGCACGGTGGACATCACCGAACTCGCCCGCTCGACGCCGAGCCTGACCCTCAACTCGGCCCGCGGCTCCAACTCGACGCTGATCTCCTTCATCCGCGGCGTGGGTCAGCAGGACCCGCTGTGGGGCTTCGACCCCGGCGTGGGCCTGTACATCGACGACGTCTATGTGGCCCGCCCCCAGGCGGCGGTGCTGGACGTGTTCGACGTCGAACGGATCGAGGTGCTGCGCGGGCCGCAGGGAACGCTCTACGGCCGCAACACCATCGGCGGCGCGATCAAGTACGTGACCCGGCGGATCGGCGACGAGCCGGAGATCGAGCTTCAGGGCGCCTACGGCAGCTATGACCAGTTCGACGCCATCGCCAGCATCTCGGGGCCGATCAACGACAACTTCGGCGTCTCGGCCGCCGTGGCCCGCTACCTGCGCGACGGCTTCGGCGAGAACCTGAACACCGGCACCGAGCACTACAACAAGGACGTCACCGCGGCGCGGGTCAGCTTCGAGTGGACCCCGACCGACAGCCTGTTCTTCCGCCTCGCCGGCGACTGGGTGCAGGACAGCTCCAACGCCCGCCACGGGCACCGCGAGTTCGCTCCGATCCTGGAGAACGAATACGACACCATGGCCGGGGCCGGCGACAAGAACGACGTCGAGACCCGCGGCGTGTCGCTCACCGGCGAATGGACGGTCAACGACTGGCTGACCCTGAAGTCGATCACCGCCTACCGTGACGGTTCGACCCGCGGCAACATCGATTTCGACAACCTTGCCGCGCCGATCCTCGACATCCCCGCGATGTACGACGACGACCAGTTCAGCCAGGAATTCCAGGCGCTCTTCGAGGGCGACCGCTGGTCGGGCGTGGCCGGCGTCTACTTCCTCGACGCCACCGCCTCGGGCGCCTTCGACACCGTCGTGGGCAACTTCAACCTGACCACCCTGACGTCCGGCAGCGTCGACACGCAGAGCTGGTCGGTGTTCGGCGACTTCACCTATGACGTCACCGACGCCCTGGCGGTTTCGGTCGGCGGCCGCCTGACCCACGACGAGAAGACCGGCACGGTCTTCCGTCAGCAGTACCTCGGCATCCGCAGCCCGCTGTTCGGCAACTCGGCGGCGATCGCGCTCGGCGCGCCGCGCACGGACTACACCGATACGCGCGACTTCGAGGAGTTCACGCCGCGGGTCAGCGTCTCGTACGAGATCAGCCCGGACTTCACGACCTACGCCTCGTGGGGACGCGGCTTCAAGTCGGGCGGTTTCGACATGCGCGGCGACGCGGTTCTCTATCCCGACACCGTGCTGGGCTATGACCCGGAGACCGTCGAGACGATCGAACTGGGCCTGAAGGGCACCCTGTTCGACCGCCTGAGCTTCGCTACGGCGATCTTCGACTCCTCGTACGAGGACCAGCAGATCACCACCCAGTACCCGGCGGGCGCCACCGTCGCCTCCGTGGTCGACAACGTCGGCTCGTCCTCGATCCGCGGCTGGGAGTTCGAAGGCTCGCTGCGCGCCACCGACAATCTCGTCATCAACGGCATGCTGAGCTACATCGACGCCCAGTTCGACGAGTTCCTGGCCTACATCCCGACCGGCCCGCTGAACTCGACCTGCCCGACCCTGCCGGGCTGCTTCGTCGACGTTTCGGACCTGCGCGACTTCCAGAACACGCCCGAATGGACCGGCGCCATCAGCGCCACCTGGACGCACTGGTTCGCGGACGGCAGCGAGATCGCCTTCACGCCGTCGGCGGCCTATCGCGGCGACTATCAGCAGTTCGAGACGCCGGCCCCGCTGCTCGACCAGGAAGCCTACTGGATGTACGACGCCAGCGTCGTCTGGACGTCGGCGAGCGACCGCTGGACCGTCGGCCTCCACGGCAAGAACCTGTCGGACGAGCGTTACAAGACCGGCGGCTACAACTTCCCGGGCGCCGCGACCGGCGACTCGATCACCGCCTTCTACGGCGCGCCGCGCACCTTCACGGCGCGGGTGGGCGTCAAGTTCTGATCTCCTGAAGCCTGATCGCTTCTGATCCGGGCGGCGGTTCTGACGAGCCGCCGCCCATTTTTTCTTGTGGCGCGCCGGTCCGGCGCCGCTAGGGTTCGAACCTTGTCGGAGGGAAAGCCATGACCACGGACGCCGTCGCCCCGGCCCGCCCGGGATACCGCTTCTACGTGCTGGCGGTGCTGGTGCTGGTCTACATGCTCAACTTCCTCGACCGACAGATCATCGGCATCCTCGGGCCGCGGCTGATCGAGGACTTCGGCCTGACCGACACCGAGTTCGGCCTCCTGGGCGGCATCGCCTTCGCTTCGGTCTATTCCACGCTGGCCATTCCGCTGGCCTGGATGGCGGACCGGTTCAGCCGGGTATGGATCATGACGGGGGCCCTGGCCGTCTGGTCCGGCTTCACTGCCCTGTGCGGCACGGCGCAGAACTTCACCCAGCTGTTCCTGTTCCGCATGGGGGTCGGCGTGGGCGAGTCGGGCGGCGTCGCCCCGGCCTATTCGCTGATCGCCGACTATTTCCCGCCGCACCAGAGGGCGCGGGCGCTGGCGGCCTTCGCCTTCGGCATTCCGCTGGGCATGGCGGCCGGGACCCTGGTCGGCGGGCTGCTGGCCGTCGCCTACGGCTGGCGCACCTCGTTCATCGTCGTCGGCCTCGCCGGGGTCGTGCTGGCCCCGCTGCTGCTGTTCACGATCCGGGATCCGAAGCGCGGCGCGACCGACGTGGCGCCGCCCGCCGAAACGGCGCCCGCCGCGGCGCCCGCCGCCGGCGACGCCGGGGTCGGACGCCTGGCCGCCAACGTCATGTTCGGGGTCGCCGCGATCGCCGCAGCGCTGGCCGCGCTCAACCAGTTCGCCGGCCTCGCCTTCGGCGATGCGCGGGTCCTCGGCTTCGGCGCGCTGCTGGCGCTCGTCATCGGCGTCTCGCTGCTGATCGCGCGGACCACGGCCTCGGCGGTGCTGCCCAAGAAGAGCTTCTGGCTGCTGGCCCTCGGGGCCGCCTCGTCCTCGGTCTGCGGCTACGGCGTCGCCGGCTGGCTGCCGACCTTCTTCATCCGCAGCTTCGACCTGACCTTGTCGCAGATCAGCTGGTACTACGCCGGCATCGTCCTGATCGGCGGCGTGGCCGGCATCTGGCTGGGCGGCGCCATCGCGGACAAGCTGGCGAAGCGGGGCAAGGGCGCCTATCCGCTCACCCCGGCGATCGCCTTCCTGATCTCCGCGCCCCTGTTCATCGCCGCGATGAATTCCGACTGGCTGATCGCCCAGGTGCTGCCGGGCGGCGGCACCCACGTCCAGGCGCTGACCCTGGCCTTCCTGATCTTCCTGATCCCGACCGGGCTGAATCTGGCCTGGCTGGGGCCGGTGACCGCGGCGGTCCAGCACCTCGTGCCGGCGCCGATGCGCTCCACCGCCTCGGCCCTGTTCCTGCTGATCAACAACCTGCTCGGCATCGCCGTCGGCTTCTACTACTTCGGCTGGATGAGCGACCTGCTGGCCCCGCGCTTCGGCGACGAGAGCCTGCGCTGGGCCATCTACACCGGCATGGGCTTCTACATCCTGGCCTCGATCCTGCTGATCGGCGCCTCGCGCACGCTGAAGCGGGACTGGGTGGACTGAGGGGCGGTTGCGCCTGCGAAGGCGCACCCCCTATAAGGCCGCCCAACTCCTCCCAGCGTTCGGCGGCTTTCCATGAACATCCACGAGTACCAGGCCAAGCAGGTCCTGAAGGGCTTCGGCGCTCCGGTCGCGGCCGGCGTCGCCATCACCTCGGCGGACGAGGCCGAGGCCGCGGCGAAGTCGCTGCCCGGTCCGCTCTATGTGGTGAAGTCGCAGATCCACGCCGGCGGCCGCGGCAAGGGCAAGTTCAAGGAACTGGGCCCCGACGCCAAGGGCGGCGTGCGCCTGGCGAAGTCGGTCGAGGAGGCCGTCGCCCACGCCCGCGAGATGCTGGGCAACACCCTGGTGACGGCCCAGACCGGCCCGGCCGGCAAGCAGGTCAACCGGCTGTACATTGAAGACGGCGCCGACATCGCCCGCGAGCTGTACTGCTCGCTGCTGGTCGACCGCGGCACGGGCCGGGTCTCCTTCGTGGTCTCGACCGAAGGCGGCATGGACATCGAGGCGGTCGCCCACGACACGCCCGAGAAGATCGTCACGGTGGACATCGACCCCGAGGCCGGCGTCACCGGCGCCGATGTGGCCGAGATCAACGCCGCCCTGAAGCTCGAGGGCCCGGCCGCCCAGGACGGCGAGACGCTGTTCCCGACCCTCTACCGGGCCTTCGTCGAGAAGGACATGTCGATGCTGGAGGTGAACCCGCTGATCGTCATGGAGAACGGCCGCCTGCGCGTGCTGGACGCCAAGGTCAGCTTCGACGGCAACGCCCTGTTCCGCCACCCGGACATCGTCGCCCTGCGCGACGAGACCGAGGAGGACCCGAAGGAGATCGAGGCCTCGAAGTACGACCTCGCCTACGTCGCCCTCGACGGCGACATCGGCTGCATGGTCAACGGCGCCGGCCTCGCCATGGCGACGATGGACATCATCAAGCTGTACGGCAAGGAGCCGGCCAACTTCCTCGACGTCGGCGGCGGCGCCTCGAAGGAGAAGGTCACCGCGGCCTTCAAGATCATCACCGCCGACCCGAACGTGAAGGGCATCCTCGTCAACATCTTCGGCGGCATCATGCGCTGCGACGTCATCGCCGAGGGCGTCGTCGCCGCGGTGAAGGAAGTCGGCCTGAAGGTGCCGCTGGTGGTCCGCCTCGAGGGCACCAACGTCGAACTCGGCAAGAAGATTCTCAACGAATCCGGCCTCGCCATCACCGCCGCCGACGACCTCGACGACGCGGCCCAGAAGATCGTCGCGGCGGTCGGGTGACCTGGGCGGCGCTTGCCCTCGCCCTGTCTGCGGCCGCCGCCGCGCCGGCGCCGCCACAGGGGGCCGATGTAGCGCAGCTGGTCCGCGACGCTTGCGTCGCGACCGAACTGGACCGGGCGGCTTTCGAGCGGCTCGGGCGTGAGCGCCGCTGGCGTTCCGTGCGCCTGACGCAGCGGTCGGGACGTTCGGGCTGGAGCGTCGCCTTCCGCGCCGAGGGCGCTACGATCATGCTGATGGGCGGGCGGGCACCGGACACCGACCCCGCCGACGCGCCCTCCTGCTCGGTGTCGGTCGAGCGCGCGCCCGAAGGCCTTGAACAGGAGATCGACGCCCTCGCCGCAGCCCTGGGGCTCGCGTCGGAGGGGGCTCTGGAAGCGCCGGCCGGAATGGTCCCGATCCGGATGTGGTCCCGTTTTGGTGATTCCACCCTCACCTTCGCCGCCGCGCAGGACGGCCGCGCCGTCGTCTCCTTCTCCAGACAGCATGTGACGCGCGTGGCCGGTCCGGCGCCCGTGAACTAGTTCGGCCGTCGATCGCCTCTGCTTGCCCGGCGGCGATACACGGATTATGTGTTACACATAACCCGTGTAGCTCCCATGACCCGCAACCTCACCCTCGCCATCGACGAGGACCTGCTCGACAAGGTCCGGGTGCTGGCCGCCATGAAGCGGACCAGCGTCAACGAGATGGTGCGCGGCTTCCTGACCCGGCTGGTCGAGGAAGAGACCGAGCACGACGAGGCGACTGAGGCCCTGCTGAAGCTGGCGCGCGAGAGCAGGGGACGGATGGGCGACTGGCGCCCCAGCCGGGAAGAGACCTACAGCGGCGAGCCTCGCTTTGATCGCTGGCGCTGACGTCTTCCTCGACACCAACGTGCTGCTCTACGCCGCGCTCGGCTCCGTCGACGAGCCCGCCAAGTACGAGCGCGCCGTCGAACTCCTCACCACCCGTTTCGGAACCTCCGGCCAGGTGCTGGCCGAGTTCTACGTCAACGCCCAGCGCAAGGGCGCGACGCCGCTGACGCCGGAAGAGGCCCAGGAGTGGGTGCACCGGCTGTCGAAGAAGCCTTTCCAGCCCGTCGACTACCGCGTCGTTCGCGCGGGGATCGAGCACGCCCGCCGCTACCGGATCTCCTACTGGGACGCCGCCGTCATCGCCGCCGCCGAGCGGCTGGGCGCCCGCGTCGTCTATTCCGAAGACCTGAACCACGGGCAGACCTACGGGTCGGTCCGCGTCGAAAATCCCTTCCTCCCCGCCTGAGAAACAGAGCCATGTCCATCCTCGTAAACCGCGACACCAAGGTCATCGTCCAGGGCCTGACCGGCAAGACCGGCACCTTCCACACCGAACAGGCGCTCCGCTACTACGGCACGAAGATGGTCGGGGGCGTCCACCCGAAGAAGGGCGGCGAGCTGTGGCACGGGTCGGAGGGCGAGACCCTGCCGATCTACGCCTCGGTGGCCGAGGCCAGGGACGCCACCGGGGCCGACGCCTCGGTGATCTACGTGCCGCCGGCGGGCGCCGCCGACGCCATCATCGAGGCCATCGACGCGGAAATCCCGTTCATCACCTGCATCACCGAGGGAATCCCGGTGCTGGACATGGTGCGGGTCAAGGCGCGGCTGGAGAAGTCGAAGTCGCGGCTGCTGGGCCCGAACTGCCCGGGCATCCTGACCCCCGAGGAGTGCAAGATCGGCATCATGCCGGGCTCGATCTTCAAGAAGGGCTCGGTCGGCGTGGTGTCGCGCTCTGGCACCCTGACCTATGAGGCGGTGTTCCAGACCACCAACGAGGGCCTCGGCCAGACCACCGCGGTCGGCATCGGCGGCGATCCGGTCAAGGGCACCGAGTTCATCGACGTGCTGGAGCTGTTCCTCGCCGACCCGGCCACCGAGTCGATCATCATGATCGGCGAGATCGGCGGCGCGGCCGAGGAGGAGGCCGCCCGGTTCCTGATGGACGAGGCGAAGAAGGGCCGCCGCAAGCCGATGGCGGGCTTCATCGCCGGCCGCACCGCGCCGAAGGGGCGGACCATGGGCCACGCCGGCGCCGTGGTCTCGGGCGGCAAGGGCGACGCGGAGTCCAAGATCGCCGCCATGGAGGAAGCCGGCATCAAGGTCTCGCCGTCGCCGGCACGGCTGGGCAAGACCCTGGTGGAAGTGCTCAAGGGCTGAGACTTCAGGCCGAAGGAGTCCCGAACGCCCCCGGCCCTGACCGGGGGCGTTCCCGTTTCGGCCCGCCCCGTGATGTCCCGGTCGTGGGGCATAATCGTGCGAATTTCGGCCGGTTCGCCCCTATTCGGTCATGACCCATAAGGAAACAGCGCCTATATGAGCGCCGGTCGCCTTCGCGCGAACGTGCGCGTGCGGACCCAAGGGACGTGACGAGAATCATGGCGGACGATGCCGGTCGGCTGAACCAGGTCTTTGCCGAGACCAGCTTCCTGTACGGGTCGAACGCCGTCTTCATTGAGGATCTGCACGAGAAGTGGGCCAACGATCCCGCTTCCGTGTCGGGCGAGTGGCGCGCCTTCTTCGACCAGCTGCGCGACAACGTCGAGCAGGTGAAGGCATCGGCGGCGGCCGGCGCCTGGGGCCGTCCGGTGATCAGCGAGCCCAGCGAGGACTCGGCCGTGTTCGACGGTCGCTGGCCCGCGCCGAAGGCCGATCCGAAGAAGGCCGCCGCCGGCAAGGCCGCGCCGGCCGCCGCGGCTCCCGCCTCCGGCGACGAGATCCGCGCCGCCGCCCAGGACTCGATCCGCGCCCTGATGCTGATCCGCAGCTACCGCGTGCGCGGCCACCTGCAGGCGACGCTGGATCCGCTGGGCATCGAGCAGCCGACCGAGAACCCTGAGCTGACCCCGGAATTCCACGGCTTCACCGAAGCCGACATGGACCGGCCGATCTTCCTCGACGGCGTGCTGGGGCTGCAGACCGGCACGCTGCGCGAGGTGCTGGACATCCTCAAGCGCACCTACTGCGGCCACATCGGCGTGCAGTTCATGCACATCGCCGAGCCGGAGGAGAAGTCCTGGCTGCAGCAGCGCTTCGAGGGCGCCGACAAGTTCGAGCCCAAGGCCTTCACCAAGGAAGGCAAGCTGGCGATCCTCAACAAGCTGATCGAGGCCGAGGGCTTCGAGCGCTTCCTGCACAAGCGCTTCCCGGGCACCAAGCGCTTCGGCCTGGACGGCGGCGAGGCCATGGTCCCGGCGCTGGAGCAGGTGATCAAGCGCGGCGGCGCCCTGGGCGTCGACGAGATCGTGCTGGGCATGGCCCACCGCGGCCGCCTCAACGTGCTGGCCGCCGTCATGGGCAAGCCCTACCGGGCCATCTTCCACGAATTCCAGGGCGGCTCGACCGTGCCCTCGGACATCGAGGGCTCGGGCGACGTGAAGTACCACATGGGCGCCTCGTCGGACCGCGCGTTCGACGGCAACAAGGTGCACCTGTCGCTGACCGCCAACCCGTCGCACCTCGAGATCGTCAATCCGGTGGTGCTGGGCAAGGCGCGCGCCAAGCAGGCCTTCGACATCCGCGAGGCCAACGCCGGCCAGCCGGAGGAGCAGTGGGCGCTGGACCGCTCGAAGGTCGTGCCGCTGCTGATCCACGGCGACGCCGCCTTCGCCGGCCAGGGCGTGGTGGCCGAGTGCTTCGCCCTGATGGGACTGAAGGGCTACCGCACCGGCGGCACCCTGCACTTCGTCGTCAACAACCAGATCGGCTTCACCACCAGCCCGCGGAACAGCCGCTCGTCGCCGTATCCGTCGGACGTGGCCCTGATGGTCCAGGCCCCGATCTTCCACGTGAACGGGGACGATCCCGAGGCCGTGGTCTTCGCCGCCAAGGTGGCCACCGAGTTCCGCCAGAAGTTCCACAAGGACGTGGTGGTGGACATGTTCTGCTACCGCCGCTTCGGCCACAACGAGGGCGACGACCCGACCTTCACCCAGCCGTTGATGTACTCGAAGATCCGCGCCCAGCCGTCGACGCGCGAGATCTACACCGAGCGCCTGATCAAGGAAGGCGTCATCACCCAGGCCGAGGTCGACGCCGAGGTCGCCCGCTTCGAGGCCTTCCTCGACGCCGAGTTCGAGGCCGGCAAGACCTTCGAGGCGAAGAAGGCCGACTGGCTGGACGGCCAGTGGACCGGCATCGGCCTGCCCGAGGGCGAGGAGCGGCGCGGCGACACGGCGGTGCCGGCGGCGACCCTGACCGATCTCGGCCATCGGCTGACCACCATCCCGAACGCGGTCGACATCCACAAGACGCTGAAGCGGGTCATCGACGGCCGTCGCGAGATGATCACGAGCGGCCAGAACATCGACTGGGCCACCGCCGAGAGCCTGGCCTTCGCCAGCCTGCTGGAGGAGGGCTTCCCGGTCCGTCTGTCGGGCCAGGACTCGGTGCGCGGCACCTTCAGCCAGCGCCACTCGGGCATCGTCGACCAGACCACCGAGCGCCGCTACGTGCCGCTCAACAACCTGTCCGACAAGCAGGCCCAGTTCGAGGTCATCGACTCGGCCCTGTCGGAAGAGGCGGTGCTCGGCTTCGAATACGGCTACGCCCTGTCCGACCCCAACACCCTGGTGATGTGGGAGGCCCAGTTCGGCGACTTCGTGAACGGCGCCCAGGTGGTCATCGACCAGTTCATCTCCTCGGGCGAGCGCAAGTGGCTGCGCATGTGCGGCCTCGTCATGCTGCTGCCGCACGGCTACGAGGGCCAGGGTCCCGAGCACTCCTCGGCCCGCCTCGAGCGCTTCCTGCAGCTGTGCGCCGAGGACAACATGCAGGTGGCCAACTGCACCACCCCGGCCAACTACTTCCACATCCTGCGTCGTCAGATGCACCGGCCGTTCCGCAAGCCGCTGATCATCATGACGCCCAAGTCGCTGCTGCGGCACAAGAAGGCGGTCTCGACCCTGGCCGACATGGCCGAGGGCAGCTCGTTCCACCGCGTCCTGCACGACGACGCCCAGACCCGGCCCGAGGTCGCCGGGGTGTCGATCAAGGCCGACAAGGACATCCGCCGCGTCATCCTGTGCTCGGGCAAGGTCTACTATGACCTGCTGGAGCGGCGGGAACGGGACGGCGTCGACGACGTCTACCTCCTGCGCCTCGAGCAGTTCTACCCGTGGCCGATGAAGTCGCTGATGACCGAGCTCGGCCGCTTCCCCAACGCGGAGCTGGTCTGGTGCCAGGAGGAGCCCAAGAACATGGGCGGCTGGACCTTCGTCGACCCATGGCTGGAGCTGACGCTGGAGAAGCTGGACGTGAAGGCGAAGCGCGCGCGCTACGTCGGCCGTCCGGCCTCGGCCTCGACCGCCGCCGGCCTGATGAGCCGCCACCTGAAGGAACTGGACGCCTTCCTCACCGAAGCTTTCGCCCGCTAACCCGCTGACCGACCTGAACGAGACCTGGACCGCACCATGGCCGACATCCTGACCCCCGCCCTCGGCGAATCCGTCACCGAGGCCACCATCGGCAAGTGGACCAAGAAGGCCGGCGACCCGGTGAAGAAGGACGAGGTCCTGGTCGAGCTGGAGACCGACAAGGTGTCGCTCGAGGTCGTCGCCCCGGCCGACGGCGTGCTGTCCGAGATCCGCGCCGCCGACGGCGAGACCGTGACCCCGGGCGCCGTCCTCGGCGTGGTCAGCGAGGGCGCCACGGCCGGGGCCGCGCCGCAGGCGGAGACGCCGAAGGCCGCCGAAGCTCCGAAGGCCGCCGCCGCACCGGCGGCCGCGCCGTCGGGCGAAGCCGTGGCGATCAACGTCCCGACCATGGGCGAGAGCGTCGCCGAAGGCTCCATGGGGACGTGGCTGAAGAAGTCCGGCGACACGGTGGCCAAGGACGAGCTGCTGGTCGAGATCGAGACCGACAAGGTCGCCGTCGAGGTCTCCGCCCCGGCCGCCGGCGTTCTGACCATCTCCGCCGAGGCCGGCGCCACGGTCACCCCGGGCCAGCAGATCGGTTCGATCGCCGCCTCGGGCGCCGCCGCTCCCGCCGCGGCTCCGGCCGCCGCGGCGCCCGCCGCCGCCCCCGCCGCGGCGAAGTCCGACAGCCCGCACCTGTCGCCGGCGGTGCAGCGGGTGGTGGCCGAGAACAACCTCGACCCGAAGACCCTTCCGGCCACGGGCCCGAAGGGCAACATCACCAAGGCCGACGCCCTCGCCGCCATCGGCTCGGCCGCGCCCAAGGCCGCTGCCGCCCCCGCGGCCGCCCCGGCCGCGCCGCGCGCCGACCAGCCGCGCGAGGAGCGGGTGAAGATGACGCGCCTGCGTCAGACCATCGCCCGCCGCCTGAAGGAATCCCAGAACACCGCCGCCCAGCTGACCACCTTCAACGAGGTGGACATGACCGAGGTCATGGCCCTGCGCAGCCAGTACAAGGACGTGTTCGAGAAGCGCCACGGGGTGAAGCTGGGCTTCATGAGCTTCTTCACCCGCGCCGTGGTCCAGGCCCTGCACGAGATCCCGGCGGTCAACGCCGAGATCGACGGCACGGACATCATCTACAAGAACCACTACGACATCGGCATCGCCGTCGGCACCGAGAAGGGTCTGGTCGTGCCGGTGCTGCGCGACGCCGACCAGCTGTCGCTGGCGGGCATCGAGAAGGGCATCGCCGCGCTCGGCAAGGCGGCCCGCGACGGCGAGCTGACCCTCGACCAGCTGCAGGGCGGCACCTTCACCATCACCAACGGCGGCACCTACGGCTCGCTGATGTCGACCCCGATCCTCAACTCGCCGCAGTCGGGCATCCTCGGCATGCACAACATCGTGCAGCGCCCGATGGCGGTGAACGGCGAGGTGAAGATCCGCCCGATGATGTACCTGGCCCTCAGCTACGACCACCGCATCGTGGACGGCAAGGAGGCGGTGACCTTCCTCGTCCGCGTCAAGGAACTGCTGGAAGACCCGGCCCGGGCGCTGCTGGACCTTTGATTGCGGAGAACGCAGGTTCGGAATAGTATCTACAAAGAGTAGATACGGAGAGCGCCCGTGGCGGATCCGAAGCGAGGCGTAGCCGAAACGGCGAAGATATTCACCCACGGGGGAAGCCAGGCGGTTCGACTGCCCAAGGCCTTCCGTTTCGAGGGTAGGGAAGTCCGTATCCGCAGGGAGGGGGATGCCGTGATCCTCGAGCCGCAGCCGGCCGAGCGCCGTCGCCCTCGTACCGATGCGGAATGGAAGGCCTTCTGGGCGCGCATCGATTCGATTGGCGACCCGGCCGAGCCCTTCCCGGATCCGCCGCCCCAAACCGTAACGCCGATCAAGACGTGGGACGACTGACCCTCTGCCTGGACAGCGCTACGCTGATCGACCTGATCCGGGGTCGATCACCGGACGTGCGCGACAACTACCGCAGGGCCGTCCAGTCCGGCGCCGATTTCGCGGTCCCCGCGGTCGTCATGCACGAGCTGTTTTCGGGCATGGCGATCAGCCGAAACCCGTCCGTCGAGCGCGAGCGGATGGAGGAGACGCTCGTCGGCTTGCCCGTGATCGATCTGACGGGTGAGGACGCGGAGGCGACCGGCAGGGTCGCGGCCGACTTACGCCGGCGCGGCCGCTCCATCGGCGACATCGACACCCTGATCGCAGGCCAGGCGCTGGCCCGCGGCTGGACGGTGGTGACCCGGAACGTGAAGCATTTCGGTCGGATCGAGGGGCTCCCGCTGATCGACTGGTCCGTCGGGCCGGGCCCCCTCTCTGAGGACGAGATCGCCGCATGCGTGGCGAGCGAAGGCTGATGCCCCAGGTCGAGGTCGCTCGCTTCGACGACGTCTACGAGGCCGAGCTGGCGGTGGCCTTCCTGGCCGCACACGGCGTCGCGGCGCAGGTGGCGGACAGGGGCCTAGCGACCATCGACCCGCTGCTGCAGCGCGCCGTCGGCGGGCTGAGGGTCATGGCCGAGGCGCGGGACGGGCCGCGGGCCCGGGATCTGCTGGCGCGGGCGAAGGCCGGCGAGTTCGCCGAGGCGGACGCCGACGCCATTCCGGAACAGGAAACGGCAGGCAGCACCGGCGTGGCCGTGCTCAGCGCGCTCGCAGGCGGCTTCTCGGGGACGCGCCGCCTGCGCCGGCTGCGGCCGGTGCACTGGATCGGGCTGGGGCTGGTGATCCTGCTGTTCGTGGTCCCGTGGCTGTTCCACTGGATCACGCGGCTGGGCCTCATTCCGGCCGGCTGAGTCTCCCCAGCACCTCGTCCGTGTCCGCCCCCAGCGCCGGCGGCGGACGGTCGTAGGCGACCGGCGTCCGCGACATGCGGATCGGCGAGGCCACGGTGCGGACCGGAGCGGCCAGATCGGGCCGGGCCTGTTCCACTTCCAGCCCGCGATGCTTCGCCTGCGGCTCGGCGAACACCTGGTCAATCGTGTTGACCGGTCCGCACGGCACCCCCGCCGCCTCCAGCGCGGCCATCAGCCCCTGCATGGTGCGGCCCGCCGTCAGGGCCGACAGCTCGGCGGTCAGCACGGCGCGGTGCTCGATGCGGAGCGCGTTGGTCAGGAAGCGCGGATCCTCGCCCAGCCCCGGCGCCTCCAGCGCTCCCGCTAGCGCCCGGAACTGGCCGTCGTTGCCGACGGCGATGACGACCATGCCGTCCGTGCACGGAAAGGGCTGATAGGGGGCGAGGTTGGGGTGGGCGTTGCCCATGCGGGTCGGCGCCCGGCCGGAGACGAAGAAGTTGGTCGCCTGGTTGGCCAGCATGGCGGCCTGGACGTCGAACAGGGCGATGTCGATGTGCTGACCCTCGCCGGTCGCCCGCGCGTGCAGCAGCGCGGCGAGGATGGCGTTGGAGGCGTAGAGGCCGGTGAACAGGTCGACCACGGCGACCCCGACCTTCATCGGCTCGGCCCCCGGCGCGCCGGCCGGCTGGCCGGTGATCGACATCAGCCCGCCCATGGCCTGGATCATGTAGTCGTAGCCGGCCCGGTGCGCGTCCGGCCCGTCCTGGCCGAAACCGGTGATCGAGCAACAGACCAGGCGCGGATTGATCGCCAGAAGCGAGTCGTGGTCCAGGCCGTACTTCCGCAGGCCGCCGGTCTTGAAGTTCTCCACCACCACGTCGCAGGTCTTCGCCAGCTCGCGCACGGCGGCGGCGCCCTCGGGCGAGGCGATGTCCAGTTCGACCGACTTCTTGCCCCGGTTGGCGCACAGGAAGTAGGCGGCGTCGCCCTTCGAGCCGTCGGCCCTGGTCGTGAAAGGCGGGCCCCAGTGGCGGGTGTCGTCGCCGGCGCCGGGTCGCTCGATCTTGATCACCTCGGCGCCGAGATCGGCCAGCGTCTGGGTGGCCCACGGGCCCGCCAGGACGCGACTGAGGTCGAGGACGCGCACGCCGGAGAGGGGGCCGGGCCGGGTGGCTGGCGATGGGTGATTGGTGGTTGGGGAGGCTGAGGCTGCGTCGGCGGTCATGCGGCAAGCTCTACCGTCCGCTCCCGGCGCGATCCACCAGTCACCGGCCGCCAATCACCCGCCACCCCTAGAGCCCCACGTCCCACACGCCCGCGTCGCGCATCCGGCATTCGCGGGCCTCCCGCGCCCGCCCGCCCAGCTCGTCGGCCATGCAGCAGATCGAGCTCGACACCGTCGCCTTGTGCAGCCCGGGCACCACGGCGTGGACGAAGGCGCAGCCGGCCAGCTTCAACAGCCGCACGCCGAACCGCGACGAGGCGGCCATGTGCTCGAGATAGCTCTCCTCGACTTCCCGGGGGTGGTCGACGAACAGGCGGTTGAAGGTCTGGATCATGATGGCGGTCCGGCGTGTCGCGGGCGCTCCCTCTACCCGCGGCGGCCATTCTGGCCTAAACCGCGCCGCAGAACAGGGGGCGTCCGTCACCGTAACGTGACGAGGGCGCAGGCGCCCCGGAAATCGCTCAGGAAGACAATCCGATGGCCGACGGCTCCGCTTCTCCCGCCAAGACCTTCCGCTGGGACGACCCGCTGGACCTCGATGGCCGGCTGACCGACGACGAGCGGATGATTCGCGACGCCGCCCGATCGTACGCGCGCGAACAGCTGCTGCCGCGGGTCGTCGCCGCCTTCCGCGACGAGACCTTCGACCGGTCGATCATGACCGAGATGGGCGAGATGGGCTTCCTCGGCGCCATGCTGCCGGAGCAGTACGGCGGCTCGTCAGCGTCGCACGTGGCCTACGGGCTGATCGCCCGCGAGATCGAGGCGGTCGACAGCGGCTACCGCTCGGCCATGAGCGTGCAGTCGTCGCTGGCCATGTACCCGATCTACGCCTTCGGCTCGGAGGAGCAGAAGATGCGCTTCCTGCCGCGCATGGCCGCCGGCGAGCTGATCGGCTGCTTCGGTCTGACCGAGGCCGACGGCGGTTCGGACCCGGCGTCGATGAAGACGAAGGCGGAGAAGGTCGAGGGCGGCTACCGCCTGAACGGCGCCAAATACTGGATTACCAATTCGCCGATCAGCGACCTGGCGGTGGTCTGGGCCAAGCTCGACGACGTTATCCGCGGCTTCATCGTCGAGCGCGGCATGGACGGCTTCACCACCGACAAGATCGGCGACAAGCTGAGCCTTCGCGCCTCGATCACCGGCGACATAGGCCTCAACGACGTCTTCGTGCCGGAGGCCAACCTGCTGCCCGGCGTGAAGGGCCTGCGCGGCCCGTTCTCCTGCCTCAACAAGGCCCGCTACGGCATCGCCTGGGGCGCCATGGGCGCGGCCGAGTTCTGCTTCCACGCCACCCGCGACTACGTCGCCGAACGCATGCTGTTCGGCCGTCCGCTGTCGTCGCGCCAGCTGGTCCAGAAGAAGCTGGCCGACATGCAGACCGAGATCTTCCTCGGCCTCGAGGGCGCGCTGGCGCTGGGCCGGCTGCTCGACCAGGGGGCCTGGGTCCCGGAGGCCATCTCGATGATGAAGCGGAACAACTGCGGCAAGGCCCTGGCCATCGCCCGCGAGGCCCGCGACATGCACGGCGGGGCCGGCATCACCGGCGAGATGCACGTCATGCGCCACGCCATGAACCTCGAGACGGTGAACACCTACGAGGGCGCCCACGACGTCCACGCCCTGATCCTTGGCCGGGCGATCACCGGCGAGAGCGCCTTCTGATCTACTCCGCCGGAGCCTCGGCCTCCCGCGCGCCGGTGTTGACCTCGGGGACGTAGAGCCCGGTGACCAGCCGGGTCACGAAGCCGGTCGGCTGGGTCCGCGGGCCGAAGCGGGCGCAGGGGTCCGGGTCCGGGATCGGCCGCACCGCCCGGTCGGGCGGGGCGAAGGCGTCGCCCACCGCATCGCCGAACGGCTCGGCCAGCTGCAGGGCGTCGCCGACCCGCGACAGCGACGGCGTGTCGGTTCCGACCACGGTGGCGTTCCTGGCCCAGGCGAGGGCGGCGATCTGCTCCCCGCCGGCGACCAGCTCCGCCTCGGCGGCGAGGCCTCCGGTCGTCCCCGGCACGCGCAGCGTCCCGGGACCCGGGATCAGGGCGTTGGCCACCGCCGCCACACCTGAGCCGGCGGCCCCCGTGGGGCGGATGTCGACCACGCCGGTCCGGACCCGCGCCGCGCCCTCCGGCGTCGCCGAGAGGGTGAAGCGCTCGCTGATCTCGTAGCACACCTGCCGGTCCACCTCGCGCAGCACCATCTGCCGTTCGGCCTCCGGCAGGTCGGCCCCGGCCCCGCCGACCAGCACCGCCGGCTCCAGCCAGACCTGCTCGACGCCGGCGGCCCCGGCCTCGTCCCGGTGCTCGCGGATCGACGCCCGGACGGTGTCCTCGCGCGTCTGCAGCCGGTCGTAGGCGCTGAGGAAGCCGCTGTCGGTCGCCGGGGCGGTCTGGCAGGCGGTCACCGCGGCCAGGCCGACCAGCGGGAGAAGTCTTCGGATGATCATGGAGCGCTCCTTGCCACCCCTACGTGCGAGGCCCGCTTCCGGATGCATCAGGAAGCGTCAGGTGCACGGCGTTGCCATTCCGCCCGCCCCGTCTATCGTTTCCGCAGAGTGAGGAGACACCCGTGGACAGCGTCACCCAGGCCGAGGCCTCGTCTGCCGGCGAGGCCGATCCGTTCGTCCAGCTGCGCGAGGCCTTCGCCGGGCGAACCGCGCTGCTGCTGGAGGACGATCCGGCGCTGGCGGCCCATGTCGCGGAGCGGCTGGCCGAGGCCGGCTTCGAGCGGGTCGACCGGTTCGACGCCGGCGAGGCGGCGCTGGAGGCGGCGACCGCCACGCCCTACGACGTCCTGATCCTCGACCGGCACACCCGCGGCCTCGACGGCCTGGAGACCCTGCGCCGCCTGCGCGCCGGCGCCGGACCGTCCTCGGACGCGCCCGCCCTGATGCTGACCGCGCTGGGCTCCGAGCGGCAGAAGGTGGAGGGGCTGCTGGGCGGGGCCGACGACTATCTCGCCAAGCCGGTCGGGGCCGAGGAGCTGCTGGCCCGCCTCGCCGCCCAGCTGCGCCGGTCCGCCCGGCGCGCCCGCCCGGCGGGGGCGGACATCGTCAACGGCCCCTTCCGCCTGTCCCCGGGCGCACGCACCCTGAAGCTGGAGACGGGGGACGAGGCGCGGCTGATCGACCTGTCGCCGCTGGAGTTCGCCATCGTCTGCGAACTGATGAGCGCCCGCGGCCAGCCGGTGACCAAGACCATGCTGTGGGACCGGTGCTGGGTGGAGTGGAAATTCCTCCCCGACAACTTCGTCAACATCATCGACGCCCGCATCAGCGCCCTGCGTCGCCGGCTGAAGGAGCAGGCGCCCGAGCTGGGCGAGGACCTGCACCCCCTGATCGTCTCCGCGCGCAGCCAGAGCCTGGTCTTCCGCGATCTTTCGTCCTGGGAAGGCTGAGCCGCGGATGGGCGCGGGCTTGCGGGTCGCCTGGGCCTGGCTGGGGCGTCGCACCACGACCCAGCTGGCCGCCGGCGTGGCCGTGCTGTCGGCGCTGGCCCTGACCGCCTCCCTGCTCGTGACCGGCGCGGCGGTGCGACAGGAACAGCGCCAGACGGCGGCGCTGGCGGCGCTCGACGACTACAGCGCCATGATCGAGAAGCTGAACGTCGAAGGCGGCATGACCCCCGAGACGATCACCGCCGCCGACGCCACCTATCTGTCGAACTGGCTGACGGCCTTCCAGAACGGCCCCGCGCGCCGGGGCGAGGCGCAGACGCTGGAGGAGACCTGCCGCACCGGGCGCGGGGGCGCCGGCGTGCGCTTCATCCGCGCCCCGATCGGAGAGCCGGCCGGACTGGCCGCGCTGGAGGCCGTACGCGGCGTGCGGGCTCCGCGACTGGGGGCCGACGTCTGGCTGGTCCGGCTGGAGGCCGGCGTGCTGTGTCCCGGCCGTCCGGTGGAGGTGGTGGTGGTGCGCCGCTCGGTCGGGGGGCTGGACATCGCCGTCGGCCGGGTGGTCGACCGCTCCGGCGCGGCCTGGGCGCGGGCGGTGGCGGTGGTCATCGGCATCGGCGTTCTGCTGCTGGCGGCAGGCCTCGCCATCGCCACCTTCGCGCGCCGCCGCCTCACCAACGCCGTGGCCGAGGTGAGCCGGGCGCTGGATCGCGCCGCCGTGGGCGATTTCTCCGTGCGGGCCCCCGCCACCGAGATCGCCCCCGAGCTCACCGAGCTGTCGGAGCACGTCAACCAGACGCTCGACCGACTCGAGGAGTTGCTCGCCTGGCTGCGCGATTCCGCCGATCAGCTGGCGCATGACTTCCGGACCCCGCTGGCGCGGGCTTCCGCCCGTCTCGACCGGCTGGCGGCGACGGCCGAGGCGCCGGAGACCCGCCGGCTGGCCGCCGAGGCGCGGGGGGATCTGGACGCCCTGATCCGCGCGATGAACGAAGCCATGGCCCTGCGCGACGGAGAGGCGTGGTCGTTCGAGACGGTCCGGCTGGACGTCCTCGCCGCCCAGGCCGTCGAACTCTACGGACCGCTGGGCGAGGAGCGTGGCGTCTCCATCCGCCTGACGTCGGAGGAGGCGCCGGTGCTGGGCGTCCGCTCGCTGCTGCAAAGGGCGATCGCCAACCTGATCGACAACGCGGTGAAGTACTCGCCGGACGGCGGCGTGGTCGAGGTGTCGGTCGGATGCGACGGCGGCGGTCCCTGGCTGTCGGTCGCCGACCAGGGGCCCGGCTTTTCAGGCGACGCCGTCCCGGCGACGGCGGACGGCCCCGAGCCCGAGAGCCACGGCATGGGCCTGGCCTTCGTGCGCGCCATCCTGCGCCGCCACGGCGCCTCCATGACGATTGATGACGCCCGCCCGGGGGCTGTCGTCACGGCGCGCTTCTCGCGCTAGGCTCCGGCCGATGACAGGGGGTTCCAGCATGCGGCGCAAGATCTACGGGGCAGGCGGGGCGATCGTCCCGGCGCTCGCAGCGGCGGTTTCGATCCTCGCCGCCCACTCCGCGACCGCCCAGTCCGGCCCCTCTTCCCCGATGCCCTATGATGCGGAACGGGGCGTCTTCAGCTTCGCCGGCGGGCTGGAGCGGGCGCTGCCGGCCGTGGTGCAGGTCACCACCCTGGGCCGCTCGGGCGGGCCCAGCTCGGGCGACAACGAGCCGCGGCCGATCTCCGCCGGATCGGGGGCGATCGTCGACGCCCGCGAGGGCGTGGTGGTCACCAACAACCACGTGGTCGAGGGCGGCCGAAAATTCACCGTCGATCTCACCGACGGGCGCATCTTCGACGCCGTGCTGGTGGGCGCCGACAAGGCCACCGACCTGGCGGTTCTGCGCATCGAATCGGACGGCGCCGACCTCGGCCTCACCCAGATCGAGGTCGCCAACTCCGACGCCCTGCGCACCGGCGACCTCTCGTTCGCGGTCGGGTACCCGCTGGGCCTGGACCAGACCCTGACCATGGGCGTGATCTCCGGCCTGGGCCGGTCGGGTATGGGCGACCGCATCGAGGACTACATCCAGACCGACGCGGCGGTGAACTCCGGCAATTCGGGCGGCCCCCTGCTGGACAGCCGGGGCCGGCTGATCGGCGTCAACACCTCGATCCTGTCCGGCGGAGGCGGCGGCAACGACGGCATCGCCTTCGCCGTGCCCAGCCGCATCATGATGTATGTGGTCGACCAGCTGCGCACGACCGGCGAGGTGCGGCGCGGACAGACCGGCGCCATTCTCGGTTCGCTCAATCCCGAGCGCTCGCGCGACTTCGGCCTGGGCATCGTGCGCGGCGCGGTGGTGGAGGACGTGGCCCCCGGATCGTCGGCCGAGGCGGCGGGCCTGCGCCGCGGCGACATCATCACGCGCATCCAGAACCGGCCGGTGTCCAACGCCGGCACCGTCGCCGCCACGATCGGCATCGCGGAGCCCGGCACGACGGTCGAGGTGGTCTACCTGCGGGATGGGCGCGAGGGTCGCTCTGCGCTGCGGGTCGAGCCCGGTTCGGAGCGCACCGTCGTGGTGGGCGCGGAAGCCGCGCTGGCGCGGGGGGCCACGCTCCGCTCGACGACCGAGGGGCTGCAGGTCGTGGCGGTGGAAGGCGGCTCGCCCGCGGCCCAGGCGGGGCTGCAGGCCGGCGACATCCTCGAGCAGATCGACGGCGTCGCGGTGTCGGGTCTGGCCGACCTGAACGCCCTGGAGCCGGCCGGCGAACGCCGCCTGTCGGTGCGGCGCGATGGAGAGGGGATCGAGGTCGTCCTGCCCTGACGCGCGCGTCCTGCACGGCCGGCGGCGGACAGCAAAACGCCCGCCGGGCCGGGAGGGGGGGAGGGGCCAGGCGGGCGTCTCGCTTTGGAGGAAGCATCGGCCCGCCGAAGCCCTTGATGGAACGATCCAGGGGGCTGGGGGGGCTGTTCAGGATCCGGAACCGCTCCGAACTCCGACGAGCCGATGTCTCCCGTGTCGCCCCCCAAGGGGGCGCGCGATGGGCCGAACGGAGGCGTTTTCGTGTTCGCGGCGATTTTCCCGGATTGCGGCGTTCGCGACACGGCGTCGTCCGGCGGGGGCTGGCGTCGGCGGCCGGCTGCCCTAGACTGGATCGATGAGCGACGCCGATGCGCAGCCGCAGGCCGGTCCGGTCTTCTTCGACCGGCGCGAGCTTGACCAGATCCTGCGGGTCTACGGCCGGATGGTCGCCTCGGGCGAGTGGCGGGACTACGCCGTCGTCGGCCACCGCGACGTGGCCGAGTTCGCGGTCTTCCGCCGCTCGGGCGACGCGCCCGCCTACCGCATCGAGAAGCGCCCGGCCCTGCGCCTGCGCCAGGGCCAGTGGGCGGTGATCGGCGAGGGCGGCGTCGTCCTGCGCCGCGGCCGCGAGCTGGCGCAGGTGCTGCGCGTGTTCGACAGCCGGCGGTTCACCATCGTCGAATAGAAAAAGGGCCCGGATCGCTCCGGGCCCTTCCTCGCGTCTCGACGCCGATCCGCCTAGTCGCGGTTGCCGCCCATGAACATGAGCAGAAACTGGAACAGGTTCACGAAGTTGATGAACAGGCTCAGGGCGCCGAAGCCGGTGGCAACGCCCATCGCCGCCTCGTTCCCGCCCAGGGCGTAGTAGGTCATCTTCAGCCGCTGGGTGTCGTAGGCGATCAGGCCCGAGAAGATCAGCACGCCAAGGGCGCTGATGATCAGCATCAGCGTGCCGCTGCCCAGGAACATGTTGACGATCGAGGCGATGATCAGGCCGACCACGCCCATGATCAGGAAGGTGCCGAGGCCCGACAGGTCCTTCTTCGTCGAGTAGCCGAACAGGCTCAGCGCGCCGAAGGCGGCGGCGGTCACGAAGAAGGTCGAGGCCACGGACTCGCCCGTGTAGCGCAGGAAGACGAAGCCCAACGACGCGCCGATCGACGCCACCACCGCCCAGTACAGCAGGTTCACGCCGCCGGCGGTCGGGTTCTTCATGAAGAACATCGAGCCGAACAGCAGCACCAGGGGCAGGAACTGCACGATCATGCCCAGCATGGTGATGCCGTAGCCGGTGGCGGTCTGGGTCCAGAGCAGACTCGTCACCGCCGGCACGTTGCCGGTCACGTACGCCAGCGCGCCGGCCAGAACGAGGCCGAGGGCCAGCTTGTTGTAGACGCCCAGCATGAAGCTGCGCAGGCCCGCATCCACCGCCATGTCGGCGGTCTGCGGAATGGAATAGCCGTTTCTGAAATCGCTCATCGCGGTTTCGAATCCTCCTTTGGGCCGGGTCGTCCCGGCCTTTGCGCAAATATTGGTCGCGGGACCGTCATCTGCAAGGAAAACCGGACTTGGGCCGGGCGGTTGCAGCCGCTACCAAGGGTCGCATGATCCGGCTGTTCACCGCCCTGTCGATCCCCGAGGACATGGCCGCGACCCTCGCCCGCCGCCAGACCGGTCTGCCCGGGGCGAAGTGGCGCACGGCCGAGCAGCTTCACGTCACCCTCGCCTTCTACGGCGACATCGATGAGCGTCGGGCCGATGATCTGGCGGCCGAGCTCAGCCGGGCGGCGAGCGGCGGACCGTTCGAGATCGTCCTGTCGGGCGTCGGCGCCTTCGGCGACGGCCACCGCACCCACGCCATCTGGGCCGGGCTCGAGGCCAACGAACGTCTGTCGGTTCTCGCCGGCCGCTGCCGTTCCGCCGGCGAACGCGCGGGCGTGGTCATGGAGCGGCGCGACTACCGCCCGCACGTCACCCTCGCCTATCTCAAGCCGCAGACCAATCCGGACCGGGTGGGCGCCTGGATCACCGGCCACAACCTGCTTCGATCGCCGCCGATCCGCATCGACCGCTTCGGCCTGTTCTCCAGCGAGCTGACGCCGGGCGGCAGCCACTATCAGCTTGAAAGGGAGTATCTGCTGTGACCGGACCTGTGCTCCACACCGAACGCCTGATCCTGCGCCCGATCGCGCTGGAGGACTTCCCGCGCTGGGCCGAGATGATGGCCGACCCGGAGGCGGCGCGGTTCCTGGGCGGCGCGCAGCCATCGGCGACCGCCTGGCGCGGCTTCATGACCATGGCCGGGGCGTGGAGCCTGACCGGCGTGTCCATGTTCTCGGTGATCGAACGCGACAGCGGCCTCTGGCTCGGCCGCATCGGTCCGTGGCGGCCCCACGGCTGGCCCGGGACCGAGGTGGGCTGGGGCCTGCACCCCGAGGCCCAGGGCAAGGGCTTCGGCGTCGAGGCCGCCGCCGCGGCGATCGACTACGCCTTCGACGTGCTGGGCTGGACCGAGGTCATCCACTGCATCGACCCCGACAATCTGCCGTCCATCCGGCTGGCGGAGCGGATCGGCTCATACAACCAGGGCCCCACCCGCCTGCCGCCGCCGTTCGAGCAGCTGTCGATCGAGCGCTGGGGCCAGACCCGCGACGAATGGCGGGCGCGCCGCCGCTGACGCGGGGAACCGCGCCTTAAGGTCACGCTTTGACCGGTGCGGCCGTTCGGCTAGGCAGGACCGAGGAAACGAAGAGGACGGACATGCGCGTACTGGTTCTGGGCGGCGACGGGTTCTGCGGCTGGCCCACGGCTTTGCATCTGTCCGCCCGCGGCTGGGACGTGCTGATCGTCGACAACCTCAGCCGC
Source organism: Caulobacterales bacterium RIFCSPHIGHO2_01_FULL_70_19 (assembly GCA_001794825.1). Lineage (GTDB taxonomy): Bacteria > Pseudomonadota > Alphaproteobacteria > Caulobacterales > Caulobacteraceae > Brevundimonas. The sequence continues at coordinate 64,258 of MGLK01000019.1, read as the reverse complement.
CGCAACATCGACAACGAGCTGGAGGTCCAGTCGCTGACCCCCATCCGCACCATGGGCGAGCGCCTCGCCGCCTGGCAGGAGGTCTCGGGCCGGACCATCGAGTTCGTCAACATGACGGTCGGCAAGGAGTTCGACCGCCTCGTCGCCCTGATCCGCGACTGGAAGCCGGACAACGTGGTGCACTTCGCCGAACAGCGGGCCGCGCCGTATTCGATGAAGTCCGCCCGGCACAAGCTGTACACGGTCGACAACAATCTGAACGCCACCAACCACCTGCTGGCGGCGATCGTGGAGAGCGGGCGGGACGTGCACCTGGCGCATCTCGGGACCATGGGGGTGTACGGCTACACCACCGCCGGCCTGCGCATCCCCGAGGGCTATCTGAAGGTGACGGTCGACACCGACCACGGGCCGACCGAGCAGGAGATCCTGTTCCCGCCGAACCCGGGCTCGATCTACCACATGACCAAGACCCAGGACGCCCTGCTGTTCCAGTTCTACGCCCGCAACGACGGCCTCAGGATCACGGACCTGCACCAGGGCATCGTCTGGGGCACCCAGACCGAGGAGACCCGCCAGGACGAGCGGCTGATCAACCGCTTCGACTACGACGGCGACTACGGCACGGTGCTGAACCGCTTCCTGATGCAGGCGGCGGTCGGCTATCCGCTGACCGTGCACGGCACCGGCGGGCAGACCCGGGCCTTCATCCACATCCAGGACACGGTGCGCTGCGTCGAGCTGGCGCTGAAGAACCCGCCGAAGTCGGGTGAACGGGTCAAGATCCTCAACCAGATGACCGAGAGCCGCCGGGTCCGCGACCTCGCCGCCCTGATCTCGGAGATGACCGGCGTCGAGGTGCACAACGTGCCCAACCCGCGCCAGGAGGCCGACGAGAACGAGCTGGTGGTGGCCAACGACCAGTTCCGCGACCTCGGGCTGAAGCCGATCACCCTGCAGCAGGGCCTGCTGGACGAGGTCACCGAGATCGCCCGCCGCTATGCGGATCGCGCCGACCTGTCCAAGGTGCCGTGCGTGTCCAGCTGGAACAGCAAGCGCGCCGAGGCCCTGAAGACCGAGCCGGCGGCGATCGCCTCGGTGACCGCGGCGGCCCATGTGCGCTCGGCCTGAGGCGCGATGACCGCAGCCCCCGCGTCTCCGTCCCTGCTGGTCTTCGGCGGCGGCTGGCTGGGCCGCGCCGCCGCCTGCGAGGCGATACGGCGCGGCGGGCGGGCGACGCTGACCAGCCGCGACCCCGCCCGGCGCGCCGCGCTGACGGCGGAGGGGCTGGAGGCTGTCGACCCCAACGACGAGGGAGTGCTGGACCGGGCCGTCGCCGAGGCCTCGGCCATCCTCGTCACGGCGCCCCCGGGACCGGCGGGCTGTCCGGGGCTGCAGCGCCTGATCCCGGCGATCGCCCGCGCCGGCGCCTGGTCGGACTGGATCGGCTACGTCTCCTCGACCGCCGTCTACGGCGACCGCGCCGGCGGCTGGGCCTTCGAGGACGATCCGCTGAACGCCGCCTCGCTGGAAGGCGCGCGGCGGGTGCGGGCCGAGCGGGACTGGCTGGACGCCGGCCGCGGCATGGGCCTGACCGTGCAGATCTTCCGCCTTCCGGCGCTGTACGGTCCCGGCCGCTCGCCGCTGGACAGGCTGCGCGACGGCACGGCGCGGCTCGTCCGCAAGCCGGGCCAGGTCTTCAACCGGATCCACGTCGACGACGCCGTGGCCGGCTTCTTCGCCTCCATGGCCCGGCCGCATCCGGGCCGCGCCTACACCCTGTGCGACGACGAGCCGGCGCCGGCCGATGTCGTCATGGCGGGGGCCGCCCGCCGGCTGGGTCTGCCGGATCCGCCCGAGGTCGCTCTGGAGGATCCCTCGGTCAGCGAGGCCATGCGCCGCTTCTACCGCGACTCCAAGCGCCTCTCGAACGCCCGGGCCAAGGCCGAACTGGGCTGGCGGCCGCGCTACCCGAGCTGGCGCGAGGGGCTGGAAAGCCTGCTCTGACCCGGTTCCCGGCCCTCAGGCCGGCTTGCGCGCGACCAGGTCGATCAGGGCCGACGGCCCGGCATGGGCGTCGCCCTCGGCCAGCACGGCGTCGTAGGTGGTGAGTTCGAGAATCTCGAGATCGCTGAACGCCTCGCGCAGCAGCGCCCCGGTGTAGAGGTTCTCGACCACGCCCGGCCCGCCGGTCCCGTAGGCGATCTGCTCGGGGCGGTAGCCTTCCAGCAGCAGCAGGCCGCCCGGCTTCAACGCCGCCTTCAGCGCCGCGAAATGGCGTGCGCGAGCCTCGGGCCCGGCGAACTGGATGAAGATGGCGACGACCACATCCATCGTTCCGACCGGCCAGTCCCAGTCGTCGAGATCGGCCAGTCGCGCATCGATCTCCACGCCGTGCCGCGCCGCGAGCGCCCGCGCCTTGGCCACGGCTCGGGGCGAGATGTCGGTCGACAGCACCCTCAGCCCCCGACGCGCCAGCCAGACTCCGTTGCGGCCTTCGCCGTCCGCCACCGCCAGGGCGCTTTGCCCAGGCCCAAGCCGATAGGCCTGACGGGCGAGGAAGGCGTTCGGCTCTTGCCCGAACCGGTAGGCCTCGCCCTCGTACCGCTGGTCCCAGAACTTCCGCGCGTCTTCGTTCGCCATTGATCTCGCCCCTGATGTCAGGATGCATCCGGGGATTGCGTGCGCCCGGACAAGCGGTCCGGTCAGAACGGCAGGATGTTGCGCTGGCGGCTGTAGGCCATGGTGCCGACGTTGGCGCCGAGGCGCAGGCCCACGCCGGTGCGGATCGGGGCCAGGACGATTCCGTCGGCGCGCTGGTAGTTCACGCCCAGGCCGCCGACCAGATAGGCGGAGCCCTCCACGCCGGGGTAGCGGCGATAGATCATGTCCGGGTGGTAGAGGCCGTAGACCAGGGTGAACACCCGGCTGCCGTTGCCGCCGACGTCCCAGCCGATCGAGATGCCCTGCCAGAACACCTCCTGCGAGGCCGAAAGGTCCTTCATGTGCAGGGCGCCGCGGCCGTAGCGCAGGCCGACGCCGACCGCGCCCGCGGCCTCCTCGCCGGCGATGTAGGCGGTCGGCCGGTCGCCCTGGTCGGCGAAGATGCGCTCGATCGCCCCGCCGATGGCCTCGGCGGCGATGCCCAGTTCGCGCGAGCCGGCGGCGATCAGTTCGTCGGCGGTATAGGCCGGGGCCGTCTGGTCGGAGCGGATCGGATAGTTGGGATCGGCCGGGCCGTTCGAGGCGCAGGCGGACAGGCCCGAGACGCCGGCGCTGGCGGCGAGGCCCGAGAGGATCATCTGGCGGCGGTGCATGCTCTGGCTCCGAAGGCGGGACGGGTCGCCCGACTCCCGCGGGCGCTCGACGTCACCGTCGCCGCTCTTTGAGTCAGCCTTGCGGCGGCAAGGTTAACGAGAGGTTGCGGCGCGGCTCCCGGGGCCGGGAGGTGACGGGGCTTTAACGTGACAGCGGCCGCGGAGCCGGTAGGAGATTGGCCGACCGGCGGTATGGGCGACGCCGACGCGGCGGGGCGCAGCAGGGAGCATGGCATGAAGACGCTGATCCGTATGGCGGTGGCGCTCGTCGCAACGACCTTGGCGGCGGGCGGCGCGCAGGCGCAGAGCGGTTCCGCCGCCGAGGGCTGGCGGCAGCTGACGCGGGCCGATCTCGAGGCCGCCCGCGCGCTGGTCGCAGGAAACCACCCGGGGGCGGTGGAGGCGCTGGGCGACGCGGCCTTCCGTGACCGGTTGCGCGACGGCTATGACGCGGCCCTGGCCCGCATCCCATCGGTCGACAGCTACGCCGGTTACCTGGCCGTCCTCGCCGGTTTCGCCACCGGCTTCGGCGACGCGCACGTCTGGTCGACGCCCCGGCTGCGGGGCATGCCCTACGCCTGGACCGGCCTGGTCATGACGCGCCAGGGCGGAGACTGGGTGGTCGGAGCCCAGGATGGCCAGGACCAGGGACTTGTCGGCGCGCGTCTGGTCTCCTGCGACGGCGCGGACGCCGAAGAGGTGGCCGCCGCCCGGCTGGCCTTCCGTATCTCCGCCCCGATCGAGGCCCAGCGGATCGCCCACGGCGGCTTCATCTTCGTGGACGACGGCAACCCCTTCCTGACCCGACCGGCCCGGTGCGTGTTCAGCGCCGGCGAGGGTCCGGTCGAGGTGGAAATGAATTGGCGGCCGGTGGAGACGCCGCGGCTGGCCGAGGCGCTGAATGCCGGCCAGGCGGCCGCGCGCGCCGGCTTCGGGGTGCGGCGCAGCGGCGACCGCTGGTGGATCGCCATCGAGCGCCTCTCCGACGAGGCGGCCGCCGTCGTCCGGACGTTGGAGGAGCGGCAGGCCGAATGGCGGAACAGCCCGGCCCTGGTCATCGACCTCCGCGGCAACGGCGGCGGGGACTCACGGCATGGCCGCCGTCTGGCCGACCTGATCTACGGCGCCGGCCACACCGCGGCGCGGCTCCGTCACGGCTCGGCCTGCGCGGGCGTGTGGAGAGCCTCGCCCGGCAACGCCGCGCATGTGCGCGCCTTCGCCGCCCGCGTGCAGGACCCCCAGACCGCCGCCTACTATGCGGCTCTGGCGGAACGGATCGATCAGGCCGTCTCCGAGGGGCGCCTGTTCGACGAGCCGATACCCGAGTGTCCCCCGGCGGAGGCCGAAACCTCCGCAGCGCCGGAGCCCGCCTATGCGGGGCAGGTGGTGGTCGTCACCGACCACGCCTGTTTCAGCTCCTGCCTGCTGATGGTCCGTGACTTCCGCGCCCTCGGCGCCCTGCACGTCGGTGAGGCGACCAACGCCGCGACCCGTTACATGGAGGTGCGTGAAATCACGCTGCCGTCGGGCCTGAGCACCTTCAGCACCCTGCAGAAAGTGGCCATCGGCGAGGGCGCCGACATCGGACCGTTCACGCCCGAGCGTCTCTTTCCCGGGCGGATGAACGACACCGCGGCCCTGGAGGCATGGGTGGCGGAGCTGGCGGCCGAGTGATCGGCCGCCGGCCTCACCCCCTGAGCGTCGCTCCGACCTTGCCCGCCGCCGCCACGACCTTCGCCGAAAGGGCCTCGATCTCGGCCTCGGTCAGGGTCGCCTCGCGCGGCTGCACCACGACCTCCAGCGCCACCGACTTCATGCCCTGAGGCACGCCCGCGCCGCGGTAGACGTCGAACACCCGCACCTCGGCGATCAGGGCCTTGTCCGCCCCCGCGACGGCGCGGACGAGGTCGCCGGCCGGCTTGCCGTCCTCGATCACGAAGGCGAAGTCCCGCGTCAGCGGCATCAGGGCGGACAGGTTGGCCGCGCCGCGCGCCTTGCCGGCCTTGCCGCGCGGCTCGGGCACGGCGTCCAGCACGATCTCGAAGGCCAGCACCGGGCCGTCTGCGTCCAGCGCCTTGAGCACGCGCGGGTGCAGGGCGCCGAACTCCGCCATCACGTTCTTCGGACCCAGCTGCAGCCGGGCCGAGCGCCCGGGATGCCACCAGTCGCGGTTCTGGCCCTGGACCAGCTGCAGCGAGGCGACCGGCGCCCCCAGCTCCTCCAGCAGGGCCAGCAGGTCGCCCTTCAACGCGAACAGGGCGTCCTCGGCCGCCCCGCCCCAGTGTCGGGGAGACTTCGGGACCGTGAGCCCGGTGATGACGGTGCGCTGGCCGGTCGGGCTGTCGTCCAGGTAGATCGGGCCGATCTCGAACAGGGCGACGTCGGGGTGACCGCGCGCGGCGTTGCGCGCCGCCGCCTCGACCAGGTTGGGCAGGGCCGACGGCCGCATGCAGTCCAGGTCGGCGGCGATCGGGTTCTCGAGCACCAGCCGCTCGCTCCCGCCGCCGAACAGGGCCGCGGTCGACTGTCTGGTGAAGGACCAGGTGACGGCCTCGGCGTAGCCCATGGCGGCCAGCGCCCGACGGGCGGTCCGCACCCGCGCCTGCCGCGGGTTCAGCACGCCCCGTGCCGGCGCCCCGAGGTCGGGCAGGGGCGTGGACGGCAGCTCGTCATAGCCTTCGATGCGGGCGATTTCCTCGACGAGATCGGCCGGCCCCTCGACGTCGCGCCGCCACGACGGCGGGGTGACCGTCCATGGCGAGCCGCGCCGCACCTCGAAGCCGAGGGCGGTCAGGATCTCCGCGATGCGGTCCTCGCCGAGCGACAGCCCGGTCAGGGCGGCGACGCGGTCCGGATCGAAGGCGAAGCCGGCGGGATCGGCGGGGGCCTGTCCGGCCAGCACGATCTCCGAGGCCTCGCCGCCGCACAGCCCGAGGATCAAACGCGTGGCCAGCTCCAGCCCGGGCACGACCGAGGCCGGGTCGACGCCGCGCGCGAAGCGGTACTGGGCGTCCGAGTTCAGGCCCAGCGTGCGGCCGGTCTGGGCCGTGACGATCGGGTCGAACCAGGCGCTCTCGACGAAGACGTCGACGGTCTCGTCCGAACAGCCGGTCGACTCCCCGCCCATGACGCCGCCCAGACCAATGGGCCGCTCGCCGGCGGCGTCGGCGATGACGCACATCGACGGATCGAGCGCGTAGGTCTTGCCGTCCAGCGCGATCAGATGCTCCGGCGTGCCGGCGGCGATGCCCTCGGCGGCCTCGGAGGTCTGGCCGCCGCGCACGACGATCTCGCCGCCGACCAGCTTGGCCATGTCGTAGACGTGCAGCGGACGGGCGCGGTCGTAGGAGATCAGGTTGGTGACGTCGACCAGCCGGTTGATGGGCCTGAGGCCGATGGCGGTCAGCCGGTGCTGCAGCCAGTCCGGCGAGGGGCCGTTGCTGACCCCGCGGATCACCCGGCCGGCGAACACCGGGCACATCTCCGGCGCCTCCAGGCGCACGGAGACGGGGGAGGGGAAGGATCCGGCGACCGGCTCGATCGCGGCGGTCTTCAGCGCGCCCACGCCGGCGGCGGCGAGATCGCGGGCGATGCCGGCCACGCCCAGCCAGTCGGATCGGTTGGGGGTGACCTCGAAGTCGATCACCGGCTCGGCCCCGAACACCCCGGCGGCCGGCTGGCCCACCTGCAGGTCGTCGGCCAGCTCGAGAATGCCGTCGCTCTCCGCCGACAGCTGCAGCTCTGCGGCCGAGCACAGCATGCCGTGCGAGACCACGCCGCGCACCGGCTTCTCGACCAGGGTCACGCCGAGGCCGGGCACATAGGCGCCGATCGGGGCGTAGATGGTGGTCAGGCCCGCGCGCGCGTTCGGCGCGCCGCAGACGATCTCCTTCAGGCCGTCGACGGTGTCGACCTGGCAGACCTGCAGCCGGTCGGCGTTCGGGTGCCGCTCGGCGGAGACGATGCGCGCCACCGTGAACGGCGCCAGCGCCGCCACGGGGTCATGGACCTCCTCGACCTCGAGGCCGGCCATGGTCATGGCTTCGGCGACGGCGTCGACCTCCGCCGCCGTGTCGAGGTGTTCCTTCAGCCAGGAGAGGGTGAACTTCACGCCCTGGAGCTCCCGGAAGCCGCGGCGGTTACGGTCTGGATCCCGGCCAGCTCGTCCAGCAGCTCGTCGGAGCCGGTGAAGCCGACCTGGGCGAAGCGGCAGCGCACGAAGCGGCAGTTGGAGACGCCGACCACTCCGGCCATGCGGTCGCGCCCGACCGGCCGGTAGAGCAGATTGCGCATGTCGGACGTCGTGCCCATCGTGCAGCTGTCGAAGACGGTGCCGTTCATCACGGCCATGACTGCGGGACCCTCGATCAGGCAGTCGGTGAAGGTCTTGCCGTCGATCGCCGTCTGTCCGGCGTTCCAGTGCTGGACCGCCAGCGAAGGCAGCCAGACCGCTTCCTTCTCGAAGGAGGTGCGGGCCACCAGGGCGCGGCCCGCGGCTTCTTCGGCGGACATGGCGGGCGTCGGGGTCTGGTCTGTCATGGTCGGGTCTCTGATATCTGGCCGGAACGCTAGTCGGTCGTACGGACCTGCTCGACCAGCACGTTCAGGAGCTCGTCGGGGCCGGTGATGCCCAGCGTCTGGAACTGGCAGTTGCGGAAGGTGCAGTTGCGCACCGGAATGGAGCCGATGGCCATCTGGCCGCTCATCGGGCGGAACAGCATGTTGCGCATGTCGCCGCCGGTCTGGCCGAAGTTCACGCCCTCGAACCGGACGCCCTCCAACGCCAGCATCACCGCCGGGCCTTCGATGACGCAGTCGGTGAAGACGCGGCCCTCCAGGACGGCTCCGCCGCCGGACTGGACATTGGCCCGATAGAGGTCGAACAGCGCGAAGCGCCCGCCGGTGAACTCCCGGGCCAGCGGGTCCAGTTGGCGCGGGTCGCCCGCGGCGGCGGTGGCGGCGTCGGTCATCAGGAAAGCCCGCTGGCGGTGTTGGGGGCCTGGAAGGCCGAGAAGCCGTAGTGGGCCAGCCACCGGGTGTCGGCCTCGAACATCGGCCGCAGGTCGGGAATGCCGTACTTCAGCATGGCCAGACGATCGACGCCCATGCCGAAGGCGAAGCCCTGGTACTCGTCCGGATCGATGCCGCAGTTGCGCAGCACGTTGGGATGCACCATCCCGCAGCCGAGGATCTCCATCCAGCTGTCGCCCTGGTTCAGCTTCAGCTCGCCGCCCGAACGGTCGCAGCGGATGTCCATCTCGGCGGACGGCTCGGTGAACGGGAAGTGGTGCGGGCGGAAGCGGGCGTGAACGTCGTCGACCTCGAAGAAGCGGGCCACGAAGGTCTCCAGCGTCCACTTCAGACAGCCCATGTGCACGCCCTTGTCGATCACCAGGCCCTCGACCTGGTGGAACATCGGCGTGTGGGTCGCGTCGCTGTCCTTCCGGAAGGTCCGGCCCGGCGCGATGATCCGGATCGGCGGCTTCTGGCTCATCATCGTCCGCACCTGCACCGGGCTGGTGTGGGTGCGCAGCACCTTGCGCTCGCCGGTCTCCGGGTCGGGCGTCAGGAAGAACGTGTCGTGCATCTCCCGCGCCGGGTGTTTGGGCGGGAAGTTCAGAGCGGTGAAGTTGTGGAAGTCGTCCTCGATGTCGGGACCTTCCGCGACCGCGAAGCCCATGTCGGCGAAGATGGCGATCATCTCGTCCATCACCTGCATGGTCGGGTGCACGCTGCCCTTGCGACGCGGCCGGGAGGGGAGGGTCAGGTCGACGTGCTCGGCCTTCAGCCGGGCGTCCATTTCGGCCGCCTCCAGCTCGGCCTTGCGGGCCGCCAGCGCCGCCGAGACGCGGTCGCGCAGGCCGTTGATCATCGGCCCGCGCTCGCGCCGCTCCTCCGGGCTCATGGCCCCCATGCCCTTGAGCAGGCCCGAGATCGAGCCCTGCTTGCCGAGCGCGGCGACGCGCAGCTCCTCCACCGCGGCGGCGGTCTCCGCCGCGCCGATGGCGTTGATCAGGTCGAGTTCGAGCTGGGCGAGGTCGGTCATGGTCGCAGTCGTCTAGCGGCTGCGGCGGAAAGCAAAAAGCCCCCCGGCGCGCGCCGGGGGGCTTTTGCGTCTTCCGTCGCCGGAAAAGCTTACGCCAGCGCGGCGCGGACCTTGTCGGCGACCGCCTTGAAGGCGGCGTCGTCGGCGGCCATGGCGGCGAGAACCTTGCGGTCCAGCTCGATGCCGGCCTTGCCCAGGCCGTGCATGAACTGGCTGTAGGTGAAGCCTTCCAGACGCGCGGCGGCGTTGATGCGCTGGATCCACAGGGCGCGGAAGTTGCGCTTCTTGGTGCGGCGGTCGCGGTAGGCGTATTGCCCGGCGCGGTCCACGGCGGCCTTGGCGGCGCGGATGGTGTTCTTGCGGCGGCCGTAGAAGCCCTTCGCCTGCTTCAGGACCTTCTTGTGCTTGGCGTGGGAGGTCACGCCGCGGGTCACACGAGCCATATCTCTATTCCTTCAAACTGGATGATCTGTCCGGAGCGCGCGCCGATCAGGCGTACGGCATGTAGGACTTGATCTTCTTGGCGTCGGCGTCCGACATCACCGCGGTGCCGCGGTTCTGGCGGATGTACTTCGAGTTGTGGCTGATCAGCCGGTGGCGCTTGCCCGCCACGCCGGCCTTGACCTTGCCGCTCGCCGTCAGTTTGAAGCGCTTCTTGGCGCCCGACTTCGTCTTCAGTTTCGGCATTTCATCTCCTTTGCCGGGTGCTGGACCCGGAGTTTCAAAGACCGCCCAGGCATGCCTGTTCGCCCGGCGGTCCGGTACGCGAAGGCGCGGCTTCTAGTCGAAGCGGGCCCGGAAGGCAAGCAGAGTCTAGGTTTGCGCGGCTTCCGCGAGGGCGGCCGCCTCGCGCCGCCGGAAGGCCCGGCCCGCGTTGATCGCCAGCACCGCCGCCGGGACGGTCAGGGCCGCGCCCACCAGGAAGGGCCAGTCGTGGCCGAGGACGGAATACAGGGTCCCCGCCGCGATCGGGCCGAAGATGCGGGCGATCGAGCCGGAGGCCATGTTGAGGCCCAGCATCGCCCCCTGCCGGTCGGCCGGCGTCGAGCGGCTGATCAGGGCCGACACGTTGGGCATGGCCAGGGACATGCCGGCGGCGCCGACGGCCATGACGATCGGGATGATCCAGCCCTGCACCACCGGCAGGGTCCACGGGCCGAGGTCGAGCGACACGGCCGGAAACCACGCCACCGGCGCCAGCACCTGGGCCACCAGCGAGCTTCCGAACAGAAGCATGCCGAAGGCCAGCACCGGCGCCTCGCCGAAACGCCGCGCCAGCCGGCCGGCGAAGAAGCCCTGGTTCAGGGTCGAGACGATGCCCACGATCATGAAGGCCAGCCCCACCTCGCGCGCGTCCCAGGCGTAGCGGTCCCCGGCCCACAGGCCGAACACGCTCTCCATGGCCGAGAAGCCGGCCATGTAGACGAGGGTGACCAGCAGCACCCGCGACACCACCGGGCTGGCGCGCGCCTCGTGCAGCCCCGCGAGGAAGCGCGTGCGCGGGACCGACGGATCCGCCTTCGCCCGGCTCTCGCGCAGGAAGACGATCACGCCGACGGCGGCCAGCGCCGCCAGCCCCGCCGCCGTGAAGATCGGCAGCTGATAGCCCAGACGGCCCAGCTGCGGCTGGGTCAGCAGGCCGCCCAGCCCCGGTCCCACGATGAAGCCCAGCCCGAAGGCGGCGCCGATCAGCCCCATCCGCCCGGCCCGCTTCTCCGGCGGGGTGACGTCGGCGACATAGCCCTGGACGGTCGAGATGTTTCCGGCCCCGAGGCCGGTGAACAGCCGCACGGCGATGGCCAGCCAGATGTTCGGGACGAAGGCCAGGGCCAGATAGCCGGCGGCGTTGGCGACCAGGGTGACCAGCAGCACCGGCTTGCGCCCGATGCGGTCCGACAGCCGCCCCCAGAACGGCTCGGCGAAGAACTGGCCCAGCGAATAGGCCGAGAACATCAGGGTGATCTGCCAGGCCGCCGCGTCGAGGCTCAGTGCGAAGAACGGCAGCAGCGGCACCACCAGGCCGAAGCCGACCAGGTTGATGAACACCACCGAGAACAGCACGGCCAGCGCCGGCGCCTGGGGCTTGGACGGGGGCGGCGCGGCGGGAGAGGGCATGAACCCAGCTTAGCCGGGAAGGGCAGCGCCGGAAATGAAAACGCCCCGGCCGTCTCCGACCGGGGCGCTGCGTTCATCGGATCGATCGGGCCGCCTAGCGCGGCGCCAGGATCATGATCATCTGCCGGCCTTCCATGCGCGGCGCGTACTCGACCTTGGCCACTTCCTCGAAATCGGCCTGGACCTTGTTGAGCAGCTTCATGCCCAGCTCGGGGTGGGCCATTTCGCGACCGCGGAAGCGCAGGGTGACCTTCACCTTGTCGCCTTCCTCGAAGAAGCGCGTCATGGCCTTGGCCTTCACCTCATAGTCGTGGGTGTCGATGTTCGGCCGAAGCTTGATCTCCTTGAGCTCGACGACCTTCTGGCGCTTGCGCGCCTCGGCCTTCTTCTTCTGCTCCTGGAAGCGGAACTTGCCGTAATCGAGAATCTTGGCGACCGGCGGGTCGGAGGTGGCGACGATCTCGACCAGGTCCAGCCCGGCCTCCTCGGCGGCCTCGAGGGCGGCGGAGGTGGGCATGACCCCCTGCTTCTCGCCGTGCTGATCAATGAGCAGCACGCGGGGGGCGCGGATATCCTGGTTCATACGCGGCCCGTCCTTTACGGGCGGCGCTTGCATGGGACGGCGAATGGGCGTCGTTTCCTTATGTGGTCGAGGACGGCGTGTTCTGACGAGGCGAAGCGCGCGACGGATCGCGGCGTTCCCCTCGGGTGGCTATATGACCGCGAAAGCCCTGTTCTTCAAGGCTGGACGGGCTTCTCCGGCCCGATGAAGGCGTCGTGGAGATCGATCACGGCGGAAAAGACACGTTCGACGGTCAGGTCCTCGATCGGTGCGAATTCCCCCCGCGTCTCATTCGACGCCGCCGTGCGCGTCCGGGGCCCCCACGGGCCGTAGAGCCACCACTCGGTCGGCCCGAACAGGCCGAGCGTCGGTCGGCCGAGGGCCGCCGCCACGTGCATCAGTCCCGAGTCGTTGCCGACGAAGAGGGCCGCCCGGTCGATCGCGGCGGCCGAGGCGAGAATGTCGCCCTTGCCGACGAAGTCGATGGCCCGCGCGCCGGCCGTCTCCAGCGCCGGCGTCGCCGGCGGCCGGTCGCCCGGGCCGCCGACGGGCATGAAGCGCCAGCCGGCGAAGCGCGGCTCGGCCATCAGCTTCCCGACCAGCTGGCCCCAGCGGTCGGCCGGCCAGCTCTTGCCCGGCTGATGGGCGATGGGGGCCAGCGCCAGGATCGGGCCGGGCCCCGCGCCGCCCGCCAGCTGCGGATCGATCACCGCCGCCGCCTCGGTCCGGGCGCGGTCGTCGAGGAAGATCTCGGGGTCCAGCGGCGTTTCGGAGCCCAGCAGGCGCGACACCATCTCGACCTTGCGCAGTCCGGTCTCCCACGAGCGGTTGTAGACCACCCGCCGGCGGGCCGGGACCAGGTAGCTCAGCGCCGAGCCCCGGATGTCGATCACCATCTCCCAGCGGGTCCCGACCGCCTGTTTCCAGAGGTCGACCCAGTGTCCGGCCAGCTTCTTCTTGTCGAGCACGATGACCCGCTCCACCCCCGGGGCCGAGCGGAAGAAGGGCGCCGGCGGCCGTCCGCAGGCGACGGTGATCCGCGCGCCGGGAACCTGCCGCCCGATCTCGCGGATCACCCCCGAGGAGATGACGCAGTCGCCGATGCGGTTGGAGGTGACGAACAGGACCTTCTTGTCGGACACGCTGGTATCGACCTTCGCTTCGTGGGTCGGGGTTGGCTATCAGTCCGCGAGCGTTTTCGCGAGAGGAACGAGATGGACGACATCGAACGCCTGGCCCGGCCCGACGGCGAGAGCCTGGCCCTGAAGCGGGTCCGCGGCGACGGACCAACGGTGCTCTGGATCGGCGGCTTCCGCTCGGACATGGAGGGGACCAAGGCGCTGGCGCTGGACGCGGCGGCCCGCGAGCGCGGCTGGAGCTACGTCCGCTACGACCACTTCGCCCACGGCGCCTCCTCCGGCGACTGGCGACAGGCGACCATCGGCCGCTGGCGCGAGGACGCGATCGCCCTGGTCGACGCCTTCGAGGGGCCGGTGATCCCGGTCGGCTCCTCCATGGGCGGCTGGGTCGCCCTGCTGCTGGCCCTCGCCCGGCCGGAGCGGCTGCACGGTCTGGTGCTGGTCAACCCCGCCCCCGACTTCACCGAGCGGCTGATGTGGCCGGGGCTTCCGGACCACCAGCGTCAGGCCATACTCCGCGACGGCGAGACCCTGATCGCCGAGGAGGGCCTTGGCGAGTACGTCCTGACCCGGCGCATGTTCGAGGAGGCGCGCGACTGGCTTGTCCTTGACCGGCCGATCCCCGTCCGGGCGCCCGTCCACATCCTGCAGGGGCGCGCCGACGACGTCGTGCCGTGGCGCCACGCCGCCCTGCTGACGGAGCGCCTGACCGGGGGCGACGTCCGGCTGGACCTGGTCGAGGGCGGCGACCATCGCCTGTCCTCGCCCCGCGACCTCCTCCGGCTGGTGGAGGCCATTGAACGGATGCGCGGGGCGGCGCTTATATGAGGCGGACCTGCAAGGAGACCGCCATGCGTATTCCGATCGCCTGCGCCCCTCTCGCCCTCGGCCTGGCCCTCTCGGCCTGCGCCACGACGGGGGAGGGAGACTACTACAACGACGAGCTGCGCCGCCTCGCCGCCGACTGCGAGGCTCGCGGCGGCATCCTCTCTCCGACCGGATCGCAGACCGGCCGACCGGCCGTGGACAACGTCTGCAAGATCACCGGTGAGACCGGCCGCGCGCCGAGCGGGGGCTGAGGGTGCGCGCCCTCGTGCTCTCCGCCGCGGCGGTGACCCTGTCGGCCTGCGCCGGCGGACCGCCGCTGGAGACCACCGCCGAGCGTCTCTCGGCCCTCGAGCAGAGCTGCCGCGAGCGCGGGGGCGTGCTCGTGTCGTCCGGCGCTCCGCCGACGGGCCGCCCGGAGGTGGACAACGTCTGCCGGATCACCGGCGGAGCCTCGCGCCTGCCCGGCGGCTGAGCCGGGTCAGAGCAGGGCGGCGATCGCCGCCCGCGCCGCCTCGCCGAGGTCCGGCCGCTTCAGCGCCAGCGCCACATTGGCCCGCAGCAGGCCGATCTTGTCGCCGCAGTCGTGGGTCACGCCCTCGTATTCGACGGCGGTGAACGTCTGGGTCTGCATCAGCTTCGCCATGCCGTCGGTCAGCTGGATCTCCCCCCCGGCCCCGCGTTCGGTGTTCTCGAGAATGGCGAAGATCTCCGGCTGCAGGATGTAGCGGCCCGAGATCGACAGGTTCGACGGCGCCTCGCCGCGCGGCGGCTTCTCCACCATGCCCTTCATGCGGATGCGCCGCCCGTCGCGGGCCTCCGGGTCGACGATGCCGTACTTGTGCGTCAGGTCGTGCGGCACCTGCTCGACGCCGATGACGTTGCCGCCCACCTCGGCGTAGACGTCGGCCAGCTGCTTCAGGGCTCCGGGCTGGGCGTCGACGATGACGTCCGGCAGGATCACCGCGAACGGCTCGTCGCCGATGATGTCGCGGGCGCACCAGACGGCGTGGCCCAGCCCCTTGGGCTGCATCTGGCGGGTGAAGCTCATCTCGCCGGCCTCGGCGAGCTCGGCGTTCATCATGTCGAGGATGTCGGTCTTGCCCTTGGCCTCCAGCTGGGCCTCGAGCTCGATCTGGTGATCGAAATAGTCCTCGATGGCCTGCTTGGCCCGGCCGGTGACGAAGACGATGTGCTCGATGCCCGCCTCGCGCGCCTCCTCGACGATGTAGCTGAGGATCGGCCGGTCGACGACGTTGAGCAGCTCCTTGGGCGTGGTCTTGGTGCCGGGCAGCACCCGGGTGCCGAGTCCGGCGACGGGGAGCACGGCCTTGCGGAGGCGGCGGTGGGTCGAGGTCATGCGATATCCTGATCAGCGAAGGCGGCGAGCCTAACGCATCGGGAGGCGGAAGCGATCACTCCACCGTCACCGATTTCGCCAGGTTCCGCGGCTGGTCGACGTCCGTGCCCTTCTCCACCGCCGTATAGTAGGCCAACAGCTGCACCGGGATGGCGTAGACCAGCGGCGCGATCAGCGGATGGCAGTCGGGCGCGTCGATGCGGCTGATGCCCGCGCCGTGCGGATCGGGCGCGGCCTTCGGCGCGATCATGATGACCGGGCCGCCGCGCGCCGCCACCTCCTGCAGGTTGGAGGCGGTCTTCTCGAACACCTCGTCCAGCGGCGCGAGCGCCACGATCGGGGTCAGTTCGTCGACCAGGGCGATCGGCCCGTGCTTGAGCTCGCCGGCGGCGTAGCCTTCGGCGTGGATGTAGCTGATCTCCTTCAGCTTCAGCGCCCCCTCCATGGCCAGCGGGAACATCGCGCCCCGGCCGAGGAACAGCACGTCGGTCGCCTTGGACAGCTCGTGGGCGACGCTGCGCAGGGCCCCGTCCATCTGCACCGCCTCGGCGATCAGGCGGGGCGCCTCGAACAGGGCCTTGACCAGCTCGCCCTCGACCACGGAGTCGATCCGCCCGCGCTGCACCCCGGCGGTGACCGCCAGCGCCAGCAAGGCCGCGACCTGGGCGGTGAACGCCTTGGTGGAGGCCACCCCGATCTCGGGGCCGGCGTGGGTCGGCCAGACCACCGACGCCTCGCGGGCCATCGACGAGGAGTGCACGTTGACCAGCGCGGCGGTCTTCAGCCCGTTGGCCTTGCACCAGCTCAGGCTGGCCAGGGTGTCGGCGGTCTCGCCGGACTGGCTGACCGCCACCGCCAGGGCGCCCGGCGTGATCGCCGGATTGCGGTAGCGGAACTCCGAGGCGATCTCGACGTCGCATGGCAGCCCGGCCAGCCGCTCGAAGGCGTAGCGGCCGATCTGGCCGGCGTAGAAGGCGGTGCCGCAGGCGACGATCTGGATGCGGTCGATGGCGGCGAAGTCGATCTCACCCGGCTTCACCTTGCCGTTCACGAAATCGAGGTAGTGCGACAGGGTGTGCTGCACGCTGTCGGGCTGCTCATGGATCTCCTTCTCCATGAAGTGCCGGTACTCGCCCTTCTCGACGAGGGCGGACGAGGCCGAGACCTGCACGATCGGGCGATCCACCGCCTGGCCCGAGACGTCGAACATGCGCGCGCCAGACCGGTCGACGGCGACATAGTCCCCCTCCTCGAGGTAGCTGATCTTCTGGGTGAAGGGCCCCACCGCCAGGGCGTCCGAGCCCAGGTACATCTCGCCTTCGCCCCAGCCGACCACCAGTGGGCTGCCGCGGCGGGCGCCCATGATCAGCCCGTCCTCGCCCTCGATCAGGACGGCCAGCGCATAGGCGCCCGTCAGGCGGTCCAGCACCGTCTTGAAGGCTGCGACGGGGTCGTTGCCGCCGTCCAGCGCCCGGTCGAGCAGGTGGGCGACCACCTCGGTGTCGGTCTGGCTCTCGAAGGTGCGCCCCTCGGCCGCCAGTTCGCCCTTCAGCTCGGCGAAATTCTCGATGATGCCGTTGTGCACCAGGGTCACGCGGCCCGCCTTGTGCGGGTGGGCGTTCTCGGTGGTGGGCGCGCCGTGGGTGGCCCAGCGCGTGTGGCCGATGCCGACCGTGGCTTCCAGCGGATGGCTCGCGAGCACCGCCTCCAGCTCGCGAATCTTGCCCTTCGCGCGCCGCCGCTCAATGCGGCCCTCGACCAGGGCCGCGACCCCGGCGGAGTCGTAGCCGCGGTACTCCAGCCGCTTCAGGCTGTCGATCAGGCGAGGAACCGCCGGGCCGGTGCCGGTCACGCCGATGATGCCGCACATGGATGAGACCCCTGGAAAAATGGTTGTCCGCGCTTGGCGCAGGACCTCTGGACGGTCTAAGCCGACCCGGACTGTGGGCGCCGGTGTAGGCGACGCGAGGCGGGAATTGCACCTGAAAAGCGGTTTCGCAAGGTTTCTTGCGCAACCGTTACGGGTTTAGGGAGGAATACGGGAACTTGGGCGAGAGACGCTATTTCGGCACCGACGGCATCCGCGGCCGCGCCAACACCTGGCCCATGACCGCCGAGGTCGCCCTGCGCGTGGGCCTGGCGGCCGGGCGCATGTTCATGTCTTCGGACGACCGTCGCCACCTGGTGGTGATCGGCAAGGACACCCGGCTGTCGGGCTATATGATCGAGCCGGCCCTCGTCGCCGGCTTCTCCGCCGCCGGCATGGACGTGCGCACCTTCGGGCCGCTGCCGACGCCGGGCGTGGCCATGATGACCCGCTCGATGCGCGCCGACATCGGGGTGATGATCTCGGCGTCGCACAACTCCTACCTCGACAACGGCATCAAGCTTTTCGGCCCGGACGGCTACAAGCTGTCCGACGCCGTCGAGCTGAAGATCGAGTCGATGATGGACGAGGCGCTGGACGCCGACCTCGCCCCGCCCGACGCCCTGGGCCGCGTCAAGCGCATCGACGACGCCCAGGCGCGCTACGTCGAGATCGCCAAGGCCAGCTTCCCCAAGGGCCTGAGCCTGCAGGGCCTGCGCATCGCCGTCGATTGCGCCAACGGCGCCGGCTACAAGGTGGCGCCGACCACCCTCTATGAGCTGGGCGCCGAGGTCTGCGCCGTGGGCGTCGAACCCAACGGGCTGAACATCAACGCCGAGTGCGGCTCGACCCACCCCGACGCCCTGGCCGAGGCGGTGCGCATGTACCGCGCCGACATCGGCATCGCGCTCGACGGCGACGCCGACCGGGTGATCATCTGCGACGAGAAGGGTCAGATCGTCGACGGCGACCAGATCATGGCCATGGTCGCGCTCGACTGGGCCCGTCGCGGCCTGCTCAAGGGCGGCGGCCTCGTCGCCACCGTGATGTCCAACCTCGGGCTGGAGCGCCGGCTGCAGGCCGAAGGCCTCACCCTGGAGCGGACGAGGGTCGGCGACCGCTATGTCATGGAGCGGATGCGCGAGAAGGGCTTCAACCTCGGCGGCGAACAGTCGGGCCACATCATTCTGCGCGACCACGCCACCACCGGCGACGGCCTGATGTCGGCCCTGCAGGTGCTGGCCGTGCTGGTCGAGAGCGGCCGGCCGATGAGCGAACTGGCCAGACAGTTCGACAAGGTGCCGCAGCGGCTGGAGAACGTCCGCTACAGCGCCGGCAAGCCGCTGGAGAGCGAGGCGGTCAAGGCCGCCATCGCCGAGGCCGAGGCCCGCCTTGCCGGCGTGGGCCGCCTGCTGGTCCGCCCCTCCGGCACGGAGCGGCTGATCCGGGTGATGGCCGAG
Source organism: Caulobacterales bacterium RIFCSPHIGHO2_01_FULL_70_19 (assembly GCA_001794825.1). Lineage (GTDB taxonomy): Bacteria > Pseudomonadota > Alphaproteobacteria > Caulobacterales > Caulobacteraceae > Brevundimonas. The sequence goes on along the minus strand of MGLK01000019.1, from coordinate 45,567 downwards.
GGCGACGACGAGGCGCTGGTGACTTCGGTGGTCGCCGACGTCGCCGCGGCGGTGAAGGCGGCGGGGTAGGCGTCAGGTCGGCGGTGCTTCGCCGAAGCGATTGGGGCCCTGGGCGCCTGGCAGGCATAGCAGCACCACCAGCGTCGCGAGCGCCAGCATGTAGACGATGTTGCTGGCGAAGATCGCGAAGAACAGTCCGAGGTTCGGAGTCGGGTTTGTCGTGATGTCCCTGATCATGATCGGGAATGCGATCATGCCGAATGCCAGAAAAGGCACGGGGAGGAGGCCCCACCACCCCCTCCGGCCGATGTCGTGGAGCCGTCTCGACACCGACGCCGCCAGGAGGGCGATCGCCAGCCCGACGATGCCCGCCAGGACACTGAAGAAGCGCGCCAGATCCGGCACGGGGGCGTCCGGATGGCTCCCGTCGATGGAAACGGAATAATGACCGGGCGCCGCCTGCACCGTTGTCGCTTCCGGGTGCTCCGCCGCGAACCGCGCCATGTCCCGGAAGACCGGTTCCATCGCCCACGCCATGGCCAGGCCGCCGCCCAGGAACACCCCGGCGATGACCACCCCGGCGTACGGCCAGAAGACGCTCCGGGCGTCCCGTCCCGAAAAACGCGTCAGGCCGCACAAGCCCTGCATCACCGGATTGGCCATGATCGTCCCCGTCCCTGCCGACAGGGTAGGGGCTTCTGCGGACGGGCGCCAGTTCCGCACGGGGTCCGGCCTCGACGCTCGACCCCGCCCCCGCTCCGGCGCAACCTGTCCCGATGATTCCCGCTTCCGCCCCGGCAGACCGGCGGTCCCCCGCGGCCTTCGCCCTGGCCCTGCTGCCGGGACTGCTGCTGTGCGCGGCGGTCACCGGCGCTGCGCGGGGCGTCGAAGCCCTGGAGCTGCGATGGCTCGGACGCGGGTGGCTCGACGCCGTGGTGCTGGCCATCCTCATCGGCGCCGTGATCCGCAGCGTCTGGACGCCGCCTGCCGTGCTCCGTCCCGGCATCGCCTTCAGCGCCCGCACCCTGCTGGAGATCGCCGTCGTCCTGCTCGGCGCCTCGATCAGCGCCGCGACCATCCTCGCCATCGGCCCGGGGCTGCTGCTCGGGACGATCGCCGTCGTCGCCGTCGCCATCGCGGCGTCGTATGGGCTCGGGCGGCTGCTGCGCCTGCCGCGCCGGATGGCGATGCTGGTGGCCTGCGGCAACGGAATCTGCGGCAACTCGGCCATCGTCGCCGTTGCGCCCGTGATCGACGCCGAGCCCGAGGAGGTGACCGCCGCCATCGCCTTCACCGCGGTCCTCGGCGTCGCGGTGGTGCTGCTGCTGCCGCTGCTGGCGGTCGCGCTGGAGATGTCGGAGCTGCCCTATGGCGTCATCGCCGGTCTGACCGTCTACGCTGTGCCCCAGGTGTTGGCCGCCACCGTGCCGATCGGGACGCTGGCGACCCAGACCGGAACCCTGATCAAGCTGGTGCGGGTGCTGATGCTGGGCCCGGTGGTGCTGGCTCTGTCCCTCGCCGTGGCGGCGCGGGCGGGGCAGGGCGGCCCGGGCGGCGCCCTCCGGCGTCTGCGCGCCGTGCCCCTCGGCCGCCTCGTCCCGTGGTTCATCGTCGGCTTCCTGCTGATGATGGGGGCGCGGTCGTTCGGCCTGATCCCGGCCGCCGCCCTGCCGCCGATGGGTCAGGCCGCCACCGCCCTGACGGTGATCTCCATGGCCGCCCTCGGCCTCAGCACCGACGCCCGCGCCGTGGCCCGCTCCGGCCCCCGCATCGGGGTGGCGGTCACCCTGTCGCTGCTCGTCCTGCTCGGCCTGGCGCTGGGTCTCGTCTCGCTGCTCGCCGTCGGCTGACGCGCCTCAGATCTCCTGGTTGTAGGCGCCGATCTCGGCGTACTTCGCCAGCCGCGGCTTCACCTCGTCGCGGAACAGGGCGCGCATGTCGTCTTCCGACCGCATGCTCTCGACCACCACCACCAGCTCGGGCTTGTTGGACGAGGCGCGCACCAGCACCCACGAGCCGTCCTCGAGATGCACCCGCACGCCGTTGACGGTGATCGCCTCGACGATCCTGCGCCCGAGGATTTCGCCGCCCGAGGCCGCGAGGTCCTCGTACTCCTTCACGATCCGCTCCAGCACCTCGTACTTGAGCTCGTCGTCGCAGTGCGGGCTCATCGTCAGGCTGGTCCAGGCGTCCGGCAGGGCCGCCTTCAGCTCGCTGAGCTTCTTGCCCGGATTGCGGTCCAGCATGGCCAGCACCGCCCCGGCGGCCACGATGCCGTCGTCGTAGCCATGGCCCAGCGGCCCGGCCATGAAGAAGTGGCCCGACTTCTCGAACCCGGCCAGCGCCCCGACCTCGGCGGTCTTGCGCTTGATGTAGGAATGGCCGGTCTTCCAGTAGACCGTCTCGGCCCCGTTGGCCTTCAGCACCTCGTCGGTCTTGTACAGACCGGTCGATTTCACATCGACGACGAAGGTCGAGTTCGGGTGCAGCTTCGACAGGTCGCGCGCCAGCATCAGGCCGATCTTGTCGGCGAAGATCTCCTCGCCGGTGTCGTCGACCACGCCGCAGCGGTCGCCGTCGCCGTCGAAGCCCAGCGCCAGGTCGGCGCCGGTCTCGCGCACCTTCTCCGCCATCTGGACCAGCATGGCGTGGTCCTCGGGGTTCGGGTTGTACTTCGGGAAGGTGTAGTCGAGCTCGGCGTCCATCTCGATCACCTCGGCGCCCATGCGGCGCAGGGCTTCGGGCGCGAAGGCCCCGGCCGTGCCGTTGCCGCAGGCGGCCACCACCCGGATCGGACGGCCCAGCTTCACCCCCTTGCTGACCTCCTCGATGTAGCGTTCGCGGAAGTCCTCGACCCGGGTCAGGGTCCCGCCGCCGCGCGCCACGCCCTCGCCGCCCAGCACGATGGCCTTCAGCCGGCCGATCTCGTCGGGGCCGAAGGTCAGCGGCGGGTTGGCGCCCATCTTCACCCCGGTCCAGCCGTTCTCGTTGTGGCTGGCGGTGACCATGGCCACGCAGGGCGCCTCGAGGGCGAACTGGGCGAAGTAGGCCATCGGCGACAGGGCCAGGCCGACGTCCAGCACCTCCATGCCGCCTTCCAGCAGGCCGAGCGTCAGCGCCTGCTTCACCGACAGGGAGTAGGAGCGGAAGTCGTGGCCGACCACGATCCGCGGCGTCTGGCCGATCTCGTGGATGTAGGTGGCCAGCCCCAGCCCCAACGCCTGCACGCCCAGCAGGTTGATCTCTTTCTCAAGGATCCAGCGCGCGTCGTACTCCCGGAATCCCGTGGCCTTGACCAGCGGCGTGGTCTCGTAGGCGGCGGTGTTCGGGCGAAGGTCGGCGCGGGGCTTCTGCATGGGAGGTCCTGGTTTGCCGGGGCGTTACGGCCAGGCTGGCCGCGCTTCTTGCCCCCTCTGGTTCCGAGCCGCAACAACGCACGGGCTGCGGCGAAGCTCCCGGGAACCCGCGGCCCCGCCGAAGCTTGACCCTTCCGGACCCCCGGCCTACCCCGTCGCGGGTCGTCCACGGAGACCCGCATGCCCCGACTGATCCTGCTGCGCCACGGCCAGAGCCAGTGGAACCTGGAGAACCGCTTCACCGGCTGGGTCGACGTCGACCTGACCGCCGAGGGCGAGGCCCAGGCGCGGCGGGGCGGCGAGCTGATCGCGGAGGCGGGCTTCCGGCCGGATGTGATGTTCACCTCGGTGCTGACCCGGGCGAAGCGCACCGGGGCGCTGGCGCTGGACTCCGCCGGGCTGAAGGACGTGCCGGTGGTCGAGGACTGGCGTCTGAACGAGCGCCACTACGGCGGCCTCACCGGGCTGAACAAGGCGGAAACCGCCGAGAAGCACGGGGCGGACCAGGTGAAGATCTGGCGGCGCAGCTACGACGTGCCGCCGCCGCCGCTGGCCGCCGGCGGCGAGTACGACTTCGCCTCGGACCCGCGCTACGCCGGCCAGACCATCCCGGACACCGAAAGCCTGAAGACCACGCTGGACCGGGTGCAGCCCTACTGGGACGCCGAAATCGCGCCGCGGCTGAAGGCCGGCGAGAACGTGCTGATCGCCGCCCACGGCAACTCGCTGCGCGCGATCGTCAAGCTGCTGTTCCGGGTGCCGGACGACGCCATCGTCGGCGTCGAGATCCCGACCGGCAATCCGCTGGAGATCGATCTCGACGGCGAGCTGCGGCCGACCGCCGCCCGCTATCTCGACGCCGACCGGGCCCAGCCCCTGCCGCCGCTTCCGGAAGCCTGACATGACCAGCCCGAAGCAGGTCTCCGACGACATCCGCTTCATGGGCCGGGCCATCGCCTTGGCCAGGGCCCGCATGGGGCAGACCTGGCCCAACCCCGCGGTCGGCTGCGTCATCGCCCGCGACGGCGAGCTGATCGCCGAGGCCGCCACCGCCCCGGGCGGCCGCCCGCACGCCGAGGAGCAGGCCGTGCCCGCCGCCGGCGACCGGGCCAGGGGGGCCGTCGCCTACGTCACCATGGAGCCCTGCGGCGCCCGCTCCTCGGGCCGCACCTCCTGCTCCCACTTCCTGATCGACGCCGGCGTGACGCGGGTGGTGATCGCTGCCGTGGATCCGTCGCCCTTCGCCTCCGGGCGCGGCATGGAGCGGCTGGAGAAGGCGGGCCTGCAGGTCGAAACCGGCCTGCTCGCCCAGGAGGCGGCGGTGCTCTACGAGGGCTACCTGCACCGGGTCGAGACCGGCCGGCCGATGGTCCGCGTCAGCGACGACGGCGACGGCTTCGACGCCCGCTTCGCCGCCTCGCCCAAGGCCGATCTGGGCACCGAGCTGAAGCGCCTCGGAGAGGCCGGCTACACGCGTCTGTGGGTGGCGCCGGGCGAACTCGCCGACGCCCTCGCCGAGCAGGGTCTGCTGACCGCCTGAACCGCCGGTCGGGAACGGTTCCTTAAGCGGAACCGTGCCATTCTGGCGCAATGTCGGGGACCGCCGCGCAGACCGTCGCCAGAAGGCGCATCGAACAGGCCGAGCTGGACGCCATCTGCGCCCGGCACGACCGGCTGTGGCAGGCCCGCCCCGGGGGCGCCCGCGCCGTCTTCGCCTGGATGGACCTGTCGGGCCTGTCGCTGGCCGGTCGCAACCTCGCCGACGCCGACTTCGCCGCGGCCTGCCTGATCGGCTGCGATCTGACGGGCGCCAAGCTCGACAACGCCACCTTCTTCGGCGCGGACATGCAGGAGGCCATCCTGGTCGACGCCTCCATGCGGCGCGCCGACCTCCGCGGCGCCTGCCTGCGCGGCGCCGACCTGACCGGGGCCGATCTGTTCGAGGCCGACCTGCGCGAGGGGACCATAGCCGCCGCCGACGCCCGCCTCGGGTTCCGCGTCATCGAGGCGCGGCAGCAGAGGGAGACCGAGGCCCAGGGCGCCTGCCTCGCCGGCGCCAACCTCGAGCGGTCCAAGCTGACCGGGGTGGTGGCCGTGGCGGCGGACTTCTCCGACGCGGTGATGAAGGACTGCAAGCTGGTCCGGGCCAACCTCAAGCAGGCCAGCTTCAAGGGCGCGGACCTCGCCGGCGCCGATCTCTCGGGCGCCGACCTGTCGGGGGCCGACCTGCGCGACGCCGTGCTGGTCGGGGTCAAGGCCACCCTGTGGCGGACCGACGGCGCCGACATGACGGGAGCCCTGACCGACAATCGGTCGGCGGGCGCGCCGGTGGGCAAGATGCCGGCCGCCGAGATGCTGGCGGAGCACGCCCAGTGGTGCGAGACCGGAGGGGCGTCGGGCCGGCCGTCGGTGTTCGACGGCGTCGACCTGCGCGCCCTCGGCTCGATCCGCGGCTACAATCTGACGGCGCTGTCGGCCAAGGGCGCGGTCTTCTACGGCCTGGATATGCAGGGGGTGCAGTTGCAGGGGGCGCACCTCGAGGAGGCCGACCTCCGCTCGGCCAACCTCCGGGGCGCCGATCTGCGGGGCGCAAGACTGGCGCGCGCACGGCTCAACGGCGCCGACCTTCGCGAAGCCCAGCTCGGGCCCTTGCTGATCGCCGGCGACCGGGTGCTGCCCGCCGACCTGACCGGCGCATGCCTGAAGGGGGCCGACCTGTCCGGGGCCGACCTGAAGCGGGCCTGCCTGGTCGACGCCGACCTGACGCGAACCACCCTGCGCGGCGCCTGCCTCAAGGGCGCCGCCATGTCCGGGGCGACGACGCGCGGGGCCCGCGGGTTCGAGGCCGCCTCGCCCGCGCTGCAGGCGGCCGAATGACCTTCGTCCGGCGGCCCTTGAGCCAGGGCGAGCTGGACGTCCTGGTCGCCGCCCACGAGCGGCTGCTGGCGGGCCGTCCCGGCGGGCGCCGCCTGTCGCTCAAGTTCGCCGAACTCAATGGCCTCGACCTCTCGGGGCGCGACCTGCGCGACGTCGACTTCACCGGCTGCGCGCTCGAGGACGCCCGCCTCGTCGAGGCTCGGCTGGACGGCGCCGTGCTGTTCTGCTGCGACCTGAGGGGGGCGGATTTCAGTCGCGCCAGCCTCGTCCGCGCCGACCTGCGCGGCGCCTGTCTGCGCGGAGCCAGCCTGATGGGCGCCGACCTGACCCGCGCCGACTTCCGCGAAGGCGTGCTGGCCGTCCCGCACGCCACGCGGGGGCTGGCCGCGGTGCGCCACGAGACCCGACGCGGCGTCGCCGACGGGGCCACCTTCGCCGGCGCGACGCTCAACGGCTCCCTGCTCGACGGGGTGACCGCGTTCCGGGCCGATTTCTCCGACTGTCTGATGAAGGGCGCGCGGCTGACCGGCGCCAACCTGCGCGACGCCAACCTGAGCGGCGCCCTGCTCGAGGACGCCGCCGTCGACGGGGCCAACCTGGCCGGCGCCCAGCTGCGCGGCGCGGTGTTGACGGGCGTCGCGGTCGAGCGGGCGCAGACGGAGCGGGCCGACCTCACCGGCGCCTTGCGGACTCCTTCCGGCGAGGCCGTCGAGCAGGCGGCCGTGCTGCTGGAGCGGGCGCTCGACGCCAACGCCTGGGCCGAAAGCGGCGGCGTGCTTGGCTCACCCGCCAACTTCGACGGCGCCGACCTGCGCCCCCTCGGCGATCGGCTGCGCAATCTCAAACTGCCCGGTCTCAGCGGCCGCGGGGCCTGTTTTGTGGGCATGGACCTGCGCGGCGTGGCGCTGCAGGGGGCCTGCCTCGAGGACGCCGACCTGCGCGGCTGCGACCTGCGCGGGGCCGACCTGCGCGCCGCGCGCCTGAGCCGCGCCCTGCTGCACAAGGCGGATCTTCGCGGCGCCCTGCTGGAGCCCTTGCCGCTGGGCGGCGGCCGCACCGCCCCGGCGATGCTGGTCGGAGCCGGACTCCGGTACGCCCGGCTCGAAGGCGCGAGCCTGGCCGGCGTCCGGCTCGACGGGGCCGACGTCTCGGGCGCCCGCATCGACCCCGGCGCGCTCGACGAGGGTCAGCTCCTGTCGCTGGCCCCGGCTCCGGCCGCAGCCGCCTGAGACAAAAAAAAGGGACGGCGCACGGAGCGCCGTCCCTCGTCATGCCTCGGCCGTGCGGCTCAGGCCGCCTTGGCCTTCTTGCCCTCGATCAGCGGCTGGCCGGAGCCCGTGCCGATCTCGATACGACGCGGCTTCAGCGCCTCCGGCAGTTCGCGGGCCAGCTCGATCGACAGCAGGCCGTTGACCAGATCGGCGCCCTTGACGACGACGTAGTCGGCCAGCTGGAAGCGGCGCTCGAAGTCGCGCTCGGCCAGGCCGCGGTGCAGGAACCGGCGCTCGCCGGCGCCCTCGTCGTTGGCGGTCTTGCGGCCGGTGACCGTGAGCAGGTTCTCCTTCACCTCGATGTTCAGCTCGTCGGGCTTGAAGCCGGCGACGGCGATCTCGATGCGATAGGCGTTCTCGCCCGTGGTCTCGATGTTGTAGGGCGGCCAGCCGTTCTCCTGGCTCGTGCGCGCGGCGCTTTCGAGCAGGCTGGCCAGACGGTCGAAGCCGACGGCCGAACGGTAGAGCGGCGAGAAGTCATAGGTACGCATGTCATCCTCCTGAGGATCAGCAAGGTTGAACCGGTCCCGCGGTTTCAGCCCGGACCGGCGGTGGGAGTTCGGTCCGGCCGGCCCGTATTCCGGCGCCGGTCGTTCCGGAGGACCCGAAGCGGCGTCCTCGACCAAGGATTTGGGAGCTGTTCGAGGCGCGTCAAGGGCGCGTCACGCCGTCTCGCGGCGACGATGCGGCTTGCCCGTGCGTCTCGCCTCGTTAAGGGTTGCGAACCTTTCGTCCGGAGCCCGATCCATGCGCCTCTTCGCCCTCGCCGCCGCCGCGGCGCTCGCCCTGCCGGCCGTCGCCTCCGCCCAGGCGTTCCCGGCCCTGCCCGCGCTCGACGAGACGCCGGGCCAGCGCGCCGCCCGTCGCGCCGCCATGGTCCCGCCGGTGCTGCAGGAGGACGCCGCCCTGCAGGCCGCCGTCGCCTCCGAAACCCGCCCCGCCGCGGACCGCGCCCGCGACGCCTTCCGTCATCCGTTCGAAACCCTGACCTTCTGGGGCCTGCGCCCCGGCCTCACGGTCGTCGAGATCGAGCCGGGCCGGGCCGGCTGGTGGCGCAACATCCTCGAGCCCTACGCCGCCGCCACCGGCGGGACCTATGTCCCGGTCAATCGTCCCCTGGAAGGCATGGGCGTCGAGGACGGGACGGCCGACATGGTCATCGTCGCCCGCGCCCTGCACAACTGGCATCGCAGCGATCGGACCGCGCCGTACATGGCGGCCTTCTTCAAGGCGTTGAAGCCCGGCGGCGTCCTGGCGATCGAGCAGCACCGCAGCGCCGAGGGACTGAACCCCGACGAGACGGCGCCGACCGGCTACGTGTCCGAAAGCTACGTCATCCACGCCGCCCGGGCGGCCGGGTTCGAACTGGACGCCCGCAGCCAGATCAACGCCAATCCGGCGGACGACCACGACCATCCGTATGGCGTCTGGACGCTGCCGCCCACCCGGGTCAGCGCGCCCCGCGCCAACGTCGCCACCGACCGCCCGACGCCGCTGACCGATGCGGAACGGGCCGAGTACGACGCCATCGGCGAGAGCGACCGCATGACGCTGCGATTCCGCAAGCCGGGCTGATGGGCGGGCTTTTGACCCGGGGCGGGAACAGGGTTAAGCCCGGAACGCCGGAGCAGGCGTACATCTGCCCCGCGGGGGTCGTGCATGGGTGAGAAATTGGACGGTTGGCGCCTGACGCCGTCGCGCCGGTGCGTTCTGTCCGGCTCCGCGGCGGCCGCCTTCGTGGCGCTCGCCGGCTGCGGACGCCGCGAGGAGACCGCCGAGCCGCCGCCCGAGCCGACCGGTCCGCCCAAGGGCTCGCTCGAGTGGGCCGTCGAGGGACCCTGGCGGGCCCAGGATCGCGACCGCGACCTGTGGCGGCATCCGATGGAGACGTTGCGCTTCTTCGGCCTGCAGCCGCGCATGACCGTCATCGACTTCTGGCCGGGCAGCGGCTGGTACACCGAGATTCTCGCCCCCTATCTCGCGGAAGGAGGCGGCAAGTACATCGCCGCCGGCTTCCAGACAGGGCCCGGCGCCGATCCGGCCCAGGTCGCCCTCATGGCCGCCTTCCAGGAGCGCTTCACGAAGGACCGCGCGCTGTACGGCGACATCGAACTCAGCGCCTTCGGACCGACCTCGGGCCCGGTCGCGCCCGCCGGCACGGCCGACCTGGTCCTGTTCATGCGCAACATCCATGCGTGGATGGCGGCCGGCATCGCCGAAAAGGCCTTCTCGGACGCCTGGGCCGCGCTTCGGCCCGGCGGCGTTCTCGGGGTGGAGCAGCACCGGCTGGGACCGGACGAGGACCAGGATCCGGCGGCGGCGAACGGCTACGTTCAGGAAGCGTTCGTGCGACAGCTGGCGGCCGAGGCGGGCTTCGCCTTCGTGGCGGCGTCCGAAATCAACGCCAATGAAAGGGATACCAAGGATCATCCGTTCGGCGTCGACACCCTGCCGCCCATGCGCCTGACCGCGCCGCGGGGCTCGCCGCCCGACCCGACCTTCGATCGTGCGAAGTACGACGAGATCGGCGAGAGCGACCGCATGACCTTGAGATTCAGGAAGCCCGAGTGAGCCGAGCCGCCGCCTACGCCGCAAACGCCCCGCTGATGGGGGTTCCCGGCGCCTCGGCGCCGCCCGGCGGCGCGGGCGAGTGGTTCCGCGGCGCCGGCGGTCTGCGCCTGCGGGCAGCCTTCTGGACGCCGTCGGCCCTGGTGGCGCGAAAGCCCCGCGGAACCGTGGTGGTCAGCCCCGGGCGCACGGAGCCGATCGAGAAGTATTTCGAGCTGATCGGCAATCTGCTGGCGCGCGGCTGGTGCGTTCTGGCGCACGACTGGCGCGGCCAGGGACTGTCGGCCCGGCTGCTGCCCGACCGGCTGAAGGGGCACGCCCGGGCGGTCGAGGAGTTCGTCGACGACTACGCCCGCCTGCTCGAGGCCTTCGAGGGGCGGGCGCCCCGGCCCTGGGTCATGATCGGCCACTCGATGGGCGCGACCCTGAACCTGCTCACCCTCGAGGGCGGCGAGGATCGGTTCTCCGGCGCGCTGCTGACCAGTCCGATGCTGCGCATCAAGACCGGCAAGCGCTCGATATGGTCGGTCAAGCTGGCGGTGCGCTGGAACCTGCGCCACGGCAAGGCGGGCGACTATGTGCTCGACGATCCGGACGATCCGTTCGATCACACCTTCGACAAGGACGCCCTCACCTCCGACGAGACCCGCTACGAACAGTGGCGGCAGCAGCTCTACGCCTGCCCCCATCTGGCGGTGGGCGGCCCCACCTGGGGCTGGCTGGCGTTCGCCCTCGACGCCGGAGAACGGGCCCTCAAGCCGAAGGCCCTGAAGTCAGTGAAGATTCCGGTCGCCGTAGTGCAGGCCGCCGACGACGATCGGGTCTGGAAACAGACCAACAAGTGGGCGGCCAAGCGGCTCGGACGCGGCCGCTACGTCGAGGTGGCGGGAGCCCGGCACGAGGTCATCATGGAGACCGACGACAGGCGGGCCGTGCTGCTTGAGGAGTTCGACGCCATGGCCGCCTACGTCTCGCCGGTGGAGGACCTGTCGCCGACGCCGGCCGCGCCCCCCCCGGCGGCCGGGCCGGACCTCGGAATTCCGCCCCAATCTTCGCCCGCGCCCTCCGCCGCCTGACGAAGGTCAGGCCTGGAGGGCCGCCCGGCGCAACGAGACCAGCGCCTGCTCGCGGATGCGCGCGTCGCCGACCGCGAGGATCTGGCCGTTGTCGCGCGGCGCGCCGCCGCGCCAGTCGGTGACCTCGCCGCCCGCCGCCTCGATCACCGGAACCAGCGCCGACCAGTCCCAGACCTTCAGGCCGCTCTCGGCCACCAGATCCACCCGTCCGGCGGCCAGCATGGCGTAGGCGTAGGCGTCGCAGCCCAGTCGCGCCAGCCGCGCCGCCGCCCGGACCTGCGTCCAGGCGCCCAGCTCGGGGCCGGTGAACAGGTCCGTGTCGGTGGTCGCGATGACCGCCTCGGTCAGGCGCTCGCACGACCGTGTTTCGAGACGGGTCTCGGCGCCGCCCCTGATCAGGCGCGCCCCGGAAGGGCCTCCCAGGAAGATCTCGTCGAGATAGGGCTGGCCGATCACCCCGACGGTTGGGCGGCCGGCGGTGCGCAGCGCGATCAGGTTGGTCCACAGCGGCAGGCCGGCGATGAAGGCGCGCGTGCCGTCGATGGGGTCCAGCACCCAGACATGCTCGGCGTCGGGTCGGTCCTCGCCGTACTCCTCGCCGATGACCCCGTGACCCGGGTAGCGCGCCTCGATCAGGCGACGGATCGCCGCCTCGGCCTCGCGGTCGGCCTGGGTCACCGGGTCGAAGCCGGCGGCCCCGCCCTTGTCCGTCTGCTCGCACGGATTGCGGAAGTAGGGCAGCGACACCCGGGCCGCTTCACGGGCCAGCTCGACGGCGAAAAGTTCGTACTCGGTCATGGGAGAGGCGAGTGGCGAGTGGCGAGTGGCGAGTCAATCCGCTCTCTGCTCGCGCCCGCGAACTGTACGGCGGGACAGCGGATCAACCGCTCCCCACTCGCTCCTCATGACCCGCCGCCCACGTTCAGGCGGCCTCGCCCTCGGTGTGCAGCGACTTGGCGAGGTCGAGCAGCCGCCGGCGCGGCTTTTCGTCCAGCTGGTAGTAGGCCTGGATCAGGTCGAGCGTTTCCTTGCGGGAAAACATCTCTCCGCCCTGGTTGGCGGCCTCCCGGCGCTCGATCGCCTCCTCGAGCCCGTCGTAGAAATAGCTGACGGGCGACTCCAGCGCCTCGGCCAGCTGCCACAGGCGGGCGGCGGAGATGCGATTGGCGCCGCACTCGTACTTCTGGATCTGCTGGAAGCGGATGCCGACCTGCGCGGCCAGCTGCTGCTGGGTCAGGCCCAGCAGGCGGCGGCGGCGACGAAGGCGACGTCCGAGGTGAAGGTCGATGTCTGAAGCCATGATCCCGGTTCCCCTTGCGCCTGTCCCGAAGCGGGACGGCTCGCCCCTCACGCGGCAAGCAGCGTGCCGGGCTCCCGCTCCGGGGGAGAACGGACGACCGGCGTTCGGTCATGTGTCCGCAACCGTTACGCTGGCGGCGCATTAAGGCCGCATCGACCATCGCCTTGGAAGGAGCGGGAGTATGAGTGGATTTGGGATCATCGCGTGGATCTTGATTGGTATCGTCGCCGGCTGGTTGGCTGAACAGATCATGGGCCGCAATCACGGCCTCCTGACCAACCTGATCGTCGGGGTCGTCGGCGCCCTGATCGGCGGCTTCCTCTACAACACCCTGCTGGGCGGCGACGCCGGGGGCAACTGGATCATCGGCATCATCGTCGCCACCATCGGCGCGGTCATTCTGTTGTTCCTGCTTGGGCTGGTGAAGCGACGGGCCTGACCGTCGGCTTCGCCGGACAAGGCA
>MGLK01000019.1:32246-32603 GCA_001794825.1 Caulobacterales bacterium RIFCSPHIGHO2_01_FULL_70_19 | reverse complement strand
CCGGCTCGTCGTCGTCGGCCGGCTGGTCACCATCGGTCGCGCCGCCCTGATCCTGCCCGTGGCCGGCGTGATCGGGGGGCGTGCCTTCGCCCGGCGCCGGCGGCTGGGCGGCCGAGGGGGCGGTCATGGGCTCGGCGGGCTGCGCCGGTTCGGCCGGTTGCGCGGGTTGCGCCGGCTGGCCGGGTTGCATCGGGTCGGCGGGCGTCGCGGGCGTGGCCGGGGTCGCGGGCTGCCCCGGCGCGGCCGGGTCCGGCGGAGTCGCTTCGGTGGCGTCCGGAGCGGCGTCGGTGATGGCCGGCGCGCCCATGAACTGGCCGCTGCTGACGTCCACCACAACGGCGTCGCCTTCCTGGCGGA
>MGLK01000019.1:7880-32192 GCA_001794825.1 Caulobacterales bacterium RIFCSPHIGHO2_01_FULL_70_19 | reverse complement strand
TCGGCGCCGTCGGAGCCGCGCACGACGGCGCCCGGCTGCAGGGTCAGCTGTTGCGGTTGCGCCGCCGTTTGTCCGGCGGGCTCCTGGGTCGGCGAGCTTTGCGGGGCCGTGCTGTCCTGGGCGAACGCCGGAGCGGTCATGAGGAACAGGCCGGCGACCCCCGTGAGGAGCGCGGTCTTGCGCATTGGTCAGCCTCGGTTCTGAAGCGGGCAGGAGCGCCCGCAGCGGAACAACCCGGCCTGCGCCCGGCGGTTTCCGCCGCCCCGAAATGACCTTGGCTGCGCCCGAATTGGCCGATTTCGGCTCGACGAGCGCCCGATCAGTCCTCGCGGACCCGCTTCTTGCGGAAGCTGGGGTTCAGCACCGCCTTGCGCAGACGGATCGACTTCGGCGTCACCTCGACCAGCTCGTCGCTCTCGATGTAGGCGATCGCCTGCTCCAGCGACGGCCGCCGCGGCGGGGTCAGGCGCACGGCCTCGTCCTTGCCGGCGGCGCGGACGTTGGTCAGCTGCTTGCCCTTGATCGGATTGACGTCGAGGTCGTCCGAGCGGCTGTTCTCGCCGATGATCATGCCCTGGTAGGTCTTCTCGCCGGCGCCGACGAACATCACGCCGCGCTCCTCGAGGTTCCACAGGGCGTAGGCGGCGGTCTCGCCGTCGGAGTTGGAGACCAGCACGCCCTTCAGGCGGCCCTCGATCGGCCCCTTGTGCGGCTCGTAGTGGCTGAACACGCGGTTCAGCACGCCCGAGCCGCGGGTGTCGGTGAGGAACTCGCCCTGGTAGCCGATCAGCGACCGCGACGGGCAGGCCAGCTGGATGCGGGTCTTGCCCGCGCCCGACGGCCCCATGTCCTTCAGCTCGGCCTTGCGGGCCGACAGCTTCTCGATGACCACGCCGGTGTATTCATCGTCGACGTCGATGACGACGTCCTCGATCGGCTCCAGCCGCTCGCCGTTCTCGCCGGTCTGGTAGACCACGCGCGGCCGGCTGATGGAGACCTCGAAGCCCTCGCGGCGCATGTTCTCGATCAGCACGCCCAGCTGCAGTTCGCCGCGGCCGGCGACCTCGTAGGCGTCCTTGCCGCTGGTCTCGGTGACGCGGATGGCGACGTTGCTCTCGGCCTCCTTCAGCAGGCGATCGCGGATGACGCGGCTCTGCACCTTGTCGCCCTCGCGGCCCGCCAGCGGGCTGTCGTTGACGCCGACGGTCATCGAGATGGTCGGCGGGTCGATCGGCTGGGCGTCCAGCGGCTCGGTCACCTCCAGCGCGCACAGGGTGTCGGCCACGGTGGCCTTGGACATGCCGGCGATGGCGACGATGTCGCCGGCCTCGGCGCCCTCCTCGACCGGCTGGCGCTTGAGGCCGCGGAAGGCCAGCACCTTGGTGATCCGGCCCTGTTCGATCTGCTTGCCGTCGCGCGACAGCGCCTTGATCGGCATGCCGGGCACGGCCTTGCCGCTCTCGATGCGGCCGGTCAGCAGGCGGCCCAGGAACGGGTCGCTCTCGATCAGCACGTTCAGCATCCGGAACGGCTGGTCGACGTTCTGCGCCACCGGCGGCGGCGGCACGTGGTCGACGATCAGGTCGAACAGCGGGGCCAGGGTCTCGGACGGCTGGTTCAGGTCCAGCGTCGCCCAGCCGTTGCGGCCCGAGGCGTAGATGTGCGGGAAGTCCAGCTGCTCCGGCGAGGCGCCGATGGCCTCGAACAGCTCGATCGTCTCCAGGTGCACCCGGTCCGGGTCGGCGTGGGTGCGGTCGACCTTGTTGATGCACAGGATCGGCTTCAGGCCCATCTTCAGGGCCTTGGTCAGCACGAACTTGGTCTGCGGCATGACGCCTTCCTCGGCGTCGACCAGCAGCACGCAGCCGTCGACCATGCCGAGGATGCGTTCGACCTCGCCGCCGAAGTCGGCGTGGCCCGGCGTGTCGATGATGTTGATACGGGTTTCGCCGGCCTTGCCGTTCCACAGCACCGAGGTCGCCTTGGCGAGAATGGTGATGCCGCGCTCGCGCTCCTGGTCGTTGGAGTCCATGGCGCGCTCGGTGGTCGCCTCGTTGGCGCGGAACACGCCCGACTGGGCCAGAAGCTGGTCGACCAGGGTTGTCTTGCCGTGGTCGACGTGGGCGATGATGGCGACGTTGCGCAGGTTCATTTCGGGCTCGGGCGGACTGTGTTCGGTCGCGGAGAGGTCCGCGCCGCTGCAGGTAGGGGCGTGATTGCGGGGAAGGCGCGCCTCATACAGGCGCGAGCGGCGAAACGCCAGTGCGCGGGGAGCACGCACTGGCGTCGCCGGACTTATGGCCGCCGAAAGCGGCGGGCTGAGGGCGGCGCCTAGACCTTCGCCGAGCGGCCCCGCACCCACAGGTACAGGCCCGCCGTCAGGGCGGCGAAGGCAGCGATCCCGGCCCCCATCGCCGGCCAGCCCGAGCCGTCGGGCAGGACCACCGCCCATTCACCGTTCTCCGTGGCCACGATGATCCCGGCGTTGATCACCCCGAACAGGCTCTCCCCGACGATCAGGCCGGAGGCCAGCAGCACGCCCATCCGGCGACCCACGTCGGCGAAGGCCGTTCCGCGGATCGCCTTCTCGTAGATCCAGCCGCACACGGCGCCGATCACCAGCATGGTCGTCACCGCCGCCGGCAGGTAGAAGCCGATCCCGACCGCCAGCGGCGGCAGCTTGACCTTGCCGCGGGTGCCCCGGTCCAGCGCCACGTCCAGCGCAATGATGACCACCCCGATCACGGCGCCGAGGCCGATCAGGTCCCAGCGCAGATCGCCGCCGATCACCCCGCGGGCCAGCGCCGATATCAGCGTGGCCTGCGGCGCGGCGAGGGTGGTGGCGTTCTCGGCGATGGCCGGCGGGCCGCCCTCGAAGCCGAAAGCCTGGTTGAGCAGGTTGAGGATCAACGGAATCACCAGCGCGCCGGCGACCACCCCGACGATCAGCGCCGTCTGCTGCCGCCACGGCGTCGCCTCGACCAGCTGGCCGGTCTTCAGGTCCTGCAGGTTGTCGTTGGCGATCACGGCCACGGCGAAGACCACCGCGGTGACGATCAGGGCGAAGGCGATGATCGACGGATCGGCCGGCACGCCCGCCAGGGCCATCACGCCGAGCATCAGCAGCGACGCGATCACGATGGCGAGGATGCCGACGCCGGACACCGGGCTGTTCGACGAGCCGATCAGGCCGGCCATGTAGCCGCAGATGGCGGCCACCGCGAAGCCGATGACGATGACGTAGACCAGGCCGCCGCCGATCAGCAGCGGCGCCGACCCCGCCAGCGTCGGCGAGGTCTGGGAGAACCACGCAAGCAGGGCCGCAATGCCGACCAGGGCCGCCACCGACAGGCCGCCGACGAGGGTGATCGGAATGTCCTGCTCGGTGCGCTCAAGCGTTTCGCCGCCCTTGCGCCGGGTCTGCGCCGCGAGGGCCGAGGTCAGGCCGGCGACCAGCGGGCCCGCCAGCTTCATCAGGGTCCAGATCGCCGCCACGCCGATCACCCCCGCGCCCATCAGCCGGACTTCGCGGCCCCAGACCGTCCCGGCCAGCTCCTCGGCGGGCGCCCCGGCCGGCACCGTGGCGGCGATGGCGGGAATCCCGTGAGCCGTCATCCACGCCACCGCCTCGGGCGAGGTCAGGATCGGCACGGCCACGCCCCAGGCCAGCAGCAGGCCGAACAGCTGCGCCAGCCCGACGGTCAGGCCGATCAGGTGCCCGGCGCCGAGCAGGGCGAACTGCATGCTGAAGCCGAGGCCGGTCGCGCCGCCGCCTAGGGCCGCCGGCAACTTGACGAAGCGCGCCGCCTCGGCGGCGAAGAGGCGCATGGCCACCAGCACCGCGTAGCCGGCCGAGACCACGGCGCCGCCGATCACCACCCACAGGCCGGCCCTGTTCTCGCGCACCGCGCTATCGGTCTGCTCCGCCCCGCGGGAGCCGACCTTCAGCACCTCCGCCGCGGCCACGCCTTCAGGGTAGGGGAGGGTCGAGTTGACCACCAGTGCCCGGCGCAGCGGGATCGAGAAGGTCACCCCCAGCACGCCGCCCAGCACGCAGATCGCCACCGACTCCCAGAACGGGAAGTCCATCCACCAGCCGATCATCACCAGCCCGGGCAGCACGAAGATGATCGAGCTCATCGCCCCGCCGACCGAGGCGACGGTCTGAACCGTCATGTTCTCCCAGATGGTCGAGTTGCGGACCGCCCGCAGCACCGCCATCGAGATCACCGCCGCCGGGATGGCCGAGGCGAAGGTCAGGCCGACCAGCAGGCCCAGGTAGGTGTTGGCGGCGGTGAACACGACCGCCAGGGCGCAGCCGAGCGCCAACGCGCGCAGGGTCAGTTCGAGGCGGCGGCCGCCGCGGGCCGGGGTGGAAGCGTCGCTCATGGGGTCCCTCTCCCGATGTCGGCGGGGAGGAAAGCGCGAAACGGACCGGGCGCCTAGAGGCGGCGGCGCCGGCGGTCAGGACTGCGGCGGGCCGGACGCGTCGTCGCCCGTGGCCGGCGTGGCGGCCTCCGCCTGACGGGCGAGCGCCGACGGATCGTCGCCGAGGCCCGGAGCCACCATGGCGGGGAATTGGCAGACGCCCGGGGCGCCCGGGGAGCCCGAGCCCGAGACCGGCTCCAGCCGGCCGGCCATCCGCGCCTCGATCGCCTGCCGCACCTCGGCCGCCGTCGGCGGGCCGTTCCGGAACATCTGCAGCGTGGCCCGGCCGTCGCAGCGGTACTCGTCGAGGAACCAGCTCCGACTGTCCGGGTCGAACAGGTCTGGCGAACTCGTCACCCAAAAGGCCCGCGGCCGCGTCTCCGGTGCGTCCGGCTTCACCAAGGCGACCATGTGGGCGTCCAGCGTCGGCGTCAGGTTCGCAGGCCGTTCGAACAGGACGGCCTCGCCGCTCTCAACGGAGAAGCCCTCGATGCGCCGGGTGCCGAGCTCTGCTCCGAGAGCCGCGAGTGAGGCGGCGGTCAGGCGGTCCCGCTCCCGCGCGTGCGCCGGCCAGTCCTCCCGCGCGGCGTGGGCCGCCATGACGACAAGACTGGCGTAGCCGCCGACGGGGGCCGGCGCCGGCAGGGGCACAGGCTCCATGGTTGCGAGGGCGAGGCCGGGATCCCCGGCGTCCAGGGCGATTTGGGCGCGCATGACGCGCGCGTGCCAGGACTCCGGGGCCGCGCCGCAAAGGTCGATGATCCGGTCGGCGGCGTCGGCGGCTTTCCCGTGGTCGCCGAGGCCCATGCGCAGCGCCGCGTCGCTCCACAGCGCATCGGTGGCGGCGCAGTCGGAAACCGAGGCCGGGTCGACGGCGGGCAAGTCGGAGAGGGCGGTCGCCATCATCTCCCGGCGCAGGGCCACCGCGCCGGGCAGCAGGTCGATGTAGGCTTCGGGTGAACCGCACATCGCCCCGCCCATGGCGGGCCGGCCCAGCATCAGGGCGGCGCCGCACGCGTCCAGCCGTCGCGCCTCGCCGTCGCTGACGCCCGGTTCGGTGATCGGCGCCATCATCACGTGACCCGGGTTGCCGTTGACCCCCGGCACGTAGATGGCGGCGGACCGGCTGATCGCCTGGCCCGCCCGGGCCCGCAAACCCTCCGCGGCCACGGGGTCTCGCTCGACTCCGCGCAGGCCCGTCCGCATCAGGAAGGAGAGGGCGTACTGGGCCTGACGGTCGCCGGCGTCGCTTCGCTGGCGCAGGCTCTCGACCGGTTCGGTCATGGCCAGCTTCAGCGGCGCGTTGCGCGCGATCGGATCCGGCGCGGTCGCGCAGCCCGCCGTCGCCGCCGCCAGGACGACGGCCGCCGCATTCGTTCGCCAAGCCCTCGACATGGCCGCCTCCCCGCAAGCCGCGCCCCATGCGTGCCCCAGGATAGCCCGGCCGTCCAGTCGCAGGGCGCGACTGGCGCGCGCCGGCGGCGGCCGCTATCGCATGGGCTATGCCTGAACTGCCCGAAGTCGAAACCGTCCGTCGCGGCCTGGAGCCGGTGTTGGCGGGCGCACGGCTGACGCGGGTGCGGCAGAACCGGCCGGACCTGCGCTTTCCCTTTCCCGAGCGTTTCCCCGACCGGCTGGAGGGCGCGAGGGTCGAGCGCCTCGAGCGCCGCGCCAAATACCTGCTCATGCCCCTGTCGACCGGCGAGACCTGGGTGACCCACCTCGGCATGACCGGGCGGTTCACGCTGGACGGCGACCAGATCGGGGAGTTCGAGGAGGCGGCGCCCGCCACGGGCAAGCATGAGCACTTCAGCCTGTGCGCCGTCCGCGACGGCCGCGCGACGCGCGTGGGCTTCGCCGACGCCCGCCGCTTCGGCTTCATGGGCCTGATCCCGACGGAGGCCGTCGAGACCCACCCGTGGTTCGCCGCCCTCGGGCCGGAGCCGCTCGGCAACGCCTTCTCAGGCGCCCATCTGGCCGAGGCGTTCCGCGGCAAGAAGCAGAACGTCAAGGTCAGCCTGCTGGACCAGCGCATCGTCGCCGGCCTGGGCAACATCTACGTCTGCGAGGCCCTGTTCCGCGCTCGCATCTCGCCGCTCACGGCCGCGGGCAAGGTCTCCCGGCCGCGGCTCGAGATCCTCGCCGCCGAGGTCCGCAACGTGCTGAACGACGCCATCGCCGCGGGCGGCTCGACGCTCCGCGACTTCGCCAACGCCGAGGGCGGCCAGGGCTATTTCCAGCACCGCTTCGACGTCTACGGCCGCGAGGGCAAGCCCTGCGCCGGCGACGGCTGCTCCGGCGTGGTCAGACGCACGGTGCAGGCCGGCCGGTCGACCTTCTGGTGCCCGGCCTGCCAGAAGCGGTGACCATGGCCCACCGCATCATCCTCTTCCGCGGCATGAACACCGGCGGCGTCCGCGCCCCGGTCGCGGAGCAGCGCGCCATGGCCGTGGAGATGGGGCTGGAGAACCCGCGCACCCTGCTGGCCAGCGGCAACCTCGTCGTCGACAGCGACCGCGATCCCCGGTCGCTGGAGGCGGAGATCGAGGCCGCGATGGAGAGGCGCTTCGGCCTGACCCTCGCCGCCGTCGTGCGTACGCCGGAGCAGTGGGCGGGCCTGATCGCCGCCAACCCCTTCCCGGACGAGGCGAAGGCGGCGCCCTCCAAGCTGCTGGTCATGCTCATGAAGGACGGCGTGCGCGACGGCGCCCTCGAGGCCCTGCGCGCCGTCGCCGCCCCCGGCGAGCGTGTCGAACCGGCCGACGGCGCCCTGTTCTTCTGGCATCCCGAGGGGATCGGCCGTTCGAAGCTGGCGGAGAAGGCCCAGCCGCGGCTGATCGGCGTCGGGACGGGCCGCAACTGGAACACGGTGCTCAGGCTGGCGGAGATGGTCGGCCTTCCGTCCCGCTGACCGGCTCGCTATGCAGGCCGCCAGACGAGGAGATCCCGATGGCCGACGCCTACGACAACCTGCTGATCGAACGCCACGCCGACGGCTATGCGGTCGTGACACTGAACCGGCCCGAGGCGCTGAACGCGCTCAACTCCGCCCTCTTCAAGGATCTCGCCGACTTCCTCGACGCGGTCGAGCACGACGACAGCGTGCGCTGCCTCATCCTGACCGGCTCGGGCGACAAGGCCTTCGCCGCCGGCGCCGACATCAAGGAGATGGCCGACCAGTCCTACGCCGACATGTACAAGGCCAACTTCTTCTCGCTCGGCCACGATCGCATCGTCCGCTTCCGCAAGCCGATCGTCGCCGCGGTCAACGGCTTCGCCCTCGGCGGCGGCTGCGAGCTGGCCATGCTGTGCGACTTCATCGTCGCCTCGGAGAAGGCGAAGTTCGGCCAGCCCGAGATCAACCTCGGCGTCGCCCCCGGCATCGGCGGCTCCCAGCGCCTGACCCGTCTGGTCGGCAAGTCCAAGGCCATGGACATGGTCCTGACCGCGCGGATGATGGACGCCGCCGAGGCCGAACGCGCCGGCCTGGTGTCCCGCGTCTTCCCGCATGAGACCCTGCTCGACGAGGCCCGCGCCATCGCCGCGAGGATCGCCGCCCAGAGCCCGCTGGCGGTCATGGCCAACAAGGAGATGGTCAACGCGGCGCTCGAGACGACCCTGACCCAGGGCGTCCAGTTCGAACGCCGCCTGTTCCATAGCCTGTTCGCCTTCGACGATCAGAAGGAGGGGATGGCGGCGTTCGTGGAGAAGCGGAAGCCGAGGTTCACGGGGCGGTGATCAGCCCGGGAAGGTCAGACTGGCCGTCATGTTTCGCGCTGCGGCCTGAGAACCCGCCGCGAGGCGAAGGGTGACCGGCGCAGCGTGGCGGCGCACCGTGCCGTCGGCTCCGCGGATTTCCCCGACGAGTTGGTAGACCCGGGGGCGCTCCCGCATCGGGGGGAAAGCGGCCCGCGTCAGTGGGATTCTGGCGAGCCCCGCCGGCCCCTCGCCCTGCGGGGTTGCCGCGAAGGTCTCCGCCACGATCGCGCCGCGCTCATCAACCAGGGCCATGCGCAGGTGCTCATCCGGCCCCATCGTCGACGACGCCCCGACCAGCTCGACGGGCACCCACGCCTCGACCTGATCGGGCTGGATTCCCGGCGAACGCCAGATAGTTGGACGCGGCCGGGCGCTCTCGCAGGAATAGGCCCGCGACAGCGCGGCTCGCGCCACTTCGGCTGGCCGATCCCCGGGCGGGATCGTGGCGCGGGCGATCTCCGCCTTCGTCCGCTCGACCAGCGTTCCCAGCGCCGCGCGCCGGGCCGCCTCGTCGCCCTGCTCCAGGTCCGCCGGCAGGCAGATGTCGCCCCTGCTTCCGCCGCCGCTTGGGAACTGCGAGAAGATGACGCCGGCGCAGAACCCGTCGTCGGCAGGATCGGTCGAGGCGCACAGGTCCTGATACTGCTGACCCGTCGGATTGCGGAAGCGGGCCTGCTGCTCAGGCGTCAGGCTTCCGAAGGCCGCCGCAGTCGCGGCATGCGCCCCCGTATCAGGGACGGCCTGCGTGCGTCGCGCGCGGCGCACTTCCGCTTCCGGTTTCAGGGTGAACATCACGTGGTCGCCGACGATCTCCATCTGCGCGACGGCGTCGGGATTCACCCCACGGGCCGGGAAGCCGATGGGCAGGCGGCGACCGTCGACACTCACCGGGGTTCGGCCTGTGTACGAGAGGATCAGGTTCATCTCGCCCGAGCCGGCGGGCGGCGTGCGCACGTCGATCCGGTCGGGCGCGACGGCCCACATCGGCAGGCCTTCGGGCAGGGGCTCCCCGTTCAGAAGCACCCGGGCGTCAGCGCCCATGTCGATCACCCGCGGGTTTCCGGATGCCGGAACGGGCGTTTCGGGGGAAGCGGTCTGCAGCCGCAGAACCGGCTCGCGTTCGGCGGCGACCGCCAGCGATCCGGCGCCGGCGGCCGCGGCGACGGCCAGGGCGGCTCCCGCGGAGACCAGGCGCGTCCGGCGCCCGGCCGGGGCGGCGGGGGTCATCACAGCCTTGAGGCGATGCATGGCGGACTTCCTTCCGGCGCCGGTGAAGGTGAGAGCGGGCAGGGCCTGAGGGCCGGCGCGGCTTCTCAAGGCCTCGATCAGGGACTGGGCGTAGGCCCGACGCGTCTCTGCGCCGGCTCCATCGAGCGCCTGCACGTCGCAGGCCTCCTCACGCGCGGCCGCCCGCCGGGCGCGCAGCGCCGGCATCAGCGGGTTGGCGGCGAGCAGGGCGAGAAGGGCTTCCTCGAGCCAGATGATCCGATGGTCGTTCCGCTTCAGGTGGACCAGTTCATGGGCGATCATGGCCCTCGCGACCGCCCGGTCGCCCGCCGTCGCCAGTCCGGCGGGCAGGATGAGGCGCGGCCTCGTGAATCCGGCGAGGAGGGGCTCGGTCGCGCCCGGGCTGACGCCGACGCGCGGGGGCCGAAGCGACAGGCGGCCGGCGACTTCGTGGACCATCGCGACCGTTCCGGCGTCGGCCTCTCCAAGCCCGCCCGTCAGGCGGCCCAGCCGCCAGGCGCCGAGCCCGAGCCGCCCCAGCCGCCAGACCGCCGCGATCGCCGCCGCGGCCAGTATCACGGGCGCGATCAGAACCGGATCGAACGCCGGGGCCATAGGCGCCGTGGCGGACAGGGCGGAGGCCTCCAGCAGCGTCGGGGCGGCGGCGAGAGGCGTCGCGACGGCGATCTCGCGCACCGGCGCGGGCGTCAGCAGCAACAGGCCGACCGCCAGCGGAGGCAGGGCGGGCAGGGCCAGGGCGGCGGCCCACATCCGGTCGCGCAGCCGCGGGTCCGCGGTCCGCACCTCGACCAGACGCCCCCCGATCCACGCCATGCCCGCCGTGGCCACCGAAAGCCCGAGCGACAGCGCCAGAAGGTCGGGAGCGTTCATCAGCCTTCCTCCGTCCCGGAAGGCTCGGCCGCCAGCGCTTCCTCCAGCGCCGCGATGTCCGCCTCGCTCAGCAGCTGGCTGCCCGAAAAGGCGGCGGCCGGGAGCGGGCCGTCCACCTCCAGCAGGGCTCCCAGCCGACGCATCAGCCCTCCGATCACCGCCACCTTCGGCTGGCCCGGCTCATAGACGGCGACGCCGTGCACCTCGCGCCGGACCAGCAGCCCCTTGGCCCGCATCCGCTCCAGCACCGTGCGGGTGGTGGACGAGCTCCACGCCAGCCCGTCCGCGATGCGCGTCTGGACCTCGCGCGAGCTCAGCGGGCCGTCCCGCCAGAAGGTCTTGAGGATGTCCAGTTCGGCGTCGGTGGGGACGGCGGGGTCGGTCACGGGCGGCTCTCTCGCTATGCAAGTAGCTCTTACGTTACAGTTGTAACGCGATCCGTCAACCCTCGTTATCCGCCCCCGTGGCGAACACCAGTTCCGCCCGTTCCGCGCCCTGCCGCGCCCGCAGCTGGCAGGGGCGGCCGCGGATCCAGAGGCGGTCGCATTCGATGGCCTGCCAGCCGGCCGGGAGCGTCACCGGCCGCTGCGGCCAGTCCTCGGGCGGGGCGGACGAGATCCTCAGGCCGGGCAGGCCGAGCAGCAGGCCGGTGACGAAGCCGCCGATGTTGGCGAAGAAGGGGCCCGAGGCGATCGGATCGGGCGCCTTGTCCAGCCGGTACTCCAGCGTCTGCTGGAAACGGCCGTACTGGAACTTGCCGTAACCCTCCTCGAACAGCTTCAGCGACAGCGCGCGGTCGCCGGCCCAGGCCGCCCAGGTCCCGTAGAGGGCCGACAGCATCGGCGCGCCGACGTAGCCGTCCCACAGGCCGAGGTAGAAGCCCAGGGTCCGGCGCATGGTCTCAGGCTCGACTTCGGCCCAGTAGGGGAAGAAGCCCATCAGCGGCGACGGCGTCGCGCCCTTCTCCTCGTCCTTCCGGTAGCCGGCGTGCTGGGCGACGACCCCGTCGCGGCGCATCGGCAGCTCCAGCCCCGCGGCCACCCGCGCCCAGGCCGGGTCCGGGGCCATGCCGATCTCGCCGGCGGCCTCGATCGTGCGCTGCAGCACGATCCGCCCGGCCATCAGGGTCAGGGAGTCGTCGTCCTCCGTCTCCGGGCGCTCGGCCGGGCCGCCGCCCTCGCGGATGCTGTAGCGATCGCCGATCCGGTCGACGCGGTCGACCAGCCAGTCCGCCACCCCGGACAGCACCGGCCAGGCGTCCTCCTTCAGGAAGCGGGCGTCGCCGGTGGCGTCGGCGTGAAGGGCGAAGGCGCGGGCGACGTGCAGATTGACGTGATCCTCGCGCGCGGCGGCGCTGGCCCCGCCGGGGGTGGCCTCCTCGCCGCGCGCCGGGCCCGCTTCCCACGGGAACTGCACCCCCCGCCGGCCGAGCATGCGCGCGTGGTCCCGGGCCGCCGGCAGGTTCCGCCGGCGGTAGGCCAGCATCGACAGCGCCGCATCCGGCTGCAGCAGGCTCAGCGGCGGGATCGCGAACGCGTCGACGTCCCACATCACATGGCCGAAATAGTAGTGGTAGTCCCGCCAGGTCGCGAGGCCGTAGATCGAGGTCGACGACGGCGAGGCGTGGTGCACCGAGCTGTTCAGGTAGAAGAAGGCCGCGTCGGCCATGGCCTGCCAGCGATCCTCCGCCCCGACCAGCCGGATGCGCCCCCGCCAGAGGTCGCGCCACGCGGCCCTGTTGCGCCGGCGCAGCTCGTCGAAGCCCAGATCCCCGGCGATGGCGACCATGCGCACCGCGTGCCGGTGCGGCTGGTGGTGCATGACGTCGGGAACGAGGCTGGTCATGGTGTCGAAGCGCAGCCGGCGGCCCCTGGTCGCCCGCTGCGTCCAGGTGGTCGACAGCGACCCCAGCGCGTCCCACGGCTCCTGCGTCCGCTTCGCCTCGTGGCCCACGGAGGTCATCATCGCCAGGCCCAGTCGGCCCAGCGCGCCCTCGGATTCCCACAGGATCGAGCCGTCGCAGACAGGCTCCGCCTCGCCCGGCGTATCCAGCCGCCGCTCAAGCATCCGGCCGCGCAGGCCGTCGACGTCGAGGCGGCAGCGCACCATCAGGTCGCAGGCGGCGTCCACCTCGACGGTCGCCTGCTGGCAGACCAGCGTCGGATGGGTGCGGCTGGCGAAGGTGACGATCTCGACCTCGGCCCGCCGCTGTCCGATGCGGACGGCGAGCCGGCTGGTCAGCTCGCCGGTGGCGAAGTCGTAGGCCTGCTCCAGCGGCTCCACCGCCTGCGGCTGGTCGGCCGCCCACAGGCCGTCCAGGGCGATGTCGCCGCCGAGGGGCCAGGGCCCGGCCGCCGCCGCCTCCACCCGTTTCCCGTGATGCTCGCCGACGAAGCCCGACACGATGCACATGCCCGCCTGCCACGGGTTCTCGCGCACGCGCAGGCCGATCAGCCCGTTCGAGACATAGGCCGGCAGGTCGCCCCCCCGCGGGCCGCGGGCCGCCGGCGGGCTGATCGGAACATGCGGATCCATCGGCTCAGACAACGCCGGCGCTCAGCCCCCGTTGCAGAGGGAACCGCCTCCCGGGGGTCGGCTCAGACGATCCGGTCCGGGTGGGTCTGCGTCCCCGGGGGCCGGGCGCCCTCGGAGACCTCCTGATAGTCGTCGTCGGTCTCGTGGATCGACAGGATGCTCTCGCCCTCCGACATCAGCGGCGTGGCGGCGTCGGCGGCCTGCACGTCGGTCTTGGAGGGCACCTTGAGGACCCGGCTCTCGCCGCCCTCGCGCCCCACGGTCACGCGGTAGATGCGCATGCTCAGTCTCCGGTCCCGAACCCGCCCGGGCCGCCGGCGCCCGCGGCGCCGTCGCCGCCGGTGGCCGGCTGCGGTTCGGCCTTGCCCGGAGGCGCCCCGCCCTGATCGGGACGGCGATGGCCGGCCGAGCCGCCGGTGGCGGCGTCGGTGGGATCCGGAGTTCGGTCGTTCTGGCTGATGTCGGTCTGCGGCTTGTCGGTCATGGCGGGGTCCTTTCGCCTGAGGGAGAACGGCCGCGAGGTCAGTGCGGTTTCAGGACCACCTTGGTCCATTCGTTCTGGTTCGAGTGGAAGTTGCGGTAGGCCTCCGGCCCCTGCTCCAGCGGCAGGCGGTGGCTGATCAGGTCGGTGGTGTCGACCTTGCCCTCGAGGATCATCTCCAGCAGCTGCGGCAGATACTTCTGCACGTGGGTCTGGCCGGTCTTCAGGGTCAGCCCCTTCTGCATGAAAGCGCCGATCGGCAGCTTGTCGCCGATCCCGCCGTAGACGCCCGGCACCGACACCCGGCCCCCCTTGCGGCAGGCCATGATGGTCTCGCGCAGCACGTGCTGCCGGTCGGTGCCCAGCTTCGTCTCCTGCTTGACCGCATCGATAATGTTGTCGGGCGCGAAGCCGTGCGCCTCCATGCCGACCGCGTCGATGCAGGCGTCCGGTCCGATGCCGGCGGTCATCTCGGTCAGGGCCTCGCGCACCTTGACCTCGTGATAGTTCAGCACCTCGGCGCCGTTCTTCTTCGCCAGCTCCAGCCGGCGCGGATGGTGGTCGATGGCGATGACCCGTCCGGCCCCCATCAGCAGGGCGCTCTTGATCGCGAACAGGCCCACCGGCCCGCAGCCCCAGACCGCGATCGTGTCGCCCGGCTCGATCCCGGCGTTCTCCGCCGCCATCCAGCCCGTGGGGAAGATGTCGGACAGGAATAGCACCTTCTCGTCCTCGATCCCGTCCGGCACCACGATCGGGCCGACGTCGGAATAGGGGACGCGGGCGTACTCGGCCTGGCCGCCGGCGTAGCCGCCCGTCATGTGCGAGTAGCCGTAGATGCCGCCCATCGGATAGCCGTAGGCGATCTCCGAGGCGTCCGACTTGTCGGCCGGATTGGAGTTGTCGCAGGCCGAGTACTGCTGCTTGCCGCAGAAGAAGCAGGAGCCGCAGGAGATGGTGAAGGGCACCACCACCTTCTGGCCGAGCTTGAGGCTGGAGCGCGGCCCGACCTCCTCCACCACCCCCATGAACTCGTGACCGAGGATGTCGCCGTTCGACATCCCGGGGATCATGCTGTCGTAGAGGTGCAGGTCCGAACCGCAGATGGCGGTGGCCGTGATCCTTATGATGGCGTCCCGCGGGTTGATGATCTGCGGGTCGGGGACGGTGTCCACCTGGACATTGTGCTTTCCGTGCCAGGTCAGGGCGCGCATGCGGGTCTCTTTCGTTCGGGGGGATTCAGGAGTGGCGATCGGCGCGCGGCGCCGCGTCAGGGGCCTTCGAGGTCGCGACCTCGCCGGTCTCCATCAGCTGCTTGAAGCGGCGCAGCTCCCGGCGGGCCTGCACCCGCGGCTCGCGCTGCATGACCTTGGCCACCACCTTGCCCAGCGCCCCGGCCGGCGGGTCGTAGCTGATGAACACGCGCACCTCGACGCCGCGGCCGAAGGGGTTGTCGCGGAACTCGATCCAGCCCTCGTGATCGATGTCGCTCTCCTCGAGCGAGCGCCAGGCGATGTACTCCCCCGGCCTGTCCTCGGTGATCTCGCTGACCAGCTCGATCTCGCTGCCGGCCGGGCCGGCCACCAGCCAGCTGGAGCGGTCGCCCTCCAGCAACTCCACGGATTTCACATTCTCCATGAACAGGGGCAGGTTCCGGACGTCGCGCCAGAAGTCGTACAGCTCGCGGCGGGGGCGGTTGATCATCACCGCGCGGATGCTGGCGGCGTCGAACTCCCCCTCGACCTGGTCGGTATGGAGGAAGGCGGGCGAGCGGACGTCGGCGTCGGTCGACATCGGTTGTTCGGACATGGCGGCTCCTTTCGGTCAGCCAACCCGCTCGCCGCCGGCTTCGTTCCAGCGGAACCCCCGCGCTCGCGTGCGGTTGTCCGGGCGAAGGAGATCGCGATGTCCGACCTGTCCGCCACCGCCGCCGAAGGCGTCCGTCCGCTCGCCGTGGTCACCGGCGCCTCGACCGGGATCGGCTACGAACTGGCCCGCCTGCTGGCCGACGACGGGCACGATCTGGTGGTCGCCGCCGACACCTCGCTGGCCGAGGCGGTGCAGACGTTCGAGAGCCTCGGCGCCCGGGTGGACGCGGTCCAGGCCGACCTGGCGACTGCGGAGGGGGTGGCGTCGCTCGTCGCCTGCATCGCCGGCCGGCCGGTCGACGTGCTGGCGGCGAACGCCGGCCACGGCCTCGGCCACGCCTTCCTCGACCAGGATTTCGCCGAGGTGGCCCATCTGATCGACACCAACATCACCGGCACGCTGCGGCTGGTCCACCAGGTCGGCCGCGCGATGCGCGAGCGCGGCCGGGGCCGCATCCTGTTCACGGGATCGATCGCCGGCCTCATGCCCGGCAGCTTCCAGGCCGCCTACAACGGCTCCAAGGCCTTCATCGACAGCTTCTCCTTCGCCCTGCGCAACGAACTGAAGGACACCGGCGTCAGCGTCACCGTCCTGATGCCCGGCCCGACCGACACCGAGTTCTTCGCCCGCGCCGGCCTGGAGGACACGGCGGTCGGGCAGGGCAGGAAGATGGATCCCGCCAGGGTGGCGGAGATCGGCTACAGGGCCATGCTGCGCGGCGACGGCGACGTGGTGGCCGGCCTGGGCAACAAGCTGCAGGCCGCCGCCGCGGCCGTCACGCCGCAGTCGGCGCTGGCCGAGATGCACCGCAAGCAGGCCGAACCGGGAGCCGGCTGAGCCGCGCCCAGACTCGCCTTGAACCGGTCGGACGTTTCGGCTATAGCCGCGCGCTCTTGAGATTTTCCGCGCCGTGGACGGTGTTCCGCGGCGTTTTCCGTTCGATAGGTTTTACCGATGGCCAACAACCCCGGCGCCAAGAAGGCGATCCGCAAGATCGCCGCCCGGACCGAAGTCAACAAGGCGCGCCGCACGCGCGTCCGCACCTTCCTGCGCAAGTTCCAGGAAGCGGTCGCAGGGGGCGACGCGGGCGCCGCGAAGACCGCCTTCGTCGAGGCCCAGTCCGAGCTGATGCGCGCCGTCTCCAAGGGTGTGGTCCACAAGAACACCGGCTCGCGCAAGGTCTCCCGCCTGGCCGCCCAGCTGAAGAAGATGTCGGCCGCCTGATCTGTCGGCCAGCGGACGGAGCTTCACTGTTCCGTCACGGGAATTCCAAGTGATTTCAACGGCGAGGGCGCTTCCGCTCCCTCGCCGTTTGCATGTCCGTCGCTAACCTTGATGGCCCGCATCCGTGCTCGCCTCTGTGGCGAAAACCGGATTTTTCGAGGCCGTCGCGGCCTTTAGCGGAGTCAACAATTTTAACTTCGAATTGACTCGCGAATCAGCGTTGACGCCCCCCTCGCCCGGCGTAAGTTTGGCGTCTGACGCACTTCCATCCCCACACGGATGAAGACGGCGCGGGACCCGGTTTCGCGACGGCGTGAGATGTCTGATTGAGAGAACGACCCCGACCGGGGCGGCCCCAGCCGCACCCGACAGGAGAAGTCGTCCCTGCGTCAGCCCGTCTCGAAGAGCGTCCGGTGATGGATTTAGAGCGGGTGGGCTGACCGATGATGGGGGGCGCGAGGATGGCGGGCATGACGGATCCGGATCGTATCTGGACCGAGGCGGCGGGGCGTCTGCGTGGCGAGATCGGCGAGGGGGCGTTCAGCTCCTACATCGCGCCGTCGGCCGTGCGGGTGGACGGTTCCGGCCAGCTCATCCTGGTGACCCCCACCGCCTACGCCCGCGACTGGGTTCGCAAGAACGCCCTGCGTCGCATGAACGAGCTGTGGCTGGGCCTCGACGGCCTCAATCGCCGGCTGGACGTCCGCTGCCGCGCCGAGATGGGCTCGACCCCGCCCGCCTCCCAGGTCGCCGCCGGCCGCGCCCCGACCCATTCCGGCAACGTCGTCTCCATGCCCATGGCCACGGTGGCGCCGGTCGCCGACGGGGCCCGGGCGGTGCGCGCCGCCGGCCTGCAGGAGCGGCTCACCTTCGACAGCTTCGTGGAAGGGCAGGGCAACGCCTTCGCCCTGGCCATCGCCCGCCAGGCCGCCGCCTGGGCCGACGGCCACTTCAACCCGATCTTCTTCTGCGGCCCCTACGGCTACGGCAAGACCCACCTGCTCAACGCCATCGCCTGGGAGGCCCAGCGCCTGCGCCCGGACGCGAAGGTGGTCTATCTGACCGCCGAGCGCTTCCTGTCGACCTTCGTGCGCGCCATGCAGGACCGCTCGACCGCGGCCTTCAAGGACAGCCTGCGCTCGGCCGACATGCTGCTGATCGACGACGTCCAGTTCGTCGGCGGCAAGACCTCGACCCAGGAAGAGCTGCTCTCGACCCTCACCGCCCTCATCGAGGACGGCAAGAAGATCGTGCTCTCGGCCGACAAGCCGCCGATGGCCCTGACCGAGATCGAACCGCGCCTGCGCAGCCACCTGGCCTCGGGCCTGACCTGCCCGGTCGAGCCGGCCGATCGCAGCCTCAAGCTGGCGGTCGCCCGCAACCGCATCGAGGCCCTGGCCCGCCTCGGCGTCGTCTCCGGCGAGATCCGGCCAGAGGTGCTGGAGCATCTGGTCGACCGCACCCCGGGCTCGATGCGCGAGCTCGAGGGTGCGGTGAACACCCTCGCCGCGGTCGCCGGCGCCCGGCTGTCCAGCCTCGGCCTCGACGAAACCCAGGCCCTGCTCGGCTCGGCCCTGCGCGGCGGCCCCGAGCGGCGCATCACCGTCGACGAGATCCAGAAGACGGTCGCCGAGCATTTCACCCTGAAGCAGGCCGATCTGCTCAGCGAGCGCCGCACCCGCTCGGTGGCCCGCCCGCGCCAGATCGCCATGTACCTGTGCAAGCAGCACACGACCCGCTCCTATCCCGACATCGGTCGCCGCTTCGGCGGGCGCGACCACACCACGGTCCTGCACGGCGTGCGGAAGATCGAGGAGCTGATCGCCCAGGACGAGCAGATCGCCCGGGACGTCGAGGCGCTGACGCGCAAACTCAGGGGCTAGGTTATAGGGATTAGGTTCCAGGGGTGACGCGGCTCCGGTTGTCCACAGCTGGTCAGCCCATCCTCCCTAGAACCTGGAACCTGGTCCCTAGCACCTTCCTTGCCCCGCCCCGCCAATCCGCTAGTGTCGCTGGCCCATAGTGCAGAGGCGACCGGCTGAGTCGCCCAAGGTTCCGAGGTTGGGGCGAGACCACCACATGCAGCTGACCATCGAACGATCCGCGCTCCTCAAGGCCCTCGGGCATGTCCAGAGCGTGGTCGAGCGGCGCAACACCATTCCGATCCTGTCGAACGTGCTGCTGAGCGCCGGGCGCGACCGCCTGTCCTTCGCCGCCACCGACCTCGACATGGAGATGGTCGACGAGGCCGAGGCCCAGGTGAACGTCGAGGGCCAGATCACCGCCCCGGCCCACACCCTGTACGAGATCGTCCGCAAGCTGCCGGACGGCGCCGAGGTCTCGCTGTCCTATTCCGGCGACGACCCCCGCCTGGTGGTCCAGGCCGGCCGCTCGAAGTTCAACCTGCCGGTGCTGCCGGCCGGCGACTTCCCGGTGATGTCGACCGACACCTCCGGGGCCCGCTTCGCCCTCGCCAAGGAAGACCTCGCCCGGCTGATCGACAAGACCCGCTTCGCCGTCTCGACGGAGGAGACCCGCTACTATCTGAACGGCCTCTACCTCCACACCGTGGCCGAGAACGGCATCCCGCTGCTGCGCGCCGTGGCCACCGACGGCCACCGTCTGGCCCTGGCCGAGACCCCGGCCCCCGAGGGCGCCGCCGGCGGCCCCGGCGTCATCGTCCCGCGCAAGACGGTCGACCAGGTCCGTCGCCTGCTCGACGACGGCTCCGGCCCGGTCGAGATCATGGTCTCGCCGCAGAAGATCCGCTTCGAGTTCGGCCAGGCCTCCCTGACCTCCAAGGTCATCGACGGCGCCTTCCCCGACTACATGCGCGTCATCCCCAAGGGGAACGACAAGCAGGCGGACATCGACAACACCCTGTTCGCCCAGGCCGTCGACCGCGTCGCCACCATCTCGGCCGAGAAGAGCCGCTCCGTGAAGCTGGCCTTCGAGCTGGACCGCGTCACCCTGACGGTGCGCAACATGGAGGCCGGGCAGGGGGTCGAGGAGGTCGAGATCGGCTACTCCGACGAACCCTTCGAGATCGGCTTCAACGCCCGCTACCTGCTCGACGTCGCCGGCCAGATCACCGGCGAGACCGCCATGTTCAAGTTCGCCGACCCGGCCAGCCCGACCCTGGTGCTCGATCCGGGCGATCCGGGCGTGCAGTACGTGCTGATGCCGCTGAGAGTCTGATGCGATCATTCCTCCCCCGCAGGGGGAGGGGGACCATGCGCAGCATGGTGGAGGGGGCCCAACCCGCACTGCGCTTCAGCCCCCTCAGTCCGCTTCGCGGACAGCTCCCCCAAAAGGGGAGCAACTGACGATGATCACCTCCCTCGCCCTCACCGACTTCCGCTCCTACGCGGCGGCGGCCCTGTCCATCGAGGCGGCGTCGGTGGTGCTCCACGGGCCGAACGGGGCGGGCAAGACCAATGTGCTGGAGGCGCTCAGCCTGTTCACCCCGGGCAAGGGCCTGCGCGGCGCCTCGGCGCCCGAGATGGGCCGCCGCGAGCCGGGCGAGACTACGGGACGGGCGTGGGCCGTCGCCGCCATGCTCACCGACGGCGAGCACGAGGCCCGGCTCGGCACCGGGGTCCAGACCCCCGGCGCGGCGCGCCGTATCGTGCGCATCGACGGCGAGACCGCGCCGCCGGGCCGGCTGCTCGACCACCTGCGCCCGGTCTGGGCCACGCCCGAGCAGGACCGGCTGTTCTCGGATGCGCGGGCGGCGCGGCTGAAATTCTTCGACCGGCTGGTGTTCGCCGCCGACCCCGACCACGCCGCCTCGGTCACGACCTACGAAAAAGCCCTGAAGGAGCGCCTGCGTCTGCTGGTCGACGGCGCCGAGGGGCGCGAGGCCGACCCCCTGTGGCTCGACGCGCTGGAAGTCAGGCTGGCGGAGTCCGGCGCCGCCGCCGCGACGGCCCGGGCCTCGGCGCTGGAGACGCTGCAGGCCGCCATCGACGCCCGGGGCGACCGGCCCTTCCCCCAGGCCGACCTCGGCCTGACCGGCGAGGCCGAGCGAATGGCGGCCGACGGCGCCGGCCCCGACGCCATCGCCGCCCGCCTGCGCGAGGGCCTGCGCGCCGCGCGCGCGCGCGACGCCGCCGCCGGCCGTTCCCTGTTCGGGCCGCACCGTTCCGACCTCACCGCCCTGCACCGCGAGAAGAACCGCCCCGCCGGCGAGGGCTCCTCGGGCGAGCAGAAGGCGCTGGTGCTCAACCTCATCCTCGCCCAGCTGACCCGTCTCGCCGGCCAGAGCGCTCCGCCCGTGCTGCTCCTCGACGAGGCTCCCGCCCACCTCGACGCCGCCCGCCGGACCGCCCTGTTCGACGAGATCGAGGCCCTGGGCCTGCAGGCCTTCCTGACCGGCACCGAACGGGCGCTTTTCGAGGGTCTGGAGGGCCGCGCCCAGTTCGTCCGCGTGGAGGCCGGGCGGTTCGGCTGAGCCGCGGGTTCCGCGCCCTCGGGAACCCCCGCTTTTCCTCGCAATTCCCGCCCGAATTCCTATATCTTGCGGGCTTCGGCGCGGATCGGATTCGCGCCCGTCCCACCGTCCGTTCCAGGCGGTCCCAGAACCGCCTTTCCGGGCCCCTCGCGGGCCGTCTCACCGACCGAATTGATGACCGACCAGACTGTCCCCTCGCCGGAATACGGCGCCGAATCCATCAAGGTGCTCAAGGGCCTCGACGCGGTGCGCAAGCGCCCCGGCATGTACATCGGCGACACCGACGACGGCTCGGGCCTGCACCACATGGTCTACGAGGTGGTCGACAACGCCATCGACGAGGCGCTGGCGGGCCACGCCGACCTCGTCCAGGTCATCCTCAACGAGGACGGCTCGGTGACGGTCACCGACAACGGCCGCGGCATCCCGACCGACATCCACGAGGGCGAGGGCGTCTCGGCGGCCGAGGTCATCATGACCCAGCTGCACGCGGGCGGTAAGTTCGACCAGAACTCCTACAAGGTCTCCGGCGGCCTGCACGGCGTCGGCGTCTCGGTGGTCAACGCCCTGTCCGACTGGCTGAAGCTGGTCATCTACCGCAAGGGCAAGCGCCACGAGATGCGCTTCGAGCGCGGCGACACGGTCGAGAGCCTGCGCGTCACCGGGGACGCCCCCATCCGCGAGGACACCGGCCAGCCGCTGACCGGCACCGAGGTGACCTTCTACCCGTCGGTGACCACCTTCTCGCACATCGATTTCGACCTGAAGACGCTTGAGCACCGCCTGCGCGAGCTGGCCTTCCTCAACTCCGGCGTGGTCATCAAGCTGGCCGACCACCGCGGGGCCGACCCGTTCGAGGAGGTGCTGCACTACGAGGGCGGGGTCGAGGCCTTCGTGCGCCACCTCGACAAGTCCAAGTCGCCGCTGCTCAAGGACGTCATCGTCATCCGCGGCAAGAAGGAGGGCATCGAGCTCGATCTCGCCCTGTGGTGGAACGACAGCTACCACGAGACCATGCTGTGCTTCACCAACAACATCCCGCAGCGGGATGGGGGCACGCACCTGTCCGCCTTCCGCGCGGCGCTGACCCGGGTGATGGGCAGCTACATCGACGCCGCCGGCGCCGCCCGCAAGGAAAAGGTCTCGGTTTCGGGCGAGGACGCCCGCGAAGGCCTGACCTGCGTCCTTTCGGTCAAGGTGCCCGACCCCAAGTTCAGCTCCCAGACCAAGGACAAGCTGGTGTCCTCCGAGGTCCGGCCCGCTGTCGAGGGCCTGTGCTCGGAAGGCCTCTCGACCTGGTTCGAGGAGCACCCGGCCGAGGCCAGGGCCATTGTCGCGAAGATCGTCGAGGCCGCCGCCGCCCGCGAGGCGGCGCGCAAGGCGCGCGAGCTGACCCGGCGCAAGTCGGCGATGGAGATCAGCTCCCTGCCCGGCAAGCTGGCCGACTGCCAGGAGCGCGACCCCGCCAAGTCCGAACTGTTCATCGTCGAGGGCGACTCGGCCGGCGGCTCGGCCAAGCAGGCGCGCAACCGCGAGAACCAGGCCGTGCTGCCGCTGCGCGGCAAGATCCTCAACGTCGAACGGGTGCGCTTCGACCGCATGCTCTCG
Source organism: Caulobacterales bacterium RIFCSPHIGHO2_01_FULL_70_19 (assembly GCA_001794825.1). Lineage (GTDB taxonomy): Bacteria > Pseudomonadota > Alphaproteobacteria > Caulobacterales > Caulobacteraceae > Brevundimonas. The sequence continues at coordinate 9,717 of MGLK01000019.1, read as the reverse complement.
TCAGAGACCATCGGCACCCTGATCCTGGCGCTGGGCACCGGCATCGGCCGCGATGACTTCAACATCGACAAGCTGCGCTATCACAAGATCATCCTGATGGCCGACGCCGACGTCGACGGCGCCCACATCCGCACCCTGCTTCTGACCTTCTTCTTCCGGCAGATGCCGGAGCTGATCGAGCGCGGCCACGTCTTCATCGCCCAGCCGCCGCTCTACAAGGTCTCGAAGGGCAAGCAGCACCGCTACATCAAGGACCAGGCCGAGATGGACGCCTACCTCATCGAGGAAGGCTCGGCCGAGGCGACCCTCGAATTGGCCGACGGCGTGCAGCGCGCGGGTCTGGACCTGCAGGCCCTGGTGCGCGAGGCCAAGGCCTTCCGCGCCGGCGTCGATCGTCTCTCCCAGCGCGCGCCGACCTTCGCCATCGAGCAGGCGGCGCTGGCGGGCCTGTTCGACGAGGCGGCCGGCGAGGCCGCGGCCGCCCGCGCCGCCGCCCGCTTCGACCTCTACGCCGAGGAGGGCGACGGTCCCTGGTCCGGCGGCCCCGGCGCCCAGGGGGCGGTGGCCTTCGAGCGCGTGCGCCGCGCCGTGACCGAGAAGGTCGTGCTGGAGGAGCCGCTGATCCGCTCGCTGGACGCGCGGCGTCTGGCCGAACGCGCGGCCGCCTTCGAGGGCCTGTTCGAACGGCCGTCGGTGTTCCGCCGCAAGGACAAGGCCACGACCATCCGCGGCCCGCTCGACCTGCTCGAGGCGGTGCTCGAGGCCGGCAAGAAGGGCATCGCCATCCAGCGCTACAAGGGTCTCGGCGAGATGAACCCCGAGCAGCTGTGGGAGACCACGCTCGACGCCAACGCCCGCACCCTGCTCAGGGTCGAGGTCGAGCACGAGGAAGAGGCCGCCGACCTGTTCGCCAAGCTGATGGGCGACGTGGTCGAACCCCGCCGCGAGTTCATCCAGGAAAACGCGCTCGACGCCGCCGTCGACGCCTGACCGCCGTCAGGGGCGGCCGGCGTCGATGAAGGCCCTTATCGTGGGCCAGGTCGGCGGGTCGGCCCGGGATCCGTCGCAGGCGATCTGCTTCAGGTAGTCGGGCATGGTGTTGGACCGCACCGGCTCCCACGCCGCGCCCTCCTCGGGGAAGCGGTCCAGCTCCGCCCCGTCGGGCCCGATCTCGACCACGCCGGCCGGGCGCCACCGGCCGCCGCCGCACTGGAACTCGTAGGTCTCCAGCGAGTGGCTGTAGTCGCCCGCCTCGGTCCGCAGCGGGACCATGGCGATCACGATGGAGGTGACCCCGTCCGTCGTTGCGATACTGTCGACGTCCGCCATGAACACGTTGTTGGGGCTGCGCGAGTAGGAGTTCCAGTTCTCCGCCGCGGCCGGTCCCGCCGCGATCAGCAGGGCCCCCGCCCCGATCAGGATACGCTTCATCGATGTCCTCCCCAGAACCTCGTTCCCCATGATGCGCCGACCGGCGCGCTTGGCAAGGGGAGGGGGGATCAGGCCGCCCGCGGCAGGGCCTCGCCGGTCCGCACCAGCGGCTCGAACAGCCAGTGCGCCAGATGCCGCACCACGGGCACGGCGACGCCGTCCCCGGCCAGATGGCAGGCGGCGCTGTGCGAGGCCGGCAGACGATAGCTGTCGGGCAGGCCCATCAGCCGCGCCATCTCGCGGGCCGTCATCAGCCGCGACCGCACCCGGCCGTCCTCGACGATCAGCAGGGTCTGGCGGCTGGAGCCGCCCCCGGGAGTGCGCAGGCAACCGGCGAGATCGAAGCGCACCTCCGCCCGCTGCGCCTTGCCCCCGCCGGGGATCGTCCGGGTGCGCCGGTACAGGG
>MGLK01000019.1:0-7873 GCA_001794825.1 Caulobacterales bacterium RIFCSPHIGHO2_01_FULL_70_19 | reverse complement strand
CCGCGCCGCCTCGACCTTGGCGCGGTTGACCGGGGTCATCAGCTCCAGCAGCCGGCGGGTCTGCTCGGTCGAATGCCAGCGCAGCGCCGGCCCGTCCGCCTCGACGAGGTCGGCCAGGGCCGTGGAGGCCGGCGGCGGGGTCGGCAGACGCCACCAGACCATGCGGTCCGCCGTCTCGCGGGGCAGGCGGGCGGCGGCGCGGACCAGCGCCGGCGGGTGGAACGGCGCCTCCGGCCCGTCCGCGAGCAGGGCCGGGTCCAGCGCGACGTCGCCGCGCACGCCGATCACGAACAGCCGCGGCCGCGACTGCGGCAGGAAATGGTCGGCGTTGATCACCAGCGCGCCGAACACATAGCCCGCCTCGGACCAGGCCCGGCACAGGGCCTCGAAGTCGCGCCCCCCGCGCGAGGTCAGCGCCCCGCAGACGTTCTCGACGGCGACGATGCGCGGCGCCCGCCCTTCCGCCGCCAGCCCCTGCGCCAGACTCCAGAAGGTGTGGAAGGTTCCTGACCGCGCGCCCGCGAGACCCGCGCCGGCGCCCGCCAGCGACAGGTCCTGGCACGGGAAGGAGCCCCACATCAGCTCCGCCGTTCCCGGCAGGTCCGCGGGCGTCAGCGCGCCGATGTCCCCGACCCTCAGCTCCGCGTCGCCCCAGTTCGCCCGGTAGGCCGCCGCCTTGGCCGGATCGATGTCGTTGGCGAACCGGCAGCGCCAGCCCTCGCCCAGTCCGGCCCGCACCATGCCGCCGCCGGCGAAGAACTCGTAGACGCCGGGCGCGCCGGGCGGAGAGGGCGGCGATTCGACCATCCGCGCAGGCTGCGGCCTCGCAGGCGCCAAGTCCATGGCGGAACCGCGGGCGGCCGCTGTCCGCTGTCTCGCCATGGCCCCGCGTCTCAAGGTCTTCACCTGGTCGGACGGCTTCCACGCCTTCACCGTCGCCGCCAGCTCGCGGCCGAAGGCGCTGGCCGCGTGGGGCATGGAGCGCGACATCTTCGCCAGCGGCCTGGCGCGCGAGATCGCCGACGGGGCCGACTACGAGGCGGCGCTCGCCCGTCCCGGCGAGGTGATCGAGCGCGGGCTCGCGGTCGACATTGGCGAGGTCGCGCCGCGGCGCAACGCGAAGCGCGCCGCCGCCGCGAAGCGCCCGGGACCCTCGCCCGCGGCCCGCGAGCGGGTGCGTACTCTCGAGGCGGAGCTCAGGTCCCTGGAGCGCGAACAGGCCGCCGCGCGCCGCGGGCTCGAGGCCGAGGCCGCGCGCATCGCCCGCGCGCGCGAGCGTCTTGAGCAGGCGCAGAAGCGGGAACGCGACCGGTTGCAGGCGCGGCTCGACAAGGCGCGCGCCGCTCTCGGGAAGGACTGACCGTCAGGCGGGGCAGGCCGCGACGCAGTTGTTGTACTGGTACCGCGCGTAGCTGACGCACGGACGGTAGAAACCGCCGCGGAAGCCGCCGGCGAGGTCGGCGGCGAAGCAGCGCGCATCCTCCGCCTCGAACGTCGCCTGGCAGGCGGCGACGCAATTCGCGTCCTGCGCGATCCGGGTCATGGCGACGGCGGCCGTGGCGCCGGTTTCGCCGCCGGCTCCGGCGAGGGTGGCGACGCCGAACACGGCGGTGAACAGAAGGCCTCTCAGGAACATCGAATTCTCCCCAGCTACGCTTGGAGATCGTCCGTGGCCGTGCGGGGTTCCCTCACCTTCGCGTGATCGCGCGCCGTCAGCGCCCCCGCCAGGACCGCGGCCAGTTCGTCGAGGCCGTATGGCTTGCTGAGCAGGCGGAAACCCGCCTTGTTGGCCGTCGCCGCCGCCTCGCTGAACCCGGTGGTGAGGATCACCGGCACGCCGGGCTGCAGGCTGCGCAGTTCGGTGGCCAGCCCCAGCCCGTTGAGCGCCCCGGGCATGACCATGTCCGACAGCACCAGGTCGAACCGGCCGCCGCCGCGCACCAGCTCCAGGGCGGCGTCGCCGGTGCTGACGCGCTCGTAGGTGTAGCCGAGGTCGGCAAGCATCTGGGCGACGCCGGCCGCCACCGCGTCGTCGTCCTCGACCAGCAGGACATGTCCGACACCGTCGGCCGTCTCGGCGGTCGCCGGCGTCTCCGCGGCGACCGGCAGGGCCTTTTCGCTCGCAGGCAGGCAGAGGCTGAACATCGCGCCGCCGCCGGCAGGAGACTCCACCGCGACGCTGCCGCCCGACGAACGGGCGAAGCCGTAGACCTGGCTCAGGCCCAGGCCGGTGCCCTTGCCGACTTCCTTGGTGGTGAAGAACGGCTCGAACACGCGGCCGATCAGGTCGGGCGGAATGCCCACGCCGGTGTCGCGCACCTCGATGCAGACGGTTTCCCCCGCCGGCCGCACGGAGATGCTCAGCCGGCCGCCATCGGGCATGGCGTCGCGGGCGTTCACCGCCAGATTGAGGATCGCCAGCTCCAGCTCGCCGACGTCGACCTCGACCGGCCTCAGCGGCCGGCGCACGTCGATCTCGACCGCGATGTCCTCGCGCAGCGACCGCTCCAGCAGGATCCGCATGGCCTCGATCTGCTCGCCGACGTCGATCACGGCGGTGCGCAGCGGCGTCTGGCGCGAGAAGGCGAGCAGCTGCCGCGTCAGGCCGGAGCCGCGGTCGACCGCCTGGCGCATGCCGTCCATCAACGCGCTGCGCCGGCCGGGGTCGTCGCTCCGCTGCATCAGATCAACGGCGCTGGAGACCACCATCAGCAGATTGTTGAAGTCGTGCGCCACCCCGCCGGTCAGCCGGCCGATCGCCTCCATCTTCTGGCTCTGGCGCAGGGCCTCCTCGGCCTTCTCGCGCTCGACCATCTCCTGCTGAAGGCGGGTGTTCGCCTCCGCCAGCTCCGCGGCGCGCGCCGACAGGCTGCGGTTGGCCCGACGCAGCGCCGACTGGGTCAGCGTCAGCACCGCGATCAGCAGCGCCGCCAGGGCCAGCACCAGCAACATGCCGGCGTAGCGCGAGAACCTCTGGCTGGCCGGGGTGTCCATCAGGCGCAGACGGGCGGTGCCGAGGGTCTGGCCTCCCTGGGTCACGGGCCGCACGACGTACAGACGACCGTCCCCGAACCGCGTGGTCTCGGGCCTCGGCGCGGCCACGGACGGAATCGTCTCGCCCGCCCGGACGTAGCTCGCGACGAGACGGTTCTCCTCGTCGTAGATGGCCGCGGCCAGCACGTTGGGGTTCACCTGCACGGCGTCGACATAGTCCTGGGCCGCGTCGGCGTCGTCGAAGGCGAGGGCGCCGCTGACCGCCGAGGCCAGCAGGTCGGCCTGGGCGCCCGCCTCGCGGGCCAGCTCGGCCTTCATCGCCCGATCGTGGGCGATCGAGACGAACACGCCGACGATCAGCAGCACCGCCAGGCAGGCCAGCGCCACGAGGGGTACGCCGCGCGTGCGGATGGCGGTGAACCAGGTCATCTCGCCCGGCCCCGCACGTCGAGCGCCAGGTTGAGCAGGCGCGAGCTGATCTGCAGGCGCGCCTGCTCGGCCGCGGTCTTGTCGATATGGAAGCGAACCCGGTTGGTGGCGATGACGAAGTGGATCATCGCCCGCTGCGTGGTCACGGCGGAGTCGCTCACCACCAGCACGGCGGCCCCGTTCTCCGGCGGCTGCGCGCCGCGGCCAAGGTAGACGATGTGGCAACCGCCCGTCCTGTCCCTCTCGCCGAGCCGGCGCAGCGCGATCCGTCGGCCGTGCGCGGTCTGGGCCGCCGCGGCCGCGTCCAGCGCCTGCCCGAAGGGATCCCGTCCCGCCACGCACAGGTTCAGCGGCGCGGCGGCCGAGGCGAACGCCGAAGGCGGCCACTCCACGAACGCCGCGAACCGGACCAGGTAGTTGGCCTTGATCTGGTACTCCAGGGACTGGGCGCGGGCCGTCCCCGCCTCGCCCAGCAGGGCGAGGACCGCGAGGACGCCCGCGATGGCCTGTCGGCCGGACACGATCAGAAGCCCGCCCTGAGCGTCAGGTAGGCGCTGCGTCCCAGCACCCGCTGTCGCCCCGGATCGCCGGTCTCGATGCGCGTGTCGTTCAGCAGGTTGGCGCCGGTCAGGGCCAGTTCCAGACCATTGTCGAAGCGCCAGCCGAGGCGGACGTCGGCCTCCACGAACCCGTCGACGCCGGAGGCCGCCAGCTCGTCGACCGCCCGCAGGTGCACGTCGAGCTCCAGCCGCTCCGTCAGCTGCGCGCGCGAGTTGAGAAGCACCTGCCACGACGGGTCGTCGCCGACCGAGGCCAGGCTGGCGATATCGATCTCGCCCGGCTTGAGACGGAACTCCTTGTCCAGGGTGACCACGCCGAGGTCGAGGCGCCAGCGCGGCGAGACCTCGTAGCTGCCCCACGCCTCGATCCCGCTGGCGTAGCCTTCGCCGCCGTTGGCGAAGCGCAGCGGCAGGATGGTCGCGGGATCGGGCGCGACCGTCCGCAGGTCGGTGTAGTCGTGATAGAAGGCCGTGATCGACAGGTTCAGATTGCGCGCGGGCCGGGCGCGATAGCCGAGTTCGTAGGCGGTCAGCTTCTCCGACTGGAAGGTTCCGCCGACCAGGAAGCCGGGCAGGGTCAGGTCGCGGTCCGGCTGGCGGTGCGCGCCGCCCGCGAAACCGCGCCCCAGACCAGCGAGCCGTCGTTCAGGCTATACGCCAACCTGACGTTCGGCAGCACCTCCACGCCGGTGAAGCTGCTGTCCTCCACCTTCACCCCCAGCGTCAGGACAAGGTCGTCGCGGAGCGAGATCTGGTCCTGAACGAACAGGTTGCCCAGGGTGATGTGGCGCCTCGCCGGCACGAGGGTCGCCGCGCCCGGCGGGCTGGTCAGGGTGTTCTCGACCCAGCGGTGGCCCCCGCCCCAGACGACGGCGTGCCGCCCGAGCTCGATGGCCTGCTGCAGCGACACGTCCCAGGTCCGCACCTCCTCCTCGACGGGGCCGTTCACCCGGTCGGTGTGGTCGTAATAGGCGTGGGCCTCGACGCGGCCGCCCCCGTCCAGCTGCCGCCCCCAGCGCCCGAGGACGAAGCCGCCCTGCAGGGCCACATCGCCCGGCGACTCGTGGTCGTACACATCCCCCTGCAGCATCCAGTCGCCGAGTCCGTTGGACCAGTCGGCGCGCCCCCCGGCGCGGACGCCGGCCGCGGCGTCCAGACCCGATCCGCCGCCCACCATCCCGGTGTCGCTGCGGTCGAAGCCGGTCACGAACAGCCGCCACGCGCCGGCCTCGCCGAGATCGCCGCCGTGCCGAAGGCTGACTGTCCGGTCGTCGGTTCCCGCCCCGACGGCGAAGGCCGGCCCCCGCGTCTCGCGTGCGGAGCGGGTGGTGATGTTGATCACCCCGTTCACCGCGTTGGCGCCGTACAGCGCGCCGCCGGGGCCGCTGATCACCTCGATCCGCTCGATGTCCTCCAGCACCAGCCCCTGGGCGTCCCAGAGCACGCCGGAGAACAGGGTGGTGTAGATGCTGCGCCCGTCGATCAGCACCAGCAGCTTGTTGGCCGTCTCGAACGAGTTGAAGCCGCGGGCGGTGATGGCGTAGTCGACCGAGCCGACCCGCTGCACCTGGAGGTTCGGCGCGAGGCGCAGCACCTCGGGCAGGCTGGCCGCTCCCGACCGCCGGATGTCCTCGCGGGTGATCACATAGACGGCCGCGGCGGCGCTCGACAGCTGCTCGGGCCGGCGCGACACCGAGGTGATCTCGATATCCGCCAGCTGCTCCAGCGTCAGGCCGGTCAGATCCTGAGGCTGCAGCCCCTGCGCGTCGGCTGTGGCCTCGCCTCCTCCTCCCAGAATACTCACGGCGGCGAGGCCGGCGACGATCGACATCGGTGACTTCCCCCTCGGCGAGGTCCGCTTGAAGGTTCCCGCCGTGCACGGATAACCGCTCACTGCGGCAAAGGTTGCGCGGCGGGCGCGCGGCGCGGGCGCCCGACCTGCCGCGAAAGGGACGGGGGGTCAACGGCGGCCCTGCGGCGCGGCCGCCCTCCGCCTTGACGTCGTATTCCGATCTGGTTATGGATTAATTCATAGCTGTCGAGTTATGAAAACCATGCCGGACGCTTCGGACGCCCTGTTCCGGATCCTCGCCGACCCGACCCGACGGGCGATATTCGAGCGGCTGTGCCGGGAGGGCGAGCAGACCGTCGGGGCCCTGACCGAGGCCGCCGGGGTGTCCCAGCCGGCCGTCTCGAAGCATCTCGGGGTGCTCAGGCAGGCGGGGCTGGTCCGCGACCGCCCGGAGGGCCGGCGAATCCACTACAGCGCCCGCCCGGACGCCCTGGCGCCGCTGGTGGACTGGACCCGCCGGATGGAGGGCTTCTGGGACGCCCGTCTCGATGGTCTGGAAGACCTTCTGAAGAGGATGGACCAATGAACGACGCCTCGCCCGCGACCCGCTCCGTCGTCGTCGAACGGGACTTCCCCTGGCCCCCCGAAAGGCTCTGGCGCGCCCTCACCCAGCCTCATCTGATCGAGGCCTGGCTGATGAAGAACGACTTCGCGCCGGTGGTGGGACATCGCTTCAACCTGCGCGGCGACTGGGGCGGGGTGCTGGACTGCGAGGTTCGCCTCGTCGAGCCGGAGCGCCGGCTGTCCTACACCTGGGACTTCGCCCACGAGGACCCGGCCTTCGACCTGAGGAGCGTGGTGACCTTCACGCTGGAGCCGACGGCGGCCGGGACCCGGCTGCGGGTCGAGCAGGTCGGCTTCCGCCCGGAGCAGAAGCAGGCCTTCGGCGGCGCCCGCGCCGGCTGGCCTCAATTCCTCGACAAGCTGGCGGACCTGTTGTCCGCCGCGGATTGACCGGTTCGGAAGGAGGCTCGCATGGCTCTGGACAGATGGACGCGGCGGCTTCACCGCTGGGTGTCGGCGATCTTCGTCGCCTGCGTGATCGCGGCCACGGCGGCCGCCGCGACCGGCCAGGACACGGGAAGCCCCGTCTTCTACGCGCCGCTGGCGCCGCTCCTCGTGCTGATGCTCAGCGGGCTCTGGCTGTTCGTGCGGCCCTGGCTCGGCCCGCGCGTCCCTGGCCGGGGGTGACGACATGTCCGAAGGCGCCCCGGAGAAACCCGTCCTGCTCTCGGGCGGCAATCCGCAGATCCCCAAGGGCTACGGCGACGCCCCGGTCCAGGCCTGGATCGCGGCCGCTCCGGACTGGAAGAGCGACGTCTGGCGCCGCCTCGACAGGCTTGTCGAGGACGTGGTCCCGGGCGTGCGCAAGGCGGTCAAGTGGAACTCGCCGCTCTACGGGGTGGAGGAGGGGACCTGGTTCCTCGCGGTCCACATCTATGAGCGCTATCTCAAGGTGAGCTTCTTCCGCGGGGCCGAGCTGGCCCCTCCGCCGCCGGTCGGCTCGAAGCAGAAGCACGTCCGCTATCTCCACATCCACGAGCACGAGGCGCCCGACGAGGCGCGGTTCGCCGACTGGGTGCGGCAGGCCAGCCGCCTGCCCGGAGAACGGATGTGAGCCCCCGACCCGCAGGGAGACCGCGGCCATGACCCCGTCCGCCACGTCCGAAGACATGCCGCCGTCCCGCCGGATCGACGCGAAGATCGCGGCGCTGGGCGACTGGCGCGGGGCGGCGCTCGCCCGCGTCCGCGCCCTCATCCACGAGGCCGATCCGGAGGTGGTCGAGACGGTCAAGTGGCGGGGCGTTCCGGTGTGGGAGCACGCGGGCATCCTGTGCACCGGCGAGACCTACAGGTCGGCGGTGAAGCTGACCTTCGCCCGCGGCGCCGCCCTGCCGGACCCGACCCGCCTGTTCAACGCCAGTCTCGAGGGGAACGCCCGTCGAGCCATCGACCTCCGCGAGGGCGAGACGATCGACGCCCCCGCCTTCCGCGCCCTCATCCGGGCCGCCGTGGAGCTGAACCTGTCGAAAACCGC
>MGLK01000018.1:391-9861 GCA_001794825.1 Caulobacterales bacterium RIFCSPHIGHO2_01_FULL_70_19 | reverse complement strand
GCTTCGCTGAGGATCGTGGAAGACTACCACGTTGATAGGCCAGGTGTGGAAGTGGGGCGACCCATGAAGCTTACTGGTACTAATAATCCGATCGGCTTGATCGTTTCTCAGCAAAACTCATTCGATTGCTTCGGCTGACGCCGAAGCCGACAATGTCTTCTCGCAATCCTTCTGTCCGCCTGGTTGACCTGGTGGCTATGTCGGAGGTTCCCCACCCGATCCCATTCCGAACTCGGTCGTTAAGCCCTCCAGAGCCGATGGTACTTCGTCTTAAGGCGCGGGAGAGTAGGTCGCCGCCGGGTCTACCAGTCGGACAGATGATTGCTTCTCGAACCGTTCTTCCTTTCACTGCCTACCGTTTGCCGCGGGATGGAGCAGCCCGGTAGCTCGTCAGGCTCATAACCTGAAGGTCGCAGGTTCAAATCCTGCTCCCGCACCCAAGATACGGAAAAGGCCAGACCCCCAGGGTCTGGCCTTTTTTGCGTTGCGCCTTCGGGGACCGCGAGCGAACCGCGCCACCGGGCGTGGGCCAGGCCGATCGCCATCGGGTCGGCGGCGGTTGCGGGCGTCCTCGCCTGCGAGGCGGCTCCCGCGCGGCGATCGGGGCCGGGATGTCCATCCGCGTCGGAACTCCGCGCCGGCCGGTTCGTTGGCGCCCCGGGAGGACGCGACCGATGCGGGATCGCCGGTGGATTGGCATGGCGGCTGTTCCGGGGTTCGCTCTCGGCGGCTTCTTCGACGGCATCCTGCTTCACCAGATACTCCAGTGGCACCATCTGCTCAGCCTCGTCCCGGAGGTCTCCAGCCTCCGGCTGCAGGTGCTTTGGGACGGCTACTTCCACGCGCTGATGTATGTCGTCGCAGCGGTCGGCCTGTGGGGGCTCTGGACGGCGCGCGGCGCCCTGAGGGAGGCCCGGACCGCATACCTCGCCGGGGCCGTTCTGGCCGGCTTTGGCCTCTGGCACGTGCTCGACGGCGTGCTCTCCCACTGGGTGCTGGGGATCCACAGGATCAAGCTCGACAGCCCTGACCCGCTGATGTGGGACCTGGTCTGGCTCTTCGCCTTCGGCCTCCTGCCCGTGGTGGTCGGATTCCTGCTGATCAGGCGAAACGCCGGAAGTCCGCCGGTCCAGCCGGCGGCCCTGCTGGTGCTGCTCGGCCTCATCACCGCGGGCGCGGGATACTGGGCGTTGCAGCCGCCGCCCGGCCAGCCGGATTTCACAACGGTCGTGTTTCCCACGGATTCGGGGCCGGACGCCGCCCTCAGGGCCATGGCGGCGACGGACGCCCGGCTGGTCTGGGCGGACCCCGGCATGTCGGTCGTCGTGTTCAGCGTCGAGCCCGCCCGCAGGTGGTCGTTCTATCGCCACGGAGCGATGCTGGTCAGCGGCTCCGGTCTGCCCGCCGGCTGCTTCAACTGGAGCCGCGCCTAGCGGACGTCGGACCGGACCAGCCCATCGCGGCCTTCGGCGTGGTCGTGGAGCCGGCGGGCCGGGGGCCGCCTCAGCCGTGCAGGGCCACGACCGGAGGCTTCCGGGACGCCGCCGTGGACCCGCCCGGCCAGCCGCCCTTTTCGGCCAGGGACGCGAACGGGCCGTTGCGTGCGATCAGGTCGTCGAACCTGCCGCTCTCGACGATGCGGCCCTTCTCCATCACCACGATCAGGTCCGCGTCCACGACAGTGGACAGGCGGTGCGCGATCAGGAAGGTGGTGCGCCCGGCGGCGGCGGCGTCGAGCGCCTGCTTGACCTTCACCTCCGTCACCGTGTCCAGCGCGCTGGTGGCCTCGTCGAGGATGAGGATGGGCGCGTTCTTGAGAACGGCCCGGGCGATCGCCAGGCGCTGGCGCTCGCCGCCCGAGAGCAGCCGGCCGCCTTCGCCGATGACGAAGCCGTAGCCGCCCGGCTTGGCCATGATGAAGTCATGCGCCTCGGCGGCGCGGGCGGCGGCCTCCAGCTCGGCGTCCGTCGCCTCCGGTCGCGCCAGACGGAGGTTGTCGGCGATCGACCGGTTGAAAAGCCCGGCGTCCTGGAAGACGACGCCGATCGCCTCCCGAAGGGAGGAGAGCGTGGCCCGGCGGATGTCCTGGCCGTCGATGAGAATGCGACCGACGGCCGGCTCCCGCTGCCGCTGCAGAAGCGACATCAGCGTCGTCTTGCCTGCGCCGCTGGCGCCGACCAGGGCTACCTTCGCTCCGGCCGGGACGGTCAGGTCGATGTCGAACACCCCCATGTGGGTGTCCATGAACCAGTGGCTGACGCGTTCGAACACCACCTCACCGCGGACATTGACCAGCGGGACCGCGTCGGGCGCGTCGGCGATGACGAGCCGGGTGTCCATCAGGTCGAACAACCCCTGCAGGGTCGGGGCCTGGACGAACACCCGGGCGAGCGAGGCCGAGAGCTGATCGAGGCGGGCGATCAGCAGGCCAGCGAAGCCGATGAAGCTGACGATCTCGCCGACGGTCACCTGACCGGCCGCGAGCAGCAGGGCGCCGGCGGCGAAGAGGCTGACCATGGCGAGGGTGGAGGCGCCGCGCGTCATCACCATCAGCACCGCCCACCAGCTAAGCACCGGGTACTGGGCGCCGAGCAGCCGGCTGGTCATGGCCCGAAGATCGCTGCCCTCGGCCCGGGTCCGGGTGTAGGCCTGGATCACGCCGACGTTGGCGATGACGTCGCCGATCCGGCTGGAGACCGCCTGGTGATGGCGCTCCACCCGCGCCTGACCGGTCTCGGTCTTGCCGACCACCAGCCAGCTGGCGGCGACGTAAACCGCCGCCAGCGCCAGCAGGACCGTGGCGAGCACCGGATTGATCCAGAAGGCGAGCGGGAGGAGCAGGGCGAGGCTGACCAACGCCGGTTGCTGCTCCCGGAAGAACGACAGGATCAGGGCGAACAGCGCGTCCCCGCCCGTCAGCATGGCCCGGATGATCCGGCCGGTTCCCTGCTCCGACACGAACGGCGCCGGCAGGGTGACCGCGCGATCGAACGCCTCATTCATCGCCGCCAACCGCCGCCGGTGAGACATCCGGTCCGCCAGCAGCGAGACGATCGCGGCCCCGCCGATGCTCGCCACGCCGAGGGCGGCCCACAGAGCGATCAGAGGCCACGGGCCCGCGCCCCGGGTGAGGGCGTCGACGACGCGGCCGAACAGGACCGGCTCCAGCACGGCGAGGCCGCCCAGCCCCACGTTGGCGACGGCGAGAACCACTGCGCGCCGGATGTCCGGCCGCAAGAGGCGCAAGGCGCGGGCATACAAACGCAGGATCATCGGACGCTCCGGAGCCCCGCAAGGCCAACACACCCCGGGTCCCAAAGGTTGCCGCTCCGCGCCCGCGTCCGACGCCCGACACAGGAACCTCCGGAGACGTGGGGCGGTTGGCGAAGCCTTGGACAGGAGTGAGGCATGAGCGACCAACGGCGGGTGCTGGTGACGGGCGGCGCAGGCTATATCGGCAGTCACACGGCGAAGGCCCTCGCCCTCGCGGGGCACGCGCCCGTGGTGTTCGACGATCTCAGCAACGGGCATCGCGAGGCGGTTCGCTGGGGTCCGCTCGTCGTGGGCGACATTCGCGATCGCCACGCCCTCGAGGCCTGCATGCGCGAGCACCGCATCGACAGCGTGATCAATTTCGCCGGCCTGATCGAGGTCGGACGGTCGGCGACCGAGCCGGACAGCTTCTGGGACGTGAATCTGGGCGGCGTCGCCTCGGTGCTGCGGGCCATGCGCGCCTGCGGCGTGGAGCGGCTGGTGTTCTCGTCGACCGCGGCGGTCTACGGCCAGCCCGAGGTCGCTTCGCTGGAACCGCTCAGCGAGACCTTGCCCTGCCTTCCGATCAATCCGTACGGGGACAGCAAGCTGGCGGCGGAGCGCCTCATCGCCGCCTCGGCGAGGGCCTTCGGACTCCGGGGCGTCGCGCTCCGCTACTTCAACGCCTGCGGAGCCGATCCGGAGGGCGAGATCGGCGAGGCGCACCAGCCGGAGAGCCACCTGATCCCGCTGGCCATCGAGGCCGCGCTCGGTCTCGGGCCCGCCCTGACCGTGTTCGGCCAGGACTTCCCCACGCCCGACGGCTCGTGCGTGCGCGACTACATCCACGTCGCCGACCTGGCGCAGGCGCACGTCCTGGCCCTGGACGCCGACGTCGGTCCCGACGGGTTCGTGGCGATGAACCTCGGGACCGGCCGCGGCTACTCGGTTCTGGAGGTGGTGGAGGCGGTCTCCCGCGCCGCGGGGCGGCCCACGCCGTTCTCGATCGGCCCCCGGCGGGTCGGCGATCCGGCCTGCCTGGTCGCCCAAGCTGAGCGGGCGCAGGAACGCCTGGGCTGGAGCCCGGCCTGCTCCAGCCTCGACGAAATCGTCGCCACGGCGCTGGCCTGGCGCCTCAATCCGGCCTTCGGGGAACGTCTCCTCGCGCCGCTTCGGGAGGTGGCGTGAGCGGGCTCGAGCTGTGGGGTGGCCACGAGTGCACGGTCAACAGGGTGGGGGACGCGTGGCTGGATCAGTCGCGCCTGTCCGGTCACCACGACAGGCCCGGTGATCTCGATCTCTTCGCCGGCCTGGGGCTGAAGGCGGTCCGCTACCCGGTGCTCTGGGAGCGGACAGAGGCCGAGCCCGGCCGGCTGGACTGGAGCTGGCCCGACGAGCGGCTGGCCCGGATGCTGGACCTTGGCCTGCGCCCGATCGTCGGGCTGGTCCACCACGGCTCCGGCCCGGCTTGGACCCACCTGCTCGACCCCGACTTCGCCCCGCGCCTCGCCAGCTACGCCGCCGCCGTAGCGAGCCGGTATCCATGGGTGGAGGACTGGACGCCGGTCAACGAACCCCTGACCACCGCCCGCTTCAGCGCCCTGTACGGCCACTGGTATCCCCATGCGCGGGACGAGCGCGCCTTCTGGAGCGCCCTCGTGAACCAGGTGGACGCGGTGCGCCTGGCGATGCGCGAGATTCGTTCGGTGAACCCGCGCGCCCGGCTGATCCAGACCGAGGACTTCGGCCACACCTGGAGCACTGAGCCGTGCGCCGAACAGGCGCGGTACGAGAACCAGAGGCGGCTGGCGACCTGGGATCTGCTGACCGGCCGGCTCGTTCCGGGCCACCCTCTCTGGCTGCGGCTGGAAAGGTTCGGGCTCGGTGCGCGGCTCGACGCCATCGCCGAGGATCCCTGTCCGCCGGACCTGCTGGGCCTCAACCATTATGTGACCAGCGACCGGTTCCTCGATCACCGTGTGGACCGGTACCCACCGGAGACCCGGGGCGGCAACGGCGAGGTCGCCTATGCGGACGTGGAGGCCGTGCGGGTTCTGGCCGATTATCCAAACGGCTGGCGCCGCGCGCTCGGCGGGTTGTGGGACCGCTACCGCCTGCCGATCGCCGTCACCGAATGTCACCTGGGCTGCACCCCGGATCAGCAGGAACGCTGGCTGACGGCCTGTTGGGAGGCGGCGTCCGGGGCCCGCCGCGAGGGCGTCGACGTGCGTGCGGTCGCCGTGTGGGCGCTGCTCGGCAGCCATGACTGGAACAGTCTGCTGACCCGCTGGAGCGGTGACTACGAGGCCGGGGTCTTTGACGTCTCGGCGGGGCGGCCGCGGGCGACGCCGCTTGCCCACGCGGTCCGGCGCCTGGCCACGGGCGAGGGGTGCGCCGGGGCGGTGAAGGGCTGGTGGGAGGAGGCGGGCCGGTTGCTCTACCCGCCCTGCGCCGGGTGGGAAACAATGTCCGGCGGCCGACATTGAGGGGCGAAGAAAACGCTTATACTTCAAACCACTGCAACTATTCGACGCTTCGGCGGTTGGCCGAGTCCCAGTTATACGTCGAAGGACCCTCCATGGCGCGCCAATCCACCGCTCCGCAAAGTGCCGATGTCATCGAACTCGGCAAGCCCAACGAACGCACGGACGCGATCGTGTGCCTGTCGCACCTGCGGTGGGACTTCGTTTTCCAGCGACCGCAGCACCTCATGTCGCGGTTCGCCGAGACGAGAACGGTGCTGGTATTCGAGGAACCCCTGCCGGCGGAGCCCGGCGCCGCCATGGGCATCGACCTGCGCACCTGCGCCGACAGCGGGGTGATGGTCGCGACGCCGCGGCTGCCCGGAGGGCTCGAGGGCGCCTGTCGCAACGCGGTGCTGAGGCAGCTCCTCGATGAGGCGATCGCTGCGCACGGAATCGAACGTCCGGTGCTCTGGTACTACACGCCGATGATGCTGCCGCTGGCCCGCCACGTCGAAGCGGCGGCGGTGGTCTACGACTGCATGGACGAACTGGCGAACTTCAGGTTCGCACCGCCGGAGCTGACGACGCTGGAGCGGGAGCTGTTCGCAACGGCGGACGTGGTGTTCACGGGCGGGCACAGCCTGTACGAGGCGAAGCAGCATCTGCATGGGAACATCCACCCGTTCCCGTCGAGCGTGGAACGCGATCACTTCGCGAGGGCGCGCGAGATAGACGGCGCCGGGGGCAATCGACGGCCGCGCCTCGGCTTCTACGGCGTCATCGACGAGCGGATGGATCTCGAGCTGATCGCCGCCGTCGCCGACGCCCGTCCGGGATGGGATCTCGAAATCGTCGGTCCGGTGGTGAAGATCGCGCCGGAGAGCCTGCCGCAGCGCCCGAACATCGCCTGGCCGGGGCAGAAGACGTACGACGAACTGCCCGCCTGTCTCGCCGGATGGGACGTGGCCCTGATGCCCTTCGCGATCAATGAGTCGACCCGCTTCATCAGCCCCACCAAAACGCCGGAGTACCTCTCGGGCGGCCGTCCGGTGGTCTCGACGCCCATTCGCGACGTGGTGCGGCACTACGGGGAACTCGAGGCGGTCCGGATCGCGGCCGACGCGGACGCCTTCGTCGACGCCTGCGGGACGGCGCTCGAGCTGGCGCGTGGCGAGGACCGCACCTGGCTCGAGGAGGTGGATGAAGCTCTCGCCAGCCTTTCGTGGGACCAGACCCGGCTGCGCATGGCGGCCCTGATCGACAGCGCCGCCCAGCGTCGCGCTTCGGCCCTGCAGCCGCCGTCCCCGATCGCCGCGCCCTCGGTCTGGCCCGCGATCCGGCGCTCCCACTATGACGCGCTGGTGGTCGGCGCCGGCTTCGCCGGCTCGGTCCTCGCCGAGCGTCTGGCGTCCCAGGGCCAGAAGGTGCTGATCATCGACCGCAGGCCGCACATCGGCGGCAACGCCTTCGACAGGCTCGATGAGGCCGGCGTGCTGATTCACCAGTACGGCCCGCATATCTTCCACACCAACTCGGCCGAGATCTTCGACTACCTGTCGCGGTTCACCGAGTGGCGCCCGTACGAGCACCGGGTGCTGGCCCGGATCGGCGACAAGCTCGTGCCGATGCCGATCAACCGGATGACGCTGAATGCGCTGTACGGACTGGACCTGCAGTCGGACGAGCAGGCCGAGGCCTTCCTCGCCTCCCGCGCCGAGCCGGTCGAGCGCATCCGCACCTCCGAGGATGTGGTGGTGAACGCCATCGGGCGCGATCTCTACGAGACCTTCTTCCGCGGCTACACCCGCAAGCAGTGGGGGCTCGACCCCTCCGAGCTGGACAAGTCGGTCACCGCCCGCGTGCCGACCCGGACGAACATCGACGACCGCTACTTCACCGACGCCTTCCAGGCCATGCCGCTGCACGGCTACACCCGGATGTTCGAAAACATGCTCGACCACGAGAACATCCACATCGAGACCGGTGTCGAATACCGCGACGTGGTCGCCGACGTGCTGCACGACCGGCTGGTGTTCACGGGGCCGATCGACGAGTTCTTCGACCATCGCCATGGCGAACTGCCGTACCGCTCGCTGCAGTTCCGGCACGAGACCCTCGACCAGGAGTGGTTCCAGCCCGTCGCCACGGTCAACTACCCGGACGAGGCGACGCCGTACACGCGGGTGACCGAGTACAAGCACCTGACGGGTCAGAGCCACGCGCGGACCAGCGTCACCTACGAATATCCGTCGGCGGAGGGCGATCCCTATTACCCGATCCCTCGCGCCGAGAACCAGGCGCTGTTCAAGAAGTACGAAGCGCTCGCGGCGAACCGGCCGGATGTGACGTTCGTGGGACGACTGGCGACCTATCGCTACTACAACATGGATCAGGTCACCGGTCAGGCGCTCGCCGCATGGCGGCGGCTGAAGCCGGTGGGGCAGGCGGCGGCCGGTATCGGAGAGGCGGCGATCGCCGGCGCCTGAGTGGTCTACGAGTACCTCTACTTTTTCCGGGGCTCCCTGGAGCCGGTGCGCGAGCGCCGGACCTGCCCGGGCGACGGGCCCGCCCGCGCCCGGGCGGCCGAGGAGTTGCTGCGCATCCCAAGCCGGACGGGCGTGGATGTCTGGTGCGGCGAGCGGATCGTCTACAGCCGGAGGCGCGCCCGGGCGTCGGAGGGTCGTTCGCCCGCCGCCTGAACCGGCAACCCGTCGTGGACGAATCCCTCGGTGCCGGGGAGCGAGCGGGGGCTCGCGATCCGGCGTCGCCCGGGCCACGCAGGCATTGCTGCGGCCGCCGGTTTCACGCCGGCCTGCGTCCCGCACCGGGCCTCCTGCATCAGGCGGCTTACCGAAGCTTCATTCGGCCGCCGCATTTCCGCCTGCTTTCGCTACAAACGTAGCGCTACAGATGTAGTGATGCGAGGCGAGGCCATGATCGAGCGGCTGCCCAGACGCGAACGCGAGGTGTTCGAGACCCTGTGCCGGCTTGGCGAGGGGGGAACCGCGGCGGTTCGGCAGGCGCTCGCGGATTCCCTCAGCGACTCGGCGGTGCGGACGCTGCTTGCCCGACTCGAGGTCAAGGGACTCGTCCGGCGGAAGACCGGCCGTTCCGGCGTCGTGTACGCGCCTGCGCCACGCCCGGAGACGATCGCCACGGGGGCGCTGCGGCGCATGGTCGACACCTTCTTCGCCGGTTCGGCCGCGACCGCGGCCACGGCCCTGCTGGGCCTGACCCAGAAGTTGAAGCCCGAGGAGGTCGAGGCGCTGCAGCGGGCCATCGACGAAGCGCGGGAACGCGGCGAATGACGGATGCGATCTACGCGGCTCTGGATCTGCTGATCCGTTCCGGCCTCGTCGCAGGGGCCGCCCTCGGCCTCTCGATGCTGGCGCGCCGCCGCCCCGCCGAAGAGCAGGTTGCGATCCTGAGAGCCGGCGTGTGCCTCCTCCTCGTCCTGCCGCTTGTCATGGCCCTGGGTCCGGCGGTTTCGCTGCCCCTGCTGCCGCCGGAATCCGCATCCCCTCCGACCGCGCCGGCGGAGATCTGGGCGGGAGAAGTGGGGCCCGTGGCCGGGGTGGCCGTCCATGCCGCCGTCCTGCAGCCGTCTCCGCTCACCGCGGCCGTCTGGGTGTGGGGAGGCGGAGCCATCGCCATCGTGGGCCGCTTCCTCGTCGGCGTCTGGACCCTCCATCGCTGGACCCGAGGAAGCCGTCCGGCCACCGCGCCGGCGTGGCTCGGCGCGCTCCGGCGTCT
>MGLK01000018.1:0-354 GCA_001794825.1 Caulobacterales bacterium RIFCSPHIGHO2_01_FULL_70_19 | reverse complement strand
TCGCCCCTGAGCTGGGGCTTGCCGCCGGGGATCGTGCTGATCGACCCGGCCTGTCACGCCCGTCCGGAGGCGGCGCCCGCCGTCCTGGCGCACGAACTGGCTCACCTGAGGCGTCGGGACTGGCTCTTCCTGGCCCTGTCGCGGCTCGCACTCGCGCTATTCTGGTTCAACCCTCTCGTCTGGCGGCTTCATAGCGAACTGGCGACCCGGAGCGAGGAGGCTGCGGACGCCGCGGCGCTCGCCGAGGTGGAGCCTGCCGCCTACGCCCGCCCCCTCGTCAGCCTTGCGGCGGGCGGGGCCCCGCCCGCCGCCCTGGCCATGGCCGGATCGGCTCCCACTCTCGCAAGAAGGATC
>MGLK01000017.1:88365-126886 GCA_001794825.1 Caulobacterales bacterium RIFCSPHIGHO2_01_FULL_70_19 | reverse complement strand
GGGGAGGAGGCGCGAACCATGCTCGAGCTCCGTCCCAACTGCGAGTGCTGCGACCGCGACCTGCCGTTCGACAGCCCCGAGGCCCGCATCTGCACCTTCGAATGCACCTTCTGCGCGGCCTGTGCGGAGGCGGCGCTCAAGGGCGTCTGCCCCAACTGCGGCGGGAACCTGGTGGCGCGGCCGATCCGGCCGGCGCGGCTGCTGGCGAGGTATCCGGCTTCGACGAAGCGGGTGGTGAAGCCGGCCGGCTGTGTCGCCGCTTGAGACGCTGGCCGCTCCGCCACGTCTGGATTTCCTCGGCCCTTCTCGGCGTCGTCTGCGCCGTCGCCATCATTGCGGTGCAGGTCAGCGTGGCCTTGGCCCTGCCCGGATCCGAACCGGCGTTTCGGGCGGGAGAAGCGACAGCGCCGCCCGACAAGGCGTTTGTCACCGTCGTCCGGGAGCTTGTCAGCAGCGCCGTGCTCGTCCCGTGGTTGGAGACTCTTCTGCTGTTCTACCTGCCTCATCTGGCGTTCCGCCGCCTGAAGGGGCCCGCTGCGGCGGCGCTGTTCACCGCCCTCATGGCCGCCATTGGCTGGGGCCTGCATGGTTCAGACGTCTATGCGATCGGCCACGGCCTGGATTTCGGGATGCTTGGCCTGTGGTTCTGGACCGTTTGGGCCACGCGGGATGCGCGACGCGCCATCCTCGCGACGACCTTGGCGCACAGCGTCTGGAACGGGCTGCTGATCCTGGCTTGGGTCCTGTGGGGAAGGACCTAGACCACCAGCGGCGCGAAGGCCGAGACCACCTGCTCGTAGGCCGCGCGCTTGAACGGGACGATCAGCCCGGGCGCCTCGTCCAGCCGGCCCCAGCGCCAGGCGTCGAACTCGATCTCGGCGTGCTGCTCCAGGTCGATCTCGGACTCCTCGCCGGTGAAGCGGAAGGCGAACCACTTCTGCTTCTGGCCCTTCCACCCGCGCGCCTGCTTCGTGCCGCCGTAGTCGGGCGGGAAGTCGTAGGCGATCCACTGCTGGATCTCCGCCAGCGGCTCGACCGAGACGACGCCGGTCTCCTCGGCCAGCTCGCGCCGGGCGGCGGCCTCGTAATCCTCGCCCTCGTCGACGCCCCCTTGCGGAAACTGCCAGCAGTGCGGCTCCGGCGTCCCCGCGCGCCGCCCGTACCAGACCCTGCCGTCCGGATGGAACAGGACGACGCCGACGTTGGGGCGGTGGTGGGGGAGGTCGGTCATCGGGAGGTGCTAGGTGCTAGGTTCCAGGGACTGGGGAGCAAGAGAGCGTGAGACGCCGGGCACAACGCGTCTTTCCCCCTAGCACCTATCCCCTGGCACCTAGAACCTATCTTCCCGGCCGGCTCGCCATCGCCGAGGCCGGGGCGAGCTGCAGGCCGCGGGCGTCGAGCCCGGCGGTCCAGCGGGCGACCGCCTCGACCGTGACCGGATAGCTGAAGCCTGAGCCCATGGCCTGGCCGCGCGCCTTGGCCAGCGCCTCCAGCGCGTTGAGCTGGCCGACGATCGCGGCGGGCGACTGCTGCTCGTCGATGATGCGGTTGGCGCTGGCGCGGGCCCAGGCGCCCCGGCTGCGGCTCATCGAGCCGTCGTCCAGGAAGGCGATCCCCCGCTGGCGCAGCAGGCCGGTGAAGGCGCTCATGCCCGCCTCGGAGCCGACGAAGCGATCCCCAAGATAGTTGGTCACCCCGAAATAGCCGGTGGCTCGGCTGAGCAGCCAGTTCAGCCTGGCCTCGATCTCGGCCGGCTCGGCCGAGGCCATCAGGGTGTAGGGCCCGGGGTCGTTGGCCGGATAGCCGGTCGGCTCCATCGGGATTTCGATCATCACCTCGTGGCCCTGGGCGCGGGCGAGGTCGATCCAGCCCTGCAGACCTTCGGCGTAGGGGACGAAGCTGAGCGTCACCTCCGCCGGCAGGCGTTCGATGGCGGCGCGCGTGGTGGCGGGATTGAGGCCAAGGCCGCCGACGATCAGGGCCACGCGGGGCTTGCCGTTGGACTGGAACGGACGGGCGTAGGCCTGGGCCGGCACCCGGCCGTCGGGCGCGATGCGCGGCAGCGGACCGTCGGGCCCGGGCTGGTGCAGGCCGGCGATGGGGGCGGCGGGCAGCGGCCGGGCCGCGACGCGCGGGGCGGTGACCGGCGCGCCGTTTCCGGACACGGTGGCCCCGTCCGGCAGGGTGATGACCGCCTCGCCCAGCAGGGCGGGGTCGGTCTCGCCGGTGAGGTCGGCGTAGAGGCCGCCGGCGTCCATCGAGAAGGCCTCGAGGCCCGTGGGGGTCGGCGCCGGCGCCGGCGGCTGGCGTTCCAGGGCGACGCGGGCCGAGGGCGCTCCGGCGCGCGGATCGCCGAGGACGGTGACGAACAGCGCGGCGGCGGCGAGCAACAACAGGCCCGCCCCGGCGACGGCGACGGGGGGCTTCTTCAGGAATCGGCCGGCCGGGGCCAGCCGGTCGCGCAGGGCGACCCGGGCCGGCGGCGTTCCGGCGGTGGCGGCGAGAACGGACTGGCGCTTTGCGAACATGGACCGTGTGGACGCTCGAAGGCGGGGCCGCGCGGGCGGACCCCTTCGACGCTCACCTTGCCGCACCCCGGTTAAGAAAGCCTAACGGGGCGTTAGCCATGCGGGAGTTAGGGCTTGGGGCTTAGGGCTTAGGGCTTAGGCTCAGGAGCCCGGGGCTTGGTGAGGCTGCCGCCCCCTGGTTCCTAAGCCCTACGCCCTAACTCCTCTCCCTAGGGCGCTTCGTCGCCTTCAGGCTCCGCCGCCGCCATGGCCGTGCCGGGCGGCGTGACCACGATCCCCTCCGGCGCGGCCGCCAGCTGCGTCAGGTTCCCGCCGGCGCGGAGCACGTCGAGCGCGCGCTCGAGCTGGTAGTCCTTGCTCGCCTCGTAGCCCTCGCCCGGCGCCTCGTAAGGGGTGTGGGCGCCCTTGCGCTCCTCTCCGATCGAGGAGTCCAGGGCGGTGGCGTAGGCGGCCTCGGAATAGATGAAGCTGGAGCGGGAGACGATGCGCGCCTCGGCCGCCGAGCGCGCCACCTCGAGGTCAGGCTCGATGCCGATCTTCTGGATGGAGCGGCCCGAGGGCGTGTAGTACCGCGCCGTGGTGATCGACAGGGCCCCGTCGGCGCCGCCGCGCAGCGGGATGACGGTCTGGACCGAGCCCTTCCCGAAGCTGGTCAGGCCGACGATGGTGGCCCGCTGGTGGTCCTTCAGCGCGCCCGCGACGATCTCGGAGGCCGAGGCCGAGCCGTAGTTGATCAGCACCACGACCGGCGCGCCGTCGGTGAGATCGCCCGGCCGTGCCGAATAGCGCATGATCTGCTCGGGCTTGCGGCCTCGCTGGCTGACGACCTCGCCCCGCTCGAGGAAGGCGTCCGACACGGCGATGGCCGCGTCCAGCAACCCGCCGCCGTTGTTGCGCAGATCCAGCACCCAGCCCTTGATGGCGGGGTTCTCCTGCTTGAGCCGGGCGATGGTCTCGCCCAGCTCCCGGCCGGTGTTCTCGTTGAAGGTCGAGACGCGCAGGTAGCCGAACTCGCCTTCCACCCGTCCCGAGACCGACTCGATCTTGATCACCTCGCGCGTCAGCACGACCTCGCGCGGCTCCTCGCCGTCGCGCAGGAAGGTGACGGTGACGGAGGTGCCGATCGCGCCGCGCAGCTTCTCCGAGACCTGGCTGACGGTCAGACCCGACGCGCTCTGGCCGTCGATCGCCGAGATGACGTCGCCCGCCTGGACCCCGGCCCGGGCGGCCGGGCCGCCGTCCATGGGCGAGATGATCTTCACCAGCCCGCCTTCCGAGGTGATGGTCAGACCGACGCCCGAATACTGGCCCTCGGTGCGCTCGCGCAGCTCGCCGTAGTCGCGGGGCGGCAGGTAGTTGGAGTGGGGGTCGAGCGCGCCCATCATGCCCTGCAGCGCCGCCTCGATCAGCTTCTTGTCGTCGACCGGCACGACGTACGCCTGCTCGACGATGCCGAGGACGTCGCCGAACAGGCCGATCATCCGGAACGCCTCGTTGCGGGGGGTCTGCCCCGCGGAGGCGGCGGCCCCGAGCCCGACCACGGTGGCGGCGGCGGCGGCGGCGCCGATCATCAGCAGCTTGCGCATTCGTCTTCTTCTCTCGGGCCGGGAGCCGACCGGTTCTCCCATCTAGGAGGTCCGTGGTCCGAATTCGTGGCGCGCCGGCGTTCGCCCGATAAAATCAGCGTCATCCGGGGATTGGAAGCGGATTCGCCCGGCGGGGGCCGCTCAGCGCAGCCAGGGCGCCGGATCCACCGGCCGTTCCTCGCGGCGCAGCTCGAACGCGATCTCGCCGCCGGCGTCGGCGCGGCCGAGGATCTGGCCGTCGGCCACCCGGGCGCCGGTCTCGACCACGACCTCGTCCAGACCCGCGATCACCCCGCGCCAGCCCGGGCCGAGGTCGAGGATGACCACCTGCCCCCAGCCGGACAGGGGGCCCGTCCACGCCACCCGGCCGTTCGCCGGCGCGCGGGCCTCCAGTCCGTCGCCCCGCCAGCGCCAGCCGGCGGCGCCGCGCTCGGACGGCGGTCCGGCCACCGGCGAAGTCAGGCTGGACCGCCCGGCCGGCAGGCGCGCGACCGGGGACGGCGCCTCGCCCTCGGCCGGAACCTCGGCCCCGATCTGCCGCAAGCGGGCCTCGAGGGCGGCGGCGGCCCGCTCGGCCTCGCGCGCCTCGGCCCGCAGCACCGCCTGAAGCGACGCCTTGCGCGCGGCCAGCCGTTCGATCTCGGCGCGACGGTCGCCGCGGGCGCTCTCGGTG
The DNA here is from genome assembly GCA_001794825.1 of Caulobacterales bacterium RIFCSPHIGHO2_01_FULL_70_19. Lineage (GTDB taxonomy): Bacteria > Pseudomonadota > Alphaproteobacteria > Caulobacterales > Caulobacteraceae > Brevundimonas. Next base: position 122,099 of record MGLK01000017.1, on the reverse strand, counting down.
GTGAACAGCTGCTCGCTGTTCAGGGCGGCGAGACGGCGGATGCGGGCCAGCTCCGCCTGCTGGTCGGCGAGCGCCCGGGCCCGCGCCTGCAGCTCGGGGGCCATGGCGCGCATCAGTATGCTGGCCCGCACCGTGTCGACCGCCCGTTCCGCCGGAACCAGCAGGGGCGGCGGCGGCCGCCGGCTCAGGGTCTGCAGGGCCGACAGGAGGCGCGCCTGCCGGCCGCGCGCCTGCGCCAGGCGCGCCATCAGCGCGGACTCGCGCTGGCCCAGCTCCCGCAACCGCGCCCGCTGGGCCGCGAGGCGGCCGTCGTCGGCGTCGACCTGCGCGCGCAGGCGGGCGAGGTCGCGTTCGAGAGACGCGATCTCCGCGCCGGCCTCGGCCGCCTCGGTCCTCAGGCTGCGGGCGCGGGCGCGTTCGTCGCGGAACTCGGCCTGCAGCCGCGCCGTCTCGCCCGCGGGCTGCGGCGCGGCGGCCACTGGCACGGCGGCGGCGAGGGCGACGGCGGCGAGCAGGAGCGGGCGCATCAGTCGCGATGATAGGGCGAACCGGCGAGGATGGTCACCGCCCGGTACAGCTGCTCGGCGAGCATGGCGCGGGCCAGGGCGTGCGGCCAGGTCTGCGGGCCGAAGGCGAGGGTCGAGGCGGCGGCGGCGCGGACGCTGTCGTCGAGGCCGTCGGCCCCGCCGATGGCGAACACCAGTCGCCGCTCGCCGCCGTCGCGCAGGCCCGCGATGTGGTCGGCGAAGGCGCGGCTGGACCAGGTCCTGCCGCGCTCGTCGCAGGCGATCAGGTGGGCGCCCTCGGCCGCCTTCAGGATCAGTTCGGCCTCGGCCGCCTTGCCGGGCTTGCGCGGCTCGAGATCGATCAGCTCGAGGGGGCCAAGGCCCAGCGCCCGGCCGGTCAGGGTGGCGCGCCCGGCCCAGCCGGCGGCCAGCTGCGCCTCGGGGCCCCGCCCCGGCTTGCCGATGGCGATGATCCCCAGCTTCACGGCGTCAGGCGATCAGGAGGCGCGGGCGGCGCCGCGATGGCCGCTGTCGACCGACCAGATCTTCTCGATGTTGTAGAAGGCGCGGACTTCCGGCCGGAACAGGTGGACGATGACGTCGCCGGCGTCGAGCAGCACCCAGTCGCAGTGCGGCAGGCCCTCGACCTTCACCTTGCCGAGACCGTGGTCCTTGAACAGACGCTGCAGGTGGTCGGCCAGGGCGCCGACGTGGCGGTGCGAGCGGCCGGAGGCCACGATCATGGCGTCGGACATGGGGCTCTTGCCGCGCAGGTCGATCAGGACGATGTCCTGCGCCTTGTCGTCGTCCAGCTTGGAGAGGATGGCCTGTTCGAGCTCGGTCGAGCCGACCGGGAGGGGAGCCTGCGGACCGTCTTCGGTGCGGATGGGCGCGATCGGGTCCATCTCGTGCGCCGTGTTCGAGACGGCGGCGTCTTGCGCATCGTGCGCGGGCGAGGGGGTCAGCGGAGGGCTCCGGAACGGTTACGAAAGCGGCTACCTAGCACGAACCGGCCGGCGCGTCACCGGTTCCCGGCCGCGGCGGCGGCGCGCAGGGCCGTCGACGAGCGGGGGTTGAGCGGCGCCGACAGCCAGGTCCAGGCGGGCGCCGCCAAGTCCGGCAAGGCGCGCGCGCGATGGTCGGGCAGACGGGCCCGGGCGAAACGTTCGGCGGCGGGCGCGGTGCGGCTTTCCAGCAGTGAACCGGGCCGCGCGATCACCGCCACCGGCATCAGCCGCATGATGTCGGTCCAGCCCCGCCAGCGGTGAAAGCTGGCCAGGTTGTCGGAGCCCATCAGCCAGACGAAGCGCACGCCGGGGTGGCGGGCGACCAGGGCGCGCAGGGTGTCGACGGTCCAGCAGGTCCCCAGCCGCGTCTCGACGTCGGAGACGATCATCGAGGGCCCGTGCGCCGCCTGGCGCGCGGCCCGCTCCGCCGACGCCATCCGCTCGGCGAGCGGCGCCGTGTGCCGCGCGTCCTTGAGCGGGTTCTGCGGCGACACCAGCCAGACGACCCGGTCGAGATCGAGCCGCCGCATCGCCGTCTCGGCCACGTGGGCGTGGCCGTCGTGGGCCGGATTGAACGAGCCGCCGAACAGGCCGACGCGCATCCCCGGCCGCAGGTCCAGCCCGTCGCGCAGCCCCCCGCGGCGGGGGCCGAAGGCGCGGGGCGCGGGACCGGCGTGGAAGAAGGGCAAGGCGCGCTCGCGAGGGGCTTATGCTCACCAGCGCCCTAACACGGCGAAGCGGCGCTGTCGCGGACGATCAGTGCGGCTGGCGCTTGAAGGTGTCGCCGACCTCCGTGGCGTCGGGACCGTCGGGGCCCGCGGTCTGCTTCTCCCGTTCGGCGTTGCGCTTCACCGCCTCATCGGAGGTGGAGGCGTCCGGCCGCCCGAGCGGGATCGCCCCGTTCTCGTCGCGCCCCTCGGTCTGGATCGGCTTCTGGTCGGTCATGGCGTGGCTCCTTTCAGGAGGAAGGAGCGGGGCGGGAGCGGGTTCCGGTTTCAACTGGCGAAGTCGGCACAAAAGCGGTTCATGTGCGCGGCGTAGTCAGCCAGGGGGCCGATATCCACGTCGTCGCGAAGTTCGTCCACCCGCTCGGGCGCTTCGAGGGCGAAGGGCTCCCAGACGTTCCTGGCGCCGCACTGCCCCTGGGTGCCATACCGTTGCGGCCTGTTTGCCCCGACAGCGACGCGATCATAGAGGTAGGCGTAGTTTGAGGGGTCGGTCTCGCCGGCCTCAACCAGCGGCTCGAGCAGACTCAAGACGTGCCGCTGGAACGCCCGGTCGCGGTCTGCATGCTGGACCATCAACCAGGCGGCGCGGGAGGCGTCCTCCCCGTGCGCGGAGATCTGGAACCAGCCGTTCGCCGCCACGTCGGCCTTGAGCCAGGCGGTATTCTCGCCATCCGTTTCGCACATCCGGGCGGCGAGGCGGCTTTCGAAGCGGCTGCGCGCCCCCGGCGTCGGCGGCGTCTCCCAGACGACGTCGCCCGACTCCCAGCCGCGCCGGATGAGCTGGTCGCGCGCCGCCCGGCGGAGCAGTTCGCGCACGCGCGGATCGGTCGCCGCCTCCGCCAGGGCGACCCGCTCCGCAACATGGCTGAACGGAGGCCCGGCCACCGGAGCGCCGGCCATGATGCTGTCGCCGAACGCCTCCCAGCGCCCCCAGGCCGCCTCGGCGGCGGAGCGGTCGGCCGCGGCCCCTGCTGCGTCTGCGGCGAGGGCCGCTCCCGCGAGTTCAGCCTGCAGGAGGCGCTCCGCCTCGGTGAAACAGCGGCGGCTGTCGCTGTCGACGCGCGCCCGCATGTAGACCGCGTCGGACAGCGCCTTGAGGTCCGCCCCTTCGGCTTTCAGCGCCATATAGTCGAAGGCCCGGGCCGCTGCGACATCGTCGGCCAACGCCGCGAGGCGGGGCGGAAGCTGCGGCGGGACGGCCTGAAAAGCCGACAATGTCAGCGCGGCGAGACCCGCGGCGGCCGCCCTGGCGAAGCGAAACATGACCATGCCCTCCCGTCCAACGGGAAAGACATGCGCCCGTTCACGTCGAAATCAAGGCGTCCAGCCGCCCGGGGTCTCGACCACCTCCTCCTCGCCCTCGACCGGGGCGGCCTCGCCGCGCTGGCGGCGGACCTCGGTCCAGGCGGCGCGCAGCAGTTCGGGCACGCCCTCGCCCGAGACGCCGGAGACGAGGTAGGGGCGCTTGCCGGCGACGGCCTCCAGCTCGGCGGCCTTCGCCTCGCGCAGCTCCGGGGTCAGGGCGTCGATCTTGTTCAGCGCCAGCACCTCGGGCTTCTCCGCCAGCCCGGCGCCGTAGGCCTCCAGCTCGTGGCGGATGATGCGCCAGGCCTGCGCCACATCCTCCTGGGTGCCGTCGACGAGGTGGATCAGGCAGCCCGAGCGTTCGACGTGGCCGAGGAAGCGGGTGCCGATGCCGGCGCCCTCGTGGGCGCCCTCGATCAGTCCGGGGATGTCGGCGATGACGAAGCGCTCGGCCGGCGACAGGTCGACCATGCCGAGGTTGGGCGTCAGGGTCGTGAACGGATAGTCGCCGATCTTCGGCCGCGCGGCCGAGGCGGCGGCGAGGAAGGTCGACTTGCCGGCGTTGGGCAGGCCGGCCAGGCCGACGTCGGCGATCAGCTTGAGGCGCAGCCAGATCCAGCGCTCCTGCCCCTCCTGGCCGGGGTTGGCGTGGGTCGGGGCCTGGTTCTGCGGGCCCTTGAAGCGGACGTTGCCCCAGCCGCCGTTGCCGCCGCGCAGCAGCAGCTCGGTCTTGCCGGCGCGGTCCATGTCCAGCAGCACCGTCTCCTTGTCCTCGTCCAGCACCTGGGTGCCGACCGGGACCTTGAGGATCACGTCCTCGCCCTTGGCGCCGTGCATCTGCCGGCCCTGGCCGTGGTGGCCGGTCTGGGCCTTGAAGTGCTGCTGGTAGCGGTAGTCGATCAGGGTGTTCAGCCCCTCGACCGCGGTGATCCAGACGTCCCCGCCCTTGCCGCCGTCGCCGCCGTCCGGGCCGCCGTGCGGGATGAACTTCTCGCGCCGGAACGACACCGAGCCCGCCCCGCCGTTGCCGGAGCGGATGTAGATCTTGGCCTGGTCGAGGAACTTCATCGGACTCTTGCTGCGCTACCGCTCGCGACGCGGTCGCTCGCTGCCTGAGCGCGGCTTATGCCGGAAGAGAGCGGCGAATTACAGGCAGGGACCGCAACGAGGCAGGATAGCCTCGTCCTAGGCGGCCCAGCGTTGCTTGACGAGGTTCGCGTCTGGCGCGCACCTTCCGCAAACATCAACCTGGTGGCCCTCATGACGTCGTTGCTGTTAGGTCTGTTGCTTGGGGTAGCCGCTCTGCAGTCCTCCGATCCATCGCTGGACGGCCGACTGGCCGAACCGCATCTGGTGGAGATCGAAGACGGCCGCCGCCTGAACTTCTTCTGCATCGGCGAAGGTGCGCCGGTCGTGCTCTTCGAGCAGGGTGGCGAAGGCAACATCGCGAACTGGAAGGCGGTTCAACCCGCAATTTCAGCCCTCACGCGCACCTGCTTCTACGACCGGGCCGGCTTCGGCTACAGCGATCCCCCGGCGGAAGCCGTCACCGCGCTGAGCGTCACGAATGACCTGCGCGCGCTTCTGGAGGCCGAACAGATCGACGGCCCGGTGGTGATGGTTGGACACTCCATCGGGGGCTTCTACGCCACCGTGTATGCAAGCCGGTTTCCCGAGCAGATCGCCGGTCTGGTTCTGGTGGACGCGGGATTTGTTGGGCAGGAGCGGTGGCGGTCGGACGAGGACCGAACCGTCGAGCTTCCCCATATCGAACGTGGCGAGCAGGGCTTGCTCGACTGCGCCCGCGTCGCCCGAGCCGGTGATTTGACCCGCCAGAACCTGCGGGCGCACGGCTGCTTTCCGGTCGGCGAGGACCTGCCGCCCGGCGAGGCGCGGTATCTGCTCCATGCGGTCACCGGCCCCGCCTGGTACGAGGCCGAGTATTCCCAGTCAGTGAACTTCTTCTCGCGTGACGATCGTTTGAGCGTGTCGCAGCAGCAGGCGGCGGAGCTCGACGGATTGTGGCGCGATCTCCCGCTGGTGGCCCTGAGCGCGGCCGATCCCCCCTCAAGTTCATGGCGGACAGCAGAGCGGCGGCTGACATTTAGTCGGCACTGGCAGGACGGCCACCGCCGGCTGGCCGAACGCTCGACTCGCGGCCGATGGACTGTCGTGAAAGGCGCGGGCCATTTCATCCAGCTGGATCAGCCCCGCGCCGTCGTCGCCGCGATCGAGGAGGTCATCGCGCAGGTCCGGGCGGACCCGGAGCAGGTCCGCCCTGAGCTAGATTGAGGCCTTGAACGACCGGCGCCGTCAGCCCTTCGCCCAGACCCCGAACGGGTCCGACCAGCCCAGCCCCATCGCCTCGGCCACGGCCGGGTAGGTGATCTCGCCCTTCAGGACGTTCAGGCCTCGGGCCAGGTGCGGGTTCTCGCGCAGCGCCTCGAGCCCCTTGTCGGCCAGCGCCAGGCCGAACGGCAGGGTGGCGTTGTTGAGGGCCTCCGACGAGGTGCGCGGGGCGGCCCCGGGCATGTTGGCGACGCAGTAGTGGACCACGCCGTCGATGACGTAGGTCGGGTCCTCGTGAGTGGTCGGCCTCGAGGTCTCGAAGCAGCCGCCCTGGTCGATGGCCACGTCCACCAGCACGGAGCCCGGCTTCATCCGCTTCAGGTGCTCGCGCTTGATCAGCTTGGGGGCCTCGGCGCCCGGCACCAGCACGGCGCCGATGATGACGTCGGCCTTCAGCATCTCCTCCTCAATCGCGCCGATCGAGGAGTAGCGGGTCACGACGCGGCCGTTGGTGATCTCGTCGATGTAGGCCATGCGGGGGATGGAGCGCTCCAGCACCACCACCTCGGCGCCCAGGCCCATGGCCATGCGCGCGGCGTTCAGGCCGACGACGCCCCCGCCCAGCACCAGCACGCGGGCCGGGGCCACGCCCGGGACGCCGCAGAACAGCAGGCCCATGCCGCCGTTGTGCTTGAGCAGGGTCTCGGCGGCCGAGAAGACGGCGATGCGGCCGGCCACCTCGGACATCGGGGCCAGCAGCGGCAGGCCGCCGCGGGCGTCGGTCACGGTCTCGTAGGCGATGGCCGCGCACTTGGAGGCGATCAGCCCCTTCGTCTGCTCCGGATCGGGCGCGAGGTGCAGGTAGGTGAACAGGATCTGGTCCTCGCGGAGCATCTCCCACTCGACCTTCTGGGGCTCCTTGACCTTCACGATCATGTCGTTGTTCGCAAAGATCTCGGCGGCGGTGACGACGATCTTCGCGCCGGCCTTCACGTAGTCCTCGTCGGTGAAGCCGGCGCCCAGGCCGGCCCCGCCCTCGACCGACACCGCGTGGCCGTGGGCCACATATTCGCGGACCGCCGTCGGCGTCAGGCCGATGCGGTGCTCGTTCTTCTTGATCTCCTTGGGGACGCCGACGCGCATGGGAGTTTCCTCGTCTGATGGGGGCGCGGACGGCTCTGCGGCCGGCTCGCTTCGCGGCGCAATCTAGCGGCGGGGCGGGCGCAGGTTCCTGTTCTTTTCGGCGAGTGAACGGCGTAAAGTCGCAGAAACTGCGAGTGAGGCCGCGTTTGAAGACGATTTCCGCCGTCGCCCTGGACGACACCGACCGCAAGATGATCCGCGCCCTGCAGGCCGACGGGCGCATGACCAACGCCGACCTGGCCAAGGCGGTGAACCTGTCGGAGAGCGCCTGCCTGCGTCGGCTCAGGGCGCTGGAGGCGGCGGAGGTGATCAGCCGCTATACCGCCATCATCAACGAACGGGCGGTCGGCCTGCCGATCAGCGTCTTCGTCACCGTCACCCTGTCCTCCCAGGCCGAGGCGGCCCTGACCGCCTTCGAGACGGCCATCGCCGCGGTGCCGGAGGTGGTCGAGTGCTACCTGATGACGGGCGGTTCGGACTATCTGCTGCGCCTGGTGGTGCGCGACGTCGACGATCTCGAGCGGGTCCACTCGCGGGAGCTGACGCGGATTCCGGGGGTCAGCCGGGTGTCGTCCAGCGTGGCGATGCGGACGGTGGTCAAGCGGGGCGCGCTGCCGGTGTGAGGCTCAGACGTAGAAGCCCTCCCGAAGATTGACGCCGTGCTCCACCCAGGCCTTGAGGGCCGCCAGCATCTGCGACCAGCCCTGGCAGTTGCCGAAGGCAGCCTTGAGGCCCGCCGGCGTCTCACGCCAGCCGCTTTCCTCGATGGTCACCAGCGTCCGGCCGTCGTCCAGCGGCTCGAAGGTGAAGGTCACCGTGGTCATGTAGGCGGCGCCCGGCGTCGCCTCGCCGCCCTCCGGCGGACCCTCGCTGGCCTCCCACTTCAGGACGATGCGCCGGTTCGGCTGGACCTCGACGACCTCGACCGGAAAGGCGCCGGGAAAGTCGGCGAACTCCCACTGGACGGTCCTGCCCGTCTCCATCCGGCCGACCGCGCCGCCGGTGGTGAAGTAGGCGGACAGTTTCGCCGGATCGGCGACGGCCTCGAAGACCTCCTCCACCGGCCGGGCGATGCGGCCGGACACCTTGAACTTCAGCTCCATCGGGCTCGCTCCTTGTGGGCGGTCGATAATGTTATATTCTTATAACATGTCAAGCGAGGCGAATCAGGACCGGGTTTTCAAGGCCTTGTCGGCAGGCGTGCGGCGGGCGCTGCTGGATGCGTTGAAGGACGCGCCCCAGACCACAGGCGCCCTGTGCGAACGCTTCCGGCCGCTGGACCGGTGCACGGTGATGCAGCATCTGAAGGTGCTGGAAGCGGCCGACCTGATCATCGTCCAGCGCAAGGGACGGGAGCGGTGGAACCACCTCAATCCCCTGCCGATCAAACAGGTGCACGACCGCTGGATCGGGCCGCACGCCGCCCGGGCGGTCGAGGTGCTGGACCGGTTGAAGAGCGATCTGGAAGGTTGATCCCTACCGCAGCGCCAGCGTCACCTGTTTGACGTCGACGTACTCGTCGATGCCATGGATCGAGCCCTCGCGGCCGTAGCCGGACTGCTTGACCCCGCCGAAGGGGGCGACGGCGGTGGAGATGATGCCGGTGTTGATTCCGCACATGCCGGCCTGGATGCCCCGGCCCATGCGCATCGCCCGGTCGAGGTCGCGGGTGAAGACGTAGGAGGCGAGGCCGAACTCGCTGTCGTTGGCCAGGGTCAGAACCTCTTCCTCCGTGTCAAAGGGGAAGACCGGGATCAGCGGACCGAAGGTCTCCTCGCGCCGGAACAGGGCGTCGTCGCCGCCGAAGGTCACGGTCGGCTGGAAGAAGCGGCCGCCGAGCGCATGCGGTTCGCCGCCGGTGAGGATCTCGCCCCCCGAAGCCTTGGTCAGGGCGAGATGATCCTGGACCTTGCGGACCGCCTTGTCCTCGATCAGCGGCCCGACCTTGACCCCCGGCTCGAAGGCGCCGCCGACGGGGATTTTCGACACGGCCTCGGCCAGCTTTCGGGCGTAGTCGTCGACCACGGAGCGTTCGACATAGACGCGGTTGGGGCAGACGCAGGTCTGGCCCGAGTTGCGGAACTTGCCCCGGATGGTCTCGGCCACGGCGAGGTCGAGGTCGGCGTCGGCGAAGACGATCAGGGGCGCGGCCCCGCCCAGCTCCATCGACACCCGCTTGAGTGTCGGGGCGCATTGTTCGGCCAGCAGGCGGCCGACCGGGGTCGAGCCGGTGAAGCTGAGCTTGCGGATCAGGGGCGAGGCGGTCAGCGCGCCGCCGATGGTCGCGGCGTCGCCGGTGACGACGCTGAGCACGCCCCTCGGCAGGCCGGCGGCGTACGCCAGCTCGGCCAGAGCGATGGCCGTGAACGGCGTCTGGCTGGCGGGCTTCACCACGGCGGTGCAGCCGGCGGCGAAGGCCGGGCCCAGCTTGCGGGTCAGCATGGCCGCCGGGAAATTCCACGGGGTGATGAAGGCGCACGGCCCCACCGCCTCGCGGAAGGTCAGGATGACGTGGCCCAGCGGGCTGTCCTGGGTCTCGCCGATCAGGCGCTCGGCCTCGCCGGCGAACCATTTGATGAAGCTGTTGGCGTAGGCGACCTCGCCCTTGGCCTCCTCGAACGGCTTGCCGTTCTCGAGCGCCATCAGGGCCCCGAGGCCCTCGGCGTTCTCGTCGATCAGCCGGGCCCAGTCGCGCAGGAAGGCCGCGCGCCGGTGCGGATCGGAGCGGGACCAGGCGGGGAAGGCCTCGTGGGCGGCCTGGACCGCCCGCTCCGTCTCCGCCGCGCCGAGATCGGGGACGTGGCCGATGACCTCGTCCGTGGCCGGGTCGTCGACGGGGATGCGCTTCATCGCCGTCACCGGCTCGCCCGCGATCAGGGCGTGCTCGCGCAGCAGCTTCAGGCCGGCGTCTCGGGCTTGGGTCATGGCTTCGTCCGGTTCGGGGAGGAACGGAAACGTCTCAGGTGGCGATCGTGTTCAGGTCGCGGTGGCGGGTCTCGGGCAGCCAGATCAGGCTGACGACGACGGCGATCACCGTGAAGAAGACCGAATACCACAGGCCGAAGTAGATGTTCCCCGACCACGCCACGAGGGCGAAGCTGGCCGCCGGCAGCAGGCCGCCGACCCAGCCGGTGCCGATGTTGTAGGGCAGGCTCATCGCCGTGTAGCGCACCCGGGTCGGGAACAGCTCGACGAGGGCGGCGGCCTGCGGTCCGTAGAGGGCCGTGGCGGCGACCATGAAGACCATCAGGATGGCGAAGACCAGGGGCAGGTTGATGCGCGCCGGGTCGGCTCCCTGCGGGTAGCGCGCGGCGGCCAGGGCGGCCTTGATCCGGCCATCCACGTCGGCCCGGGCCGCGGCCAGCGCCGCCGGGTCGAGCGTCCTGCCGTCCACCGAGGCGACCTCGGTCGCGCCGATCCGCACCACGGCGACCGATCCAGCCGGGGCGGCGACGTTGGCGTAGGAGACCCCGGCGTTGGACAGCACGCTCTTGGCGATGTCGCAGCTGCTCGAGAAGGTCGCCTTGCCGATCGGATCGAACTGCAGGGCGCAGGTGGCCGGGTCGGCAAGCACCGTCACCGGCGCCGCCGCCTGGGCCTCGGCCAGGGCCGGGTTGGCCGCGCGGGTCAGCGCATGGAAGCCGGGGAAGAAGGCGACCAGGGCCAGGATCATGCCGAACAGCATCACCGGCTTGCGCCCGATCCGGTCCGACAGCCAGCCGAAGAAGACGTAGAGCCCGGCCGAGGCCACGGTGAGCGCCAGCACCAGCTGGTCGACCGTGTTGGTGTCGACCTTGAGCACCCGTTCCATGAAGAAGCGGGTGTAGAAATAGCCGCAGTACCAGACCGCGCCCTGGGCGATCATGATGCCGAACAGGGCCAGCAGAACGAAGCGGCCGTTCCTCCATGTCAGGAAGGCCTCGCGGTAGGGCGCGCGGTGGTCGGCGTCCGAGGCCTCGGCCTCCATGCGACGGTAGGCGGGGCTCTCGTTGAGCCGCAGCCGGATCCACAGGGAGATGGCCAGCAGCAGGGCCGAGAGCAGGAAGGGGATGCGCCAGCCCCAGGCGTCGAAGGCCTCGGCCCCGACGGCGGCGCGCGTCGCGAGGATCACCGTCAGCGCCCCGATCAGGCCGAAGGCGGCGGTGGTCTGGATCCAGCCGGTCATGTAGCCGCGCCGCCCCTGGGGCGCATGTTCGGCCACATAGATGGCGGCGCCGCCGTATTCGCCGCCCAGGGCGAAGCCCTGCAGCATGCGCATGACCAGCAGCAGGATCGGCGCGGCGACGCCGATCTGGCCGTAGTCGGGCAGCAGGCCGATGGCGACGGTCGCCAGCCCCATCAGGGTGATGGTGACGAGGAAGGTGGTCTTGCGTCCCGTGCGGTCCCCGAACCAGCCGAACACCAGGGCGCCGAGCGGCCGCACCACGAAGCCGAGGCCGAAGGTCAGCAGGGCCATGATGTAGGCGACGGTCTCGCCCGCATCGGCGAAGAAGTGCCGCGCGATCACGGTCGCCAGTGAGCCGAAGACGAAGAAGTCGTACCACTCGAAGGCGGTGCCCGCGGCCGAGGCCGTCACCACCGTACGCAGTCCCGGCTCACGCCCGGCCGCCGCATCTCCTGTCGCCATCGATCGCCTCCCCGCGTCGGTGCCGGGGGGATGCTAGAGGGCGCGCGCCGGCGCGCAAGAGGCGACGGGACCCGGACAGGCGAAGGCCCGCCGGCGGGGGGAGGCCGGCGGGCCTTCTTCTCAACCGGGCCGCGGGTCGGGGGAAAACCGCGGACCGGGAACCGTCAGTCCTTGGCGTCTTCTGCGGCGTCGGTGACCGCGTCGCCCGCGGCCGAGGCGTCGCGGCCGACGCCCGAGATGGTGTTGCAGGCCGCGGTGGTCAGGGCGGCCGCGGCGGCGATCAGAACGAAGACCTTGCGCATGTTCGAAACTCCAGAGGGGCCGGGGAGGGCGTCTGGAATATCAACGTGACGGCCCCGCGCCGGTTCCAAGATCGGCCGGATCCATCGGAACGACCGCCTCGGGCGTGGCGAAGGTCATCCGGGCGATGGTCCCGCCGCCCGGCGCGGGCAGCATCTCGACCTCGCCGCGCAACTGCTTGGCGAACGCTCCCATGAGGGTCCGCCCGACGCCGGCCCGGACGGAGTCGTCGACGCCGGGGCCGTTGTCCTCGACCTCCAGCACGCTGGTCTCGCCATCGACCCGGAAACGCACCTTGAGGTCGCCGCCGTGCGTGGTGAAGGCGTGCTTCTGGGCGTTGGTGACCGCCTCCACCAGCCACAGCGCCAGCGGCGCCAGCTTATCCGGATCGACGACGAGGGAGTCCGCCTCCACCGAGGAGGTGACCAGATGCCCCCGGCCGCTTTCATTGGCGATCAGCTGGCCGACCAGTTCGGTCAGGAACACCCGCGCATCAGCGTAACGCAGGTCGTCGCTCTGGTAGAGGGTGCGGTAGATGAGGGCGAGGGCCGCGATCCGTTGCCGGGTGTCGCCGACCGCCGCGCGGGCCGGCGCGTCCTTGAGCGTCCTCTGCTGCATCGACAGCAGGGAGGAGATGATCTGCAGGTTGTTCTTCACCCGGTGGTGGATCTCGCGCATCAGCGCGTCCTTCTCCGCCAGCGACGCCAGCAGGGCGGCGTCGCGGGTGGTGATGGTCTCCGCCAGATCGTCGAGCGTCCGGGCCAGCACCCGTATCTCGGCCGGGGCGTTGACCGCCTGGATGGGGCGGACGGTGAAGCGGCCGCGCGCGTAGATGGCGGCGACCCGCTCCAGATAGTCCAGCCAGCGAACGATGATCCGCTCGCTGACCAGCATGACCATGGCGAAGGCGGCCAGCCACGCGCCCAGCGGCAGGAGCAGCAAACCCACGGGATTCAGCCGCGCCCAGGACAGCAGGCCCGGAGAGGGCGCGGACAGCAGGGCGTACACATCCCGCCCGGCAAGGGCGGCGCCCGCAAAGACCCGGCGACCTTCGGCTGTCTCTGCCTCGAACACGGCAGAGCCGGTGTCGCGGGCGCGCTCCACCCATCCGGACAGGCGCTCGTCCCCCTCGAAGGCGAAGGCTTCGCGGTCCGTGGCGATGAGCAGGGCGCCGGCGGCGTCGGTCAGGGCGGCCTCGGAGGCCTCGGGGAGGGCGGGATCCGCGACGTCGGGCTGCAGGGCGGACAGCGGGACGAGCGCCACCATGGCGCCGTCGAAGGCCCCGAGCGGCCGCTCGAGCCGCAGGGCGACGATCAGGCCCGGCGGCTGGCCCGCGGCGGCCGGCGCGCGGGCCAGCACGGTGCTCTCGCCGGCCCGCAGGCGCTGGAACCATGGTCCGGAGCGGCTCTGGACCAGCCAGGCCGGCGGCGTGCGGGCCAGGCTCTCGGAGGCGCAGACCGCCTCACCTGTCGCGGTCACCCGCGCCAGCCCCTCCAGACTGTCGAGCCGCTGGACGAGGGCGGTGAGACGCGGCTGACAGAACACCTCCAGCGCCTCGGGGCGGAGCGCCTGGAGCAGGACGCCGGCGCTGTCCAGCCGGGACTTGGCGCGGGCGGCGGTGCGCTCGGCCGCCAGCTGCAGGTCGGTTCGCCGCTCGATGTCCTGTTCGCGGAACTGGGACTGCGCCTGCACGGCTCCGAGGACCAGGATGGGCAGCAGCGCCCCGGCCATCGCGACTCCAAGGCGGAACCGGATGCCGTGAATGCCCGGTCGGGCCAACCCCCGACCGAGCGCGCGCCCGAGGCGGACCACCGCCTCAGTCCCGAACGCTGCTCAGGCGGTCGGCGTCTGCGAGAATGGAGCGCATCGCGTCGCCGGCGGCGCGGCCGTCGCGGGCGTATCCGCCCTTCTCGAGCGTCGCCTGCAGCGCCTTGCGCGCCCGGGACACCCGGCTCTTCACCGTACCTACCGCACACTGGCAGATTTCGGCCGCCTCCTCGTAGGCGAAGCCGCCGGCTCCCACGAGGATCAGCGCCTCCCGCTGCTCCTCCGGCAGCGTGGCGAGCGCCAGGCGCAATTCGTCCAGCGCCACGGGGGACTCAGGGTCGTCCACCGCCACCAGCGTCCGCTCGGCCGCTTCCTGGTCCAGCTGGGACTGGCGCCACGAGCGGCGCTTCTCCGAATAGAACTGGTTGCGCAGGATCATGAAGGTCCACGCCTTCATGTTGGTGCCCATCTGATAGCTGGCGCGGGCGTCCCACGCCTTCATCATGGCGTCCTGGGCCAGGTCGTCCGCCGCCGTCGGATCTCCGGTGAGGGTGCGCGCGAAGGCCCGCAGGTGCGGAATCAGCGCCACGAGCTCCCGCTTGAAGGCGTCGTCGTCGGCGGAGGGCGGCTTGGGCGGCGGGTTGGACGCACCGCTCATGCGCCACCTTCGTCGGCCGAACGCTTGTCGGCGCGCCGGAGGATCTCGAGGAACTCGTCCGGCACGGGCTCATTCACGACCTCGTCGAACATATGCCGCAGCTTGACGCCGATCGCCTGCTGGCGAAGGCGCGCCTCCTCCAGGCCGGCGCCCTTGGGCGGCTTGCCCGGGGGGTTGGAATTGTCTGTCATCGAGAAAACGGTCGCCACCCTGACGCTATTGGTTGAGCCGGAAACGCCAGCCCCTCCCTGCGGTTCCTGCCTGTGATCCAAAATATGCTCAAGCTGGCGGCGAGGACGGGAACCGTGGCCGATTTGATACGTTGACGGGGACTGCTGCGGTCTCGCTTCTGGAGACTGAAATCCTGTCGGGGACTTTCGTATGAGCCTGCTGGCACGCCTTGCGCCACACCTTCCCTATGTCCGTCGTTACGCGCGGGCGCTTACCGGCGACCAGACCACGGGGGACAACTACGTCCGGGTCGCCCTCGAAGCTCTCGCCGCCGGGGAACGCCAGCTCCCCCCTGAAATGACACCCCGGGTCGCCCTCTATCATGTGTTCCACGCCATCTGGGCCTCGACCGGCGCGCGGCTCGAGGACCAGAGCGGCCTCGACAGCCGCGACGACGCGTCGAACCGCCTGATGCGGATCGCTCCCCGCTCGCGTCAGGCCTTCCTGCTGACCGCCCTCGAAGGCTTCACGCCGTCGGAAGCGGCCCAGATTCTCGACGCCGACGCCCAGGACGTGGAGCGTCTGATCGGCGAGGCCCAGTCGGACATCGACGCCGAGCTGGCCACCGACGTGCTCATCATCGAGGACGAGGCGATCATCTCGGCCGACATCGAAAGCCTGGTGAAGGAACTGGGGCACCGCGTCACCGGCACGGCCACCACCCACGACGAGGCGGTCGACGCCGTGGCCCGCCACCGGCCGGGCCTGGTGCTTGCCGACATCCAGCTGGCCGACGGCTCCTCCGGCATCGACGCCGTCAAGGACATCCTCAAGCGGATCGACGTGCCGGTGATCTTCATCACCGCCTTCCCCGAGCGTCTGCTGACCGGGGAGCGTCCTGAACCGACCTTCCTGATCACCAAGCCCTTCCAGCCCGAGACGGTGAAGGCGGCGATCAGCCAGGCGCTGTTCTTCCATCCCTCGAGGCAGAGGGAAGCGGCCTGATCCCGGTCGTTCCGGTCAGTCTTGCGACGACGGCCCCGGTCTGCGACCGGGGCCGTTTCACATGGGCCTACTGACCTTCGGCCGGCGTCGAAGGTTGGGCGGCGACTGTCGGCGCATTGACGTTGGGCGCTGCGCCGGTGGGCGGGGCGGTCGGCTCGCCGGTCGCCGTGGTGGGAGCGTCGGCAGTCGGGATCTCGCGCCCGCCGGCGCCCTGGAAGGCCGCGGCGTCGACGGCCTGGTCGCCGTCGTTGGCGTTGGTCTGCGAGAGCCGGCCGGCGGAGGCGAACCAGATCACCGCGAAGGCGATCGCCACCATGGCGAGGGCGCCCAGCAGAACCATCAGGATGCGCTTGCCGCCGCGGCCCTGGCGGACGTACTGCGCCTCGACGGGACGTCCCTCGTGAACCGCGTCGGCGGAATGGTCGTGCGGAGATTCGTGGGTCATGGATCGCCTCCCGGCTTGGTTCTCTGTGGCTGGGGAACGGCCGGCGAGCGTCGCCGTTCCGGCTTCGCCGACCAGGCGAAAAAAATCGTGGCCGCGCCGGAACCCCGGGAGAGCGCTCCCGTTATCAGGCTGCGGAGGCGGCGACGCCCCCCCGACTTGAGACCGGCCACAGCCGGTCTGCCGCCTCCGCACCTCATTCTCGATGATGCCACTTTCGGCGGGCCCTCGGGCCCGCCTTTTTCTTTGGCGACTGGACAGCCCGGCGGCGGGCGCCACTATGAGCGTCCACAAAGAAAACCCGGAGGGACCCGTGGCCCGAACCAATCGACAGTGGGTGCTGCGCCAGCGGCCGATGGGGCTGATCAAGCCCGGAGACCTCGAACTGGTCGAGGCGGCGCCGCCGGCGCCGAACGACGGCCAGATCCTGGTCCGCACCGTCTACCTGTCCCTCGACCCCACCAATCGCACCTGGATGAACGACGTCGAGGGTTACCTGCCGCCGGTGCCGCTGGGCGGGGTGATGCGGGGCCTGACCCTCGGGGTGGTCGAGGAGAGCCGGTCGGAGCGCTTCGCCGTGGGCGAGGTGGTGACGACCGCCGCCGGAGGCTGGGCCGACTACGCCGTGGTGTCCGACCGCGAGGCCTCGCGGGTGCATCGCGCCCCGGGCCTGCCGCTGACGGCCAACATGTCGGTGCTCGGCATGACCGGCATGACCGCCTGGTTCGGCGTGACCGACGTGCTGAAGCCTCAGCCCGGGGAAACTCTCGTGGTCTCGGCCGCCGCCGGCGCGGTGGGCTCGATCGCCGGTCAGGTGGCCAAGGCGCACGGCGCCCAGGTGATCGGCATCGCCGGAGGGCCTGACAAGTGTCGCTGGCTGACCGACGAGCTCGGTTTCGACGCCGCCGTCGACTACAAGAACGAGGACGTCGGCGACGCCCTCGACCGCCTCGCCCCCGACGGCGTCGAGATGAATTTCGAGAACGTCGGCGGCGACATCATGATCGCCGTCTTCAACCGCCTGAAGGTGCATGGCCGCATGGCCGTCTGCGGGCTGATCTCGTCCTACAACGCCACGCGCATGCCGCCGTCGCCGAACTTCGGGCGCATCATCACCCACCGCCTGAGCCTCCGGGGCTTCCTCGTGCTCGATTACGCGCCGCGGGCGAAGGAGATGGTGACCGGCATGGCTCCGATGGTTCTCGACGGCCGCATCAAGTGGAAGGTGCACGTCGACGACGGACTGGAGGGCGCCCTCGACTCGCTGAACCGCTTGTTCACCGGCGACCACGACGGCAAGCTGCTGGTGCGCGTGTCGGAAGAACCGGCCGCCTGACGGAGTTCCCGGGCATGAGCGAGCCGCTGCACGTCCATTTCGAGGATCTGGGCGTGGGCGAGGTGGTGCCCCTGGGCGCCTGCGCGGTCGACGCGCCGGCGCTGGAGGTGTTCGTCGAACGCTTCCTGCCGGGCTGGGACGTCGCCTACGGCGCGCCCGACGCCATGGTCTACGCCCTGTGGAGCCGGCTGTTCGCCGACAAGTCCTCGGGCTGGGCCCAGTCCAAGGTGCTGGCGGTCGACGGGCTGCGCTACCAGCGCAACCCGCCGGCCGGGGAACTGATGCGCGGCCGCATGACCATCATGGGCAAGGATCCGGTCGGCGACGCCAAGGGCATCGTCATCGCCCAGCACGACCTGCTCGACGAGGCGGGCCGGCTGGTCTTCTCCTGCCTGACGAGGTCGCTGCTGGCGAGGCGTTAGGCGGCGGACGACCGCCCGCCGAGAGGCCCCGTGACAGCAAAAAGGGGCGGCCCGCCGAAGCAGGCCGCCCCCGATCTTTCGCATGACGCCTCGCGTCAGGCGTTGGCCGCCGCCGGCATGGTCGCGGCGCGCTGGAAGGCCATGGCGATCAGCCGGTCCCAGCCCAGCAGCGACACCAGATGGGCGTAGATCTGGCCCAGCGCCCCGTTGTCGCGGAGCTCGGCCAGCTTGTCGGCCGGCAGCGTCTTCAGCCTGTCTTCCGACACCGCGTAGTACTCGGCCAGCTTCTGCTGCTGACCGGCCGTGCCGTCGGGGTTGCGGGGGGTGAAGAGCGCTTCGCGCACGTCCAGCAGGTCGAGGTCCTTCAGCAGCTGGACGAAGGCGTCCGTGCGCTGCCGCTCCTGCTCGAAGTTGTTGCAGAACTCCATGGCCTGTCGGGTGTAGGCCGACGGCTGGCCGTTCTCGAACAGCGGGGTCGAGCCGCCCTCGGCGATGAACGGCGCGGCGCGGTCGATGCACAGGATCAGTCGCTTCTGCACCTCGTCATTGGCGAAGACGAACGGGTAGCGGCGGACGTAGGCGGGGATGTAGGACTCGGCGCGGAAGTCCCCCTCGGCGCTGACGAACAGGTTCTCGCCGGCCCGCAGGCCCATCACCGCCACCGGCTGGCGCGCCTCGCCGACGAAGATCACCGGGTAGGACAGGGCCGCCGGGGCGAATTCGGTGACCGTCAGCGGCACCAGGTTGGTCTGGCCGACAAAGGCGTAGGGCTTGTCGACGGGGTTGGCGCCCAGCTTGCCGTGCGCCTCGGCCGAGAGCGGCTCGGGCTGGCCGTAGAAGAGGACGTTGCCGGAGAGGGCGCCGTTCTGGGCGGAGGCGGTGGTGTCGGTCATGGACGCGATCGAGGCTCTGGAGAGAAAGGGAAGGCGCGCCTTCTAGCCCGTATGGTCCGGGGCGGCAAACGCCGCCCACGGCCTAGAACCGGTAGGTCACGCCCACCCGCAGGTTCCGTCCCGGCAGCGGGGCGATGTCCTTCTGGAAGCTGGCGTGCTCCCGCGCCTCGGCGTCGGTCAGATTGTGGACCTCGGCGAAGACGGTCACGTCGCGGTCCGCGAACGGCCGAACGGCCCCCTTCAGGTTGACCAGGGTGTAGCTGTCGGTCGGTCGCTCGAAGGCGGCGGTCCGGTCCTGCTCTCCGACATGCCGCACCTCGAGGCCGGCGTCGAAACGGCGCGAGGTCCAGTCGAGGCCGGCGGTCGCCGACCATGGCGGGACCCGGGCGACGGGGCCCAGATCGGACGAGGCGCGCACCCAGTCGGCGGCGCCCGAGAGGACCAGGCTGCGGTCGCCGTCCTCCCACAGGTTGACCTGGGCCTCGGCCTCCAGGCCCCGAAAGGTCGCCTGCGTCTGGACATACTCGAAGATCGGCAGCCCCGAGTCGGGATCGTCCTGACCGACAGGGCGGAGATCGATGAAGCCGTCGTAGTCCGCATGATAGGCGTGCAGGTCGGCCTCGAAGCGACCGTGGGCGAAGTGCGCCGTGCCCTCGATCGAGGTCGCGACCTCGCTGTCGAGGTCCGGATCGCCGATCTCGAAGGCGCCGGTGGCGACGTGGGGGCCTTCGGCGAACAGCTCGACCTCGCTGGGCGCGCGCTCGTTGCGCGCTACGCTCAATCCGAGGAACCACGGCGCCGAAGGGCGCACGAACACCCCCGCCGAGGCCGAGACGGTGGTGAAGTCGCGCTTCGTCGCGGGGCTCTCGAGGCTGCGCCGGTCGAGGCGCACGCCGCCCTCGACGCCCAGCCGGCCGCGATCGTAACGCTGCACCGTGTAAAGGCCCTGCTCGGCGATCGCGGTGCGCGGCACATAGGCCTCGTCGCCGACGGCGTCGAAGGTGCGGTCGAGAAGTTGCGCCCCGATCACCCCCTGCCAGCCGCCGCGTTCGCGCTGGATCAGCTCCAGCCGGCCCTCGGCCCCTTCGGAGAAGAACTGCGTGCCGACTTCGTCGCCCTCGAACTCGGTGTGGGCGTAGTCGGCCCAGCCGGCGGACAGGCGCGCGGCGCTGAACGGACCGGCGTCGAACGTCAGTTCGCCGCGGACGTCGTAGCGGGTCTGTTCCAGGCCGATGGAAACGCCGCTTGCGTCCGGGGCGAGGGGATCCGGCTCGTGCTCGTGGCCGGGCACGCCATAGGTGGTCTCGACCCGCCTGACCGAGCCGCCGAGGAATCCGCGCGGCCCGATCCAGCTCAGACCCGCGCCGATCTGGTCGAGCTCCACGAAGGTGTTGGCGACCGACCGCTCGTCGCCGGCCTCCTCCCCTTCCTCGGCCAGCAGCCGGGCGGACTCGGGGAAGACCGGCACGTCGTAGTCCGAGGCGTCGCGGGTGAAGCCGTCGAGGCTGAGGACCAGAGGGCCGGCGTTCGCCTTCAGGCGCGCGCCGAAGCTGCGTCCGTCGTCGACGCTGGAGTACTGGGTCGAGACGTGGCCGTCGACGCCGCCCTCGGCGGGCTGCGTCGGGATGCGGTCGTCGATGATGTTGACCACGCCGCCGATGGCCGAGCCGCCGAACACGAGGGTGGAGGGGCCGCGGACGATCTCGATGCGCCGCGCCTCCGCCGGGTCGACCGCCACCTGGTGGTCCGGCGACACCGAGCTGGCGTCGATCATGCCCAGGCCGTTGGTCAGCACCTGCACCCGTGGGCCGGACAGGCCGCGGATCACCGGCCGGCTGGCGCCCGGCGAGAAGGCGGTGCTGCGCACCCCCGGCAGGCCGCTGACCAGATCGCCAAGCGTCGCCGCGGGCGCGATCGCCAGCGCCTCCTCGTCCAGCACGTCGACGGCCAGCAGGCTGGCGCGGTCGGTGACCCCGAACGGGGTGCCGGTGACGATCACCTCGCCCAGGTCGGCGGGCTCTGCGGGGTTCTGGTTCTGGGCGGCCGCGGCGGCGGCGAGGACCGCCCAGGCGGGCGCGGCGAGGAGGAGGGCGCGGACCGTGTACATGATGGAAGTGTTATGAGATAACATCACAAACCGTCAAGCGCGAACGTTGCGACGCCGCAGGGAAGGCCTTAGCTCTGGGCCATGGGCGACACCTGCTGCCATCATCACGACGACGGCCCGCCGAGCGCAGAGGCCGTGTCCGGCGCGCTCGCCGCCGCCGACGCCCGGCTCACTTCCGAGGGCGAGCGCATGACCCCGGCCCGCCTGCGCGTGCTGGAGCTGCTTCTGGCGGCCGGCGAGCCGGTCAAGGCCTACGACCTGATCGCCCGGTTCGGCGAGGACGGCCAGCCGGCCAAGCCGCCGACGGTCTACCGCGCGCTGGAGTTCCTCGAGCGCAAGGGGCTGGCCCACCGCATCGCCTCGATCAGCGCCTACGTCGCCTGCACCGAAGGCGGCCCGGCCCACGCCGCCGCCTTCCTGATCTGCGACTGCTGCGGGGCCACCGCGGAGGTCAACGCGCCGCTGGCCGGGGCGCTGGACCGCGCGGCGCAGGTGGCCGGCTACGACATCGTCCGCACCACGGTGGAGGCGCATGGCCGCTGTCCCGCCTGTCGGGACGCCGCCGAGGCCGCCTGAGCTGGCGGGCGTGGGCGGGGACGCCTATCTGGCGGGTATGGACGCCCTCCGGTTGACCCGGCCTCGCCGCATCACCCTGCCCGTCGTCAACCGCTGGGGCGAGGGCGAGATGGCCGTGCTCGACTTCGGCGAGCCGGAGCGGCCGGTGGACCTCGTCTTCGTCCACGCCAACGGCTTCAACGCCATGACCTACCGGACCCTGCTGGGGCCGCTGTCGGGCACGCTGCGGGTGTGGGCCCCCGATCTGCGCGGTCACGGCGCCAGCGCCCTTCCGGCGGAGCCGCGGGGTCGCCGCGGCTGGGCCGACCATCGCGACGACCTGATCGCCCTGCTCGACGCGCTCGACGGCCCGCCCGTGGTGCTGGCGGGGCACTCGATGGGCGCCACGGCCGCCCTGCTCGCCGCCGCCGAGCGACCGGACCGGGTGTCGCGTCTCGTGCTGCTGGATCCGGTCATCTGGACGCGGTGGAGCCAGGCCATGCTGCGCCTGCCGCTGTTCGACCGCCTGGCCCGGCGCATCCCGCTGGTGCGCGCCGCCCTGCGCCGGCGCGCGGTCTTCGACAGCCGCGAGCAGGCGCTGGCCGCCTATCGCGGACGCGGCGCGTTCCGCGGCTGGCCGGACGCCATGTTGGTGGACTACCTGGCGGATGGTCTGGTCGGCACGGAGGCGGGCTTCGCCCTCGCCTGCCCGCCGGAGTGGGAGGCGTCCAACTACGCGGCCCAGGCCCACGACCCGTGGGGCGCGCTGAAGCGGGTCGACCGCCCGGTGCGCATCCTGAAGGCTGCACATGGCTCCACCTGCCATGTGCCGGAGCGACCGCGCGGCCTGCCGCACGTGACGGTGGAGACCGTCCCCGACGGGACGCACTTCTTCCCCATGCTGCAGGCCGACGTCGCCCGCGACACCCTGTTCGACGCGTCGGTGTGACGCTGGCGCCGCCGCCCTCCAGCCGCTAAACCGCCGCCCACAAGAACAAGCCTTCAGTCAGGGAAACGCCCGCATCATGCGCGACATCAACCACTTCATCGGCGGCGCGAGCTTCACCGGCGCCTCGGGCCGCTTCGGCGACGTGTTCAACCCGAACACCGGCGAGGTGCAGGCGCGCGTCCAGCTGGCCACCACCGGCGAGGTCGACCGCGCGGTCCAGGCGGCCCAGGCGGCCTTCGACGGCTGGTCCTCGACCAACCCGCAGCGCCGCGCCCGCGTGATGTTCGAGTTCAAGCGCCTGGTTGAGGCCAATATGAACGAGCTGGCCGAGCTGCTCAGCTCGGAGCACGGCAAGGTCATCGCCGACTCCAAGGGCGACATCCAGCGCGGGCTGGAGGTGATCGAGTTCGCCTGCGGCATCCCCCACGCCCTGAAGGGCGAGTACACCCAGGGCGCGGGCCCGGGCATCGACGTCTACTCCATGCGCCAGCCGCTGGGCGTGGTCGCGGGCATCACCCCGTTCAACTTCCCGGCCATGATCCCGATGTGGATGTTCGGCGTCGCCATCGCCGTCGGCAACACCTTCATCCTCAAGCCCAGCGAGCGCGATCCGTCGGTGCCGGTGCGTCTGGCCGAGCTGATGCTGGAGGCCGGCGCGCCCGCCGGGGTGCTCAACGTCGTGCACGGCGACAAGGCGGCCGTCGACGCCATCCTGACCCACCCGCAGGTGCACGCCGTCAGCTTCGTCGGCTCGTCCGACATCGCCCACTACGTCTACCGGATGGGGGCCGAGCACGGGAAGCGGGTCCAGGCCATGGGCGGGGCCAAGAACCACGGCATCGTCCTGCCTGACGCCGACATGGACCAGGTCGTCAAGGACCTGACCGGCGCCGCCTACGGCTCGGCTGGCGAGCGCTGCATGGCCCTGCCGGTGGTCGTGCCGGTCGGGCAGAAGACCGCCGACGAGCTGCGCGAGCGGCTGGTCGCCGAGATCCCGAAGCTGAAGGTCGGCGTCTCGACCGACGCCGACGCCCACTACGGGCCGGTGGTGAATGCGGCCCACAAGGCGCGCGTCGAGGGCTGGATCGAGAAGGGCGTGCAGGAAGGCGCCGAGCTGGTCGTCGACGGCCGCGGCTACACCCTGCAGGGCCACGAGAACGGCTGGTTCATCGGCCCGTCGCTGTTCGACCACGTCAAGCCCGAGATGGAATCCTACAAGGAGGAGATCTTCGGCCCGGTGCTGCAGATCATGCGCGCCGCCAGCTTCGAGGAGGCTCTCGCCCTGCCATCGAAGCACCAGTACGGCAACGGCGTCGCCATCTTCACCCAGAACGGCCGCGCCGCCCGGGACTTCGCCGCGCGGGTCAACGTCGGCATGGTCGGCATCAACGTGCCGATCCCGGTGCCGGTGGCCTACCACACCTTCGGCGGCTGGAAGCGCTCGGCCTTCGGCGACATCAATCAGCACGGCATGGAGGGGGTCCGCTTCTGGACCAAGACCAAGACCGTCACCGCCCGCTGGCCCGACAGCGAGCTGGAGCATGCCGACAGCTCCTTCGTGATCCCGACCATGCGCTGACCCTTGCCCGGTCGCCGGAGGGGGTTCGCCTCTCCGGCGTTCGCGGCAGCGCAATTCGATGATAGGCGTTAGGCTTGACGAACCGCCAAGCTGGAGCGCTCCCCCGCATGCGACGCTTTTTCGTCTGGTCCGCCCTCGCCGCCGTGATCGGACTCGCCCTCGCGGGCGGGGGCTACTGGGCGTACTGGAACTTCTACGCGCGCTTCCAGCCGGTGACGGTCACCCGCCACCAGGCCGAGATCCAGCAGCTGCTGGACGAAAGCTCGTGGATCTCCGCCGGCGGCGGCGGGGCGCCGCTCTACATCGTCGGCTACCGCGACTCGGCGGCCATGCAGCGCTACGAGGCCGAGGAGGTCCCCAAGCTGCGGGCGGCGGGGGTCGAGGCGCGCATCATCGTCTTCGCCCGGCCGGACCGCGAGGGGCTGGCCCAGTCCACCGCGGCGGAGCGTGCCACCGTCGCCGAGCTGTGGCTGACCCGCGACTGGGTGCTGTACCAGCGCTGGACCGCCACCCCGTCGCGCAACTGGACCGCGGCCGGCATTCCGGCCGCCGACGGCAACCTGGCCCGAGGCGCGGTGGTCGAGGCGGGTCGCGACTTCGTCGCCGCCCTGTCTCGCTATCTCGGGGACGCCGGACTGCAGACCCGCTATCCGCTCATCGTCTGGCGCGACCGCGAGGGCTTCATGAAGGCCTGCGCCTGCTCCGACAGCCGCTCCTGGGCCTTCATCCGCGACGATCTCGATGCGCCGGACCGGATCGACCCAGCGCCGGTCGCGGGGGCCGAGCCCCTGCCTTATCCCGACGGCGGGGACGCCAGCCTGCCCTATCCGGCCCTGCCGCCGATCCCGCCGGCCGCCGGCGAAACGGCGCCGACGGACCCCGCCGTCACGCCGCCGCCGGCCGCCGACGCTCCCGCCCCTGCGGCCCGACCGGCGCCGTCCCGCCCGGCGACGCCGGCGCCGCCCAAGGCGAAGAAGAGCGACGACACCACCTTCTTCTGACGGGGGCCGGTCCCGATCGCGTGGGTGTGTCGCACCTGTCCGCCGCGTACCGGATGTCCCCGGGGCGAGGTATCGTCTGTCCCTCCGGGGATGTCTCCCAAATCCCTCCGGGGATCAAAGAACCCGGTCGCAGGTCCCGATCAGCCGCTCCACGTCGGCCTCGTCCTGGTACAGGCCGAAGCCGAAGCGGATGACGTCGTCGCGTACGTCCGTGACGATCCCCGCTTCCAGCAGCCTGGTCTTCCACGCCGCGGCCTTCGGATGGCGCAGCGCCAGGAAGCGGGCGTGGGCCTCGTCCGCGCCGATCGGATTGAGGACTTCCGCCTCGTCCAGCCGTCCCGCCCGGCCTTCGCCGAGAGCCGTCTGGAAGCGCCGCATCAGCTCGTGCGCGTGGGCCGACACCGCCGCCGTGTCGAGACCGGCCTCCGCCAGCATGCGGCGCACGCCGTTGAAGCGGTACAGGGCGGTGAAGTCCGAGGTCGCGCCCCAGAACCGGCCGGCGTCGGCGCGGTACTGCACTCCGTTCGGAGGTCCGGTCAGATTGCCGAACTCGGCGAACCAGCCGGTGATCACCGGCCGCGGGCAGAAGCCGTCGGGCGCATGCATGAAGGCCGCGCCCTCGCCGGACATGGCGTACTTGTAGCCGCCGCCCAGGTAGAAAACGCGATCCGCCACGGCCGACAGGTCGGTCGGCATGGCCATGAAGCCGTGGTAGCCGTCGACGACCACCCACGGCCCGGCCGGGTCTGCAAGGGCCGCCAGTTCGGCGATGCGATCGAACACCAGGCCGGTGCGGAAGAACACCTGGCTGACCACGACCAGGTCGAAGCCGCCGCCGCGCGCCGCCTCGACGAACCGCTCGCCGAAGCTGTCGAACGGGTGCAGCGGGATACGGGTGATCACCGCCTCCCCGGCCTCCTCCCAGCGCTCGCCCTGGCGCCGGAACGAGTGGAACTCGCCGTCGGTGGACAGGATGCGCACGGGCTTGCGCTCCACCCCCGAGAACAGGCGCAGCAGAAAGTCGTGGGTGTTGGAGGCGAACACCACAGTGTCCGGCGACGGCAGGCCAAGCTCCGCCGCGACATGGCCCTGCGCCTCCGGCACGACCTCCCCGAAGATCAGGTCCCACTTGCGGTCGGCGAAGTGGTTGGCCTCGACCCAGGCCCGCACCTGGCCGTCGAAGCTGGCGTCAGGCCACAGGTGGTGGCTGTGGGCCGCGAAGTGCAGCCGCTCCGGATCGAGCGACAGGGCGCGGGAGAACAGGTCCTTGCGCGCCCCTGTCATGGTCAGACCAGCGCGCCGTGGCAGTGCTTGAACTTGCGGCCCGAGCCGCACGGGCAATCGGCGTTGCGCGGGGTTCGCTCCCAGCCGACCGGCAGGGCGTCGACGGGCAGGCGGGCGCGGTCCTCGCCCTGCAGCTGGCCTTCCGGCAGCTGCGCCGACGGATCGCTCATCTCGTTCTCGCCGGTGCCGGGGTTCAGGTGGATCTCCTGGAACTCGGGCAGCTCCATCGGCGGCGGCGCCTCGAAGCGGAACTCGACCGTCATCAGCCAGCGGGTGACGTTGTGGCGCAGCTCGTAGAGCAGCGTCTCGAACAGGTTGAAGGCCTCGGTCTTGTACTCGTTCAGCGGATCGCGCTGGCCGTAGCCGCGCAGGCCGATGACGCCGCGCAGGTGATCGAGGTGCACCAGGTGCTCGCGCCACTGCATGTCGACCATCTGAAGCAGGAACTGCTTCTCGAGGTTGCGGGTCTGCTGCTGGCCGACCAGCTCGAGCCGCTCGGCGGCGCGGGCGTCGGCGGCGGCGACGATGCGCTCCTCGATCTCCTCGTTCGATACGCCCTCCTCGGCGGCCCACTCGGCCAGCGGCAGCTCGAGACCGAGGGTGTGCCGGACCTTCTCGTCCAGCCCGGCGATGTCCCACTGCTCGGCGTAGGCCTTGGGCGGCATATGCTTTTCGACCAGGTCGGAGATCACGTCGTTGCGGAATTCCGCAACCATCTCCGAAAGGTCCTCGGCGTCCATGAACTCCTGGCGCTGCTCGAACACGGCCTTGCGCTGGTCGTTCACGACGTCGTCGTACTTCAGCAGGTTCTTGCGGATGTCGTAGTTGCGCTGCTCGACCCGCTTCTGGGCCGTCTCCACCGCCCGGTTCAGCCACGGGTGGCTGATGGCCTCGCCCTCGGCCACCCCGAAGTTGCGCATGATCGCGTCCAGCCGGTCGCCGGCGAAGATGCGCAGCAGGTCGTCCTCGCAGGACAGGAAGAACTTCGAGGTGCCGGGGTCGCCCTGGCGGCCGGTGCGGCCTCGCAGCTGGTTGTCGATGCGGCGGCTTTCGTGGCGCTCGGTGCCCAGCACGAACAGCCCGCCGGCGGCCAGCGCCTTCTCCTTCTGGACGGCGATGTCCGCCTTGAACTCGGCCTCCTTGGCCGCCTCCATCTCCGGCGTGACCTCTATCGCCATGTTGCGCTGGTCGAGACGCCACTTCTGCATCCTCATCTCGAGGTTGCCCCCGAGCTGGATGTCGGTGCCGCGGCCGGCCATGTTGGTGGCGATGGTCACGGCGCCCGGCAGGCCGGCGTCGGCCACGATGTAGGCCTCCTGCTCGTGCTGACGGGCGTTCAGCACGCTGTGCGGGATGCCGCGGCCGGTCTTCACCTCGATGTCGAAGTCTTCGTCCTTGAGGGCCTGGTAGGCCTTCTTGGCGGCGGCGCGGACCTTCGGGTCCTCGCTGCGGACCTGGGTCTCCAGGTGGGCGTGCTGCGGCTTCAGCTTCTTGATCCGGACCTCATACTCGTAGGTCTGGAGCAGTTCCGAGAGGGTTTCCGACTTCTCGATCGACACGGTGCCGACGAGGATCGGCTGTCCGCGCACATGACACTCGGCGATCTGGGCGGCGATGGCCCGGTTCTTCTCGGCCGCCGTGCGGAAGATCTCGTCGTCGTGGTCGATGCGCTGGATGGGACGATGCGTCGGCACCTCGAGCACGTCCATCTTGTAGATGTCGAGGAACTCCTGCGCCTCGGTCGCGGCCGTGCCGGTCATGCCGGACAGCTTTTCGTAGAGGCGGAAGTAGTTCTGGATGGTCACCGAGGCCAGGGTCTGGTTCTCGGGCTGGATCTTGACGCCTTCCTTGGCCTCGATGGCCTGGTGAAGGCCTTCCGACAGGCGCCGGCCCTGCATCATCCGGCCGGTGAACTCGTCGATCAGCATGATCTCGCCGGCCCGGATGATGTAGTCCTTGTCCTTGACGTACAAGGTGTTGGCCCGCAGCGCCTGGTTGATGTGGTGCACCAGGGTGATGTTGGCGGCGTCGTAGAGCCCGGTGGTGTCGGGCGCGAACAGGCCGCGCTCCTCCATGATCTGCTCGATCCGCTCCGAGCCTTCCTCGGTCAGCAGCGCCTGGCGCTGCTTCTCGTCGAGGTCGAAGGTGGCCTTGTCCTGGATCAGGTCCTTGATGATGGCGTCGATCGTCACATACAGCTCGGACCGGTCCTCGGTCGGGCCCGAGATGATCAGCGGCGTGCGGGCCTCGTCGATCAGGATGGAGTCGACCTCGTCGACGATGGCGAAGTGGTGCGGTCGCTGCACCATCTCGCGCCGGTCGTAGACCAGGTTGTCGCGCAGGTAGTCGAAGCCGAACTCGTTGTTGGTGCCGTAGGTGATGTCGGCGGCGTAGGCGGCCTGGCGCTGGCCCTGGCTGAGGCCGTTGACGATGACGCCGACCTCGAGGCCGAGGAAGCGGTACACCCGGCCCATCCACTCGGCGTCGCGCCGCGCGAGATAGTCGTTGACGGTGATGACGTGGACGCCCTTGCCGAGCAGGGCGTTCAGATACACCGGCGCCACCGCGACCAGGGTCTTGCCCTCGCCGGTGCGCATCTCGGCGATGCCGCCGTCGTGGAGGATCATGCCGCCGGTCAGCTGCACATCGTACTGGCGCTGGCCCAGCACCCGCTTGGAAGCCTCGCGCGCCACGGCGAAGGCGTCGTTGAGAATCTTGTCGAGGGTCTCGCCCTGGGCGATGCGGTCGCGGAACGTGTCCGTCATCATCCGCAACTCGCCGTCGGACAGGGCGGCGTACTTGGCCTCCAGCGCGTTGATCTTCTGGACCCGGCTCATGAAGTCCTTGACCTTGCGGTCGTTGGATGAGCCGAAAATCTTCTTGGCGATGCCGAGCATGGGTGATCCGAAGGCGGGCGAGCGTCGAATGGCTCTGGTACGAGGTCCCGGAAGGGCGGCGGTCAGACGCCGCGGAGAGGCCTCGGCGACGGCGGCCCGGAACGCCCGTGACGGGCGGTCGCACGGGGCCGCGCGAACATTCGAAAACCCCTCGACTTGGGCGCAGGCGGGACTTAAGCACCGGCCTTATCCCTGTCAACGCGAGGGCTATTGCCGCCCGCAGACGGAGCGCGCCCGCATGCGGCCTTCCCGCCTCCTGTTTTCCGCCGTGCTGGCCCTGAGCCTGGCCGTGGCCGCCTGCGGTCGCGGCGGCGGCGACGCCCGTCCGCCGGAGCCCGGCGACCGGGCCGTGGCGAAGGTGCAGGACGAGACCATCTGGGCGTCCGACGTCAAGCGCGAGGCCGTGGCCCAGGGCCTGGTCGGGGAGGGCGAGCCGCTGGACGTCACCTCCGACCTGTTCCGCCGGGTGCTCGACGAGGTCATCGACCAGAAGCTGCTCGCCCGCGAAGCCGAGCGGCGGGGCCTGGACAACTCCGCCCTCGCCCAGCGGCGGCTCGAGGCGACGCGTGAGCGCATCCTCGGCGACATGCTGGTCGAGACGGTGGTCAACAACACCATCTCCGAGCGCAAGGTCGAGGAGCTCTACCAGGAGCAGCTGCGCCTGGCGCGGACCTCCGAGGAGATCCGCACCCGTCTGATCCTGTCGCGGACCAAGGAGGAGGCCGACGCGGTGGTCGGGATCCTGGCCCAGGGGGCCGCCTTCGAGGCGGTGGCGATGGAGCGCTCCATCGACGAGGCGACCCGCTTCTCGGGCGGCGATCTGGGCTATTCGACGCTGGACGTCATGCCGCAGGCCTACGCCAACGCCCTGCGCGACAAGCCGGCGGGCTCGACCGTCGGTCCCTTCCAGACCGAGGGCGGCTGGGCCGTGCTGCGGGTCGAGGACCGCCGCCGCGAAACGCCGCCGACGCTGGAGCAGGCGCGGCCGCAGATCGTGCGCTACCTGACCTACGAGGGCGTGCGCCAGCTGCTCGAGGAGCTGCGCGGCAAGGCCGAGGTCGACGTGCTGCTGAACGGCGACGCCGCCCGGCCGCAGGAGCCGGCCTCGGCTCCGGCCTCCCCGCCGGCGGGATCGCCCGCCCCCGCCCCCGCTCCGGCCGCGGCGAGCGCCTCGTGAACCGCCCGCCTGTCCCCGGTCGCGGCTCGACCGGCCAGAAGATCGAGCAGGCCATCGAGAAGGCGCTGGATCCGTTCGCCGCGGCGCTGAAGCGCGCCACGCCCGGCCGGCTCGCGCCGGCGGCGCCCGGCAAGCCGGGGCTGGAGATCTCGCCGCTCGCCGTGCCCTTTCCGGCCATCCCGCCGGTCGCGGGGGTGGAGATCGCCACGGCCCGCGCCGGCTTCTACAAGCACGAGCGGGACGACCTTGTGGTGTTCCGCTTCGCCCCCGGCACGACCTGCGCAGGCGTCTTCACCCGCCACAAGGTCGGCTCGGCCCCGGTCGACTGGTGCAAGCGCCACCTGGGGGCCGAGGGCGGCGGCTCGGACGTGCGGGCCCTGGTGGTCAACGCCGGCTGCGCCAACGCCTTCACCGGCAAGGCCGGGGCCGACGCGGCCCGCCGCACCGCGTCAGAGGCGGCCAAGCGCTTCGGCTGCCGCCAGCGCGACGTGATGCTGGCCTCGACCGGCGTCATCGGCGTTGTGCTGGACGACCGCAAGATCGCGGCCCGCCTGCCCGAGATCGAGGCGGGGTTGTCGGCGGACAATTGGGCCGCGGCCGGGCGGGCGATCATGACCACCGACACCTTCCCGAAGGGCTCGTACGCCGAGTGCGAGATCGAGGGGGTCCGGGTGAAGGTCGCCGGGATCGCCAAGGGTTCGGGCATGATCGCGCCGGACATGGCGACCATGCTGGCCTTCATCGTCACCGACGCCGACATCCATCCGAACGTGCTGCGCGCCATGCTGGGCCTGCACGTGCGCACCACCTTCAACAGCGTCACCGTGGATGGCGACACCTCGACCAACGACACCTGCCTGCTGTTCGCCACCGGCGCCTCGGGCGCGCCGCGCATCGGCCGGGTCGGCGACCGCCGGCTGAAGGACTTCTCGCGCGCCCTGGACCAGGTGATGCTCGACCTCGCCCACCAGCTGGTGCGCG
The DNA here is from genome assembly GCA_001794825.1 of Caulobacterales bacterium RIFCSPHIGHO2_01_FULL_70_19. Classification (GTDB taxonomy): domain Bacteria; phylum Pseudomonadota; class Alphaproteobacteria; order Caulobacterales; family Caulobacteraceae; genus Brevundimonas. The sequence goes on along the minus strand of MGLK01000017.1, from coordinate 90,970 downwards.
ACGGGGAGGGGGCGACCAAGTTCGTCAAGGTCACCGTCGACGGCGCGGCTAGCCCCGCCTCGGCCCGCAAGCTGGCCAAGTCGATCGCCGACAGTCCGCTGGTCAAGACCGCGCTGGCCGGGGAGGACGCCAACTGGGGCCGGGTCGTCATGGCCGTGGGCAAGACCGAGGAGCCGGTCGACCGCGATCGCCTGATGATCCGCTTCGGCCCGCATGTGGCCGCGATCGACGGCGCCCCCTCGCCGACCTACGACGAGGCGAAGATGAGCGCCTACATGAAGAACCCGGAGATCGACATCACCGTCGACGTGGGCTCCGGCCGGGCCTCGGCGACCGTGTGGACCTGCGACCTGACCAAGCGCTACGTCGAGATCAACGGCGACTATCGCTCGTGAGCGACCCGCTGAAGACCGTTCTCGTCGTCGCCGTCGCCCTCGTCGACGCCGACGGGCGGGTGCTGATCGCCCAGCGGCCCGAGGGCAAGCAGCTGGCGGGGCTGTGGGAGTTCCCGGGCGGCAAGGTCGAGCCCGGCGAGCGGCCCGAGGCGGCCCTGATCCGCGAGCTGAAGGAGGAGCTGGGGATCGACGTGAAGGAGGCGTGTCTGGCGCCCTTCGTGTTCACCAGTCACGCTTACGAATCCTTTCACCTGTTGATGCCACTCTACCTGTGCCGACGGTGGTCGGGGACGGTGCAGGCGCGCGAGCACGCAGCGCTGAAGTGGGTTCGGCCGAACCGGCTTCGGGACTATCCCATGCCGCCGGCGGACGAACCTCTGGTCGCCTGGCTGTGCGACCTGCTGTAGCCGCCGGGGAGGGGGCGCCGATGAAACGTTTCCTGTCCCGTTTCCGGAACGACGAGCGTGGCGCCACCGCCCTCGAGTACGGGCTGATCATCGCCCTGATCTTCCTTGTCATCCTCTCGGCGCTGACCGCCTTCGGCGCCACCGGCAGCGGCATCTTCAACACCGCCATGGACGCGATCCGGGCGGCGATGGGCGGCTGACCGGCCCGATCAGCCCTCGCCGGTGTGCTCCGTCACGCCAAGCGCATCCGCCAGCCGCATCTTCGCCGAGCCGCGCGGCAGCGGCTTCTGCTGGCTCTCGTGCGGCGCCCAGCCCGCCAGGTGCACGATCTCGAAGGTGGCCGGGATGCGGCCGTCGGGGTCCGCGTACCGCTGGGCGTAGAGCTGCGCCGCACGTCCCGCGATGCCGCGGGTGAGCGGGCGGACCGGACCCGCCAGGGCGCTGGTCTCGCCCATCGCCCGCAGATCCCGCACCAGGGCGAACAGGTCCGGATAGCGCACCGTCAGCCGGTCCACGTCGGCGACCGGAAGGGCGAATCCGGCCCGCTGCAGCAGGGCCGCCCCGTCGAAGCCGTCGGCGAAGGGGGACACCCGCGCCTGGGCGCCGCCGCGCGCCTCCAGCTCCGCCTCGGTCAGCACCGACCGCAGCTCCTTCAGCGTGCCCGCGCCCAGCAGGGTGCCGATGAACAGGCCGTCCGGCTTCAGCGCCCGCCGGATTTGCGCCAGGGCGCCCGGCAGGTCGTTGGCCCAGTGCAGGCTCATCAGCGAGACGATCAGGTCCTGCGACTGGTCGGGCAGGTCCAGCGGCGCCTCGCCGGGGCCGGCGCGATGGGCGCGGTCGGCGACGGTCTTCACCGGCCCCACCCGCGCCGCCGCGGAACTCGCCGCCAGCGTCCGGGCGAACGGACCCGGGTGGGCGGAAAGGTCGGCGGCCTCCGGCCATTCGCGCACCAGCGCCTCGAGGCTGTGCACCGCATTCTCCGCCGCCCGGAGGTGCAGGAAATCGGCGCCGCCAATGGCGGACTCGCTGCGATGCAGTCTTGCCGTACGGCGGCGACTGTCGAAGATGACGGGGGGGACGGAGGACGAACTCATGCGGCCTCAGGATGGGGTCTGGCGCGCACGTTGGGAAGCCGCGGCGGGGGCGGGGCGGACGTTCGGCCGCGGCCTCGCCGATCTCCTGCTGCCGCCGCTCGCCCACGACAGCCCCGAGGCGACCGCCGGGGCCGGTCTCACCGCCGGCGCCTGGAGCCGTGTCAGCTTCCTTGAGGATCCGGTCTGCGACGGCTGCGGCGGCGCCTTCGAGATGGACGGGGGCGATTTCGCCTCCGAGCGCTGCGCCGCCTGCCTTGCCCGGCCCTACGCCTTCGCCCGGGCGCGCGCAGCCTGCGTCTACGACGAGGCTTCGCGCGGCCTGATCCTGCGTTTCAAGCACGGCGACCATCAGCCGTACGCGCCCCTGTTCGCCCGCTGGATCAGCCGAGCCGCCGCGCCGCTTCTGGCCGAGACCGACGCCATCGCCCCGGTGCCGCTGCATCCTCTCCGGCTGCTGTCGCGACGCTTCAACCAGTCGGCCGAGATCGCACGGCCGCTGGCCCGGCTGTCGGGGCGCGACTATCTGCCCGACGCCCTGGTCCGGCTGAGCCACACCGCCAGCCAGGGCGGCAAGTCGGCGCGGGGCCGCCGCCTGAACGTCAGGAAGGCCTTCTCCGTCAGCGCGGCCGGCGCGCGCCGGGTGCGGGGTCGCCGCATCCTTCTGGTCGACGATGTGTTGACCACGGGCGCCACCGCCGAGGCCTGCGCC
>MGLK01000017.1:86883-88302 GCA_001794825.1 Caulobacterales bacterium RIFCSPHIGHO2_01_FULL_70_19 | reverse complement strand
CCTGACGGTCATCGCCCGGGTGCGCAGGGCGCGGGAACTGCCTACATAGCGGCTACAGTTACAGGAGTTCCCTTTGGCCGACATCGTCATCTACACCAAGCCCGGCTGCCCCTACTGCGTGGCCGCCAAGGCCCTGCTCGAGCGCAAGGGCGCGGATTTCACCGAGATCGTCGCCTCGAACGACCCGGCGAAGAAGCAGGAGATGATCCAGCGCTCCAACGGCCGCATGACCTTCCCGCAGATCTTCATCGACGGCCGCCACATCGGCGGCTCCGACGATCTCCACGCCCTGGACCGCAGGGGCGGGCTGGACCCGCTGCTCGCCGCCTGATGACCACCCTTCCGGTCGCTCTCGTCCAGACCCGCACCCCGGCCTCGCCGGCGGCGGCCTTCGCCCACGTCGAACCGCTGATCCGCGAGGCCGCGGCGGGCGGGGCGAAGCTGATCCTGACCCCGGAGGCCACCAACTTCGTGATCCGGAACCGGGAGGCGCGCGAGGCTGTGCTGGCGACGGTCGAGCGCGATGAGGCGATCGCCGGGCTGCGGGCGCTGGCCGGCGAGCTGGGGGTGTGGCTGCTGATCGGCTCCGCCATCGTCCGGTCCGGCGTGGACGGAGACGACCGGGCGGCCAACCGTTCGATCCTCGTCGACGGCCACGGCGCGGTCGCCGCGGCCTACGACAAGCTGCACGTCTACGACGTCGACCTGCCCACCGGCGAAAGCTGGCGCGAGAGCGCCTCGATCCGTCCGGGCGACGCGGCCATGGTAGCCGATACGCCCTGGGGGCGGCTGGGTCTGACGGTCTGCTACGACCTGCGTTTCCCGCAGCTTTTCCGCGCGCTGGCCAAGGCGGGCGCGTCGATGATCGCCGTGCCCTCGGCCTTCACCGTGCCGACGGGGGAGGCGCACTGGGAGACCCTGCTGCGGGCCCGCGCCATCGAGACGGGCTGCTGGATCCTGGCTCCGGCCCAGGGCGGGGCGCACGAGGACGGACGCCGCACCTGGGGCCGCTCCATGATCGTCGGGCCGTGGGGCGAGGTCATCGCCCGGCTTGACCACGACGAGCCCGGCGTGCTGTTCGCTGCGCTCGACCTCGACGCCGTGGCCCGCGCCCGCGAGGCCGTGCCGCAGCTGACCCACGACCGCGACTTCGCCCCGCCCCGATGATCCGCTACGCCCTCCACTGCGATCTGGCCCACGAGTTCGAGGCCTGGTTCGGCTCCTCGTCCGACTACGACGACCAGTCGGCGCGGGGGCTGGTGCAGTGCCCGGTCTGCGGCTCGTCAGCCGTGAGCAAGCAGATCATGGCCCCGGCCGTGGCCGGCACGAAGAAGTCCGCGGCGCCGGAGCTGGCGGCGAAGATGCAGACCATGATGATGCAGGCGGCCCGCGAGGTGCGCTCGCACGTGGAGCAGAATT
>MGLK01000017.1:61124-86872 GCA_001794825.1 Caulobacterales bacterium RIFCSPHIGHO2_01_FULL_70_19 | reverse complement strand
CCGCCGAGGTGAAGAAGCTGCGCGACGACGGGGTGCCGTGCGCCCCGCTGCCGCCGGCGCCGCCCGAACTGGACAAGCTGAATTGAGCCCGGCTCCCGCCTGGCGGCCGATGACGGCAGACGACCTTGACGTCGTCGCCGCCCTGGCGCTGGTCGCCTTCCCGGACCACTACGAGGGGCGGGGCTGTTTCGCGAACCGGCTGGCGCTGCACCCACAGGGCTGTTTCGTCCTTGAGGCGGCGGGCGGCGTGGCCGGCTACATGGTCGCCTACCCGTGGCGGGCGGGCGAGGCGCCGGCCCTGAACACCCTCGTCGAGGCCCTGCCCGACGACGCCGACCTGATCTACCTGCACGACCTCGCCCTGCACCCGCAGGTGCGGGGGCAAGGCTGGTCGCGGCCCGCGGTGGAGCGGCTGGCCGGGGATGCGCGCGCCGGCGGCTGGCCTTCGCTGGCCCTGGTGGCGGTGAACGACGCGGCGCCGTTCTGGGCCCGGCACGGCTTCGCGGTCGAGGAGTCGCCGGCGCTGGCCCGCAAGCTGGCCGGCTACGGCCCCGGCGCCCGCTACATGGTGCGGCCGCTCTGACCCGGCCCTCTACTCGCGGGCGCGGGTCCAGCCCTTCTCTGCCATGCAGGTGACGAAGGCGGTCGTGCCCTCGTCGTGACCAGCGCGGGCGCGGCATTCGTCGCGGGCCGCGTCGAAGGGCTGGGCGCCGTGGCCGGTCCAGCCGTAGTCGCTGTCGGCGTCGATGACGGTGACGCACGCGGCCGAGGCGAGGGCGGCGGCCGAGACGGCGGCGAGGATCATGAGGCGTTTCATGCGGAGGACTCCTGAATGGTGGAGCTTCCCGTTCGCACATCCCGCCGCCGGAGGTCCCGTTACAAGACCGCAAGCTGGGTGAATTCGCCGTAAGGCGGCCTCAGTCGCGCAAGGCCACCATCATGTAGTTGACGCCGGCGTCGGCGCTTTCGCTCCAGCGGTCGGCGAGCGGGTCGTAGACGAGGCCGTAGGGGCCCATCACCGTCAACGGCTCGGGCTCCAGCATGGTCCGGATCTCGTCGGGCTTCAGGAACTGGCGCCAGTCGTGGGTCCCCGCCGGCACCCAGCGCAGCACGTACTCGGCCGCCACCTTGCCCAGCGCCAGCGACTTCAGGGTCCGGTTCAGGGTGGCCACCACGAGCATGCCGCCGGGCTTCACCAGCCGGGCGCAGGTCCGAACGAACGCCGCCGGATCCGCGACGTGCTCGATCACCTCCAGGGTCAGGACCACGTCGAACGGGCCCGCGCCTTCCGCCTCCAGCTGCTCGACGGTCGCGGCGCGGTAGGCGATGCCCAGCCCGGTCTGTTCCGCGTGGGCTCGAGCCGTGCCGATGTTCTCGCTCGAGGCGTCGATGGCCGTCACCTCGAAGCCCAGCCGCCGCATCGGCTCGGCCATCAGGCCGCCGCCGCAGCCGACGTCGAGCAGGCTCAGCCCGGCGAACGGCGACCGCGCCCGGACGTCGCGGCCGAACCGCTCCGCAGCGCGGTCGCGCACGAAGGCCAGCCGGGCCGGGTTGAACCGGTGCAGCGGCGCGAAGGGCCCGCGGGCGTCCCACCATTCGGCCGCCTGCGCCGAGAAGCGGGCGACGTCCGCCGGGTCGATCGAGGGGCCCTCGGCCTGCCCGTTGAATTCGCCCGCGCTTTGGGGTTCCCGGCCGTCCGCCGGGTCGTTAGAAGCGACCATGGGCCGAGGGATGAACTCCCGCGGCCCTCCACGCAAGACGGAGCGGTTCGCCACGATGACGCGGCCAGATGCCACGCGGCTGGTGATGAAGTTCGGCGGCACCTCGATGGGCGACCTCGAACGCATCCGTCGGGCGGCGCGCATCGTCGCGGCCGAGGTGCAGGCGGGCCGAAAGGTGGCGGTGGTCGTCTCCGCCATGGCCGGCAAGACCAACGAACTGGTCGCCTGGACCGACGGGGCCGGCCGTCCCGCCCAGGGAATTCCGCTGTCGGACGACGAATACGACGTGGTGGTCGCCTCGGGCGAGCAGGTGACGGCGGGGCTGCTGGCCCTGACCCTGCGCAACCTCGGGGTTCCGGCGCGCAGCTGGATGGGCTGGCAGATCCCCATTCTCACCGACGACGCCCACGGCCGCGCCCGCATCGAGGACGTGCCGGGCGAGGTCATCGGGACCGCCATCGACGGCGGCGAGGTGGCGGTGGTCCCCGGCTTCCAGGGCGTCACCCGCGACGGCCGCGTCACCACCCTGGGCCGCGGCGGCTCGGACACCTCGGCGGTGGCCGTGGCCGCGGCGCTGGGCTGCGCCTGCGACATCTACACCGACGTGGACGGCGTCTACACCACCGACCCGCGCATCGAGCAGAAGGCCCGCCGCCTCGAAAAGGTCTCCTACGAGGAGATGCTGGAGATGGCCTCCCTGGGGGCCAAGGTGCTGCAGACCCGCTCGGTCGAACTGGCCATGGCGAAGCAGGTCCCGGTCCGGGTCCTGTCCAGCTTCATCGAACCGGACGCCGACGGCGTCCTGCCCGACAAGGGCGGAACCCTGATCTGCGACGAGGAGGAGATCGTGGAAAAACGCATCGTGTCCGGCGTGACCATGAGCCGAGACGAGGCCCGCATCACCCTGCTCGGCCTCGCCGACCGCACCGACGCGCCGGCGGACGTCTTCACCCGCCTGGCCGAGGCCAACGTCAACGTCGACATGATCGTGCAGAGCCAGTCGCGCACGGAAGGGGCGGTCAACCTGACCTTCACCACCGGCCGCCGCGACGCGGCCCGCGCCGCCGAACTGATGCGCGCGGCGCAAGGCCAGATCGGCTTCGACGAGATCCGGGTCGACGAGGACGTGGCCAAGGTGTCGGTCATCGGCGTCGGCATGCGCAGCCACGCCGGGGTGGCCCAGACGATGTTCCGGGCCCTGGCCGACAAGGGAATCAAGTTCCAGGCGATATCGACCTCCGAGATCAAGATCAGCGTGCTGATCGACGCCGCCTACGCCGAACTGGCGGTGCGCGCCCTCCACGCGGCCTACGGACTGGAAGCGGTCTGACCACGGAGGAGCCGGACGATGCTGTACGCGGCGGTCAAGGCGCTGGTCTCCGGCCTGCTGGTCGCGCTCGTCTCGGAGACGGCGCAGCGCAACGCGGCCCTGGGGGCCCTGTTCGCATCCCTGCCCCTCGTCTCGGTGCTGGGTATGATCTGGCTGTGGCGCGACACGCACGACGCGGCGCGCCTGGCCGATCACGCGCAGGCGACCTTCTGGTATGTGCTGCCGTCCCTGCCCATGTTCCTGGTGATCCCGGCCTTGCTGCGCCGCGGGTTGGGATTCTGGCCCGCCCTGCTGGCCGGGTGCGTCCTGACCGTTGTCCTGTATGGTGTAACCGTAGCCGTCGCGGCGCGCGTCGGCGTAAGGCTGTAGGAGCGGCGACGGCATGCCGGCAGGCGGATTGACGACGAGGGGGCCGAGGAACCTCCTTCGCCAGATCCGCGAGGCTATGGCGGGGGCGGCGCCGGCCCAGGAGCGGCTGGACACCGTTGTGCGCATCATCGCCCAGTCGATGGTGGCCGAGGTCTGCTCGATCTATCTGCGTCGCGCGTCGGGCGAGCTGGAGCTCTTCGCCACCCAAGGCCTCAAGCCGGAGGCGGTTCACAAGACCCGGCTGCGTCCCGGCGAGGGTCTGGTCGGGGAGGTGGCGCGCTCGGCCCAGCCGATCAGCCTGTCTGACGCGCCCTCCCACCCCAGCTTCGCCTACCGGCCCGAGACGGGCGAGGATCCCTATCACGCCTTCCTCGGCGCCCCCCTGCTGCGCGGCGGCCGGGCCATCGGGGTGCTGGTCGTCCAGAACCGCTCCGAACGGCGCTACGACGAGGACGAGGTCGAGGACATCCAGACCATCGCCATGGTGCTGGCCGAGACCGTCGCCTCGGGCGAGCTGCTGGGCCAGGAGGAGCTGCGCGACATCGAGGTCGCGCCGCACCGGCCCGAGCGCCTGAAGGGTCAGCGCTTCGCCGAAGGCCTGGCTTTCGGCCATGTGGTCCTGCACGAGGCTCCGGTGCCGCCGGAGAACCTGCTGGCGGAGGATCCCCAGGCCGAGGAGGTGCGCCTGCACGAGGCCCTGGTCGGGCTGAAGGCCAACATCGACAAGATGCTGGAAGGCGGACAGGGCAGTCTCGCCGGCCCCTCGTTCGAGGTGCTCGAGACCTACCGCATGTTCGCCGACGACCGCGGCTGGAACCGCTCGCTGGTCGAGGCGGTTCGCACCGGCCTGACCGCCGAGGCCGCCGTGGATCGCGTGCGCAACGAGCATCGCGCCCGCTTCGCCAAGGCCCGCGACCCCTACATCAAGGAGCGGCTGCACGACTTCGAGGATCTCGCCAACCGGCTGCTGCGCGTGCTGGCCGGCGACCGTCCGGGCGAGCGGGAGCTGCCCGACGACGCCATCCTCGTGGCGCGCAACCTCGGTCCGGCCGACCTGCTGGAGTATCCGCGCCACAAGCTGCGCGGCCTGTTGCTCGAGGAGGGCTCGGCCGCCAGCCACGCCGCCATCGTCGCCCGCGCCCTCCAGATCCCCTGCGTCGGCCGCCTCATGGGCCTGCGCGACCGGCTGTCGGAAGGCGATCTCGTCATCGCCGACGGAGAGACGGGAGAGGCCTACCTCCGGCCGCGGCCGGACATGCTGGCCGCCGTCGAGTCGCGCATGCAGGTGCGCAGCCAGCGCGAGGCCGAGTTCGCGGCCCTGCGCGACACCCCCGCCGTCACCCTCGACGGCCAGCGCATCACCCTGCTGACCAACGCCGGCCTGGCCGTCGACCTCGAGAATCTCGACGCGGTCGGGGCCGAGGGCATCGGCCTGTTCCGCACCGAATTCCAGTTCATGGTCTCCGACGAACTGCCCCGCCTCGACAGCCAGACGGCGCTGTACCGGCGGGTGCTGGATACGGCGGGGCGCCGCCCGGTGACCTTCCGGACGCTCGACATCGGCGGCGACAAGGTGCTGCCCTATCTGGAGACGGAGCGCGAGGAGAACCCGGCCCTGGGGCGGCGCGCGGTCCGCCTCGGCCTCGACCGGCCGGGGCTGCTGCGGCTGCAACTGCGCGCCCTGCTGACCGCCGCCGCCGGCCGCGAACTACGGGTCATGTTCCCGATGATCGCCACCGTCGACGAATTCCGCCACGCCCGGGAGCTGGTCGACATCGAATGCGCCTGGGCGCGCCGCCGCGGCCGCGCCCTGCCGGACCTGTTGCGCGTGGGGGCGATGATCGAGTGCCCGTCGCTGCTGTGGCACCTCGACGCCCTGCTGCCGCTGACCGACTTCGTTTCGGTCGGCACCAACGACCTGTTCCAGTACATGTTCGCCGCCGACCGGACCAATCCGCTGGTGGCCGACCGCTACGATCCCCTGTCGCCGCCGGCGCTGAGGGCGCTGGCGGAGATCCAGCGTCGGTGCGCCGATACGGGCACGCCGGTGTCGGTCTGCGGCGAGCTGGCGGGGCGGCCGCTCGAGGCCTTCGCCCTGCTCACCCTCGGCTTCACCCGACTGTCCGCGCCGGCCGGCGGGGTCGGGCCGGTGAAGCGCATGATCCTCTCCGCCGACCTCGGCGCGGCCCGACGCAGCATGACCAGTCTTCTCGGCTCATCGTCCGCCTCGATCCGCGGCGAACTGGAGAGTCTGGCCCGAAAGTTGAACGTCGCGATCTGATCCGCGCCTGGCCGGAACGGCCCAGGTGCTTAACAAATCGTTGATCGGCCGACGCTAATGAGTTATCCACAAGGCGAGCCCGGAGGGTCCGCGGGGGCAGGCCCGGACTGTCATCCCGATATGATACAGGGCCGGGGTTTGAGTACGGCGGGCGGCGTTTCCGCGCCGCCGAGCGTTGGGTGGGGCGTCATGGCGCTGGATGCGGGCAAGGGCCCGGAAGAGTACGGTGCGCAGTCGGACTGGCGGGATGTCATTCCCCCCATCACCGACGCCCCGACTCTCGGCGACGGCCTGCGGGACGCGCGCGAGCGTTCCGGCCGGTCGCTGGTCGAGCTGTCCAGCGTCACCCGTGTGCCGGTGCGCTACCTGGCGGCGCTTGAACAGAACGACTTCTCCGTCCTTCCCAACCGCGTCTTCTCGATCGGCTACGTCCGCGCCTACGCCGCTGCGCTCGGACTGGACGAGCAACTGGCGGTGGAACGGTTCAAGCGCGAGACTCCCGACCCTTCGGTCCCGCTGCAGCCGCCGGTCGGCGTGGCCTTCGAGGAGGTGCGCCGCTACTCGCCACGTCTGATCGCCGCCGGCCTGGCCCTCGTGGTCGCCGTGGTCGGCTGGAACGTGTTCCAGCGCGTCAGCCTGATGCGCGCCCCGCAGCCGTCCGACATCGCCGAGGTGCCCGAAAGCTGGCGGCTGGGCGAGGTGCCGGGGCAGGGGGAGCTGTTCCGGCTGGCCGCGCCGCGACCGGCCCCGCCGGACCAGACCGTGCCGGCGCTCTACGTCACGCCGGGCCTCGAGGCCCAGCTGACCGGCCTTGAACCGGGATCCCCGGAGGCCGAGGCCGCCGCCATCGTGGCCGCCCCGCCGGTGCAGAAGGCCTTCAATCCCCGCGGCGCCATCTACGGCGCCTCGGCCAACGCCTCCCAGGTGGTGATCCAGGCGCGCAAGGCCGCGGGTCTGGTGGTGCGGATGGCTGACGGCCGGGTGCTGTTCGCGCGCCAGCTGGCCGCCGGCGATGCGTGGCGAGCCCCGGTCGGAGTGGCGGCGACGGTCGATGTGTCCGATCCGGCGGCGTTCGACGTCTACCTGAACGGCGAGCACGGCGGCGCGCTCGAGGCCAGTCTGACGCCGCTGGCGCAGCTCAACGCCCGCGCCCAGTCGCTGGCCCGCCAGGCCGCCGCCGAGGTCGCCGTCCGGACCGAAGCCGCCCGCGCCGCCGCTGTGCGGGCGCAGGCCGAGGTGCAGGACCAGGCCCAGCTTCAGGCCGCCTCCATGCAGGCCATGGCGAACGCAGCCACCGGCGGCTGATCTCCGCGACCGTCTGCGTCGTGGCCATGCCGCAATCCGATGCCTATGTTCGACCCCGCATGAGCCTCGACCACACCCACGTCCGTCCCTGGCGCCATATCGAGCGCCGCAAGAGCCGCCGCATCATGGTCGGCTCCGTGCCCGTCGGCGGCGACGCGCCGATCACCGTCCAGTCGATGACGAACACGCCGACCTCCGACGCAGCGGCGACCATCGACCAGATCCGTCGGCTGGAAGAGGCCGGGGCCGACATCGTCCGCGTCTCCTGTCCGGACGAGGACTCCACCGCCGCCTTCAGGACCATCGCCCGGGAGGCCAGGGTCCCGCTGGTGGCGGACATCCACTTCCACTACCGGCGCGGCATCGAGGCGGCCCAGGCGGGCGCCGCCTGCCTGCGCATCAATCCCGGCAACATCGGCTCGCCCGACCGCGTCCGCGAGGTCATCCAGGCGGCGAAGGACCACGGCTGTTCGATGCGGATCGGCGTCAACGCCGGCTCGCTGGAGCGCGAGCTGCTCGAGAAATACGGCGAGCCCTGCCCCGAGGCCATGGTCGAGAGCGCCCTCAGCCACGCCCGCATCCTGCAGGACCACGACTTCCACGAGTTCAAGATCTCGGTGAAGGCGTCGGATCCCTTCCTGACCGTCGCCGCCTATCACCAGCTGGCCGAGGCCATCGACTGCCCGCTCCATGTGGGCGTCACGGAGGCGGGGCCCCTCCGCACCGGCACGATCAAGTCGTCCATCGCCATGGGCAACCTGCTCTGGGCCGGCGTCGGCGACACGATCCGCGTCTCGCTGGCCGCCGATCCTGTCGAGGAGATCAAGGTCGGCTTCGACATCCTCAAGTCGCTGGGTCTGCGCCACCGCGGGGTCAACATCATCGCCTGCCCGTCGTGCGCGCGGCAGGGCTTCAACGTCATCGAGACGGTCGGCATCCTCGAGGAGCGGCTGGCCCACGTGACCACGCCGATGTCGCTGTCGATCATCGGCTGCGTGGTCAACGGCCCGGGCGAGGCGCTCTACACCGACGTCGGCTTCACCGGCGGCGGCGCGGGCTCGGGCATGATGTACCTGAACGGCAAGATCGCCGGCAAACAGGCCAACGAGGGCATGATCGACGAGATCGTCGCCCGCGTGGAGGAGAAGGCTGCCGAACTGGAAGCGGCGCGGGCGGCCCGCGGCGAACCGCTGGCCGCGGCGTAGCGCTTCCGGGAGGCGGAGCCGGCCGCCTCAGCTCTTCAGGCGCCAGCCCGAGCGGAACACGGCCCAGCAGGCGACGGCGAGCCCGGCCGTCAGCGCCGCGCTCATCGCCACCCCGATGCGGATGTCGCCTTCGGCGTGGCCGATAAAGCCCGAGCGGAAGCCGTCGATCAGGTAGAAGAACGGGTTGAAGTGGCTGATCGTCGCGAACGGCTCGGGCAGGTTCTCGACGAGGTAGAAGGCGCCGGACAGGAAGGTCATCGGCATGACCACGAAGTTCTGCACCGCCGCCAGATGGTCGAACTTCTCCGACCACAGGCCGGCGAAAACGCCGAGCGTGCCCATCATCAGCGAGGCCGCGAGAGCGAACCAGACGATGGCCAGCACATTGGTCACGCCCAGGCGGGCGAACGGCAGCACGCAGACCGCGGTCACCAGCCCGACCGCCAGGCCCCGCGTGGCGGCGCCGAGGGAGAAGCCGATGGTCAGCTCCAGCGGGGTGAGGGGCGGGGTCAGGAAGTCCGTCGCCGTGCCCATGATCTTGGCCTGGATGAGGCTGGACGAGGCGTTGGCGAAGGCGTTGTTGAGCATGGCCATCATGATCAGGCCGGGGGCCACGAACTCGGCGAAGGGCGTGCCGTGCAGCGGCGGCCGGGCCCCCTGCAGGGCGACCACGAAGACCATCATGTAGAGCAGGGTGGTGACCACCGGCGCCGCCACGGTCTGGGCGCCGACCTTCCAGAACCGCCGCACCTCCTTGAGGTAGAGCGTCTTGACCCCCTCCCAGTTGACGCCGTGGTAGCGGCGCGGCTGCGGCGGACGGGCGGGCGTGGCGGCGAGATCGGTCATAGCCGGCACATGCTGCGCCGCGTCGAAGAGCGCAAGGGGCCGGGGATCGGGTTCGAGGTCGGCGGGGGGCGTCGCGGACGGGCGATCAGGAGACGCGACCTCCCCTGGCGCCCGGCCTTCGGTCCCTGCCGCTTGCTTAACCATACCACATCTAGTTCCTGTGGACGGACCGATTCGCAGATATTGCGCGTTTTAAGGGGAGGTTTACGATTAGTGGTAGGTCGCGGTCCCGGGAGGAGGGGCCGGACCCCATATGTTGAATCTCACCGGAGGGCGCCCACATGACCCCAGGCTGGACCGAAGATCGCGTCGGTGCGCTGAAGAAGCTCTGGCTGGAAGGCCAGAGCGCGAGCCAGATCGCCAAGGCGCTGGGCGGCGGGGTGACCCGCAACGCCGTCATCGGCAAGGTGCACCGGCTGGGCCTCTCCGGCCGCGCCGCGCCGTCGCAGCCGGCCCGCGCCACCTTCCGGCCGTCGCGTCCCCGCCCGGCGGCCCAGCCTGCCCAGGCGCCGTCCGCCCCGCGCCGCATCGAGGCGGCCCAGCCGCGCCCGGCCGCGCCGGCGGTCCCCGCCCCCATGCCCGACCTGCCTGGCACCGCCACGGTCATGACGCTGGGCGCCCACATGTGCAAATGGCCGATCGGCGACCCGTCGTCCTCGGAGTTCAGCTTCTGCGGCCGCCGCGCCTCGGAAGGCGTCTACTGCGTCGAGCACGCCCGCGTCGCCTACCAGCCGCAGGTCAAGAAGGCCGGCAAGGACGGCGCCGCCGAACTGGCCCGCTCGCTGCGCCGCTACATCTGAGTCCGATCTACCGGGCGCGCGAACCTTTTCGCGCGCCCGTCGTCTTTCGGTCGCGAGACCGTCACAGACGCCCCCTAGAGGGGCCGCCGTCCGCCCCGGAGCCGCTCGCAGCGGCGTCGGGACTGGGGCGGGGCTGCGGTTCTCCGGGTTGACGCAGCCCCTCACCCGTTCGCTGGACGAGCCCATCGCCAACAGCTTTCGCCGTCATCATCGCCAGGAGCCTGGCGGCCGCCCGCCGCCTAGTTCAGCACCCGCCGCTCGCCCGGCACGTCGAGGCTGAAGGCGGGGATGGCCACCTCGAACATCCGTCCCCGGTCGTCGACCATCCGGTAGGCTCCGACCATGGCGCCGGACTGCGTGCGCAGCGGGCACCCCGAGGCGTAGGCGTAGCTCTCGCCGGGCCGGATCGTCGGCTGCTCGCCGACCACGCCGGCGCCGCGCACCTCCTCGACCTGTCCGCGGGCGTCTGTGATCGTCCACCGCCTCGCCACCAGCTGCACCGGTCCGGGCGACAGGTTGACGATCTCGACCTGGTAGGCCCAGACCCAGCGTCCGGCGGCCGGATCCGACTGCCCCGCCAGATAGCTGGGCCGCACCCGCACCAGAATTCCCTCGGTCTCGGCTTCGTAGGCGCGACTGTCGTGCATCCGTCGAATGGGCCCCCGCGCCGCCGCCGGGTCAAGCGGGGCCATGCGCACGGCAGGCGAGACGCGTCGGAAAATCGTGTAAGCGAAGGCCATGACGAGCTTTGATTTCGCCCGCCCCGGCATCCTGCCCTGCCAGTCCATCGAGTCCCTGATCGCCGCCGGCGCGATCGTCTCCGAGACCCCGTTCGATCCCGACCAGGTGCAGCCGGCCAGCCTGGATCTGCGCCTGTCGGACCGCGCCTGGCGCGTCCGGGCCTCCTTCCTGCCGGGCATGCGCCAGGTCGAGGACCGCATCGCCGACGTGGCCATGCACGCCATCGACCTGTCGGGCGGCTACGTCATGGAGAAGGGCTGCGTCTACATCGCCCGGCTGCAGGAGCGGCTCAGCCTGCCGAAGGGGCTGATCGCCCGCGCCAATCCGAAGAGCTCGACCGGGCGGGTCGATGTCTTCGTCCGCCTGCTCACCGATCGGGGCGGCAGCTTCGACGACGTCGACGAGGGATATGACGGGCCGCTGTACCTCGAGATCGCGCCGCAGACCTTCTCCATCCTCGTCCGCCCGGGCACCCGGCTGAACCAGCTGCGCCTCAAGGCGGGCGAGCCGCCGAAGCTGGAGACGCGATCGGTCGGCGTCGACCTGACCGGGGGCGAGGGCGGCGTGGTCGGCTTCCGCGGCCGCCGTCACGCCGGCGTCGTCGACCTCGACCGCATCGACGGCCATGACCCGCGCGACTTCTGGGAACCGCAGGTGCTGCGCCGTGGCGAACTGCTGCTGGACCCGGGCGAATTCTACATCCTGGCCTCGTCCGACGACGTCGAGATTCCGGTCGACCAGGCCGCCGAGATGACCCCGATCGACCCTTCCGTCGGCGAGTTCCGGGTCCACTACGCCGGCTTCTTCGATCCCGGCTTCGGCACCGACGAGGCGCACGGGGCCGGATCCAAGGGCGTGCTGGAGGTGCGGACCCACGACACGCCCTTCCTGCTCGAGCACGGGCAGATCGTCGCCCGTCTGGTCTACGAGCCGCTCACCGAACGCCCGACCCGCCTCTACGGCGAGGGCGGCAGCCACTACCAGCGGCAGGGTCTGAAGCTGTCGAAGCACTTCCGGCCGTGGGGGTGAGAGAGGGGCCAGGTTCTAGGGACTAGGTTCCAAGGAGTAGCCGCCGGTCGACCCTAGCCCCTAGCCCCTAGAACCTCGGACCTACGAGAGCCGGTCCGCCTTCCGCAGCCCCGGGAACATCGCCGCCCAGGCGCCGGTGGCGGCCAGCGCTCCCGCGCCGCCGAACACCGCCGCCCCGACCGCGCCCAGCAGCCGCACCGCGACGCCGGAATAGGCTTCGCCCAGCTCGTTCGAGGCGCCGATGAACAGCATCGACACGGAGCTGACCCGGCCGCGCATGTGATCGGGCGTGGCCAGCTGCACCAGCGTCTGGCGGATGTTGACGCTGATCATGTCGGCGGCCCCGCCGATCAGCAGCGCCAGACCCGAGATCCAGACGATCTTCGACAGGCCGAAGGTCAGGGTCGACAGGCCGAAGACCGCCACCGCCGCGAACATCCAGCGCCCGCCGTGGCGCACGATCGGGAAGCGGCTCAGGTAGATCGCCATCGACAGCGCCCCGACCCCGAAGGCGGCGCGCAGCAGGCCGAAACCCTCGGGCCCGACATGCAGGATGTCGCGGGCGAAGATCGGGGTCAGCAGCGCCACCCCCGCCAGCATGACCACCACCAGGTCCAGCGAGATGGCGCCCAGCACGATCTTCGTCTTCCAGACGTAGGCCAGCCCCTCCTTCACCGCCTCCAGCGCCGGCTGCCTGCCCCCCGGATTGCGCGGCTTGCCGCTGGTGCGGATCATCAGGAAGGCGGAGACTCCCAGCAGGAACAGGCCCATGGCGCAGGCGTAGGCCAGCGGCACGTTGATCCCCACGATCACCCCGCCCAGGGCCGGTCCGGCGATGGCCCCGGTCTGGAAGGCGATGGACTGGGCGGCGATGGCCGGCGGCAGGGCGCGGCGGCCGACCACCATGGGCAGGAAGGACTGGCTGGCCGGGGCGAGGAAGGCCCGGGCCGCGCCGAACACCGCCGCCACCGCCAGCAACCCCCACAGCGGCGGGTCGCCGTGCAGGGCCATCAGCAGGAAGCCGCCGGCGCACATCGCCTCGACCACGATCGACAGGGCCACGGTGCGCTTGCGGTCGCGCCGGTCGGCCATGGCCCCGGCCGGCAGGGTGAGGGCCAGCAGCGGCAGGAACTGGAACAGCCCGACCAGCCCGAGGTACAGGCTGGCCTGCTCCACCGGGTGGTCGCGCCGTGCGATCTCGTAGACCTGCCACAGCAGGGCCGAGGACTGCACCTGGATGCCCAGCACCGCGACGACGCGGCCGAACCACAGCATGCGAAAGTCGCGGATGCCCCACGGACTGGCCGGCCCCTCCGGCGGCTCCGGCGGAGAGGGCGGGGGCGCCGGCGTGGTGTCGAGACTCTCGGTGGTCACGTGCGGCGGGGAACCTTCGGATAGGGTGTGCCGTCGCGGTGGAAATACCCTCCCGGCCGGAAGACCATGTCGATGTCGGGATAGTCGCCGGAGTCCCCGCCGGGCGTCCGGGTTCCCACCTCCAGCAGAACGGCCTCGACCCCTGAACGGTTCTCGATCCTGTGGCCGTTCGGGACGCCGGCCTTGAATCCGGCGCAGTCGCCGGTCTTCAGGGTCGTCTCGCCGTCCTCCTCGACCA
This sequence comes from Caulobacterales bacterium RIFCSPHIGHO2_01_FULL_70_19, assembly GCA_001794825.1. Lineage (GTDB taxonomy): Bacteria > Pseudomonadota > Alphaproteobacteria > Caulobacterales > Caulobacteraceae > Brevundimonas. The sequence continues at coordinate 73,633 of MGLK01000017.1, read as the reverse complement.
GCACCACCTCGCCGGAGACGACCCAGACGAATTCGTCCTCGCCTTCGTGCCAGTGGCGCTGGCTCGACCAGGCGCCCGCCGGCAGGCGCAGCAGATTGACCCCGAACTGCTCCAGTCCGACCGCGTCGCCCAGCCGCCAGCGGCGGCGCGGCTTGCAGGGGCCGGCGAACTCTTCGGGGTAGGAGGTGCCATGCCCGGTCGGGGCGGCGTCGATGTCGATCTTCGGCATGATGGTGAGCCTATTCGCAATCGTCCTGACCCCGTAAAGCAAGGATCCATGAGCGCCGCATCAACTCCGGTTATCGATCCTGTCGAACTGACCCGCGACCTGATCCGCAAACCCTCGGTCACGCCCGCCGACGAGGGCGCGATGGACGTGCTGGAGCGCGTCCTGACCAGCCTCGGCTTTCACTGCCGCCGGATGAAGTTCGAGAACATCGAGAACCTCTACGCCCGGCGCGGAACCGCCGCGCCCAATCTCTGCTTCGCCGGCCATACGGATGTGGTCCCCACCGGTTCGCCGGACGCCTGGTCGGCCGCGCCGTTCGAGGCCGAGGTCCGCGACGGCATCCTCTACGGCCGGGGGACCGTCGATATGAAGGGCGGCATCGCCGCCTGGGTCGCCGCCGTGTCGCGGGTGCTGGCCGAGGGCGAGGCGCCCGGTTCGCTCAGCTTCCTGATCACCGGCGACGAGGAAGGACCGGCGCTGCACGGCACCAAGAAGGTGGTCGAGGCGCTGATGGCGGAGGGCGAGGTCATCGACGCCTGCATCGTCGGCGAGCCGTCCTCGCAGCAGGCGCTGGGGGACATGATCAAGATCGGCCGGCGCGGCTCTCTCAACACCTGGATCACGGTGCATGGCCGCCAGGGCCATGTCGCCTATCCCGACCGGGCCGCCAACCCGGTGCCGGTGCTGGCGCGGCTGGCCGCCCGCCTGGCGGACCACCGGCTCGACGAGGGCTACGAGGCCTTCCAGCCGTCCAACCTGGAGCTGACCACCCTCGATGTCGGCAACCCGGCCACCAACCTGATCCCCGCCGAGGCGCGGGGGCGGCTGAACATCCGCTTCAACCCGAACCACACCGGCGAGAGTCTGATGGCCTGGCTCAACGCCGAGGCCGGCCGGGCCCAGGCCGAGAGCGGACTGCGCATCGAGCTTGAGCACCTGCATTCGGGCGACGCCTTCCTCACCGAGGTCGGCCCCTTTGTCATCGGCGTGCAGGACGCGGTCGAGGCGGTCGTCGGCCGCCGCCCGGAGGCCTCGACCACCGGCGGCACCTCCGACGCGCGCTTCATCCGCGCCATGTGCCCGGTGCTGGAGCTGGGCCTCGTCGGCCAGACCATGCACCAGGTCGACGAGCGCGCGCCCACGGCCGAGATCGAGCAACTGGCCGAGGTGTACCGGAAGGTGATCGAGACCTTCTTCGCGCGCGCCTAGAACAGCACGTCCAGTCCCAGCATGGCCCCGCCGAACATGGCGGCGAAGGCGACGAGGAAGAAGACCAGTTCGCGTAGGGGCCCGCCGCGGCGCTCCAGCGTGGCGGGCGGCAGTCTGACCGGCAACTCTCGCATCGGACCCTCCGTCAAACCGGCCGACGGTGCGCCCGCTTTGTTGCTCGCCGGTTGAGAAAGATGGTTGCCGGCGAGGCGGTCAGGGGCGCTCGAGGAAGCGCACGGCGCTCAGCACATGGGTCTTCACGCCCAGCGGCAGCACCGACTCGTCGACGTCGAAGGCCGGCGAGTGGTTCGGCGGCGCGTTCGCGGGATCGATCCCCGCCGGCGTTCCGCCGAGGTGGTAGAAGACCCCCGGCACCTCCTGCGACAGATAGGAGAAGTCCTCCGCCACCGTCGTCGGCGGGGTGGCGGCGTTGACGTTGTCCGCACCCGCCGCCTCGGCCAGCACCGGCTCCAGCCAGGCCGACAGCGCCTCGTCGTTGAACACCAGCGCCGCGTTCTGGCGCACCGCGAACTCGGCCGTCGCGCCGTAGGTTTCGGCCACGTTGTCGACGGCGATCTCCGCGCGCCGCACCAGGTCGTCGCGCTGGGCGATGTCGAAGGTGCGCAGGGTGCCCGACATCGTCGCCCGGTCGGGGATGATGTTGTAGCGGACCCCGGCGTCCAGCGTGGCGATGGTGAACACCGTCGGCGTCGTCGTCGGATCGATGGTTCGGGCGGTCAGATTGTTGATCGTCTGCACGATCTGGGCCGAGGCGGCGATGACGTCGACGCCCTTCCACGGCCATGCCCCGTGCGTCTGCCGCCCGTTCAGGACGACGTCGACCCGGTCCGAGGCCGCCATGAAGCCGCGCGGCCGGTAGAAGACCGTGCCCGGCCGGCCGGGGACCACGTGCAGGCCGAAGATCGCCTCGGGCCGGGGGTCCGCCAGGGCCCCCTCCTCGATCATCAGGGCCGCCCCGCCCTTGGGCTCGCCGGGGGGCGCCCCCTCCTCCGCCGGCTGGAAGATGAACACCACCGTCCCCGCGAGCTCGTCCTTCATGCCGGCCAGAACCTCGGCGGCGCCCATCAGCATGGCCACGTGGGCGTCGTGGCCGCAGGCGTGGGCCACCGGCACGGTCTCGCCCATGTAGCTTCCGGTCGCGGTCGAGGCGAACGGCAGGCCGGTCGCCTCCAGCACGGGCAGGGCGTCCATGTCGGCGCGCAGCGCCACGGTGCGCCCCGGCCGGCCGCCACGCAGCACCCCGACCACCCCGGTGCGGCCGACGTCCGTCCGCACCTCCAGCCCGAGGCTCCGCAGATGGTCGGCGACCACCCCGGCGGTGCGCGTCTCGGCGAAGCCGAGCTCCGGATGCCGGTGCAGGTCGCGCCGCCACTCGACCACCTGCGGCGTCGCCGCCTCCACGGCCGCCTCGATCCGCTCCAGCGGGACCTGGGCGGCGGCGCCGGCGGCGGAGACGGCGAGCGCCGTCGCGGAGAGGGCCAGCAGGCGAAGGGTCATGGCGTCGTCCTCGTGGTGAGAGAGGCAACCGTCGCGGACCACGGCCGCTTCCGCAAGGCCCCGCCTCAGCCTACGGTCGCCGTGTGAACCTCCGCTCTCCCGCCTTCGCCATCCTGTTCGCGGTCAGCCTGATCGCCGCCGCCGGCAACATGGCGCTGCAGTCGGTGCTGCCGGCCATCGGACGCGAGTTCGGCCTCAGGGACACCCTCGTGTCGGCGGCGTTCGCCATTTCGGCCCTGATGTGGACCCTGACCTCGCCCTACTGGGCGCGGCTGTCGGACCGGCTGGGGCGCAAGAAGGTCATCATGATCGGTCTGGGCGGCTTCGTCGCCTCGATCGGCGGCTTCGGCCTGGCCACCACGGCGGGGCTGCAGCTGTGGCTCGGGCCGCTGACGGCCTTCGTTCTGATGGCGGTGGCGCGGACCATCTACGGCGTGTTCGGCTCCGCCTCGCCGATCGCGGCCCAGGCCTATGTCGCGGACCGGACCAGCCCCGAGCAGCGGACCCAGGCCATGTCGCTCCTCGCCTCGGCCCAGGGGCTCGGCACGGTTCTGGGACCGACCTTCGCGCCCCTGCTGGTGCTCCCGCTGGTCGGCCTGGCGGGACCGATGTACGCCTTCGCCCTGTTCGCGGCCGCGGTGCTGTGGGTGGTCTGGCGACGACTGCCCAGCGGCGAGGTGGTGCGCATCCCGTCGCCGAGCGGCCGCCGCGAGGCGGGCAAGGGACTGTGGAAGGACCGGAGAGTCCGCGACTATCTGCTGTTCGGCCTGCTCGTCACGGGCTCCCAGGCCATCAACATCTCGGTCCTGGGCTTCCATGTGATCGACGTGATCGCGCAGCCGGGCTCGGGGCCCGAGGCAGCCCTGCCCTTCATCAGCATCGCCATGTTCGCCGGCGCGGCCGCCACGCTGATGGCGCAGTGGGGGCTGATCCCGTTGCTCAAGCTGCAGCCCGCCGACCTCATGCGCTGGGGCGCCGGTCTTGCGCTGGCGGGAAACCTGCTGACCGTCTTCGCCCCCGGGTACTACGGCGTGGTGATCGGCTATGCGGTCGTCTCGATGGGGGTCGGCTTCGCCCGTCCGGGTTTCACCGCCGGCTCCTCGCTGGAGGTGGGACCGAACGAGCAGGGCGCCGTCGCCGGTTTGATGATGTCGCTGGCCGGCCTCAGCTTCCTGGTGCCGCCCGTGGTGGGGGTCGCCCTCTATGAACTGGCCGAGCCCGCGCCGTTCATCGCCAACGCCCTCCTGCTGACCGGAGCCATCGCCCTGTGCTTCTCCAGCGTCCGGCTGCGGCGCGGCCCGCCCGATCTCCCCGACCGCGACGAGACGCCCTCGCCCGAGACGCCGCCGGCGTCGCAGCCGGGACCGGAGGGCGGTCGCTGAAGCCTTTTCAGCGCCTGAAACCCGTGTCAGATCGTCGGTCATGGACATCGCCCGTATCGAAAAGCGCATCGGCGTGCGCGCGCCGACCGACCGCATCTGGGACGTGATCGCCGACCTGCCCGGCTGGGACCGCTGGAATCCGGTGGAGCGGGCGGCGGAGGGCGCGATCGCCTACGGCGGCCAGATCACCCTGACCGAGTCGTTCGAGGATCTGCCGGAGCGCCGCGTCGTCGCCAAGGTCGGCGAGTGGCAGCCCTACGCCCAGCTGGTCTGGACCGAGAGCCGCGGCGTCTGGTTCCGGTCGATGCGCTACTTCGAGATCGAGGAGCTGGAGCCGGGCAGCTGCATCGTCTCCAACGGCTTCATCTTCTCCGGCCTGCGCGGCGAGATGTTCTTCGACAAGCACCGCAAGCGGCTGCGCCACGGCGTGGACCGCATCGCCGAGGCCTGGAAGGCGGCGGCCGAGGGCTGATCCGTCAGCCGCCCTTGGCCATCGTGTCCTGGATGCTGATGATCGCCGGCGTCAGGATGACGATGAACAGGACCGGCAGGAAGAACAGGATCATCGGCACGGTCAGCTTGGCCGGAAGCGCCGCGGCCTTCTTCTCGGCCGCCGAAAGGCGCAGATCGCGGTTCTCCTTGGCCATGGTCCGGAGCGCCGCGCCCAGCGGGGTGCCGTAGGTCTCGGCCTGGGTCATGGCCGTGGCCACCGACTTCACCCCCGGATGATTGGTGCGCTTGGCCAACCCCTCGTAGGCCATGCGGCGGTCGGGCAGGTAGCTCAGCTCGGCCGACAGCAGGGTCAACTCCTCGGCCAGGTCGATGGACGAGCCGCCGATCTCCTGGCCGACCTTCTGGATGGCGGCCTCGATCGACATGCCCGCCTCGACGCAGATCAGCAGCAGGTCCAGCGCGTCCGGGAAGGCCTGCATGATCGAGGTGCGGCGCTTGGCGATGCGGTTGGCCAGGAAGATGTTCGGCGCATAGAAGCCGGCCACAGCCGCGGCCATGACCGCCGTGACCCGGGTCATGAAGGGCAGGCCGAAGTCATTGAAGATGAACAGGTAGAAGGCCGTGATCGCCAGGAAGACGAACGGCATCGAGAAGCGGAAGAAGTAGAAGGTCGTCAGCGGCCTGGGCCCGCGATAGCCGGCTTGGGCCATCTTGTCGGCGACCTTCGGGTCCTCGAGCAGCTTGGTCAGGTTCAGCTGCTCGACGACGCGCTTCTTGAAGCCCTCGTCAGTGTGACGAAGTCCCTGCGGGCCCGACGCCTGGGCGGCGATGGCCTGCCGTGAGCGGCGCTTCAGCTCCTCGCGGCGCACGGCGACCGCCTTCATGCGCCCCTCGAGCTTCGCCCCGCCGCCGAACGAGCCGAGCAGGGTGACGAGGGTGGCGAACACCAGAAAGCCGACCACCATGCTGAGGATGTTCACAGGGTCGGTGAAGAAGGGGATGAGGCCCGGCATGTCTGGTCCTCAGAACTTGAAGGAGATCATCTTCTTCATCACGAAGACGCCGAAGCTCATCATGACGACGGCGACCAGAAGCATGAACTGGCCGCGGGGATCGGTGAACAGCTTGGCCATGTAGGCCGGGGTGGTCAGACTGACGAGGATCATCACCGCCGGCGGCAGAGAGCCGATGATGCCGGCCGAGGCCGTGGCCTCGGAGGACAGCGCCTTGATCTTTTCGCCCATCATCTTGCGGGCGCGCAGCACGGCGGAAAGGTTCGACAGGGCCTCCGCCAGATTGCCGCCGGTCTTCTGCTGGATGCCGATGACGATGGAGAAGAACTTCAACTCCGGCGTCGGCATGCGCTCGTACATCTTGTCCAGCGCCTGCGGCAGGGTCAGGCCGACCCCCATGCCTTCGACCAGGCGCTGGAACTCCGGGCCGAGCGGGGCGGGGCTCTCGCGCGCGATGATCTTGAAGCAATCGTGGACCGGCAGGCCTGACTTGATGCCCCGCACGATGACGTCGACGGCGTCGGCGAAATGGCTCGAGAACTTCTTGCGGCGGCGCTTGCCGAGGAAACCGACCACCCAGCGCGGCAAGCCGAGGCCGAAGATCACGCCGAGACCGAGCGCGACCAGCGGGTTGAGGCCGAACAGCATGGGCAGCAAGGCCGCAACCACGCCGAGGACGGCGCTGATGATCCAGAAGGTCTGGACGTTCATCGACAGACCGGCCTGCTTCAGCTTTGCCGGCAGCGTCAGCCGGGCCTTGCGCTCCAGCCGGTCCGCTTCCTGCAGCTGCTGCATGATCTGCTTGCGCCGCGCTTCGGGCGTGTTGGCCGCCGCCTTGCGCGCCGCGGCGGCGGTCTGCTTGGGCGCGCCGAACGACTGCGCCCGCTTCAGCGCGGCCTCGCTGGAATCGCCTCCGCCGACGAAGGCCCAGCCAAGCCCGCCGATGGTGATGAAGGCCAGGACGGCGGCGAGGAGGGGAAGCATGATCTACTCCGCCGCGTCCAGGGCTTCGGCCAGCTCGCGCTCCAGCCCGTAGTAGCGGGCGCGATCCCAGAAGCGGGGGCGGGCGATGCCCGTCGAACGGTGCCGGCCGACGATCTTGCCGTTCTCGTCCTCGCCGGTGATCTCGTAGAGGAACAGGTCCTGGGTGACGATGACGTCGCCCTCCAGCCCCACCACCTCGGTGATGTGGGTGATGCGGCGCGAGCCGTCGCGCAGGCGCGCCGCCTGGACGATGACGTCCACCGAGCCGACGATCATCTCGCGGATGGTCTTGGACGGCAGGCCGTAGCCGCCCATGGTGATCATCGACTCCATCCGGCTGATGGCCTCGCGCGGCGAGTTGGCGTGCAGCGTGCCCATGGAGCCGTCGTGGCCGGTGTTCATGGCCTGCAGCAGGTCGAACGCTTCGGGGCCGCGGACCTCGCCGACGATGATCCGCTCGGGACGCATGCGCAGGCAGTTCTTGACCAGATCCCGCATGGTGATCTGGCCCTGGCCCTCGAGGTTGGGCGGCCGGGTCTCGAGACGCACCACGTGCGGCTGCTGCAGCTGCAGCTCGGCCGCGTCCTCGCAGGTGATCACCCGCTCGGTCGGGTCGATGAAGGCGGTCAGGGTGTTGAGCAGGGTCGTCTTGCCCGAACCGGTGCCGCCCGAGATGATCAGGTTGCAGCGCGACGCGCCGATGACGCCGAGGACGCGCGCGCCCTCCGGACTGATGGAGTTGAACTCCACCAGATTCTTCATCGTCAGCTTGTCTTTCTTGAACTTCCGGATCGTCAGCGTCGGGCCGTCGATGGCCAGCGGGGGGGCGATGACGTTGACCCGCGACCCGTCCGGCAGGCGGGCGTCGCAGATCGGGGAGCTCTCGTCCACGCGGCGGCCGACCTGCGACACGATCCGCTGGCAGATGTTCATCAGCTGGCCGTTGTCGCGGAAGCGGACATTGGTCAGCTGGACCTTGCCGCCGACCTCGATGAACACCCGCCCGGCGCCGTTGACCATGATGTCTGCGATGTCGTCGCGGGCCAGCAGCGGCTCCAGCGGCCCGTAGCCGAGGACGTCGTTGACGATGTCCTGGACCAGGTGCTCCTGCTCGGCCACCGACATCGAGACGTTTTTGATCGCCACCAGCTCGGCGACGATGTCGCGGATCTCCTCCGCCGCCGCCTTCTGCTCCAGCTGGGCCAGCTGGGCGAGGTCGATGGTGTTCATCAGCGCGTTGAAGATCGTCGTCTTCGTGGCGTGATAGTAGTCCGACTGCTCGCGGACGATCTCGGCGACCGCCTGGGCCTTCTTCAGCTGTTCGAAGCCGGGCGTGGCCTTGGGGCCGGGGCCCTGCGTCTTGGGGGCGGGCGCCTCCGCCCTCGGGCGGCTGGCGAGCGCGTCGAGGCGATCGGCTGCTTCCGACGGCGCACGGCGGGCGACGGGTTCCGGCCGCTCCAGCTCCGACACATCCGAGTCCATCGAGAAGGCCTGGGTCTGCAGGCCCTGCGCCGCCTGCACGGGCGGCGGGACAGCCTGCGCCGGTCGCTGCGCGGGGGCGGCGGCGCCGGGCTGGGCTGTGCGCTTGCCGAACACCCGCTTACGACTTCTTCTTGAACAGGCCGGAGAACACCGACTTGGCGCCGGCCTTCCCCTTCGGTGCGGCCAACTGCGGCAGTTCACGCCGCGAGACGATCTGGGCGAGCGTCTGGAAGGCCTCGGCCGCCTTCGACTTCGCCCCGGCGTCGAGGATCATCTGACCGTTGTTAGCCGCAGCGCCGAACACCTTGGCGTCGAACGGGATGATCAGGCTGGGATGGACCCCCAGCGCGTTGCCGAACTCCTTGGCCGGAATCTCCGGCCGGCCGGGAACGCCCACCTGGTTCAGCACCAGCCGGGGCGGCGCGTCGTTCGGCCGACCCTGCCGGATCAGGTCGATCATGTTCTTGGCGTTGCGCAGGGACGCGAGGTCCGGGGTCGCCACGATCACCACCTCGTCGGCGGCGATCAGGGTCCGCCGCATCCAGCCCGACCACAGGTGGGGCAGGTCGAGGACCACGAAGGGCGCCGTCGAGCGGATCTGGGTCGTGACCTCCTCGAAGGCTTCGGGCGAGACGTCCCAATCGGTGTCGAGGGTGGCGGGGGCGGCGAACAGGCTGAGCTTGTCGGTGCAGCGAACCATCATCCGGTCGAGCAGCACCGGGTCGAGGCGGTCCGGCTGGCTCAAGGCGTCAGCGACGCCGTTCAGCGGGTCCTGGTTGAAGTCGAGACCGGCCGTGCCGAACGGCAGATCGTAGTCGACGATCACCGTGTTGGCGCCGATCCGTTCGGACATGGCGTAGGCGGTGTTGTGGGCCACGGAGCTGGCCCCTGCGCCGCCGCGGGCGCCGACGAAGGCGATCGAGCGGCCGACGAACGGTTGCGCCGGGTCGGCGAACAGGCCGCCGATGGCCGAGATCAGCTGCAGCGGCTGGATTGGGGCGACGAGGTATTCGCTCACGCCGCGCCGCATCAGCTCGCGGAACAGCAGGATGTCGTTGGTGGCGCCGATGATCACCACCTTGGTGCCGGCGTCGCAGACCTCGGCCAGCTGATCCACCTCCCACAGCAGCGTCTGCGGGTCCTTCATGCATTCGACGATGATCAGCGGCGGGGTCGGCTCGTGCCGGTAGGCCTCGATGGCCGCGGCGACGCCGCCGATGCGGATCTGCGTGGTCGCGCGCGACAGCCGGCGATCCTGGCCGGCCCGCTCGGCGGCGGCGAGGGTGTCCTGGCGCTCGGCGAAGACGTGGATGGCGATGCGGGGCACCGACACCTCGGCCGCGTGCGCGCCGAGCACCGGCGCCGAGAAGGCCGCCGCGGCCCCGGCGACCAGATCGCCGACAGGATTGAATTCGGAGACGGCGGGAACCTGCGCCGCCTCCGCGGCGGCGTAGGCCGCAGAGGCGGGCGTCGCCGGTGAAACGGGAGGCGAAAAGCGCAGGGGGGTGCGCTCGTCGGCGCCCGCGTCCGGCTCTGCCGCGGGCGGAGCGGCCGTCTCGGCCGCGTAGGGGCCCTCGGGAGCGGCGTATCCCATGTCGAGATCGAACTCGTCGTCGAGGTCGTCGAACGGCCGGGGTGCGAAGGCGTTGCTCATGGCGCGCTATTCCACGGCCCGGGCGATCCGGCCCCGAACCAGGGTTTCCTGCGGCGTCGAGGATTCCTCGCCCGCACGGTAGTTCTGGAACACCACGGCGGCCCGGCCGGAATCCGCCGGGCTCATCGGCCGCGCCCCGAGAATGTCGCGCGGATCGGCGATCTGGGCCGCCATGTTGGCGGTGACCGCGCAGCCGAGGCCGGGCGAGGACTGGTTCGAATACCGGGGGCCCATGCTGCGCGGCTCGGCGGCGCAGTTCGGGACGACCGCCTGCACGGTCTCGAAGCCGGCCAGCACCGGGGCGCGGGGATCCGGCGCGTCATAGGCCGTCACGCGGATCCTGTCGGCCGGAACGCCCGCGGCCTCGAGGGCGGCGCGAACCGCCCAGGTCTGGCGGGCGGCGCCGGGGTCTTCACCGGCCGGTCCCTGCACCTGCACGGGCCCGGCGCCGGTGGCGCCGTAGCGGCTGGCCAGGGCGCGCAGCGCCGACTCCTGGTTGGCCGAGAGACCCTCGTCATGGACGGCGAGGGCGATGCGGTCGAGGCCCGGTTCGACCTGCAGGGCGTACCGGGCCAGCGGATTGAGCGGCGGCGGCGACCCGGTCGCGCCGGCGCAACCGGCCAGCAGGGCGGCGACGGCGAGGGAAGTCAGCGGAATGCGCATCGGGAGCGGCCTCATTCGATCACATAGCCGACAGGACCGTTCCAGCCGCTGCCCGGCGCGGTCTGGGCGACGTCGCGGGGCGCGTAGTGCTGGTTCAGCTGGCCGAACAGGATGGTCTGGGCGTCGTTGGCGATCTGCAGCCCGTCGGCCGGCGTCTGCAGGCGGCCGGGCGAGGTCGGCGAGACGATGTAGGCCTCGACGATGATCACCAGCTCGGTTTCGCCGGACAGGTAGTCGCGGGAACGGAACAGGGCCCCGAGCACCGGAAGGTCGCCGATGCCGGGCAGCTGGTCGATGTTCTGGCGGGTGTCCTCGCGCAGCAGGCCGGCGATCATCAGGGATCCCCCGGACGGCAGCTCCACGGTGTTGGAGGCGCGGCGTACGTTCAGGGCGGGGATGACCAGTCCGTCCTCGGCGGTGCCCCCGAGCGTGTAGGCGCCGGCCGTGGTCAGCTCCGACACCTCGGTGGACAGCTGCAACGAGATGCGGCCCTGCGACAGGACGATCGGCCGGAAGGCGAGGCGGACGCCGAACGGCTTGAACTCGATGCCCACGGTCACCTGGCCGGTGGTGGCGTCGACGCTCCGTCCGGTCGGGACCGGGAACTCGCCGCCGGCGAGGAACTCCGCGTTCTCGCCGTTGACGGAGGTCAGGTTCGGCTCGGCGAGAATGCGCACCAGGCCCGCGCGTTCGAAGGCGCGGAGGTTGGTGTCCAGCACGTTGCCGTCGCCGGATTGGTCGAGGTAGTTCAGGACCCCGCCGCCGAGCTGGCTCCCAGAGACCGCAAAGGTGGCGTTCTGCGCGAAGCTGAGACCGTCGCCGACGTTGGCGAGGACGGCGTCGACGTCGAGGCCGAGTTGCTTGATGGCCGTGCGCTGCACCTCGACGATGCGCGCCTTGACCATCACCTGGTCGGATCCCTCGATCGTCATCATGTTGATGATCTTCTCTGGAGCCGAGACGAAGGCGCGGGCGACCTGGCTGGCCCGGTCCGCCTCGCCGGGGCTGGAGACCACCCCCGTCAGGATGATGCTGTCGTTGACCGCCTCGGCGCGCACGCGCGATCCGGGGACGACCCGGTCGAGGGTGTCCTGCAGGGCGGAGACGCCGGCGTCGACCCGGATGCGCAGCGACAGGATGGCCCGACCGGCGTTGTCCAGCACGACGGCGTCGGTCTCGCCGGGCGCCAGGCCGATGACGGTGATCCGGCGCGGCGAATGCAGCATCGCTTCGGCCACCGCGGGATTCGGCACGATCACGTCGCGCGCATCGGCCGGAAGGTCGATGGCCATGGACGAGCCGCGCGGCAGGTTGATCAGTTGCGACTGCGCCCCCATCGACACCGCCGCGCGGGTCTGGGCGACCGGACTTGAAGCCGGCGCGACGATCGCAACCGAGAGGCCGGCGAGGGCGACGGCGATCAGGCGCTTCATTGGACCACCACCACTTCAGGGGCGCCGCCGCGGTAGACGCGGACAGCGGAAACCTCCCGACGACCGGAGCTGACCGCGCCGGACGGGCCGCCGGTGTCGGCGTACGAGCGAAGCACGAGGCTGAGCTCGCCCTCGGACTTGGCCAGCGCCAGCGCCTCGGCGTCGCCGGGGCTGACTTCCAGGGTCGCCGTCGCCCCGACCACGGCCTGGGCGTCGTCGCCCGCGCGGGTCGACTGGTCGATGGCCAGCACCTTGATGTTCCGCATCACGGTGGACGAGGTGAACTTCGAGCGGTCGCCCTCCTGGGCGCCCATGTTGGACAGGTTCGTCTCGCGGGTCAGGACGACGTCGACGCGATCGCCGGGCAGGATGAAGCCGCCGGCGGCCGTCTCGACCGTGACGCGGATGGCCATCGCCCGCATTCCGGGTTCCAGGTAGGCGGCCATGTAGCCGCTGTCGCCGGCGCGGACGATCTTGCGGACGGTGATC
>MGLK01000017.1:50394-61115 GCA_001794825.1 Caulobacterales bacterium RIFCSPHIGHO2_01_FULL_70_19 | reverse complement strand
AGCCGACGTAGTCGGCCTTGGCGCCGCCTCCGGCCAGGTTGGCGGCGGCGCGGGCCACGGAGGCGACCGCGCCCTCCGGCTTGTCCTCCGCCTCGGCGGCGTCCGCCGCCTCGATGGGCGTCGACCCGTCGGTGATGAAGGCGGAGCTGACGGCGTCCACCGGCCAGTCCTTCCACGCCATGTCGCCGTCGGTCAGACGCTGGCCGGGTTGAAGGTCGCGGGCCGCGACGAGCACCTTTGCCATCGGCCGCGTCTCGGCCGGCGCAGCGGTGGCGACCGCGACGGGTTCGCCGGAGGGCGAGCCCATGGCGCGCACGACCAGCGCCAGCCCGATGGCGGCGACGGCGGCGATGCAGATGACAATGATGCGGGCGGGCTTCATCGGCGGTCTCCGGCAGGACCGTGCGGACCGAGACGGTCTGGCGGCCCCCTACCGTTAATGACCATGCCCGTCCGGGAGTTAACGCCGGCCTAAACCCGACAGGCGCCCTCAGCCGCCGATGAAGCGCAACATCAGCGGGGACTCCGGCCAGGCCAGCAGGGCCCCGGCGGCGATCGCCACGCCGTAGGGAATGTCGCCCTTCGGCTCCATGAGCTGGACGACCCAGCCGGGCGCACCGGCCAGATACGGACGGGCGTGAAAGCGGGCGAACAGCAGGGCGAGGCAGAACACGCCGCCCACCACCCCGGTCCACAGCAGGAACATGCCGGAGCCGGTCAGGCCGAGCCACAGGCAGGCCGTCGCCATCAGCTTGGCGTCGCCGCCGCCGATCCAGCGCAGGGCGAACATGCCCGCGCCGACCAGCAAGGCCGCGATCCCGACGCCGACATGCACGGCGATCTGGGACAGCGGCAGACCTACGGCGAAGGCGGCGGGGAAGAAGAACAGGACCAGAAGGCCGGAGATCCAGTTCGGGATCTTCATCGTCGTCAGGTCGTTGAGCCCGCCCACGATGGCGAGGGCGGGCATGACGCCGAGCAGGGCGAGGGTCAGCAGGTCCATGCCGTCCCTCTGGCACGTCGGCCGTTAAGGCCGGGTTTCATGCAAACGAAAGGGCCGGGGCGTCGCCGCCCCGGCCCTTCGCCTGTCTGGCTGGCGCCGCGGTCAGGTGCCGGCGGTGCCGCCCATGCCGGTGACCACTTCGTTGAACTTGGTCTTGATGGTGGTGCCGAGGGCGGTGACGGCCGAGATGATGACCACGGCGATGAGGGCGGCGATGAGGCCGTACTCGATGGCGGTGGCGCCCGACTCGTCGGACATGAAACGCGAAACGAACTTGGTCATTTGGATCCTCTCCCGATGGGCTCGATCGACTGCCTTCGGGGAAGCCGGTCGCCCGCCTGCCCCCTGGAAACGCCTTGACTGTGCGGCCCCCTGGTTAAGCTCGGCCCTACAAACGTGTTTAGCGGCTCATTTACCCCGGCGGCCGCCGCCGCCAGCGTCGGAAAGACAAGGGGCCGGAGCGTCGCCGCTCCGGCCCCTCGCAACATCTGGCTGACGCTGCGGCTCAGGTGCCGGCGGTGCCGCCCATGCCGGTCACGACGGCGTTGAACTTGGTCTTGATCGTGGTGCCCAGGGCCGTCACGGCCGAGATGATGACCACGGCGATGAGGGCGGCGATCAGGCCGTACTCGATGGCGGTGGCGCCCGACTCGTCGGACATGAACTGCGAAACGAACTTGGTCATGGTCTGTATCCTCAGGTTTGGATCTAGCGAGCTAACTGACGCGGGGGGAGCCGGCAGCCCGCTTGACCCCCAGAACGCAGGATGGTTATCGCCCATACGGGTTAAGGGGCGGTCGCCGGTCGTGGTTACTGCGGTGTTTACTTAGAATCCCGACTCCGGGCGGCCGCCTGAGCTTGATCGCATGCCTTCCCGGCCCAGTTCACCGCCACACGAACGGCCGGGATTTCAGACTTTCTTGAGACTTCGTCGGCAGTGTCCGGACCACGCTTTCGCGCGCGCCCGTTCAATGGAAGACGTCGCCATGAAACCTCGCCTCCGCTATGTCGCCGCCGCCGCGGCGGTCGCCCTTCTGGCGGCCCCTGCCGGGGTGACGGCCCAGTCCAGACTCAGCGTCGAGATCGACCAGGCCCAGCGCGTCCAGTTGCGCGGCCCGGCGGGCTCCGTGATCGTGGGCAACCCGCAGATCGCGGACGTGACGGTGGTCGACGCCAACACCCTGTACATCACCGGCAAGGGCTATGGCGTGACCGAGGTCGTGGCGGTGGATCCGATCGGCCGGACCGTGTTCCAGAGCCAGGTGGTGGTGACGGCCGGGGAAGGCTCGGGGCGGGTCCGCGTCTGGCGCGGAGCCCAGGCGACCGAGATGGCCTGCGCCAGCTCCTGCTCTCCGTCGCTGCGCGGCTCGAGCGGGCCGGCCCCCGCCACTGATCCCGCGCCCTAGGAACTGCGCGTGAAGTTCCGGGGCAGGACAGGATCGGGAGGTCCCCGCAGCTTGTTGCGTGCGGAGGAAGGTTCGGCCGCCGTCGAGTTCGGCATGGTGGCCCTGCCGTTCTGCCTGATGCTGTTCGCCATTCTCGAACTCGGCCTGGTCTTCGTCACCGACTCGGTGCTCGAGAACGCGACGATCGAGAGCGGCCGCCTGATCCGCACCGGCCAGGCGAGCGCGCAGAACATGACGGCCGAGCAGTTCAAGAACGCGCTGTGCAGCCGCATGAGCATATTCAGCGCTGACTGCCCGACCCGCGCCAACGTCGACGTGCGCGTCATTCCGCAGTTCAACGTCAACCCGCCCGATCCGATGGCCGCGGGAAGCTTCGACGACTCCGCCCTGAGCTACGCCAACGGCAACCCGGGCGACCTGATCCTGGTCCGGGTCTGGTACCGCCAGCCCCTGCTGACCACCTTCATGGCCCAGGGGCTCTCGCGGCTCAACGACGGCACGGTGCGCCTGACCGCGACCACCGCATTCCGGAACGAACCGGCATGAGGTCCTCGCTGTTCAGGCGTCTGGCGCGGGACGATCGCGGCATCTCGGCGGTCGAGTTCGCGATGCTCGCCCCCGTGCTGATCGCCTTCTACCTGGGACTTTCCGAGTTCTGCCAGGGCTACATGGCGCAGAAGCGGATGGGGCACGCCTCGGCCATGGTCGCCGACCTCGTGGCGCAGGAGGATACGGTCACCGCCGCGACCGTCGACGACATATTCGACATCGGCGGCCTGATCATGAAGCCCTTCCCCGTCGCGCCGCTTCAGCAGCGGGTCACCAGCATCATGCAGACCGGCGGCATCGCACGGGTGGTGTGGAGTCGGGGCGACGGGATGACGCCGCGGACAGTCGGCTCGACCGTGACGCTCCCGGCCGACCTGATCACGGACGGCGAGAGCGTGATCATGTCGGAGGCGACCTACGACTACGACTCGCCGGCGGACTATCTGATGCCGACCATCACCCAGTTCTCGCACAGCTACTATCTGCGGCCCCGGACGTCGGTGCAGACGACCTGCCCTGACTGCTAGGTCCCGACGAGGGCCTCGCGCAGGGCCCGGATCTTGGCTCCGGTCTCGGCGAGTTCCGCCGCCGGAACGCTGTCGGAGACGACGCCAGCCCCCGCCAGGGTCCGGAATCGCCAGCCGTCGCCGTCCCGCTCGAAAGCGGCGGTGCGGATCAGGACCGAGGCGGTCACCCGCCCCTCATCCACATGGAACAGGCTGCCGCACCAGGGTCCCCTCGGCGGCTCGTGCGCTGCGATGACCTTCATGGCCTGGTGCTTGGGCGCCCCGGTGATGGACCCGGGCGGAAAGGTCGCCTCCAGCAGGTCCGCGGCCCCCACGCCCGGCCGGGCCGTGGCGGCCACCGTCGAGACGAGGTGGTGGACCGTGGGCAGGCGTTCGACCTCGAACAGGCGCTCCACTCGAACCGAGCCGGGAAGGGCGACCCGCGAAAGGTCATTCCGCATCAGATCGACGATCATCAGGTTCTCCGCGCGATCCTTGGCGCTGGCGGCCAGCTCGTCAGCCAGCGCGGCGTCCCGGGCGGGGTCGGGATCACGGGACCGGGTGCCCTTGATGGGGCGGCTCTCGATGCGCCCGGTCGCGGGATCGAAGGTGAGGAAGAGCTCGGGCGAGTTCGAGACCACGGCCCGGTCGCCCAGTCGCCAGTACGCCCCGTAGGCGGCGGCGCGCCCGGCCAGCCGCAGCATCGCGTCGAACGGCTCGGCCTCCCGGCGCAGCCTGCCGGACCAGGCGCGCGCGATATTCGCCTGGAACAGCTCCCCGGCGGCGATCCGCCCGACGACGTCGGCCACGGCGGCGACGTAGGCCTCCGGCGGAGCGTCAGCGTCGAAAGAGGCGGCCGGCGGCGGCGGTTCGGCGGGGCTCCCGGCGACCTCGAGCCACGCCTGCGCCCTGTCGACGGCCGCGGCGGCCGTCGCCGGCGCCGCGCCGCGACCGACGGCCACGACCTCCGCCCTTGCGTGGTCGAAGGCGAGCATCGCCGGATATCGCGCCAGCATCAGGTCGGGCCAGACCGCCGGACGCGGCCCGGTGGCGGGACGCGCGCCGGCGTCATAGGCCATCAGGCCGACGGTCTGGCGCGCCCAGTCCGGCTGGCGGAGCAGCCGCAGCCCCTCGTCAAGGTCGCCGACGTGGATCCTGTCGGGGTCGGCGGCGACGAAAGACCAGCGGCCGAGGGGGCCGCCATCCGACAGCAGCGCCACGGCGCCCTGCCGGTTCCTGAGGCCATGGGCGATCGCCAGGGGATCGCGCCACGGAAGGATGCGGCGCTCGGCGGCGGCGAGGCTCACGCCGAGAGCCGCTCGCCGAGGCGATCCCGAAGGGTGGAATCGACGCCGAGCGCCTGCTCCATATAGGCGTCGACCGAGCCGTACCGGTCGGCGATGGCGTCGAGCGCGGTCTCGAGCCAGGCGGCCTCGACCCCGAGGAAGGCCACGACCGCCTCGTGGCTGGCGGGGCGACCGGTGAAGGCCTCCAGCTGCCGCGCGACGGCGGGCGCGCGGGCGGCGAGGTCGACGGCGCTGTTGGTGAGCAGGTAGTCCGCGACCATGTCGTCGCGATGCACGCCGAGCAGGTGATGGGTCAGGGCGGCGAGCAGGCCGGTCCGGTCCTTGCCGGCGGCGCAGTGGATCAGCACGGCGCCGTCGGTTTCGCCGAGGGCGCGGAAGTAGCGGGCGAACAGGTCGAGGTGGGGCGGCTCGAACGCGAGCTGGCGGTAGACGTTCGCCATGAAGACCCGGGCCGAGTCGACCGTCAGGTCCGAGGTCTTCAGGAAGGTGATGTGCGGCGCCTCGCCGCCGTCGTCGTGGTCGCTCTCGATGACCTGGCCGGACCAGCCGGCGGGCCGCCGGGACGGCTGGTCGCGGCGTTCGCCGGGGCGGCGAAGGTCGACGATGGCCGAGATGCCGAGGCCGGCCAGACGCTGCAGGTCGGCGTCGCTGACCCGCGCCTGATGGGCCGAACGAAACAGCCGGCCGCGCGCGAGGCGGCGGCCGGCGGCGGTTCCGTAGTCGCCGTAGTCCCGGAAATTCTCGAGCGCCTCGAAGCGGTGGATGCGGTCGGTCATGGCTGCGGTCTAGACGCTCGCCGGCCGTCCGTCATCCGTCCCCTTCACGGCCTGGCCACCAGCCCCTGCAGCGCATCGAGATAGGCGACGAAAGCCTGGCGGCCGGCGGGCGTCATGCTGGCCTCGGTCAGGGGCTTTCGGCCCTCGAACCGTTTGCTCACGGCGACGAAGCCGGCGTCCTCAAGCTTCCTCAGATGAACCGAGAGGTTCCCGTCCGTGGTCTGCAGTCGCGCTTTCAGGGTGTTGAAGTCGGCGCTCTCGACGCCCGACAGGAAGGCCATGATGCCCAACCGGACGCGCCCATGGATGACCTCGTCGAGGCGGCTGATGTCGAAATCATCGGCCATGGGTCACGCCTGCTTCGCCGCGCGCATGAACAGATAGCCGGGCAGCCCCATCAGCCCGACCAGGAGGGCAGCGTAGGCGAGGTAGAGCGCCGAGGTTTCCGCCAGGGCGGCGAGGACCGGCGCAGCGGCGAAGCTGGCGAACGACAGGGTCCACATGGCGCGCGAACGGAACATCGCCGCGCTGACCGCCCAGCCCACGCCGTAGAAGACGAGGATGACCGACGGCATCAGCACATAGAGGGTCGGAGCCGCCGCTTCGCCCATTCTCCAGCCCAGCACGGCCATCGAGGCGAACAGGGCGAAGATGCCCCAGCCCATGCCGCTCCAGGCGATGCCGGCGGCGCGATTGGCGTGTGTGTAGGTTCCCTCGCTGCGCTTGAGTCGGGGAACGACCACCGCCAGCACGCCCCAGAAGGCGATGGTCGCCCCGCCCCATCCGATCCAGGTGGCTTCGATCGACAGCGGCACGAGCCCCGCCAGCAGGGTCCAGTGGAACAGGCTCGCCGCGGCGTAGAGCAGTCCGGCGGCCATGAGAATGGATCCGCCGCGCAGCGGCGCCTGACCGCCTTCTTCGGCCAGTCGACGCATCCAGGCGATGTCGGCGGCGGGGTCTTCGGCGTTGGCGTTCATGTCCGGGTCCTCCTCGGGCGAGCGGCCATCCGGGCCGCTGCGGATAGAGAATAATCTCACAAGGACTTTATGATGTAAAGTGCTTCGTCAAGGTGGGCGGCCGGGGCGGACCCTTTGCGGGCGCACGCCCGGGTTTCAGGCGGTGCGGATCACGCCGCCGGCTGATTCCACCGGCCAGACCGTAAGCCGGCCGCCGGCGCACGGGCCGCCGACGCATTCGCCGGTGAGCGGCTCGAACACGGCGCCGTGCCATCCGCACAGGATCAGCGATCCGTCCGGCGTCAGGTAACGATCCAGCTCGATGGCGAGCGGAAACCCCTGGTGCGGGCAGCGATCGACATAACCCGCCACCGCGCCGCCCTTGCGCACCACGAAGCCGTGGAAGAAGGCGTCGCCGATCTGCAGCACGAAGGCGCGGGCGCCGGGATCGGCGATGTCCGTCTCGGCGCACAGCGATACGCCCGGCGGAGTCTTCCAGACCCGCTTGCGCTCGGCAGGCGGCTCCGCGGTCAATGCCGCTCGACCTTCAGCGGACGCGACAGCAGCCCCTCGATCGCGGCATCGACCGTCGTCTCCCCGGCGAGCAGGGCGGCGACGGCCATGGAGATCGGCATGTCGACTCCGGTCTTCTCCGCCAGCTCGCGAACGGCGGGAGCGCTCTCGTACCCTTCCGCCACCGAGCGCTTGCCGGCCAGCGCCTGTTCGATCGTCTGCCCCTGCCCGAGCGCCAGACCGAGGCTCATGTTGCGCGACTGGGGGCTGGAGCAGGTCAGCACCAGATCGCCGAGGCCGCACAGCCCGGCCACGGTCTCCGCCCGGCCGCCGAGGGCCACGCCCATGCGGGTCATCTCGGCGAACCCGCGGGTGATCAGGGCGGCGTGCGCGCTGCGGCCCAGCCCCTTGCCCTCGCTCATGCCGCAGGCGATCGCCAGCACGTTCTTGATCGCCCCGCCCACCTCGGCCCCGATCAGGTCGTCGGCCAGGTAGGGGCGAAAGGTCGGGGCGGACAGGGTGTTCATCAGCGCCTGGCCGAGCGTCTCGTCGGCGCAGGCCAGGGTGACGGCGCTGGGCAGGCCGCGGGCCACCTCGCCGGCGAAGCTGGGGCCGGACAGCACCGCCGCCGGCGCGTCGGGCAGGGTTTCCGCCAGCACCTCCGTCATCAGCTTCAGCGAGCCCCGCTCGATGCCCTTCGAGCACAGGATCACCGGCGTCCCGGGCCGATGATGGGCGGCGAAGGCCGCCAGGGTCGAGCGCATGTGCTGGGCCGGCGGCACGGCGAGGATCAGGTCGCAGTCCCCGAGGTCGGCGAGATCCCCGGTCACCTCCAGCCGTTCGTCCAGCTGGACGCCGGGCAGGAAGGCTTCATTCACCCGCCGGGCGCGGATGCTTTCGATCACCTCCGGCTCGCGCGCCTGGAGCCGCACCTCGAGCCCGGCCCAGCCGGCGACCTGCGCCAGGGCCGTGCCCCAGGCTCCGGCGCCGATGACCCCTGCCGTCCTGAACTCCATGCCCTCTCCTTACGCTTTCGCGCCCTTGCGGCCCGCCCGGTGGACGGGATCGTCGATCGCCCGTCGTTCGTCCAGCGGCCAGCGCGGCCTGGCCGCCACATCGATATCGGATGTCCAACCCTTCTGCAGCCGCTCGGCTCCGGCCAGGGCGATCATGGCGGCGTTGTCGGTGCAGTAGGCCATCGGCGGGGCGAGGAAGGCGAAGCCGTTGCGCGCCGCCGTCGCCTCCAGCGTCGTCCGCACCGTGCGATTGGCGGCGACCCCGCCGGCGACCACGAACAGGCGGTGATCGTGAGCCTCGGCATAGGCCTTCATGGCCCGGTCGGACCGCTCGGCCAGCTGGCGGGCGATGGCGGCCTGCACCGCATCGGCGAGATCGGCCCTGTCCTGGTCGGTCTCGCAGGCGGCGGCCAGCCGGGAGGCCGCCGTTTTCAGTCCCGAGAACGAGAAGTCGCAATCCTTGCGGCCGAGCAGGGCGCGGGGAAGATCGAAGCGCGAACCGTCGCCGGTCGCCGCCAGCCGCTCCAGCGCCGGGCCGCCCGGATAGCCGAGGCCCAGAGCCTTGGCGATCTTGTCGAAAGCCTCGCCGGCGGCGTCGTCGATGGTGGTGCCGAGCCGGGTCATGTCGCCGACGCCGCGCACCTCGAGCAGCTGGCAGTGGCCGCCGGAGACCAGCAGCAGCAGAAAGGGGTACTCGACCGGTTCGCCCAGGCGCGCCGAGACGGCATGGCCCTCGAGGTGGTTCACTGCGACCAGCGGCAGCCCGCGGGCCAGCGCCACCGCCTTGCCGAAGCTCAGCCCGACCATGACGCCGCCGACCAGCCCCGGTCCCGCCGTCGCCGCAACGCCGTCGAGGCCGTCGTAGCCGACGCCGGCGTCGGCCATGGCGCGGGCGGCGACCCCGGCGATCATCTCGACATGGCTGCGGGCGGCGATCTCCGGGACCACGCCGCCATAGGCGGCATGATCGTCGATCTGGCTGTGCACCACCGAGGACAGCACCTCGGCCCCGCCCTCCGGCGACAGGCGCACGACCGAGGCCGCGGTCTCGTCGCAACTGGTCTCCAGCCCGAGCACGACCAGGGGTCCGGTTGCCCGCCCCCGCCCGCTGCTATAGTCCGCCGCCATGGTCATCGGGTCGAGGTAGCGACCCGGCCGGGCACAGGCAACGTCTCATGGCTCCACTCGTCCGCATCGGCACCCGCCGCTCCAAGCTGGCGCTGACCCAGTCGGGCATGATGCAGCGCGCCATCGGTCGCGCGCTCGGGGTCGCCGACGCCGATCTGGCCGAGGCCGTGCCGCTGGTCGAGATCGTCACCACCGGCGACCGGGTGCAGGATCGCCGCCTGCTGGAGATCGGCGGCAAGGCCCTTTTCACCAAGGAGATCGAGGAGGCCCTGCTCGACGGCCGCGTCGACGTGGCGGTGCACTCGATGAAGGACGTGCCGGCCGAGCAGCCGCCTGGGCTGGCCATCGCCGCCGTGCCGGAGCGCGAGGATCCGCGCGACGCCTTCCTCAGCGAGACGGCCGCGATCTTCGACGACCTGCCCATGGAGGCGCGGCTCGGCACCGCCTCGCTACGCCGGCAGGCCCAGGCGCTGGCGCTCCGGCCCGACCTGAAGATCGAAATGCTGCGCGGCAACGTCGACACCCGCATGCGCAGGCTCGCCGACGGCGAGTTCGACGCCATCCTGCTGGCCGTGTCCGGCTTGAACCGGCTCGGTTTCGAGGGGGTGATCCGCGAGCGCCTGTCGCTGGACCGCTTCCTGCCGGCCCCCGGCCAGGGGGCGCTGGCCCTGCAGACGCGGGCGGATGACGTCGGGGCGGCCTGGGCGGGCGCGCTCAACCACCCCGACACGGCGCTGGCGGTCGCGGCGGAGCGGGGCGCGATGACCGCGCTGGAGGGCTCGTGCCGCACCGCGATCGGCGCCCATGCCGAGATCGCCGCCGGCCGTCTGCGGCTGACCGTCGAGATGCTGGCCCCGGACGGGTCGGCGCGCTGGCGGCGGGCCGGGGAGATCGACCAGCCGACCGCGGACGCCGCGCGGGCGCTGGGCCTGCGGCTGGGGGCGGAGGTGCACGCCGCGGCCGGCGACCAGAAGGTGGAGTCCTGACGCGAGCCCGCCGGGTCTGGGTGACGCGGGCGCAGCCCGGCGCCGCCCGGACGGCCGGCCGCCTCGCGGCGCTGGGTTTCGCGCCGGTGGTGGCGCCGGTGCTGGAGATCCGGCCGGTCGCCGGGCCGGAGCCGGATCTGCACGAAATCGGCGCGCTCGCCTTCACCAGTCCGAACGGCGTCGAAGCCTTCGCACCCCTGACGCCTCGCCGGGATCTGCCGGTCTTCGCGGTCGGCGACGCCACCGCCGCGGCGGCGCGCGCGGCCGGTTGGACCGACGTGACCTCGGCGGCGGGGGCGCTGGAGGACCTCGCCCGCCTGCTCGGCGAGACGGCGACGGGACCGGTTCTCGCGCCGGGCGCCAGCGAACCGTCCGGCGACCTGGCCGCCCTGCTGGCGGGGCGGGTGGAGGTGCGGCGGCTGCCCGTCTACGAAGCGGTCGCGATGGCGGCGGGGCCCCCGGCGGAGTGGGACGTCGTGCTGGTGCATTCCCCGCGGGCCGGGCGGGCGATCGCCGCGCGGCTGGGCGATACCGGCGCGCGGGGGCGGCGGGCGGTGGCGATCTCGGCCAACGCC